>JAXMCU010000001.1:0-264412 GCA_046349195.1 Hyphomicrobiales bacterium
ACCATGTCGCACGGGCGGTGAAGCGCCGGCGCGGCTTCGATCTCACGGTCGCCGCCATCGGCGGGCCCTGCATCGCCGGCGAGCTGGCCGTCCGGCGCCACACCGGAACGGTGATCACCTCGCGCGATCCCCAGTTCGCGCAGGCGCTCTGCGCCATGCTGGAGACCGACTATTATCATCCGCGTCCGTCCGGCGACCTGATCGGCGTCGAGGTCTGCGCGGCCTTCAAGAACTTCTTCGCCATCGCGGTGGGCTGGGCGGCCGGACATCTCGAGACGCTGCCAGCGACCGAGAACCGCGCCTTCAACCACAATGCGGCAGCCATCATCTTCGACCAGGCCATCCGCGAGCTGATGGCGCTCACCCTGGCGCTCGGCGGCACGGCGGAGAGCGTCTGGGGCATGCCCGGCGCAGGCGATCTCTATGTGACCTGCCAGGCCGGACGCAATTCGCGGCTGGGCAACAATCTGGGCCGCGGGCTGACCTATGGCCAGACCAGGGCCGGGCCGATGAAGGGCGACACGATCGAGGGCGCGGAACTCGGCGTGACCGTGGCCGCGTCGCTGCGCGCGATGATGGCGGAAGGTCGGCTCGACCCCGCCCAGATGCCGCTCACCCGCGCGCTGCTGGAGGCGCTGACCGGCGATGCGCCGCTGGTCGTGCCCTGGGCCGCGCTGCACCGGCGCATGTGAGGGTGGAGGCTGTCATGCCGAGCAGACCGCAGGATATCGCCGGAAACATCACGCGGCTGCCGTCGCCCGACGCCGCGGCCGCGACCCTGGCCGAAGCCCTGGTCATCGACCCCGAGGAACAATTGGCGACGCGCGCTGCCTGGCTCTATTTCGTGGCGGGGCTCACGCAGATCGAGATCGGCCGCAAGCTCGGCGTCAACCGCATCCGGGTCAACCGGCTGCTGGCCCAGGCACAGCGCCGCGGGCTGGTGCAGATCCGCATCTCGGGGCGTCTCGCCACTTGCGTGGAGCTGGAGGAGCGGCTCAAGGACCGCTTCGGCCTGGCGGAAGCCATCGTCGTTCCGACACCGCCAAACCAGGCGCTGGTGCCACATGTGATCGCCACGGCGGCGGGAAGGGCCCTCGCCAGCCGGCTGAAGGACGGCATGTCGGTGGGCGTGGGCTGGGGCCGGACGCTTCGCCTGTCGCTGCGCAGCGTGCCGCGCACGGCCATGCCGAACCTGTCGGTCGTCTCGCTGCTCGGAGGCCTCACCAAGAGTTCGGCCATGAACCCCCATGAAATCGCATCGCACCTCGCGGACCTGCTCGATGCGCAGTGCTATCTGATCGCCGCGCCGGCGCTTACCGATTCCGAAACCACCCGGCATGGGCTGATGGGCCAGCCCATGCTCCGGGAAGTCTTCGAGAAGGGCGAGAAGGTCGATCTCGCCTTTCTCTCCGTCGGCGAATTGACCAGGTCCAACACCATGCTCGATGTCGGCCTGATCAGCGACGAGGACGTGAGCAGCCTCAGGAAGGCCGGCGCGGTGGGCAACATCTGCGTCTACTGGATCGACGACCGGGGCCGCATCGTCGATCATCCGCTCAACCGGCGCGTGATGGCGACGCGGCCCGAAGTGCTCAAGACGATTCCCTGCGTGATCCTCGCCTCGGGCGGGGTCAGCAAGATCTCGACCATCCATGGCGCGCTGCATGCCGACATGGTCGACGTGCTGATCACCGACGAGGAGGCCGCGGCGGGCGTGCTGGCGCTGTCGGACAGCCTCCGATGAGCGACGTCGTCCTCGGCATCGACATCGGCACATCGGGCGTGCGCATCGCTGCCACCGACGCGGACAATCGGCTGCTGGCGCTGTCGATGGCGCCGATCGTGGCGCCGCTGCAGGACTTCGGCCGCATCCTGCAGGATCCGGCAATCTGGCGGACGGCGGTGGAGACCGCTGTGAAGGGGCTGGACCTCAAGGATCACCGAGTTCGCGCGCTGGCGGTCGACGGAACCTCGGGCACCATTCTGGCGATCGATGCCGAAGGCCGGCCGCAGGGGCTGGCCAGCATGTACAACGACATTGCCGTGGCGGCGGACCTGGCCATGGTCGCGGCCGCGGCGCCGCGCGACACCGCCGCGCTGGGCAGCACCTCGCCGCTGGCCCGCGCCCTGCCCCTGCGCGGCAAGGGGCTCCGCATCCTGCACCAGGCCGACTGGATTGCCGGTCAATTCTCCGGACGCTTCGACGTGACCGACGAGAACAACGCGCTGAAGACCGGCTACGATCCCGTGGCGCGCCGCTGGCCCGCATGGATCGCCGAAACCGGCCTGGATCCCGAGAGCCTGCCGCAGGTGGTTCCGGCCGGAACCCGCACCGGCACCATCAGCGCCGCCGCGGCCGACGCCTTCGGCCTGCCCGCGGACACGGCCATCGTGGCCGGCACCACCGACGGCTGCGCCGCCTTCCTTGCCTCGGGCGCGTCCGCGCCTGGCGATGGCGTCACCTCGCTCGGCACCACGCTGACGCTGAAGCTGCTCTCGGCCACGCCGGTCTTCGCGCCGGAGTTCGGCATCTACAGCCATCGCATCGGTGACCAGTGGCTGGCGGGCGGCGCGTCGAACACCGGCGGGGCCGCGATTGCGAAATACCTGACCCGCGACGCGATCGCGCGCCTCACGCCGCTGCTGCGGCCCGACGAGCCCACGGGACTCGACTACTATCCGCTGCCCCAGGCGGGCGAGCGCTTCCCGGTCAACGATCCGGCCTTCGCGCCGCGCCTTGAGCCGCGGCCCGCCGACGACCGCGTCTTCTTCCAGGCGATGCTGGAAGGCATCGCACGGATCGAGGCCGAGGCCTATGCCAAGCTCGCCGCGCTTGGCGCCACGCCGCTGGCCAGCATCCGCACCGCGGGCGGCGGTGCCGCCAATGCCGGCTGGACGGCGATCCGCCTCAGGGCGCTTGGCGTTCCCGAGCGGGCGAGCCTCAGCGAACATGCCGCCGTCGGCACGGCCCGGCTCGCCTGGCGCGGGATCGGCCATGCGAATTGACGGCCTGTCCGAGATCGCAGGCGGGTTCGGCGGCATGCTGATCGACCAGTTCGGCGTGATCCACGACGGCGAACGGCTCTATCCCGGAACGCTCCGTGTGCTGACGGAACTGCGGGAGCGCGGCATTCCGGTGGCCGTCATGACCAACTCGGGCAAGCGCGCGGCCGCCAATGTCGCGCGCCTGGTCAGGATGGGCGTGCCGCGCGACTGTTTCGTCGATGCGGTGAGTTCGGGCGAGGTAGCATACGGCACGCTCACCGCGAAGCGCGCCTTCCTCATCGGCAAGGACGGCGAGGACTATGGCTTTGATGGACTCGAGATGGTCGGCGATCCCCGCGATGCCGAGATCATCCTCATCCTCGGCTCCAACGCGCCGGCGACCAGCCTTGACCAGTATCGCACGCTGCTCTCGGGCCTTTCGCTGCCGGCGGTCTGCTGCAACCCCGACAAGCTGATGCTGACGCCCTCGGGGCTGCAGCCGGCGCCCGGCGCCATTGCCGCGCTCTATGCCGAGATGGGCGGCTCGGTGACCTGGATCGGCAAGCCCTATCCGGAGATCTACCGCCACGCGGTGCGGCTGATCGGTGCGCCCGACCGCGTTCTGTGCATTGGCGACAGCGCCGAGCATGATGTCGCCGGCGGCCGCAATGCGGGACTCGCGACGCTGCTGGTCATGACCGGCGTATCCGCCGGGCTGGACGCCACGGCGTTGTCACCCAGGCCCGATTATCTGATGGACGCATTCCGATGGTAGAACGCGACGCCCTGAAACGCCTGTCCGCGGACGCGGGCTCCGATCCGCTGCTGGTCCAGGCCGCGGGCGGGAACACGTCTCTCAAGTCCGATGGCGTCATGTGGATCAAGGCCTCGGGCACCTGGCTGAAGGATGCCAACACGCGCGACATCTTCGTGCCGGTCGACCATGCGGCCCTGATGGCGGCGCTGGCCCGGAACGACCCGCGCTGCGAGAGCTGCACCGACTTCGTGCGTACCGATCTCAACCAGACCGGCCTCAGGCCCTCGATCGAGACGACGGTGCATGCGCTGATGCCGCAGCGCGTGGTGGTGCATGTCCATTGCGTCAACACCATCGCCTGGGCCATCCGCGCCGATGCCGAGGCCGAACTGGCGAAGCGGCTCTCCGGCTTCACCTGGGCCTTCATTCCCTATGCCAGGCCGGGGTTGCCGCTCGCCGGCGCCATCGCCGCCAGGCTGACGCCCGGCGTGGACGTACTGGTCCTGGGCAACCACGGGCTGGTCGTGGCCGCCGACACGGTGGCAGAGGCTGCCACGTTGCTGTCGCGCGTGGTCGAAGCCGTGCGGCGTCCGGTGCGCGCGGCGGCGCCCGTCGACCGTGATGCGCTGGAAGCCGCCTGCGCGGGCACGGCCTATCGTCCGGCCACGGACGATACGACCCATGCACTGGCCACCGATGCGCTGGCGCTGGCACGCGGCAGGGACAAGGTGTTCTATCCCGATCACGTGGTGTTCCTGGGCGTGGGCGTCGCAACCGACCTCGCCAGCGATGCGCCGCTGGTGGCGCTGCCCGGCCGCGGCGTCGTCATCCGTGCCGACGCCAAGCCTGCGATCGAGCCCATGGGCCGCTGCCTGGCCGACGTGATGCGCCGGGTGCGTGCGGAAGACCCGCTGGTGGCGCTGACCGAAGCCGACATCGACCGGCTGGTGAACTGGGATGCGGAAAAGTACCGCCAGACGCTCAAGACCTAGGCCCGCAGCAGCCACGCGTGTTCGGGCGCATTGTGGAACTTCCAGGTGCGCGTCGGCCCGGCCATCACGTTCAGGTAATAGAGGTCGTAGCCGTGCGTGGTGGCGCAGGGGTGGTAGCCCTTCGGCACCAGGACCACGTCGCCGTCCTCCAGCGTCATGGTCTCGTCGAGGCTGCGGTCGTCGGTGTAGACGCGCTGGAAGGCGAAGCCCTGGGGCGGGTTGATGCGGTGGTAGTAGGTTTCCTCCAGCAGCGACTCGTGCGGGAGATTGTCCTGGTCGTGCTTGTGCGGCGGATAGGAGGAGGTGCAGCCGCCGGGCGTGATGACCTCGACCACGAGCAGGCTTTCGGCCGGATCCCATTCCGGAATGATGTTGGTGACGTGACGGGTGTTGGTGCCCTTGCCACGCGTCTCCTGGTGCAGGCCCTCGGGGCCGATGACCCGGGCCGGAAGCCTGCCGCTGCCGGGCGCGGTGCAGACGGCGAGCGTCACCTCGGTCTCGGCCGTCACCGACCAGGCGCCGCTGCCCGGCACATAGACCGACCAGGGCTTGCCATCGAAGGGCGACATGCGGTCGCCGACGTTGCCCAGATCCTGCACGCCGGCCGTCACCCGGCCCCGACCCGAGATAAAGACGAGGCAGGTCTCGCGGCCCCTCTCGCCGCCCGCGGCCGTTTCCCCCGGCCGCAGCTTCCACAGGTCGAAGCCCACATAGGTCCAGCCGGCCGTTTCCGGTGTCACGCGCAGGATGTGGCCATGGTTGCGCCGGGGGTGGATCTTGAGATTGGGCATGGCAGTACTCCCTTGACCGGTCAGGCGCCGCGGCGGCGCTGGACGCGCTCCCAGACCTCTACCAGATTTCCGAAGCGCGAGGCCATGTCGAGAATGGCGGCATCGTTGCTGATGCGGCCGGCGAGCCAGGATTCAGCGGCCGCATTGAAGATGGTCCGGCCCACGGCGAAGCCCTTCACCAGCGGCTCGCCGCCGGCGATCTCGAAGCCCTGGGCCAACACTTCGACGGGCGCCTCGAGGCCCAGCAGCACGATGCCGCGGCACCAGGGGTCGTTGTCGCGGATGACCTTGCCGATGTTGTGCCAGGCCTGCGGCGTGGCCTGCGGCTCGAGCTTCCACCAGTCGGGCCGGATGCCGAGGGCATAGTGATCGGCCAGCGCCCGGGCCACGGTGTCGTCGCCCACCGCGCCGTTCTTTCCGCAGATGATCTCGACCAGCAGTTCGCGGCCCACCTTGCGCGTGGCCTCGTAGAGGCTGCGCATCTTGTCGGCCTGACGGCTGCGCAGGTCGGCGGGATCGTCGGGGTGATAGAAGGACAGGCACTTCACGGTGTGCGTCACTGGCCATTCGACCAGCCTGGCGCCCGCATCCTGGCTGAACTCGAAGCGCAGCGGCCGCGATCCCGGCTCCTCCATGGGGCGGCCAACCCAGAGCCCCAGCCGCGCGGCATCATGCATGGCCTCGCGCCCGAAGATGTCGTCGAGCAGCGTGCCGAAGCCGGGGCGGCCGTCGGCCACCTGCGCCAGGGCCCGCATGGCGAGACGCTTGAAGTCGTTGATCCTGGCGAGCGGCGCGCCGGCGCGTTCGGCCATCTCGACCAGCTGCCTGCGGTGATCGATGGCCAGCGCCATGAGCGTGTCGGGCTGAGGCCGCCGGGTGGTGGCCCAGTGAACGTGATTGATCGCCTCGTCGCGGCGCAGGGCCCGGTGCGGGCTGCCATGCTTCAGGAAATACTGCAGCTCGTCCCAGGTCGGAATCTCCGGCGAACAGAGCAGGCGCGAGACGGCGAAGGCACCGCAGGCATTGGCCCAGGTCGCCGAGGTCGCGTGATCCTCGCCCCTGAGCCAGCCGCGCAGGAAGCCCGACATGAAGCTGTCGCCAGCGCCCAGCACGTTGTAGACCTCGATGGGAAAGCCGGTGCCCACGATGCCCTTGTCGAGCGCGTCGGGAATGTCGCCCGGATAGACCACGCAGCCCATGGGGCCGCGCTTCAGCACGATCACCGCCCCGGAGAGCGAGCGGATGACGCGCAGCGCCTCGAGCGTGTCCTCGCTGCCCGCCGCGATGTGCACCTCCTCTTCCGTGCCGACGATGAGGTCGCAGTCGGGCAGGATGGTCCTGAGATGGGCCGAGACACGGTCGGACCTGATGTAGCGTTCCTCGCCGGCGCCAAGGCCCGCAAGGCCCCAGAGATTGGGCCGGTAGTCGATGTCGAGAATGACCTTGCCGCCGTGCCTGCGGGCCAGACGCATGGCCTTGCGCTGGGCGGCGTCGCTGTTGGGCTTCGAGAAATGGGTGCCCGTGACCAGCACCGCGGCCGCGGAGGCAATGAGATCCTCGTCCACGTCGCTCTCGTCCAGCGCGCCATCGGCGCAATTGTCGCGATAGAAGATCAGCGGGAAGGTCTTGTCGTTCTCGACCGAGAGCAGGACCAGCGCGGTCAGCCGTGCCGGATCGGTGGCGATGCCGTCCAGCGCCACGCCCTCGCGCGCCATCTGCTCGCGCACGAAGCGGCCCATCTGTTCGTCGCCGACGCGGGTGATGATGGCCGACTTCAGTCCCAGCCGTGCCGTGCCAATGGCGATGTTGGCCGGGCAGCCGCCCACCGACTTGGCGAAGGAGGCGATGTCCTCGAGACGCGAGCCGATCTGCTGGCCGTAAAGATCGACCGAGCAGCGCCCGATGGTGACGACATCCAGCTTGCGCGGCGCTTGCGGGGCGGGGGGCATGGCAGGCTCCTGAGTGAGATTCCGTTTCTGAAACAATAATTCTATGTGAAAGTCAAATCAGAATTTTCATTCCATTACCTGGAGAGGCCAGCCGGGCCACCGCGGCGCTCGGCCACGGCCACCGTCAGGGTCATGGCCAGCACCAGCGTGGCCGAGAGCGAGCGGAAGCCCTCGAAATGGGTTTCCACCACCTCGATCCAGAGGTCGGCGATCTGGGCCAGCGGCGAGAAGGGGCTGTCGGTGATGGAAACGAGAGGCACCGACTTCGCCTTCGCGGCCTGCGCCAGGGCGACGGTCTCGCTGGCATAGGGTGTGAAGCTGATCGCCAGCACCGCGTCGCGCGGCGTGGCAAAGGCGATCTGTTCGGCGCCGAGGCCCCCCACCGCATCGGCCAGCACCGACTTCACGCCGAGCTTGGCGAAACCATAGGCCATGTAGGAGGCCACGGGAAAGGAACGCCTGAGGCCGACGAGATAGATGGTCGAGGCCCGCGCCAGCATCTCGACCGCGAGGTCCAGGGCCTTGGGGTCGAGCCTTTCGCGCAGGCCGGCGATGGAGCGCTCGGCGGCGTCGCCGAAGCCGTGGAAGACGGCGTTGGGTTTCGAACTCGCGGCGGCGTTCTGGCGCAGCTGGGCGATGCGCTCGTCATAGTTGAGGATCCGGTCGCGCAACCGGGCCCGGAAAACCTCCTGCATCTCGGAAAAGCCCTGGTAGCCCAGCGCCTGTGAGAAACGGACCAGGGTGGAGGGCTGGACCTCGGCCTGTTCGGCGATGCTCGAGACGGTGCCGAAGGCGATCTCGTCGGGATGCTCGAGGGCGAAGCCCGCGATCTGCGTCAGCCGCCGCGGCAGGTCTCCCGCACGGGCGGCGATCAGGCTCTTGAGCCCGGCGAAGTCGCGCGGCGGGGATCCGTGTTGAGACATGGGTCAACTCCAGCGTGCCACAGGCACCGATGGACTGTTTATTCCATTCCGACGATCAATGGAACTCGAACGAAAGGTCCCTGTCGGCCGGCCTCAGCCTTCGTCCCAGCCGCGGCTGCGCCGCGAAACGCCCGAGATCGGCGGCCGCCGCCGGTCGCCGCCGGATCCGCCGTCGCCCTTGAGCGCCCGCCGCACCCGGCGCAGCAGCACGCCGCGCGCCTTCTCGTCGGCCGTCTGCTTCACCGCCTCCTGGAGATCGAGGATCAGGTCGGCCATCTCGTTGCTGCTGTCGTAGCGCGCCACGAGCGCGGGATCGATGCGCGGCCGCGTCTCTTCCGCCAGGAGGGCACAGGCCGCGCCTGAGAGCTCGTAGACGTCGTCGAGGCGGGGCCGGATGATGCAGTCACGCGGCACGTCGATGCCGTGCAGGTCCGCCTCCAGCCCGAGCTGGGCCTCTTCCTCGCCATGGGTCAGGAAGATCGAGCGGCCGATCGGCAGGCGCTGCTTCACCCACTTTACCAGTTCCGGCCCGTCGGCATGGCCGGAATAGTCCTCGATCTTGCGGATCGCGGCCTTGACGCTGATGACCTCGCCCATGATGGTGACCGTGCGGGCGCCGCTCTCGAGAATGCTGCCGAGCGAGCCCTGGGCCTGGAAACCCGCCAGCAGCACCGTGGTCGAGGACTGCCACAGGTGGTTCTTGAGATGGTGGCGGATGCGGCCCGCCTCGCACATGCCGCTGGCCGCCACGATGATGCGGAAGCCGGTGAAGCGCGCCAGGGCCTTCGAGTCCTCAACGCTCTCGGTGGACTTCACGAGATCGGAGTTGAAGGCCTTCGACAGCATGGCGCCGTTCTGCAGTTCGCCGGCATGCTTGGTGAAGATGCGCGTCGCCTTGTTGGCCAGGGGCGAGTCGATGAAGATGGTGGCGCGCGGCACCGCGCCCTGCTCCATCAGCGCCACCAGGTCGGTGACGATCTCCTGGGTACGTTCGACCGCGAAGGACGGAATGAGCAGCGCGCCCTTGCGCCGGGCGGCGTCGTTGACCTCGCCGGCGAGAAGCTGGCGCCGCGCCTCTTCCGAGCGCTCGAAGCGGTCGCGCCCGCCATAGGTGGATTCGCAGATGACGAAGTCGAAGTTCACCGGCGCTTCCGGATCGGGCTCGAGCATCTTGTTGTCGGGGCCGATGTCGCCCGAGAAGAGGATGCGCAGCGGCTTGTCGCCGTCGCGGGCCACCTCCACCTCGACCGAAGCGGAGCCGAGAAGATGTCCGGCGTTCCAGAAGCGTGCCCGGATTCCCGGCACCGGCTCGAACCAGGTTTCATAGGCGACGCCGCGAAAGTTCTCGAGCGCGCGGTTGGCGTCCTCCAGCGTGTAGATCGGCTCGACCTCCGCCTCGCCGCGCTTGCGGCGGCGCTCGTTGAGCTGCCGCACTTCGGTTTCCTGGATGTAGCCGGAGTCGGGGAGCATGATGCTGCACAGGTCCACGGTCGCCGGCGTGCAATGGATGGGGCCGCGGAAGCCGGCCTTGACCAGCTTCGGGATCACGCCGGAATGATCGATGTGGGCGTGGGTCAGGATCATCGCCTGAACCTCGGGCGCGGCGAAGGGGAAAGCGCGGTAGTTGAGTTCGCGCTCGGTCTTCGAGCCCTGGAACATGCCGCAGTCGACCAGCAGGCGCTGGCCATTGGCCTCGAGCAGGTAGCACGACCCTGTGACGGTGCGGGCGGCGCCATGAAACCGCAGACGTATCGACATGCTCATGCCTCCGGGATCGCGAGGCCGCGACGTTTCAGTTCATCCCAGGCCTGCTGCGGCGTGTCGGCGAAGCCAAAGAGTTCGAGATCGGCCGGATTGATCATGCCGGACTGGGCGAGATGGGCGAAATCCACCGTCCGCTTCCAGAACCGCGAATCGAACAGCACCACGGGGAGCGCCGCGTCCATCTTGCCGGTCTGGCGCAGGGTGAGGACCTCGAAGAGCTCGTCCAGGGTGCCGAAGCCTCCGGGGAAGACGACCAGTGCGGCGGCGCGCATCGCGAAATGCATCTTGCGCATCGCGAAGTAGTGGAAGCGGAAGGTCAGGTCGGGCGTCGAATAGGCGTTGGGCTCCTGCTCCATGGGCAGGGTGATGTTGAAGCCGACCGATGGCGCGCCGACGTCGGCGGCGCCACGGTTGGCGGCCTCCATGATGCCGGGACCGCCGCCAGTGGCGATGACGTTGTGGCGCTGCGCATGATGGTCATGCATGGCGCCGCCATGCTCCGAGACGATGCGCGCCAGGTCGCGGGCGGCCTCGTACCAGCCCGAGCCGTCGCCTTCCCTCACCCGCGCCGAGCCGAAGACCACCACGGTGCTGGCCACGCCCCAGCGCCGGAGATGTTCCTCGGCCTTCTGGTATTCGAGCTGGAAGCGCAGGCCACGGGTGCTGTCGCCCAGCAGGAAATCCATGTCCATGGCCGGCAGCCGATAGGCCGGCGCCGACATCTGGGCCTTGTTGGATACGCTCACGATGGGATCCTGCTCCTGCGGGGACCTCCGGGATAGGGCCATGACAAGCCGCAATCAAGGGGGCTAAGCTCTAGGCCCTCAACCCGCAGCAGGGAACGACCCATGTCTGACATCTCCGATTTCGCGGCCCGGTTCGTCGCCGCGCCCGGCAAGCCCTTCCGGCTTGCCGACCGCGATCCGCGCGACCAGTCGGCCTTTGCCGACAAGGCCAAGGCCAAGGCCCAGACCGACGAGGATGCGGCCGCCATCGACCGCCTGCAGGACCGGCTCTTCGCCGAGGGCCGCAAGGCGCTGCTGGTGGTCCTGCAGGGCATCGACTGCTCCGGCAAGGACGGCACCATCCGCGCCGTGTTCAACAGCTGCGGCCCGATCGGCGTCAAGGTCCAGCCCTTCAAGGCGCCCACGCCGCCGGAACTGGCGCACGACTATCTCTGGCGGGTGCATGCCGCCTGCCCCGAGCGCGGCATGATCGGCATCTTCAACCGCTCGCATTACGAGGACGTGCTGGTGGTGAAGGTGCGGAAGTTCGCCAGCCCCGAGGCCATCGAGCGGCGCTACGACGAGATCAACCGCTTCGAGAGGATGCTCACCGACAATGGCACGGTGATCCTCAAGTTCATGCTGCACATCTCGAAGGACGAACAGGCCGAACGCCTGCAGGAACGCATCGACAATCCCGACAAGCGCTGGAAGTTCAATCCGAGCGATCTCGCCGACCGCGCGCTGTGGACCGACTACATGGCCGCCTACCAGACGGCGGTGGAGCGCTGCTCGACCCCGCATGCGCCGTGGTACGTCATTCCCGCCGACCGCAACTGGGTGCGCAACGCCGCCATCGCGCGCATCGTGCGCCAGACGCTGGAGCGCATCGATCCCGCCTATCCGCAGCCCAGGGACTGGGATCCCAAGACGGTGACGGTGGTCTGAGATGGATCTGGGGCTGAAGGGCCGCCGCGCCCTGGTGACCGGCGGCACGCGCGGCATTGGCCGGGCCATCGCCCTGGCGCTGGCGGCCGAGGGCGTCGACGTCGGCCTCTGCGCCCGCGACGGCGCGGCCGTGGCGGCGACGGTCGAAGCACTTCAGGCCAGGGGCGTCCGCGCCGAAGGCCGGGCGCTGGACGTGGCGGACGGCGAAGCGCTCAGGGCCTGGGTGACGGAGACCGCAACGCGTTTCGGCGGCCTCGACATCCTGGTTGCGAATACCAGCGCCATGGCCGAGGGCGCCACCGAGGCCGAGTTCCGCAAGGCCTTCGAGGTCGACGTGCTGCATACGCTGAACGCGGTGACGGCGGCACTTCCCTTTCTCGCGCGCTCGGCGGGCGGATCGATCGTCGCGATCTCGTCGATCTCGGGTTCGGAAGACTACGGCTACGCCGGGGTTTCCTATGGCGCGATGAAGGCGGCGCTGCTCTTCTACATGAAATCGCTGGCGCGCCATGTGGCGCCCCAGGGCATCCGCGCCAATGTCGTCTCACCCGGCACGACCTATTTCACCGGCGGCTTCTGGCATGAGGTGGAGATCAGGGATCCGAAGGGCTTTGCCGAAACCCTCGCCGAGAATCCGATGGGGCGCATGGCGCGGCCCGAGGAGATCGCCAATGCCGTGGTGTTCCTGGCCAGCGATGCGGCGAGCTTCGTGTCCGGCACCAATCTGGTGGTGGACGGCACGCTGACGCGGCGCATCCAGCTCTAGGACCGGGCGAGGAAGGCCTCGACCTCGTCCCTGGAGGGGGCCGCCGCGGAGGCGCCCTTGCGGGTGGTGGACAGCGCCCCGCAGGCAGCCGCGTAGCGCAGCGCATCGAGCATGGGCAGGCCATTTTCCAGCGCATGGCCGAGGCCGCCGTTGAAGCTGTCGCCTGCCGCCACCGTGTCGATGGCATTGACCTTGAAGGCGGGCAGGATGGCCTCGGCACCCTCCGTCGCCACGGCGAGGCCGCGGCTGCCGAGCTTGACCACCGCGGTGGCCACGCCGCGGGCCCGCAGCTCCTTGGCGGCCTTCAGCCCGTCCTCGAGCGTCTTCGGCTGCCAGCCGAGAATGAGCCCGGCCTCGGTCTCGTTCGGCGTGATGATGTCGACCGAGGCCAGGATCTCGGGCGTCAGTCCGTCCTTCGGCGCCGGCGCCGGATCGAGAATGACGAGGCCGCCATGCCGGCGCACGATTCGCGCCGCATGCAGCGATGCGGCGAGCGGCACCTCGAGCTGGAGCAGCAGGACGCTGGCCTGCTGCAGCGCCGTGCGCCCGCGCTCCACGTCGCTGTCGTCGATGGCGAAGTTGCTGCCGGCGACGATGGAGATGATGTTCTCGCCGCCCTCGCCGACCTTGATGATGGCGATGCCCGTCGCACCCTGGGGGTCGCGGCGGATGAGACTCAGGTCCACGCCATATGCAGCCAGCTCGCGCTCGGCGGCCTTGCCGAAGTCGTCGGCGCCGATGCGGCCGATGAAGCGCACGTCGGAGCCCAGCTTGCGCGCGGCAACCGCCTGGTTGGCGCCCTTGCCGCCAAGTCCCAGCTTGTAGTCATGCCCGTGCAGGGTCTCGCCCGGCCGGGGCAGGCGGTCGAGATAGGCGGTGACGTCGATGTTGATGCTGCCGAAGACGCAGACCGTCATCTCGCGTTCCTCTTGCGCGCCGCGAGCGTCCGGAGCCTCAGCGCGTTGAGCCGGATGAAGCCGGCGGCGTCCTTCTGGTCATAGGCGCCGCGATCGTCCTCGAAGGTGACCAGCGCATCGGAATAGAGCGACTTGGGGCTCTTGCGGCCCACCACGATGACGTTGCCCTTGTAGAGCTTGAGCCGCACCACGCCTTCGACGTGCTCCTGGCTCTTGTCGATCATCGCCTGCAGCATCTCGCGCTCGGGCGAGAACCAGAATCCGTAGTACACGAGCTCGGCATATTTGGTGATGATGCTGTCCTTGAGATGCGCGGCCTCGCGGTCGAGGGTGAGCGACTCGATGGCGCGATGCGCGGTCGCCAGGATCGTGCCGCCCGGCGTCTCGTAGACGCCGCGCGACTTCATGCCGACGAAGCGGTTCTCGACGAGATCGAGGCGGCCGATGCCGTTGTCGTGGCCCAGGCGGTTGAGTTCGGTGAAGAGCACGGCAGGCGACATGGCCTTGCCGTCGATGGCCACGGGATCGCCATTCTTGAAAGCAATCTCGATGTAGGTCGGCGTGTCCGGCGCATCCTCCGGCGCGATGGTGCGCTGGTAGACATAGGGCGGCGGCTCCACCCAGGGATCCTCAAGGACCTTGCCCTCCGAGGAGGAGTGCAGGAGATTGGCGTCGACCGAGAAAGGCGCCTCGCCGCGCTTGTCCTTGGCCACCGGGATCTGGTGCGCCTCGGCGAAGGCGATGAGGTCGGTGCGGCTCTTGAAGCTCCACTCGCGCCAGGGCGCGATTACCTTGATGTCGGGATTGAGTGCATAGGCGGTCAGCTCGAAGCGGACCTGGTCGTTGCCCTTGCCGGTGGCACCATGGGCGATGGCATCGGCGCCGGTGTCGGCGGCGATCTCGATCAGGCGCTTGGCGATGAGCGGCCGGGCGATCGAGGTGCCGAGAAGATAGACGCCCTCGTAGACGGCATTGGCGCGGAACATGGGGAAGACGAAGTCGCGGATGAATTCCTCGCGCAGGTCCTCGATGTAGATCTCCTTGATGCCAAGCATCTCGGCCTTCTTGCGCGCCGGCTCGAGCTCGCCGCCCTGGCCGAGGTCGGCAGTGAAGGTGACGACCTCCGCGCCGTATTCGGTCTGCAGCCACTTGAGGATGATGGAGGTGTCGAGGCCTCCCGAATAGGCGAGAACGACTTTCCGGACTTTCGGCTTGGCCATGGGCGGTTCTTTCTTTCACGCAGTGCGGCGCGGCGTATCATGCCGATGCGCCGGTCCGCAAGGGTGGCGGGTTCACCGCCAGGGCGGATCGGGTTCCCTGGTCCGTCCGCCGGCGTCACGACCCGTGACGATGCCGTAGAGGGCGCCGAGGAACAGGCCGGCGATGGCGGCCGGCACCAGCCCGTCCTGGAAGCTGCGTGGGCCCAGCATGATGTCGAAGCGCAGGTTGAGCAGGACATCGGCGCCGAGGAAGGTGACCGCCCCGGCGGTGAGGTAATAGGCGAGGGCGCGGATGCGCAGCCGCTCGCCCAGCAGGCAGAGGATGGCCAAGGCAAGGGCACTGGCGGCGAAGATGCCGGTCACCTGTCCCGCATCCCGTCCCACCAAACCAAAGTGGCGGATGACCAGCGCCGCCATGCCCCAGGCTGCGGCGGCGATGAGCGCCAGGCCGAGACAAACCTTGAAGGCCCGGCGCATGGCGGCTGCGCTCAGGCTTTCGGCGCGAGGGGCGTGAGGCCGGCGTTGCGGCCCGCGATCGCCCAGTAGACGGTGCCGCCGGCTGCGGCGGCAAGGCAGGCGCAGAGCGTGATCAGCAGACGGTCACGCGACAGGTCCTGGAACCAGGAGGAGTCGAGAAACAGCACCCCGCTCAGCATGACGGCAATGGCCGCGGCGATGTGCAGCCAGGCCTGGCGCAGGGCCAGCGCTTCGGTAGCGGCGCAGACGACGAAGGCCTGGATGTAGGTGGTGACGATGACGAAGAGGACGATGAAGACGAAGACCATCGGCATGACGATGAGGGTAATGGTGCCGAGCCCCATCCAGTCCCACAGGTTGCTGTCGGGAAAGACGAGGCCGAGGAGCGTCAGCAGCAGCGGAAACAGGGCGGCACCCAGTGTCGCGCCCGCCGCATAGCCCGCCAGCACCAGGACGAGGCGCAAGGCGAGATGGGCGATCACGGCCGCGCCCCGGTTGCGATCGCCGCGCGCCGCGTCATGCCGGGGCCTGCAGGCGCTCGCGAGCGCGGAGCTTCTGGCTCTCGCTCTTCAGCTGGCCGCAGGCCGCCATGATGTCGCGGCCGCGCGGGGTTCGCACCGGCGAGGCATAGCCGGCGCGGTTCAGGACCTCGGCGAAGGCCTCGATGGTGTCCCAGTCGCTGCAGTCGTACTGCGTTCCGGGCCAGGGATTGAAGGGAATGAGGTTGACCTTCGCCGGGATGCCCTTGAGCAGCTGCACCAGGCGCCTGGCATCGGCCAGCGAGTCGTTGACGCCCTTCAGCATCACGTATTCGAAGGTGATGCGCCGCGCGTTGGACAGGCCCGGATAGGCGCGGCAGGCAGCGAGCAGCTCGCTGATCGGATATTTCTTGTTGAGCGGGACCAGCCGGTCGCGGATCTCGTCGGTGGTGGCATGGAGCGAGATGGCCAGCATGGTGCCGATCTCCGCGCCGGCGCGCGGGATTTCCGGCACCACGCCCGAGGTCGAGAGCGTGATGCGGCGCTTGGACAGCGAGATGCCCTCGCCGTCGGAGACGATCTCCATCGCATCCTTCACGTTATCGAAGTTGTAGAGCGGTTCGCCCATGCCCATGAGCACGACGTTGGTGATGTAGCGGCCGCCGAGCGGCGGGTTGGGACTGGCCTCGATGTCGCCCGGCCAGTCATGGATGCGGTCGCGCGCGGTCATGACCTGGGCCACGATCTCGCCCGCCGTCAGGTTGCGCACCAGCTTCTGGGTGCCGGTGTGGCAGAAGCTGCAGGTCAGCGTGCAGCCCACCTGCGAGGAAATGCACAGCGTGCCGCGGTCCTCTTCGGGGATGTAGACCGTCTCGATCTCGTGGCGGGCGCCGCGTTCGTCGGGCGCCAGGCGGAGCAGCCACTTGCGGGTGCCGTCGTTCGACACCTGCTCGGTCACGATCTCGGGGCGGCCGATGACGAAGCTCTCGTCGAGGCGCTGGCGCAGGTCGCGCGAGACATTGGTCATCTCGGCGAAGGACTGGACGCCGCGATGGTAGATCCAGTGCCAGATCTGGCCGGCGCG
This sequence comes from Hyphomicrobiales bacterium, assembly GCA_046349195.1. Taxonomy (GTDB): domain Bacteria; phylum Pseudomonadota; class Alphaproteobacteria; order Rhizobiales; family Aestuariivirgaceae; genus Aestuariivirga. The sequence continues at coordinate 16,778 of JAXMCU010000001.1, forward strand.
CATGCGGCGCTGCTTCTCCGGGACGCCGGCGCGGCCCAGGGCCTCGGCCAGGCCGGCGCGGGTCAGGCCGATGAGCGAGGGCCGCGGATCATTGGCGATGTAGCGCGGCGGCGCCTCGGCGGTTTTCAGGAGCGTGGTCATGGGCCGCGCCATAGCACAGGACGGCGCGGCGATACAGCCTGCCTACTTGCAGGCGTCGTCGATCTTGGCCAGCGCCGCCGAGATGCCGTTCAGCGAATAGGTATCGGTGGTGGAGGTGCCGCGCCAGGAGGTTCCCGAGATCTTCAGCACCTTGCCGGTCTTCATGGCGGAGACGATCTTCTTCTCCGTCTCGGGCTTGTCGGCCCAGGCACCGTCGGCATTGGTGAAGAGCTCGAAGCTGGCCTCGTCCACCGTGAGCTTCGCGGTGGATTCCTTCTTGAAGGGATAGCCGATGATGGTCGACACCTCGCCGCGCACCTTGCGGCCCGGCATGTGGGTGATCAGCACGAAGGCCGGGTCGCGCTTGGCATTCTTGGGTTCGCTCGCCTTGGGCCGCGACGAGACATAGCAGACCTTGGTGTCCTTGGCCTTGTAGGTATAGGCGGCCCAGTCGGCGAATTCGCCCAGGAGTTCGGGATCGCTGCCTTCGGCACGCGCCGGACCCAACCCCGACATCATGACCAGAAGCGCCGCCGCGCCAATCTGCCGCGAGAGAATCATGGCGTGATCCTAACCCTTCGTTGCCGCGAAATCCATGCATGCCAATTGCTGGAAGAATCCGGCCCAAATGCGGCGGGCTTGACCATCGGGATTATTGCAGCGCAAAAACCGCTGGGATAGGACGGAGGCCGGAGATCCGGCAACGGGACGAGGGAGGACAGGCAGGTGGCAGCAGTCGAAAGCGGTAGTCTGTCGGGCGTGGTGCTGGCCCACCTGCCGGATCATCTCGACAAGGCCGCGAAGGCGGCCGAGACGGTGCTGGCCCGGGCGCGGGCGCGGGTCGCGGGCCGGGTCATGCCGGCGGGCAAGATCTCGGCTCCGGCGCTGGACCACGAACAGCATGCCGCGCATGGCCTGGCCTGGCTCGCCACCTACGCGGCGGTGCTGCGCGAGGCCGCGCAGTACGCGGCCCGCCTGACGGCGGAGGGCCGCTTCGGCGAGACCGAGCAGCTGACGGTGCAGATCGTCGCCGGCGAATACCTGAACCAGATCGCCGGCGGCATCCCGATGAACCAGGGCGAGTTTGCGCGGCTGCACGATCTGGGCCTCAGCCGCGGCGATGCCGCTCCGTTGCATGACTGCGTGCTGATCGAGCGCGGCAACACGGCGGAGGCCCGGGCCCGTCTGGTGGCGCTGATCGAACACGGCCAGTTCGGCGACAGCGGGCTGGACCAGACATTGGCCGACATCGGCGAGACCATGCGCCGCTTCGTCCAGGACAAGGTGGCGCCGCATGCCCATGCCTGGCACCGGGCCAACGCCTATGTGCCGCTCGAGATCATCGCGGAACTGGCCGAGCTCGGCGTCTTCTCGCTGACCCTGCCGGAGGAGTTCGGCGGGCTGGGCCTATCCAAGGAGGCCATGTGCGTGGTCTCGGAGGAACTGTCGCGCGGCTGGATCGCGGTGGGCTCGCTCGGCACCAGGGCCGAGATTGCCTGCGAGCTGATCCTGTGCGGCGGCACCGAGGAGCAGAAGACGAAGTGGCTGCCGCGCATCGGCAGCGGCGAGATCCTGCCCACCGCGGTCTTCACCGAACCCAACACCGGGTCCGATCTGGGCTCGCTGCGGACGCGGGCAGTGCGTCACGGCGATGTCTACAAGGTGACCGGCAACAAGACCTGGATCACCCACCCGGTCCGCGCCGACGTGATGACGCTGCTGGTACGCACCGATCCGGACGAGCCCGGCTATCGCGGGCTCTCGATGTTCCTGGCCGAGAAGCCGCGCGGCACGGATGCCGATCCCTTTCCCGCACCCGGCATGTCGGGGGGCGAGATCGAGGTGCTGGGCTATCGCGGCATGAAGGAATACGAGATCCGCTTCGAGGATTTCGAGGTCAAGGCCGAGAACCTGCTCGGCGGCGTCGAGGGCCAGGGCTTCAAGCAGCTGATGCAGACCTTCGAGGCGGCGCGCATCCAGACCGCGGCGCGCGCCGTGGGCGTGGCCCAGAACGCGCTCGACCTGGCGCTGAAGTATGCCACCGAGCGCAGCCAGTTCGGCAAGCCGATCATCGCCTTCCCGCGCATCTCGGACAAGATCGCCATGATGGCGGCCGAGGTGATGGCGGCGCGCCTGCTGACGCTGTTCTCGGCGCGCGAGAAGGATGCCGGGCGGCGCTGCGACCTCGAGGCCGGCATGGCCAAGCTGCTGGGCGCGCGCGTGGCCTGGGCCGCGGCCGACAATGCGCTGCAGATCCACGGCGGCAACGGTTTCGCGCTCGAGTACCAGATCAGCCGCGTGCTCTGCGACGCGCGCATCCTCAACATCTTCGAGGGCGCGGCCGAGATCCAGGCCCAGGTCATCGCGCGCCGCCTGCTCGAGGGCGGCAATTGAACGCACGCAGCATCCTGATCACCGGCTGCTCCTCGGGCATCGGCCTCGCCTCGGCGCGCGGCATGAAGGCGCGCGGCTGGCACGTCTTCGCCACGGCCCGCAAGGCCGAGGACATCCGCAGTCTGGAGAACGAGGGGTTCGAGGCGCTGCTCCTCGACTATGCCGATCCGGCCAGCGTCGCGGACTGTGCCGGCGAAGTAGCGAAGCGCGGCGGCGGCAGGCTGGACGCGCTGTTCAACAACGGCGCCTATGGCCAGCCGGGCGCGGTCGAGGATCTGAGCCGCGCGGTGCTGGAGGCGCAGTTCGCCGCCAATGTCTTCGGCTGGCACCAGCTAACCTGCGCGGTGCTTCCGCTGATGCGCGCCAATGGCGGTGGCCGGATCGTGCAGTGTTCCTCGGTGCTGGGCCTGGTCGCGCTCAAGTGGCGCGGCGCCTACAATGCCTCGAAGTTCGCCATCGAGGCCCTGTCCGACACGATGCGGCTGGAACTCGAGGGCAGCAACATCTTCGTGTCGCTGATCGAGCCCGGCCCGATCGCCAGCCGCTTCACCGAACATGCGCTCAGGGCCTTCGAGAGCAACATCGACCATGCCCGGTCGCCCTACCGCGCGGCCTACGAGCGCCAGCGGGCGAGGCTTGGCAGGGGTGGTTCGAACCGCTACAAGCTCGGACCCGAAGCGGTGTTCGAGAAGCTCGTCCTCGCGGTGGAAAGCCCGCGGCCCCGGGCGCGCTACTTCGTCACCAGACCCACGACCTACATGGCGATCGCCCGGCGCCTGCTGCCGCAGCGCATGCTCGACCGTCTGCTGCACAAGGCGTCCGACGCATGATCATGACCTATCTGGGCTACATCGCCGTCGGCGCCGTCCTCGCGGTGCTGCTGGCGGGACTGTGGAACATGTTCCGCGGCGGCTCGTCCAGCACCTCCCAGACGCTGATGCGCTGGCGCGTGGCGCTGCAGTTCATCGCCATCATCATCCTCATGGCCGGCCTCTGGCTGTCGCAGCGCTGAGCGCTTGAAAGCGCGGGCAGCGCACACCATATCCTCACGCGCCAATCTTTGAGCGTGAGGAGGCGCAGGATGGCCCTGTCACAGAAGGAAGCCGGGATCCGGCGCGATTTCTTCCCCAAGCTTAAGCGGGTCATGGCCAATGCTCCCTTTGCCGAGGACGTGGCCGCTGCCTATTTCTGCGCCTTCGATCCCGCCACTCCGCTGCGGGCCAAGGGCATCCTGCTGGGGGCGCTGGCCTATTTCATCCTGCCCATCGACATGGTGCCGGACATGATCCTGGGCCTGGGCTTCACCGATGACATCGCGGTGCTGCTGGCGGCCTTCAATGCGGTGCGCGTGCATCTCAGGCCGCATCACCGCGACCGCGCCCGCGAGGCGCTGGACCGCCTGCGCCGCGACCAGCCGATCACCGTCTGAGCCCGCCGGCGAGGACCAGGAACAGCCATTGCAGCCGCCGCCCCGGCCTGCGGTTCTGCGCATCAGGAAGGAAGACCATGTTTGATCCCAAGACGCTTCTCGATCAGCTGCTCGGCGGTGGCACGGCCACGACCACCGGGCAGAAGGGCCTGTCGCCCGATCTGGTGAAAGGCCTGGCCGGCGGCGCTGCGGTGGGCGGCCTCGCCGGCATCCTGCTCGGCGGAAAATCCACCAAGAGACTGGCCAAGACCGCGCTCAAGCTGGGCGGCACGGCCGCTCTCGCCGGACTTGCCTACAAGGCCTACAACGAATGGCAGGCCGCGAAGCAGCCCTCGGCGCCCGAGGGTCCGGCGATGAAGGACGTGACGCCCCGTCCCGAAGGCACGCCCTTCCTGCCCCGCGCCGAAGCCCGGCGCAACGACCAGAGCCTCGCACTGCTGACGGCCATGATCGCGGCGGCCAAGGCAGACGGTCACATCGATGCCGCCGAGCAGCAGAAGATCTTCGCCAGGCTGGACGAGCTCGATCTCGACATGGAGGCGAAGGCCTTCATCATGGACGAGCTGCGCAAGCCGCTGAACATCGACCAGGTGGTGGCGTCCGCCACATCGCCGGAGCTTGCTGTCGAGATCTATGCCGCCTCGCTGCTGGCCATCGATGCCGACGATCCGGCCGAGCAGGCCTATCTCGCGATGCTGGCCTCGCGGCTCAGGCTCGAGCCGGGCCTGCGCCTGGCCATCGAGCGCGAGGCCGTGAAGGCATTGGCGTAAGCGATCGCGCTGGGCTATCCAGAGCCCATGGACGAACAGGACGGCTCCGCAGTTCCGACACTGGCATCGCTGGCGCGCGAGAGCTTCTACCGGCTCTTCGCCGACGAGGCCATTCCGCTGGCCGGCAACATCGCCTTTCGCAGCCTGTTCTCGGTCTTTCCCTTCCTCATCTTCCTCACCGCGCTGGGCGGCTTCTTCGGCAACGAGGCCCTGGCGCAGCGTATCGTGGACTATCTGCTGAGCGTCGCGCCCGCGGAACTGGTGAAGCCTCTGGTCGGCGAGATCCGCTCGATCCTCACCGTGCCGCGCACCGGACTGCTCAGCCTCTCGGCGCTGCTGACCATCTGGAGCGCCATGGCCGGCGTCGACAGCGTGCGGGTCGGTCTGAACCGCGCCTATGACCTGCGCGAGGACCGCAGCCTCTGGTTACTCTACCTGCAGAACGTGCTGTTCGTGATCGGCTCGGCGGTGCTGCTGCTCACCGTGGCCCTTCTGCTGGTCTTCGCGCCGGTGGGCATCGCCATCATCAATGCCCATGCGCCCGAGCTTCAGGCCGATTTCTCGACGCTGGAGCAGGTACGCCTGCCCATCGCCATCCTCCTGCTCACCGGCGGGCTGCTGATCTGCCACCGGGTGCTGCCGGCCAAGCAGCTGCGCGTGCTGGAGGTGCTGCCCGGCGTGATCCTCACCGTGATGGTGTGGATCGCGCTGTCGAGCGCCTTCTCCTACTATCTCGTGAACTTCAACACCTTCGCCTCGACCTATGCCTCGCTCTCGGGCCTCTTCGCGATGATGTTCTTCCTCTACCTCGCGGCGCTCGTGCTGATCCTCGGCGGCGAGGTGAACCGCGTGATCGCGATCCGCCGCGCCGGCCGCAGCGAGGACCGCGCCGAGGTGTGACCGAGCGCCGGACGCGGCGCGGGCGGAAACCTACCGCGCGGCGGCCTCGATGGCATCGTCCATGCTGCGCAATCCCGGGGTCGGCGCCGAGACCAGCACCGCCATGTTGCCGGGGCGATGCTCGTTCTTCCACATCTTCATGTGGGCCTTCGGGATGTCGTTCCAGGAATAGACTTCGGACATGCAGGGATCGATGCGCCGCGCCATGACGAGCTTGTTGGCGGCCGAGGCCTGCATCAGGTTGGCGAAGTGCGAGCCCTGCACGCGCTTCTGGTGCATCCAGAGGTATCGCGCGTCGATGGTGAGGTTGAAGCCGGTGGTGCCGGCGCAGATCACCACCATGCCGCCGCGGCGGACCATCAGGACCGAGACCGGGAAGGTGGATTCGCCGGGATGCTCGAAGACCATGTCGACGTTGTTGCCCTTTCCGGTGAAGGCCCAGATGGCCTTGCCGAACTCGCGCGCGCCCTTGAGCCAGTCGTTGTAGGCCGGCGTTCCGACCTGGGGCATCTGTCCCCAGCAGTTGAAATGCTTGCGGTTGATCACGCCGCGGGCGCCGAGCTGCTTGACGAAGTCGGTCTTGTCGTCGTCGGAGATCACGCCAATGGCATTGGCGCCCACGGTCGCCGCCAGCTGGATGGCCATGGAGCCGATGCCGCCCGAGGCGCCCCAGACCAGGAGATTCTGACCGGCGCTCAGCACATGCGGGCGGTGGCCGAAGAGCATGCGGTAGGCCGTGGCCAGCGTCAGCGTGTAGCAGGCCGATTCCTCCCAGGTCAGGTGCTGGGGCTTGGGCAGAAGCTGGCGCGCCTGCACGCGGGTGAACTGCGCGAAGGAGCCGTCCGGCGTCTCGTAGCCCCAGATGCGCTGCGAGTTGGAGAACATGGGGTCGCCGCCGTTGCATTCCTCGTCGTCGCCGTCATCCTGGTTGCAGTGGACCACCACCTCGTCGCCCACCTTCCAGCGCTTGACCTTGGAGCCCACCGCATAGACCACGCCCGACGCGTCGGATCCGGCGATGTGATACGGATTCTTGTGGCCATCATGCGGCGAGATGGGCTTGCCCAGCGCGGCCCAGATGCCGTTGTAGTTGACGCCGCCCGCCATCACCAGAACCAGGCACTCGTCCTCGCCGATCTTCCAGGTGGGGACCACCTCGATCTGCATGGCGGTGTCGGGGGCCCCGTGCCGGTCCTGGCGGATGCACCAGGCATACATCTTCTCCGGCACATGGCCGAGCGGCGGGATCTCGCCCACCTCGTAGAGGTCCTTGACCGGCACATTGGCATTTGCGGCCGTGTCGACCTTGGCTGCTGCAGACATGTCTCTCTCCCCTTGAGCGGCCGGTGTTGTTGGATGCTAGTTGATCTTGCATTGCAACAAAAGTCCAGTCCGTCACGTGAATTCCGGCGGGCCGCCATGGCCTGCGGCAAAATTTGACCAACTGAACAAAACCTGTCATCGTTTCGCCAATCAAGAAGAACGCCCGGAGGAGGCAGCGATGGCAGAAGGCAAGGGGCCGGACATTGCCGGCAAGCGACTCTCCCGGGCCGACTATGCGGCGAACTTCGCCGATCTCCACCCGCCGCTGAACGACCACGAGGCGCTGGTCGAGGCCGACCGCTGCTATTTCTGCAGCGATGCGCCCTGCATGCAGGCCTGCCCCACCTCGATCGACATTCCCATGTTCATCCGCGAGATCCAGGCGGGCCATCCCAAGAGCGCGGCCAAAACCATCTTCACCCAGAACATCCTGGGCGGCATGTGCGCCCGCGTCTGTCCCACCGAGACGCTGTGCGAGGAAGTCTGCGTGCGCGAGACGGCCGAGGGCAAGCCGGTGAAGATCGGCCAGCTGCAGCGCTATGCCACCGACGCGGCCATGGCCGACCGGACGCATCCCTTCACGCGCGCCCCCGCCACCGGCAAGCGCGTGGCGGTGGTCGGCGCCGGGCCCGCGGGCCTCGCCTGCGCGCATCGCCTGGCCATGCACGGGCATGACGTCACCATCTTCGAGGCGCGCAAGAAGTCCGGCGGCCTCAACGAATACGGCATCGCCGCCTACAAGACGGTCGATGACTTCGCGCAGCGCGAGGTGGACTTCATCCTCGCCATTGGCGGCATCGCCATCGAGCATGGCAGGAACCTGGGCAAGAAGCTGAAGCTCGCCGATCTGCAGGCGCAGTTCGACGCGGTCTTCCTCGGACTCGGCCTGCAGGGCGTGAACGCGCTGGGCGCGAAGGACGAGGAGGCCGAGGGCGTTGCCGATGCCGTGGGCTACATCGCCGAGATCCGCCAGGCCAGGGACCTGTCCAGGCTTCCGGTCGGCCGCCGCGTGCTGGTGATCGGCGGCGGCATGACGGCGATCGACGTCGCGGTGCAGTCGAAGCTGCTCGGCGCCGAGGACGTGACCATTCTCTATCGCCGCGGCCAGGCGCAGATGAAGGCCAGCCTTTTCGAGCAGGACCTGGCGCAGACCAGGGGCGTGAAGATCAAGCACTGGGTCATGCCGAAGAAGGTGATCGTGAAGAAGGGCAGGGCGGTCGGATTGCGCTGCGAATACACGGCGGAGAAGAAAGGCCGGCTCGCAGGCACCGGCGAGACCTTCGACCTTCCGGCCGACATGATCTTCAAGGCCATCGGCCAGACCTATGTCGACGCGGCCGGCGGCGCGCTGGCGCTGGACGGCGGGCGCATCCTGGTCGACGACGAGCGCCGCACCAGCGTCAGGGGCATCTGGGCCGGCGGCGACTGCGCGGCCGGCGGCAAGGACCTGACGGTCGCCGCCGTCGACGACGGCCGCCGCGCGGCGGAATCGATCAACGCATTTCTCAACGCCTGAGGAGAGGGACCATGGCTGACCTTCGCTCGAATTTCGTCGGCATCAAGTCGCCCAATCCGTTCTGGCTCGCCTCGGCGCCGCCGACCGACAAGGAATACAACGTCGTGCGCGCCTTCAAGGCCGGCTGGGGCGGCGTGGTGTGGAAGACGCTGGGCGAGGACGGCCCGCCGATCGTCAACGTCAACGGCCCGCGCTACGGCGCCATCCATGGCGCCGACCGCCGGCTGCTCGGCCTCAACAATATCGAGCTCATCACCGACCGGCCGCTGGAGGTGAACCTGCGCGAGATCAAGCAGGTGAAGCGCGACTGGCCCGACCGCGCCGTGGTGGTCTCGCTCATGGTGCCCTGCAACGAGGATGCCTGGAAGGCGATCCTGGCGCGCGTCGAGGAAACGGAGTGCGACGGTGTCGAGCTCAACTTCGGCTGCCCGCATGGCATGAGCGAACGCGGCATGGGCGCGGCCGTGGGCCAGGTTCCGGAATACATCGAGATGGTGTCGCGCTGGTGCAAGCAGCATTCGCGCCTGCCGGTCATCGTCAAGCTCACGCCCAACATCACCGACATCCGCTACCCGGCGCGGGCGGCGATGAAGGGTGGCGCGGATGCCGTGTCGCTGATCAACACCATCTCGTCGATTGTCTCGGTCGATCTCGACAATTTCGCGCCGGTGCCGACCATCGACGGCAAGGGCAGCCATGGCGGCTATTGCGGCCCCGCGGTGAAGCCGATCGCCCTCAACATGGTGGCCGAGATTGCCCGCGACACGGACACCCGCGGGCTGCCCATCTCGGCCATCGGCGGTGTCACGACCTGGCGTGACGCGGCCGAGTTCATCGCCATGTCGGCTGGCACGGTGCAGGTCTGCACCGCCGCCATGACCTATGGTTTCCGCATCGTCGAGGAGATGAAGTCGGGGCTGGCCCGCTGGATGGACGAGAAGGGCCACGCCACGATCGAGGACTTCCGCGGCCGGGCCGTGCCCAATGTCACCGATTGGCAGTACCTCAACCTCAACTACGTGACCAAGGCGCGGATCGACCAGGACCTCTGCATCAAGTGCGGCCGCTGCTATGCGGCCTGCGAGGACACCTCGCACCAGGCCATCCTGAAGGAAAAGGACGGCAAGCGTCACTTCGAGGTCAACGACGCCGAATGCGTGGCCTGCAACCTCTGCGTGGAGGTGTGTCCGGTGCAGGATTGTATTACAATGGTCCGATTGACGGAGGGGACCGATCCCCGGACGGGCCGGCGCATCGATCCGTCCTATGCCAACTGGACTGCGCATCCCAACAATCCCATGGCGCTCAAGGCCGCGGAATAGGGGGCCGGGGCACGGGACGATCCGACGCAGTCGCAAAGGACGTGAAGCGATACTAAGTCTAGGCTTATGGCAGAAACAGGGGACATAGGCGTCATGCACGGAACGGTCACCACCATCCTGCCCGACATGATGCACCGCTGCGACCACTGCTCGGTCCGCCACCAGGCAGTCTGCGGTGCCATGGACGAGATCCAGATCAAGAAGCTCGCGCAGATCGCGCACCGCAAGAAGATCAGCGCCGGCCAGACCATCATCTCCGACGAGGAGCCGGTCGACTTCTTCGCCAACGTCGTTTCCGGCGCCATCAAGCTCACCAAGACGCTGCCCGACGGGCGCCAGCAGATCGTGGGGCTGCTCTTCGCCCCCGATTTCCTCGGCCGCGCCTACAGCAAGAACAATCCGTACACGGCCGAAGCGGCGACCGACGTGGAAATCTGCACCTTCCCGCATGCCGCCTTCGAGCGGCTGGTGGCGGAATATCCCGAACTGCAGCAGCGCCTGTTCCAGCACACGCTCGACGAACTCGATGCGGCGCGCGACTGGATGCTTCTGCTCGGGCGCAAGACCGCCGAGGAAAAGGTGGCAAGCTTCCTCTACATGCTGGCGCGGCGCAGCCTTGTCGCTGGCTGCCAGCACAAGACCGTGCCCGGCCAGTCTGGATTCGAGCTGCCGCTCACCCGCTCCGACATGGCCGACTATCTCGGCCTGACCATCGAGACAGTGAGCCGGCAGCTGACGCGGCTCAAGACCAGCCACGTCATCCGCCTCAGTTCCAACCGCTTCATCCTCGTGCCGGACATGGCGAGGCTTGCGCAGTCCGCGGGACTGGATTCGACGCATCATTGATCGTCGTCAAGGATCGCCGTATTCACATCAGCGACGATGCGCTCGGAAATCAGGAGGAAGACGCGATGGGCTACAAAACCATATTGGTCTCGCTGAACGAGGTGGGCCGGCTGCCGCAGCTGCTGGCGGCCGCGGTCAAGCTGGGCAAGTCTCTCGAGACCCATGTTTCCGGCCTCTATGTGGTGCCGGCGGTCCAGGTCTATCCGTCGGTCGGCTTCGAGGCCGCGCCCCAGGTGTTCGAGGGCAACCGCAGCTTCTTCAAGGACCACGCCGCCAAGGTGCGCGAGCAGTTCGAGGCGGCGATGACGCGCGAAGGCCTGACCTTCGATTTCCATCAGGTCGACAGCCGCACGCCGATCATCGCCGACGAGGTGGTGGCCAAGGGGCGCTGCGCCGACATCCTGGTGCTGTCGACCACCAATCCCGACGAGGTGACCGGCGTCGAACGCGACTTCGTGGAGCAGGTGCTGATGGGCGTCGGCCGCCCCGTCGTGGTGCTGCCCTCGCAGGGCGAGGCGACGCTGTCGCTCGATGACGTGGTGGTGGGCTGGGACGGCGGCCGCGAGGCGGCGCGCTCGACCTTCGACGCGCTGCCGCTGCTCAAGGCATCCAAGCGCGTGCGCGTGGTGCGGGTCGATCCGCAGAAGGATTCGGCCCTGAAGGCCAGCGTGCCCGGCGCCGACATTGCCGAGACCCTGGCGCGGCACGGGGTGAAGGTCGAGACCCAGGGCTATCCGACCGACGGGCTCGACGAGGGCCAGGCGCTGCTGCGCTGCGCCGACGACACCGGCGCGGGCCTCATCGTGATGGGCGCCTACGGCCACAGCCGGCTTGCCGAGTTCATCTTCGGCGGCGCCACGCGCTTCGTGCTGAGCCGGCTGAACCGGCCGGTGCTGATGTCGCATTGAGGAGTCCGCCATGCTGAAGAAGATCCGCCTGGAACTGGCGCGCGACCACGAGCATCCGGACGGCTCGAACCGGATCGGCTACGAGTTCGGGGCGCCGCTCGACGCGGCCGGCCGCATCGATCCCGACGAATGGCACAAGCAGCGCGACCATTGCCGTGTGCGCCGCTTCCGTCCCGGCGAAGCCGACGACGTGGGCCATCTGATCCGAAAGCCGGGCGGGTCCTGGGCCTTCCACTACGACATCCATTCGGACGAAGAGGACGACGAGGCGGGATACCGCTTCGCCGACCATGTGTTCAAGCCCGGCGAATATGTCTCGATCCGCGAGGACGACGGCCTGCGCACCTTCCGGGTGACTCGGGTGCAGGACGCATAGAAGCAGCTTGCGCCGGCCTTCGGCAGGGGCTACCCATCGCGCCGGTTTCCCTCACGTATGGAATAGCACATGGCCTCCTACAACCTGTTTCTGCTTCCGGGCGACGGCATCGGCCCGGAAGTCATGGCTGAAGCCGAGAAGATCATCGCCTGGTTCAACGCCCAGGGCATCGCCCGGTTCGAAATCGCGCGCGGCTTGGTGGGCGGTTCCGCCTACGATGCCCATGGCCAGGCCATCTCCGAGGCCGACATGACGTTGGCCATGGCCTCGGATGCGGTGCTCTTCGGCGCCGTGGGCGGCCCCAAGTGGGACAAGGTGCCCTACGAGGTGCGCCCCGAGGCGGGCCTGCTGCGGCTGCGCAAGGATCTGGGCCTCTTCGCCAACCTGCGGCCCGCCATCTGCTATCCGGCGCTGGCCGATGCCTCGTCGCTGAAGCGCGAGGTGGTGGAAGGCCTCGACATCCTGATTGTCCGTGAGCTGACGGGCGGCGTCTATTTCGGCGAGCCCAAGACCATCACCGATCTCGGCAATGGCCAGAAGCGCGGCATCGACACCCAGGTCTACGAGACCTACGAGATCGAGCGCATCAGCCGGGTCGCCTTCGAACTCGCGCTGACACGGCGCAACAAGGTCTCCTCCGCCGAGAAGCGCAACGTGATGAAGACCGGCGTGCTGTGGAACGAGGTGGTCACCCGCGTCCACGCCGCCGAGTATCCCAAGGTCACGCTGGAACACGTGCTGGCCGACAATTGCGCCATGCAGCTGGTGCGCTGGCCCAAGCAGTACGACGTGATCGTCACCGACAACCTGTTCGGCGACGTGCTCTCGGACGTGGCGGCCATGCTGACGGGATCGCTCGGCATGCTGCCCTCGGCCTCGCTGGGCGCGCCCGATGCCAAGACCGGGCGGCGGAAATCGCTCTACGAGCCGGTGCATGGTTCGGCGCCCGACATCGCCGGCACCGGCGCCGCCAACCCCATCGCGATGATCGCCTCCTTCGGCATGGCGCTGCGCTATTCGCTGGGGCTCGGCGAGTGGGCCACGAAGCTGGACCAGGCGATTGCCGCCGTGCTGGACAAGGGCATCCGCACCAAGGACATCGCCGGCAGCCAGTCCGCCAACGCGACGACCGCGCAGATGGGCGCCGCCATCCTCGATGCGCTCAAGACCCTGGCCTGATCAGGACAGAACGGGACGCTTGCCTCGCGCGGTGTACCAGCCGCCGAGGGCCTTCTCGTAGGCGAGGCCCGCCTTGAAGACGCGCGCGTCGTCGAAGCTGCGGCCGACGATCTGAAGCCCGGTGGGAACGCCGTTCGCGGCATGGCCCGAGGGCACAGCCAGCACCGGGCAGTTGTGCAGCATGTTGAAGGGGTGGGTCATGACCCAACCGAATTCGGGATGCGCCGGCTTGCCATTGACGGTGAAGTCCGGATCCCAGGGATCATGGTCGGCCCTGACTGCGGGCGCATTGGTGGTGGGGCAGATGAAGACGTCGTGGCGGGCGAGGACCGGGCCGAGCGTCTGATACATCGCATGGGCGCGCTGCCAGGGCCGGTGCACGTCATCCATTGTGGTGTCGCGCTTCGCGGCCTCGGCGAACTTCAGGGCATAGTCGGTCATCAGGTCGGCGAAGTCGCGCTGGTACCAGATGGTCTGGCGGCCGAAGTTCATGCAGTTGTACCAGTGCATGCCATCGTGATCGACATCCCTGGTCCAGCCGAGGTCAACCTCCTCGACGCGCGCGCCGAGGCGGCGGAACACGTCGAGCGCCTGCATCATGTTGCGTCGGACGTCGGGCTCCACCTCGACGTAGCCGAGGTCCACCGAGAAGGCGATCTTCAGGCCCTTGATCGAACCGGCCGCCGTCGGCAGCTTCACTGTCGCGCGGATCGAATCATGGTCGAGCGGATGCGGGCCCGAGGTGAGGTTCTGCATCAGTGCCGCATCGGCGATGCTGCGGGTCATCGGTCCGCAGTGGTTGAAGCGGTCGAAATTGGCGGGCGGCCCGTCCGGGTTGCGGCCGTGCGGCGGCTTGAAGCCGACCACGCCGCAGGCCGAGGCCGGAATGCGGATCGAGCCGCCGATGTCGGTGCCGGTCGCCAGCGTGGTGAGGCCCGCGGCGAGGGCCGCGCCGGATCCGCCCGACGATCCGCCGGGGCACCAGTCGGTATTCCAGGGATTGCGGGTGACGCCCCAGATGCGCGAGACGGTGACGCCGGTGAGGCAGAATTCCGGGGTGGTGGTGCGGGCGAAGACGATGGCGCCGGCGGCCTGCAGCCGCTCGATCATGGGGTCGGAGTGGCTGTCGACCGTGTCCTTGAAGATCAGCGAGCCATGCGTGGTGCGCTTGCCCGCCACGCGCTGCGCATCCTTCACCGCCAGCGGGATGCCGGCGAGCGGCGGCAGCTTTGCGCCCCGCTTCATGTAGCCGGCCTCGGCCGCCCGCGCCTGGTCCATGGCCTCGTCGAAGTAGCGGTCGGCAAGGCAGTTCACCTGCGGATTGACGCGGCCGATGCGCGCCACCAGCGCCGCCATCAGCTCGCGCGGACTGAGCTTGCGGGACCGGAACAGGGCCAGGGCCTCGGTGGCGGAGAGGTAGCAGAGGTCGTCGTTGCTCATGGACAAGGCTCGAGGACTGGCGCTAGTGAAGGCCTCCAGTTTGAACAGGATCAGGGAGAGAAGTCCATGGCCGGAAGGCTCAGCGGCAAGACTGCCATCGTCACATCGGCCGGCCAGGGCATCGGCCGCGCCTCCGCCATTGCCATGGCGCGCGAAGGGGCGAAGGTCTGGGCGACCGACATCAATGCCGCGGCGCTGGACTCGCTCGCCGCCGAGCAGACGGGGATCGAGACCTTCACGCTCGACGTGCTGAAGCAGGACCAGGTCGATGCCGCCGCGGCGCGGGTGGGCGTGCCCGACATTCTCTTCAACTGCTCGGGCTATGTGCACGCGGGCACCATCCTCGAGACCGACGACCGGGCCTGGGACTTCTCCTTCGACCTGAACGTCAAGGCGCATTACCGGATGATGAAGGCCTTCATGCCGGGCTGGCTGGCGCGGGGCCAGGGCGTCATCATCAACATGGCTTCCGCCGCATCGTCGATCAAGGGCGTGCCCAACCGCTTCGTCTATGGCGCCACCAAGGCCGCGGTCATCGGCATGACCAAGGCGCTTGCCGCCGACTTCACCTCCAAGGGCATCCGCGTCAATGCCATCTGCCCCGGCACGGTGGACAGTCCGTCGCTGATGGACCGGCTCAAGGCCACCGGCGATTTCGAGGCGGCCAAGGCCGCCTTCATCTCGCGCCAGCCCATGGGGCGCATGGCCCGGGCCGAGGAGATCGGCATGCTGGTGGTCTATCTGGCGAGCGACGAGTCGGCCTTCGTCACCGGGCAGACCTTCGTGATCGACGGCGGCTGGAGCCTCTGACGTCGCGTCCGGGACGGCGCGGGCGTCCCGCAGGGCGCGGTTTGAACGCAATCGGTTTCACACCGAAGGCATGCCCCGTGCGGCCCGTGGTGCGACACCCGGCCCCGGATTTCGCCGGAACGCCCCATTGGCAAGCCCTGCATTCTCGGCATAGGATGACCGCAACCGCAAAATAGAAGAAGCGCGGGGAGGGATATCTTGCCAGAAGGCCAGTCCGCCATCGAGGCGAAGGGCGTCACCAAATTGTTCCAGGGGTCGGGTCAGGACGCCGTCAGGGCGCTGGACAATGTCTCCGTCACCATCCGCGAAAATGAGTTCTTCACGCTGCTCGGGCCTTCGGGCTGCGGCAAGACCACGCTGCTCCGTCTGATCGCGGGCTTCGACTTTCCGACCGAGGGCGAGATCCTGCTCTATGGCCAGGACATCGCGCCGCTGCCGCCCTACAGGCGGCCGGTCAACACCGTGTTCCAGAGCTATGCGCTGTTCCCGCACATGACGGTGGCGCAGAACATCGGCTTCGGCCTCGAGATGCTGGGCCGCTCCAGGGCCGAGATCGACGCCCGCGTGGCGGAGATGCTGCGGCTGGTGCGGATGGAAGAGCTTGCCCAGCGCAAGACCAGCCAGATTTCCGGTGGCCAGCAGCAGCGCGTGGCGCTGGCGCGGGCACTGGCGCCGCAGCCCAAGGTGCTGCTGCTCGACGAGCCGCTTTCGGCCCTCGACTACAAGCTGCGCAAGGACATGCAGATCGAGCTCAAGCGGCTGCAGCACGAGACCGGCATCACCTTCATCTTCGTGACCCACGACCAGGAAGAGGCGCTGACCATGTCGGACCGCATCGCGGTCATGTCGCGGGGCAAGATCCTGCAGATCGGCAGTCCGCGCGACATCTACGACCGACCGTCGGAACGCTTCGTCGCCAACTTCATCGGCGAGACGAATTTTCTCGAAGGCACGCTGCAGTCGGCGAAGGGCGGCACGGCCAAGGTGAAGCTGGCCGCCGGCTCCACCATCTCGGCAGGCCTGGGCGAAGGCGCGGCGCCCAGCGGCCGGGTGACCGTCGTGGTGCGGCCGGAACATGCCAGCCTGTCGAAGCCGGGCGCCAAGGCCGATCTTTCGGGGCTTCTCGAGAATGTCGTCTACTTCGGCACCGACACGCACTTCCACGTGAAGGTCGATGACGGCAGCGCCTTCATCGTGCGGGCGCAGAACAGCCGCACGGGCGAGGCCGGCTTCGCCACCGGCGACAAGGTGGGGATCGTCTTCCAGACCGACGCGGCCCAGGTTCTGAGGGACTGACCATGGCCAGCTCGCCCTCGAAGGCCGAACGGATCGCGCTGGAAATGGAAGGCGCCCAGATGCGGCGCAACCGCTGGCTCTCAATGCCGGCCGTGGTCTTCATCACCATCTTCGGCATTGCGCCGCTGATGCTGATGTTCGTCTATTCCTTCCTGAAGCCGGCGCCCTATGGCGGTGTCGAATGGCACTTCACCACCGATGCCTATGTCTACTTCCTCTTCCAGCGCGACATCTTCGATGACACGCTGCAGTTCGCGCCCGACTTCCTCATCATCTATTTCCGCTCCTTCGTCTTCGCGCTCCTGACCACGGGCGTCTGCCTGCTGCTGGGCTTCCCCACCGCCTACTACATGGCGACCAGGCCGCCGGCGCAGCGCAACTGGTGGGTGCTGCTGATCACCATTCCCTTCTGGTCGAACCTGCTGGTGCGGACCCTGGCCATCATGTTCATCATCCGCGACGAGGGCCTGCTCAACGGCTTCCTCATGTGGCTGGGCGTGATCGACAAGCCCATCACCATGCTCTACACCAATTTCGCCATCGTGCTGGGCCTGCTCTATTCCTTCCTGCCCTTCATGATCCTCCCGCTCTACTCCAGCCTCGAGAAGCTCGACTTCCGCCTGGTCGAGGCCGGCCTCGACCTCTATGCCACGCGGCGCCAGGTGCTGTGGCGGGTCATCATTCCGCTGTCGATGCCCGGCATCATCGCCGGATGCCTGCTGGTCTTCATTCCCGCGCTGGGCGCCTATGTGACGCCGCTGATCCTCGGCGGCGGTACTCACCTGATGATCGGCGATCTCATCGCCCAGCAGTTCGGATCGGGCCGCAACTGGCCGCTCGGTGCGGCCCAGGCCTTCATCCTCATGGCGGCTGTGGTGCTGGCGCTCTACCTCTATGTCCGCAACACCAGCGGGAAGCAGGCCCATGTCCGCTAGCGCCGCGAAACCCGCGGCACCGCGGGACATCAAGGAACAGACCGGTTTCGGCACGGTCGCCGTCATCTGCCTGCTGCTGCTCTATTCGCCCATCGTCATCCTGATGATCTTCTCGCTCAACAGCGGAAGCCTGGTGACGCACTGGGAGGGCGTGACGCTGGCCTGGTACGGCCAGGCCCTGGCCAACGAGGAATTCCACAGCGCCGCCAAGAACACGCTCATCATCTCGATCTCGGCGACGATCCTGTCGACGCTGATGGCCACCATGGCGGCCATCGGCATGACCCGGGTCAAGCCCTGGCGGGGGCTGGGATCGTCCTTCATGGTCATCAACCTGCCGCTGATGGTGCCGGAAATCATCACGGCGGTGGCCACGCTCTCGTTCTTCGCGCTGCTCGCCGGCTCGCTCAATCTCAACTTCGGCATCGGCAACCTGATCCTGGCCCACACGGTCTTCTGCATTCCCTTTGCCTACATGCCGATCAAGGCGCGGCTGGAAGACATGGACCTGACGCTGGAGAACGCCGCCGCCGATCTCTATGCCACGCCATGGTTCGCCTTCAAGCGCGTGACGCTGCCGCTGCTGCTGCCCGGCATCT
Organism: Hyphomicrobiales bacterium; assembly: GCA_046349195.1. Taxonomy (GTDB): domain Bacteria; phylum Pseudomonadota; class Alphaproteobacteria; order Rhizobiales; family Aestuariivirgaceae; genus Aestuariivirga. The sequence continues at coordinate 34,962 of JAXMCU010000001.1, forward strand.
TCTCGGGCATGGCGCTGGCCTTCATCGTGTCCTTCGACGACTTCACCATCACCCAGCTCGTGGCCGGTCCCGGCCAGACCACGCTGCCTCTCTACATCTGGAACCAGATCAGGCGGCCAATGACACCGGAGATCAACGCAATCTCCACAATACTTCTTCTGGTTTCCATCATCTTCGTCTCCGTGTCCTTCCTGATCGCACGGCGGCGCAACTGACCCACACCCATAACAAGGAGGATCGACCCATGAAATTCGTGCTTTGCGCTGCCGCGTCGGCAGCGGCCCTGCTTCTCGCCGGAGGCCAGGCGCTGGCCGCCGGAGATCTCCACATCTACAACTGGGGCGACTACACCAACCCAGAGCTCATCAAGAAGTTCGAGAAGCAGTACGACGTCAAGGTGACCCTCGACGACTACGATTCGAACGAGACCATGCTGTCGAAGGTGCGCGCCGGAAACTCGGGCTACGACATCGTGGTGCCGTCCGACTATACGGTGAAGATCATGATCGACGAGGGCCTGCTCGAGAAGACCGAGCCCAACAAGATGGAGAACTTCAAGCACGTCCGCCCCGAATTCGTCGACATCTACTGGGATTCGGGCCGCAACTATTCCGTGCCCTGGCAGTTCGGCACCACCAACTTCACGGTCAACACCGACAAGTACAAGGGCGACATCAACACCTTCGCCATCCTGTTCAACCCGCCGGACGAGCTGAAGGGCCAGATCAACATCCTCGACGACATCACCTCGGTCATGCATGCCACCGAGCGCTATGTCGGCGCGGCGCGCTGCACCTCGGACAAGACCGAGCTGAAGAAGGTCAACGACACGCTGCTGGCGGCGAAACCGTTCTGGAAGACCTTCAGCTACGATACGATCACCAAGATCACGTCGGGCGACGTGGCCGCGACCCAGCAGTGGAACGGCGCCGCCTTCCGCGCCCGCCAGAAGGTTCCGTCGCTGAAATACGCCTATCCCAAGGAGGGCACCGAGGGCTGGATGGACAATGTGGCCGTGCTCAAGGGTGCGGCCAATCTGGAGAATGCCAAGCTGTTCCAGAACTTCGTGATGGCGCCTGAAAACGCGGCGCTGATCTCGGACTTCGCCGGCTATGACAACGGCATCACCGGCAGCCACGAGTTTGCCGCGAACAAGGACTGGGCCACGGCGCCGGAACTGAACCCGCCGCCGGACGCGCCCAAGGCGGAATTCGTTCCGCCCTGCCCGCCGGAAGTGGTCGAGATCTACAACAAGATCTGGACCAATCTGAAGAAGTAGCGTCGGTCGACGCGGAACAAGGGAGGCTTGAGCCTCCCTTGTTCGATTCGGGGAACTCTGATGAGCAGCTATCGCAATTCCGACCGGCACCTGCCGATCATGCAGGGTTCGCCGCCCGCCCTCATCCCGTCGCGCCTGGAGTGGGACCGTCCGCCCTGGAATCGATGGAGCTTCCAGAACGTGCGGCAGATGATGCCCACGGCCGAGGTCTGGCGGGGCCAGGGTCCGGTGCGCATCCTGCCGCGCGACGACCGTGACCTCGACGGCCTGCCGGTGGCGGCGCCCGATGGCGGCAGCACGACGCTGGCCGGGCTGCTGGACGAGACCTACACCGACGGGTTCCTCGTGATCCGCAACGGTGCCATCGTCTACGAGCGCTACTTCAACGGCATGGACTGGCGCACCCTGCACCTGTCGCAGTCGGTCGGGAAATCGGTGGCGGCCGGTGTCGCCGGCATTCTCGCCGGCCGGGGAGTCATCGACGTCAATGCGCTGGTCACCCACTATCTGCCCGAACTCGACGACACCGCCTATCGCGGCGCCACGCTGCAGCATGTGCTCGACATGACCAGCGGCGTCCACTTCGACGAATCCTACACCGACCCCTATTCGGACGTGGGCCAGATGGACGTGGCCTCGGGCTGGAAGCCCATTCCGCCCGATACCAAGCCGGGTTTCCGCTGGCCGCATCACATCTTCGAGCAGATACTGGGGCTGGGCACGGTCGACCGCCCGCATGGCCAGCTCTTCGCCTACCGGTCGATCGAGACGGACGTGCTGACCTTCTGCATGGAGCGCGCCTCCGGGCGCCGCCTGCCGCAGCTCCTGTCGGAGGAAATCTGGCAGCACGCGGGCATGGAGGAGAGTGCCTGCTGGACCGTGGATCCGGCGGGCTATGCGCTGGCCTGCGGCGGCTTCAACGCCACGCTGCGCGACTACGGCCGCTACGGCCTGCTCTATCTCGAGGGCCGGATCGTGCCGCCGGACTGGGTCTCGGCCACGCGCCAGGGCAATCATGCCATCTTCGGCGAACCCTACACGATCTCGCTGCCCGAGGGAGCCTACAAGAACCAGTGGTGGATCGAAGATCCGCGCGGCAAGGCCATCATGGCCCGGGGCGTCTTCGGCCAGCTCATCTACGTGAACTGGGACCACAACATGGTCGCGGTCAAGCTCTCGAGCTGGCCCGAGTTTCTCAACACCAGCTACAACATCGCAACCCTCGCCGCGATCCACAGCATCGCCGGAGCCCTCGCATGACGGATATCGACCTCTGCTACCTGCCTGCCGCCGAAGCCCTGCGCCTGTTCAGGGCGAAGAAACTGTCGCCCGTCGAGCTGATGGCGGCCACCATCCGCCGGGCCGAGGCCACGCAGAAGAAGATCAATGCCTTCACCTACACGCATTTCGACGAGGCCATGGACCTTGCCCGGAAGGCCGAGGCGAAATACGCGAAGGGCGGGCGCACCGGCGCGCTGGAAGGCCTGCCCATCGGCATCAAGGACGAGAGCTACATCAAGGGAAAGCCCACCTCGCAGGGATCGCTGATCCTGAAGGACTACGTCGGCCAACACACCTCGCCGATGAACGACCGCATCCTCAAGGCAGGTGGCATCGTGCATGCCCGCACCGCGACACCGGAGTTCTCCTGCGCCGGCTATACGTGGTCAAGGCTGTGGGGCGTGACGCGCAATCCGTGGAACCCGCGATACACGCCGGGCGGATCATCGGGCGGTACAGCCGCCTCGCTGGCCAGCGGCACCTCGGCGATCGCCACAGGCTCCGATATCGGCGGCTCGATCCGCATTCCGGCCTCCACCTGCGGCCTCGTCGGCTACAAGCCGCCCTATGGCCGCAACCCTGACGATCCGCCCTTCAACCTCGACTTCTACTGCCACACCGGGCCGCTGGCGCGGACCGTGGAGGACGCGATCATCCTGCAGAACGTGATGTCGGGGCCGAGCCCGCTGGATATCTCCACGCTCCGGCCGAAGCTGACCCTGCCCACCAGCTACAAGCCGATCAAGGGCTGGAAGATCGCCTTCTCGATGGACCTCGGCTTCTTCAACGTCGACCGGGAGGTGCAGAAGAACACGCTTGCGGCACTCGATGTCTTCCGGTCGCTGGGCGCCGAGGTCCATGAGGTCGATCTTGGCTGGACCGCGGAGGTGATGGACGCCGGGATGACCTATCTCAACCATCTCTTCGGCGCCTCGCTGTCGCGGCTCCTGAAAAAGCATGGGAAGGACATGACCAGCTATGCGCGGCACTTTGCCAAGCTGGGGCAGAAATCGAAGGCCGCGGATTTCGTGGGCACCCTGGACGTGGCCAACAAGATGTATTCGACCCTTGGTCCGATGCTGGAGAAATACAATGTGCTGGTGTGCCCGACCACGGCGCTGGCCGCCGTCCCCGCCGACTTCGACCAGTCGAAGGACAAGCTGAAGATCAACGGCAAGCCGGTTGCGAACACGTCGCTGGGCTGGGTCATGACCACGCCGTTCAACACCATGAGCCGCTGCCCGGTCATCTCCATGCCGTCGGGCCGCGCGAAGAACGGCGTGCCGACCGGCATCCAGATCGTCGGCCGCACCTATTGCGATGCCGACGTGTTCCGCGCGGCCATGGCCTATGAGACGGCGCAGGGCGCGTGGTTCGCCGACGCCGCGCACCGGCCGAAGCTGTGATGCTGGAGGCGGCCATCGCCCATCACGCGCTGCGCCGGGCAGGCGCGCCGCCCGGACGGGGCAAGGCCGTCGTGCTGCTGATTCATGGGCGCGGCGCCACCGCCGAGAGCATTCTGCCGCTGGGCGAGGTGCTGGCCTTCCCCGACCTCACCTATCTGGCGCCGCAGGCCGAGGGCCACAGCTGGTATCCGCAAAGCTTCATGGCGCCAACCGCGGCCAACGAGCCCTTCCTGTCGCGGTCCCTGCAGCGGATTGCCGACATCATTGCCGACATCGTCGCTGCCGGTACGCCGGCGGAGCGGCTGGCCATCATCGGCTTCTCGCAGGGCGCCTGCCTGGCCAGCGAAACCGTGCTGCGCAATCCGCGGCCCTATGGCCTGCTCGGCGTGCTGAGCGGCGGCGCCATCGGGCCACCCGGCACGCCGCGCGACTATGCCGGGTCACTTGCCGGACTTCATGCCGTCGTCGCCTGCGCCGACCAGGATCCGCACATCCCCTTGCCGCGGGTGAAGGAGACCAGCGCGGTGCTCGCCCGCCTCGGGGCCTCGGTCACGGAACGCATCTACCCGGGCAGCTTCCATGGCGTGACCGATGACGAGATCACATGTCTGCGAGCGGGCCTCGGGCCCATGACCACATGACATCCAGCCGTGCGGCCTGCGCGTAACAGGACATCCGTCCTGATCAAGCGTGTGCCTCATGGTCGATCGCCGCAGTCTTCTTGCAAGTCTCCTCGCCGTTTCGCTGCCCCCGCCGTTGCGGGCCAGCGCCTTCTCCGAGCCCATGCTCGAGTCCGTGGCCGACGGTCTCGACCGGCCATGGTCCTTCGCCTTCCTGCCGGATGGAACCATCCTCGTCACCGAGAAGGCGGGGGCGCTGCGCAGCATCGGTTGCGACAGAAAACTCTCGGACCCGATTGCCGGCCTGCCGAACGTCGATGCCGCTGGCCAGGGTGGGCTGCTCGACATCGCGCTCCACCCCGATTTCGAACAGACAAGGCTGGTCTTCCTGTCCTTCACGGAGCCGCGCCCAGGCGGGCTGAACGCCACCAGCGTCATGCGTGGAAGACTGTCCGAGGACCTGCGGAGCCTTGCGGACGTCAAGGTCATCTTCCGGCAGCAGCCGGCCGCCGCGGGCGGACATCATTTCGGCTCGCGCCTTGTCTTCGACCGCACGGGTGCCGTTTTCGTCACCACGGGCGATCGCGGCGGCCTCCGGGACCTGGTGCAGAAACCGGACAACCACGTCGGCAAGATCATCCGCATCACCGAGGATGGCGACATCCCGCCTGACAACCCCAGGCTCGACGGCTGGCTGCCCGAGGTCTGGTCCATCGGTCACCGCAACCTGCAGGGTGCCACGATCCATCCGGAGACGGGCCTGCTCTGGACCACCGAACATGGCGCCAAGGGTGGCGACGAGTTGAATCAACCAGAGGCCGGCAAGAATTATGGCTGGCCGGAGGTCACCTACGGACGCGAGTATTCGGGCGAGACGATTGGTGCAGGGCTGACCGAAAGGGACGGCATCGCGCCGCCCGTGCATTATTGGGATCCGTCGATCGCGCCGTCCGGGATGGTGTTCTACACGGGCGACCGCTATCCGCAGTGGACGGGCAGCCTCTTCGTCGGTTCGCTGGTGCAGAAACATCTGCGGCGCATCGTGCTCGCCGATGGCAAGGTGGTGGAAGAAGAGCGCCTCTATGACGGACGGGCGCGGATCCGCGATGTGCGGCAGGGGCCAGATGGCTATCTCTATTTGCTGACGGACGAAAGCGCTCCGATGGGGCGGGTGATGCGCGTGTCGCCCTGATCCTTCATGATCTGCGCGTCGCGCGGCCTTCGGGCATCTTCCTCTGCTGCGCGCGAAAGTTCATTGAAGCGTCACATGGTGATGCCGGGCAGCTTCAGCCCCTGTTCCCTGGCGCAGTCGATGGCGATGTCGTAGCCCGCGTCGGCATGGCGCATGACGCCGGTACCGGGATCATTCCACAGGACCCGCTCGAGACGGCGCGCCGCGTCGTCGGTGCCGTCGGCCACCACCACCATGCCGGCATGCTGCGAATAGCCGATGCCGACGCCGCCGCCATGATGCAGCGAGACCCAGGTGGCCCCGCTCGCAGTGTTGAGCAGCGCATTGAGCAGGGGCCAGTCGGACACCGCGTCGGACCCGTCCAGCATCGACTCGGTCTCGCGGTTGGGCGAGGCGACGGAGCCGGAGTCGAGATGGTCGCGGCCGATGACGATGGGCGCTTCCACCTCGCCTCTGCGCACCATCTCGTTGAAGGCGAGGCCGAGGCGGTGGCGCTGCCCGAGACCCACCCAGCAGATGCGGGCCGGCAGGCCCTGGAAGGCAATGCGCTCGCGCGCCATGTCGAGCCAGTTGTGCAGGTGCGGATCGTCGGGGATCAGCTCCTTCACGCGCTGGTCGGTGCGGTAGATGTCCTCCGGATTGCCCGACAGCGCGGCCCAGCGGAAGGGCCCGATGCCGCGGCAGAAGAGCGGGCGGATGTAGGCGGGCACGAAGCCGGGGAAATCGAAGGCGTTCGTCAGGCCCATCTCCAGCGCCATCTGGCGGATGTTGTTGCCGTAGTCCAGGGTGGGCACGCCCTGGTGATGGAGATCGAGCATGGCCTGCACATGAACCTTCATCGAGGCCATGGCGGCGGCCTTGACCGCCTGCGGATCGGAGACGCGCTTCTCCTCCCATTCGGCGAGGGTCCAGCCGGCGGGAAGGTAGCCATTCACCGGGTCATGGGCCGAGGTCTGGTCGGTCAGCGCGTCGGGCCTGATGCCGCGCTTCACGATCTCGGGCAGAAGCTCGGCGGCATTGCCCAGAAGTCCCACGCTGATGGCCTTGCCAGCCTTGTGCGCGGACTCGACGATGGCCAACGCCTCGTCGATGGTCTCGGCTTTCGTATCGAGGTAGCGGGTGCGCAGGCGGAAGTCGATGCGGCTCGGCTGGCATTCGATGGCGATCATCGAGGCGCCCGCCATGGTGGCGGCGAGCGGCTGGGCGCCGCCCATGCCGCCCAGTCCCGCGGTCAGGAACCACTTGCCCTTGAGCTTGCCGCCATAGTGCTTGCGGCCAACCTCGGCGAAGGTTTCGTAGGTGCCCTGAACGATGCCCTGGGTGCCGATGTAGATCCAGGAGCCGGCGGTCATCTGGCCGTACATCATGAGACCCTTGCGGTCGAGCTCGTTGAACTTGTCCCATGTGCCCCAGTGCGGCACGAGGTTGGAATTGGCGATGAGCACGCGCGGCGCATCCTTGTGGGTGCGGAAGATGCCCACGGGCTTGCCCGACTGCACCAGCAGCGTCTCGTCGCCCTCCAGCGACCGGAGCGCGGCCACGATGCGGTCGAAGGCCTCCCAGTTGCGCGCCGCCCGTCCGATGCCGCCATAGACCACCAGCTCCTCGGGCCGCTCGGCCACGCCGGGATCGAGATTGTTCATCAGCATGCGGAGCGGCGCCTCGGTGAGCCACGACTTGGCAGTGAGCGCGGTGCCGGTGGCGGCCCTGATGACACGGCTGTTGTCGCGGCGGCTGTCGGTGGCGGTCATGGGCGAACTCCTATTGGGTGATCGTGCCGCGGGCGCTGGTGCGGTAGCGGCTGTAGAGCGCGTAGCGGCTGGCGGGATAGGTGAGGGTGGCGATGGTCACCACCTGGCCGCGCGACCAAGAGCGGCGGTGCAGGGCGAGGCAGGGCTCCAGCGCATCGATGGCAAGCAGGCGCTGCTGTTCGGCATTGGGCAGCACGGCCTCGACGGTGTGTTCCAGCTCGTCCACCGGGAGCGCGGCAAGCAGCACGGCGGTCGGCGTGGTCCGGCTGAAGTCCTGGGCCAGGAAGCCGGGCACCAGCTCGGCATTGACGTGGCGGTCCTCGAGCTGGACCGGCACGCCGTTCTCCTCATGCACCAGCGTGATGTGGAAGAGCCGGTGCAGGTCGCGTGTCTCGAATTCGGCGGCAAGCGCCGGGTTGGCCTCGACCTCGCGGCGCGTGGCGATCCGGGCCGAATAGCGGTGACCGCGCTGGGCGATCTCCTCGGCGATGTTGCGCAGTTCCAGCAGGCTGGAGCGGGCGGGCGGCTCCTTCACGAAGGTGCCCACACCTGGCACGCGCTCGACGAAGCCCTCCGCAAAGAGTTCGCGCAGCGCGCGGTTGGCGGTCATGCGGCTGATGCCGAAGCTCTCGACCAGCTCGTTCTCGGAGGGCACGCGGAAGCCTGGCGCCCAGACGCCGGAGCGGATCTGCGACAGGATGTGTTCCTTGACCTTCAGGTAGCGGGGCTGGGCGTCGGTCATGCGAGATCCCCGCGGACCACCGCGCCGCCGCGGATCACGGCGCGGAGCGGATTGAAGCCCAGCGGATAGGCGAGGTCGCCGGGGCGTTCCGCATCCCACAGGGCGAGATCGGCGCGAAGGCCCGCCGCGATGCGGCCCCGGTCGGGCAGGCCCAGGGCCCGGGCGGCATTGGCGGTCACCCCGAGCAGCGCCTCCTCGGGTGTCAGGCCGAAGAGGACGCAGGCCATGTTCATGGTAGCCAGCAGGGAATGGACGGGAGACGAGCCAGGGTTGAGGTCGGTTGCAATCGCGATCGGAACGTTCTTCGAACGCAACATCGCGACAGGTGGGAGCTGCTTCTCTCTCAGGTAATAGAAGGCGCCGGGCAGCAGCACGGCCACCGTGCCCGCGGCGGCGATGGCATCGACGCCGTCGGCATCGAGATACTCGATGTGGTCGACCGAGAGGGCGCCGAAGCGCGCCGCGAGCTTTGCCCCGCCGAGGTTGGACAGCTGTTCGGCGTGGAGCTTGACCGGCAGTCCCAGGCGTCTGGCCGCGGCAAAGACCTGCTCGGTCTCGGCCACGGTGAAGGCGATGCCCTCGCAGAAGGCGTCAACGGCATCGGCCAGCCCGTCCGTGGCGGCCGCGGGCATGGCCGCGTCGCAGACGAGGCGGACGTAGTCGGCGCGTCGGTCGGCGTAGTCGGGCGGAATGGTGTGGGCCCCCAGGAAGGTGGTGCGGACCTCCACCTCCCGTTCCCGGCCGAGCTGCCGCGCCACCCGGAGCATCTTCAGCTCGGTCTCCACATCCAGCCCGTAGCCGGACTTGATCTCGATGGTGGTGATCCCCTCTGCAAGCAAGGTGTCGAGTCGAATCAGGGCGGATGATACGAGCGCCGCTTCCGTTTCCTGCCGCGTGGCGCGAACGGTGGCGGCGATGCCGCCGCCCGCCTTCGCGATCTCCGCATAGGGAACACCGGTGAGCCGCAGCTCGAACTCGTTGGCGCGGTTGCCGCCATAGACAAGGTGGGTGTGGCAGTCGACGAGGCCGGGGGTCAGCAGCCGCCCGCCGCAGTCGACCGCCGGCCCGGCGGGCGCCTCGGCGCGGGGGCCGACCCACGCGATCCGGCCGGCCTCGATCAGCACCGCCGCATCGCGGATCAGGCCGTAGCCGCCGGTCATGGTCGCTGCCTGGAGATTGGTGAGAAGCATGCCAGATTCCACTTGTATAAGGTTGTCTATACAGTATAGTGGTGAGCATGAAAAGCACCAAATTCCGCTTTCCCTCCGCGCTCACCGCCAACGGCTGGCAGGAAAATGTCGCGATCACCGTCGATGCCACGGGCCTGATCGCCGCGGTCACCACCGGCGGCAGCGACGGCCAGGCGGTCGGCGGCATCGCCGTGCCGGCGATGCCCAATGTCCATTCCCACGCCCATCAGCGCCTGATGCTGGGTCTGGCGGAGAAGGCCGGACCGGGGACCGACAGTTTCTGGACCTGGCGGGAAGTGATGTACGGCTTCGCGCTGAAGCTGGGACCCGAGGAACTTGAGGCGGTGGCGGCCCAGCTCTACCTCGAGATGCTGAAATCGGGCTTCTCGGTGGTGGGCGAGTTCCAGTACCTGCACCACCAGCCCGACGGCACGCCCTATGCCAATGTCGCCGAACTCTCGCTGCGCTGCCTCGCGGCGGCCGAGACCGCGGGCATCGCCATCACGCTGCTCCCGACACTCTATAACTTCGGCGGCTTCGGCGGTCAGCCGTCGATCCCCGGCCAGCGCCGTTTCGTCAATGACGCCAGCCGCTACCTGACGATCCAGGAAGCGCTGCGGGCCGCCACCGCCGGCCACCCGCTGCGCCGCCTCGGCCTCTCGCCGCATTCGCTGCGCGCGGTGACGGTCGCGCTTCTCTCCGAGGTTCTGTCCGGCATGCCGCCCTCCGCCCCGGTTCACATCCATGTGGCCGAACAGACCAAGGAAGTGGAGGATTGCCTCGCCTTCTGCGGCAAGCGGCCGGTGGACCTCATGCTCGACAGTTTCGACGTCTCGTCGCGCTGGACGGCGATCCACGCCACGCACATGACGCCTGCCGAAACCGTCCGCCTGGCACGTTCCGGCGCCATTGCCGGGCTCTGCCCCACGACCGAGGCCAATCTCGGCGACGGCATCTTTCCGGCGGTCAACTATCTCGCCGCGGGCGGTGCCATCGCCGTGGGCTCCGACAGCCACATCTCCGTCTCGCCCGGCGAGGACATCCGCATGCTCGAGTATTCGCAGCGGCTGCGCGACCGCACCCGCAATGCGCTGGCCGGGGCACCTGGCCGGTCGACCGGCCGGCGGCTCTTCGATGCGGCCTGCGCGGGCGGCGCCGTGTCGATGGCCCAGCCGGTCGGCGCCATCGCGCCTGGCCGCCGCGCCGACATCGCCGTGCTCGACGCCGACCATCCCGCCCTCATCGGCCGCACGCGCGACGATGCGCTGGACAGCTGGATCTTCTCGGGCGGAAACGCCTGCGTCAAGGACGTGATCGTGGGCGGCGCGCATCTGGTCAAGGACCGCGCGCATGTGCGCGAGGAGGAGATCGGCCGGGCCTTCCGTGCCGCTGTGCGGAGGCTCGCATCATGATCCATATCGGCGACAGGCCGCTCACCCTCGCGGATGCGCGCGCCGCACTCTCTGGCCCCATCTCGGTCGCGCTGACGCCTTCGGCAAGCGCGAAAATCGAGACCAGCGCCGCCACGGTGCAGCGGCTTCTCGCCACGGGCGAGGCGATCTATGGCGTCAACACCGGCTTCGGCAAGCTCGCCAAGACGCGCATTGCCGCCGCCGACCTGTCGCGGCTGCAGATCAACATCGTGCGCTCGCATGCGGCGGGCGTCGGCGCGCCGCTCGATGCCGGCGTGGTGCGTCTCATTCTCCTGCTCAAGCTCAATGCCCTGGCGCAGGGCGCGTCCGGAATCTCAGCTGGCGCCATGACGGCGCTGGCCGCGCTGATCAACCACGATGTCCTGCCGGTGATTCCCGGCCAGGGCTCGGTCGGCGCCTCGGGCGATCTCGCACCGCTCGCCCACATGAGCCTGGTGCTGATCGGCGAGGGCCAGGCCATGGTGAAGGGCACGCGCGTGGCCGGTGCCAAGGCGCTCGCGGCCGCGGGAGTTGCGCCCGTGCCGCTCGGCCCCAAGGAGGGCCTCGCACTGCTCAACGGCACCCAGGTCTCGACCGCGCTGGCGCTGGCGGGGCTGGCAGCCGCCGAAACCAATGCCGCGGCAGCCATGCTGGCCGGTGCACTGTCGGTGGACGCGGTGATGGGCTCGGACACGCCCTTCGATTCCCGCATACATGCGCTCAGGCCGCATCCCGGCCAGCTGCTGGCGGCGGCGCATTTCCGCCGGCTGCTCGCTGGCAGCGAGATCCGCGCCTCGCATCTGACCGGCGACGACCGCGTGCAGGATCCCTATTCCTTCCGCTGCCAGCCCCAGGTCATGGGCGCCTGCCTCGATCTCCTGGCCCAGGCCGCGCGCATGCTGACCATCGAGGCCAATGCCGTGTCCGACAATCCCCTGGTCTTCGCCGAGGACGGCGCGGTGCTTTCGGGCGGCAATTTCCACGCCGAGCCGGTGGCCTTCGCCGCCGACATGACCGCCATGGCCATTGCCGAGATGGGCTCGCTGTCAGAGCGCCGCATCGCCGCGCTGATCGACAGCTCCATCTCGCTGCTGCCGCCCTTCCTCATCCGCAACCCCGGACTCAATTCCGGATTCATGATTCCGCAATGCACGGCGGCGGCCCTGATGAGCGAGAACAAGCAGCTGTCGCATCCGGCCTCGGTCGACTCGGCGCCGACCTCCGCCAACCAGGAGGACCATGTTTCCATGGCCACCCATGGCGCACGGCGGCTCGGGCCCATGAACGCCAATCTCGCGCGCATCGTCGCCATCGAGCTCATGGCGGCGGCCGAGGGCCTCGAGTTCCGAAGGCCGCTGGCATCGTCGCGGCCGCTGGAGGAGGCCCATGCCGTCATCCGGGCCACGGCGGCGAGGCGCGACGAGGACCGCGAGTTCGCGACCGACACCGAGGCGGTGGCCGGCCTCATCGCCGACGGCGCCTTCAACGCATTCGTGCCGGGGCTTCTCGCCGACCTCGGCTGCCGCTAGCCTCCGGGGCATGGCTCCGTTCGCCCACCCCTGGTCTGCGCTCGCGGCGGCGGCACAAGACTGGCCCGACCGGGAGGCACTGGTCTTTCCGCATCAGCAGGCCCGGCGGAGCTTCCGCGCCTATCACGATGAGGCGCTGCGGCTTGCCGGGGCCCTTGCCGCGCGCGGACTCTCCCCAGGCGATCACATCGCGCTCCTCGCCGAGAACCGCGTCGAATGGCCGGTCGTGCAGATGGCCTGCGCCGCAATGGGCGCCGTCTTCGTGCCGCTCAATACCCACTACCGCAGGGACGACCTTGCCTATGCCCTGGCGCAGTCGGATGTACGCGCGCTGCTCTGCTCGATCTCCTATCGCGCGAACCCCTATCGCGAGACGGTCGCGGCGCTTCGCCCCGGCCTGCCGCTGCTGGCGCATGTCTTCACACTGGAGGAGGACTACCCCCGCCTCGTCGCCGAAGTGCATGACTTCCAGCCGCGCCCGTCGCGCCCCGAGTCGGTGGCCGCGCTGCTCTATACGTCCGGCACGACGGGATTTCCGAAGGGCGCGCTGCTCAGCTACCGAGCCATGATGATGGATGCCGAGGGCGCCACCGAACGGCTGGGGCTGCGCGCGGGCGACCGCTGGACCTCGATCATCCCGCTGTTCCACTGCGCCGGCTGCATCCTCAACCTGCTGGGCGCGCTGCAGCGCGGAGCCGCCTATGTGGGCGTGCCGAGCTTCGATCCCGAGACCATGTTCCGCGTGATCGCCACGGAACGCTGCACGCACCTCTCGGGCGTGCCCACCTCCTATCTCGCCATGCTCGACCATCCGGCGCGGCTCAGCCACGACCTGTCCTCGCTGCGCGGGGGAAGCTGCGGCGGGGCGGACTGCAATCCGGAGGTGCTGCGGCGCTGCGCGACGGAATTCCCGATGCCCGGGCTGTGCCAGGTCTATGGACAGACCGAGGGGGCGACTCTGTTCACCTGTCCGTCGGCGGACGATCCGCTGCGCTGGGAGACGGCCGGGACGGCGCTTCCCGGCTACGAGCTGCGCATCGCCGATCCGGCGACGCTGGAACCGCTGCCGGCCGGCCGCATCGGCGAGCTCCAGGGGCGCGGACCCATGGTGATGGCCGGCTACTACCGGAAGCCGGCCGAAACGGCAGAGACCATCGTCGACGGCTGGCTGCGCAGCGGCGATCTCGGATACTTCACCGACACCGGCCACCTCGTCATCGCCGGCGGGCGTCTGCGCGACATGATCATCCGCGGCGGCGAGAACATCTATCCGGCCGAGATCGAGAACCTGCTGCAGTCGCATCCGGCCATTGCCGGCGTCGCCGTCTTCGGCGAGCCCGACGACTACTACGGCGAGACCGTCGCAGCCGCCGTCAGGCTTCAGGGCGAGGTGAGTGCCGAGGCCCTGCGGGCGCACTGCGCCGCGCGTATCGCAAAGTTCAAGGTGCCGGCGGCGATCTATGTGGTCGAGGCCTTTCCATTGACGCCATCGGGCAAGATCCGCAAAGTGGAACTCCGGCAATGGGCCGCCGAGAAGCGCATGGAGCGGCTGGCATGACATTGACCTTCTGGTTCGACGTGCATTCGCCCTGGGCCTACCTCGCGGCGCACCGCGTCGGCGACCTGGCACGCAGGCATGGACATGGACTCACCTGGAAGCCCTTGCACCTGCCACGGCTTCTCGAGGCGACTGGCGGTTTCAAGCCGCTGGAGGCCGCGCCGCAGCGCGTAGCCTGGTTCCAGCAGGACATCCGCGACCATGCGGAGCTCCTCGGCCTGCCGCTGGCCTATCATCCGCAATATCCGCTGCGCAACGCGCGGGCGCTTCGCGCCTGCCAGTTCGCCGCCGACGAGGGACGGGGAGAGGCCTTCGCCTGCCGGGTGATGCGGGCCTACTGGTCGGAAGCGGGCAACATCGAGGACCTCGCGGAGCTGGCGCGCTGGGGCGAGGAGAGCGGGCTCGACGGAGTCTCGGTCAGCGACGCGGCAGTCAGCGAAACCTACAAGCAGAAGGTCGAGCTCAACACCGAGGCCGCACGGACGCGCGGCATTTTCGGCGTGCCAACGATCGACACCGGCGCGAAACTCTACTTCGGCAACGACCGCCTCGATCTGCTCGACCTGCATCTCCGCCAGTCGGCCTGAGATCCAGCCCCGGCCGCGATCACGACCTGGCGAGGCGGCCCGACTGGCGCAGGTGCTCGACGATGGCATCGGCCGCGGCCTCGGCGCTGAGCCGCGCCGTGTCGAGATGGATCTCGGGCCGCTCTGGCGCCTCGTAGGCCGACGAAATGCCGGTGAAATGCTTGATCTCGCCGCGCCGCGCCTTGGCATAGAGGCCCTTCACGTCGCGGCGCTCGGCCTCGGCCAGCGGCGTGTCGACGAAGATCTCGACGAACTCGCCGTCCTCGACGAGCTCGCGCGCCATGAGACGCTCGGAGCGGAAGGGCGAGATGAAGGAGACCAGTACGATCAGTCCCGCATCGACCATCAGTTTCGAAACCTCCGCCACGCGGCGGATGTTCTCGACGCGGTCGGCGTCGGTGAAGCCCAGGTCGCGGTTGAGGCCGTGGCGCACGTTGTCGCCGTCGAGCAGGTAGGTCATGCGGCCCTCGGCATGCAGCTTCTTCTCGACCAGGTTGGCGATGGTCGACTTGCCGGCGCCGGAGAGCCCGGTGAACCACAATACCGTCGGCTTCTGGCCGGCAAGGCCCGCGCGCGAGGTCTTGTTCACGTCGAGCGCCTGCCAGTGGATGTTGGCGGCGCGACGCAGCGCGAAGCGGATCAGCCCCATGCCGACCGTGTTGTTGGAGAATCGGTCGATGATGATGAAGGAGCCGAGATGCCGGTTCTCCTTGTAGGGGGCGAAGGCAATGGGCGTGTCGAGCTCGAGATTGCAGACGCCGATCTCGTTGAGGGCCAGGCTCTTCGCCGCCACGTGCTCCATGGTGTTGACGTTGACCTTGTGACGGATGGTCTCGATGGTGCCGGGCACCTGCTTCGTGCCCGCCTTGACGATGTAGGGACGGCCGGGCAGCAGGGCCTCCTCGTCCATCCACAGGATGTCGACCTGGAACTGGTCCGAGACCTCGACCGGCTGGCCGGCCACGCAGATGACGTCGCCGCGGCTCACGTCGATCTCGTCCGTGAAGGTGAGGGTGAGAGACTGGCCCGCCACGCCCGTGGCGAGGTCGCCGTCATAGGTGACGATGCGGCCGACGGTGGAGGTCTTGCCCGATGGCAGCACCTTGACGGCGTCGCCGGGCCTGACGCGGCCCGACACGATGGTGCCCGAGAAGCCGCGGAAGTTCTGATCGGGACGGTTCACCCACTGCACCGGCATGCGGAACGGCCCGTCCTCGAGATCGTCGCCCACCGGCACGGTCTCGAGATGTGCCATGAGGGTGGACCCGTGATACCAGGGCATGTTGACCGAGCGGGCGATGACATTGTCGCCCGCCAGCGCCGAGAGCGGGATCATCGTGATGTCGGTGGCGCCGATGGATCTGGCGAAGTCGCGGTAGTCCTGCTCGATCTTGTCGAAGACGTCCTTGCGATAGTCCATCAGGTCCATCTTGTTCACGGCGACGACCAGATGGCGGATGCCGAGCAAGGTGCAGATGAAGGTGTGGCGGCGGGTCTGGGTCAGCACGCCCTTGCGCGCGTCGATGAGGATGATGGCGAGATCGGCGGTGGAGGCGCCGGTCGCCATGTTGCGGGTGTACTGCTCGTGGCCCGGCGTGTCGGCCACGATGAACTTGCGCTTGTCGGTGGTGAAGGCGCGGTAGGCGACGTCGATGGTGATGCCCTGTTCGCGCTCGGCCGCCAGTCCGTCGACGAGCAGTGCGAAGTCGAGATTGCCGCCCTGCGTGCCCATCTTCCTGGAATCGGCCTCCAGCGCCGAGAGCTGGTCCTCGAACAGCATCTTGGCCTCGTAGAGCAGGCGGCCGATCAGGGTGGACTTGCCGTCGTCCACCGAGCCGCAGGTGATGAAGCGCAGCAGGTCCTTGTTTTCCTGCGCCTGCAGGTAGGCCTCCACGTCGCCGCCGGTGAACTCGATGAAACGCGCCATCAGAAATACCCTTCCTGCTTCTTCTTCTCCATCGAGGCCGACTGGTCCTTGTCGATGACGCGGCCCTGGCGCTCGGAGGAGGTGGCCACCAGCATCTCCTCGACGATATCGAGAAGCGTGGTGGCGTTGGAGTCGATGGCGCCCGTGAGCGGGTAGCAGCCGAGGGTGCGGAAGCGCACCTTGCGCATCTCGGGCGTCTCGCCCGGATTGAGGCGCATGCGCGCGTCATCGACCATGATCATCTGCCCGTCGCGCCAGACGATCGGGCGTTCGGCAGCGAAATAGAGCGGCACGATCTCGATCTTTTCCTTGTGGATGTATTGCCAGATGTCCAGTTCGGTCCAGTTCGACAGCGGGAAGACGCGGATCGACTCGCCCTTGTTCTTGCGGGCGTTGTAGAGGTTCCACAGTTCCGGACGCTGGTTCTTCGGATCCCAGCGGTGGCGCGCGTCGCGGAAGGAGAAAATGCGTTCCTTGGCGCGCGACTTCTCCTCGTCGCGCCGTGCGCCGCCGAAGGCCGCGTCGAATCCGTGCTTGTCCAGCGCCTGCTTCAGGCCCTCGGTCTTCATGATGTGGGTGTGAAGCTGCGAACCGTGGTCGAAGGGATTGACGTTCTTGGCCACGCCTTCCGGATTCTTGTGGACGATGAGGTCCCAGCCGTATTTCTGCGCGGTTGCCTCGCGCATCGCGTACATGTCGCGGAACTTCCAGCCGGTGTCGACATGCATGAGCGGGAAGGGAGGCTTGGCGGGATAGAAGGCCTTGATGGCGAGATGCAGCATCACGGCCGAGTCCTTGCCGATGGAATAGAGCATCACCGGCTTCTCGCACTCGGCCGCAACCTCGCGCATGATGTGGATCGACTCGGCCTCCAGGCGTTCCAGGTGCGAGAGGCGAGTGGGCGTGATGGTCATGGCGGGTTCCGGACTGTCGGTTGACGCGTATGGCGTGGGCTGCGGGGCCGCAGCAGCGGCGCGCTGCTGCTGAATCCAGGCGCGAACGCGGTTCATGGTGCGGGTGGAGGGCGAGCGTCCCTTTTTCAGGTCGAAGACGAAGGAGGGATCGCCCATGGCCTGCTTTCCAAGCGTTGTGGGATCGACGCCGGCCTGAAGCAGGAACTGGTCGATTTCATCGAGAAATGTCTTCGCGATCGTATCCATGATAGGTTTTTACCAATTGAATCGCCGGAAGTCGAGAGAAGCTATCCTATTTCGGTGGTACTGAAAGGCAATATCCTATTGTAACCGATCTCGACTTGAGTCTTTCTCCTGTCGAGGCTAGGAAGTTTCCTGGGAGGAAACAAAGTGGACAAGCGACAGCCGCCACGCGGCAAGCGCCGCAAGACGGAGGCGGGCCTGCCGTTCCAGGACCCGCATTTCTCGCCGTCGCGCCGCGCCAACCTCCTGGAGGAGGCCATCGGGCGCGAGGTCAAGGGATTCCGCGAGAAACTCGGCCTGACGATCGCGGAGCTCGCCAAGGCCTCGGACATGTCGGCGGGCATGCTGTCGAAGATCGAGAACGGCGCCACCTCGCCGTCGCTCGCCTCCCTGCAGGCCTTGGGGAAGGCGCTGCAGGTGCCGGTGACGGCGCTGTTTCGCGGTTTCGAGGAAATCCGCGACGCCACCTTCGTCAAGGCGGGCCAGGGCCTCACCATCGAGCGGCGCGGCACGCGCGCCGGACACCAGTACCAGCTGCTGGGCCACAGTCCGCACGGACCGGTCATGGTCGAGCCCTACCTGATCACGCTCACCCAGCAATCGGACGTCTTCCCCACCTTCCAGCATGCGGGCTTCGAGTTTCTCTATATGCTGGAAGGCAATGTCGTTTACCGGCATGGCGACAAGACCTATGACATGCATCCCGGCGATGCCCTGTTCTTCGATGCCGATGCCCCGCACGGGCCCGAGGACCTGCGCCAGCTGCCGGCCCGCTATCTGGCGGTCATCTCCTATCGCCGCGAGGATTGAGCCCGGCGCAGAGGCGCCTGCGTTTACCGGAGTGAATTTTTGTTTCCCGACAGTTGATTTCACCAGGGCTTGCCGCTAGCTTCGCCGCAACACTCACGGAGGGCGCAACACGCCATGTGCGGCATCGTCGGACTCTATCTCAAGAATTCCAAGCTGCAGCCGAAGCTGGGCGAGATGTTCAAGCCCATGATCATCGAGATGACCAACCGTGGGCCGGATTCCGCCGGCGTCGCCATCTACCGCAATCCGGTGAAGAAGGCCGAGGTCAAGTTCTCGCTGGCCCATGACGATCCGGCCTATGACTGGAAGGCCATCGACGCCGGGCTGGAGAAGGCCCTCAAGTGCGATGCCAAGATCAAGGTGATCGGCAACCACTGCATCCTGGTGACCAATGCCAAGGAGGAGGCCGTCACCTCCTGGCTGAAGAAGACGCATCCGAAAGTGCGCGTCGTGGGCTCCGGCCACACCATCGAGATCTTCAAGGAAACGGGCCTGCCCGAAAACGTCTATCAGAAATTCGGCCTGTCCAAGGCCTCGGGCACCCACATCATCGGCCACACGCGCATGGCGACGGAAAGTGCCGTGACCACCGCGGGCTCGCATCCCTTCGCCACCGGTGCCGACCTCTGCCTCGTGCACAACGGCTCCCTCTCCAACCACAACCGCCTGCGCGAGAACCTGAAGCGTGAGGGCATGGAGTTCCAGACCGAGAACGACACCGAGGTGGCCGCCGCCTACATGACCTGGAAGCTGCGCAACGGCGCCTCGCTGAAGCAGGCGCTGGAAGACGGGATCAAGGATCTCGACGGCTTCTATACCTTCCTGGTGGGCACCGCCGACGGCTTCGCCGTGGTGCGCGATCCCATCGCCTGCAAGCACGCGGTGATGGCCGAGACCGACGACTGGGTGGCCATGGCCACCGAATACCGCGCCATCGCCCATCTTCCGGGGGCGGACGACGCGAAGATCTGGGAGCCGGAACCGACGACGATCTATACCTGGGGCGGACACGCATGAACGAACTCGATCTCAAGACGCTGGGCGTCACCGGCATCAACCAGCGCCTCTACAAGGTCCCCAAGGAGACGAACGAGCGTCACTGGGTCATCCTCAATCCGATGGGCCAGCATGCCATCGCCTGCGGCCTCGACGGGCCGCTGCAGGTCGACATCAAGGGCCATGTCGGCTTCTACTGCGGCGGCATGAACAAGGAGGCCGAGGTCACGGTGCATGGTCATGCCGGGGTCGGCGTGGCCGAGAACATGATGTCGGGCGTGGTCTGGATCAAGGGCAATGCCTCGGAGTCGGCAGGTGCCACCGGCAATGGCGGGCTTCTCGTCATCGACGGCGATGCCTCCTCGCGCTGCGGCATCTCGATGAAGGGCATCGACATCGTGGTGGGCGGTTCCGTCGGCCACATGTCGGCCTTCATGGCCCAGCGCGGCAACCTGGTGGTCTGCGGCGATGCGGGCGACGCATTGGGCGACTCGATCTACGAGGCGCGGCTCTACGTGAAGGGCAAGGTGGCGGGACTGGGCGCCGACTGCATCGAGAAGGAGATGAAGGCCGAGCATCTCGAGGATCTGGCGCGCCTCCTGGAGCGCGCCAGGCGCAAGGACAAGCCGACCGACTTCCGCCGCTATGGCTCGGCGCGCAAGCTCTACAACTTCAACGTCGACCACGCCGACGCGTATTGAGGCTTCCCGATGGACACCAACATTCCACGCACCGTTCCGCGCAAGTCGGCCACCTTCGACGACTATACGCTGTCCGAGATCCGCCGCGCCGCGACCACCGGCATCTATGACATCCGCGGCGCCGGTGCCAAGCGCAAGCTGCCGCATTTCGACGACCTGCTGTTCCTCGGCGCTTCGATCTCGCGCTATCCGCTGGAAGGCTATCGCGAGAAGTGCGGCACCGACGTGGTGCTCGGCACGCGCTTCGCCAAGAAGCCGATCGAACTCAAGATCCCGATCACAATCGCCGGCATGAGCTTCGGCTCGCTCTCGGCCCAGGCCAAGGAGGCCCTGGGGCGCGGCGCCTCGATGGCGGGCACCTCGACCACCACCGGCGACGGCGGCATGACGCCGGAAGAGCGCGGCCAGTCCAAGCATCTCGTCTACCAGTACCTGCCGTCGCGCTATGGCATGAACCCCGATGACCTGCGCAAGGCCGATGCCATCGAGGTGGTGGTGGGCCAGGGCGCCAAGCCCGGCGGCGGCGGCATGCTGCTCGGCCAGAAGATCTCCGACCGCGTGGCGCAGATGCGCTGCCTGCCCAAGGGCATCGACCAGCGCTCGGCCTGCCGCCACCCCGACTGGACCGGACCCGACGATCTCGAGATCAAGATTCACGAGCTCCGCGAGATCACATCGTGGGAGAAGCCGATCTACGTGAAGGTCGGCGGCACAAGGCCCTACTACGACGTGGCGCTGGCGGTGAAGTCGGGCGCCGACGTGGTGGTGCTCGACGGCATGCAGGGCGGCACGGCCGCCACGCAGGAGGTCTTCATCGAGCATGTCGGCATTCCGACACTCGCCTGCATCCGGCCCGCGGTGAAGGCGCTGCAGGATCTCGGCATGCACCGCAAGGTGCAGCTCATCATCTCGGGCGGCATCCGCAACGGCGCCGACGTGGCCAAGGCCCTGGCGCTGGGCGCGGATGCGGTGGCGATCGGCACCGCGGCCCTCGTGGCACTCGGCGACAACGATCCGCACCTGGAAGAGGAGTACCGCGCGCTGGGCACCACAGCGGGCGCATACGACGACTGGCACGAGGGCCGCGATCCGGCCGGCATCACCACCCAGGATCCGGACCTCGCCAAGCGGCTGGACCCGGTCAAGGCGGGACGCCGCCTGTCGAACTACCTGAAGGTGATGACGCTGGAGGCGCAGACCGTGGCGCGGGCCTGCGGCAAGAGCCACCTGCACAATCTGGAGCCCGAGGATCTCTGCGCGCTCACCGTGGAGGCCGCCGCCATGGCCGGCGTGCCGCTGGCCGGAACCGACTGGATTCCGGGGCGCGGCGGATACTAGGATCGCGAGGCGCGCACGCGCGGGGGGAGGGACAAGGATGGAGCTGGCGGTACTGGGTCTGTTTGCGGCGGCGCTCTTCGTCAATGCCGGATCGCCCGGACCCAGCATCGCGGCCCTGGTGGCCCGCGTCATCAGCCGCGGGCTGGGCAGCGTGCTGCCCTTCCTGCTCGCCATGTGGATCGGCGAGGCCTTGTGGCTGGTCGCTGCCGTGCTGGGGCTGGGCTTCGTCGCCGAGACATTCTACCTCGCCTTCTCGATCATCAAGTATGCAGGCGTGGCCTACCTTCTCTATCTCGCGTGGCGGATGTGGACCGCGCCGACCGAGGTTCCGGCCGGCGATCTCCCGTCCTCCGACAGCGCGGTGCGCCTGTTCCTCACCGGCATGGCGCTGACCCTGGGCAATCCCAAGATCATGGTCTTCTATCTGGCGCTGCTGCCCTCCATCATCGATCTCGGATCGGTCACGACGCTGGGGCTTCTCGAGCTCGTCGCGGTCGCGGTTGCCGTCATGGCGAGCGTCGACCTCGCCTGGGCCTTCGGCGCCTCATGGGCGAGGCGCTGGCTGACCAGCCGCAGGGCCGTGCGCATCGCCAACCGCAGTTCGGCCGTCGCCATGGGCGGCGCGGCCTTCGTCATCGCAACACGATAACCACAACATCGACAGGGAAGAGAAACACATCATGAGCGATCTCGCCAAATACGCGAAGGACAACAAGGTCAGGTTCTTCCTCTTCAACTTCACCGACCTGTTCGGCGTGCAGCGTGCCAAGCTGGTGCCGGCGGAAGCGGTGGGCAAGATGCAGAAGGCGGGCGCGGGCTTCGCCGGCTTCGCCACCTGGCTGGACCAGACGCCGGCGCACCCCGACATCCTGGTGATGCCCGATCCGTCGTCGGTCATCCAGCTGCCCTGGCGTCCCGAGGTGGCCTGGGTGGCGGGCGAGCCCTGGATGAACGGGGAGCCGCTGGCGCAGAGCCCGCGCGTGGTGCTGCGCAAGCTCGTCGAACAGCATGGCGCCAAGAACCGGAAGCTGATGGCGGGCGTCGAGCCCGAGTTCCACCTCATCAACGCCGATGGCACCTCGGTGTCAGACCCGCGCGACACGCAGGAAAAGCCCTGCTACGACCAGGCCGCCATCATGCGCCGCCTCGACGTCATCGGCGAGATCTGCACCACCATGACGCAGCTGGGCTGGGGCCCCTACCAGAACGACCACGAGGATGCGAATGGCCAGTTCGAGATCAACTGGAACTTCAACGACGCGCTGACCACGGCCGACCAGCTCGCCTTCTTCAAGTTCATGGTCAAGTCGATTGCCGAGAAGCACGGGCTGCGCGCCACCTTCATGCCGAAGCCCTTCATCAATCTCACCGGCAATGGCTGCCACGTGCATCTGTCGGTGTGGGACAAGGCGGGCAAGACCAACCTCTTCCACGATGCGAAGGGCGAACTCGGCCTGTCGCCGCTGGCCTACAACTTCCTCGGCGGCCTGATGCACCATGCCGCCGCCATGGCCGCCATCACCAATCCCACGGTGAACAGCTACAAGCGCATCAATGCGCCGCGTACCCTGTCGGGCGCCACCTGGTCGCCGTCCTCGATCACCTTCGGCGGCAACAACCGCACCCACATGGTGCGCATTCCCGACGAGGGACGGGCCGAATACCGCCTGCCCGACAATTCCGCCAATCCCTATCTGCTGCTCGCCGCCATCCTGGCGGCCGGCATGCATGGCGTGGACGAGAAAATGGATCCGGGCAAGCGCCTCGACATCGACATGTATGCCGAAGGCCATACCGTCAAGGATGCCAAGAAACTGCCGCTCAACCTGCTCGACGCACTGCGCAACTTCGAGGCCGACAGCTATCTTCGCCAGGCGCTCGGCAAGGAAGCGACCGACGGCTACCTCAAGCTCAAGCACAATGAGTGGAACCAGTATTGCCGTCACCTCACCCAGTGGGAGCGGGAGACCACGCTCGACTGCTGATGCCCGCGTTTCGGTGGCAGAACGCGGCGGCCGTCCGGGCACGGGCGGGGCTTGCCCTCGGCAAATTGGTCTAGTATTGGTTCAATTGGTCTGAAATTGGTTTTGGCATGGCATATTCCGTCTTCTCGCTGCTGAAGAACGCCGCCTCCGGTCACAAGAACTGGACGCCCGCCTGGCGCGAGCCCGATCCCAAGCCGGAATATGACATCGTCATCGTGGGTGGCGGCGGCCACGGCCTGTCCACCGCCTATTACCTGGCCAAGGAACATGGCCTGACCAATGTCGCGGTTCTCGAGAAGGGCTGGCTGGGCTCGGGCAACATCGGGCGCAACACCACGATCATCCGCTCGAACTACATGCTGCCCGGCAACAACCCCTTCTACGAATGGTCGATGAAGCTGTGGGAGGGACTCGAGCAGGACTTCAACTTCAACGCCATGGTGTCGCAGCGCGGCGTCCTGAACCTGTGCCATACCGATCCGCAGCGCGATGCCTTCGCCAGGCGCGGCAATGCCATGCGCATCGACGGCGTGGACGCCGAACTCCTCGACCGCGAGGCGGTGCGCGAGATGTATCCCTTCTTCGACTATGACAACGCGCGCTTCCCGATCAAGGGCGGCCTGCTGCAGCGCCGCGGCGGCACGGTGCGCCACGACGCGGTGGCCTGGGGCTATGCGCGCGGCGCCGACAGCCGCGGCGTCGACATCATCCAGCGCTGCGAGGTGACGGGGATCCGCATCGAGAAGGGCAAGGTGGTGGGCGTCGACACCAACCGCGGCTTCATCAAGTGCAAGAAGCTGGGCCTTGCCGCCGCCGGCAATTCCTCCGAGGTGGCCGCCATGGCCGGGATGAAACTGCCGATCGAAAGCCACGTGCTGCAGGCCTTCGTGTCGGAAGGCCTCAAGCCCTACATCGACGGCGTCGTGACCTTCGGCGCCGGGCATTTCTACGTCTCGCAGTCGGACAAGGGCGGCCTGGTCTTCGGCGGCGACATCGACGGCTACAATTCCTATGCGCGGCGCGGCAACCTGCCCATGGTCGAGCACGTGATCGAGGCCGGTGTCGCCATGATCCCGAGCCTGGCCCGGGTGCGCGTGCTGCGCTCCTGGGGCGGCATCATGGACATGTCGATGGACGGCTCGCCGATCATCGACAAGACCCATATCGAAGGCCTCTATCTCAACGCCGGCTGGTGCTACGGCGGCTTCAAGGCCACGCCCGCCTCGGGCTGGTGCTTCGCCCATACCATCGCCAGGAACGAACTCCACGCGCTCAACGCCGCCTATCGTCTGGACCGCTTCCGCCGCGGCTACATGATTGACGAAAAGGGCCAGGGCGCCACGCCCAACCTGCACTGAGGACCACGCCGCATGCTCATCCCCTGTCCCCATTGCGGCATAAGGCCGGTCGAGGAATTCACCTTCCTCGGCGATGCCAGACCAGTGCGCCCGACGTCCAACGATCCCGCAACGATGGACCAGTGGTTCGACTACGTGTACCTGCGCGACAATCCCAGGGGCCGTTTCGACGAATATGTGCATCATTCCGGCGGCTGCCGGTCCTGGCTGGTGGTGACGCGCGACACCGAGACCCATGACGTCTTCGGCGCGGTGACCGCGCGCGACTGGGCGAAACAGCACAAGGGCCGGCGCGCATGACCGCCTTCCGTCTCGCCAAGGGCGGCCTCATCGACCGCGATACCGCGCTGGGCTTCACCTTCGACGGCGCGGCCTTCACCGGCCATGCCGGCGACACGCTGGCCTCGGCGCTGATCGCCAACGGCGTGAACCTGATGGGCCGCTCCTTCAAGTACCACCGGCCGCGCGGCGCGGTGACCGCGGGTGCCGCCGAGCCGAATGCCCTGGTCGAACTGCGCGAGGGCGGCCGCAAGGAGGCCAATACCCGGGCCACCATGATCGAGCTCTACGATGGTCTCGTGGCGAAGAGCCAGAACCGCTGGCCGTCGCTCAGCTTCGACGTGGGCGCGGTCAATTCGCTGGCCTCGTCGATCTTCGTCGCCGGGTTCTACTACAAGACCTTCATGTGGCCGAAGAGTTTCTGGGAGAAGATCTACGAGCCGCTGATCCGCAAGGCGGCCGGTCTCGGCACCGCATCGAAGGATTCCGATCCCGACAAGTACGAGAAATCCTACGCGCATTGCGACCTGCTGGTGATCGGGTCCGGCCCCACCGGGCTCATGGCGGCGCTGACCGCGGCGCGGTCGGGCGCGCGCGTGATCCTGGCCGACGAGGGCGCGGCGCTGGGCGGCTCGCTGCTCTTCGAGCAGGAAGAGATCGGGGGCCTGTCCGGGTTCGACTGGGCGCGGGGCGCGATCGCAGAACTGGCGTCGCTGCCGAACGTGACGCTCATGCCGCGGACCACCGTCTTCGGCTGGTACGACGACAACATCTTCGGCGCGGTGGAGCGGGTGAACGACCATGTGCTGGCGCCCTCGCCCTACGAGCCGCGCCAGCGCTACTGGCGCATCATCGCCAAGAAGGCGGTCCTGGCCGCGGGCGCCGAGGAGCGCCCCGTCGCCATGGGCGGCAACGACATTCCCGGCGTCATGCTGGCCTCGGCCATGCGCCACTACGCCAACCGCTATGCCGCCGCCGCCGGACAGTCGGTGGTGGTCTTCACCGGCAATGATTCCGGCTACCGCACGGCGCGCGACCTCAAGGCGCATGGGGTGCATGTCGAGGTGATCGTCGATTCGCGCGCCGACTCCTCGGCCGAGGTGAAGGGTGTGCCGGTGCTGCGCGGACGTCTGGTCGCCGATGTCGTGGGACGCAAGGGCGTCACCGGTGTCGAGCTTACCGACCACACGCGGATCTCCTGCGACGCGGTGGCCATGTCGGGCGGCTGGTCGCCCATCGTCAATCTCGCCTGCCATCGCGGTGGCAAGCCGCGCTGGGACGAGGCGATCCTCGGCTTCGTGCCGCCGGACGTGGGGCCGGGCTTCGTGGCCGCGGGATCGGCCGCGGGCCGCATGCTGCTGTCCCAGTGTCTGGCAGACGGCGCGCGGGCGGGAACGCTCAAGGGCAAGGTGCCGTCCGTTCCGAAGTGCCGGGACGAGGCCTATGCCGCGGCGCCCCTGTGGTGGGTGAAGGGCGGGCATGGCAAGGCCTTCATCGACTACCAGAACGATGCCACCGCCAAGGACCTGCCGCTGGCGGCGCGCGAGGGCTATCGCGACGTGGAACTCGCCAAGCGCTACACCACCACCGGCATGGCCACCGACCAGGGCAAGCTCGGCAACATCAATGCCATCGCCATCCTGGCCGAGGCGACGGGCCGTTCCATGGACGCGGTCGGCACCACCACCTTCCGCCCCTACTACACGCCGGTCGCCTTCGGGGCGCTGGCGGGTCCCTTCCATGGCCATCACTTCCAGCCGGTGCGCAAGACGCCGCTGCACGACTGGGCCCATGAGCTGGGCGCCGTCTTCGTCGAGACCGGCTTGTGGATGCGCTCGTCGTGGTTCCCGCGCGACGGCGAGGACTGGCTTGCCGCCGCCTCGCGCGAGGTGCTGGCCACGCGCGGCGGCGTCGGCCTCTGCGATGTCTCGACGCTGGGCAAGATCGACGTGCAGGGCAGCGACGCCGGTGCGTTCCTCGACAAGCTCTACTGCAACACCTTCTCGACTCTCGCCGTGGGCAAGGCCCGCTACGGGCTGATGCTGCGCGAGGATGGCATCGTCTATGACGATGGCACGACCTCGCGGCTGGCCGAGGACCACTTCGTCATGACCACGACCACGGCCAATGCGGCGAAGGTCATGGCGCAGATGGAGTTCGCCCACCAGGCCCTGTGGCCCGACCTCGACGTCACCTATGTCTCGGTCACCGAGCAGTGGGCGCAGATGGCGGTGGCTGGCCCGAAGTCGCGCGCCACGCTGCAGAAGATCGTCGACGATCTCGACATGACCGACGAGACCGTGCCCTATCTGGCGGCCAAGGAGATCACCGTGCTGGGCGGACTTCCGGCGCGGCTGTTCCGCATCTCGTTCTCGGGCGAGCATGCCTATGAGCTGGCGGTGCCTGCCGACTACGGCAACATGGTGGCCCGCGCGCTGATGCAGGCGGGCGAGGAATTCGGCATCACGCCCTACGGCGTCGAGGCGCTGTCGATCATGCGCGTCGAGAAGGGCCACGTGGCGGGGGGCGAGCTCAACGGCACGACCACGGCGGCCGATCTCGGCCTCGGCAAGATGATGTCGACCAAGAAGGACTACATCGGCCGCATGATGGCACAGCGCGAGGGCCTGCTCGATCCCGCGCGGCAATGCGTGGTCGGCATCCGCCCGGTCGACGCGGCCGACCGCATCCGTGCCGGCTCGCATATCCTCAGGCGCGAGGACCGGCCTTCCATGGCCAACGACCAGGGCTATCTCACCTCGGTCGCCTGGTCGCCCATGCTCAACATGTGGATCGCGCTGGCGCTGGTGAGCAACGGCCGCGCGCGGCACGGCGAGATCGTGCGCGTCTGGGACGGCCTGCGCGGCACCGAGACGCTGGGCGAGATCTGCGATCCCATGCATTTCGACAGGGAGAACAAGCGACTCCATGCCTAGGACCCCGGTGAAAGCAAGATCAGCCGCCGAGCCCGTCTTCCCGCGCGTGTCGCCGCTGGGCGACGTGGCGCTGCAGGGCCGCTTCGGCGCCGACCGCGGCGCGCCCGGCGTCAGCTTCCGCGTGCGCCATCCGCTCAGCATCCTCACCGTCATCGCGCGCAAGGGACAGGCGAAGCCCGTGGCCGACGCGCTGGCCGGCCTCAAGGGCGCCAGCGTGCTGTGGGCCGGGCCCGACCAGTATTTCGTGCAGGCCGAGGGCCGTGGCGAGGGCGCGCTCTTTCGCGAGACCAAGAGGGCGCTCGAGGGCATGGCCTCGGTGTCGGAGCAGAGCCATGGCCGTGTCGTCATCCGCATCGCGGGCCCCATGGCGCGCCGGGTGCTGGCCAAGGGCACGCCGGTCGATCTGCATCCGGACGAATTCGCGGTCGGCAGGTCGGCCATGACCCAGATGGCGCATGTCGGCGTGCACCTGACGCGAGTTGGCGAGGATGCCTACGACCTGTCCGTGTTCCGTGGCTTCGCCGAGAGCTTCTGGGAATGGATCACCGAACAGGCCGAGGAGTTCGGCTACCAGGTGAGCTGAGCGCGCCTCAGCCGGCGAGTAGCGGGAACTCCGGCGCCTCCATCGCCGCGCCATGAGCCAGCGTCACGCCGCGGAAGGGCGGTGAGGTGACCACGCCCGAGCGGCGCGCGAAGCGCACGTCGTCGCCAATGAGGCGCAGCGAGAAGGCGCGGCGCTGATCGACCTTCGAGGTGTTGGCGGGCGCGCCGTGCAGCGTCATGTAGTTGAAGGCCACGGCGTCGCCGGGTTCCAGGGCCCAGCCGAGGATGCGGTATTGGTCGCGGTTGCCATTGATGTCGGGCACCGGCTCCAGGCCGTCGTTCTCGTTGAGCGGCTGCTTGTTGAAGCGCTCGGGCCGGAAATACTTGCCCCAGCGATGCGAGCCCGCCACGAATTCCAGGGTGCGCTCGCGCGGCACGCTGTCGAGCGGAATCCACAGCGAGACCGTGTCGCCGCCGTCGACGCAGTAGTAGGGCTGGTCCTGGTGCCAGGGCGTGGGCACGTCGGCGCCGGGCTCCTTCACCAGCACATGCTCGTGGAACAGGCGCACCGTCTTGCTGCCCATCAGGGCCCTGCCGATCGCCGCGGCGTCGGAGTTGAAGATGAAGTCCCGGTATTCCGGAATGCGGTCCCAGTTGCAGTAGTCGCCGACGAAACGGCCGGCGCCGTCCTTGCCCTGATAGATCTTCACATCGGCGGAGGGGTCGGCCAGATTGCGCGCGATGCCCCGCCGTAACGTTTCGACCCAGGCTCCGAACACGCCGCGCAGCACGCAGGCCCCGTCGCTGCGGAAGGCGTCGATGGTGTCGGGGGCGAGCCTCGCGGTCATGTGGTCACTCCGTTGCGGGGCGCCGTGGCGGCGGCGCGGTCGAACCGGACTATAGTCGTCCGCCTGCCAGAGCTGCAAATTTTGATTGGGCCGCGGAAACGTGCTTAGGTGCCGCCACGCCCAGGATGGCGTACGTAAAATCAGGGAGTGTCATATGAGATTCAACAAACTGCTGGCCGCAGCCCTTCTGGCGTCGTCGATGCTGGTTGCCGGCGCGGCGCAAGCGAAATCGCTGGTCTACTGCTCGGAAGGCTCGCCGGAGAACTTCACCCCGGCGATGAACACCACCGGCACCAGCTTCGATGCCGCACGCCCGGTCTATAACCGCCTCGTGCAGTTCGAGCCCGGCGGCACCAATGTCGTGCCGGCGCTGGCCGAGAGCTGGACCATCTCCGAAGATGGCAAGACGCTGACCTTCAAGCTGCGCTCCGGCGTGAAGTTCCATTCCGGCGTGAACGGCTTCACGCCGACCCGCGACCTCACCGCGGAAGACGTGATCTGGTCCTTCAACCGCATGTGGAAGCCCGATCATCCCTACGCGAAGGTGTCGGGCGGCGCCTATGACTACTTCAACGACATGGGCATGCCCGACCTGCTCGAATCGATCGAGAAGGGCGGCGACGACCTCACCGTCGTGATCAAGCTGAAGAAGCCCAATGCGCCGATCCTCGCCAACCTGGCCATGGACTTCGCCGCCATCCACTCGGCCGAATATGCCGACTACCTGATGAAGAAGGGCACGCCCGAGCAGTTCGACCAGATTCCGGTCGGCACCGGCTCCTTCCAGTTCGTCGACTATCAGAAGGACGCGGTGATCCGCTTCAAGGCCTTCGACGGCTGGGCCGGCAAGCCCAAGATCGACGACCTGGTCTATGCGATCACGCCCGACCCGACGGCGCGCTACGCCAAGCTCAAGGCCAACGAATGCCAGGTGATGATCGCGCCGAACCCGGCCGATCTCGACGCCATGAGCAAGGATGCCGACGTCAATCTGATGTCGCAGGCCGGCCTCAACATCGGCTACCTGGCGATGAATGCCGAGAAGCCGCCCTTCGACAAGCCGGAGGTGCGCAAGGCCATCGCCATGGCGATCGACCGCGGCGCCATCCTGAAGGAAGTCTACCAGGGTGCCGGCCAGCAGGCCAAGAACCCGATTCCGCCCACCATGTGGTCCTACGACGAAGCGACCGTCGACATTCCCTATGACCCGGCAAAGGCCAAGGAGATGCTGAAGGCGGCAGGCGTCGAGAACCTCAAGACCGACCTGTGGTGGATGCCGGTGCAGCGCCCCTACAATCCCAATGCCAAGCGCATGGCGGAAATGATGCAGGCGGACCTTGCCAAGGTCGGCATCGAGGCGACGCTCGTCTCCTATGAATGGGGCGAGTACCGCAAGCGCATGCAGGCGGGCGAGCACCAGATGGGCCTGCTCGGCTGGACCGGCGACAACGGCGATCCGGACAACTTCCTCGCGGTGCTGCTCGGCTGCAACGCCGAGGGCAAGCCCAACGCCAACAACATCCCGAAGTGGTGCAACGCCCGCTTCCAGGAAGTGGTGAACAAGGCGGCGGAGATCTCGGACAAGGACGAGCGCACCAAGCTCTATGTCGAGGCGCAGCAGATCGTCGCGGCCGAGGTGCCGTGGCTCAACATCGCGCATTCCACCGTCTTCGAACCCGTGCGCAAGGAGGTCCAGGGCTACAAGATCAGCCCCTTCGGCTCGCACGAGTTCCAGAACGTCGACATCGCCGAATAGGCAAACGGGAAGCGGGCCTCGGGGCCCGCTTCCACTTTCGGCTGGCAGCTTGTCCCCATGATCCGGTTCCTGCTGAAGCGTCTGCTGCTCACGCTGCCGACCTTCTTCGCCCTGATGTTCGTGACCTTCCTGATGATCCGCCTGGTTCCGGGCGATCCCATCGAGGTGCGTCGGGGCGAGCGCGGCATCGCACCCGAGCGGCTGGCGCAGCTGCGTCACGAGATGGGCCTCGACCAGCCGGTGTGGAAGCAGTTCGCCGACTATGTCTGGGGTATCCTGCACGGCGACTTCGGCACCTCGATCATCTCCAAGACGCCGATCCTGCATGAGTTCTTCACGCTGTTTCCGGCAACCCTCGAACTCAGCATCTGCGCCATGATCTTCGCCGTGGCGCTGGGCGTGCCGGCCGGCGTCATCGCCGCCTCGCGACGCGGCGGCGTCTACGACCAGGGCCTGATGTTCACCGCGCTCGCCGGCTATTCCATGCCGATCTTCTGGTGGGGCCTGATCCTCATCCTCGTCATGTCCAACATGCTGCATCTCACGCCGGTCTCGGGCCGGGTGGATCTCATCAAGTTCTACTATCCGCCGGTGACCGGCTTCATGCTGATCGACAGCCTGCTGTCGGGGCAGAAGGGCGCCTTCTGGGACGCGGTGCACCATCTCATCCTGCCCACCATCGTTCTCGGCACCGTGCCGCTGGCGGTCATCGCGCGCATGACGCGCTCCTCGATGCTGGAAGTGCTGGAGGAAGACTATGTGCGCACCGCCAAGGCCAAGGGCCTGGCCAAGAGCCGGGTGATCGGCGTGCATGCGCTGCGCAACGCACTCATCCCGGTGGTCACCGTTATCGGCCTGCAGGTCGGCGGGCTCCTCGCAGGCGCGGTCCTGACCGAAACCATCTTCTCCTGGCCCGGCGTGGGCAAGTGGCTGGTCGAGTCGATCAGCCGCCGCGACTATCCGGCGCTGCAGGGCGGCATCCTGCTGATCTCGACGGTGGTCATCCTCGTCAATCTCGGCATCGACCTTCTCTACGGCCTGATCAACCCGAGGATCCGCCATGCCAAGTGACGCCGTGCTCAAGGCGCCCGCCGCGCCGCCCGGCCCGTTCCGCGCCTTCTGGAAC
This sequence comes from Hyphomicrobiales bacterium, assembly GCA_046349195.1. Lineage (GTDB taxonomy): Bacteria > Pseudomonadota > Alphaproteobacteria > Rhizobiales > Aestuariivirgaceae > Aestuariivirga. Next base: position 67,269 of record JAXMCU010000001.1, read on the forward strand.
GCCTTCCGCGAAAACCGCGGCGCGGTGATCGGGCTCGCGGTCATCGCGCTCATCTTCTTCGTGGCCATCTTCGCCAACGTGCTGGCGCCGCATGATCCGCTGGAACAGTATCGCGGCTTCACCAAGCTGCCGCCCATGGGCATGGCGGGCAGCGACCCGCGCTTCATCCTCGGCACCGACGCGCTGGGGCGCGACATGCTGTCCCGCCTGATGTACGGCGCGCGGGTTTCCCTGTTCATCGGCCTTGCGGTCATGGCCGTTTCCATGGTGGCCGGCATCGCGCTGGGCCTGGTCTCGGCCTTCTTCGGCGGCATCGTCGACGTGGTCATCATCCGCATCATGGACCTGATCATGGCGATCCCGTCGCTGGTGCTGGCCATCCTGATCATCGCCATCATCGGCCCCAATCTCACCAACACCATCGTGGCGGTCACCATCGTGGGGCTGCCGCGCTACGTGCGCCTGGTGCGGGCCTCGGCGCTGACCGAACTGACCAAGGACTACGTCACGGCGGCCAAGGTGTCGGGCGTGCGCAAGTTCCGGCTGATGACGGTGACGGTGCTGCCCAACTGCCTCGCCCCGCTCATCGTGCAGGCGGCACTCGGCATGTCGGATGCGATCCTCGAGGCCGCGGGTCTCGGCTTCCTGGGCCTCGGCGCCCAGCCGCCGACGCCGGAGTGGGGCGCCATGCTGGCGGATTCGCGCGACCTGATGCTGCAGGCGCCCTGGGTGATGGCGGCACCCGGACTTGCCATCCTGATCACCGTCCTCTCGATCAACCTGATGGGCGACGGGCTGCGCGACGCGCTGGATCCGCGGCTGAGGAGGAGCTGACCCATGGCGCTGCTCGAGATCGAGAATCTCTCCGTCGAGTTCCGCACCAGTGCCGGCCCCTTCCGGGCGGTCGATCGCGTGTCGCTGACGGTCGATGCCGGCGAGGTGCTGGCCATCGTGGGCGAGTCGGGGTCGGGCAAGTCGGTCTCCATGCTCGCGGTCATGGGCCTCCTACCCTGGACGGCGACCGTCACCGCCGATCGCATGAGCTTCGAAGGTCGCGACCTGCTGGCCATGACGGCGAAGCAGCGGCGCCAGATCATCGGCAAGGACATTGCCATGATCTTCCAGGAACCGATGTCGAGCCTCAATCCCTGCTTCACGGTGGGCTTCCAGCTGACCGAGGCGCTGAAGACGCATCTGGACCTGGACAAGACGGCCCGGCGCCGGCGCGCGGCCGAGCTGCTCGCCCTTGTCGGCATTCCCGCGCCGGAGCAGAGGCTGGCCTCGTTCCCGCACCAGCTCTCGGGCGGCATGAACCAGCGCGTGATGATCGCCATGGCGATCTCCTGCAATCCCAAGCTGCTGATCGCCGACGAGCCGACGACGGCGCTCGACGTCACCATCCAGGCCCAGATCCTCGATCTCCTGGTGAAGCTGCAGAAGGAAACCGGCATGGGCCTGGTGCTGATCACCCATTCCATGGGCGTGGTGGCCGAGACGGCGGAGCGCGTCAGCGTGCAATATGCCGGCCAGAAGGTGGAGGAGCAGCCGGTCAAGGGTCTTTTCGCCGATCCGCACCATCCCTATACCGCGGCCCTCCTCTCGGCCCTTCCCGAGCGCGCCACGGGACGGCGCCTGCCGTCCATTCCCGGCGTGGTGCCGGGTCTCTTCGACCGGCCGAAGGGTTGCCTCTTCGCGCCGCGCTGCAGCTTCGCCACGGCGCTCTGCCACGGCACGCCGCCGGCGCGAATCGACGGCACGCTGTGCCACTATCCGCTGAAGCGGGGCGTACCGCAGGGCCATCCCGGCAAGGAGCAGGCGGCATGAGCACGGTCCTCACCGCACGCGGGCTGAAACGCTACTACGCGGTGTCGCGCGGTGCCTTCGCCGCGCCGGCCGTGCTCAAGGCCCTGGATGGCGCCTCCTTCACGCTGGAGCGCGGCAAGACCCTGGCGGTGGTGGGCGAATCCGGCTGCGGGAAATCGACGCTCGCCCGTCTCGTCACGATGATCGAGCCGCCGACCGAGGGCGCGCTCACCATCGCCGGCCAGGACATCGTCGGAGCCTCGGCCGAACAGCTGCGGGCGCTCCGGCCCAAGGTGCAGATCGTCTTCCAGAATCCATATGGCTCGCTCAATCCGCGCCAGAAGATCGGTCACGCGCTGGAGGAACCGCTGCTGGTCAACACCACCATGCCGGCCGCCGCGCGCAGCGAGAAGGCGCGCGCCATGATGGCCAGCGTCGGCCTGCGGCCCGAGCACTACGACCGCTATCCGCACATGTTCTCGGGCGGCCAGCGCCAGCGCATCGCGATCGCCCGCGCGCTGATGCTGGATCCGGAGGTGCTGGTGCTGGACGAGCCGGTGTCCGCGCTGGACGTGTCGATCCAGGCCCAGGTGCTCAATCTCCTGGCCGACATCCAGGAGAAGCACAATCTCGCCTATCTCTTCATCAGCCATGACCTCTCGGTGGTGCGCCACATCGCCGACGAGGTGATGGTGATGTATCTGGGCCGCGCGGTGGAACATGGCCCGCGCGAGACCATCTTCAAGACGCCGCAGCATCCCTATACGCAGGCGCTGCTCTCGGCCACGCCGCATCCCGATCCCACCCGCCGGCGCGACCGCATCATCCTGAAGGGCGAATTGCCGTCGCCGCTCAATCCGCCGCCGGGCTGCACCTTCCATCCGCGCTGTCCGCTGGCCTTCGACACCTGCAGGACCGTCAATCCCGCCTTGCTTGCGCATGACGGAAGCCTTGTGGCATGTCACGCCGTCAATCCCGTGGACACCGGAACAAAGGCTGCCTGACATGTCGACACGCGCGGAACTCTCGACCGGCGAGGCTCTCGTCGGACTGCTCGAAGCCTATGGCGTCGATACGATCTTCGGCATTCCCGGCGTGCACAATGTCGAGATGTACCGGGCGCTGCCGCGATCCGGGATACGCCATGTGCTGGTGCGCCACGAGCAGGGCGCCGGCTTCATGGCCGACGGCTATGCGCGCGCCACCGGCAAGCCCGGCGTGTGCTTCACCATTACCGGCCCGGGGCTTCTCAACATCCTGACGCCGCTCGGCCAGGCCTGGTCCGACTCGAGCAACGTGCTGGTGATCTCGTCGGCGCTGGACATCACCGACGCGGCCCAGGGCCGCGGCCGGCTGCACGAGATGATCGACCAGCGCGCCGCCGCGGCGTCGGTCACCGGCCTGCACATGCGCGCCTACACGCCCAAGGACGTGCGCGACGCCATTGCCCGGGCCTTCGCCAATTTCGCCAGCCAGCGGCCGCGTCCGGCCTATCTCGAGATTCCGCTCGATCTGCTGAGGGAACCGGCGGGCGACGGCTGGGTGGCGCGCGGGCTTCCCGAGGTGGCGCCGCCGCCGCCGGCTGCAATCGCACGAGCCATCGCCAGGCTCCAGGCCGCGAAGGCGCCGGTGATCGTGCTGGGCGGCGGCGCGCTCCATGCCGGCCAGGCCGCGCTGGCGCTGGCGGAGAAGCTCAGGGCGCCGATCGTGACCACGACGGCGGGCAAGGGCGCGGTGCCCGAGGATCATCCGCTCTGCCTCGGCTACCGCATGGGGCGTCCGGAGTGCTGGACGCTGCTGGAGAAATCCGATGCCATCCTCTGCGCCGGCTCGGAACTGTCGGAAACGGACTTCTGGAACGACGACGTGGTGATCGACCACGACCTGATCCGTATCGACATCGACCCGGACGCGATCGCCCGGCCGCATCATGCCGAGATCGCCATTCTGGGCGATGCCCGCGTGGCGCTCGACGCCATCGCCGCAGGTATCGCCCCGCGCAAGGGTCCGCCGCCGGCGCAGTTGCCCGAGGGCGAACCCGATGCCCTCCGCCGCATGCTGACGAAGGTCCTGGAGACGATCCGCAAGGCGCTGCCGCGCGAGACCGTGATCTGCTCGGACATGACCCAGATCGCCTATGCCGCCAACGAGGTCTTCCCCGTCTACACGCCGCGCAGCTGGCTGCATCCGGTGGGCTTCGGCACGCTGGGCTTCGCCCTGCCGGCCGGGATCGGCGCCAAGTTCGGGGTTGGTGCAACGCCAGTGGCGGTGATGATCGGCGACTATGGCCTGCAATACACCATCAACGAGCTGGGTACCGCGGTCGAGCACGGGCTGCCGATGCTCATCCTGCTGTGGAACAACGATGCGCTGGGCCAGATCCGCGACGACATGGTGAACAAGGGCATCCAGCCCAATGCCGTGACGCTGCGCAATCCGGATTTCCAGGCCCTGGCCCGCGCCTATGGCTGCCATGCCGCGAAGCCGGAGAGCCTGCCGGCGCTCGCTGCCGCCATCGCGGCGGCCCTCGCGGCCGATGGGCCGACGCTGATCGAGATGACGCCGCGGATGGTGAATGGATAGTGCCGTCATCTTCGACGTCGACGGCGTGCTGCTCGATCTGACGCCGGCCGAGGAGGACGGTTTCTTTGTTCCCTTCGCGCGGCGCTATGGCCTGACCGGGCTGTCGCGCGACTGGGACAGCTACCGGACGCGGAACGACGAAGACATCATCGGCGAGATCCTCGAGCGGCATGGTCTGCCGTTGACGGATCGCGATGCCGTGATCGCCGACTATCTTGCCGTCATGGAGGAGGGCCTGCGGCTGCAGCGCTTCAGCCCGGTCGAGATCGCCGGGGCGCGCGACCTTCTGGCTTCGCTGTCGGGCACCCATGGCATCGGCATCGCGACCGCCAATCTGCTGGGGGCGGCGCGGCTGCGCCTCGCCCATGCCGGCCTGTGGCCGTGGGTCGCGCGTTTCGCCTTCGGCGCCGAGGGCGGTGGCCACAAGCGCGAGACAGTGGCCCGTGCGATTGCCGCCACGGGGCTTGCCCGGTCGCGCATCGTCTATATCGGCGACAATCTGAACGACGTGGCGGCCGGACTGGACAATGGCGTGCACTTCATCGGCTTTGCCGAGGACTCAGGAAGGCGCGCGCGCCTTGCGGAGGCCGGTGCGCTCCATACAAGCGGCGATCATCGCACGACGCGCGTGCTGATCACGCGCCTGCTGGGAGCGACATGAGGGGCCGGCAGTCCGGGGGAGGGCGCCAGCCCCTCGGGCAGCGGAGGTGCTGCCGCGTCTCGTTACATCGGCGGCATGATGACGGCGTCGATCACGTGGATCACGCCATTGTCGGCCACGATGTCGGCCTTCACCACCTTGGCGTTGTCGACCATGACGCCATTGGTGCCGTTCACCTTGATCTCGCCGCCCTGCACCGACTTGGCCATGGTCTCCTTGCCGGCGACGTCGGCGGCCATCACCTTGCCGGGAACCACATGATAGGTGAGGATGGCCACGAGCTTGTCCTTGTTCTCGGGCTTGAGCAGGCCTTCGACGGTGCCGGCCGGAAGCTTGGCAAAGGCCTCGTCGGTGGGCGCGAAGACGGTGAAGGGGCCGGGGCCCTTGAGCGTGTCGACCAGTCCCGCGGCCTGGACGGCGGCGACGAGGGTCTTGAAGTTGCCCGCACCGACCGCGGTGTCGACGATGTCGGCGGCGAAGGCCTGAGCGGAGAGGGCGAAGCCGGAGAGCGCGATGGCGCTGGCGGCGAAGAGAGTGCGAATGCGGCGCATGTGAGTTCCCTGTGTTGTGGGGTTGCGCGAAAATCTACGGCGCACGCGGGACGGCGGTTCGGCCTGGCCCGATCACAAAAAGTTTTTCCGCCTTTGATGATCCGTCGCAGGTCTGACATAGTCCCGGCACGATCTGAATCACCCGGTTCTCGAGGGTTTCCCCGCCGATGAGCGATGCCAGCCAACTTTCCCTGCTGAAGAGCCGCAGCTTCCTGCCGCTGTTCCTGACGCAGGCGATCAGTGCCTTCAACGACAATGCGCTGCGCAACGGCATCGCCATCCTGATCACCTTCGACCTGGCGGTGCGGCTCGGCTGGAACGCCACGATCTTCGTGCAGGCGGGCACGGCGCTGTTCATGCTGCCCTACTTCCTGTTCTCGGCCATCGCCGGGCAGCTTGCCGACAAGTACGACAAGGCGGTGCTGGCGCGGCGCATCAAGATCTTCGATCTCGCCGCCATGGTCTTCGGCGCGCTCAGCCTGTGGCTCGAGAACCCATTCATGCACCTTGTCGTGCTGTTCCTCGCCGGCACCACCTCGGCCTTCTTCGGCCCGATCAAGTACGGCATCCTGCCGCAATACCTGCGGCGCGAGGATCTGATCGGCGGCAATGCGCTGATCGAGCTCGGCACCTTCGTGACCATTCTCCTCGGCACCATGTTCGGCGGCTTCCTGGTGCTTCAGGACTGGGGCCGGCCGCTGCTGGCGGTGACGCTGGTCCTGCTGGCGCTGGTGGCGCTCTACGCCGCCTACCGCATGCCGCCGGCGCCGGGCCAGTCCAATCTCGCCTTCGACTGGAACGTGCCGCGCCAGACGATGAAGCTCCTGGGCTATGCGCATGAGCGCATCGACGTGTTCTGGGCGGTGCTCGGCGCCTCGTGGTTCTGGTTCCTCGGCACCGCCATCCTGGTCCAGTTCCCGATCTTCACCAGGGACGTGCTGCTGTCCAACGACCACGTGGCCAACATCTTCATCGCCACCTTCACCATCGGCATCGGCATCGGCTCGATGATCACCAACCGGCTTCTCGGCGGGCAGGTCTCGGCGCGCTACACGCCCATCGCCGCGATCATGATGACCGTGTTCCTCGTCGATCTCTACTTTTCGTCGGGCGCGGTCCACGCCATGTTCGCCGAGAGCGAGATGAACACCGCCGGCCGCCTCTTCTCCGACTGGGCCGGATGGCGTGTCGGCTTCGATCTCTTCATGGTGGCCTTCTTCGGCGGCATCTACGCGGTGCCGCTCAACGCCATCATGCAGCAGCGATCAAACCCGACGCGGCGGGCCCGGGTCATCGCCGCCAACAACGTGATCAACGCGGTGTTCATGATCGCGGCGACGGTCATCTCGGTGGCGCTGCTGCAGGTGATGACTCCGCGCGGCCTGTTCCTGTGCCTGGCCATCGCCAACGGCTTCGTCGCGATCTGGATCTGCCGCCTCCTGCCGCAGGAATTCGTGGCCAGCATCGCGCGCGAGATCTTCAAGCTTTTCTACCGCGTCGAGGTGAAGGGGCTGGAGAACTTCCGTGCGGTGGGCCGCAAGGCGGTGATCGTCGCCAACCACACGTCCTTTCTCGACGGGCCGATCCTCTCGGCCTTCCTGCCCGAGCGCTGCGGCTTCGCGGTCAATACCACCGTCGCCAAGCGCTGGTGGGTGAGGCCGGCGCATTTCCTCTTCGACATCGTGCCCATCGATCCGACCAATCCGCTGGCCATCCGCACCCTCGTCGACGAGGTGAAGAAGGGCCGCAAGGTGGTGATCTTCCCCGAAGGCCGGATCACCGTCACCGGGACGCTGATGAAGGTCTACGAGGGGCCAGGCGCAATCGCCCAGATGGCAAAGGCCGCGGTACTGCCGGTCCGCATCGACGGCGCGCAGTATTCGCCCTTCTCGCGGCTGCGCGGCAAGGTGCGGCTGCGCTGGTTCCCGAAGATCACGCTGACCTTCCTGCCGCCGGTGCGCTTCGATCCGCCCGAGGGGCTGAAGGGCGCCGCGCTGCGCGAGCACCAGGCCGACCGGCTCTACGACGTGATGACCGACATGGTGTTCCGTACCTCCAACATCGACCAGCCCCTGTTCGACGCGCTGATCGACGCGAGGCACACGCATGGCGGCGGCCACGAGATCGTCGAGGACGCGCAGCGCACGCCCGTCACCTACAACCGGCTGATCATGGGGGCCTTCATCCTGGGCCGGCGCATTGCCGAGGCAGCGCCCGGACAGCCGCATGTTGGCGTGCTGCTGCCCAATGCGGCGGGCACGCTGGTGACCCTCTTCGGCCTCTATGCCCACGGCCGCGTGCCGGCCATGCTGAACTTCTCCACCGGCGCCGTGAACATGGCGGCGGCCTGTTCGGCGGCACAGGTCACCACCATCGTCACGTCGCGCCGCTTCATCGAGATGGGCGAGATGGAGGAGACGCTCAAGCTCCTCTCGGAGGGACGCAGGATCATCTACCTCGAGGACCTGCGCCAATCGCTGGGCCTCGGCGACAAGCTCTACGGTCTCTGGGCCCGTCACTTTCCGAAGACGGCGCTGAAGCTTGCGGGGGCCACGCGCAATGCCCGCGACCCGGCCGCCATCCTCTTCACGTCGGGCTCGGAGGGCGTGCCAAAGGGGGTCATGCTGTCGCACCGCAACCTCAATGCCAACCGCTACCAGGCGGCGGCGCGCATTGCCTTCACGGCGCAGGACATTGTCTTCAACGCGCTGCCGATGTTCCACGCCTTCGGCCTGACCGGCGGATCGCTGCTGCCGGTGCTCGCCGGCGTGCGCACCTTCTTCTATCCCTCGCCGCTGCACTACAAGGTGATCCCGGAACTCTGCTACGACACGAATGCCACCATCCTCTTCGGCACCGACACGTTCCTCATGGGCTATGCGCGCAATGCGCATCCCTACGACTTCTTCAACCTGCGCATGGTGGTGGCGGGCGCCGAGCGGGTGAAGCCCGAGACGCGCGAGATCTGGATGGAGAAGTTCGGGCTGCGCATCCTGGAGGGCTATGGCGCGACCGAGTGTTCGCCGGTGATCGCGGTCAACACCCCGATGCATTTCCGCACGGGCACGGTCGGCCGGCTCCTCGACGAGATCGAGTACCGGCTCGAACCGGTGGACGGCATCGCCGAGGGCGGACGCCTCTTCGTGCGCGGGCCCAACGTGATGCTGGGCTATCTCAGGGCCGACAATCCCGGCGTGGTCGAGGCTCCGCCCGACGGCTGGTACGATACCGGCGACATCGTGACGGTGGATGACCGCGAGTTCGTGACGATCCTCGGCCGTGCCAAGCGCTTCTCCAAGATCGCCGGCGAGATGGTCTCGCTCTCGTCGGTCGAGGCCAGGGCGCTTGCCGCCTTCCCCGACGGACACCATGCCGCGGTCGCGGTGCCCGACGCCCGCAAGGGCGAGCAGCTGGTGCTGTTCACCACCGTGCAGACGCTCGATCGCAAGGCGCTGTCCGACGCGATGAAGGCGGCAGGCGCCACCGAGCTGATGATTCCGAAGACCATCATCGCGATCAAGGACCTGCCGGTTCTGGGTTCGGGCAAGACCGACTACGTGACGCTCAACCGGCTGGCGCGCGAACAGGTCAAGCCGTGAGCCTGGCGCTCGACGCAACGGACGAGGCGTTGCTCGCGGGCAAGGGTGGCAAGGCCATGCAGCTGGCCATGCGGCTGGTGGTGCAGGCGGCGCGCAACCTCGATGCCGAGCGGCTGGTCCCTGTGTCCTTCGCCCACATCGATGCCTGTTTCTACACTGGCCAGGCGCATGTCGATTTCGTGCGCTTCCTGCTCGACAACGGCGCGAGGCTTGCCGTGCCGACCTGGACCAACAATGGCGTGGTGAGTCTCGCCGATCCGTCACTGCGGCCTGCGGCGGAGGATCCTGAATTCGTGGCGGGCGCGGCCGCGGTGATGCGGCTCTATGCCGAACTGGGCTGCGTGCCGACATGGACCTGTGCGCCCTATCAGCTCCCGGGCGGGCCGAGGCTCGGCGATCACATCGCGGTGGGCGAAAGCAACGCGGTCTCCTACTACAATTCGGCGGTGGGCGCGCGCACCAACAAGTACGGCGACTACCTGGACGTCGCCTGCGCACTCGTCGGCAAGGCGCCCTTCGCCGGGCTGCACACGGATGCCGGCCGCCGGGCGCAGCTGCAGGTCGCCTGCGAGGACCTGCCTGAAGCCTGGCGCCAAACCGATGTCTTCGCGCATCTGCTGGGCCATCATGTGGGGCGACTTTCGGGCCGGCGTGTGCCCGCGGTCACCGGGCTTGCCCGCGAGACCTCGCGCGACGCGCTGAAGGCGATCAGCTCGGCGGTGGCGGCCTCGGGGGGCGTCGAACTCTGGCATGGGGTAGGTGTGACGCCCGAGGCGCCGGAGCTTGCCGCCGTCTTCGGCGCGGGCGAGCGGCACCGGCTGACGGCCGATGATCTCGCCGCCGCGCACCGCGACCTGTCGACGGCCCGCGACGGCCCGCTCGACGCGGTGGCGCTGGGCACGCCGCATTTCTCGCTCAGCGAGTTCCGAGACCTGGCGCAGCTGCTGGAGGGACGGCGTGTGAAGCCGGGGCTCGTCTTCCTGGTGTCGACGAGCCGCGCGGTGCGCGAGATCGCGGCGGCGCAGGGCTGGATCGCGGCACTGGAACGGGCCGGCATCGAGGTGCCGGTCGACGTCTGCACCTATTATTCGCCGCGGGTGCGCGGCCTGCGCGGCCGGGTCATGAGCAATGCGGCGAAATGGGCCTATTACGCACCGGGCATGCTGGGCGTCGAGGTGGCCTTCGGCTCCTTGCGCGAATGCGTGGAAAGCGCGGTGCGGGGCGAGGTGTGGCGCGATCCCGACCTGTGGCTCACGTCATGATCCGGGCGCGTGTCCTCAAATCGGCGGCGGTGGAAGGCCCCGTCCTGGTGCTGGACGAACCCTTGAGCTTCTGGGGCGCCTTCGAGCCGCGCACCGGCGTGATCCTGGATGTGCACCATCCGCAGCGCGGCGTCTGCGTGAGCGGAAGCATCCTGCTCATGCGCGAGAGCAAGGGCTCCGGGTCCGCGCCCGGCGCCATTGCCGAAGCGATCCGGCTGGGCACCGCGCCCGCGGGTCTCGTGCTGGTCACGCCCGATATCAACCTGGCGGTGGGGGCCGAGGTCGCGGAAGCGCTCTATGGCCGGTCCTGCGCCGTGGTTTCGGTCAGCGAGGCGGAGCTTGTCGCGCTCGGCCGCCATGCCCGGCTGCGCATCACCGCCGCAGGTGAAATCGGTCCGGAAACGGTGTAACAGGCGGGCCGAAACCGGAGTGAACAAGTCCATGCGTTTTGCCAAGGTGACCGAGCGGCTGGCGGGGCTCGGCTCGGAGAAGTGGTCGGTCCATATCGAGGGACGCCGCCGCGCCGACCTGGGCGAGCCGATGATCTTCCTGTCGATCGGGGAACCGGATTCGCCGCCGCCGGCGGCGATCTTCGAGGTGGCCGAACGCCAGATGCGGGCAGGGCGCACGCGCTATTCCAACGGCCGCGGCGAGCCGGACGTGCTGCGGGCTCTGTCGCGCCTCTACACGGAACGCACCGGCCGCGCCATCTCGACCAGCCAGTTCCTGTTCCTGCCGGGCACGCAGACGGCGCTCTATGCGGCGATGATGACGCTCGTCGAGCTGGGCGACGAGGTGCTCATGGCCGATCCCTATTATGCGACCTATGAAGGCGTCATCGCGGCGGCGGGCGGCGTGCCGGTGCCGGTCCGCGTCGATCCCGACCACGGTTTTCACCTGAAGGCGGCAGACGTCGAGAAGGCCGTGACCCCGAAATCGCGGGTGCTGCTGATGAACACGCCGAGCAATCCCACGGGGGCCGTCTTCACCCGCGAGGAGATCGTGCGGATCGGCAAGGTCTGCGAGAAGCACGACCTGTGGATCGTCTGCGACGAGGTCTATGCCAGCCTGACCTTCGGCAACACGGTCTTTGCCTCGCCCTTCGACGAGGCCGGGCTGGAAAAGCGGACGGTGGTGGTCTCGTCGATCTCGAAGTCGCATGCCATCCCGGGCTTCCGCTGCGGATGGATCGCCGCCTCCGAGGCCTTCTGCGCGGCGGCCCTGCCGATCAGCGAGACCATGCTGTTCGGATCGCAGCCCTTCCTGGAAGATGCCACGGCCTTTGCGCTCGACACGCATTTCCCCGAGGTCGACGCCATGAAGCAGGCTTACGAGCGGCGGGCCAAGGCGGTGGTCAGCGGGTTGCAGGGGTCGCGCAAGGTGTCCGCCCGCATGCCCGAGGGCGGCATGTTCGTGATGGTCGACGTGCGCAAGACCGGACTCTCCGGACAGGCCTTCGCGGAACGGCTGCTGGCGGAGGAGAACGTGGTCACCATGCCGGGAGAGAGCTTCGGTGCGGGCGGATCCGGCCATCTCCGGGTGGCGCTGACGGTGGACGAATCGCAGCTGACCGAGGCCTGCCGGCGGATCGTGCGCCTGGCCGACCGCCTCTAGAATTCTCCGAACAATTTCAAGGTGTTTTGTGTCGGTTTGGGGCGCGCAATTAACGGTTGATGAACAAACCGTTAAGCTTTATGTCACGCTGGCGGCAGTAAAGTGATTCATAAGTTTAACGATTGCTGCAATCATTTGCGGGGTATTGACGTGGGTACTTCAGTCCAGGCGGATGCCAAATTTCTCCGCCGCGTGTTTCTCGGCCTTGTGTTCCTGACCCTGGCCACGGGCTTTCTGGCGGGTCTGACGACGGTCCAGGCCATGACCGACAAGACCGGGACCTGCGTCGTCCTCTGCCAGTAGAGCCCATGGCGGAGTCCGGGCTCGCCGGCCTGTCCGCCCCTTCCCTCTCCGATCTCGACCGGCTGGCCGCCGAGGCTTTCCAGAAGCTTCCGGCGGATTTTCGTGCCATGTGCGGGACCGTGGTCATCCGCGTGGAGGACTTCCCCAGCGACGAGGTGCTGCGCGACATGGATGCGGAGCCTTTCGATCTGCTGGGCCTGTTCCTGGGCGTGGGGCTGGCGCAGGACGTCGCCATGCCGGACACGGGCCGGCTTCCCAACATGGTGTTCCTCTACCGGCGGGCCATCCTCGACTACTGGGCCGAGCACGAGGAGACGCTCGGTGCCATCGTGACCCATGTCCTGGTGCACGAGATCGGCCATCATTTCGGCCTGTCGGACGACGACATGTATGGCATCGAGGCGCGGGCCGGATGACCCGCCCAGGGGACGACCCGCGCCGCGACCTCGATCGCCTGGAGCGCGAGCGCGAGAAGCTGTTCCACGGATCGCCCAGCGCCGACAACGACGACGGCCCCTACGAGCGGCTGGGCAAGCGCATTGCCCGCATCCTGAGCCTGGTCATGGTGGCCGCGGCGCTGGTCTATCTGCTTCTGGCGCATGGCCGCTGATCCGCCTGCCGGGCCGGTTGCACCCTGCGTTCGCCGCCTGTATGTAGCCCCGCCATGACCACCATCTTCATCGACGGCGAGGCCGGAACCACCGGGCTTCAGATCCGCGACCGGCTCAGCGGCAGGTCCGACGTGACACTCGTGTCGATCGATCCCGCACGCCGCAAGGATGCGACGGCCCGGCGCGAGCTGCTCAATGCCGTCGACGTGGCGATCCTCTGTCTGCCGGACGAGGCCGCGCGCGAGGCCGTGGCCCTGATCGATCCCGCATCGCGGACCCGCGTCATCGACGCCTCGACCGCCTTCCGCGTGGCCGATGGCTGGATCTATGGCATGGCCGAACTCTCGGCCTCGCACCGCGCCGACATCGCCGCCGCCTCGCGGGTGGCGAACCCCGGCTGCTATCCGCAGGGCCTGATCGCCCTCGTCCGCCCGCTGATCGATGCCGAGATCATGTCGGCCGACTATCCGGTCACCTACAATGCCATATCCGGCTACTCGGGTGGCGGCCGCAAGATGATCGAGGCCTATGAGGCGCAGGGTACGAAGGCCGTCCCCTATCTGCCATATGGTCTGACCTTCGCGCACAAGCACCTGCCGGAGATGAAGCACTATGCGCTGCTGGCCCAGGCGCCGATCTTCCAGCCCGCCGTCGGAAACTTCGCGCAGGGCATGCTGGGGGCGGTTCCCGTCTTCACCGAGCTGCTGCTGAGGCCGGCGTCCTGCGAGGCGATCCGCGACTGTCTGGCCGAGGCCTATGAAGGCTCCCCGGTCATCGAGGTTGCCGACTATGCCCCCATCGAGCGCGCCGACACGATCAGTCCCGAGGTGCTCAATTCCACCAACCGCATGCGGCTCCATGTCTTCGGCAACGACGCCGGAGGCCAGGTGCTGCTGATGGCGATCTACGACAATCTCGGCAAGGGCGCCTCGGGCGCGGCCGTGCAGAACCTGAACATCATGATCGGCGCCGACGAGACGCTCGGCACCGATCTTCCCCTGGCAGCCTAGAGAGGTCCCATGCAGAAGTTCGAGACGCTCACGGGAGTGGCCGCGCCGCTCAACATCGTGAACATCGACACCGACATGATCATTCCCAAGCAGTTCCTCAAGACGATCAAGCGGACGGGACTGGGCAAGTCGCTGTTCTTCGAGATGCGCTACAGCCAGGACGGCAAGGAACTGCCGGATTTCGTGCTCAACCGGCCGGCCTACCGCAAGGCCGAGATCCTGGTGGCGGGCGACAACTTCGGCTGCGGCTCCTCGCGCGAGCATGCGCCCTGGGCGCTGCTCGATTTCGGCATCCGCTGCGTCATCTCGACCAGCTTCGCCGACATCTTCTACAACAACTGCTTCAAGAACGGCATCCTGCCCATCAAGGTGTCGCCCGACGACCTGAAGAAGCTGATGGACGATGCCGAGCGCGGCGCCAACGCAACGCTGACCGTCGATCTTCCCAAGCAGGAGATCCGCGGACCCGACGGCGGGGTGATCCGCTTCGAGATCGACGCCTTCCGCAAGCACTGCCTGCTCAACGGGCTGGACGACATCGGGCTGACCATGGAGAAGGTCGCCGCGATCGACAGCTACGAGGCCAAGCACGGCGCCAGCCAGCCCTGGCTCTGATCCTTGGAGTCGATCCTCAACACGGTCCTGCCGGTCTTCGGCATGATCATGCTGGGGTTCGCCCTGACGCGCGCCCGCGTCTTCACGCCGGCGGCCGGCAAGGGCATCAGCCTCTTCGTCTTCAACGTCGCAATTCCAGCCCTGCTGTTCAAGACGATCGCCGGCATGGGCCAGCAGAGCGGCTCGCCCTGGGGACTGTGGATCGCCTTCTTCGGCGGGCTTGCCATCACCTGGCTCGTGGCCGCCTTCGTCTCGCGCTTCTTCGAGGGGCTGGACGTGAGCGGCGGTGCCGCGGCCTCCATGGCTGCGGGCTTCGGCAACCTGGCGCTGCTCGGCACGCCGCTGGCACTGGCGCATTTCGGGCAGAACGCCGTGATCCCGCTGGGCATGATCCTGTCGGTGCACGCGCCCGTGCTGTGGTTCGCGGCCATGCTTCACAGGGAGATCGCCCGGCATTCCGGCTCGTTCTCGATGCGGCGCACGGCGCGCGAGCTGCTGGTCAATCTCGCCACCAACGCCATCGTGCTGGCGCTGATCGCCGGCAGCCTGTGGCGCGGCACCGGTTTCGCGCTCCATCCCATCGCCATCACCATGCTCGACATGCTGGCGGATGCCAGCGTGCCGACGGCGCTCTTCGCGCTGGGCGTGTCGCTGGCCGGCTATTCGCTCAAGGGCGCGTGGAGCGGCATGTTCGCCATCATGGCGCTCAAGATGGTGCTGATGCCCTTGCTGGTCTTCCTCGCCTGCCGCTTTGCGGTGACGCTTCCGCCCTTCTGGGTCAAGATCGCGGTGCTCTTCGCCGCGATGCCGACCGGTGCCAATGCCTTCCTGTTCGCGCAGCGCAACGAGGAGGCCGTGGCCGAGGTCTCGGGCGCCATTGCGCTTGGCACGGGGTTTGCCGCCATCACCGCTTCGATCCTGCTCTATCTCATGGACATCAACGCGATCTGACCGACCCGCACCACAACGAGGGCCTCAATGCGTCACTACCTGTTCCGCCACCAGCCGCCGGCGTCGCTGCGCACCGCCATCATCGGCGGCCTGGGCGCCATGTTCGCGGTGGCCGCCATCGGTCTTACCCAGGATCTCGCCGGCCTGACCCTGCTGTTCGCGCCGCTTGGCGCGACCTGCGTCCTGATCTTCGGCGTTCCGGCGAGCCCGCTGTCGCAGCCGATGAATGTCGTGCTCGGCCATAGCCTGGCGGGGTTGATCGGGGTTGGCGCACATCTCGCGATGCCGGACACGATGTGGATCGGTGCCCTGGCCGTGGGGCTGGCCATCACCGGCATGGCGCTGTTCCGCATCACCCATCCGCCGGCCGGCGCCACCACCCTCGTCTCCTATGCCAGCGCCCAGAGTGCGGCATATCTGGCCTTTCCGATCATGAGCGGCGCCCTGGCCCTGGTCATGCTGGGCGCCGTCTATCACCGCATGACCGGAACGGCCTATCCGTCGCTGCCGCCGGAGCGCGCTTGATTTTGCGCGGCAATGGGTCCATTTTCCGCGCGGCTTTCAACCCTCAAGGAGTCACATGGCCAAGGAAGAACTGCTGGAATTCGAAGGCACCGTTACCGAACTTCTGCCCAATGCCACGTTTCGCGTGAAGCTCGACAACAATCACGAAATCATCGCCCATACCGCCGGCAAGATGCGCAAGAACCGCATCCGCGTGCTGGCCGGCGACCGCGTCATGGTGGAAATGACGCCCTACGACCTCACCAAGGGACGCATCAACTACAGGTTCAAGTAAGCAGCGCGATGACCGAGAGCCCCGTCAAGTTCGTGCTGGCCAGCGCCTCGCCGCGGCGCCTGCAGCTGCTTGAACGCGTTGGCCTCGCCCCCGATCTGCTCAATCCCGCCGACATCGACGAGACGCCACGCAAGCGCGAGACGCCGCGCGCGCTCTCGATCCGCCTGGCAGTGGAGAAGGCGGCCGTCGCAGCCGACATGCCGCTGGTCAAGGCGCTCGGCCCCAATGTCTTCCTGCTCGCCGCCGACACGGTGGTGGGCCTCGGCCGCCGCATCCTGCCGAAGGCCGAAACCGAGAGCGAGGCGCGTGACTGCCTGTCGCTGCTGTCCGGGCGCTCGCACTGGGTCTATTCCACCGTGACGCTCATCGCGCCGGGCCGGCGCAAGTCGCAGCGCTGCGTCGAGACCAAGGTGCGCTTCAAGCGCCTGTCGCGCGAGGACATCGACAGCTACATCGCCTCGGGCGAGTGGCGCGGCAAGGCCGGCGCCTATGCCATCCAGGGACGCGCCGAGGCATTCGTCCGCATGCTGAGCGGTTCGCATTCCGCGGTGATCGGACTGCCGCTCTACGAGACCGTGCATCTGCTCGAGGGTGCGGGCTATCCTGTCTTTCACAGCTGGATGACGCGCCCGCCCGCGGAGGCGTGATGTCGGAGCCGGTGCGCCTCAGGCCGAAGCGGCCGTGCCCGGTCTGCAGCAAGCCGTCGCAGCAGAAATTCCATCCCTTCTGTTCCAGCCGCTGCGCCCAAATCGATCTCAACCGCTGGCTCGGTGGCCAATATGCCATTCCGGCCGTCGAGTCGGAGGACGACTCGCCGGACGCACCAGAGCAGTCCTGATTTCGCACCTGCGAAATCTTAGACCGAAAGTCGACGTACCAAAGTCTAGTTACCCGCCGTGCCGGGAAGCCCTATGCCAATTGCGGGGGGAAGGCTGCAAAGTCCGTCTCCAACCTCAACTGGCACATGGGAGTGGTGCATGGCACAGGCAAAGGCAGTTCCGGCGCAGGCCGGGGATCTCGACCGGAGCAAGACCACGGTGGTCTTCGCCTCCTCGCTCGGCACGGTCTTCGAGTGGTACGACTTCTATCTCTACGGATCGCTGGCGGCGATCATTTCCAAGCAGTTCTTCTCCGGCGTCAACGAGACGGCGGGCTTCATCTTCGCCCTGGCCGCCTTCGCCGCGGGCTTCGCGGTGCGCCCCTTCGGCGCGCTCGTCTTCGGACGCCTCGGCGATCTCGTCGGCCGCAAGTATACCTTCCTCATCACCATCCTGATCATGGGCATCTCGACCTTCGGCGTGGGCCTTCTGCCCAGCTATGCCTCGATCGGCATGGCCGCACCCATCATCCTGGTGGTGCTGCGGCTGCTGCAGGGCCTGGCGCTGGGTGGCGAGTATGGCGGTGCCGCAACCTATGTCGCCGAGCACGCGCCCGACGACAAGCGTGGCCTCTACACGAGCTGGATCCAGACCACGGCAACGCTGGGCCTGTTCCTGTCGCTGCTGGTCATCCTCGGCTGCCGCACCTGGCTGGGGCCCGAGTTCGACACCTGGGGCTGGCGCATTCCGTTCCTGCTGTCGATCTTCCTGCTCGCCATCTCGGTCTGGATCCGGCTGAAGCTCAACGAGTCGCCGGTGTTCCAGAAGATGAAGGCCGAGGGCAAGAGCTCGAAGGCGCCGCTGCGCGAGGCCTTCGCCAACTGGTCGAACCTGAAGATCGTGATCCTGGCGCTGCTCGGTCTCACCGCCGGCCAGGCCGTGGTCTGGTACACGGGCCAGTTCTACGCGCTCTTCTTCCTGACCCAGACCCTGAAGGTCGATCCCGTTGCTGCCAACCTGATGATCGCGGCGTCGCTGGCCATCGGCACGCCGTTCTTCGTGTTCTTCGGCTGGCTCTCCGACAAGATCGGTCGCAAGCCGATCATCATGCTCGGCTGCTTCCTGGCGATCGTCACCTACTTCCCGCTGTTCAAGGCGATCACGCAATACGCCAATCCGGCGCTCTACGAAGCCACGCAGAAGTCGCCCGTGGTGGTCACTGCCGATCCGAACGACTGCTCGTTCCAGTTCAACCCGGTCGGAACGTCGAAGTTCACCTCGGCCTGCGACCAGGCGAAGAGCGCGCTGGTCAAGGCGGGCATTCCCTACAGCAACGTCGCCGGCCCCGCCGGCGAGGCGAGCGTGAAGATCGGCGATGTCGTCGTGCCGTCCTTCAGCGCATCGAAGATCGCCGCCGACACCAAGGCCAAGAACGAGGAGCTCATCGCCACGCTCACGGCGGCGGGCGAGTCGGAGATCGCGGCGGCCGCTGCGACGGCCGATCAGGCCATCGCCGACTTCGTCACCGCGGCAGGTCTCAAGGACACGCGGCCGAATGACGACGCGGCCAAGGCCAAGACCCTCTCGGCGCTGATTGGCGCGGGCCTGGCCTCCGACGCCTTCAAGAACGCGGCCGACAAGACGGCCGAGCTGGGCACCATCATCGCCTCGGCGGTGAAGACCGGCGGCTTCGCGGCCGCCATCAGCGACGGCTTCGCCGGAACGCTGGCCAGCGCGCTCAAGGCCGCCGGCTATCCGGCCAAGGCCGATCCGGCGGGCATCAACACGCCCGTCGTGATCCTGCTGCTGACCATCCTCGTGCTCTACGTGACCATGGTCTACGGCCCGATTGCCGCGATGCTGGTGGAGATGTTCCCCACCCGCATCCGCTACTCGTCCATGTCGCTGCCCTATCACATCGGCAACGGCTGGTTCGGCGGCTTCCTGCCGACCACCGCCTTCGCCATCGTTGCGGCGACGGGCGACATCTATTCGGGCCTGTGGTACCCGATCGTGGTCGCGACGATGACGCTGGTCATCGGCATGATCATGATCAAGGAGACCCGCGGCACCGATATCCACAAGTAGGGCCGAAGGGCCTGTCTCGGCCGGCCGTCCGGATGTCCGGGCGGCCGGTTTTTGTTTCGGAGCTTGATCTCGGACAAGGCCTTCGCCACGCTGCGGCCGGACAAGACGGCTGGACACCCGATCATGCGACTTGCGGTCATCAGCGACATCCATGCCAACGCGGCGGCCCTCGAGGCCTGCCTGCGCCAGTGCGAGTCGCTCGATGTCACGCAGCTGGTGTTTCTCGGCGACCTCGTGGGTTACGGCCCGGACCCGGAGGCGGTGGTCAGCCGCATCGTCCACCTCGCGCGGCAAGGAGCCATCGTCATTCGCGGCAATCACGACGAGGCGGTGGATCATGACTCGCCCGACATGCATGACGCCGCCCTGCAGGCGATCCGCTGGACCCGCGGCCAGCTGGGCGACGCATCGCGCCGCTTCCTCGCCGGCCTGCCGATGACGGCCACGGTCGACGACGTGCTGCTGGTGCATGGCGATGCCTCGGATCCGCCGCGCTGGCGCTATGTGACCGACGCGGTGGCGGCGGGGCGCTCGCTGGCGGCCGCCACGGCCCGCGTCACGCTCTGCGGCCACGTCCATGTCCCGGCCCTCTACTGCCTGACGGCGCTGGGCCGCGTCATCCTGCACAATCCCGCGAGCGAGGTGCCGATCCCGCTGGGACGGCGGCACCGCTGGCTTGCGGTGGCCGGTGCCGCTGGCCAGCCGCGCGACGGCAATCCGGCGGCCTCGTTCCTGACCTATGACACGGCCAGCGGCGAACTGGTCTATCGCCGGGCGGCCTATGACGTGGAAGCCACGGTGGCGCGCATGCGGGCCGCGGGCCTTCCGGAGCGGCTCGCCGAGCGGCTGCTGACGGGGCACTGACGATGGCCAGCCCAAGACTCGAGAGCGGCACCGAGCTGGACGGGTTTCGCATCGGCGACATGATCCATCGCGGCGGCATGGCCCTGCTGTGGGAGGTGACGCGGCCTGGCGACGACCTGCCGATGGTGATGAAGATCCCGGTGCTGCATGAGGGCGAGGACCCGGCCGCCATCGTCGGTTTCGAGATGGAACAGATGATCATGCCGCGTCTGTCGGGGCCGCATGTGCCGCGCCACGTCGCCAACGGCGATTTCGGCAGCCAGCCCTATCTGGTGATGGAACGCATCGCCGGCGAGACGCTGCTGCCGCAGCTGACCAGCCTGCCGCTGCCCGTCGACCGTCTGTGCGACTGGGGCGCGCGCATTGCCGACGCGCTCGACGCGCTGCACCGCCAGGGCGTGGTGCACCTCGACGTGAAACCGTCGAACATCATGTTCCGCCCGGGCGGCGAGGCGGTGCTGATCGACTTCGGCCTGGCGCGGCACCGTGACCTGCCTGACCTGATGAAGGAGGAGTTTCGCCTGCCCTACGGCACGGCGCCCTACATGGCGCCGGAACAGGTGATGGGAATCCGCAGCGAGCCGCGCAGCGATCTCTTCGCGCTGGGCTGCCTGCTCTACTTCTTCGCCACGGGAACCCGGCCCTTCGGCGATCCGCAGCGGCTGAAGGGCCTGAAGCGGCGGCTGTGGCAGGATCCGGTGCCGCCGCGCAAGCTCAGGCCCGACCTGCCAACGTGGTTCCAGGAGATCGTGCTGCGCTGTCTCGAGGTCAAGGCCTCGCGGCGCCATCCGACGGCGGCCCAGCTGGCCCACGACCTGCGCCATCCCGACCAGGTGACGCTGACGGCACGGGCCGCCAAGACCGACCGCGACGGTTTCTTCGCCGCGCTCAAGCGGCGCTCCGAACCGGAGCTGACCCTGATCGACAAGGCGCCGCCGGAGAGCGGGCCGGGGCTGTCGCTCGCGCCCATCGTGCTTGTGGCGATCGGCCTCGACGACCTCACGCCCGACCTTGCGGGCCTGCTCCGGGCCACCGCGCTGCATGTGCTCGACCGGCTGCCCGAGGCGCGCATCGCCTGCCTCAACGTGCAGAAGCTCAATCGCATCGCGCTCGATTCCTCGCTCGACGCCGCGGGCAACAACAAGCATGTGCAGCGCCTCGTTGCCCTGAAGGACTGGGCGCATGCGCTGCAGGTCGAGTCCGGCCGCGTCACCTTCCACGTCATCGAGGCCATCGATCCGGCCGAGGCCATTCTCGACTTCGCGCGTGCCAACAACGTCGACCACATCGTCATGGGGGCAAGGTCGCAGTCCACGCTGCGCAAGGTGCTGGGCAGCGTCTCCGCCAAGGTGGCCTCGGAAGCGCCCTGCAGCGTCACCGTGGTGCGGACGCGCCAGGACTAGGTGGCGTTTCCCGCCGTTCGACGCGGGGCGAAACCCGCTTGCCAAGCCTCCGGGCCTCCCCTATACAGCGGCCCGGTTGGCCCAGGTAGCTCAGTTGGTAGAGCAGCGGACTGAAAATCCGCGTGTCGGTGGTTCGATTCCGCCCCTGGGCACCATTCACTTGCATGATAGGGCTGTTGGGCCGGTCCGGCCGTTGGCGACGGGGGCGGCAGGCCGCGCGCGGCGCTCGTGTTGACGCCGCCGATACCATTTGTTCCGCCAGTGGGTACCGGCCAGGAACCTTGACGCAAAGGGCGGGGCGAGGTCACCCGTCCGCGGGCGTTGCGACTGCTCCTCCGTGTCCGGAGAAAGCGGCATGACAAGCCGACTCGACGGGACTGCGTCCATGGAATAAGCTGCTACTTAACTTGGCAAGGACATCGGCTGGACCAGGTTCGCGTGAGGAGGGTTGAGTGATGGGCATGCTGGATCCGCAGGCGCTTGCGCAAAAGGTGACGATCGTGATGGCCCCGCGAGAGCGGCACTACGCGGTGATCCCGTCTCTGCTGTCGCTTTTCGCGACGGTGAGCGAGCAGATCAGGGTGATCGTCGTTCAGGGTGATCTGCCCGAGGATCTGGCGCAGCAGCTTCACGATCTCAGCCGGCTCCGCATGTTCGAGCTCATTGCGCCAGCCTATCCGCTCTATCCGCAGGAAGCTCGCAACCTGGGCATTGCGAAGTGCGAGACTGAATACGTACTCATCACCGACAATGACATGGAGTATGAGGCGGGCTGGCTGGAAGCTTTGGTCGCGAATGCCGACATCCATCAGGCCGACCTTGTCGCGCCGCTGATCTTTATTGGCCCACCGCGCACCAAGATCATCCATCACGCTGGCGGCAGGATCACCACGTCCATTGCGGCCGATGGGACGCGCCGCGCCGAGGAGGACCATCAGCTCGAGAACAGGAACATTGACGACGTAAATCCGGAAGACCTTGGACACTACAATGAAGTGGTCGAGTTCCATTGCTTCCTCACGCGGCGCAAGTTCCTGTCGCGCCTCGGTCCTCTTGACGAAAGGCTGATCACTCGCGAACAGATCGACTATGCCCTCAGGGCACGCATGCTCGGCGCCACGGTGACCTTCGAAGCCACGGCGCGCGTGACCTACATGGCCAAGAGGCAGTTCACCAACCTGGATCTCGCCTATCTCTCCTTCCGCTGGAACGACACCCAGGCGCTTGCCGCCATGGGAGTGGTCGAAGACAATTGGGGGATCAGCATCGACAAGGCCGCTCTCATGAACAACTGGATTCGGGCGCATCGCGTCCGGGCCTATAGGACACGTTACACAATCATGGCCAAATCGATGCCTACCAACGAGTTTTTCCATAGGTTCATGGCACCGCAAGAGCATGAAGCTCTGGCGCGTGCCGCCCGTCTGCGCGAAGGCCTCCCTCCCCCTGCGATCGCCGAGCGCCCTGGCCCGGCCGACGTCGAGGCCACCCTTAGGTCTTTCCTTCCGGCTAATGCCTGGGCGGGCCAGGCCGCCGGACACGGCAATCACAGTCCCAGTCTGCAGGCGAGCCAGTGACGGCGTTCAGTTCCTCGAAACACCGGATGTCTGGTCCGGTCCCGATGTAACTCGGGCCCGTCCGGCTTTCCGGCGGCCGTCATGCGTCAGGCAATTGAATCCCGCGTCGGCGCGTGAGATGAAGTCGGCTGTGCCAGCGTCGTGCTCCGGAGCCAAGCCATGATCGACTTTCCCGTCATCGACACCCACGTCCATCTGCTCGATACGCAGCGCTTCACGTACAGCTGGGCCAAGGGTGCGCCGAAGCTGGGCCGCGACTGGTCGGTGGCCGATCTGGTGGCCTCCGCCGGAACCTACAGGATCGAGGGCCTGGTCTTCGTCGAGGTCGACGTCGACATGCCGCAATACATGGACGAGGCCGCCTGGGTGCAGTCGCTGGCCGACCGCGACCAACGCATCATGGGTTGCGTGGCCTGCCTGCCGCTCGAACAGGGGCCGCGGCTCGAGGCCGAGATGGCGCGGCTCGCGGGAATGAAGGTGATGCGCGGCGTGCGCCGGCTCATCCAGAACCAGCCCGATCCGGACTTCGTGCTGAAACCCGATTTCCTGGCGGCGGTGAAGCTTCTGCCGAAATACGGTCTCTCCTTCGACATCTGCATCTTTCACCATCAATTGCCCAACACGCTGGAGCTGGTGCGGCGCTGCCCCGAGGTGACCTTCATTCTCGACCACATCGCCAAGCCCGGCATCAAGGCCGGGCTGGTCGAACCCTGGAAGACGCAGATCCGCGAGCTGGCCGCCCTGCCCAACGTGACCTGCAAGCTGTCGGGCGTCACCACCGAGGCCGACCATGCCTCCTGGACGCGGGAGCAGCTGCGCCCCTACGTCGATCACGTGATCGACTGTTTCGGTTTCGACCGCCTCATGTATGGCGGCGACTGGCCTGTCTCCGAGCTTGCGGGCGCCTATGTGGACTGGATCGGCCTGCTCGATTGGGCAACCGCGGGCTGCACTGCCGATGACCGGCGCAAGCTGTTCCGCGAGACCGGGCGCCGCGTCTACCGGTTGGGCTGACGACCGTACCAATCTCAACTTTTGGTTGATCGAAGAATTGACCTGCCCGCGGGGCGGTTCGATGCTGCTTGGCCGGCGCCATCTCATGCTATTGTCGAAGCATGTCCTCCGCCTTGCCGCCGCGGCCCACCGCGAGCCTGATCCGCAGCCTGCAGTATTTCGAGGCCGTGGCGCGGCTCGGCTCGCTCAAGTCCGCATCCGAGGAGTTCGGCGTGTCGCAGAGCGCGGTCAGTCACCAGCTGCGCGAGCTGGCTGCCGTGCTTGGCGAGCGATTGCTGGTCCGGTCCGGGCGCGGCATCGCGCTGACCCCGCAGGGAGAACGCCTGGCCGCGCGGCTCAAGGACAGCTTCGCGGCCCTACATGCCTCGGTCGAGGACATCGTGGGCGGCAAGCGCCGGACGCTTCGCCTCGCCGCCTGCAGCAGCTTCGGGCCCGGCTGGCTGATCCCGCGCCTGCAGAGCCTGCTCGACGCGCCGGAGAGGATCGATCTGCAGCTCCATCTCCATGGCAGCGATCCCGACCTCACGGACGACGTGGCCGACGCGTTCGTGACTGCCCTTCCGGTGCTGCCGGGCTTCTCGGCGCTCCGCATCCTCGACGAGGAACTGGTCGCGGTCCATGCCGCGGCACAGCGCCCGTCCGGGCTCAGACTCATCACCACGGATTTCGAGGATGGCCGGCTGGGTGCGGACTGGGCGGCCTTTTGCGATCTGGCGGGACTCCGTCTCGCGGACCTGCAGCAGGCCCCCTGGCTGCGCTGCTCGCATTATCTTTTCGCGCTCGAAATGGCCCGCGCCGGACTGGGCATCGCCCTCGTTCCCGACTTCCTGGCCCAGCGCGATCTCGAGTCCGGAGTGCTCGCCTGTTTCGACCGGCAGCGCCTGCCCACGGGCCGCACCTATCATCTGTGCTACAAGCATGCACGCAGCCAGGAGCCGACGATCCAGGCGCTCGCCGGCTGGATGAAGCGGCAGCTCAACGCCGGATCGGTCGTCAAGCTGGTGCGGACGGGCGCGCGCGCCGCCCGGTCGCGCTGACGCCGGACATGGGCAGGACCTGGCCCGCGTGAGCGCGGCTCATGTCCGCCCCGCATTTCTCAATTGACCGGGCCGGCACGACCGCCGGACACTGCACCGATCCCTGCCCGGAGTTTGCAATGCGCCTGCACAAGCTCTTGATTGCCCTTGGCCTGCTCGCCGCCTGCGCCGTGGCCGATGTCGGCCTCGTCCAAGCGGCCGACAAGACGACCGAAGTGAAGTTTGCCGCGGGTGGCGACCATGCCAGCTACAGCGGCCAGATCCGCGGCGATGACACGGCGCGCTACACGATCGGAGCGCGGCGTGGCCAGACGCTCAAGGTCAGGCTCCGCGCCGACAACGGGCAGGCCTACTTCAATGTCCGTCCGGCCGGATCGCAGACGGCGCTCTTCGTCGGTTCCACCGGCGGCGATCGGTTCGAGGGACAGCTGCCCAGCAATGGAACCTATGTTGTGGAGGTCTATCTCATGCGCGCGGCAGCCCGGCGCAACGAGACCGCATCCTTCAGCCTCGACATCGGAATCCCGGCAACCGCCGCCGTGTCTCCACCGCAGGACTTTGCCGATGGCAATGCCGGCGGTCCCGACAACTGGATCGTCACCGGCGTCGCTGCCAACGACCGGTTGAACGTGCGGGTGGCGCCGAACGCGGACGCACAGATCGTCGGCCGGCTGCGCAACGGCGCCATCGTCCGAAATCTCGGCTGCCAGTCCGTCGGTGGCTCGCGCTGGTGCCGCGTCTCGGCGCGCGGCGAAGGCGGTGTGCATGGCTGGACCAATGGCCGCTTCCTGACCGAGTCGGGCGATGCCGGCTATGAGCCCGCGGATGTCGACAATGGGCTGGTCCGCAGCGCCAAATGCAAGGAGCAGAGCCTCGACTGCATCCGCAAGGCCGAGGCCGCGTGCAGCGGTGATTTCCGCACGCTGCACAGCGAGAGCCACGCAGGGGGCCTGCTGAACGACAAGATCCCCGGTCCCGTCACCTGGTACTATCTCGAATACCAGTGCGGATATGCCGACGGCCGCATGCCGCAGTTTCCCTTCCGCGGGCCGCATTACGCGCGCGAGATTCCGGACAGCGACGACGATGCCGACAGCTGGGCGGGCGACGGTGTCGACGAGGCCGCGATGCGGCGGACCTGCCGCCAGTCCGCAGCCAGCGAATTCGGCCAGCGCCCCAAGCATGTGCTCGTGCTTCCCGTGGAACGCAACGGTGACGGCTATCTGGTCTACGGACAATATCCGGAAGACGGCGCGGACGTGACGACGTTCCGGTGCAAGTTCAACCGGCTCGGCCGTCTGAAGAACGTCCGGACGGACTAGGTCGCCGGCCGAGGCCCGCTCTCAGGTGCCGTCCTCGATCGTCGTCCGGCGGCTGGCCAGGGCCTTGCGCAGGCTGTGGAGCTGGTCCAGCAGATCGAGGATCACGCCGATGCCCTCGTTGTTGACGCCCATGTCGCGCTTGAGATCGAGGATCAGCTGCGCGCGTGCCACATCGGCCTCGGTGAAGACCGGCTCGGGCTCGCTGCCGAGCGGCAGCAGCCATTGTTCCTCGATGCAGACGGCCAGCGTCTCCTGATCGATCTGGGCACGGTAGAGAAGGTCGAGCTTGCTGATGATCATGGCTGCATGTCCCGGCGCGGATTGTAACTGGGGCCCGGCGTCCACTTCGACAGGAACTCGTCGAGCTCGGCATTGGGAGCGGCCGGCAGCATCACCTTGAGCTTCACCAGCTGGTCGCCATGACCGCCGCCGCGCCTGGGCGCACCCTTGCCCTTGAGGCGGAGCACGGTTCCGGTGTTGGAGCCCTTCGGCACGTTGAGGATGACGGCACCCGTCGCGGTCGGCACGCGCACGCCGCCGCCGAGTGCTGCTTCGCCCAGCGTCACGGGGAGCTCGAGATGGATGTCGTCGCCCTGCAGGCTGAAGTACTTGTGCGGGAGGATCGAGATCTCGACCAGCGCATCGCCGGCCGGGCCTTCGCCGCGCGACGGCGCGCCCTTGCCGCGCAGGCGCAGGACCTGGCCCTCGCGCACGCCGGCGGGAATGGTGACGTCCAGCGTGCCGCCGTCGGGCAGCGTGATGCGCCGGCTCGCGCCATTCACGGCATCCAGGAAATCGACGTCCATGCGGTAGTGCAGGTCGGCACCTGGCGCCTGGCGCGCCTGCCGTGCCTGGCGGCGCAGAAGTTCGGCCAGGAAGTCGTCGTCCTGCGCGAAATCGGCGAAGCCCGACGGATTCTCGTAAGGGTTTGCCTGGCCCGCGGCCGAGGCGTAGTCGCGATAATAGCGCTCGCGCGGCCGTTCCGCGCCCGAGGCATCGATCTCACCGCTGTCGAAGCGCCGGCGTTTTTCCGGGTCCGACAAAAGGTCATAGGCGCCGGCCACCTGCTTGAAGCGTTCCTCGGCGGATTTGTCACCGGGGTTCAGGTCGGGATGCAGCTTCTTGGCCAGCTTGCGATAGGCTTTCTGCAGCTCGTCCGGTGTCGCGGTGCGGGCGACGCCGAGAATTTCGTAAGGGTCCTTCACATGTCCTCCAGATGGTCCGCCGCCATGGGGCAGCGCGATCCGCTCGTCCGTCAATCAGAACCGCAATTGTGCGCCCGTGTCCAGATGCGGAACATCATTCGGGCCCGTGCGCCTTGCGGCCGCCGCGGCTCATCCTGCCCGGCGGCTCGGTCGCGAGAAGCCGCTTCGCCAGCGCGACGCCGCGGAGCGCCAGTTCACCCGCACCCTCGTGCAGCTCCTTCGAGGTCCTGACCGCCGTGACATTGTTCTCCATGTCTTCGGCCGACCAGCCGCGGCTGTGGGCGATGTAGGGGAAGGGTGGAAACTGGAAGCCAAGCTCGGCGAAGAAGCCGAGCATCTGCCCGGCGACACCCTGGATGTTGTCCTGTCCGCCGACGATGATGAAGCCCGCCACCTTGTTGCGGATGAGCACGCGGTTGTGGGTGGTGATCTGGTTCTGGATGCAGTTCAGCCGCTCGGCCATCTTGAAATAGAGCGCGCTTGCCTGGCCCCAGCGGATGGGCGTGGCAATCAGCACCACGTCGGCCCAGTGCACCAGGGCCTCGTAGACGGCGGTGAGTTCGTCGTCCGCATGCATCTGCGTGATTGAGCAGGGCCAGGTGCAGGCGCGAGCGGCCTTCGAATAGTAGCCTTCGCAAGCCCGGAACCTGAGCTCGTCGAGGCGCAGTATCCGTGTCCCGCAGCCGTCGGCGGCCGCGGCTTCGAGGGCTGCCGCGAGCAGATCCTCCGAACCGGAATAGCGCGGCGCCTTGCGGTCCATGGCTGTGGTCGAGATACCGGCGACCCGGATCGGACCTTCCGCGCGCACCACGGGCCTCGCCAGGGGATGCGGCTCATGCGGCGCCTTGTTGCGCGGCGTGCCCGCCGCGACGTTCACCTGGACGCGGCCGCCTTGCAGCCTGACGGGATATGACGGGATGCGGTCGCTCTCGAAACCCGGTTCGCCCAGGCCGGTGATCCGGTGGAACTTCCACTGGTGCCAGGGGCAAACGAGATAGTCGCCGTCGAGGCTGCCCTCGCCCAAGGGTCCCCCGGCATGATTGCAGGCATTGTGCACGGCTCCGAACTGGCCGCCGACGCAGGAGAGCGCAATCTCGACATGGCCCGCGCGGCAGCGCCGCACGGCTTGTGTCGCCAGATCATCGGCCTCTCCCAGATCGATCCAGTCCTCGGCCATGGCTTGCGGTCCTTCCCCGATGTTCGCGGCAGTATTGCCGCAAACATCGCGGGGCTGGAACCCGCAACCGACCTAAAGCTGTTCGTAAGTCGGGCGGGGGATGACGGCCTCAGCGGCGGCCGTCATAGGGGCTGTTGCAGCGGTACTTCTTCTTGCCCTTGCCGATGAATGTGTCGGTCTTCGGATTGTAGGTCTTGTAGCGGGCCTTGCACCATTTGACGTGCTTGCTGTGCGACACCCGCTTGGTGACGACCACATAGTCGTCGTCATAGTCGTCATAGCCGCCATAATAGCCGCCGCCATAGTAGTAGCCGGGGAAACAGCCGCCAGGCCATCCGCCGACATAGCCCCAGCCGCAATAGCCCCAGCCGAAATTCGGATAGTTGTAATAGTAGGGCCGGTAATGACGATAGCGGCCGTAGTTGCGATGGTTCCAGTTGCCGTGCTTGCCGTGATAGCGGTTGTTCCAATTGCCGCCGTGCATGGGACGATGATTCATGCCGCCACCGTTGAAGTGACGCCGGAAGACGGGCGCATCGACGGTCTGGATGCCGGGATTCATCGTGCCGGAAGCCAGAGCCGCGGGGGCGCCCATCGACACCGGCAGGGCCATGGACGGGCCGGCCGCCACCATGGCAGCGAGGACCAGCGCCGGCAGGGTAAGATACTTGAACATCTTGACTTGGTCTCCTAAACTGGTCGCGCTCATGGCGGAAGATTGTGTCAAAGCTGAGTGATTGCCGTGTTCAGAAGCAATGACACATGCGCCATTTCGTCATGGCTTGCTTATATCGTCGCGCGCCGCGGGACCCCTTGCGCTAGATCAAGTGCCGCAACCGCCCGCCAAGCGCCCGGAGTCTATGGCCAATCCAGTTCGGCATAGACCGGCTGGTGGTCCGAGGCGTCGGCCTCCTCGTCGATCCAGGCGCGGCGCAGCTGGCCGGCGATGTCGGAACTCAGCAGAATGTGATCGATGCGCTTGGCCTGTTCGATGGCATTGGCGGGATAGGTGATGCCGTCCGTATCCTTGAATCCGGCAAGAGCCAGGGCATCGGCGAAGAGTCCGAATTCGGCCAGACGCCCGTAGTCCGGCCCGACCGGACCGGTGAGCAGGGCATATTCCGGCGAGCTGGGCATCATGTTGAAATCGCCAAGCAGGATGGCGGGTTCGGGCATGGGCGGCACCTCGTCGCGCTCGAGCGCGATCCAGTCGGCTCCAAACTCCGAGGCCGGAACGCCCGGCCCCGTCACCGGCCCGCCCTGGCGCACGGCGTCGCCGATGATATCGAGGAGCACCCGGGTCTGGATCAGGCGCTGGCGTTCCGACAGGTAGTTGAGGTGGGTGACATAGAAGCGGAATGGGCGCGCGGGATGGCCGATGACGGTCTCCAGCAGGATGCTGGCATCGTTGAGATGGCCATGGACCGGGTATTTCGGCAGCGGGAAGCTGCGCACCGAGAGGATCGGCCAGCGTGAAATGACCAGCAGCCCGTATTCCCGTCGCCGGTTTTCGATGCGACCGTCGGGACGGCGCTGGCTGGCGTCCACGTCGACGGAAGGCGCGAAATAGACATAGCGGTCGGGAAAGAGCTCCGACAGGCGCCGGACCTGGTCGGCGTCGTCCATGGCGCGCCAGTTCCGCTCCACCTCTTGCAGTCCGATCAGATCGGCCGCCGCCACCGTCCGGGCGATGCGCCCCAGGTCCACCTTGCCGTCGCGGCCGGTTCCCCACTGGATATTGTATGTCGCGACGAGCATGAAGCCACCATCAGATCAAGCGTTTGCGGGAGTCAAAACTTATGTCATCATCGCTTCGCAGAACAAGGCTCACCTTCGCGGTCCGGCGCCGCCGCTGTCGCAAGGGAAACAGGGCCGCCAGGGAGGACAGGGAAACATGACGCCGGGCCGGACATTCATTCTCGCACTGATCGCCAGCATGCTCGCCTTCGCGGGCGTGGACGCACGTGCCGAAAAGCTCTTCAAGCGCGCCAACGACCTGAGCTACGGCGGCAAGGAGAGCCTCGACCCGATTTCGGCCAACCGCTTCTACGAAGTCAACGACATGATCTATTCCCGGCTCATCCGCCAGGATGACGCGGGCGAGCCGGCCCCCGAACTCGCCACCTCCTGGACCCCCAACGCCACGGCGACGGAATGGACGCTGAAGCTGCAGGACGGCGTCAAGTTCCACGACGGCAGCGGCTTCGACGCGGGCGACGTGAAGTACACGATCGAGCGCATCAAGGATCCGGCGCTGGAATCGCCGGTGGCCTCCATCCTCGACTTCATCGACCACGTCGAGGTGGTCGATCCGCTGACCGCCAAGTTCGTCTTGAGCAAGCCGCACGCCGGCCTGCCGCTGCTGCTGATGGACTACCGCGTGCGCATGCTGCCCGAGGTGGCCGCCGGCGAAGCCGCGAAGACCGGAATCGGAACCGGACCCTTCAAGGTGGAGAGCTACGATCCGGAAGGCCAGACGACACTGGTCGCCAACGAAGCCTACTGGGAGGGACGCCCCAAGCTGGACAAGGTCACCTTCACGGCCATTCCCGACAGCGAGGCGCGCAACCAGGCGATGCTCGCCGGCCAGCTCAACTACAACACGCTGACGCTCGACCAGG
Source organism: Hyphomicrobiales bacterium (assembly GCA_046349195.1). Lineage (GTDB taxonomy): Bacteria > Pseudomonadota > Alphaproteobacteria > Rhizobiales > Aestuariivirgaceae > Aestuariivirga. Next base: position 98,757 of record JAXMCU010000001.1, read on the forward strand.
TTCCTCAGTACAAGGACAATGCCAAGTTCATCGTGCAGGATTTCCCGGCCGGGGGCTGGTTCGGCCTGGTGTTCCGCACCGACACCGCGCCCTACACCGATCCGAAGCTGCGCAAGGCGCTGCGCATCGCGGTGGACCGCGCGGAGATGATGAAGCTGATGGTCGGCGAAGGCAACGGCGTGGTCGGCTGCGACCAGCCGGTCAAGGCCAATGATCCCTTCCGGGCCAAGCTCGACTGCCCGCCGGACGTGGAGGGCGCCAGGAAACTGCTGGCCGAAGCCGGCTATCCGGACGGAATCGACGTCGAGGTGCATACCGCCGATCTCGAGCCGGGCATGGTGCAGTTCGCCGAGGTCTACCAGCAGCAGGTCGCCAAGGCGGGCATCCGTGTCAAGCTCACGCTGTCGCCCTCCGACGGCTACTGGGACGACGTCTGGATGAAGGTTCCGGTCGCCATGACCTCGTGGAGCGCAAGACCCGCCGACCAGATCCTCAACGAGGCCTACCGCAGCGGCAGTTCGTGGAACGAGAGCTACTACGCCAATCCGGCCTATGACGCGGTGCTCGACAAGGCGCGCGCCACGCTCGACTTGGCCGAGGCCCGCAAATACTACGAGGAGGCCCAGCGCATCCTCTTCGAGGAGGGCGGAACCTTCATTCCCTACCAGCAGAACGGCCTGCGCGTGCTGACCGCCGACGTCACCGGGATCAAGCCGCTGGACGAGGACTATATCCGCTGGCATCTCGTCGACATGGCCGATCAGTAGGCGGATGAACGGCAGGCCGCGATGCTCGGGCTGATCCTCCGGCGCGCGGGCAGCGCCATCTTCACGCTCGCGCTGATCTCGATCATGGTCTTCGCGGGGCTGGAACTCATGCCCGGCGATGCCTGCACCGCCCATCTGGGCCGCGACGGCAAGGGTGCGGCGCTGGAGAACTGCCGCGAGCGCATGGGGCTGAACCGGCCGGCCGGCGTGCGCTTCCTCGACTGGGGCGGCAAGATCCTCTCGGGCGATCTCGGCACCTCGATGCAGCGCGACAAGCCGATCAGCGAGATCGTCGGCTGGCGTCTGCGCAACACGCTGGTGCTGTCGGCGGTCGCGGCCTTCGCCGGCATTCCGCTCGCCATCTTCCTCGGCGTGATCGCGGGACTGCGGCGCGACGGGCCGGTCGACCTCATCGTCTCGGCAGCCTCGATCGTGGCCATGACGATTCCGGAATTCATCTCGGCCACCATCCTGATCCTGATCTTCGCCGTGTCCCTCGGCTGGACGGCGGGCGTGGTGACGATCGGCTACAAGGCCCCGGTGCTCGACCTCGTTGCCGCCTCGGTCTTGCCGGCCGCCACCCTCACGCTGATCCTTGCCGCCCATATCATGCGCATGGTGCGGTCCTCGGTGATCGACGTCCTCGACAGCGACTTCGTGCTCATGGCCCGGCTGAAGGGCGTTCCGCGCCGGCAGATCGTCTGGCGCCATGTGGTGCCCAACGCGCTGCTTCCGGCGATCAGCGTGATCGGACTCACCATCGCCTGGCTGCTGGGCGGCGTGGTCATCGTCGAGAGCGTGTTCAACTATCCCGGCCTCGGGCGCCTCGCGGTCGACGCCGTGGGCGACCGCGACCTGCCGCTGGTCCAGGCCATCGCGCTGCTCTTCGGGCTGACCTATGTGGTCACCAACCTCGCGGCCGACTTCATGGCGCTCGCGCTCAATCCGCGACTGCGGAGTCACCGCCTGTGACCTCGCCTGCCGCGACGCTCACGGCCATCCTGCGCCGTCCCTCCGGTGCGGTTGGCCTCGCCATCGTGGCGCTGCAGATCGCGCTGGCGCTGCTCTCGCCTCATCTGGTTCCCCATGATCCGGCGGCGCAGGATGCCGCCGCGATCCTGCAGCCGCCATCCTGGGTGCATCCCTTCGGCACCGACCGCCTGGGCCGCGACGTGTTCAGCCGGACGCTGCTCGGCGGCCGCGAGGCGATGCTGATCAGCACGGTCTCGACCCTTGTCGCCATGGCCTGGGGAACGCTGGTCGGCGTGTTCGTGGCGCTGGCCGGCGGGCGCGTCGATGCCCTGGTGATGCGCGTCGTGGACGCGGTCGTCTCGGTGCCCTGGATCCTGCTGGTCATGCTCTTCGTCACGGCGCTTGGCGTGGGGACCACGGCACTGATTCCGGTCCTGGGATTCTCCTACGGATTGTCTGTCGTCTACCTGGCGCGAAGCGCGACGCTCGATTTCGTCACCCGCGACTTCGTGCTGGCGGCACAGGCGCGGGGCGAAGCGCGCTGGACCATCGCGCGGCGCGAACTCCTGCCCAACGTGCGCGACAGTCTCGCCGTCCAGGGTGCCATGCAATGGTCGTGGATCTTCCTGGCGGTGAGCTCGCTGTCGTTCCTCGGCATGGGCGTTGCGCCGCCGACGCCGGACTGGGGCCAGATGATCGCGGACTCGCGCGGGGTGATGCGGACCGCGGCCTGGACCGTGGTCTGGCCCATGGCCTTTCTCAGCAGCCTCATCATCGGCATCAATCTCGCGGTCGATGCCTGGGCCAAGGTGCTGGGCGTCGACCGCGTGCAGCGGACGCCCGGCCCATGAATCTGCTTGAGGTCTCGGCGCTGAGCATCGGCATCCGCAGCCCCGGCGGCCCCGCCGCACCGGTGGTGGAGGACGTGAGCTTCACCATCGGTCCGGGCGAGTCGCTGGGCGTCGCGGGCGAGTCGGGCTCCGGCAAGAGCACGCTGCTGCTGGCCCTGATGGGTGTGGTGAAGCCGGGTCTCGATCATCTCGCCGGCGCGGTGCGCTTCGAGGGCGGGCCCATGCTGGGCCGGAGCGACAGCGCGCTTCTGGGCATTCGCGGTGGTCCCCTGGCGCTGGTGCCGCAGAATGCGGGGACCGCGCTGACGCCCTCGCTCCGCATCGGCCAGCAGATCGACGAGTCGCTGCGTCTGCATGGCGAGCAAGACGGCGGCCAGCGACGCCGCCGCATCGCGGAGCTGCTGGCGCGGGTGCAGCTGCCCGATCCGGACAGCCTGTCCCGCCGCTATCCGCACCAGCTCTCGGGCGGGCAGCTGCAGCGTGTCGCCATCGCCATGGCGCTGGCCGGCCGGCCCCGTCTGCTGCTGCTCGACGAGCCCACCACGGGCCTCGACGTGACCACCCAGCTCGGCATTCTCGAACTGCTGGGCAAGCTGCAGCGCGACGAGAACATGGCGCTGGTCTGCGTCAGCCACGACCTCGGCGTGATCGCACAGCTGTGCCGCAGGCTGGCGGTGATGTATGCCGGCCGCGTGGTGGAGACCGGCCGGACGGCGGCGATTCTCGCCGCGCCCCGCCATCCCTATGCGGCAGCGCTGCTCGAGTCGATTCCGCGCATTGCCGATGGCGTGCTGCCACAGTCCATTCCGGGCCGGCCGCCGGCGGCGCGCGAGCGCGGCACCGGCTGTCACTTCGCGCCGCGCTGCAGCTCTGCCGACGCCGCCTGCCGGGAACGAACGCCGCCGCTCGCCGATCTCGCCGATGACCATCTCGCGGCATGCTTCCATCCGGTCGCGGCCAAGTCCGTTCGGCGAGGGGACCACGTCATGCCGCTGCCTCAGTCTGGTTCGCCCGTGCTGCAGCTGTCGGGTGTCTCGATCAGCTATCGCCGACCGGCGCTGTTCGGCTGGCGCTCGTCCACCCTGCAGCCGACAGTGAAGGACGTCACGCTCTCGCTCGCCGCGGGCGAGGTGCTTGGCCTCGTGGGCGAGTCGGGCAGCGGCAAGTCCACCCTGCTGCGCGCGATCGCCGGGCTCTGGCCCGTGTCGGGCGGCGAGATCCGGCGCCCCGGGCAGGCCGGCGCGGAGATCAGCCTCGAGACGCGCCGGCAGGTGCAGCTGATCTTCCAGAATCCCGATGCCTCGCTCAATCCGCGCCAGACCATCGGGGAGATCATCGCGCAGCCGCTGCGGCTCTATTTCGGTCTCGGGCCCGCGGAGATCCGCGACACCGCCGTGCAACTCCTGGCCGACGTCAATCTCGATCCGCGCTATCTTTCCCGCTATCCCGGCCAGCTCTCGGGCGGCGAGCGCCAGCGCGTCGCCATTGCCCGGGCCTTTGCCGCCAGGCCATCGGTGCTGCTCTGCGACGAGATCACCTCGGCGCTGGACGTGTCGGTGCAGGCTTCGGTGCTGCGCCTCATCCGCGATCTGGGTCAGTCGCGCGGCGTTGCCAGCCTGCTCGTGTCGCATGATCTCGCCGCCGTGCGTGCGCTGAGCCATCGCATCGCGGTTCTCTACAAGGGCGAGCTCGTCGAAGTGGGGCCGGCCGCAGCGGTCTGCGAGACGCCGATGCATCCCTATACGCGGGCCCTGCTGGCGGCGGTTCTCGAACCCGACGCGCGCAAGCGCCGGCACGAGGTCCTGCCGCTGGAGGGCGGCAATGCCGGCGATACCCCTTGCGCCTTCGCGCCGCGCTGCCGCGCGCGGCTGCCGATCTGTCTGACGCAGGCGCCGCCCTGGCACGGCGGTGCGCAGCAGGCCCGCTGCCACTTGCCCGCCGATGCGATGGAGGCTCAGACGGCGCGGTCGAGGCTCAGCGTGTGATTGTCCCAGACCCAGCCCAGGCCGCCGACTGGCTGCAGGCTGCCCTGTGCCTGCTTCATCGCCAGTCCGGCATTGCCTGAACTCAGCAGGAAGGCCTGCGCACCGAGCGGCGCCACGCCGCAGACATCGGGGATCGCAAGGCTGTCGGCCAGGCGCTGGCGGCTCATGTCCCAGAACAGCGCCGCGCCGCCGTGCGGGCTGGTCGCCGCGAGCAGGCGGCCGCTGTCGTCGAAGCTGACCGAGCCCACATAATTGTTCAGGCGTGCCAGCGCATCCTCGGGAACATCGAGCAATGCAATCCGGCCGTCGGCGGAGAGGGTGCCAAGCAGGGGAACAAGCTGGTCATCCTCGCCCTGGTACTGGCAGCCGAAGGCCGCCACGCCATCGCTGCGGAGCGCGAGGTGGCGGATGCTGAGACGGCGCTGGTCCGGTCCAAGCTCGAAGAGGCCCGCAACCGCGCCGTCGCGCTGATCGAGGATCGCGAGGTTGGGCCTGAGGTCATCGGGATTGAGCGTCTCGCGCCCGGTCTCGGGGTGGGTGCGCAGACCGCCATTGGCGACGATCAGCCGCTCTCCGCCGGGGAGGAGCGCGAGATCATGCGGTCCGATGCCGCCGGATGGAAACTCGCCGATGCGGGCATAGCCGTTGCGGGTGGCATAGAGACCGATCACGCCCGCGCCCGTGGCGATGTCGTTCTCGGTCGCGTAGAGAATGCCGCCGTCGGCGGACACCACGCCATGGCCGTAGAAATGCCGCCCCTCCGGTGCATGCACGGCCCTGAGCAGCCGTCCGCTGGCGCGGTCGAGCACCACGAACCAGTTCCCGGGCCGCCTTGCGAAGACGATCAGCGCGGCTCCGTCGGGTCCGATGGTGGCGTCGTGGCCGCGAGCGGGAAGAGACGTTGCGAAGACCTCGTGTCCTTTCGCGTCGAAGCAGGCGACGGAAGCCGTGCCGGCGGCATCCATGCGGCAGGAGACGAAGAGGCGCTGGCGCAGGCTTTCGCCGCGCGCGGTGGCGGTGCCGGCGAGGCCCGCCAGCAGCGCCGTCAGGATCTGGCGGCGGTCAATCACCATCGAGGCTGTTGAATCCGATGGTAACAGCGAAGGCCGAGGGGATCTCGATCGCGGCGCGGTCGCCGGCGGCCTTGACGGCATCATGCAGGAGCACGGCATCGGACCGCCGCTCGCCTGCGGCAAGACTGCCGAGGTCGCCGTCCGTCGTGGCGGCGATGCGGGCCGCCTGCCGGGTGGTGGAGAAGAGCGCTGCATCCTCCGGCAGGCGCGGCGCCATGATCTCCGCGGCCAGGGCGAGGCCCTCGAGATTGAGGGCGATGTCCCTGAGCGAGCGCCCGCTGCGCCAGAACTCCGCCGCCTTCGGCTTCACCTGGTCCGGCGCCTTGCCGATGACCGCCTCGATCTTGGTGTCCTTGATGACGGCATAGCTGGTGACCAGGTCGGTCGCCAGCGCGGCACGGGCCGCTTCGCTGGCGCGAGGTGGCGGCGCAATCCATGCGTCCTTCATCTCGGCTGCGAGCCGCGCCGCGTTCGCCGCAATGGCGGGCCCGAGCCGGCACTGCGCGGCCTCCTCGTCCTTGTCGTAAAGCAGCCGTTCGAGAGCCGGCAAGCCCTGCACCGCCGCGCTTGCCGCCGCAATCTGGCGCGCCTTGGCGGGGGCGTCGCCGGTTTCCTTCTTCAGCGCCGCCAGTCCGCGGCTCACGGCGTTCTTGCGGTCGGGCCAGAGATCGAAGCGTTCGTGCCGGAAGGCCGCGGCGGAGGGGCCGGTGCGATAGATCTCGACCGCGGCCCAGCGGTCGGCGGTCTCATTGAAGCTGGCCAGAAGGGTGCTGCGGCCTTCTTCCGTGGGCGCAGCGCAGTAGGCTGTCCAGTCGGCCGCATGGCGTCGCGCAGCCGCGGCGAGGCGGTCGAAGCCGGGCACGATGGCCCCGGACACCAGCCGGTCGTAGATCTCGTCCGCCGCGGGTGCCGCCCGGACCGGCACGACGAGGAGGGCCAGTGCCCAGATCCCTGCAATGATTCGTCTCACGCTGCGCCTGTCCTAGAGCCCGGAGAGAAAATCTAGGAGCAATTGCCGCTCGCGTCCATCCAGGCGCTGGACCTTGTCGCGCGCGGCCGCGGCTTCGCCGCCGTGAAGGGCGATCGCGGCCTCGAGCGTGGCCGCCGCGCCGCCATGCAGGTAGCGCCGCGTTCCAGCGCGCGGGGCGAGATCGCGCAATGGCGCGCTGCGCCATTCGCCGGGCAGTGCCGTACCGTCCCTGACCGATCCGGCATCGCCATCGCCCAGGTCGTGGAGCAGGAGATCGCTGAAGACCGTGACCGCACCGCCGCCGCGCACTGGCATCCGCGGCACATGGCATGCGGCGCAGCCTGCGGCGGTGAAGACCGCAAAACCCGGATGCGCCCAGTCGGGGTCGGGTGCTGCGAGCGAGTCCAGATAGGTTGCGATGAGGCGTAGCATACCGGATGACATCTCCTCGCCGTCGGTACGGCCGCTGCGTCCGTCGGCGCGCGCGAGGCAGTCCGTCTGCAGTGCCGTGCAGTCGCCATGGGGCGAGCGCAGCAGCGGGGACGAGAGGCCGAGGTCCAGCGCCGCAGCGCTTGCCGCCTGGTGAAGAAGATCGAGGCCCGTGGCCTTGCTGCCGAAGCGGCCCGGCCGGACATCGCCGGTCTCGCTCGCGACGAGCTGCGGGCGGCCGGAGATCCCGTCACCGTTCCGGTCCTGCGGATCGGCCAGGTCGAGGATGGCCGCGTCGTCGATCCGGTCGATGGCGCCGCGTCCTCTCAGGCTTGGCGCGCTGCGCGCCTCGAGAAGGACATCGTCGCGGTGTTCCTCGGGGAACCTAGCCGTCACCGCGAGACGATCGGCGAGACTGACCGTGAGTTCCGCCTCGGCCTTCAAGCCCGGCACCGACCGCGTCTGGATCTGTGCGCCGAATAGCGGATGCGGTTCGCCGTCCGGTCCGGCGCTGCGCAAGACCAGCCCCTGCGCCCTTGCCTGTCCCGCGTCGACGGTGAAGCGTGCCGGCCCGCCGCCGGCATGGCAGGCCGCGCAGGAGCGCGCGTTGTAAAGCGGGCCCAGGCCATCGGCGGACTCCGTCGAGGCCGGGGCCGGAACCCAGCTGCGCTCGAAGAGCGCCTTGCCCAGCGCGACGTCGAGCGGATCGGCCAGCGCCGGCAGGGCACTGGCCAGTGTCGCCAGGGCGATGAGCGCGGTGCGCCTCACGGCGTCGCGACCGCCGTCGGGTTGTCGAGACTGTCCGAGCCCTCGACCTTGATCGCAAGACCGAGCGCCGACACGAGGCCCTCGATGCCGCGCGTCTGGGCGACCAGGCTGTCGATCGCCGCCTGCACCATGGCATTGCCCTCGGCGTTGCCCGACGCGATCATCTGGTCATAGGCCATTGTGCCGCTGTCGGCCTTGTCCTTGATGGCCCTCAGCTTCGCCAGCGTATCCTGCATCAGCGCGTCGAGCTTCTCCTGCGCGCCCGGTGCCCTGGCTGCGGCATAGTCACGGATGCCCGGCCCCGCGAGTTCCGTTCCGTCGCGGCGCGTCAGCTTGCCCGCATAGATCTCCCACATGCCGAGGGCATCGTAATAGTGCGAGTTGTGGGTATTGTCGGAGAAGCAGTCCTGCTCCTCCTCGGGGTCGTGCAGGATCAGGCCGAGCTTCATGCGCTCGCCGGCAAGTTCGCCGTAGGACAGGCTGCCGAGACCGGTGAGAATCGTTCCCAGTCCTTCCGCCTCGGGCCTGGACAGGACCTGCCTGCGCGCCGCGCCATCGGGCCCCCACTCGGCCGCCATCTCGGCAAGGTCGGAGACCAGCAGGCCGGTCGCCGCTTTCAGGTAGGCCGCGCGGCGGTCGCAGTTGCCGTTGCTGCAGTTGGCGACATCAAAATCCGTATACGGACGATTACCGGCGCCTGGGCCGGTGCCGTTGAGGTCTTGGCCCCAGAGCAGGAACTCCACCGCGTGATAGCCGGTGGCGACGTTGGCCTCGGACTCGGCGGCCTGGTGCAGCGACCGAAGGAGCTCCGGCGTGATGGCCGTCGCGTCGATGGTGGTTCCGCCGAAACTGAGCTTCGGCGTGGCGATGACGTTGGCAGTGTAGAGCGCGTTCTCGTCGGACTCGTCGCCATAGCTGCCGGCGTTCACGTAGTCGATCAGGCCCTCGTCGAGCGGCCAGGAATTGACGCGGCCCTCCCAGTCGTCCACCAGTGGATTGCCGAAACGGAAGCCCTCGGTCTGAAGATACCAGGGCCTCGCCGCGATCCAGGCCTTGCGGGCCGCGGCCAGTGTCTCCGCCGATGGCGTGGAGATGAGCGCGTCCACCGCCGTCTGCAGGTCGGCTGCGGCATCGCGCGCGTCGCCATAGAGCGCCGCGGCCATGTCGGCATAGTGCGTCGTCACGGCCTTTGCGCTGATCTCGTCACCGCGCGCCAGGGACAGGGCCGCGGAAAGGGTCAGCGCGGTTCCGGCCAGCAGGCCGAGCCAGGGGAATGTCATCCGGATCTCCAGTGCGTTTCAGTTGAGGGTTGGATTGCGGTGCTGCCGGGCCAGATGCTGCATGGCGAAGATCGAGTCGACCACATCGCTGCTGACCGGGAACATGGCGAGCTCGGCCTCGCGAAGGGCGGACGCGAAGGGCAGCGTGGCGGTCCAGACCTCGCGCAGGCGGCGTTCGCTGTGGCTGCCGATGAGATAGCGGGCGGCGCGCCAGCCGGTTTCGGCATCGGCGGCCTGGGCCGCCGCGACGATCGACAGGGCCATGCATTCGTCGTGGCAGAGATTGAGACAGCATTGCGGAAAGTAGGTGAGCGGCCGCTCGGCGTTGAACCGGATGCAGCGCGCCCAGTACTGGAGCTCGCCCACCAGCCGGCGGGCCGCCGTGGCGCCGAGGGCCGCGATGAAGTCGCGCCACACGGCCTCCCAGCAATCGGCGTCGGCCAGCTCATAGGCCGCCATGATGTTGCGGAATCCGGAAACGACCAGGCGTTCGGGCTGGCGGGCCAGGAGATCGATGGACGGAGTGGTCATGTCGCGGCGGCCTCATTAATCCGAGTAATTTACTCAGATATCAGGTTGCGACTAAGGACTCAATAAAAAAGCGAATGACATCAATAAATTAGAATCATTCTAGGGTGGCGCCGGCCGTGGCCGGGGCCGTCAGGTGCTCGTAGCGCCGGTCGGTCAGCGTCTTCAGGAAGGCGACCAGCGCGTCGATCTCGCGGTCCTTGAGGGCCGGGCCGAACTCCAGTTCCTCGCGCGACAGCGTTCCATCCACCTCGGGCGGATCCCAGGCCTTGCCGGTCTCCGGGTTGATCTGGCGCCTGGCCGACTTCGCGTTGTACTTGTTGTAGAAGAGAACGACCGTGCGCAGGTCCTTGAAGACACCGTTGTGCATGTAGGGAGCGGTCACGGCCACGTTGCGCAGGCTGGGCGTCTTGTATTTGCCGCGCTGCGCCGGATCGCCGGCCACCGCCGGATTGGCCAGCAGACCGTCGTCCACGCGGCCGGGCGGCGAACCGTTGGCCGCGCGCAGGGCCGCGTTGGCCGGAACGCCGATGTTGTGGAACTCGTAGTTGCTGAAGGTTTCTTCGGCGGCCCCGCCCAGCGGCTTCAACTGATGGCACTTGCTGCAATTGGTGAACTGGTTGGAGAAGAACAGCACGCGGCCCAGCTCCTCTTGCTCCGTGAACTGATCTTCGCCCCGGAGGACGCGGTCATACTTCGAGTCGAAGGGATGGAACAGCGGCGTCCGCTCGAAGGCGGCGATCGCCTCGGTCATCGCCGCATAGGCCGTCTCGTCATCGGTGAAGACATCGCCCCCGAAGGCCGCACGAAAGGCCGCGACATAATCGGGATTTTCCTTGAGCCGGGCAACCACCGCGGCTTTCGATGGCATGGCCATCTCGATGGGGTTGAGCGGCGGACCGCCGGCCTGGTCGGCCAAGCTTGCCGCCCTGCCGTCATGGAACAGCCCGCCGGCCCAGCGATTCCTGGCGTTCTTGCCGAAGGCCGGTGCGGCTCCGGCATAGGCGGCGGAAGGTGCGTTGCGGTCGCCCAGGGACTTGCCGTCATCGCCGAGGGATGCCGCAAGCCCCGCCGCCGTCTCGCGCGGGTCGGTGAAGGCATGGTCGGGCGCATGGCAGGTGGCGCAAGCCTGGGTGCGCTCTCGCGACAGGTTCGTATCGAAGAACAGGGCCTCGCCCAGTCTGGCGCGGTCTGCATCCGGATCGGCATGGGCAATGCCCGCCATGGTGGCGAGGGCAAGAAGGGCCATGGCTCGAAGGGCAAGCATCGCGCCGCTCTAGTCCTTGGCCGGCGGGGCCGTCAACGGGGCCCGACCGCGCGGCAGGGCTTCCTTGACTCGCGCCGGCAATTCCACTATCACCCGCCGATCCGCGCGGGAGGCAAGTCCGACCGCGCGTTTTGCGCTGCCCGAGGCAACTCAACTTCGCCTGTCAAACCAGGCACTTAAAGTCCGCTGGTCCACGAGTTTCCAGCGGCGCCACAGGGCGCGGGAGAACAAGGACGAAAGAACATGTACGCAGTCATCAAGACCGGCGGCAAGCAGTATCGCGTTGCGGCCGACCAGAAGATCCAGATCGAGAAGCTCGTGGGCAATCCGGGCGACCAGGTGCAGTTCACCTCGGTGCTGATGGTCGCCAATGGCGGCAGCGTCGATGTCGGCCAGCCCTTCGTGGCCGGCGCCACGGTGGTGGGCGAGATCGCCTCGCAGGACCGCGGCCCCCATATCACCATCTTCAAGAAGCGCCGCCGCAAGCATTACCGCCGCAAGAACGGCCATCGCCAGGACCTGACCTCGGTCACGATCCGCGAGATCCTGGTGGGCGGCGCCAAGCCCGCAAAGTCGGCCGAAGCCGCGCCCGCCGCCACGGCGGACGGTGAAGCGGCTCCCGCCAAGAAGCCGCGCGCCAAGGCCAAGAAGGCCGAAGCGGCCGCGCAGGAATAAGGAGACAGATCCATGGCTCACAAGAAAGCAGGCGGTTCATCCCGCAACGGCCGCGACACCGCTGGCCGCCGTCTCGGCGTCAAGCATTTCGGCGGCGAGACCGTCATTCCGGGTAACATCATCGTGCGCCAGCGCGGCACCAAGGTGCATCCGGGAACCGGCGTCGGCATTGGCCGCGATCACACCATCTTCGCGACCGTCAGCGGCACCGTGATTTTCCGCAAGACCAAGGGCGAGCGGCAGACGGTTTCCGTTGTCCCGCCGGCGGCCGCAGAGTAACGGCGGACTCGAGACAACCGCCGGACCCATTGTTCCGGCCGGTGACAAGCAAGCGGAGAGGTGGGTTCCACCTCTCCGTTTTGCGTTTGGAGCCGACCGATGACCGAGATCACCACCGAAAGACTGCTGCTGCGTCCGCCGCGGCATGTCGACATTGCCGCGATCGTCCGTCAGCTGAACAATTTCGCCGTGTCGCAGTGGACCGCGCGCGTGCCCTTTCCCTATGGCACGGACGATGGCAAGGCCTTTGTGACGCGCGCCGCGGCGCTGCCGGCCGGCGATGCCGTGCTGGCGGTGACGCTGCGCGCCTCGGGCGACCTCATCGGCGTGATCGGATGCGAAGCGCAGGCCGCGGGTGGCGCCGAGCTCGGATACTGGCTGGGGGAGGATCACTGGCGCCAGGGCTATGGGCGGGAAGCCGCGGCGGCGATGGTGCGCCACGCCTTGGACGCGCTCCTGCACGCGCATCTCGTCGCCAGCTACCAGATCGGCAATGCCGGGTCGCAGCGCATCCTCGAAGGACTGGGATTTCGCGCCACCCACGCAGGCCGGAGCTTCTCGCTCGCACGCAACGCCGACACCGACGTGGTCCATCTCAGGCTGGACCGCGGGGACCGCCGGCCATGAGCCCGCGGTCCCGGTCAGGCTCAGAACACCTTGTTGACGTAGGACGCCACGACCGTCTTGCGGCCGAGACCGCCATTGTGCTTGGAGGCCGCCAGATGCAGATTGCCGCCGGAGGCCTTGAGGGCCAGCGACAGATGCTTGAGGCCGTAGCGGACATTGGTGGCCGGGTCGAGCAGGCCGGAGCAGGAACCGGAATAGCCCATGCCGCGCGCCGTCTGGCACTTGAGCTGGAACACGCCGAGCTCGCCGGCCGAGCCGCGGGCATAGGGGTTATAGTTGGATTCGACCTTGGCGATGCGCAGTGCGAACCAGGTCGGCACGCCGTAGCTCGGCGCCATGCTGGAGATGAGCGACACGACCTGTCCCTGCTTGCGGGACGGCGCCGGTTCGGCCACGGCGAGGGCCGAGGCGGTGGAGGAGACCTTCTTGAACTTGCGCGCGGCAACGGTGGTGCGCTTGGCCTTGCTGGCCGTCTGCTTGACAGTTTTCTTTTGCGTTGCAGCATGTTTTTTGGTGCCGCTGGCCGTCCTGGCCGAGGCGGATTTCACGCCATGGCCCTTCTGAAGACAGGTTCCATTGTCGCGGCAGCTCGCCTGTGCCGAATTTGCGGAAGCCATGCCAAGTACAGCAGCGGCAACGAAGCTAACAAGAAGGGCCTTCTTCATCATGTTCCTTTCCGAATACTCAGAATTACAAATGTCGAAGCCAGGTTGACCTGGCTGCAACTTCAACCGACCGCCGATGTTCGGGTGAAGGGCAGGGATAGACTTGCCAAATGTGTTCCCAATGTGGGGAAAATTGTGCATTGCGAAGACGGGCTGCGCCTGTGGCCCTCCGGTCACGGGGGGCTAGGCGTCCGCGCCGCGACGGGCTATGAGGCTGAACGATGAAATTCCTCGACCAGGCAAAGGTTTATGTCCGTTCTGGCAACGGCGGCGCGGGAGCAGTGTCTTTCCGTAGGGAAAAGTTCATTGAGATGGGCGGACCCGATGGCGGCGACGGCGGCAAGGGCGGGGACATCTGGGTCGAGGCCGTGGACGGCCTCAACACGCTGATCGACTATCGCTACCAGCAGCACTTCAAGGCCGCGACCGGCGGCCACGGCATGGGCCGGCTGCGGGCCGGGGCCAATGCCGGCGACATCACGCTCAAGGTTCCCGCCGGCACCCAGATCTTCGAGGAGGACAACGAGACGGTCATCGCCGATCTGGCGAAGGCGGGCGACAGGGTGCGCATCGCCAGGGGCGGCAACGGCGGCTTCGGCAATGCCTACTTCAAGTCCGCCACCAACCGCGCGCCGCGCCATGCCAATCCCGGCCAGGACGGCGAGGAACGCTGGATCTGGCTGCGCCTCAAGCTGATCGCCGATGCTGGGCTGATCGGACTGCCCAATGCCGGCAAGTCGACGATGCTGGCCGCGGTCTCGGCGGCCAAGCCGAAGATCGCCGACTATCCCTTCACCACGTTGCATCCGCAGCTTGGCGTCGTGCGCGCGGCGGGCAGCAGCTTCGTGCTGGCCGACATTCCCGGCCTCATCGAGGGCGCGCATGAGGGCCACGGGCTGGGCACGCGCTTCCTCGGCCACGTCGAGCGCTGTGCGGTGCTGCTGCACCTGATCGATGCGACCGGCGAGGATCCGGTCGCGGCCTATCGCGTCATCCGCAAGGAACTCAAGGCCTATTCGCCGGTGCTGGCGGACAAGGCCGAGATCATTGCCTTCAACAAGATCGATGCGGTCGATGCCGACGATCTCGCCCGCAAGCTTGCCGACTTCCGGAAGCGCGTGCGCAAGACGCCGCTCGCCATCTCGGGCGCCACCGGCAAGGGCGTGGACGAGGCCATGAAGAAGCTCCTGACGGTGATCGAGACCGCCAAGGCGAAGACCCGCAGGGACGAACCCGGCGTCACCTCCGAAGAGTGGCGGCCATGACCTCGCGCCTGTCCAGGGCCCGGCGCATCGTGGTCAAGATCGGATCGGCGCTGCTGGTCGACGGCAAGACCGGCGCCATCAAGGCCTCTTGGCTGTCGTCGCTGGTCGATGATCTCGCCGATCTGCGCGTGGGCGGTGCCGAGGTGATCATCGTCTCCTCCGGCGCCATCGCGCTGGGACGCCGTAGCCTGGGCCTGCCCAAGGGCAAGCTCAAGCTTGAGCAGAGCCAGGCCGCCGCCGCGGTGGGCCAGATCGCGCTCGCCCAGGCCTGGGCGGAAGCCCTGCGGCTGCGCAACATGGTGGCGGCCCAGGTTCTGGTCACGCTCACCGACACCGAGGAGCGCCGCCGCTATCTCAATGCGCGCGCCACGCTCGGCACGCTGCTGGAGCAGGGCGCCATCCCGGTGATCAACGAGAACGACACGGTGGCCACCAGCGAGATCCGCTACGGCGACAACGACCGCCTCGCGGCGCGCGTCGCCTCGATGATGTCGGCGGACTGCCTGGTGCTGCTCTCCGACATCGACGGGCTCTACAGCGCGCCCCCGAACCAGAAGGGCGCGCGCTTCATTCCCGAGGTCCAGGCCATCTCGGCAGAGATCGAGGCCATGGCGGGCAAGCCGGTCTCCGGCCTGGGATCGGGCGGCATGATCACCAAGATCGAGGCCGGCAAGATCGCACTGGGGGCGGGCTGCAACATGGTGATCGCTTCCGGCCACGCGCATCATCCCTTGAAGCTTGTCGTCGACGGCGGCCGCTGCACCTGGTTCCTGGCGCAGGCCTCGGCGCTGCAGTCGCGCAAGCGCTGGATCGCCGGTACCCTGCAGCCCATCGGCCATCTGGTGGTCGACGACGGCGCGGCCACGGCGCTTTCCCGGGGCAAGAGCCTGCTGCCGGCCGGCGTGCGCCGCGTCGAAGGCAGCTTCACGCGCGGCGAGACGGTGAGTATCGTGACGGCCAGGGGCCGCGAGATCGCGCGCGGGCTTGTGGCCTACGATGCGGCCGACGCAGCGCGGATCGCCGGGCTGAAGTCGGGCGAGATCGAGAAGGTCCTGGGCTTCCGGGGCCGCGATGTTCTGGTGCACCGCGACGACATGGTGCTGATGGGTGGAGACGCGACATGACTGCCGCGACCGGCAACCGCGAGATGATGCTGACGCTCGGCCGCGCGGCCCGCGTCGCGGCGCGCGAACTGGCGCTGGCGTCCACCGCGCAGAAGAACGAGGCGCTGACGGCCATGGCGGCCAAGATCCGGCGCTCGGCCGCCGACATCGCGGCCGAGAATCGCCGCGATCTCGAAAACGCCCGCAGCCGTGACCTGAAGGCGAGCTTCGTCGACCGCCTCACGCTGGATGACGCCCGGATCGAAGCCCTGGCAAGGGGCCTGGACGACATTGCCGCGCTCCCCGATCCGGTGGGCGGCGTCATGGCGTCGTGGACGAGGCCCAACGGCCTCGCGATCTCGCGGGTGCGCGTGCCCATCGGTGTCATCGGCATCATCTACGAGAGCCGTCCCAACGTGACCGCCGATGCCGGCGGACTCTGCCTCAAGTCGGGCAATGCCGCGATCCTGCGCGGCGGCTCCGACAGTTTCCATTCCTCGGCCGCGATCGTGGCCTGCCTGCAGCGCGGCCTCGACGTGGCGGGCCTGCCGCGCACCGCCATCCAGATGGTGCCCACCGCCGACCGCGACTGCGTGGGGCTGATGCTCGAGGGGCTCGGCGGCACGATCGACCTCATCGTGCCGCGCGGCGGCAAGAACCTCGTGGCCCGCGTCCAGGCGGAGGCCCGCGTGCCGGTCTTCAGCCATCTGGAAGGCATCTGCCATGTCTATGTCGACAAGGCCGCCGACACCGGCATGGCCTGCCGTATCGCGCTCAACTCGAAGATGCGCCGCACAGGCATCTGCGGCGCGGCCGAGACGATCCTGGTCGACCGCGCCGGCGCCGAGCGGAACCTGAAGCCGATCATCCGTACACTGATCGATGCGGGCTGCGAGGTGCGCGGCGACGTGCATGCCATGGCGGCGGATCCGCACGTCAAGCCTGCCACGGAGGAGGACTGGTCGACCGAGTATCTCGATGCCATCGTGGCGGTGAAGCTGGTCGACGGCGTGGACGGGGCCATCGACCATATCGCGCGCTACGGCTCGCAGCACACGGATGCCATCGTCACCGCCGATGCGGCCGCGGCGGAGCGCTTCCTCGGCGAACTCGACAGCGCCATCGTGCTGCACAATGCCTCGACGCAGTTCGCCGACGGCGGCGAGTTCGGCTTCGGCGCCGAGATCGGGATCGCCACCGGCAAGATGCACGCGCGCGGGCCCGTCGGACTGGAGCAGCTCACCACCTTCAAGTACCAGGTGCGCGGCACGGGCCAGGTCCGGCCTTGATCCGCTTCCCGCCCTTCGGCGACGGCCAGCGCATCGGCCTGTTCGGCGGGTCCTTCAATCCGGCGCATCGCGGCCACTACATGGTGGCGCTCTACGCGCTCAAGAAGCTCAGGCTCGACTGGGTGTGGTGGCTGGTGGCGCCGCAGAACCCGCTCAAGAACCCGACCGAGACCGGCGACTACGGCCAGCGGCTGGCGGAGACCCGGCGCGTGGCCCGGCATCCGCGCTTCGTCGTCACCGACATCGAGCGGCAGCTCGGCGCGCGCACCACCGCCGAGACGCTGCGCGGCCTGGCGCCGGTCCTGAGGCGCGGCCATTTCGTCTGGATCATGGGCGCCGACAGCTTCGCAAACCTGCATCACTGGCACGACTGGCTCGAGATTCCCGAAACCCTGCCGCTCGCCATCCTGGCGCGGCCCGGCTATTCGCTGCGGGCCCTCGGCAGCCCGGCGGCCACGCGCTTTGCCGAAGACCAGGTGCCCACGCCGCAGGCGCCGCAGCTGGTCACGGCCAGGCCTCCCGCCTGGGCCTTCATCCCCATGCCGCTGCGGCCGGAGAGTTCCACGGCGATCCGCCTGGCGGGGCGGCGGGCGCCAGCCCGGCGCGGGGCCTCTTGAACCCCCTTCTGGAAGGCCGTATCTTCACGACGTTGTCACCTGTATGGGACATGACCGCCAGTCTGATGAAGACCTGCGCATTCAAAGAGGACGAGACCCCTGAAAGCACCAGCGAAGAAGACCGCTGCGTCTAAGGCCGCAGCGAAGGCGAAGCCTGTTGCCCGCAAGGCAGCGGCCAAGCCGGCCAAGGCCGCGAAACCCGCGAAACCCGCCAAGACAGCGGCGGCGAAGACCCCTGCCAAGCCCCGCAAGGCGGCCGTCAGGGCCGCGAAGCCCGCCAAGCCGGGCCTTCTCGACATGGTCCTGACCCAGCTCGACGACGCCAAGGCCGAGGCCGTGGTCACCATCAATCTCGACGGCAAGGGCGCGCTGGCCGACAACATGGTCGTGGCCTCGGGCCGCTCCAACCGCCATGTCGGCGCCATTGCCGACCAGCTGGTGGAAAGACTCAAGGACGCAGGCCATCGCAACCTGCGCGTCGAGGGCATGCCGCAGTGCGACTGGGTACTGGTCGATGCCGGCGACGTGGTGGTGCATCTGTTCCGTCCGGAAGTCCGCAGCTTCTACAACCTCGAGAAGCTGTGGTCGGCGCATGCGCCGCAGGAACGCGTCGCGATCTGATCGATGCGCCTGTCGGTCATCGCCGTGGGCCGGCTGAAGGCGGGCCCCGAGAAGGAGCTGGCCGACGACTACCGCAAGCGGGCGGAGGCGCTTGGACGCAAGGCCGGCATCAGCCGGATTGCCGTGGCCGAATTCGCCGAATCGCAGTCGGGCACGAAGGCCCTGCGCATGGCCGAGGAGGCCCAGGCCGTGGCCGCGGCAATGCCGCAGAAGGCCTTCGCGGTGGTCCTGGACGGCACCGGTCGGACGATGACCAGCGAGGGTTTCGCCGCGCTGCTTCAGAAGCACATCGATGGCGGAACCTCCGACCTCGCCTTCGCCATCGGCGGGCCCGATGGTCATGATCCGCGGACGCTCGCGGCGGCGGGCCTCAAGCTCTCGCTCGGCGCCATGACCTGGCCGCACCGTCTGGTGCGCGTGCTGCTCTTCGAGCAGATCTACAGGGCGGCGACCATCCTGGTGAACCATCCCTATCACCGCGGCTGAATGCCTCGCGAAGCTCGGCGAATACAGTCGCGTGAATCGGCAATCATTGCTATGGCGGGCCGTCAGATGCGGACAGGTGCCATTCCCAGCCTCAGCCACGCGACAGGATTCTTGTCCCGACTGCGTCCGGCAGTGCTCGTCCTGCTGCTGGTGCAGACGGGTCCGGCCCTGGCCGAGGACGTGGCCCCCGATCCCAAGCAGCTCGAGTCGGTGGAACAGCAGCTGGAGGGATCCAAGGCCGCGCAGGAGCGGATAGCCGCCGAGGTGGCGGCCGCCCAGCGCGAGCAGGACGAGATCGCCAGCCGGCTGATCGAGATTTCCAGCCAGATCCAGGACCAGGAGGCGGCGATCGCGGCGAGCGAGGCCGAACTCAAGCGGCTGGCCGAGGAGCAGGTGGTGCTGATGGCCGATCTTGGCGAACGCCGCGAGGTGCTGTCGGAACTGCTGGCCGGGCTGCAGCGCCTGGAGCAGAATCCGCCCCCTGCGCTGGTGGTCAAGCCCGATGACGTCCTGGCGGCCCTGCGCGGCGCCATGCTGTTCGGGACCGTGGTGCCGCAATTGCAGGATGATGCCCGGACGCTGGCCAAGGAGCTGGCCCGGCTCGACGCCGTGAAGGCGGAAATCGCGGCGCGCAAGCAGACGCTGTCGGCCGACATGGCCCGGCTCGAGACGGCACGCTCCGAGATCGACGGGCTCATCGCCCAGAAGCGGGCGCTGATCAGCCGCGGCAATGCCGACCTCGACGCCGAACGCAAGCGCGCCGACGCCCTTGCGGCCAATGCCCGCAGCCTGCGCCAGCTGCTCGACGGCCTGGCCGCCGCGCGGAAGGCGGCCGAGGCCGAGGCCGCCAGGGCGGCGGCCGATGCCGCGGAGGCGGCACGGCTGGAGGCGGAGAAGCGCCAGCCCAGGATCGCCTTCACCGAGACCAAGGGCCAGCTGGCCCTTCCCGCCACGGGGCGGATCCTGCGCCGCTATGGTGATCCGGACGGGCTGGGCGGCACGTCGCAGGGTCTGGTCATCGCCACCCGGAAGGGCGCCCAGGTCACCGCCCCGGCCGACGGCGAAGTGGAATTCGCCGGTCCCTTCCGGTCATATGGCAAAGTTGTAATTTTGAATCCGGGCAGCGGATATCGTATCCTGCTGGCCGGATTGGACGAGCTGACCGCCGTGACCGGGGAAAGGTTGCGGGCCGGCGAGCCGGTCGGTGTCATGGGTGATGGCCCCTCTTCGGTCACACTTTTGGGTGAACTAGTGCAAAATGGCGAACCGGTGCTGTATATAGAATTCCGGAACAGCACCGAGGCCATCGATTCAGGTCCCTGGTGGACAGCAGCAAGCAAAGAGGCGCGTGGATGACGACGAAGAACAAGTTGCGCAATGCAGGACTGGTCGCGGCGGGTGCCGTGTCGGGCATTCTGGCCTGGCATGCGCTGGGCGTCGCCGATGCGGCCTCCAATGCCAACACCTACAAGCAGCTCAACCTGTTCGGCGATGTGTTCGACCGGGTCCGCGCCGACTACGTCGAGGAGCCCGACGAGGCCGTGATGGTCGAAGCCGCCATCAACGGCATGCTGGCCGCGCTCGATCCGCATTCGAGCTACATGAACGCCAAGCAGTTCGAGGACATGAACGTCCAGACGCGGGGCGAGTTCGGCGGCCTCGGCATCGAGGTGACCATGGAGAACGGCGTCATCAAGGTGGTCTCGCCGATCGACGACACGCCGGCCTCCAAGGCCGGCATCATGGCCAATGACCTGATCATCAAGATCGACGGGCAGGACATCCAGGGCCTGACGCTGAACGAGGCCGTGGACAAGATGCGCGGCAAGGTGGGTGCGCCCATCACCATCACGGTGAAGCGGGGCAACCAGGATCCCTTCGACCAGAAGCTGGTGCGCGACCGCATCCGGGTCCAGTCGGTGAAGTACAATGTCGAGAACGGCGACATCGGCTACATCCGCATCAGCTCCTTCACCGAGCAGACGCAGGAAGGCCTGGAGAAGGCCATGGCCTCCTTCGACAAGGAGATGGGCGACAAGGTCAAGGGCTACATCATCGACCTGCGCAACGATCCCGGCGGATTGCTCGACATGGCGATCTCGGTCTCCGACACCTTCCTCGACCGCGGCGAGATCGTATCGACCCGCGGCCGTCACGCCGACGAGACGCAGCGCTACAACGCCCAGACCGGCGATCTCGCCAAGGGCAAGCCGGTGGTGGTGCTGATCAACGGCGGGTCCGCCTCGGCCTCCGAGATCGTGGCCGGCGCCTTGCAGGACCACAAGCGCGCCACGCTCATCGGCACGCGCAGCTTCGGCAAGGGATCGGTGCAGACCATCATTCCGCTGGGCAGCCAGGGTGCGCTGCGGCTCACCACGGCGCGCTACTACACGCCGTCGGGTCGCTCGATCCAGGCCAAGGGCATCGATGCCGACATCATCATCGAGCAGGAGCTTCCGCCGGAACTGCAGGGCAAGGACGTGAGCACCGAGGGCGAGGCGGGCCTGCGTGGTCATCTGTCCAACGAGGCCGGCGGCGACGAGGGCGGCGGATCGTCGGCCTATGTCCCGCCCGACAAGGCCAAGGACATGCAGCTCAAGGCGGCGATCGACCTGCTCAATGGCGTGAAGGTCGTCTCCAACGCCAAGCCGGTGGAAAAGAAGCCGGCCGCCGGCGGCGCCGACGACACCACCGCGAACTGAACGACAGCCCCTGCGGCATTGACGCACCCCGCCCGGCAGGGCGGGGTGTTTGCGTTTCCGTGGCAAGTTGCAATCAGGGTTAACAGGGCGTTAACGGTTGCGCCCCCACAGTCGAGCAATCGAATCACAGCCTGTCCGAGACCCATGCCCCGCGACGAATTGCGGCAACCCCTGCGCAAGCGATCCCTGTCCGAACGCCTCTGGTCGAAGCGTCCCGGCGCGCTCACCAGCGCTGCCGTGGCGGTCCTCTCGGTGCTGGTCGGTGGCACGATCTGGGTGGCGCGCATTCCCCATCCCTTTGCCGGCGAGCCCATCGTGGTGGCCGCCATTCCCGCTCCCGAGGAGCTGAAGACATCCTCGACAACGCCCGATCCGGAGGCCGCACCCGACGACACGGCCGACGTGGCCGATGCGTCGTCGGAGCCCATTCCGGACACGCCCGAGGAGCCGCGGCCGGACTATTCGCAGGAAGCCTCGATCATCATGGCGCTCAACCGTCCGCTGAAGGCCGCGCCGCTGGCCGACGTGACGGAGAAGGGCCCCGACGGACCTCTGCCGCGCATTTCGGTGCATGGCCGCAAGCCGTCCGACGTCTATGCCCAGATCACGCCGACGGCGGTCATCACCTCGAAGCGCCCGAAGATCGCGATCATCCTCGGTGGCATGGGCATCAACGGCCGGCTGACGCAGAAGGCCATCAAGCAGCTGCCCGGCGACGTGAGCTTCGGCTTCGCGCCCTACGGCGACAATCTGCAGGACCAGGTGAACAAGGCGCGCGCCAAGGGCCACGAAGTGATGCTGCAGGTGCCTCTCGAACCGCCGGGCTACCCCGGCATCAATCCCGGCCCGCAAACCCTGCTGGCCGACGCGCCGAGCGAAGAGAACATCAAGTCGCTGCACTGGCTGCTCAGCCGCTTTGCCGGCTTCACCGGCGTCACCAACTACATGGGCGGGCGTTTCCTGGCGACGCCCGACAGCCTGGTGCCGGTGTTGAAGGAGCTCAAGACACGTGGCCTGGTCTATCTCGAGGATGGTTCGGTGGCGCAGAGTTCCGCTTCGGCGATCGCCGCCGACATCGGCTTGCCGATGCGGCGGGCCACGATCGTGATCGACGCCGATCCGGACGAATCGAAGATCCGCACCGCCCTCGAGCAGCTCGAGAAGGCGGCCGAAACCGACGGGTTCGCGATCGGCGTGGGCGCCGGGCTGGAGATCACGATCGACACCGTCACCGAATGGGCCGATCAGCTGCAGGACAAGGGCATCCTCCTCGTGCCCATCAGCGCCACCTACAAGGGCCAGATGGGCTGATGACGGTCCATCCCGAGATCGGGGACTACCGGCCCTGCGTCGGCGTCATGCTGATCAACCGCGACGGCCTTGCCTGGATCGGCCGCCGCTTCGAGAAGCAGAACGACGAGGGCACCGGAAAGTGGTGGCAGATGCCGCAGGGCGGCATCGACGCGGGCGAGGATCCGGCACCGGCGGCGCTGCGCGAGCTGGCCGAGGAAACCGGCGTGACCTCGGCCGAGATCATCGCAGAAGCTCCGCGCTGGTACAGCTACGACCTTCCCGCGCACCTCATCGGCAAGTCCTGGAAGGGCCGCTATCGCGGGCAGACGCAGAAGTGGTTCGCGCTGCGGTTCCTCGGCGAGGACGCCGAGATCAATCTCGCCCCGCCCGGACACAAGCAGGAGTTCGACCAGTGGCGCTGGGCCCCGATGGACGAGATCCTCGACCTCATTGTGCCGTTCAAGCGGGGAGTCTATGAGCAGGTGATCGCAGATTTCAGGCATCTCGGCGCGTGAGTTTCCGGCATATCATCTTCGACTGCGACGGCGTGCTCGTCGACAGCGAACCCCTGTCGATGCGCGTCGACGTGGCGATCCTCGCGGAGAACGGCGTCCGCATCAGCGAACACGAGGCGCATGCGCGCTTCGTCGGCAAGACCTTCGCCGCCATGATCGCGGAGATGGAGGCCGAACACGGCATCCGCTTTCCCGCCGACGTCAGCGCCCAGAAGGACCGCCGCCTGCTTGACCTCTATGCGCTGGAGCTGCGGCCCGTGGAGGGCATCACCGAAGCGCTCCGGGCGCTGCCGGCCCCGCCGCACAGCGTGGCCTCCAACAGCCCGGAAGAGCGGGTCGCCACGGCGCTGCGGGTGGCGGGGCTCGCGCCCTGGTTCGGCCGCATCACCACTTTCGAGCATGTCGCGAATGGCAAGCCGGAGCCGGATGTCTTCCTCGCCTCGGCGGCGCGCGCCGGGTTTCGCCCGCAAGACTGCCTGGTCATCGAGGACAGCGTCACTGGCGTGACCGCCGCCGCCCGAGCAGGCTGCGCGGTGCTGGGCTTCGCCGGAACCCATCCCGATCCCGAGGCCCATGCGCGCCGCCTGGCCGCGGCAGGCGCACAGAAGACATTCACCGTCATGCGCCATCTGCCGGCGCTGGCCAAAACATTCCTTTGACATTGCGCTGCAAGACGCCCATATAGCCTCCATCGTCGTCGGTCCCTTGAAAGAATGACGTGAGGCCCCTCAGGTGGCCATTCGGACCGGACGATCTCCCGAACATGCCTTTCACGTGGGTCTGTTTACGCGCCCTCCAGGTCTTGCGCGATTCCCGCGCATGGCCAGTCGGACATGGTTCGCGCGTTCCCCACCGTTCCGAACATGAAAGTTGCGAAATTGACCACCTTTAGCGAATTGAATCTCTCCGAACCCGTCCTGAAGGCGCTGGCCGCCGAGGGCTACGAGACACCGACGCCGATCCAGGCGAAATCCATTCCCAGCCTGCTCGAGGGCCGCGACCTGCTGGGCATCGCCCAGACCGGCACCGGCAAGACGGCGGCCTTCGCGCTGCCCATTCTCGAGCACCTGGCCAAGAAGACCGAGCGCCCGGCGCGCGGCACCGTGCGCGCGCTCATCCTGGCGCCGACGCGCGAGCTTGCCTCGCAGATCTCCGACTCGTTCCGCACCTATGGCCGCAACCTGAAGGTCTCGCGCGCCGTAGTCTTCGGCGGCGTCGGCATCGGCAAGCAGATCGAGATCCTGCGTGGCGGCATCGACGTGCTCGTTGCCACGCCCGGCCGCCTCGTCGACCTGATCGAGCGCAAGGCCGTGACCCTGTCCAAGGTCGAGATCTTCGTCCTCGACGAAGTCGACCAGATGCTGGACCTGGGCTTCATCCATGCCATCCGCAAGCTCACCGCCATGCTGCCCAAGCAGCGCCAGAACCTGTTCTTCTCGGCCACCATGCCAAAGGAGATCGCAGGCCTCGCCGATGCGCTGCTGAGCAATCCGGTGCGCGTCGAGGTGGCGCCGGTCGCCACCACCGCCGAGCGCGTGAACCAGGCGGTGATCCATGTCGAGCCCGCCAACAAGGCGAAGCTGCTGGCCGAGCTGCTCAAGGACAACAACATGACCCGCACGCTCGTCTTCACCCGGACGAAGCATGGCGCCGACAAGGTGATGAAGCATCTCTCGGCCGCGGGCTTCACCGCTGCCGCCATCCACG
Source organism: Hyphomicrobiales bacterium (assembly GCA_046349195.1). Taxonomy (GTDB): domain Bacteria; phylum Pseudomonadota; class Alphaproteobacteria; order Rhizobiales; family Aestuariivirgaceae; genus Aestuariivirga. The sequence goes on from JAXMCU010000001.1 coordinate 123,491, forward strand.
GCAACAAGTCGCAGGCCAACCGCGAGAAGGCGCTGGCCGGCTTCAAGGCGGGCAAGATCCTGGTGCTGGTCGCCACCGACATCGCGGCGCGCGGCATCGACGTCGATGGCGTGAGCCATGTCGTGAACTACGACCTGCCCTTCGTGCCCGAGTCCTACGTCCACCGCATCGGCCGCACGGCACGCGCGGGCGCCGCGGGCGAGGCCATCGCCTTCTGTACGCCCGAGGATCGCCCGCTGCTGCGCGACATCGAGAAGACCATCCGCCAGCCGGTTCCGGTGAAGGAACATGCGCTGGGTCTGAAGAACGTGCCGGCGCTGGCGCCGACCCATGGCTGGAACCCGATGGGCAAGGGCAAGCCGGGCCAGAAGCCCGGCGGCAACCGCAACCGCAACCACGGCAAGCCCCAGGGCCAGAAGGCCCAGGGCAGCGGCAAGCCCAAGCCGCACCGCAAGGGCCACAGTGCCAATGGCGGCCAGGGCGCGCCCCGCCGCTCCGGCGGCGGCAGCTGGATGACGCAGATCGGCCAGAAGCAGGCCTGAGGCAAATCTCCGCCGCGTGACCGACGGCCGGGCCTGCGCCTTGCCGCGGTCGCGCGCGACCTGCGCCCGGCCGCAGCGGCCCCGCCGCATTCCAAATTGCATCTGGACGTGTTATCGGGCGGCCACTGTCACTTGCGGGCGTGGCGCCGGCCTCCTAGTTTGCCCGCCAATATTTTGAATTCACAGCGAGGGTTTCATGGTCAAGGACATCGGTCATTTCATCGGCGGCAAGCACGTCAAGGGAACTTCGGGCCGGTTCGCGGATGTCTACAACCCCAACACCGGCGAGGTTCAGGCCCGGGTGGCGCTGGCTTCGCAGGCGGAGCTTCGTGCTGCGGTCGAGAACGCCAAGGCCGCACAGCCCGGATGGGCCGCGAAGAACCCGCAGGTGCGCGCCCGCGTGATGATGAAGTTTCTGGAACTTGCCGCCAAGCATGCCGAGGAACTGGCCACGCTGATCTCGATGGAACACGGCAAGACCATTCCGGACGCCCTGGGAGATCTGCAGCGCGGCGTCGAGGTGGCGGAATTCGCCTGTGGCATCCCGCATCTCCTGAAGGGTGAGTTCACCGATGGCGCCGGCCCCGGCATCGACATGTATTCCATGCGCCAGCCGGTCGGCGTCGCCGCCGGCATCACGCCCTTCAACTTCCCCGCCATGATTCCGCTGTGGAAGTGCGCGCCCGCCATTGCCTGCGGCAACGCCTTCATCCTCAAGCCCTCCGAGCGTGATCCCTCCTGCCCCATGCGGCTCGCCGAACTCTTCCTCGAGGCCGGCCTGCCGCCTGGCATCCTCAATGTGGTGAACGGCGACAAGGAAGCGGTGGACGGCATTCTCGACGACCCCGACATCGCCGCCGTGGGCTTCGTGGGCTCGACCCCCATCGCGCAATATGTCTACGCGCGGGCCACTTCGCACGGCAAGCGCGCGCAGTGCTTCGGCGGCGCCAAGAACCACATGATCATCATGCCCGATGCCGACATGGACAAGGCTGTGGATGCGCTGATCGGCGCGGGCTATGGCTCGGCCGGCGAGCGCTGCATGGCGATTTCGGTCGCCGTGCCGGTGGGCGAGTCGACCGCCAATGCATTGGTCGAGAAGCTGGTGCCGCGCGTCGAGAAGCTGAAGGTCGGCCTCTCCACCGATCGCGAGGCCGACTATGGTCCGCTCGTCACCAAGGAAGCGCTGGCCCGCGTGAAGGGCTACATCGACCTCGGCGTCAAGGAAGGTGCCACGCTCAAGGTCGATGGCCGCGGCTTCAAGATGCAGGGCTACGAGAAGGGTTATTTCCTCGGCGGTTCGCTGTTCGACAACGTGACGAAGGACATGCGGATCTACAAGGAAGAGATCTTCGGTCCCGTGCTGTCGGTGGTGCGCGCCAAGACCTATGACGAGGGCCTCGCCCTGGTCAACGATCACGAATATGGCAACGGCACCGCCATCTTCACCCGCGACGGCGATACGGCGCGCGATTTCGCGGCGCGCTGCCAGATCGGCATGGTGGGCATCAACGTGCCGATCCCGGTGCCGCTCGCCTACCACACCTTCGGCGGCTGGAAGCGCTCGTCCTTTGGCGATCTCAACCAGCACGGCCCGGACTCGGTCCGTTTCTATACGAAGACCAAGACGGTGACGGCGCGCTGGCCGAGCGGCATCAAGGAAGGTGCGCAGTTCTCGATCCCGACGATGCGGTGATCGCGGCATGCCGATTGTGGCGCCTGGCCACCCCCCAAGCCGACGCGCGGTGGGGAGTCCGATCTCCGCTATCGCAGTCCGGGACAGAGACTTGCCGGTGATCCGCTTCGTCGTCGACATGGCTGATGTCGCTCCGCAGGGCAGCCTGCCGGATTTTCACAAGGAGATTGCCTTCCTGCGCCAGCCAGGCGCTCTCGAACGGCAAATGGTGTTGATCGACCGGGGTGACCGGCGACAGCCTCTTGGGCGCATCTGTGTGATGGGATGCGGGCGGTCGGGAACGTGGCTCTTGACCGCGGTGCTGTCCAGTTTCGCCGGTTTCGACTTCGGTCCAGAGGAAGTGCCGCTGGAGTATTTTGGTCCGGTCACGACGGATCGCCCGGTCCTCGTCCTCAGGCGCGACGCGATGGCCCATCAGCGCGTCGAACAGATCCCCGATGACATTCAGATCGTGTTCATCGTCCGGCATCCCTTCGACGTGCTGACCAGCCACAATCCTGCCCTGCTGTCCTATCTTCGCAAGATCCGTCCGCGACTGGGGCGCCTGCTCGGTTGGGTGGCCGAGACCTACGGCTACGACATTTCCCTGGAGGCGCCATGACGCCGTCGCAGGGTCCTTGGTCGAAGGTACCATACGCGGTGAAGCGGCTGGCGGACGAGCCCATCGTCAGCGCAAACCTGTTCGCCGGGCCTGGCGGCGAGAACATCAACGGCCCTTCGCTGATCGCCGTGCCACCTTGGCTGCCAAGACCTTTGGGCAAGTTCTATCTGTATTTTGCGCATCATCATGGCACGTCGATCAGGCTTGCCTGCGCCGACCGGCTGGAGGGGCCTTGGCGCCTTGTCGGGCCATCATTGAAACTCTCCGACGTGCCGGCTTGCCGGCATCACATTGCATCGCCGGACGTGCATGTGGACAACGTGCGGCGGGAGATCAGGATGTATTTTCACGGCGTCGTGCGTGCCGGCATCCAGCTGACCTTCGTCGCCACCTCGCCCGATGGCATCGCATTCACATCAGGACACACGCCCGTGGCGGATTTCTATCTTCGGGTCGTCCCTTGGCGCGGCCGCCTGATCGGAATGGCCAAGGCCGGTCAGATGTATGTCTCGGAACCTGGTCGCCAGCAGCTTGAAGCGCTTCCGTGGCGGGTCTTCCACGCTCCTGAAGATTCCGGAGGCAGTCGTGTGCGCCATGTGGCCCTGCGGCTGCGGGAGGACATGCTTGACGTGTTCTTCACCCGGGTGGGCGATGCGCCTGAATCCATCTTCCTGGCGACCATCGACCTGTCACGTCCCATGTGGGAGTGGCAGACGTGCGAACGCGGATTGATCCTGCAACCCGAGCTTCGCTGGGAAGGCGCCGGTCTGCCGGTGTTCCCGTCCCGCGCAGGGTGGGCGCGCGATCCGGAACATGCGCTGCGGGATCCAGCGATCTTCGAATGGGAGGACCGCTGCTTTCTCCTGTACTCGGGCGCGGGCGAGCAGGCCATCGGAATTGCCGAACTGATGGAGACCAGTGACCGATCTTGAACTTCGGTCGCACGGGTTGCGCAACCCACACGTCAGTCAGAACCGCGCAAGACGGGCAGCCGCACCAATGCGGTCCAGCTCAGAGCGGCGCAATGCTGAAGGACAGGTACTTCGCGACCTTCGGGTCGTCCTTGCCCGTGAACCGGACCGACACGGCGCAGACGAGGTCTTCCGTGGCGGGCGTGTCGAAGGCGGCAGGTCAGCTGCCGCCAAAATGGCCCATGGCATAGACCTCGGCGATCTCGGCCATCAGCGGCGCACAGTCCGGATCGGAGATCACCTTGCGTCCCGCCTCGCGGGCGGCTTCGATGCTGACCCAGGTCACCAGATCGACGAAGGTGGCCGCGTCCTCGATGGCCGACAATGGTTTCCAATCAATGAATCCGGGATAGGCGGCAAGATGCGGCCGCATCCGGCTGCGGACCTTGGCGGCGGTTTGCGGATTCTTCACCTTGTAGACAACAAGCTCCAGAACGGCGTCCGACATGGGGTATCCTCATCTTTGCTGAAGGGTTTGGGGTTAGACTGGATGTCTGACAGGACCTGTCAGCAGGGAATTCGGGGACGGGCGGATCTATGCCAGAGATGTTTCAGAACGTCGGTCGCGAGCTGCCGTTCATCCTGCTTTTGCTGGCGCTGCTGGGCTTCCGCTGGCGCGTTCGCCCACGCGCGTCGGTCTACATCCATGCCCCGATCCAGAAGGTCTTCGACCTGATCGATTTCCGGGAGGGCGACAACCAGCGCTGGCAGCGCACCCGCGTCACCTGCAAGCGGACGGATGCGCCCGGCGAGGTCTATCGCCTGACCTTCGTGACCGCGCTCACCACCGGTGCCGTGCAGTCATCGAATGCGCTGTTCGAGGTGGTGCAGCGCGACGCGCCCTGGCACTTCGAGGTTCGTCGCGCCGGGCTCGAAGGCAAGTCGGACAACAGTGAATTGCTGCGCATGACCAGCCGGCTTTCGCCTGAAGGCAATGGCACGCGGCTGCGCATCGCCTATGAATGGGGGCCGCGCCCGCTGCTGGCGCAGATCCTGGCTCGCGCCGACCTGTGGGGAAGCGCCTATCGCATCAAGGGCCTCGCCGAGACGGGGCTTCCCGACTACCGGACCGACGCGGTGATCTCGGCCTGCATGGCGGCGATCACCGGCATCGTCTCGCTCTGGGCCTTCGCCTTCGCCTTCGGCTGGGGCATCGCCTTCCTGCTGGTAGCGGCCCTGCTGGTCCACGAATTCGGGCATCTCCTGGCCTACCGGCTGATCGGCCAGCCTTGGGGCCGCATGGTCTTCCTGCCCTTCCTCGGTGCGGTCGCGGTGCCGCGGCTGGGTTTCGTCAGCCAGGCGCAGAGTGTCTTCGCCGCCATCATGGGGCCGGCCGTCAGTGTCGCGATTCCGCTCGCCGCCGCCGTCTACCTGCTGATCTGGCCAGTGGGCATCGGCGCCGACATGGCCCTCAGCTTCGGCCTGGTGGCCGCGGCGCTCAACCTGTTCAACCTGCTGCCGGTCGAGCCGCTCGATGGCGGCATCATCCTGCGCTCGGTCGCCGCCCGGCTGCTCGGCCGGAGGGCGCGGTTCGGGCTCATCGCCGCGGGTCTCGCCATCATGTTCTGCGGGTGGTATTCCCAGCAGATCCTGCTGCTGATCTTCGGAGCCCTGGCTGTCACCATGAACATCCGTACACGGAAAATCGATACCGGACTCGAACCGTTGAGCCGCCTGCAGGTCGTGATTTCGGCCTTCGGCTTCATGTCGGTCGTCGCGGCCTATGCGGTGCTCACGCGCTTCTTCCTCGCCAGCCTGACCTGAGCCATGCCGGCGCTGATCGACCGCTACCGCGCGGCGCAAGCGCGCGGTGACATCCGCAGCGACGCCGGGCAGGAGGCCGTGGTCGCCAGGCTCTCCGCGCTTGCCGCCGAGATCGAGGCCAGCGCGCCGCGCGGACTGCTGGCGCGCCTGCGCAAGCCCGCCGCAGCACCCCGGGGACTCTACATCCACGGCGAGGTCGGGCGCGGCAAGACCATGCTCATGGATCTCTTCTTCGAGGCCGTCGACGCTCCCAGCAAGCGCCGGGTCCACTTCCACGCCTTCATGCAGGACGTCCATGCGCGGCTGCATGCGCAGCGCAAGAGCCAGACGCAGGATGCGATCGCGCCGGTGGCCAGGGCAATCGCCGCCGAGGCGCGGCTGCTCTGCCTCGACGAGATGCAGGTCGCCGACATCGCCGACGCCATGATCGTCGGGCGCCTGTTCGAGAGCCTGCTGGCGGCGGGAACCGTCATCGTCACCACCTCCAACCTTGCGCCCGACGACCTCTACCGCGATGGCCTGAACCGCCAGCTCTTCCTGCCCTTCATCGCGCTGATCAAGGCGCGCTTCGAGGTGATGGGGCTCGATGGCGCGGTCGACTACCGGCTCGGGCGGGTCAAGGGCCACGAGACCTTTCTCACCCCGCTTGGGCCCGAGACCGCCCTGCGGCTGCAGGACCTGTGGCGGCGTCTCACCGACACCGAGCATGGCACGCCGACCGATCTCGCGGTGCTGGGCCGCACGCTGCACGTGCCGGAGGCGGCGCATGGCTGCGCCCGCTTCAGCTTTGCCGAACTGTGCGAAAATCCCCTGGGGCCCGCCGATTACCTGGCCCTGGCCCAGGTCTACCGGACCCTGTTCCTGGCCGGCATTCCCCGGCTGGGCCCGGAGCGGCGCAACGAGGCCAAGCGCTTCGTCCTGCTGATCGACACGCTCTATGACGCGCGAGTCAGGTTTGTGGCCAGCTCCGCCGCTCCGCCGGAGGAGATTTACCCAAGCGGCGACCATCACGTCGAGTTCGGGCGCACCGTGTCCCGGCTGAAGGAAATGCAGTCCGCGGCCTGGTGGGGCAAAAAAATCGTCGAAACTTGACGTTTTGGTCAAGTTTCTACGTCGAATTGACTAGGTGGCCGTCTTGAAGCTGCTAATCAGGGGGTCTACAGAAAGCGTCGCTATTGCAGTGCGAAACGACATCCGGTTTCGCGTCAGAAGGAACAAGTGGACATGGCACGGAAGAAGATCGCGTTGATCGGCGGGGGCATGATCGGCGGTACCCTGGCGCATCTGGCGGCACTGAAGGAACTGGGCGACATCGTCATCTTCGACATTGCCGAGGGCCTGCCGCAGGGCAAGGCACTGGACCTGGCCCAGTCGGGCCCGGTCGAGGGATTCGACGCGAAACTGTCCGGCACCAATTCCTACGAGGCGATTGCCGGCGCGGATGTCTGCATCGTGACAGCCGGCGTGCCGCGCAAGCCGGGCATGAGCCGCGACGACCTGCTCGGCATCAACCTCAAGGTCATGGCGTCGGTCGGTGCCGGCATCAAGCAGCATGCGCCCGAGGCCTTCGTCATCTGCATCACCAATCCGCTCGACGTCATGGTCTGGGCACTGCAGCGCTATTGCGGCCTGCCCACGGCCAAGGTGGTGGGCATGGCGGGCGTGCTCGACTCGGCGCGCTTCCGCCACTTCCTGGCCGAAGAATTCAACGTCTCGGTGGAAGACGTGACGGCCTTCGTGCTGGGTGGCCACGGCGACACCATGGTGCCGCTGGTGCGCTATTCCACCGTCGCCGGGATTCCGGTTCCCGATCTCGTCAAGATGGGCTGGTCGACCCAGGAGCGCATCGACAAGATCGTGCAGCGCACCCGCGACGGCGGCGCCGAGATCGTGGGCCTGCTCAAGACCGGCTCGGCCTACTACGCGCCGGCCAGCTCGGCCATCGCCATGGCGGAAAGCTATCTGAAGGACAAGCGCCGGCTGCTGCCCTGCGCCGCCCATCTCACCGGCCAGTACGGCGTCAAGGACACCTATGTCGGCGTGCCGGTGGTGATCGGCGCCAAGGGCGTGGAGCGCATCGCCGAGATCGCGCTCAACGACGAAGACAAGGCCGGCTTCAAGAAATCGGTCGACGCCGTGCACGGCCTCATGGCCGCCGCCAAGACCATCGCGCCGGATCTCGCCTGATCCGGCCTCCCGCGCACGCAATCCCAGGACAGCGCAGATGAACATTCACGAGTATCAGGCCAAGGAGGTTCTCCGCGGCTTCGGGGTGGAGACCGGCAAGGGCATTCCCGCCTTCAGCGTCGACGAGGCGGTCAAGGCCGCCGAGGTGCTGGGCGGCCCGGTCTGGGTGGTCAAGGCCCAGATCCATGCCGGCGGCCGCGGCAAGGGCGGCGGCGTCAAGGTGGTGAAATCCGTCGACGAGGTGAAGGCCGAGGCCAAGCGCATGCTGGGCATGACGCTGGTGACGCACCAGACAGGCCCGCAAGGCAAGCTGGTGCAGCGCCTCTACGTCGAGGAAGGCACGGCGATCGCGCGCGAGCTCTACCTCTCCATCCTGGTCGACCGCGAGACGTCGCGCGTCGCCTTCATCGCCTCGACCGAGGGCGGCATGAACATCGAGGAGGTGGCACGTGACACGCCGGAGAAGATCGTCACCGTCCAGGTCGATCCCGCCTCCGGCTATTCGGCCTATGTCGGCCGCCGCATCGCGTCAGCGCTGAAGCTGGAGGGCGACCAGGTCAAGCATTGCGTGAAGATGATCGGCCAGCTCTACCGCGCCTTCGTCGAGAAGGACATGAGCCTGCTTGAAATCAACCCCCTGGTCGTGACCAAGGAAGGCAGGCTGATCTGTCTCGACGCCAAGATCAACTTCGACTCCAACGCGCTCGACCGTCATCCCGAAATCAAGGAGCTGCGCGACCTGTCGGAGGAGGACCAGAAGGAAATCGAGGCCTCCAAGTTCGACCTGTCCTACATCGCACTCGACGGTTCGATCGGCTGCATGGTGAACGGTGCGGGCCTCGCCATGGCGACGATGGACATCATCAAGCTCTATGGCGCCGAGCCCGCCAACTTCCTCGACGTGGGCGGCGGCGCCTCGAAGGAGAAGGTCGCGGCGGCCTTCAAGATCATCACCGCCGATCCCAAGGTGAAGGGCATTCTGGTCAACATCTTCGGCGGCATCATGAAATGCGACGTGATCGCCGAGGGCGTGATCGCGGCGGTGAAGGAGGTCGGCCTGAAGGTTCCGCTGGTGGTGCGCCTCGAGGGCACCAACGTCGACCTGGGCAAGAAGATCATCCGCGAGTCGGGCCTCAACGTCATCCCGGCCGACGACCTCGACGATGCCGCGCGGAAGATCGTGAAAGCTGTGAAGGAAGCGGCCTGATGTCCATTCTCGTCAGCAAGAGCACCAAGGTCATCTGCCAGGGCATCACCGGCAACAATGGCACCTTCCACACCGAGCAGGCCATCGCCTACGGCACCAGGATGGTGGGCGGCGTGACCCCCGGCAAGGGCGGCACCACGCATGTGGGACTTCCCGTGTTCGATACGGTCTGGGACGCCAGGCAGGCCACCGGTGCGGACGCCTCGGTCATCTACGTGCCGCCGCCCTTTGCGGCCGACGCCATTCTCGAGGCGGTCGACGCCGAGATCCCGCTCATCGTGTGCATCACCGAGGGCATCCCGGTGATGGACATGGTCAAGGTGAAACGGGCGCTGTCGGGCTCGAAGTCGCGCCTCATCGGCCCCAACTGCCCTGGCGTTCTGACGCCCAACGAGTGCAAGATCGGCATCATGCCGGGCAACATCTTCAGGAAGGGCTCGGTCGGCATCGTGTCGCGATCCGGAACCCTCACCTACGAGGCCGTGTTCCAGACGACGCAGGAGGGCCTGGGCCAGACGACCGCGGTCGGCATCGGCGGCGATCCGGTCAAGGGTACCGAGTTCATCGACATGCTCGAGATGTTCCTGGCGGATCCGGAGACGACGTCGATCATCATGATCGGCGAGATCGGCGGCGCCGCGGAAGAAGACGCGGCCGATTTCATCGCCCGCAGCAAGGTGAAGAAGCCGATGGCCGGATTCATCGCCGGCCGCACCGCGCCGCCGGGACGGCGCATGGGCCATGCCGGCGCCATCATCTCGGGCGGCAAGGGCGGCGCCGAATCCAAGATCGAGGCGATGAAGCGCGCCGGCATCGCCGTCGCAGATTCGCCCGCATTGCTGGGCAAGACGCTGGTGAAGAAGCTGAAGGGCTGAGCGACAGGCAGCCCAGACGGGAGACGGCGATGAACAAGACGGACCTGACCACGGCTTTCGAGCAAACCTCGTTCCTCTACGGCGGCAACGCGCAATTCATCGAACAGCTCTACGCCAAGTACCTCGAGAATCCCGCCGCCGTGGACCAGCACTGGCGGCAATTCTTTGCCGGCCTCGAGGACAATGCCGAGCAGGCCCGCCAGCAGGTGAACGGCCCCTCCTGGCAGCGCAAGGACTGGCCGCGCGCCGAGTCGGGGGACCTCGTCTCGGCGCTGGACGGCAACTGGCCGGCCACGCCGCCGGCCGCCGCCAAGCCGGGCGCCAGACCGGCCGAGAAGTCGCCCGGCCTTTCGGCCGAGGACGTGCGCAAGGCCACGATGGATTCGGTCCGTGCGCTGATGATGATCCGCGCCTACCGCATTCGCGGACATCTGGCCGCCGATCTCGATCCGCTCCGCCTCAAGGCGCCGATCGCGCATCCCGAGCTCGATCCGGCCTCCTATGGTTTCACCGAGGCCGACATGGACCGGCCGATCTTCCTCGACAAGGTTCTGGGTCTCGAACATGCCACGCTGCGGCAGATCGTCGACATCCTGAAGCGCACCTATTGCGGCACGCTGGGCGTCGAGTTCATGCACATCTCGGATCCCGAGCAGAAGGCGTGGATCCAGGAGCGCATCGAAGGCAAGGACAAGTCCATCACCTTCACGCCCAACGGCAAGAAGGCGATCCTCGGCAAGCTCATCGCCGCCGAAGGCTTCGAGAACTTCCTCAATGTGAAGTACACCGGCACCAAGCGCTTCGGGCTCGACGGAGCCGAATCGATGATTCCGGCACTGGAGCAGATCATCAAGCGGGGCGGCCAGCTCGGCCTGCAGGAGATCGTGCTCGGCATGGCGCACCGCGGCCGCCTCAACGTGCTGGCCAATGTGCTGTCCAAGCCCTTCTCGGCCATCTTCCACGAATTCAAGGGCGGCTCTTCCACGCCTGACGAGGTGGAGGGGTCGGGCGACGTGAAGTATCACCTTGGATCGTCGGCGGACCGGGCCTTCGACGGCAACACGGTGCATCTGTCGCTCACCGCCAACCCGTCGCATCTCGAGATCGTCGATCCGGTGGTGCTGGGCAAGGCGCGCGCCAAGCAGGACCAGCGCAAGGACAAGGACCGCACCAGCGTGATGCCGCTGCTGATCCACGGCGATGCGGCCTTCGCCGGGCAGGGCGTGGTGGCGGAATGCTTCGGGCTGTCGGGCCTGCGCGGCCACCGCTCGGGCGGCTCGATCCACTTCATCGTCAACAACCAGATCGGCTTCACCACGTCGCCGATCTGGTCGCGGTCCTCGCCCTATCCGTCCGACGTCGCCAAGATGATCGAGGCGCCGATCTTCCACTGCAACGGCGACGATCCGGAAGCGGTGGTCTATGCCGCGAAGGTCGCCACCGAGTTCCGGCAGAAGTTCCGGAAGCCCGTGGTCATCGACATGTTCTGCTATCGTCGCTTCGGCCACAACGAGACCGACGAACCGGCCTTCACCCAGCCGCTCATGTACAAGAACATCGGGGCGCACCAGACGGTGGTGACCCTCTATGGCAAGCGACTGGTGGACGAGGGCATCCTCACCCAGGACGAGTTCGACCAGATGAAGGCGGAGTATCGCAAGACGCTGGACGACGACTTCACCGTGGCCGAGGGCTACAAGGCCAACAAGGCCGACTGGCTGGACGGTCGCTGGTCCGGGCTGAAGGCGGCGCGCGATCACGAGGACGCGCGTCGCGGCCTGACCGGCGTGCCGGTCGAGAAGCTGAAGGAGATCGGCCTCAAGCTCACCAAGGTGCCCAAGACCTTCAAGGTCCACCGCACCATGCAGCGCGTGCTGGAATCACGCCGCAAGATGATCGAGGACGGCGCGGGCCTCGACTGGGCCATGGCCGAACAGCTTGCCTTCGGCACGCTGCTGCTGGAAGGCTTCCCGGTGCGGCTGTCGGGCCAGGACGTGCAGCGCGGCACCTTCTCGCAGCGCCACGCCGTGCTCATCGACCAGGACACCGAGAAGCGCTACACGCCGGTCAACCACCTGCTCAAGGGGCAGGAGGTGAAGATGGAGGCGATCAACTCCATGCTCTCGGAAGAGGCGGTGCTGGGCTTCGAGTACGGCTATTCGCTGGCCGAGCCCAATGCGCTGACCATCTGGGAGGCGCAGTTCGGCGACTTTGCCAATGGCGCGCAGGTGGTCTTCGACCAGTTTATCTCCAGCGGTGAACGCAAGTGGCTGCGCATGTCGGGCCTCGTCTGCCTGCTGCCGCACGGCTACGAGGGGCAGGGTCCGGAACATTCCTCGGCGCGGCTCGAGCGCTTCCTCCAGCTCTGCGCCGAGGACAACATGCAGGTGGCGAATTGCACAACGCCAGCCAACTACTTCCACATCCTGCGCCGGCAGCTGAAACGCGACATCCGCAAGCCGCTGATCATCATGACGCCGAAGTCGCTGCTGCGGCACAAGCGCGCCACCTCGCGTCTGGACGAACTGGGCGAGGGCACCAGCTTCCACCGCATCCTGTGGGACGATGCCCAGCTGCTGCCGGGCGAGAAGATCAAGCTCAGGCCCGACGACAAGATCCGCCGCGTCATCATGTGCAGCGGCAAGGTCTATTACGATCTCTACGAGGAGCGCGAGAAGCGCGGGCTCGACGACATCTACCTGCTGCGGATCGAGCAGCTCTATCCCTGGCCGCACAAGGCGCTGATCCAGGAACTGGCCCGCTTCAATGGGGCCGAGTTCGTCTGGTGCCAGGAGGAGCCCTACAACATGGGCGCCTGGAGCTTCGTGCAGCCCAACATCGAACGCGTGCTCGAATTCAACGGCGCACAGAACACCCGTGTCCGCTACGTCGGCCGCGCGGCATCTGCGGCCACCGCGACCGGACTCATGAGCAAGCATCTCAAGGAGCTGAAGGCCTTTCTTGACGATGCGCTCGGCGACAGCAAGGCATAAGGAAGAGACAAGATGGCGAAGGAAATCCGTGTTCCCGCGCTGGGCGAGTCGGTCACCGAGGCGACGATCGCCAAGTGGTTCCGCCAGCCGGGCGAGGCGGTGAAGGCCGACGAGCCTCTGGTGGAACTCGAGACCGACAAGGTGACGGTGGAAGTGCCTGCCCCGGCTTCGGGCCGGCTTGCCGCGATCGAGGCGGCGGCGGGAACGACCGTCAATGTCGGCGCCCTGCTGGGCTCGATCGAGGAAGGGGCCGCGGGCACCGTCGCTGCGAAGTCCGCCGAGGCGCCCGCGAAGAAGGCCGAGCCGGCGGCCGCGGCCAAGGCCGAGCAGCCGCTGTCGCCCGCCGTGCGCAAGATGGTGGCCGAGAGCAAGATCGATCCCGCCGGCATCGCCGGCACCGGCAAGGACGGGCGCCTGACCAAGGGCGACGTCATCGCGGCCCTGGAGACGCCCGCAGCCGAGGCGAAGCCGCTGGTCATCCCGGCGACGCCCGCGCCTGCCGCGCGAGCCCCGGCGGCACCCTCCGATGGCGCGCGCGAGGAGCGCGTGCGCATGTCGCGGCTGCGCCAGACCATCGCGCGCCGCCTCAAGGACGCGCAGAACGTGGCGGCCATGCTGACGACCTTCAACGAGGTCGACATGACGGCCACCATGGCGCTGCGCAACCAGTACAAGGATGTCTTCGAGAAGAAGCACGGCGTGAAGCTCGGCTTCATGAGCTTCTTCGTGAAGGCCTGCATCCAGGCGCTGAAGGAGATTCCGGCGGTCAACGCCGAGATCGACGGCGAGGACATCGTCTACAAGAACTACTACAACATCGGCGTGGCGGTGGGCACCGACAAGGGCCTGGTCGTGCCGGTGCTGCGTGATGCCGACATGCTGTCCTTCGCCGGGATCGAGAAGACTATCGCGGAGTATGGCAAGCGGGCGCGCGAGGGCCAGCTGCAGATTGCTGACATGCAGGGTGGGACTTTCACCATCTCGAATGGCGGCGTCTATGGTTCGCTGATGTCGACTCCCATCCTCAACGCGCCGCAGTCTGGCATCCTCGGCATGCACAAGATCCAGGAGCGGCCCATGGCGATCAATGGGCAGGTGGTGATCCGGCCCATGATGTATCTCGCATTGTCCTACGATCACCGGATCGTCGACGGCAAGGAGGCCGTCACCTTCCTGGTCCGGGTCAAGGAGAACCTCGAAGACCCGCAACGCGCGCTGCTGGATCTCTGAGCCATGGCCACGAAGGGAGTTGCCATCGTCACGGGCGGAAGCCGCGGCATCGGCCGGGCGACCGCATTGAAGCTGGGCCAGGCCGGTTACATGGTCGTGGTGAACTATGCGTCGAACCAGAAGGCGGCCGAGGCCGTGGTGGCCGAGATCAAGCGCCGGGGCGGTGCGGCCGAGGCCGTTGCCGGCGACGTGGCCCGGGAGGCCGACGTGCTGGCGCTCTTCGCCGCAGCCGACCGGCTGGGGCCGCTCAAGGTGCTGATCAACAATGCCGGGATCATGGACACGCAGGCGCGGCTGGACGAGATGAGCCTGGACCGGTTCCGGCGGATCTTCGACATCAACATCCTGGGATCCTTCCTCTGTGCCCGCGAGGCGGTGAAGCGCATGTCGACGCTGCATGGCGGGAGCGGCGGGGCGATCGTCAACCAGTCCTCGGCGGCGGTGGTGCTGGGGGCGCCGGGGCTGGGCGTGGAATATGGCGCCAGCAAGGGCGCCATCGACGTGCTGACCATCGGCCTTGGCCGCGAGGTCGCGGCCGAGGGAATCCGGGTGAACGCGGTGCGGCCGGGCATCATCGACACGGAAATCCATGACAGTTCGGGAATACCGGGCCGGGTGCAGAAGATGCGGGATGTCATCCCGATGAAGCGCGAGGGCACGGCCGACGAGGTGGCCGACGTCATCATGTGGCTGATCTCGGACCAGGCGAGCTATGTGACCGGCAGCATCGTGCCGGTGGCCGGCGGCCGCTGCTGAAGGCAAACGGGGACAGGACCATGGCCGAGCATTTCGACGTCACCATCATCGGCACCGGTCCGGGCGGCTATGTCTGCGCCATCCGGGCGGCACAGCTTGGCTTCTCGGTGGCGGTGGTCGAGAAGCGGGCCACCCATGGCGGCACTTGCCTGAACGTCGGCTGCATCCCGTCGAAGGCGCTGCTGCATGCCTCGGAACTTTATCACGAAGCCGGAACTTCCTTCGCCAGGATGGGTATCGAAGCGAAACCGACGCTCGACTTTGTGAAGATGATGACCTTCAAGCAGGAGGCGATCGACGGCAACACGAAGGGCATCGATTTTCTCTTCAAGAAGAACAAGATCAAAGTCTTCCAGGGAACGGGAACGATCCTGGCTGCTGGCAAGATCAAGGTGGGCGAGGTTGATATCGACTCGAAACATATCGTCATCGCCACCGGCTCCGATGTGGCGCGGCTGAAGGGCATCGAGATCGACGAGACGCAGATCGTGTCCTCCGCCGGCGCCCTTGCGCTCGGCAAGGTTCCGGAGCACCTGGCGGTGATTGGCGCGGGCGTGATCGGACTCGAGCTCGGATCGGTCTATGCCAGGCTGGGCGCCAAGGTCACGGTCGTCGAGTATCTCGACCGGATCCTTCCCGGCATGGACGGCGAGGTCGCCAAGGCTTTCCAGAGACTCCTGCAGAAACAAGGCTTTGCCTTCAAGCTCGGGTCCAAGGTCACGAGCGCCAGCAAGACCGGCGGCAAGGTTGTCCTTTCGGTCGAGCCGGCGGCCGGCGGCTCCGCCGAGGCGCTGGAGGCCGATGTGGTGCTGGTGGCGGTCGGTCGCGTGCCCTACACCGCGGGCCTCGGACTCGATACGGTCGGCGTGAAGCTGGACGGCCGTGGCCGGATCGAGGTCGACCAGCACTTCGCCACGTCGGTGCCCGGCATCTATGCCATCGGCGATGTCATCCGCGGACCCATGCTGGCGCACAAGGCCGAAGACGAGGGCATCGCCCTGGCGGAGATCCTGGCCGGACAGGCGGGGCACGTGAACTACGACGTGATCCCCGGTGTTGTCTATACAAGCCCGGAGGTCGCATCGGTGGGAAAGACGGAGGACGAACTCAAGGCAGCCGGTGTCGCCTACAAGGCCGGGAAGTTCCTCTTCCTGGCCAATGGCCGGGCCAAGGCCAACCAGACCACCGACGGCTTCGTCAAGGTCCTGGCTGACGCGGCCACCGACCGCGTCCTCGGCTGCCACATCGTCGGTCCCATGGCCGGCGAACTCATCCACGAAGTGGCGGTGCTGATGGAATTCGGCGGCTCGTCCGAGGACCTGGCCCGGACCTGCCACGCCCATCCGACGCTCGCGGAAGCGGTCAAGGAAGCGGCGCTGGCCGTGTCAGGTCGCGCAATTCACGCCTGAATTGTTAACGCGAGCTACACTCGTGGCTGCTAGCGTCATCGCGGACATTTCAGGGACGCGCCATGTCTGCAAACACAAAGCAGGTCGATATTCTTGTTCTAGATGACGACGTCGATCTCTTGTCGAGCGTTGCCGATCTCCTCGCCGACTGCGGCTATCGGGTGAAGGCCTTCGCCGACGCCGATTCGGCCATCGACTTCGCCATGGGCCAGAGCTTTGCGGTCGGTCTCTTCGACTACCGGCTCGGCAGCCTGAAGAACGGGCTGGATGTGGTGGAGAAGATGCAGGCGCTGGGCTGCAACTCGGTCTACGTGATGATCACGGCCGACGTCGAACAGGCGACCCAGATGCGGGCCGTTCACCTCAAGCTTTTCGAATTCATGCGCAAGCCGGTGCAGCCGGACCAGCTCCTGGAAACCGTGCAGCGGGCCCTTGATCACGCCAACCGCGCGGCCGCCTGACGCGGCTCAGTTCCACCAGCCCTTGTGGTCCTTCCTGGGCTGCCGGAGGATGCCGTCGCCGGGGCGCGGCGGCTCGATTTCCAGCAGATAGCGCTTGACCGGACTCATGCGGTTGTAGAGTTCCGGCGTGAGATAATCGAGCTGAAGCAATTGCTGCGGCAGGTCGCGGCGCGTGTAGGTCAGATGCAGCATGCGGCGGGGCTTGTCGGTTTTCTTCAGCGTCCCGGCATGCCACATGGACGAGTTGCAGATGATGGCCGAGCCGGCCGGCGCCTGGACCAGAACCTCGCCCGGATAGGGGGCGCCCAGGTCCTTCGGAACGCGAGCCTCATCCTCTGGCGACAGCGGCGCTGGCTCCCAATCCCCGATGTTGACATAGGGCACATTGATCGGCGCCCAGCGGTGCGATCCGGGCACCACGCGAGTCGGACCATTGTCGAGGGTCATGTCGTCCAGCATGATCATGGAGTTCACCACCCACCAGTCGTCGTCGAACTTCTTCGGCACGTCGACGTGGAGATCCTGATGGCCATGACCCTTCACGGGGTCCCGCAGGTTGGCGCCATGCACCTTGATCTCGCCCAGGAGATAGGCCGAGGCGGCCAGCACCTCCGGGATCCACAGGCACGTGTCGAAGGCCTCGGTCTTGTTGAAGATGTTGGAGATGCGGCGCGCGCCGGGCTCCACATGCACCTCATGCCCGCCCTTGTCGGATTCTGCGGCGTGGATGCGCTCGAACTCGTCCCGCATCCGTCGGCAGTCCTCCGGCGCCAGGACGTTTTCGACGATGAAGAATCCGGCGTCGTCGAGCTGCTGTCGTTGCGCGTCCGACAGCGTGTCCGGACCTACGCCAAGCTCTCTCAGGGCCTGTCTTGTGTACATGCCTCGTCCTCCCATGTCCCGCCTAAACGTTTAGCCCGGAGTTCGCGAAAAGACAAGATCCTGATCCAAGAGCAGTCAGCCGGCGCGGATTGATTCGATTTCGCGAATGGCCGACTCGGTCTCGGCCGGTGTCAGCAGGCCGATCCGCATGTCCACCCGCCAGGTGTCGCCGCCAGCAAGGGTCACGACATTGCCCTTCTTCTTCTCGGCGGCATATCCTTCCGTCTCGGAGGTTGCGGGAAAGGCCATGCCGATGGCGTCCTGGTCGGCGGTCCGGCAGATCCAGCGGATGCACTTGGCGGTCTGGTCCGGACGGTAGCGGATATAGTCCGCGGTGCCGTCGGGGCGCTTCTGCAGGGCATGGGCGAAACCGTCGCGCCCCGAAACCATGTCGACGGTGAAGGCCACCTCCGGATCAAAGCCCAGCTCCGGCTTGAGCTTGTGGTGGATCACGGGATTGGCCGCAAGCTCCGCCAGGAACTCGGGATAGCCCGGCTTGGGCGTGATATGGGCAGGAATGCTGCGGCGCACCCGAACAGCGTCAGATGTATAGGGGGCTGTATAGACAAGTTCGCCGTGATCCGCTGGCCGGAAATTGGCGTGGGCCAGGTACATCACGTCCATGGGCGACTTCTTGAGATTCTCCACGGTGAGCGAGACGTCCAGCAGGGCCTCGTCCGCGCCCAGCACGTATTCGGAGGTCGCCAGGTAGTTGCTGGCAAAAGCCACCGTGTACTGGAAGGAGCCCCCGACCGTCACCTTCCCGACGGCCTCATCGAGGATTACCCAGCCCTTCTGGAATGGGGCATTGGGCAGTTCCCCATGCAGCGGGTGGCGGTCGCCGGGGCCGGGCGCACCCATGCCGGTGATGCCGCAATGGATGAAGAAGGCGCCGTAGGTCTCGAGATAGGTCGACGTGGCTACCGGCTCGTCGAACATCGACTTCATCGTCAGGTCGCGGCCGTCGAAGGCGGCCCGCCAGATCTGGTGTCCCTTGAAGGGCAGGACCAGGATCTCGCCGCGCCGGTTCCGCACGCGGAGCGCCTCGATGCCACTGTCGAAGCGGAAGGTGGACAGCGCGATGCCGTCCATGCTGGCCAGCGGCCGTTCCTTGTCGCCGAACATGGCGCGGGTGAGTTCGATGCGGACTGACATGCGGGATCTTCCTGACTAGCGGATGCGCCGGCCGGAGTCGGCGTCGAAAACATAGAGATGATCCTTCGGCATCAGGACGCCGATGGCATCGCCCTGCTTGCCGGCGAAGTCCTTGGCCGCCTTCACCGTGAGCTTGTCCTGCTGGGTCTCGACGGTGACCAGCGTATGATCGCCAATCAGCTCGGTCGTGTAGATCATGCCCTTGATGCTGCCCTTGGCCGGGGCCACCACGCTGCAGTCTTCCGGGCGCACGCCGAGGATGGCCTTGTCCACCCGCCCCGAGACCGCCACCTCGACCGAACTGCCGCCGGTCTTGAAGGTCGCCCCCTCAAGGCTGCCATGGACCACGTTCATGGGCGGCGAGCCGATGAACTGGGCCACGAAGAGGTTGGCCGGATCATTGTAGATCTTGGCCGGCGTGTCGAGCTGCTGCAGCACGCCCCGTTCGAGGATGGCCACGCGATGGGCCAGCGTCATGGCCTCGATCTGGTCATGCGTCACGTAGATGGTGGTGGTTCCGAGCGTCGCCTGCATGTGCTTGAGCTCGGCGCGCATGTGGCCGCGCAGCTTGGCATCGAGGTTGGAGAGCGGCTCGTCCATGAGGAAGACCGAGGGCCGGCGCACCATGGCGCGGGCGAGCGCCACGCGCTGGCGCTGGCCGCCGGAGAGCTGGCGCGGGTAGCGGTCGAGCAGCGTCTCGATCTGGACCTGGGCGGCCGCGTCCTTGATCGCCACCGCCGCCTCGGCCGCCGGAACCTTGCGCACCTTGAGCGGGAACCCGATGTTCTCGGCCACCGTCTTGTGCGGGTAGAGCGCATAGGACTGGAACACCATCGAGATGTCGCGGTACTTGGGGAGAATGTTGGTCACGTCACGCTCGCCGATCAGCACGCGGCCGCCGGTGGCGGTCTCGAGCCCGGACAGGATGCGCAGCGCCGTGGTCTTGCCCGAGCCGGAGGCGCCAAGCAGCACCAGGAACTCGCCGGGTGCCACGTCAAGATCGAACTCCTCGAGGACCTTCACGGCGCCGAAATACTTCTGCACCTTGTCGAACCTGACCGGAACCTTGGGATTCACGCTTGCCATACCCCTAACCCTTCACGGCGCCGAGCAGCACGCCCTTTGAGATGAATCGCTGAAGCAGGATCGCCATGAAGATGACCGGTATGATCATGACCACGATGATCGCGCACATCTCCCACCACAGGATGCCCTTCTCGCCCGCATTCTTGGCCGCCACCATGATCGGCATGGTCTGGGCCTTGGCGGTCGACAGGAAGACGGCGAAGAGATACTCGTTCCAGTTCAGGATCAGCGTCAGCAGCGTGGTGGCGGCGAGTCCCGGCCGGGTGAGCGGCAGCACGATCTCCCAGAAGATGCCGAAGCGCGTCGACCCGTCGAGCTGCGCCGACTCCTCCAGCTCGATGGGCAGGCTGGCAAAGAAGTCGTGCATCAGCCAGACCACGATGGGCAGGTTTGCCACCGCATAGATGATGATGAGGCCCAGATGCGTGTCGAGCAGTCCCACCGCCTGGAACATCATGTAGATCGGGATGATGACCACGATGGGCGGCAGGATGCGCTGCGAGATCATCCAGAAGAGGATGTCGCCGTTTCCGAGCGTTCCCGAGAAGCGCTTGCCGAGCGCCCTGGCCAGAAAGAAGAAGAGGATCAGGGCCACCGTCGCGCTGAAGTACCATTTGATGCCGACATAGCTCGTCACCACGATCATCATGAGGGTGAGGATCACGAAGATGACGATGTTGCCGAACTTCGGCTTGTAGGCGATGCGGGCCAGCGCATAGGCCGCCATGCTGCCGATGGCGACGCAGAGCGCCGTTGACGCGATGCCGATCACCAGGGAGTTGGTGAAGGCCAGGTAGAGCTTGCAGATCTGCGGCTCCATCGGCGTGATCTGCACCACCGGCGACAGGATGAAGGCGATGGAATTGTGCACGAGCAGCCCGAACTGGCGCAGGATGGCATAGGCGTCGCAATAGGGATCGGCGGAGAGATGCACACGCCAGGCGTCGAGGTTCGGCTGGAAGTCGACGAAGGGAATGTAGAAGGGACCCTGGTTGACGGCACCCGCATCCTTGAAGGCCGTGATCACCACCCAGTAGATCGGAAAGATCACGAACAGCGACCAGAAGGCCAGCAGGCCGTAGGCGACCACCTTCGCGGCCGGCGACATCTCGCCCACCGACGGCGCCTCGAACAGACGCTCCATCAGGCTGCGGTCTTCCTTCTCGAACTTGTAGGAGGTCATGTCATTTGGCCTTCCGCAGCTGCCCAAGCACGACGTAGTTGAAGAACGAGGCGCAGACCACCACGGTGAGAATGAGGAGCAGATAGGCCACCGCCGCGGAGGAGCCCATGTCGTTCGCCCGCCACAGGAAGTAGGAATGCAGCGTCATGGATTCGGTGGCGATGCCCGGACCACCCGAGGTCATGATGTTGGGGAGATCGACGATCTTGAAGGCCTCGATCATGCGGATCAGGATCACGGTCACGGCGACGGGCACGATCTGCGGCCAGGTGATCTCGCGGAAGATCTGCACGCTCGAGGCGCCGTCCACCTGGGCCGCCTCGACGTGGTCGCGCGGCACGTTCTCGAGCGCGGCGAGCATGCAGATGAAGATGAAGGGAATCCACTGCCAGGAATCGCCCAGGATGATGAACCAGCGCGCCGCCCAGGCATCGGTCGACCAGGCCCAATCGCGCAGGCCGATGGCTTCCCAGAGCGGCTGCAGCGGACCCTTGGTGATGTCGAGGACCATCTTGAAGGCATAGCCGACGCCCAGCGGCGTGATCATCAGCGGGATGAAGAAGAGAACCCGGAAGAAGGTCTTGCCACGGATGGGCTGCGAACAGAGGAAGGCCAGCGCGGTGCCGATGACGAACTGCAGCGAGCAGCCGACCACGACGTAGAACAGTGTGTTAAGCAGGGTGCCCCAGGGGCTTCCCGACAGCAGCGTGGCCCCCAGCAGCCAACCGACGAAGATGAACATGGCTGCGGAAATCACGCGACCGATCATGCCGATCCATGACGCGCCGCCCCGGTAGGAGCGGTACAGCCACCACAGGGCGAGCGCCGCGACGATCGCGGCGAAGACCCAGCCGAGGACCCCGATGTTGGACAGGCGGCCCAGGAAGTGGGCCTGTTCGTTGCCGGAAAACTGGGCCCGGAAATTGTCGAACCAGACGAAGCGGAAGCGCAGGCCGGTCGGCGAGAACTTCACCCGGCTCAGGGCGAAGACGATGGAGTAGAAGGTGGGAAAGATCGCGAAGATCAGGATCAGGGTGACCGCCGGCGCAATGAAGAAGGTGCGCGAATGGCGGTCGAACCATTCGGACCAGCTCTCCTTCATGGAAAGTCCAGCCGGGGAGGTCCCCGGCTGGTCAGTGTCGTTGGCAAGGGCCATGGCCGGCAGGCTTACTTGCCGGTGCCCAGCGCGAGGCCCTGGGCCGTGATCTGCTCGTCGCGGCCGAAGTCCTCGGTGATCTTCTCCCAGCCCTCTTCGATGTTCTTGAGGGCCTCGTCCACCGTGATCTCGCCGGCGAGATAGCGGGCGAGTTCGGTGTCGAGCACGACGCCGGTGTACTGCTGCGCGCCCGGGATCTTCATGTCCGACGCCATGTTCGGATTGTTGAGAGCCCCGTTGATGGCACCCAGGTAGTTCTCGGCCAGATCAGCCGGCATGCCGGCCTTCACCCAGAGGTCCGTGCTCTTGAGCTGCGACAGACGATAGGGATTGTAGCCGGTCGAGCCGATGGTCACGTCGACGTTCGACTGGGCCGGCTGGTTCATGTAGGACAGGAAGGCATAGGCCGCCGCCTTCTTCTTCGGGTCCGCCTTGGCGTTGATGGCGCCAGCCCAGCCACCGAAGGCGGCGAAGGGCGCGTAGTTGATGCCATCGACGGAATAAGGCGCATTCTCCTTGGTCACCGGCACGAGCTTGCCGGTGGAGCGGTCGAGCACTTCCTTCGAGCCCACGGCGCCGACAGCGAAGATCTTGCCCTTCACGCCGGCCGCGTCGGGATCGAGCTGAAGCGTGCCCGGATCGCCCCATTCGACCAGCAGGCCGCAGCGGCCCGCCTTGAACAGCGCGCGGGTGTCGCCGATGTCCATGTTGAGCTCTTCCGGCGGACCGTACTTGCCGGTCTCCTTGTAGAGCTCGAAGGCCTTCTTCCAGCCGTCATTGTTGATGATGGGCTTCATCGTGGCGTTGTCGAAGTGGAAGCCCTGGGCCGTGCCCTGGGTCTGCACGATCGGCGCCGCGAAGGTCTGGATCGCGAAGTAGGACTGGGCATTGCGCTTCTTGAAGATGCAGGAGCCATAGTCGGCCACGCCATCGCCGTTCATGTCCTGGCCGTGGATCTTGGAGGCCACGTCGAGGTAGTCCTCCCAGGTCTTGGGCGGCTGCAGGCCGGCCTTCTCGAGCACGTCCTTGCGGTAATAGACCATCTGGAAGTCGCCATCGACCATCAGCAGCTTGGTCTTGCCGCCGATCTTCTGGCCAAAGTCGCGGAAGTAGGGCGCGATGTCGTCCATCGCGATCTTGTCGTCCTTGGCGATGTAGGGATCGAGATCCTCGAGCAGGCCCGCGGCATCGAGCTCGACGCCCCAGCCGGCAGCGAAGACGCCCATGTCGATGGAGTTCGTGCCCGTGGTCCAGTCGTTCTGGATCTTCGGGAAGATCTCGGCGAAGGGCACTTCGTTGACGACGATCTTGGCGCCGGTTTCCTTTTCGAAGACCTGGCCGCGTTCCTTCAGCGGACCGGCGATGACCGGGCCGGGACGGGTCAGGATGTTGACGGTGATACCGTCGAATTCGCCGGCCTGCGACGAGGCGGCGAGACCGCAGGCCGCTGTGCCCGCGAGCACGACGGCAGCGATGAGTTTGCGAAGAGACATTTTGGACTTCCTCCCATTACACGTTCGTTTCGCATTCGAAACCAGACCGCGCCGCAGTTTTTACTTACTGTTTGCGGGCTGGCCCTTCCTGGCAAGCATGCTCTGGAGGCATGCCCGGGAGCGCAACTATAGCGAAGACATTGAGGTGCGCTACTGAAATGTGATGCCCGAGCGGCGACGCCCGCCTGTTTTGTATGACGAAAGGCGATGATGCATCGCATCATCCGCCGCGCCGCGCGGCGCATGTTTTTTCATCACCGCCGGGCGCACAATCCCGTCTTGCCCCAGATCGGTGCAGAGTCTTCACCTTCAGATTCAAACCAGAACGAAACCCGCCCGAATCGCTGACCCCCGCCGGATTCGGGATTTGTTCCCCCGGGTTTCCGCAAAGGCCGGAAACCGCACGATCCGGGCAGTCCGCGTCCGGTCGTCGAAACAAGGGGCCATCCGTTAACGCGCGGCCCCTTGCGGCAGCCGATGGTTAACGGATCGACACACGGCCTGTGGCCCGGATCGCGGCGGCGTTAGGATTTCAATCCAAAACCGGAACGGAGCGGGCCCGAATCGCTGAAGCGCCGGTCTTCGCCCTTTGTTCTCACAACATGTTGCGGTGAATCCGGACCCGTACCACAAGGCTGGACGCCGCCACGGTGTGTTTCGCCGCGCTGGCGGCGGATGCGGTTAACCAAGCTGTGCCGGAACGGGACAGGTAGCGGTGGCAGGCTCCGCCATGGCGGCCCGACGCTCCGCGCGCCTGTCGCTTGACCTGCCGCCCTGCCTTGGGTATGGAACCCGCCATCCAAGCCGGCTCCCCCGTGGCGCCGGCGCAACTGCTTTATAGAGGTGTATCATGTCCCGCCGTTGCGAATTCACAGGCAAGGGTGCGCAGGTTGGCAACAATGTCAGCCACGCCAACAACAAGACCAAGACCCGCTTCATGCCCAACCTGTGCAACGTGAGCCTGATCAGCGAAGCCATGGGCCAGACCTACCGCTTCCGCATCAGCGCCATCGCGCTGAAGTCGGTCGAGCATGTCGGCGGCCTCGACAATTTCCTGGTCAAGGCGCGCGATGGCGAATTGTCCGAGAAGGCGCTGAAGCTGAAGCGCGCCATCTCGAAGAAGCTGGCCACCCAGCAGGCTGCCGCCTGATCTCTCGGGCCTTGCTGCGTTTTCAGAAGCCGCTCCAATCGGGGCGGCTTTTGCTTTAGGCTCTGCGGCGATGAGCGACACGCCTCCGCAGGATCCAAGCAAGCGCCGCGCGCCGCGCGACGGCGCGCCCCGGGTCCATGGCTCGGCCTCCCTGCGCGGCGCCATGCTGGGGCGCTTCACCGAGATCAAGGAGCGGGTGCAGTTCTGGGATTCCGAGCTTGGCGACTATTCCTATGTCGAGCGCCACAGCGAGATCATCTATGCGCGGATCGGCAAGTTCTGCGCCATCGCGTCGGACGTGCGCATCAACGCGCTCAACCACCCCATGGAGCGCATCAGCCAGCACAAGTTCACCTACCGGCCGAATGAGTATTTCGCTGGCGCGAAGCTGGACAAGGCCTTTCGCGAAAGCCGCATGGCCGACCGCGTGACGCTTGGGCATGACGTGTGGATCGGCCATGGCGCGATCATCCTGCCCGGCCTCGCCATTGGCAATGGCGCGGTGATCGGCGCGGGCGCCGTGGTGACCGCGGACGTCGCAGCCTATGCCGTGGTGGCGGGCGTGCCCGCGCGGTTCCTGCGCTGGCGTTTCGCACCCGAGCTTGGCGCGCGTCTCGCGGCGCTGGCCTGGTGGGACTGGGAGCATGAGCGGCTCAGCGCCGCGGTGTCGGACATGGCCGCGCTGACGCCGGAGGCCTTCCTCGCCAAGTACGGGGCTCAGGGCCGGTAGGCGAACTGCAGCACCAGGTTGCGCTGCAGCCTGTCGTTGAAGTTGTTGTCCGAGACGAGCGTGATGCGGGTTTCGCCATCGCGGCTGCAGGCGGCGATGCCTTCCATGTTGTCGATGTCGTAGAGCGGCAGGCTGGCCTCGAGCACCAGTTCCGGCGTCACCGTCTTGCCGGGCGCGATGTCGGCGACGTGGAAGCGGCGGATCGCCATGGCCGGAAAGGTCGTTGGCGTGAAGCTGCGCTCGAGGGTAAGCACGGTGCCATCGGCGAGGATGACGAGGTCGGTGACCTCGAAGTTGCCATTGCGCGTCACCGAGAATCGCACCACGTCCTTGCCGTGCCACAGCCAGGCGCGGGCATTGCCCTGGCCGTCCCATTGCCGCTCGGCGATGGAGAGCAGCCATCCGGCGCGGGGACCGGAGCTGACGGAACCGAGGGATTCCACCTCGCCGTTCTCCTCGCCCCGCTCGATCTCGCGCGGCGAGGCAATGCGGTGGAAGCGGGCGGCAGGTCCGTCCGTGCCGAAGTCGTAGGTGCCGAAGCGCACGTCGCGCTCATGGGCGACCGCGAGCTGGCCAGGTGCGATCTCGGTCACCGCCTCGACGTCCGACCGCGTCTTGCCCAGCTGGATCCGGCCATTGCTGTCGAGCAGCGGCCACAGCGCCGCGTCCTCGATCCCCGCCAGCCGCGGACCCGCATAGGTCAGCCGCGCGGTGAGCCACTTGCCTGCGTCGCTGATGGCGGTGAAGGCCTCGCAATCCTTGCCCAGCACCAGTCCCGAGAAGCCGCCGAAATCCGCATCGGCGCTCTGCATGGCAAAGCCGCCGCGCCAGGAGAAGGGACCGAAGTCCTGATAGGGCAGGATGTTGTGGAAGCCCGAGATCGGCTCAATCGTTATCTCGACCGGAGCGGCGGAAACCGGGGCGATGAGCACCAGGGCGACGCACAGGGCGGCGACGCACCTCAAGCCCGGGCACTGCGCCGCGCCGGCGCCGCGGCGGCCTGTTCCTCGAAAAGCTCGGCGAGCTTCTCGGTCATGGCGCCGCCCAGTTCCTCGGCATCGACGATGGTGACGGCCCGCTTGTAGTACCGCGTGACGTCATGACCGATGCCGATGGCGATGAGTTCGACCGGCGAACGATTCTCGATGTCGACGATGATCTGGCGCAGGTGTTTCTCGAGATAGTTGCCGGAATTCACCGAGAGCGTCGAGTCGTCGACTGGCGCGCCGTCGGAAATGACCATCAGGATGCGGCGCTGCTCCTGGCGCGCCAGCAGGCGATTGTGCGCCCAGATCAGGGCCTCGCCATCGATGTTCTCCTTGAGCAGGCCCTCGCGCATCATCAGGCCGAGATTGCGCCGCGCGCGCCTCCAGGGCATGTCGGCGGACTTGTAGATGATGTGGCGGAGATCGTTGAGGCGGCCCGGGTTCGGGGGCTTGTTGGCGGCCAGCCATTTCTCGCGCGCCTGGCCGCCCTTCCAGGCCCTGGTGGTGAAGCCGAGGATCTCGACCTTCACGCCGCAGCGTTCCAGCGTGCGGGCCAGGATGTCGGCGCAGGTTGCGGCGACCGTGATCGGCCGCCCGCGCATCGAACCCGAATTGTCGAGCAGCAGCGTCACCACCGTATCGCGGAACTGCGTGTCCTGCTCGACCTTGAAGGACAGCGGGTGCATGGGGTCGATGACGACGCGGGTGAGGCGCGCGGCATCGAGCACGCCTTCCTCGAGATCGAAGTCCCAGGACCGGTTCTGCTGCGCCATCAGCCGCCGCTGCAGCCGGTTGGCGAGCCTTGCCACCACGCCCTGCAGGCTGGAGAGCTGCTTGTCGAGATAGTTGCGCAACCTCGTCAGTTCGTCGGCATCGCAGAGATCCTCGGCCTTGATCTCCTCGTCGAACTGGTTGGTGAAGACCTTGTAGAAGTCCTCGTTGGACAGCGACGAGAAGGGCAGCTGCGGCCGCCAGGGTTCCTCGCCCTCGGTCTCCTCCTCGCCCTCCTGGTCGTCGGGCTGTTCGTCGACGTCCATCTGCTGGGCGTCCATCTCGGCGGCTTCGGTCTCGCCCTCGGAATCCTGCAGCTCCTCCATGGACTGCTGCTGGCTTTCCTGGTCCTCGCCTTCGGGCGATTCCTGGCGTTCGCCGGCATCGGGCTCGGCCTCGTCCTCGTTGTCGCTCTCGTCCGACTGGTCGGGGTCGTCGCCCAGCTCCTCGGCCATGTCGAGTGCCGCGATGATGTCGCGCGACATGCGCGAGAAGGCGGCCTGGTCATGCAGATTGTCAGTGAGATGCGCGAGCTGCGCACTCGCCTTGTCCTCGATCCACTGGCGCCACAGCTCGACCATGGGCAGGGCCGCCTCGGGCGGCGGCGCGCCGGTCAGTTTCTCGCGCACGATGAGCGCCACGGCGTCTTCGAGCGGGGCTTCCCTGCGATCGGTATAGCGGGCCACGTCCTTGCGGCGGTAGCGGTCCTCCAGCATGGCGCCGAGATTGGCGGCCATGCCGGGCATGGCGTTGGCGCCGACGGCCTCTATGCGCGCCTGCTCGACGGATTCGAAGACGGCGCGGGCATTCTTGCCCTGCGGCCGGTAGTGGGCGTGGACCTTCTCGGAATGATTGGCGACGCGCAGCGCGAAACTGTCCGAGAGGCCGCGCACGATGGCAATATCGGCGGGCTTCATCGTGTCGGCGACATTGGGAAGCTTGGCGCGGTTGCCGGCCAGGGATGGCTGCTCGCTGCCGAAGGCCACGGTCAGTTCCGGGTCCTCGGAAATGGTCTTCATCGCGATGGTGAGCACGCGCTTGAATTCGCCGGCAGGTGAATCCTTGTCCGCGGCCATTCCGATCCTGTCCTCAGGCGATGGCGACGTGGGCCGAGGACTCCGGCAATTCCTCGCCGAAGCAGCGCTGATAGAATTCCGCCACCACGCTGCGCTCGAGCTCGTCGCACTTGTTGAGGAAGGTAACGCGGAAGGCGAACCCGATGTCGCCGAAGATCTCGGCATTCTCGGCCCAGGTGATGACGGTGCGCGGGCTCATCACGGTGGAGAGGTCGCCCTGGATGAAGGCGTTGCGGGTGAGATCGGCCACGCGCACCATGTTGGCGATGGTCTTGCGCCCCTTCTCGGTGTTGTAGGCCTTGTTCTTCGACAGCACGATGTTGGTCTCCTGCGCATGCGGCAGGTAGTTCAGGACCGAGATGATCGACCAGCGGTCCATCTGCGCCTGGTTGATCTGCTGGGTGCCGTGATAGAGACCGGTGGTGTCGCCGAGGCCGATGGTGTTGGCGGTGGCGAAGAGCCGGAAGGCCGGATGTGGCCGGATCACCTTGGACTGGTCGAGCAGCGTCAGCTTGCCCGAGGATTCGAGGATGCGCTGGATCACGAACATCACGTCGGGGCGGCCGGCATCATATTCGTCGAAGACGAGCGCCACGTTGTGCTGGTAGGCCCAGGGCAGGATACCTTCCTTGAACTCGGTCACCTGCTTGCCGTCCCTGATGACGATGGCATCCTTTCCGATGAGGTCGATGCGGCTGATGTGGCTGTCGAGATTGATGCGGATGCAGGGCCAGTTGAGCCGGGCCGCGACCTGTTCGATATGCGTCGACTTTCCGGTGCCGTGATAGCCGGTCACCATGACGCGGCGGTTGTAGGCGAAGCCCGCGAGGATCGCGAGCGTGGTCTCGCGATTGAAGAGATAATCCTCGTCGACGTCGGGAACATGCTCGCTGCGCTGCGAGAAGGCGGGCACCTCGATCGAGGAGTCGAAGCCGAAGAGCTGCTTCACCGATACCTTGATGTCGGGCATGCCATTCGCGTCACCATTCAGCTTTGCGGTCATCGTCTCGGATCTTCTCTTCAGGTTGGACGGCGGGTTTTAGACGGTCGCGCCCCCTAGGGCAAGGATCAGCAGAAGCCGCTGGAACGCAAATGATCGTAGGCCTGGATCACCGCCTTGAGCGTGTCCTCGTTGGCGCGGCTGCCGGCATTGGCATCGGGATGCAGGCGCTTGACCAGGGTCTTGTACTGGGTCTTCACCTGTTCCGGCGTGGCCTGGTCATCGAGACCCAGGGTCTGCAGGGCCTTCAACTCCGTGCTGCGCAGGGCGCGGCCCGTGGGATGGCGGCCTGGCTCCTTGCCGGAGCTGCCGTTGAGGCCGAAGGGATCGGTCGACATGTTGATCGCCCTGCGGCGCATGCCGGTGACATTGGCGCTGGCATTGCGGCCGAGCTTCCAGGTCGGACGGTGGCCGAGGCGGGCGTCCTTCTGGAAGTCCTGCATCTCGGCGTCCTTCATGCCGTCGAAATAGTTGTAGGTCTTGTTGTACTGCTGCACGTGTTCGGTGCAGTAGTTGTAGAACTTGCCCTCGTGGCCGCGACCCATGGGCGCCTTGTGCCGCGCCGGGCGCGGGCAGTCCGGCCACTCGCATTGCGGCACCGTGGTTTCGGCCGCGACCTTCTCGGCCCCGGGCTTCTTGACGCGGATCTTGTCGAAATACTTTGAATCGAGTTTCATCGCGGCGCAATTATGGGGACGCGAACCCGAACGCGCAACCCCTTGCGAAGGTGACATGATGGCACTCGGACCGGTCGGACATCGAATCTCCACGAAGTTGTCGCAGGCCTTCGCGCCGGTGGCGCTGGAGGTGATCGATGAATCGCACCAGCATGCCGGTCATGCCGGCGCCCATGCCGACGGCGAAAGCCACTTCCGGGTCAGGATCGTGGCCGAGGCCTTTCGCGGCAAGTCGCGGGTGGAGCAGCATCGGCTGGTCAATGCCGCCCTCGCCGAAGAGTTGCGCACGCGCGTGCATGCGCTGGCGATCCAGGCCTCGGCACCGCAGGCCGCGCCGCGCTAGTCTGGATCGGGCCTGCGCCGGTGGAAGTAGACCTGGCGCGCGAACCAGCGCATGGGGGCCGTGCCGATGGCAAGATCGTAGAGAAGATTGGGCGGACCCAGATCCATGATGCGGCGAAGCAGCAGCTTCTTCGCAAAACCCGGCATCTCGCGCGACAGGATGCGCTCGGGCGGCGGGCCCTGGCGCAGCAGGTGATCGGCAATGAGCTGGCCGGCGCGGCGCCCGAAGCGGAAGGCAAGCCGGATGCCGCCGCCGGTGAGCGGCGAGACATGGCCTGCCGCATCGCCAATGAGGAGAACGCCTGGAGCGGCGAAGGGCGACACCGGTCCGCCGCAGGGGATCAGGCCACTGCGGCGCTCCCTGATCCGCGCGCGCGAGAATCCGAACAGCCCTTCGGCGTGGCGCAGAAACGCCGCGAGGTCTGGCTTGGTGCCTGCGCTGGTGGCGAGACCCACCTGGAAGAAGCCGGGCGCCGGCGCCACCCAAGCGAGATAGCCGCGCGCCAGCCGACTGTCGAGAAAGCAGTGAAGCAGATCGGGATCGGCCACCGGCAGGTCTTCGTACTCGATTTCCAGGCCCGTGAGGAAGCGGCTGTTGCGGCCGAGCCCGAACAGTCGCGCCACCGTGGAGCGCGCGCCGTCGGCGCCCACCAGGAAGCGCGTCGTCGCACCGAACTGTGGAAGGGCGAATCCCGAAGCCGACGGCGATGCCGTTTCGAACTTCCGGCCGCAGAGGATGTCGGCACCAGCGCGGCGGGCTTCCTCCGCCAGCCAACGGATCAGCCCGGCCGTGTCGGTGGTCTGGAAGAAATAGTCGCGCGAGGCGAGGTCGATCGCGCGCAGCGACGGCGCGTAGAGGCGCACGCCGTGAATGGTGCGGGCGAATTGCGGCGGCGTGTCGATCTCGTCGGCTGCCTCCTTGACCAGGATTCCGGTCGTGTGGATGCGGGCGCCGGGCTCGGCCTTGCTTTCGATCACCAGGGTGCGGAGGCCGCGCACCGCCGCCGTACGGGCGCAGATCAGCCCGGCGAAGCTGGCGCCGACGATGACGAGATCATACTCCGCCAAGATCTGCCGCCTGCTGCAGCGGCGTCACCCGCATGGCGGTGACCTGGTGCTTGCGCTTGCGCAGGATCTCGAAGCGGAAGCCATGGAAGCTGAAGGCCTGGCCCACGTCCGGTATCATGCGGGCCTCATGGATCACCAGGCCGGCGATGGTGGTGACCTCCTCGTCGGGCAGTTTCCAGTCGAAGGCGCGGTTGAGGTCGCGGATCGGCACGCCGCCCTCCACGAGAAAGGAGCCGTCGGGCCTCTGCCGCACGCCGCTGGCCACCGCGTCATGCTCGTCCTTGATGTCGCCGACGATCTCCTCGATGATGTCCTCGAGCGTGATGAGGCCCTGCACCTCTCCGTATTCGTCGACCACGATGGCGAAATGCGTCTTGCGCTTGAGGAAGGCGCTGAGCTGGTCGGGCAGGGCCCGCGTGTCGGGCACGAACCACACCGGGCTCAGGATCTCGTCGATCTTCACCTTGCGCGCGTCACCGTTCTGCTTCTGCAGGGCGGCGAAGAGATTCTTGGCGTGCAGGACGCCGATGATGTTGTCGGGCGTGTCCTTCCACACCGGGATGCGGGTATGGCCGCTCTTGAGCACCTGGGCGACGATCTCGGCAGGCTCCTCGCCGGCGTCGATCATGGTCATGCGGGTGCGGTGGATCATGACATCCGAGACTTCCAGGTCCTGCATGTCGAGGATGCCGCCCAGCATGTCGCGGTCGCCCTTCACCACGCCGCCTTCCTTGTGATGCAGGTCGATGGCGCCGCGCAGTTCGGCATGGGCCGAGAGCACGTTCTGGCTGGCGGTGATGTCGACGCCGAAGAGGCGCAGGACATGGCGCACGATGAACTCGACGGCCATGACGATGGGACCGAAGACGGCCACGACGATGCGCACCACCGGCGCCACCGCGAGAGAGGCGCGGTCGGGACTCGAGATGGCGTAGGTCTTGGGCAGGACCTCGCCGAAGATCAGCACCATGACGGTCATGATGATCGAGGCGAAGACGGCGCCGGTATCGCCGAAGATGCGGACCAGCGCCAGGGTGGCCAGCGCCGAGGCCGAGATGTTGGCCACGTTGTTGCCCAGCAGCAGGGCGCCGATGAGACGCTCGCGCATGTTGGTGAGGCTCAGCACGACCCGCGCCCGCAGGCTGCCGCGGCGTTCCAGTTCGGTCATGCGCGCGCGCGAGGTGGCGGTGAGCGCGGTCTCGGAGCCCGAGAAGAAGGCGGAGAAGACGAGCAGGATCAGGATCGCGGCTATGTTCAGGCCAAGATCGAGGGTCATCGCCGTCCGAGATCTCCCTTCAGAAAGGCCACGACGTCGGCTTCGGCCACGTCCTTCGCCACGAAGGCCTCGCCGATGCCGCGGGCCAGGATGAAGGTCAGCTTGCCGCCCTGCGCCTTCTTGTCCTGGCGCATGATCTCGACCAGGGCCTCTGGCGGCGGCAGCTCGCCGGGGATCTCGCTGGCCGCGACCGGCAGGCCCGCGCCCTTCAGGTGGCGGGCGACGCGGTCGGCGGTGCCGGGCCGGCAGAGCCCAAGGCCTTCGGAGAAGCGGAAGGCCTGGACCATGCCGATGGCGACACCCTCGCCATGCAGCAGGCGCTGCGAATAGCCGGTGGCGGCCTCCAGCGCGTGGCCGAAGGTGTGGCCGAGATTGAGCAGGGCCCGCACCCCGGTCTCGGTCTCGTCCTCGGCAACGATCCGGGCCTTGGCGGCGCAGGACCTGCGAATGGCGTGAATGCGCGCCTGGCGGTCGCCGCGCATGAGCAGTTCCGCGTTGCCTTCCAGCCATTCGAAGAAGGAGGCATCGCCAAGAAGCCCGTACTTGGCGACCTCGGCATAGCCCGCGGCCAGTTCGCGCCGCGGCAGGGTGTCGAGCAGCGCAATGTCGGTGATGACGGCCACTGGCTGGTGGAAGGCGCCGACCAGGTTCTTGCCGTGCGCGGTGTTGATGCCGGTCTTGCCGCCCACCGAGGAGTCGACCTGGGCCAGCAGGCTGGTCGGGATCTGGATGAAGTCCACCCCCCGGCGCAGGATGGCCGCGGCGAAACCCGCGAGATCGCCGATGACGCCGCCGCCGAAGGCGATGATGCGGTCGCGGCGCTCGATGCCGGCGCCGAGCAGGGCATCGCAGACGCGGGCCAGCTGGGCAAAGCTCTTGCTGCCCTCGCCGGGCGGCAGGACGACCGCCGTCGCCGTGATGCCGGCCGCCGCCAGAGAGGCCTGCAGCGCATCGAGATGGGTTCGCGCCAGGTTCTCGTCGGTGACGATGGCGGTGACGGGACGCCTGAGCAGCGGGCTGACGATGGCTCCGCTGCGGGCCAGGAGGCCATCGCCGATCAGGATGTCGTAGCTGCGGTCGCCAAGGGCCACCGCGACCGACTGCTGGCTGTCGTCACTCATGTTTCAACCGGTTCCAGCCGTCCCATTGCGCCAGGGCGCGGATCACGTCGTTCACCATCTGGCCGTGCTGCACGTCGCGGCTTTCCACGGTGACATCGGCCAGGGCATAGACCGGATAGCGCCGGGCGATGAGATCGCGCATCACCGCGCCCGGATCCCCGGTCTGCAGGAGCGGCCGTCCGGGGCGTTTGGCAACGCGCTTCATGAGCAGCGGCAGCTCGGCCTTCAGCCAGACCGACACGCTGCCATCGGCGATGCGCGCGCGAGTCTCGTCGTTCATGAAGGCGCCGCCGCCGGTCGCCAGCACCTGCGCGCCCTGGCCCAGGAGCCTGGCGATGACACGGCGCTCGCCTTCGCGGAAATAGGCCTCGCCATGGTCGGCGAAGATTTCGGGGATGGTCTTGCCCGCGGCATTCTCGATCTCCTGGTCGGCATCGACGAAGGGAATGCGGAGCTTCTCCGCCAGGCGGCGCCCGACACTCGACTTCCCGGCCCCCATGAGCCCGACCAGCACGATGGGGCGCGACCCCAGGCACTCGCGGACAGTTTCGGCCTCCTTTGCTATGGAACGGCGCGCCATTCTCTCGATCCCGAACGTGGCCCTGCTTCTAACCCCTGGCGTCAGCCACCGCAAAGGCTTTCCGATTCGCCGCGGCATCGGCTAATGTCGGCGAATCCAGGTGAAACAATGCCCGATACGATTCGACTCCTGCTGGCCATCACCATCATTGGCGGCACCGTCTATGGCGGGGCCTGGCTGCTCGCCAACTATCCGCCGGAGCAGACCGAGATCGTGAAGGCCCTGCCGACCGAGAAGCTGAGGCAGCACTGACATGACGGCCGCCAACCGGCTGGTCTCGCGGTTTCTGGAGATGCTGGCAGCCGAGCGCGGTGCGGCGCGCAACACGATCGCCGCCTATGCCCGCGATCTGGCGGCCTATGGCGACCATCTGCACAGCAGGGGACGACGCCTCGCGGAGGCCTCGCCCGACGACATCCGCGACTACCTGGCGAGTCTCGAGGCCAGCGGCATGGCGCGCAGCACGGCGGCCCGCAAGCTCTCCTGCATCCGCCAGTTCCACCGCTTCCTGCATGGCGACGGGCTGGCCAAGGGCAATCCGTCCACGGCCATCGAAAGTCCACGCAGCGCGCGGCCGCTGCCCAAGACCATCCGGGAAAGCGATGTGCTGGCGCTGATCGCGGCCGCACGGGCGCGGCTGGCCAGGGCCGAAGGCCGGAACGTGTTCAAGGCCTGGCGCCTCCTGTGCCTGCTCGAACTTCTCCATGCCACTGGGCTGCGCGTGTCGGAGCTGGTGGGGGTGAGCCTCGGCGCGGCGCGGGCCGAACGCGAGTTCCTGCTGGTGCGCGGCAAGGGCGGACGCGAGCGGCTCGTCCCGGTCTCGGCCAGCGCCCGCGACACGCTGGATGGCTATCTCGAGGTCTTGTCGCGGCATGACGCGGCGTCGGAGAAATGGCTCTTTCCGTCCTCCGGCCGATCCGGCCACCTGACGCGGCAGCATTTCGCCTTGATGCTGAAGGATCTGGCGCGCGAGGCCGGGGTCGATGCGGAGCGGATCTCGCCGCATGTGCTGCGCCACGGTTTCGCCAGCCATCTCCTGGCCCGCGGCGCCGACCTGCGGGCGGTGCAGCAGATGCTCGGCCATGCGGACATATCCACGACACAAATCTATACCCATGTCCAATCCGAGCGGCTCCGGGAGGTGGTGGAGACCCATCATCCGCTTGCCAAGAAAAGTTGACTTCCCGGGCGCGGACGGCCACTAACGGCCAAGCCAAGGAACCATCCCCGACCATGCCAACTTTCCTCGATTTTGAAGCGCCCGTGGCCGAGCTCGAAGGCAAGATCGCCGAGCTGCGTGCCCTGGCCGCGAGCGACAAGACGGTCTCCATCGCGGACGAGGTCAAGTCGCTGGAACGGAAGGCGTCGAAGAGCCTGTCGGACCTCTATCAGAATCTCGATCCCTGGCAGAAGGCCCAGGTGGCGCGGCATCCGGAACGGCCACATGCGGTCGACTATATCGCGGCGCTGGTCACCGAGTTCACGCCACTGGCGGGAGACCGGAAATTCGCCGAGGATTTCGCCGTGGTTGGCGGTCTGGGCCGCTTCCGCGGCGAACCGGTGATGATCATCGGCCAGGAGAAGGGCAACGACACGGCCAGCCGGCTGCAGCGCAATTTCGGCATGGCGCGGCCCGAGGGCTACCGCAAGGCGGTTCGGCTGATGGAACTGGCCGAGCGCTATGGACTGCCGGTGATCACGCTGGTCGATACGGCCGGCGCCTATCCCGGCATCGACGCCGAGGAGCGCGGCCAGGCCGAGGCCATCGCCCGGGCCACCGACTGCTGCCTGGGTCTGGGCGTGCCGCTGGTCTCGGTGATCATCGGGGAGGGCGGTTCAGGCGGGGCCATCGCCATTGCCACGGCCAATACGGTGCTCATGCTGGAACACGCGATCTACAGCGTGATCTCGCCCGAGGGTGCGGCCTCAATCCTCTGGCGCGATGCCGCCCGTGCCAAGGACGCGGCCGCGGCCATGAAGATCACGGCACAGGATCTGAAGAAGCTGGGGGTCATCGACGAGATCATCGGGGAACCATTGGGCGGCGCTCACCGCGGCCAGGCCGAGGTGATCGCGGCCACCGGCGATGCGCTGGCGCGGACCCTGTCAGCCTATCGCGATGTCTCGGCGGAGGTGTTGCGGACGCAGCGGCGGGAAAAGTTCCTGGCGATCGGACGCAGTCTCTAAATCGATCTCAGCTACGGGTTGATGGCGTCGAAGTAGCCCTGGACGCGCGTGTAGAGCGAGGCGATTCCCGATGAGGTGTCGCTGAGCACCGGGACCAGGGCCAGGCCGAGGATGGAGGCGATCAGGGCATACTCGATTGCGGTCGCGCCTTCGGTATCCCGCAGGAAACTGCCAAACTTGCCAATCATGTCTCTCACGGCTTGGGCTCCATCGCTTCCGGCGATACCGGCTTCAGATACGTATGTTAAACCATGAGGCCCTTCAAAGAGTTCTTAATGGGGAACTTAAGATTGTTGGCCCGGCGTTTTTCTTCCGTTGGTGAAGCCGTTGTTCCTTGGTTTAAGTATTTGTTTTTCCACTATATTTCGTTTTGCACGGTTAACCTTAAATTGATCTGCTGTCGCGCCGCGCCGACATTCGGCGCTTGAGCCGCGCCGGAGCGGCCCTTATCTAGGCGGTCGCAGCCACAGAGGAGAGCCGAAATGACGCTGACGCGCCGCGCCATGATCGCAGGACTGGGGTCCGTCCCATCGCTCGCCTTCGCCGCCGCGTCACCGCCCCGCCGCCTCGATATCGAGAGCCGGGTGCTGGAGGTTCAGGGCCGCGCCGCCAAGGTCTATGGCCTCAGCGTGAATGGCAGCTTCGCAGGTCTCAGCCTGCTGCTGGGCGAGCGGTTCAACACGGTCCTGACCAATCGGGCCAGCGAACCGTCCCTGATCCACTGGCATGGCCTGACCCCGCCTGCCGCCTTCGACGGCGTGCCGATGCTGTCGCAGGCGCCGCTCGCGCCCGGCGAGAGCTATCTCTATGACTTTCCGGTGCGGCAGTCCGGCACCCACTGGATGCACTCCCATCTCGGCCTGCAGGAGCAACAGCTGCTGGCCGCGCCCCTCATCGTCCGCGAGACCGCCGTGCCCGTCTTCGACGAGCAGGAACATGTCATCATGCTGCATGACTTCACCTTCCGCGATCCGCAGGAGATCCTGGCCGAACTGCGCGGTGGCGGCGGCGCCCATGCGGGCCATGCCATGGATCATTCCAAGATGGACCCCGCCATGCCTGACGCATCGGGCATGACCACCGGAGCCGGCATGATGAATGACATCGCCTTTGACGCTTTTCTCGCCAACGACCGCGACCTGGCGGACCCCGAGACGGTCCAGGTGGAGCGGGGCGGCTGGGTGAAGCTCCGCATCATCAACGGCGCGGCGGCCACCAACATGTGGATCGATCTCGGGATGCTGACCGGCACGCTGGTGGCCGTCGACGGCCATGCGATCCTGCCGATCCCCGGCTCGCGCTTCCCGCTGGCCATCGCGCAGCGGGCCGATATCCGCCTGCGCGTGCCCAAACAGGGTGGTGCCTTCCCCATCGTCTTCCGGCCGGAAGGCCTCGGCCAGCGCACCGGCATCGTGCTGGCGACGCGCGAGGCGCGGATCGAGCGCCTTGCCTCCACGGGCGACGTCGCGCCGGCGCTCGATCTCAGCTACGAGCGGAACATGCGGGCGGTGGCCCAGGTACCGGACGAACCGGTTTCCCGCAGCGAGACCCTGATGCTCACCGGCGGCGATGAGGGTTATGCCTGGGGACTGAACGGAAAGTCGTCGATGCACGACACGCTGTTCACCGTGCATCGCGGCGAACGCGTCGAGGTGCTGATGCACAACATGACGGGCATGGCCCATCCCATGCATCTGCACGGCCATTACTTCAAGGTCGTGGCCATCAACGGGGAGCGGACCGACGGCGCCGTCCGCGACACGGTGCTGGTGCCGCCGGGTGAATCGGTCTCGATCGCCTTCGATGCCGACAATCCCGGCACCTGGGCCTTCCATTGCCATCACCTCTATCACATGAACGCGGGCATGATGGGCGCGATGGCCTATAGCGACGCCGCCTGACCCGGCGGGCGGGGCGCGTGGCAGGCGAGCGGCAGGGCGCGGCGCGGGCGGCCGTGGACCATGTCATGGCCCGCCTGCCGCATCCGATCACGACACAGCGGCGTTCCGTGCTCATCGGCGGCTGGAACCGGATCGGCAAGGGCCTGGTGGCGCGGGACCTCGCGGCATCGCATGGCTTCGCTCCCGTTGCGCTCGATGCGCTGCGACGGTTCCACGGAAACATTCCCGATCCGGCACTGAGGTCCGACACCTTCCGGCAGATCCTGGAGGAGCTGCTGCAGCGCTGTCCCACCGGCCTCTGCATCGAGGGGCACGATCTGGTGCTTGCCAGCAGTTCCCCGCGATTCGAGGACCGGACGCCGGAGCAGATCTCGGTGACGTCGATGGTCTCGCTGCGTGCCAGCCGGGGTGCGCTGTGCGTCGTTCTCGGAGATTCCGTTTCCAGCCTCACGGACAGGGGGGCGGCGATCAGGGCCCATGGCGCCAGGGGTTGGTGCTGGACGTCGTCGCATCCACTCTGGCAGGGCGAGCGCTTCGCGCATCGCGTCCGCGACATTCTCGTGGCGAGTGCCGGACTCAAGGCGCTGGCGCGGCAGCACGACCTGCCCTACTTCGAATTGCCGGCGAAGGATTTCAGACGCCACGTCGCGGACATCGCATCGCGGATCACCGCGCTTGCGGCGCTCCCCTGACGCGGCCCGGGGCCTGGCGGGCATTCCGGATCCGGCATCGCCACCAAGCGCTGACAAATCCTGCAGGCAACTGACTTCCCTGGCCGCGAGCAGTGAAAAGTCCGCGTGCGCCTAGAGCGTCATTGCCCCACTGCCAGGCATGTGCGCGCCGCGGCTCAGGCGAAGGTGCCGTGGCAGTGCTTGTATCTCTTTCCCGATCCGCATGGGCAGAGATCGTTGCGCGCCACCTTGCCCCAGGTCTTGGGGTTCTTCGGATCGACACCGCCCTTCGCTTCATCGCGGACGGCGGCCAGCACGGGTGCTGCCGCCACCGCCGCGAGTTCATCCTCACCGGTGAGCGCATCGATGTGGTGGGCCTCCATCGTCGGCAGCTCGTCCTCGTCGGGCAGCATGTCGTCGGCGGGGCGCGTCTGGACCTCGACGCGCATGACCTGCGCGGTGGTGTTCTCGCGCAGCTTCGTCACCATGTGCTCGAAGAGCGTGAAGCCTTCGGTCTTGTATTCGTTCAGCGGGTCACGCTGGCCATAGCCGCGCAGATGGATCACCTGGCGCAGCTGTTCGACGGTGATGATGTGGTCGCGCCAGAGACTGTCCAGGGTTCGCAGCAACACCGCCTTCTCGACCTGCTGCATCAGTTCGTTGCCGTATTTCTCGCGCTTGCCGGTATAGAGCTCGTCGGCAGTCTTGGTGATGCGTTCGAGAATCTCCTCGTCGGCAATGCCTTCTTCCTTGGCCCAGTCGTCCACCGGAAAATCGATGGCGACCACCTCGCGCAGCCGCTCGCGCAGCCCTGCCGCATCCCACTGCTCGGCATAGGCATTGGGCGGGATATGCGTGGCAACGAGGTCGTTGATCACCTGATGGCGCATGTCGTCGATGGTTTCGCCCACCTCCTCGCCCTTCATGATGCCGATGCGCTGCTCGAAAATCACCTTGCGCTGATCGTTCATCACGTTGTCGAACTTCAGCAGATTCTTGCGGATGTCGAAGTTGCGGGCTTCCACCTTCTGCTGCGCCTTCTCCAGCGCCTTGTTGATCCAGGGATGGACGATGGCCTCGCCCTCCTTCAGGCCCAACTTCTGCAACATCGAGTCCATGCGCTCGGACCCGAAGATGCGCATGAGGTCATCCTCGAGCGAGAGATAGAACAGCGAGCGGCCGGGATCGCCCTGGCGGCCGGACCGGCCGCGCAGCTGGTTGTCGATGCGACGGCTTTCATGCCGCTCGGTTCCGATCACGAAGAGCCCGCCGGCGGCAAGCACCGTCTGCTTGGCTGCCTCGATCTCGTCCTTGATGCGCGCGATGCGCGACTGGCGTTCGGCGCCTTCCGGAACGCTGGCCAGTTCGGAAGCCACGCGCATTTCGAGATTGCCGCCCAGCTTGATGTCGGTGCCGCGGCCGGCCATGTTGGTGGCGATGGTCACGGCGCCCGGCACGCCCGCCTGCGAGATGATGGCGGCTTCCTGCTCGTGATACCTGGCATTCAGCACATTGTGCGGGATGTTCTTCGACTTGAGCATCGAGGACAGGACCTCGGACTTCTCGATCGAGGTCGTGCCGACCAGGACCGGCTGGCCACGGCCGCGCGCCTCGTTGATGATGTCGATGATGGCGGCGTATTTCTCGCGCGTCGTGCGGTAGACCTGGTCGTCCTCGTCGACGCGCGCCACCTCGACGTTGGTGGGGATCTCGACGACGTCGAGACTGTAGATGTCCATGAACTCCTCGGCCTCGGTGGCGGCCGTGCCGGTCATGCCGGACAGCTTGTCGTAAAGGCGGAAATAGTTCTGGAAGGTGATCGAGGCGAGCGTCACGTTTTCCGGCTGGATCGCCACGTGCTCCTTGGCCTCGAGTGCCTGGTGCAGGCCTTCCGAATAGCGCCGGCCCGGCATCATGCGGCCGGTGAACTCGTCGATGATGATGACCTGGTTGTCCTTGACGATGTAGTCCTTGTCGCGCTGGAACAGCTTGTGCGCGCGCAATGCCTGCTGGACGTGGTGCACGATGGTGACGTTCTCGGCGTCGTAGAGGTTCTCGCCCTTGAGCAGGCCGGCCGCGCCCAGCACCTCTTCGAGATGGACGTTGCCCTTTTCGGTCAGCGTGACGGAGCGCTGCTTCTCGTCGAGTTCATAGTCCTCGGGGGTCAGTTCGGGAATGAACCGGTCGACCGCATTGTAGAGGTCCGACTTGTCGTCCACCGGTCCCGAGATGATGAGCGGGGTGCGGGCCTCGTCCACCAGGATCGAATCGACCTCGTCGACGATCGCGTAGTTGTGGCCGCGCTGGACCATCTCCTCGAGATGATACTTCATGTTGTCGCGCAGATAGTCGAAGCCGAGCTCGTTGTTGGTGGCATAGGTGACGTCGCAGGCATAGGCGGCCCGGCGCTGCTCGTCGGAGAGTCCATGCACGATGACGCCGGTGGTCAGGCCGAGAAAGCTGTAGATCTGTCCCATCCAGGCTGCGTCGCGGCGGGCCAGATAGTCATTGACGGTCACCACATGCACGCCCTTGCCGGCGAGCGCATTGAGATAGACGGCCAGCGTGGCGACCAGCGTCTTTCCCTCGCCGGTCTTCATTTCGGCGATCATGCCCTCGTGCAGCACGATGCCGCCAATCAGCTGTACGTCGAAATGACGCAGCCCCAGGGTCCGTTTCGAGGCCTCGCGCACCGCGGCGAAGGCGGGCGCGAGAATGTCGTCGAGGGTCTTGCCGCCGGCCAGCTCGTCCTTGAAGACCTGGGTGCGGGCGCGCAGCTCGGCGTCCGAAAGAGCCGCCATTTCCGGCTCGAGGGCATTGATTTCGTCAACCCGGGGCTTGTACTTCGTCACCTTGCGGTCGTTGTTGGTGCCAAAGATTTTTGCAGCAAGGCTGCGCAGTCCGAACATGTGATTCGCATCCTTCAGGGAAGGGCGCCAGGCGCCGGGAAATGCCGCTTTCTAGTCAAGTTGCCCGGCAGGAGCAATTGGCCATCGGCTCGTGTTTTCGGACATAGGCCCATGTCCACGGCATTTCAATGTGTTGCATCCGGGCAACAGCTCCTGCAATCCACCGATTCGAGGCGCGGCGCCTCTTGCATGCCCGCGTTTGGCGGACCAATGTCGCCCCGCTTTCCGGGCCCGGACGACATTTTCCGGGGCATATTCTTGCCTTGTTTGGCGCCCAAGAGGCGGCCGATCGCGGTTCGGATATGCGCGAACCGGGTCAGTCATCGGTGGAATTCATGCAGCGACTCCGCACTATCCTGAGAACAACCGTGGTCCTGGCCGTGCTTGGCGGGGTGATGGCCCCGGTGGCTCATGCGCAGGACACGAAGGAAGACAAGGTCATCGCCATCGTCAACGGACACGAGATCCGGACCTCCGAGGTCCAGATGGCGACCGACGACATCGTGGGCCAGCTGCCCGACCTGCCGCCCAAGCTGCGCTATCCCTTCGTCGTCGAATATCTGATCGAGCGCCACCTGCTGGCCCAGTATGCGGTGAAGGAAGGCATTGCCGACACCGAGGAATATAAGCGCCGCCTGGCGCTGTACCAGGCCAAGGCGCTGCGGGATGCCTATTTCTTCCAGAAGATCCGCCCGCAGGTGACCGAGGAGATGATCAAGGCCGCCTATGACGAGGAGGCGGCCAAGGTCGCCCAGACGGAACGCATCCGGGCGCGCCACATCCTGGTCGGCACCGAGAAGGAGGCGCAGGACATTCTCGACCGGCTGAACAAGGGCGAGGACTTCGCCACGCTCGCCAAGCAGTACAGCCTTGACGGCTCGAAGGACTATGGCGGCGACCTGGGATACTTCACGGCGCCCGAGATGGTGGCCGAATTCTCCAAGGCGGCCTTCGCCCTGCAGGTGGGCGAGGTCTCGCAGCCGGTGAAGACCGATTTCGGCTGGCACATCATCAAGCTGGAAGACCGCAAGATGGGCGCGGCCCAGCCCTATGACCAGGTCAAGGCGGCGATTCGCAACGTGCTGCTGCGCCGCAAGGTCCAGGAAACCATGGACAAGCTCCGCTCGGCCTCCAAGGTGGAGATCGTCGACGAGGATCTCAAGAAATACGCCGAGGAAGCCGCCAAGGCCGCCCAGAACTTCCGCGACAAGCAGGCGGGCCAGAGCGGCCAGCCGATCGATACCGGGTCCGGTGCCGGGGCCGGGACGGAAGGCGACGCGGCGACGGCCGGCAAGGGCGATCTTCAGCTGCAGCAGTAAATCTGGAGCCGGTGCGGGGCTAGGGGGCGGCAATGGCGCATGAGGTTTCACCGCTGGCACCGGAGCGGTTTCCGGACCTGCCGCCGATCGCCGGGGTCAGGCTGGCCGCCGCAGAGACGGGTATCCGCTACAAGGATCGCCCGGATGTGCTGCTCGCGGTCCTCGACCCGGGGACCAGCGTCGCAGGCTGTTTCACGACATCGAAGTCGCGCTCGGCTCCGGTCGACTGGTGCGCCGCCAGCCTCGCTGGCGGATCGGCTCGTGCGGTGGTGATCAACGCGGGCAATGCCAACGCCTTCACCGGCAAGGCCGGCGTCGCCACGGTCAGGGCGGTCGCGGGAGCCGCGGCGAAACTTCTCGGGTGCGGGCCCGGAGAGATCTTCCAGGCCTCGACCGGCGTGATCGGCGAGCCATTGAATCCAGCGCCCATCGTCAACGCCCTTCCCGGCCTCGCGCGGCAGGCGCAGGCCGATGCCTGGGACATGGCGGCGCGGGCGATCATGACCACCGACACCTTCGCCAAGGGCTCGACCGTCAAGGCCCGGCTCGACGGCCGGACGGTGACCATCAACGGCATCGCCAAGGGTTCGGGCATGATCGCGCCGGACATGGCGACCATGCTGGTCTTCATCTTCACCGACGCGGCGGTTCCGGCACGGATCCTGCAGAAGCTTCTGGCGCGGAGCGTGGCGTCGAGCTTCAACTGCATCACCGTCGATGGCGATACCTCGACGTCGGACACGGTGCTGATGTTCGCCACCGGCGCGGCTGGCAAGCCTGCGAAGGCGCTGAAGTCGGCCGACGATGCCCGGCTCAAGGGCTTCGCCAAGGCGCTGGACGGATTGTGCCTCGATCTCGCGCTGCAGGTGGCCAAGGACGGCGAAGGCGCCGAAAAGCTGATCGAGATCCATGTGACGGGAGCCGAATCCGACAGGGCGGCGCACCGCATCGCCATGTCGATCGCCAATTCGCCGCTGGTCAAGACCGCGATCGCCGGCGAGGATGCCAATTGGGGCCGCGTCGTCATGGCCGTGGGCAAGGCGGGCGAGAAGGCCATCCGTGACAAGCTCCGCATCACCATCGGTGGCGTCTCCGTGGCGCGCAACGGCATGCGCGATCCGGCCTACAAGGAGGCCGAGATCATGCCGCACATGAAGGGCCGCCACATCGTGATCACGGTCGATGTGGGCGTGGCCAGGGGCAAGGCGCGAGTCTGGACCTGCGACCTCACGCATCGCTATATCGACATCAACGGCTCCTACCGCAGCTGATGAAGATCGTGCTCGTCGCCGCCGTGGCCCTCGTCGACGCCGACGGCCGCGTGCTGATCTCGAAGCGGCCCGCGGGCAAGCAGCTGGGCGGGCTCTGGGAGTTTCCCGGCGGCAAGGTGGAGGCGGGCGAAAGGCCCGAGACCGCATTGATCCGTGAACTGAAGGAAGA
The DNA here is from genome assembly GCA_046349195.1 of Hyphomicrobiales bacterium. Lineage (GTDB taxonomy): Bacteria > Pseudomonadota > Alphaproteobacteria > Rhizobiales > Aestuariivirgaceae > Aestuariivirga. The sequence goes on from JAXMCU010000001.1 coordinate 168,342, forward strand.
GCTGGCTATCGATGTGGCCGAGTCCTGCCTGGCGCCCTTGACCTTCGCCAGCCATGCCTATGACGAGTTTCACCTGCTGATGCCGCTCTATGTCTGCCGGCGCTGGCAGGGGATGGTGCGCGGCGCCGAAGGCCAGGAGCTGGCCTGGGTGAAGCCGCTGCGCCTGCGCGACTATCCCATGCCGCCGGCCGACGTGCCCCTCATTCCGCATCTGATCGATCTGCTCTGAGCTTGCGCTCGGGCACCTTCAGCGCATCGGCCAGACGCGCCTTGGCGCTGCCCGGTTTCAGGGGCTGCTGCTGGCTCTGGTGCGGTGCCCAGCCGGTGAGCCAGGCCACGTCGAGCGTGGCGCGGATGCGGCCGTCGGCATCGGCAAAGTTCGTCTGATAGGCATTGACCGCCGCGCCGAGCAGGGCGCGCGTCACCGGCCTGCGCGACCGCTGCGCCAGCGGATTGGAATATCCCAGCGCGCGGATCTCGTGGATCAGCGCAACCGCATCGGCATAGCGCACCGTGGTGCGGTCGAGATCGGCGACCGGCAGGGCGAAGCCCGCCCGCTGCAGCAGCGCGCCCAGTTCCTGCATGCCGATCATGGGGGCGACGCGCGGCGAGGCGCCGCCGCTGACGAGGAGTTCGGCGGCGAGCCAGGCCTGGCGGAGTTCGGTCAGCGTGTCGCCGGCGAAGAGACAGGCGAGAAACAGCCCATCGGGCCGGAGGGCCCGGCGCATCTGCGCAAGGAGACCCGGCACGTCATTGGCCGTCTGCAGGTCGAGCACGCTGAAGACGGCGTCCAGCGACTCCGGCTCGAGCGCGAGGTTCTCGTCCGGTGGCGACGGCACGGGCGTGGCCGCCTCGACCCTGCCCGTTGCCTTGAGCCGCGAAGCGATGGGCTGCGGGTCCGCCGCGATCACGGCAGCGCGCGCGAAATGGCGCGTGACCAGATCCAGCCGTTCGGCCAGTTCCTCGGCTATGGTGGAGGTCAGTATGTTGGGTATCGGCCCGCGCGCCCGGGCCAGCCTGCGACCGAGCAGGTCGCGGTCGAAGATCGGCTGGCCCTCCGCCATCAGGCGAGCAGTTCCCGCTGCAGCGCCTGCCAGCTCTCGCGGTCGGGCGCCGACATGATGCCACCCTCGTGGCGGGCCGGACTATAGGGCGAGCCGTCGAGCAGCGCAGAATAGCCGCCGGCCTCGGCATGGATGAGCACGCCCGCGGCGTGATCCCAGGGCATGAGCTTGTAGTGGAGCGAGAAGTGGCAGAGACCGTCGGCCACCATGCGGTATTCATAGGCCGCGCAACGATAGCTGAAACTGGCCCTGGTCTTGGCGAGATTGGCGACGGTGCGGGCGCGCAGCGGCTCGGGCATGATGTACCAGGAGCAGAGTCCGATCATCTCGCTCACCGCGGCGGGCTTCGCCACCTTGAGGTCGCGGGTGGCGCCGGTCTCGGTCTCGGCCCAGGCGCCTTCGCCGCGCAGGGCCTTGCGCCAGTCGCGCCCGATGGGATCGAAGATCAGGCCGGCCACGGTCTCCCCACGCTGGACCACCGCGGCCATGACGCCGAAGAGCGGCAGGCCCCAGGCGAAGTTGCTGGTTCCGTCCACCGGATCGACGATGATGGCAAGCTCGGCGTCGGCGATGGTCGCGAGCAGGCTGCGGTCGCGCTCGACCGATTCCTCGCCCACGAAGCGCGCCTGCGGAAAGGCCCTGGCGCAGGCATCGCGCATGCGCCATTCGGCCTTTTCGTCGGCATCGGTGACGAGATCGAGCGCGCCGGTCTTCTCGCGGATGCCGCCATCGGCGAGGCCGCGGAACCGTGGAACGATTTCAGCATCGGCGGCTTCGGTCATGATGGCGGCGAGGCGGTCGAGGTCGGCTTTGCGAAAGGTCATGTGAGGGGCTCCGTTCGCGCTCTCGTTAGACGAAAGCCCCTGGGGAATCCAATCTTCGGTTCGGCTCTGCTAGCATGGCGGCATGCGCGGCGGGATGGCGGCTTTGGGGCTCGGTCTGTGGCGCGGCGTGGTGGATGCGCTGACGCCCAGCCAGTGTCTTGTCTGCAGCGGTCCGGTCGAGGATCCGCTGGCCCTGTGCGGCACCTGCTGGTCCGGTCTGCAGCACCTCGAGCAGCCGGTGTGCAACGTGCTGGGAACACCCTTTGCCTATGACCAGGGCCCGCTGGCAGTGAGCGTGGCGGCGCTGGCCGATCCACCGGTCTGGGACCGGGCGCGAGCGGCAGTGGGCTTCGACGAGGCGTCGCGGGTCCTGGTCCATGCGCTGAAGTATCGCGACTCGCCGGAGGCGGGATTGCTGATGGCGCGCATGATGCGGCGCGCCGGACGCCAGCTCCTCGCCGAATGCGACGTGATCCTGCCGGTGCCGCTGTTCCGCTGGCGCCTGTGGAAGCGGCGCTTCAACCAGGCGGCGGTTCTGGCGCAGGAGCTGGCGCGGGCCAGCGGCAGGCCGTGGCGGGCCGACCTGCTGCTGCGGCAGCGGGCCACCCGCAGCCAGGTCGGGCTGAACGTGACGGAGCGGCGGCGCAATGTCCGCGGTGCCTTCGTGCTGGCCCCCGGACGCGCGGCGGAAGTGGCGGGCCGATCGGTCCTGCTGATCGACGACGTGCGCACCACCGGCGCCACGCTGGAGGCCTGCGCCGAGGTGGTGCGGCAGGCTGGCGCAGCCCGGGTGGATGTGCTGACCTTCGCCCTTGTTCTGGAGCCGGCGCGTCTCCATAATTGATGCATGCCTACGCCGAAGATCACCATCTACACGACGCCCTACTGCCCCTACTGCCATGCCGCGAAGGCGCTGCTGAACCGCAAGGGCGCGGCCTTCGAGGAGATCGACGTGCAGGATCCGTCCATGCGGCAGGCGATGATGCAGCGGGCCCGCGGGCGGCGCACGGTGCCGCAGATCTTCGTCGGCGACACTCACGTCGGCGGCTGCGACGAGATGCATGATCTCGACCGCCGCGGCGGACTCGATCCGCTGCTCGCCGGCGCGTGAGCGTGCGGGCCGCCCTGATCCAGATGCGATCGGGCCGCGACATGGCCCGCAACCTGGCTGACGCATCGGCGCTGATCCGCGAGGCGGCAGCCGGAGGAGCACGCTTCGTCAACACGCCCGAGATGACCAATATTCTTGAGCCCGACCGGCCGCGGCTGCGGAGTCTCGCCCGGCCCATGCAGGACGATGCCGGCGTGGCCGGCTTTGCGGCGCTCGCGAGGGCGCTGGGCATCTGGCTCAACATCGGTTCGCTGGCGCTGCAGGGAAACGACGGGCAGCTGCTCAACCGCTCGCTGCTGTTCGCGCCCGACGGCAGCCTGCGGGCCCACTACGACAAGATCCATCTCTTCGACGTCGATCTGCCCACCGGCGAATCGCTGCGCGAATCCCATGCCTATGCGGGGGGAACGCGTGCCGTCCTGACGGAGGTCGCCGGCGTCCCGGTCGGCCTCACCATCTGCTACGACATGCGCTTCCCCCGGCTCTATCGCGCGCTGGCGCAGGCAGGCGCGCGGATCATCACGGCGCCCTCGGCCTTCACGGTGCCGACGGGCGAAGCGCACTGGCATGTGCTGCTGCGCGCCCGGGCGATCGAGACCGGATGCTTCGTCCTGGCCGCCGCACAGGGGGGACGGCACGACTCCGGGCGCGACACCTACGGCCATTCGCTGGCCGTCAGCCCCTGGGGCGAGGTCCTGGCCGAAGCGGGAACAGAGCCCGGTGTCGTTCTCGTCGACCTCGACCTGGCGCAGGTCGAGCGGGCGCAAAACCGCATCCCGGCGTTGCGTCATGACCAGGCCTTCACGCTCGTAAACTTGAATTAAGGACATCCCGTTGTTAGCTAAGGGGCATGATCCGCTATGACCTCCTCTGCGACCGGGGCCATGCCTTCGACGGCTGGTTCAGCAACAGCGCCGCCTATGACGCGCAGGCGGAGCGCGGACTCGTGTCCTGCGCGGTCTGCGGTTCGGTCAAGGTCAAGAAGCAGCTGATGGCGCCGGGCATCCCGGTCAGGTCGAATCGCAAGGCCGAGGCCGCGCAGAAGATGGCGACGGGGCCCGCCGACCCGCGGCTCGCCATGATGATGAAGATGATGCGCGAGCTGCGCAAGCAGGTGGAGGAGAATGCCGACTATGTCGGCGACCGCTTCGCCGAGGAAGCGCGCAAGATCCACTACAAGGAAGCCGAGGTGCGCGGCATCTATGGCGAGGCCACTGCCGACGAGGCCCAGGCGCTGGTCGAGGAGGGCATCGAGGTCCACCCGCTGCCCCGCCTGCCCGAGGACGGCAACTGATCCGCGCCTTCAGCCCCGCCCGATGAAGGGCATCTTGGTGGCCATCACGGTGACGAACTGCGCATTGGCCTCGAGCGGCAGGGAGGCCATGTAGACCACGGTACGCGCGACATTCTCGACGTCCATGGTCGGCTCCGGCGCCACCGTGCCATTGGCCTGGGGCATTCCGGTCTTCATCTTCTCGGTCATCTCGGTTCCGGCGTTGCCGATGTCGATCTGGCAGACGGCGATGTCGTACTTGCGCCCGTCGAGCGAGCCCGACTTGGTGAGACCGGTCACCGCGTGCTTGGTCGCGGTATAAGGCGCGGAGTTTGGCCGTGGCGCATGGGCCGAGATCGATCCGTTGTTGATGATGCGGCCACCGCGCGGGGTTTGCGCCTTCATGACGCGGAAGGCCTCCTGCATGCAGTAGAACACGCCCGACACGTTCACGTTCACGACGTTCTGCCACTGCGCGATGGTCAGGTCCTCGAGCAGGATGGTGCCGGGGGCGCCGGTGCCGGCATTGTTGAAGACGACGTCGACGCGGCCGAACTTTGCCTTGGCCGCGGCGAAGAGCTGCGCCACCGAGGACGGGTCGGCCACGTCGGTCGGCACGGCAAGGGCATTGGGCCCGATCGACCGGGCCGCCTCGCCGAGCAGGTCGGCGCGCCGCCCTGCCAGCACCACCGCATAGCCCTCGCGTCCGAGGGCCTGGGCCACGGCCCTGCCGATGCCGCTGCCCGCGCCTGTCACCACTGCCACCTTCATCGTCATGCCCTCTTGAGATTGCGCCAGGCCGCGACGAAGGCCGCGGCGGCTGTCGCCACATCATCCGCAGTCTGGCCGGGTTTGTAAATGTTGGACCCGATGCCGAAGCCGGCGCAGCCGGCATCGGCCCAGGCCTGCATGTTGCCGGGGGTCACGCCGCCCACCGCATAGATCCTGACCGCCTTCGGAAGCACGGCCTTCCAGGCCTTCACCGTCTGGGGGCTCGCGGCCTCGGCGGGAAAGAGCTTCAGATGCGTGGCCCCGGCGCGGATCGCGGCAAAGGCCTCGGTCGGCGTGAAGACGCCGGGAAGCGGCGTGAGGCCCAGGGCCACGGCCCGGGCGATGACCTCGGGGTTGCAGTCGGGCGATATCGAAATCGTGCCGCCACTGGCCTTCAGCAGATTGACGCTCGGCACGTCGAGCACGGTACCGGCACCCACCACCATGCGTCCGGCGAAATGCCGCGCCAGGCCTTCGATGGAGCGGAAGGGATCGGGCGAATTGAGCGGCACCTCGACCACGCGGATGCCGGCGTCATGCAGCGCCTCGCCAATGGCGATCGCCTCGTCCGGCCTGATCCCGCGCAGGATGGCGACGATGCCGCAGGCCGCTGCCGCTTCCTCGAAGGTCATGTGATGAGCCCTGCCTTGCGCGCCATGATGGCCAGTCCCTTCACGATGGCCTCGGGATCGCCGTAGCGTACCTTGAGGCCGGCCAGCTCGATGGCCCTCACATAGCGTCCGCCGATGCCGGGCGAGGCGAGCACGGCATATTCGGCGCTTGGCGGCGCCGAGCGGAGGGCATGCGCCACTTCCGTGCCGATGACCTGGCCGGAAAGGTAGGACGCGATCGACGTGGGCGCGATTTCGCCGAACAGGCCGAGCGACCGGGCCGAGAAGATGCGGTGCAGGAAACCCGCCGGGTCGGCCATCGCGGCCCTGACGCCAGCCTCGAAGGCCGCCTCGTCGTCGGGGCCCGGCTGCATCAGACGGCCGAGGATGGTGTGGTCCTTGAGCGCGGCGAAGACTTCGCCCGTGACATAGGTTGCATAGGCGACGATGCGGTCGCCCTCCACCGTGATCCATTTGGAATGGGTGCCTGGCGTCACGAAGTGGCGGATCCCGCTGCCGAGCGAGCCGAAGACCTGCACCTCCTCGCTGCGCATCACCTCGGGCATGCCGTCCGGACCACGGTAGCTCAGGCCCGTGGCGAAGGCGATGCGCCGGCCCGTGGCCGTGCGGTGATGGTGCAGGTTCTGCGCCAGATCGGCAGCACTTGCCGGGCAGGGGAGATAGGGGCGCTCGATCCAGCCCTGGCGCGAGGTGATCATGCCGGCCGCCATGACGGGAAGCGCCCTGTCCCAGGCGCCGATGTGGCGTTCGAGTGCTGTCTCGAAGGCGCCGTCCTTCACCGCCAGAATGCCCTCGGGTGCCGCGACGCTGTCGATCACGCGGCCATCCGACGTGGCGCGATAGGCGCGGAACGAGGTCGTTCCCCAGTCGAGCGCGATGAAGGCCGGCTCCATGGCCTCAGAGCGCCTTCACGCGTCCCGGCTTGTGGCGGGCCGCGACAGTCTTCAGCGGATTGCGCAGGGGCGCGCCGAAGGGCGGGGCCGCGATCTCGAAGACGTCGCCGTTCTCGGTCTTCACGCCATCGGCAATCGAGAGCGTCGCGGTGCCGAAGTAGTGGATGTGCAGGTCGCCCGGCCGGCGGAAGCCGTCGTACTTGAAGTGATGGTATTCGAGATTGGCGATGGTGTGGCTCATGTTGGCTTCGCCGGTAAGGAAAGGCTTCTCCCAGATCACATGGCCCTTGCGCAGGATGCGGCTCATGCCCTCGATCGAAGCCGGGATGCGACCCATGATCATCTCGGGACCGATGGCCGAATGACGCAGCTTGGAATGCGCGAGGTAGAGATAGTTCTGCCGCTCGGTGACGTGGTCGGAGTATTCGTTGCCCAGCGCGAAGCCGAGACGGACGGGATTGCCCTTCTCGTCGATGTAATAGAGTCCGGCCAGCTCCGGCTCCTCGCCGCCATCCAGCGCGAAGGAGGGCTTGGGCAGCGGCTGGCCCGGCCCCACCAGCCACGAGCCGTCGCCCTTGTAGAACCATTCGGGCTGGACGCCGGCCTCCGACCTGCTCTTCGGCTTTCCGCCTTCGAGGCCCATCTTGAACATCTTGAGGCTGTCGGTCAGTTCCTCGGCCGCGCCCGACAGCTTCTTGTGCATGCCGTCGCGCGCCGCGGCCGAGCCCAGATGGGTGAGGCCCGTGCCGGTGATGATGCAATGAGCGGGGTCCGGATGGTCGACCGGGCTCAGCACGCGCTTCTGCCGCAGGGCCCTGGCATAGTCCTCGGTCTCGCCGCCGGCCAGCGCCCGGGCTGCGGCCTCGAGCTTCTGGCCGGCCTTGAGCGCCAGGCGCGCCAGATCAAGTGTGGTCGCCACCTTCTTCAGCAGCACGACCGAACCGCCGTCGACGAGGCCGACGCGACGCTTGTCCTTGCCGTCCCGGATCTGCACGAGGTTCATTGCGATCACTCCCATTGTCTCATTTTTGTATGATAATTAGCGGCTTTGCTCAGCCCGCGAAAGCATGTTTTTCGAAGCCCGTCACACCGGGGTCGAGGCAGAACAGCCCGCCCTGCAGCGGATGACGCCGTAGCTCCGCCTCGGGCACGTGCAGCCGGGCGGTGGTGATGTAGAGCGTCTCCAGCCTCGCCCCGCCGAAACAGACATTGGTCACCCGCCGCGCCGGCATGGGGATCACCCGGTCGATGCGGCCCCTGGGGTCGATGCGCAGCACGCAGGATCCTTCCCAGCGCGCGCTCCACAGGAAGCCCTCGGCATCCACCGTGGCGCCGTCGGGGTAGCCGTGGTCCCTGGTGTCGTTGAACACCCGGCGGTTGGCGATGGTTCCGGCCGCGAGGTCGAAGTCATAGGCCCAGATCACCTGGTTGCGCGAGTCGGTGAAATAGAAGATGCGATTGTCGGGCGACCAGCAGGGGCCGTTCGAGACGCCGATCCCCGTCTGCATCGCCGTCGCGCTGCCGTCGGCGTCGATCCGGTACAGCACGCCGGTGTCGGCCGTGATCGGCAGGTCGGCGCCGCCATCGCCCACATTGTTCATCATGCTGCCGAACCAGAAGCGGCCCATCGCGTCGCAGGCGCCGTCATTGCCGCGGTTGCCCGGCAGGTCGGTGCCAAGCCTCGTCCGGGGGGTCAGGGCACCGGTCTCGGGATCGAAGACATTGATGCCGCGGTGCGAGCCGACCAGAATGGTGCCGTCCCGTCGCCTGGCCATGGCGGTCACCATCTCCGAGAACTGCCAGCGGCGATGCGCGCCGCTGGCCACGTGCAGGCGATGGATGGCCGAGGGCACGATCAGGTCGAGCCACCACAGGCACTGGGTGGCGGCATCCCAGAAGCAGCCTTCGCCAAGCTTGTCCCTGCTGTCCATGAGGCAGGTGACGGGAATTTCGGTGACTGTCATGCGCGTGCGTCCAGGGGCCAGGTGTCGGAGATCCGGTAGCCGCCGGGCCAGGGATCGGACGGATCGAGCATGAGCGTCGACTGTCCGGTGATCCAGGCGCGGCCGGTGATGGTGGGGATGATGGCGGCGTGATTGCCGACGGTCGCGGTGCCGGCAAGGGTGCCGACGAAGCGGCTCTCGATGATGGAGCGGCCGATGTAGCTGTCGCCCTCGCGCATCAGGCCCTTGGCCGCCAGCACGGCCATGAGGGCCGAGCAGCCGGTTCCGGTGGGCGAGCGGTCGATCTTGCCGGGCTTCACCACGCAGGCGTTGCGGCTGGAGAGACAGCCGTCGACGCGCTCGAGCGGGCCGGTCATGAAGGCGAAGGAATAGTGCGTCCAGCCCGGCAGGTCGGGATGGACGAATCCCAGCTGCGTGTTGGCCGCCTTGACGATGCGCCGGCCCAGCACGGCCAGGTCGCGGGCCTCGTCCGGCCGGACGTCGAATCCCAGCGCCTTCGCATCGGCCATGACGAAGCTGTCGCCGCCGAAGGCCGTGTCGACCGTGATGGTGCCGAGGCCCTCGACCTCCAGCGGCACGCCAAGCCGGTCGGCGAAGGCAGGGACATTGCGCAGCGTGATGGCCTCGGCCTTGCCGTTCCGGCAGCGGGCAATGATCTCGACCAGGCCCGCCGGCGCCTCGAGGACCATCCGGGTTTCCGGTTCGGTCATGGGCAGGATGCCGGCGTCGAGGAGGACGGTCGCCACGCAGATGCAGTTGGAGCCCGACATGGGCGGGGTATCCTCGGGTTCCATGATGATGAAGCCCATGGCGGCCCGCGGGTCCTTCGGGGGCACGAGCAGGTTCACGTGCCGGAACACGCCGCCGCGCGGCTCGTTCAGGACGAAGTTCCGGAGGTGGCCGTCGCCGGCGATGAAGCGGGACTGGTCCCAGAGGGTCGCGCCGGGCGGCGGGGCCACGCCGCCCACGATCACGTCGCCCACTTCGCCCTCGGCATGGCAGCCGATGATCTGGATCGCCCTGGTACTCTGCATCGATTCCCCGGTCGGGCGGAAATCTAGACGATTTTTTCGCCGATGGGGGTTGAACTTGCCACATTTGCGCCTACATCGGCCTGTGGCGCCGGGCCCTCTGGCGAGGCCTCCTCGCGATGTCGGAGCCACAAATGTTCAACGAAATCAAGGGTGGTCCGGCATGGAATTGGTCCAAGCAGCGCTATACACGGATGTTCTCGGCACGCCTGCCTTCTTCTGGGCGGCCTTCATCGCGATCGTCATCGGTCTTCTGGTCTTCGATCTGGGGTTCCTGCACAAGGGACAGAAGGAGATCGAGGCCAAGGAAAGCTTCCTCCTCTACGCGGGCTATGTGGCCATCGCCTTTGCCTTCGGCGCCTGGGTCTGGTGGGCGCGAGGGTCGCAGTCGGGACTCGAGTTCTTCACCGGTTACCTGATCGAGCAGTCGCTGGCGATGGACAACATCTTCGTCATCGCCACGGTCTTCACCTTCCTCGGGATTCCCCGCATGTACCAGCACCGGGTGCTGTTCTGGGGCATCCTCGGCGTGATCGTGTTCCGCGCCATCCTGATCGGCCTCGGCGCGGCGCTGGTCATGTCCTTCTCCTGGATCCTGTTCCTGTTCGGCGCCTTCCTGGTCTTCACCGGCCTGAAGATGTTCAAGACCTCGAGCGAGAAGCCCAGCGTCGAGGACAATCTGGTGCTCAGGCTCATCAAGAAGAACTTCCGGGTCACCGACCGGCTGCATGGCGAACACTTCACGGTGCGCCTGCCCGATCCCAAGACCGGCAAGACCGTCACCTTCATCACGCCGCTGCTGGTGGCGCTGATCCTGGTCGAATTCGTCGACCTGGTCTTCGCGGTGGACTCGGTGCCCGCGATCTTCGCGGTGACGCAGGATCCCTTCATCGTCTACACCTCGAACATCTTCGCCATCCTGGGCCTGCGCGCGCTCTACTTCGCCCTGGCGGCCGCCATCCACCGCTTCAAGTACCTGCAGTACTCGCTGGCGGTGATCCTCGTGCTGGTCGGCATAAAGATCTTCCTGGTGCCCCTGGGCATCAAGATCGACACTGCGCTGTCGCTGTTCGTGACCGTGGCGGTACTGGCCTCTGGCATCCTCTATTCGCTGTGGAAGACGCGCAACGACCATCCCGAGCCCGTTGCGGCAACCGGCAAGGCCGAAGGCTAGGCTCCCCTTGCCTCCCTGATAGGATGCGCTATCAGGGAGGCAGCGGTTCCCTTGGGGGTTGTGGTGAAGAAGCTCGAACATTTCATCGAATCGATCATCCTGGCGTCGCGCTGGCTGCTGGTGGTCTTTTACCTGGGGCTCGGCCTGGCGCTGGCGCTCTATGCCGTGTCCTTCGGCTTCAAGGTCTTCGATTTCGCGGCCAAGGTTGCGCAGCTGGGCGAGACCGACACGATCCTCAAGATGCTGTCGCTGATCGACGCGGCCCTGGTGGCCAGCCTGCTGGTGATGGTCATCATCTCGGGCTACGAGAACTTCGTCAGCCGCTTCGACAATGCCGAAGGCGAACTGTCGTGGCTTGGCAAGATCGACGCGGCCTCGCTCAAGATCAAGGTCGCCTCCACCATCGTGGCGATCTCCTCGATCCACCTGCTGCAGGTCTTCCTCAATGCGCAGCAATACACCGACGCCAAGCTGATGTGGTTCACCATCATCCACCTGACCTTCGTCGTCTCCGCCCTGCTTCTCGCCTACATCGACAAGGTCATGTCGGAGACCAAGAAGACCAAGGGCGGCGACTGACCTAGAACAGGTGGGCGTTGACCAGCAGGTGAACGGCGATGCCGGCGGCATAGCCGAGGGCCACGGCCCAGCTCCACCTGAGATGCGCCATGAAGGTATAGACGCCGCGCGCCTGGCCCATCAGCGCCACGCCCGCAGCCGAGCCGATCGACAGCAGTGAGCCGCCGACGCCGCAGGTGAAGGTGATCAAGAGCCATTGTCCGTCGGTCATCGCCGGGTCCATGGTGAGCACGGCGTACATGAGCGGAATGTTGTCGACGATGGCCGACAGGAGACCGACGATGACGTTCGCGGCAGTCGGTCCCAGGCCCGTGTAGAGAAGCTCGGAGGTGAGCTGCAGGTAGCCCAGCACGCCCAGGCCGCCCACCGCGAAGATGATGCCGAAGAAGAAGAGCAGCGTGTCCCATTCCACCCGTGCAACCTGGGCGAAGCTGTCGAGGATCATGTCGGCGTCGCTGCGGCGTGCTGCCTTGCGCTGAAGGACGAAGGCCCAGGCCTGGAGATAGCCGAGGCCCAGCATCATGCCGAGTGCCGGCGGCAGGCTGAGGAAATTCTTGAAGCAGACGGCGGTCGCGATGGTCAGGGCGAAGAGCAGGATCACGCCGCGCGCGCCGGGCTTCAGGCCGACGCGCGCGGTGCGGCGCTCGGGCCGCGTTGCCGGCACGCCGAACTGCATGACCAGTGCCGGCACCAGCCAGTTGACCAGCGCGGGCAGGAACAGCACGAAGAATTCGAAGAAGCCGAGCTTGCCCTTCTGCCACACCATCAGCGTGGTGATGTCGCCGAAGGGCGAGAAGGCGCCGCCGGCATTGGCCGCCACCACAATGTTGATGCAGGCCAGCGCCACGAAGCGGGGCGAGCCGGCGCCCACCGCCATCACGACCGCGCCCATGATCAGCGCCGTGGTGAGATTGTCGAGCACGGCCGAGAGCGGAAAGGCGATGGCGCCGGTGATCCAGAAGAGCTGGCGATAGCCGAGGCCCATGTTGACGAGCCGCGCGCGCAGCACGTCGAAGACGCGGCGCTCCTCCAGCGTATTCACGTAGGTGATGGCCACCAGCAGGAACAGGAAGAGCTCGCCATATTCCTCGATGACATGCATCGCCTGGTCATGGACGTCGCCGCCGCGGCCCTCGCGCATGTAGGCGAGGCCGATCAACGCCCAGATGAGGCCGGCGGCCAGCATCACCGGCTTCGATTTCCGCATGTGGGTGGCTTCCTCGAAGACCACCAGGACATAGGCCGCGACGAAGATGGCGACGGACAGATAGCCGGCCCAGTGTGATGTCAGGTCGAGCATCGCGATGGTGCCCCCTTCAAGCGTGTCACCGCATCAGGCCCCAGGACGCAGCGGGCGTCAATCTCCGGCGGTCAGACGGTCCGGAGATACCAGTCGAAGTCGCGGGCCGTCGGCTCGGCGTAGAAGCGGTCGGCCTCCACTTCCTTGAGCGTGCAGTAGGTGTCGACGAAATCCTTGCCGAAGTATTCCTTGAGAATGGAGGCGCGCCAGAAGGCGTCGATGGCGTCGAACCAGTTGCCGGGAATGTACTTGGCCCGCTTCTCGTAGCCGTTGCCGGTGACCGGATTGCCAGGATCGGCTTTTTCCGTGATGCCGTGATGCATGCCGGCGAGAATGGCGGCCATCACGAGATAGGGGTTGGCGTCGGCGCCGCTCGGCCGGTGCTCGATATGGCAGGCATTGGCGGCGCCCGCGGGGATGCGGAGCGAGACCGTGCGGTTGTTGATGCCCCAGCTGGCCGCCACCGGCGCATAGGAGTTGCGGCGGAAGCGGCGGTAGGAATTGGCGTTGGGCGCGAAGATCAGCATGGACTCGGCCATGGCCGCCTTGAGGCCGCCGATGGCCTGCATCAGGAGCTGGTTCTGCAGCGGGTCCTCCGCAGCGAAGAGATTGCGGCCCTCGTTGTCGCCGAGGCTGACGTGCACATGCATGCCGGACCCGGTCCATTCGGCATAGGGCTTGGCCATGAAGGTGGCGGCCAGCCCGTGCTTCTCGGCGCAGGCCTTGATCAGGCGCTTGAGCATGATGGCCTCGTCGCAGGCCTTGAGCACGTCGGCGCGGTGGCGCAGCACGATTTCCATCTGGCCGGGCGAATATTCCGAGATCAGCGTCTTGGCGGGCAGGCCTTGCGCCTCGCAGAAGGCATAGAGGTCCTTGAAGAAGGGCGCGAAGTCGTCGAGGTCCTGGAGGTAATAGGCCTGGTAGTGCTGCGGCTTGAACTCGTTGATCAGGGCCCTGGGTGCTGTCGGGCGCCCGGCCAGCGCGGCCTCGCGGTCCATGAGATAGAACTCGAGTTCCACCGCGCCCACCGGCGTCATGCCGAGCTCGCTCCTGAAGCGGGTGACGATCTTCTCCAGCACGCTGCGCGGATCGAAGTAATGCGGCGTGCCATCGAGATCGCAGATCGAGGCGATGTACTGCGCCGAAGCTTCGTCCGCCCAGGGAATGCGGTGCATGCTGCCGGGCACCGGCCACATCAGCATGTCGCGGTCGCCCTCGTCGAAGACCAGGCCGGTCTCGGGCACGTCCTGCCCGGTCACATCCAGCACCAGGGCCGAGATCGGCATGAAGCGGCCGTCCTTCCAGGCCGGGATCACCTCGTCGCGGCGCAGGATCTTGCCGCGGGCCACGCCGCAGATGTCGGTCCAGACGACATGCACGCTCTGGACATCGGGATTGGCGTCGAGAAAGGCCTGGGCCTCGGCTTGGCGGCGGGGGAAGACGAGAGTCATGGTGTGCTCCGGGATCAGCTCAGCAGTTCGGTCACGCAGGCGTCGAGTCCTTCGACGAGCCTTGCGACATGCGCCTCGGTGGTCGAGGGGCAGATGAGCATCATGTTGTGGAAGGGCGTGACGATCACGCCGCGGTTGAGGAGATAGTGATGCAGGGCCACGTCGATGGGGCGGTGGATCATCCGCGCGGCCTCGCCGCCGTTGCGCGGCGGCCTGGGCGTGCACATGAACTCGACGCGCGCGCCGACACGGACGACGTGCCAGGGAAGCGCATGCCTGGCGATGACGTCGGCAATCCCCGTCTCGAGCGTCTTCGCCAGGGCGATGAGCGGCGCGAAGGCGTCACGCGTGAAATAGGTCTCGAGCACGGTGCGCATGAGGGCGAGCTGGATCTTCGATCCCGACAGCGTTGTGCCGATTCCCGAGTGGCCGGGCGTGCGCGTCTCGAGGAATGCCCCGATGCGGTCGGCCACGTCCCGCGAGAAGCCGTAGACCGCGGCCGGGATGCCGCCGGCAATCGGCTTGCCCAGGACCAGGCCGTCCGGATCGAGGCCGTAGGCGCGGGTATAGCCGCCGGGGCCGGACGACATGCAATGCGTCTCGTCGATGATCAGCAGCGTGCCGGTGCGCCGCGTGATCTCGCGCAGGGCGTCGTGATAGCCGTCATCGGCCAGCACCATGCCGACATTGGTCATGATCGGCTCGGCCAGCACGCAGGCGACGTCGCCCGGCGCAAGCGCGGCCTCGAGCGCCGGGATGTCGTTGAACTCGACCACCCTGGTGAACTGGGTGAGATCGCGCACCTCGCCGATCAGGGCGGGATCGGCATGCGGCGTTCCGCCGTCGATGGTGACATAGGTCTCGTCGACCGCGCCATGATAGCAGTGGTTGAAGACCAGGATCTTCTTGCGGCCCGTGATGGCGCGGCACCACTTGATGACGGCGCGGTTGGCGTCGGAAGCCGTGGCCGTCACCTGCCAGCAGGGCAGGCCGAAGCGGTCCTGCAATAGCCGGCCAACGACGGCGGCGTCGGCCGACGGCATCATGGTGGTGAAGCCGTTGGCGCCCTCGCGCTGCAGGGCCTCGACCACCGGGCCCGGCGAATGGCCGAACATGGCGCCGGTATCGCCGAGGCAGAAGTCGACATAGACGTTGCCGTCCGCATCGGTCACGTCGACGCCCCGGGCCTTCGTCACGAAGAGCGGGAAGGGCATGCCCCAGTCCACCATCCAGTGCATGGGAACGCCGCGCAGCCAGGTCCGGGCCGTGTCCTCCGCCAGGCGCTGCGAGGCCGGATTGCGCTGAATGAAGCGGGCCTCCTCGCGGGCAAGCATGGCGTCGATGGCAGCGTCGGCGATGGGGCCCGGCATGATGTCCTTGATGGCGATTGGTCGCGGCCCGTCTCCTAGCACGGCGGGAGGGGGGCTTCACAACCCCCATGGATTCGGCGGCGGGAATCTGTTTAACCGAGGTCCGCGTTTCGAGGAGTCTGACCCATGTCCCGCACCGTCTTCGTGAATGGCGAGTATCTTCCGGAATCGGAAGGAAAAGTCTCGATCTTTGACCGTGGCTTCCTGTTCGCCGACGGGGTGTACGAGGTGACTGCCGTGGTCAATGGCAAGCTGGTCGACTATGGCCCGCACATGGAACGGCTCGACCGGTCGCTGCGCGAACTGCGCATGGCCTGGCCCTGCAGCAAGGACGAACTCAAGACGATGCATCTGGAGATGGTGAAGCGGAATGCCCTGAAGGAGGGCATCATCTACATGCAGGTGACGCGCGGAGCCGCCGACCGCGACTTCAAGTTCCCCAAGGAGCCACGGTCGACTCTCGTCGCCTTCACACAGGCGATGACCCTCGTCGACAATCCGAATGCGGTGACCGGCGTCAAGGTCGTCACGACGCCGGACATCCGCTGGGCCCGCCGCGACATCAAGACCGTGATGCTGCTGGCCCCGGTGCTGGGCAAGCAGGAGGCCTACGAGAAGGGCGCCCACGAGGCCTGGATGGTGGAGGCGGGCGTCGTCACCGAGGGCACCTCGTCCAACGCCTACATCGTGAAGGACGGCAAGGTCATCACGCGCGGGCTGTCGCATGCGATCCTCGCCGGCTGCACCCGCCGCGCGCTGTTCCGGCTGGCAGCCGAGCATGGCATCGTGATCGAGGAGCGCAGCTTCACCCCCGACGAGGCCTATGCCGCCGACGAGGCCTTCCTCACCAGCGCCTCGCAGTTCGTCATGCCCATCGTCGAGATCGACGGCCGGCGCATCGGCGGCGGACAGCCGGGACCGGTGGTGCGGAAGCTGCGCGAGCTGTTCCTGCAGGAGGCGGGCCGCTAGCCTTTATCTCTGGCTCACCGCCCAGTCGGGATTGATCCAGGGCTCCTGGTTCGACGGCGGCAGGGGGGCGCGGCCGAGGATGTGGTCTGAGGCCTTCTCGCCGATCATCAGGGTGGGTGCGTTGAGATTGCCGTTGGTCACCTGCGGCATGATGGAGGAGTCGGCCACGCGCAGGCGTTCGATGCCGATGACCCGGCATTCGGCATCGACCACGGCCATCGGATCATCGTGCGAGCCCATCCTGCAGGTGCCGCAGGGGTGATAGGCGCTTTCGCAATGCGCGCGGATGAAGGCGTCGATCTCGTCGTCGCTCTGCACGTCCCGGCCGGGCTGGATCTCGGCGCCGGCGTATTTCGCCATGGCGGGCTGGGCCATGATCTCGCGCGTCAGGCGGGTGCAGGCGCGCCATTCGACCAGGTCGTCGGGATGCGACAGGTAGTTGAACAGGATCTGCGGTGGCTGGCGCGGTTCATTGCTCCGTAGGCGGACGAAACCGCGGGACTTCGAGCGCATGGGTCCGACATGAACCTGGAAGCCATGGTCGTTGAAGGCGGCCTTGCCGTCATAGCGCATGGCGGCGGGAAGGAAGTGGAACTGGATGTCGGGATAGGCGATGCCGGCGCGCGAGCGGATGAAGCCGCAGGATTCGAAGTGATTGGTGGCCCCCAGGCCTGTGCCGAAGAGCAGCCATTCGACGCCGATCAGGCCCTTGGAGAACCAGTTGAGCTTCGAATAGAGCGTCACCGGCTCCTTCGACATGAGCTGGAAATAGACCTCGAGATGGTCCTGGAGGTTTTCCCCGACACCGGGCAGGGCATGCACCACGTCCACGCCCGCGGCCTTGAGCGTCGCCGGGGCGCCGATCCCCGACAGCTGCAGGAGCTTGGGCGAGTTGATGCTGGACGCCGCGATGATTACCTCGCGCCGGGCATGGGCCTGCTTCACCTCTCCTGCGACATCGTACTCGACGCCGATGGCCCGGCGCCCCTCGAGCAGGATGCGATGCGCCAGCGCATAGGTCTCGAGCTTCACGTTCGGACGCTTCAGGGCCGGCCGCAGGTAGGCATTGGCAGCCGACCAGCGGACGCCGCGATGCACCGTCATCTCCATCGGGCCGAAGCCCTCCTGCTGGCGTCCGTTGTAGTCGTCCGTCACCGGGTAGCCAGCCTGGCGTCCCGCCTCGATGAAGGCCTGGTAGAGCGGATTGCGGCGCGGCCCGCGCGTGACATGCATGGGCCCGTCGGTGCCGCGCCAGCCGTCCTCGCCGCCATGCGAATGCTCCATGCGCTTGAAGTAGGGCAGCACGTGGCGGAAGCCCCAGCCCCGGGCGCCCATCTCCTCCCAGGTGTCGAAGTCGCGGGCATGACCGCGCACATAGACCATGCCGTTGATCGACGAGGACCCGCCCACCACCTTGCCCCGCGGCGTGGCCAGCCGCCGCCCGCCGAGGTGCGGTTCGGGATCGGATTCGAAGCCCCAGTTATAGAGGCTCATGTTCATCGGATAGGACAGCGCCGACGGCATCTGGATGAAGGGCCCCCAGTCGCTGCCGCCATATTCGAGCAGCAGCACCGTCGACCTGCCGTCGGCCGACAGCCGGTCGGCCAGCACGCAGCCGGCAGAGCCGGCGCCGACGATGATGAAGTCGAACTGGGCCGGCGTCATTTTCCGCGCGGTCCGGCGGCGCTCAACGATTCAAGCTCGCGGATGCGGGCCTGTGTTTCCGGCCAGGCGGCGGCGACGGTCGCGGCGACCAGGGTCTCGGCCACGAACAGCGGCACCATGTTGGAGTCCCAGGGGGACGGCGCTTCGATGCGGAGCGGAAGGGCGTGCACGGCAAGTCTCGCGATGGGGGAAATCCACTGGTCGGTAATCAGCACGACCTTGGCGCCCTTCTCTTGGGCGGAAGCGGCAAATTGCAGCATGCGCGCGTCATAGCGGCGGATGTCGAAGAGGACCACGACATCGGCCTTCCCCAGGTCGAGCGCGTATTGCGGCCAATGCGACGCGGCGGCGGGAATGAGCGCCACATGAGGCCTGGCCATCTGGAGATGCGTTGCAAGATAGGAGGCGAGGGCATGGGTGATGCGGCCGCCGCCGCAATGGATGCGGCGCTTGCGGTCCTTGAGAAGACCCACGATCTGGTCGAAGACGCGGTGGTCGAGCAGGCGCAGCGAGCCCGAGAGGTTTTCAGCGGCGGCCACCGCGAAGCGGTTCAGGATGTGGGTGTCCGGCGCATGAGTGGACCAGCGTTCCTGCTTGGCGATGGGGTTCTGCAACTGGGCCGAGAGTTCGGCGCGCAGCTCCTCCTGGAAGGCCGGAAAGCCGGAGAAGCCCAGTTTCTTGGCAAGCCGCAGCACGCTGGGCGTCGACACCTCGGCCTCGCGGGCGAACTCCGTGATGCTGGCCAGTCCCGCCATGGGGTAGTTGGCGAAGAGCGCGGACATGAGCTTTCGCTCGGCCGCGGTCAGTTCGGCGGATTGGAGACGCAGGCGTTCGGCAATCGTCGGCATGTGCAGGTTCCCGTCTTTCCGGCACTGTAACGAATTTGACAGTGCTGGCACAATCTGAAATCATCGCTTCATCATCCTGCTGTGCGTTGCGGAGCCGTTCATGGGGGCCGTCCTCCTCGAATCCGAAGAACACCCCTTTCTGCTGGTCAACGGCTCGGGCAGCTCGCCCTATGTCCTGGTCTGCGAACATGCCTCAAACCTTCTGCCCGAACGGCTGGGGACGCTCGGCCTCGACGAGCCGGAGCTGCTCAGCCACATCGCCTGGGACATCGGCGCGGAGAAGGTGGCGCGGCGCCTGGCGCAGCTGATCGATGCGCCGCTGGCGCTGCAGCGCTATTCGCGGCTCGTCTACGACTGCAACCGCCCGCCCGAGTCGCCGGGCGCCATGCCCGAGATCAGCGAACTCACCCCCATACCAGGAAACCGCAAGTTGACGCCCGCCGACCGGCTGGCCCGCATCCGCGACATCTACCGGCCTTTCCATGCGGGGCTGGCCGACCTCCTCGACCAGCGCGCGGCGCTGGGCCAATCGTCCATCGTGCTGTCGGTGCACAGCTTCACGCCGGTGTTCAAGGGCAAGCCGCGCAGCGTGGAACTGGGCATCCTGCACGACCGCGACACGCGGCTCTCGTCCAAGCTGATCAAGAGCTTTCCCAACGTCGAGGCCCGGCTCAACGAGCCCTATGGCCCGAAGGACGGTGTGCTCCACACGCTCAACCTGCATGCGGCGCCGCGCGGGCTGCAGCATGCCATGGTCGAGATCCGCAACGACCTCATCACCACCGACCGGGGCCAGGACGAATGGGCCCAGCGGCTTTCGGTTCCACTCATCCACGCAGCGACAAGATAGGGAACGCACATGATCACTGGCATGCTGACGCTCGAGCAGTTGAAGAAAGAGGTTGCGGCGGGAACCATCGACACGGTGATCGCGGCCCTGGTCGACATGCAGGGCCGCCTCATGGGCAAGCGCTTCCACGCGCAGTACTTCGTCGACGGCGCCTATGAGGAGACGCACGGCTGCAACTACCTGCTCGCCGTCGACGTGGCGATGGAGCCGGTGCCGGGCTACAAGGCCTCGAGCTGGGAGAAGGGCTATGGCGACTTCGTGCTCAAGCCCGACATGGCCACGCTGCGGCGCATTCCCTGGCTGCCGGCCACCGCGCTGGTGCTCTGCGACATTCTCGACCATCACACGCACGACGAGATCCCGCACAGCCCGCGGGCCATCCTGAAGAAGCAGCTGAAGCGGCTCGAGGCCCTGAAGATGAAGGCCTACATGGCCTCGGAACTGGAGTTCTTCCTGTTCGACGACAGCTTCGAGCAGGCGCACGACAAGGGCTACCGCAACCTCAAGACCTCGGCCAACTACATCGAGGACTATCACATCTTCCAGACCTCGAAGGAGGAAGGGGTGATGCGGGCCATCCGCAATGGCCTGCACGGCGCGGGGATTCCGGTGGAGAATTCCAAGGGCGAGGCCGCACCCGGCCAGGAGGAGATCAACGTCAAGTACGCCGAGGCCCTCGACATGGCCGACCGGCATGCCATCATCAAGAACGGCTGCAAGGAAATCGCCCAGGGCCTGGGCAAGGCCATCACCTTCATGGCGAAGTGGAACTATGCGCTGGCCGGAAGCTCCTCGCACATCCACCAGTCGCTGTGGAGTTCCGACGGAAAGACGCCGCTGTTCTTCGACAAGGCGGGCGACCACGGCATGTCGGCGCTGATGCAGCACTACCTGGCGGGCCAGCTGGAGCATTCCGGCGAGATCACCTATTTCCTCGCGCCCTACATGAATTCCTACCGTCGCTTCATCGCCGGCACCTTCGCGCCCACCCGCTCGGTGTGGAGCTTCGACAACCGCACGGCGGGCTTCCGCCTCTGCGGTGGCGACACCAAGGCGATCCGCGTCGAGTGCCGCGTCGGCGGATCGGACCTCAATCCCTATCTCGCCTTCGCGGCCCTGCTGGCGGCCGGCCTCGACGGCATCGAGAAGAAGATGAAGCTGGAGCCTGCCTTCTCGGGCGATGCCTACGACACCTCGAAGAAGCTGCGCGAGATCCCCAAGACGCTGCGCGAGGCGACCGCGCTGCTCGACGGCTCGAAGATGCTGCGCGCGGCCCTCGGCGACGAGGTGGTCGACCACTACGTGCATACGGCGAAGTGGGAGCAGTTCGAGTATGACCGCCGCGTGATGGACTTCGATCTCTACCGCGGCTTCGAACAGTATTGAGGCGCGTCATGGCCGAAGCGATCAAATGCATCTCGCCGGTCGACGGCCGGGTCTATGCCAGCCGGAGGGCGGCCAGCGGCAAGGACATCGCCGCCACCTTCGCCGCCGCGCATGCCGCGCAGGCGAAGTGGCGAAAGGTGCCGCTGAAGGAGCGCGCGGCCTTCTGCCTCGCCGCGGTCGAGGCCATGCTGGCCATGAAGGACGAGATCGTGCCGGAACTGGCCTGGCAGATGGGCCGGCCAGTGCGCTACGGCGCGGGCGAGCTTCGCGGCTTCGAGGAGCGCGCCCGCTACATGATCGCCATCGCCGAGCGGGCGCTGGAAAACATCGTGCCCGAACCGAAGGACGGCTTCCTGCGCTACATCCGGCGCGAGCCGCTGGGCGTGGTCTTCACCATCGCGCCGTGGAACTATCCCTACCTGACGGCGGTCAACTCGATCATCCCCGCCATCATGGCCGGCAACGCGGTGGTGCTGAAGCACGCGGCCAACACGCTGCTCGTTGCCGAGCGTTTCCAGAAGGCCTTCGACACGGCGAAGCTGCCCAAGGGCGTGTTCCAGCATCTGGTGCTCACGCACAAGCAGACGGCCGACATCATCTCCGGCGGCCATGCCAACATGGTCTGCTTCACCGGCTCGGTGGCGGGCGGCCGGGCCATGGAGCAGGCGGCGGCCGGCCGCTTCATCAATCTCGGCCTGGAGCTTGGCGGCAAGGACCCGGCCTATGTCAGGCCCGATGCCAATCTCGCCCATGCCATCGAGAACCTGGTCGACGGCGCCTACTTCAATTCGGGGCAAAGCTGCTGCGGCATCGAGCGCATCTATGTGCACAAGAAGGTCTGGCGCGACTTCGTCGACGGCTTCGTGGCGCTGACGAAGGGCTACGTGCTCGGCTCGCCGCTGGAGGAAGCGACCACGCTCGGGCCCCTGGTGAAGGCCGATGCGGCGGATTTCGTGCGCAAGCAGATCCGGTCCGCGCTGCGTGCGGGCGCCAGGGCGCACATCGATCCCAAGTCCTTCGCCATGGACAAGGCGGGCACGCCCTACATGGCCCCGCAGGTGCTGACCGAGGTCAATCACCAGATGAGCGTGATGACGGAGGAGAGCTTCGGCCCCGTGGTCGGCATCATGAAGGTGGCCGACGATGCCGAGGCCATCGCGCTGATGAACGATTCCCCCTATGGCCTGACCGCCGCCGTCTGGACCGAGGATGCCGCCGCCGCCCAGCGAATCGGCGACGAGATCGCCACCGGCACGGTCTTCATGAACCGCTGCGACTATCTCGACCCGGCGCTGACCTGGACCGGCGTCAAGGACACCGGCCGCGGCGCCACGCTGTCGATCGTCGGATACGAAGCCCTGACCAGACCAAAGAGCTATCACCTGAGGACCCGCACATGATTCCCAACCGCAACATCAACTACCCGACCGCGATCAAGTTCGGCGCCGGCCGCATCAAGGAACTGGCCGAGCTGTGCAAGGCCAACGGCATCCACCGGCCGCTCTTCGTCACCGATCCGGGTCTCGCCTCCATGCAGATGGTGCAGGACATCGTGGCCGACGTGAAGAAGGCGGGTCTCGGCATCGCCGTGTTCTCGGACGTGCGGCCCAATCCGGTCGAGGCCAACATCGACGCCGGGGTCGCCGCCTACAAGGCCGGGCGCCATGACGGGGTCGTGGCCTTCGGCGGCGGGTCGGGCCTGGACATCGGCAAGATGATCGCGCTGATGCATGGCCAGACCATCTCGGTCTTCGAGCTCGAGGACGTCGACGACTGGTGGACGCGGGCCGATGCCACGAAGATTTCGCCCATCATCGCGGTGCCGACCACGGCCGGCACGGGTTCGGAGGTGGGGCGCGCCGGCGTCGTCACCCACCCGATCACGCACGAGAAGAAGATCATCTTCCACCCCGCCATCATGCCGAAGGTGGCGATCCTCGATCCGGAACTCACCATAGGCCTGCCGCCGAAGCTGACGGCCGCCACCGGCATGGACGCGCTGGCCCACAATCTCGAGGCCTATTGCGCGCCATTCTACCATCCGTGGTCGGCGGGCGTGGCGCTGGAGGGCATGCGCCTGGTGAAGGACAATCTGGTCAAGGCGGTGAAGAAGGGCAAGGATCTCGACGCGCGCGGCAACATGCTGGTGGCCTCGGCCATGGGCGCCACCGCCTTCCAGCGCGGACTGGGCGCCATCCACGCGCTGTCCCATCCCTTCGGCGGGCTCTACGACGCGCATCACGGCCTGCTCAACGGCATCGTCATGCCCTATGTGCTGAAGGCCAACCGCCGCAAGATCGAGAAGGACATCGAGCGGGCCGCGGCCTATCTCGGCATCAAGGGCGGCTTCAACGGCTTCCTCAAGTGGATCCTGGCGTTGCGCAAGGAGATCGGCATTCCCAACAAGCTGGCCGACATCGGCATCGACACCAAGCGCCTCGACGAAGTGGCGGCCATGGCGATCCGGGACCCGTCCGCCGGCGGCAATCCCATCGCCTTCACCGAGAAGCAGTACAAGGCGCTGGCGCGCAAATGCGTGGTGGGTGATCTCTAGGGACGAGGCCTCGCGGCCCGGCCGCTGGCTGGGCCGGATCGTCCATCACTTGCATTCCGGCAGGCGCACCTTGATTCCGCCCTTGCTGAATTCCTCCGCGCTGGCGCAGGGGGGAAAGCCCGCCTTGCGCATGAGCGCCACCGTATTCTGCCGCTCGGCGTCGCTCCATCCGGGGTCTCCGGTCCAGCTCTCGATCGATATGGCCGGGAAGGCCGCGAGTCCTTCGGCGGCATAAGACTTGGCTTCATCGATGCGGCCAAGCTTCGCCATGTAGATCGCCAGCTCGATGAAGTCGCCGTCGGTGAACATTTCCCTGGGCACGCGCTTGCGGATGCGGATTGCGTCTTCGGCGCGGCCGCCGGCAAACAGGGCGGTACTCTGCATCCGCAAAGCCCAGGGCGGCGCGTTGGGATCGAGCCGCGCGGCAAGCTCGGCCATCGCCGCGCCATCGTCGGGCTTGCCGAATTCCACGGACCAGAAGGCATAGCGCGTCAGCACGTCGGCCGAATTGGGATTGAGCGACAGCGCCTTCTCGAACTCCACCTCGGACTGCCTGAGGTCACCGGCGAAACCCAGCGCAAAGGCAAGCCCGGCATGGGCGTCCGCGTCAAGCGGATCGATCTCCACAGCCCGGCGGACGGCCTGCTGATAGAGAGCGTTCGTCTCGTCCCAGTTGTCGGCCCAGCGCAGGGAGACGGCGTAGCAGGATCCGAGAAGCGTCCAGGCGCGGGCGAAATTCGGGTCGATGTCCAGGCTCTTCTTCAGCAGCGCCACGCAATCGGCGATGCTGTCCTTCGTTTCCTTCTGCTTGTCGTCGGTCGCCAGCACGAACAGGTCATAGGCGTTGAGATCGCTCGGCGACTTGCGCCGCGCGGCCTCCCGGTCGGCGGCGATGATCGTGCCGGCAATGCCGCTGAGCTTCGCCGCCACCTTCTGGGACAGTTCCGCCTGAACCTCGAAGACGTCGGCCACAGGCCTGTCCCAGCGGTCCGACCAGACATGCGCGCCGGAGGCGGCGTCGATCAGCTGCCCGGTCACCCGGACCCGGTCGTCCTGCCGCTGGATCGATCCTTCGAGGATGTAGCGAACGTTGAGCGCGCGCTGAATCTCGCCGGCATCGACGGGCTTGCCCTTGTAGGCCTCGACGGAGTTCCGCGCGATCACCTCGAATTCGCGAAAGCGGGCCAGGTCGGTGATGATATCCTCGGTCAGCCCGTCCGCCAGGCGACCGGTCACCTCGTCCTCGCCGAGATTGTCGAAGGGGATGACCGCGATCGATGGCTTGCCGCGCGGCGCCGACTCCGATGTGAACCACCAGAGCGCGATGGCGCCTGCCGCGGCGAGAACCACAAGCGCCAGGACTGCGCGCCACGCGCGTCGCTCGGTCCGCGTCTTCGCGGGGGTGGCCGGCCTGCTCCCGTCCATGCGGACGCTGTAGGTGGGAATGGGGCGGGAGATGTTCTTGACGCGCTGCTCGCCGGTGAAATCCAGCGGCAGCCCCAGCTTTCCCTGGAGATGATCATAGGCCGTACCCGACACGAGAACGCCCCCCGGCTTGCAGAGCTGCTCGAGCCGCGCCGCGACGTTGACGCCGTCGCCCAGCAGGTCGCCCTTCTCCACCAGCACATCGCCGAGATTGACTCCGATCCGGAAGACGATGCGGCGCTGTGGCGGGGTTTGGGCCTGCTGGGCCGCGACCGCCTTCTGCATGGCGACGGCGCAGGCCACTGCGTCGACCACGGAGGCGAATTCGACGATGGCGCCATCGCCCATCAGCTTGACGACCCGGCCCCTGTGCTGCGCCAGGAGCGGATCGATCGTCTCTGACCAGACCGTCTTGACGGCGGCGAGTGTTGCGGTCTCGTCGGCTTCCATCATGCGCGAATAGCCGACGATGTCCGCGGCAAGTATTGCAACCAGTCTTCGCTCGGGTGATGCCACGTTCAATCCAGCCCAGCAGTTGCGGTGGTGCACCTTACTGTGAATTACTATTCCAGCTTGTAGCTGACTTCTCAACAGGCGTTATTGCGATCCGGCGTTGAGTGGGAGCCGCTGTGGTCCGGCATGGCGGACCGCGGCGCTAGTCGCCGGGTGCCGCCGCGACGGTGGCGATGATTTCCGCCTCGCCGGCGAGCAGGAGGTCGAGGATCACGGAGAACCGGTCGCCGATCGCCAGCGGGCGCCGGAGCGCGACCAGCCGCAGGTGGCGGTCGGTGGGCCGCATCGGCACCGCCGTTCCGGGATCCAGCGCAATGCTGTCGAGCGGCGGGTCGTCGTAGCGGTTGTTGCGGCGCAGCTCGACGAAGGCGCAGACGTCGGATCTGGCCGCGACCAGCGCATCCGGCCGGCTGCCGCGGTTGAGCAGGGACACGAAGAGCTGTCCGTCGCCGTGGCGTGCGGGCAGGGCCCAGGCCGGGCCGATGGCGATGGCGCCCGGCGTGGCAGTCGCGGCGCGGGC
This sequence comes from Hyphomicrobiales bacterium, assembly GCA_046349195.1. Classification (GTDB taxonomy): domain Bacteria; phylum Pseudomonadota; class Alphaproteobacteria; order Rhizobiales; family Aestuariivirgaceae; genus Aestuariivirga. The sequence continues at coordinate 194,509 of JAXMCU010000001.1, forward strand.
GGCGTGCGGCAGGAGGGCCAGTCCGGCGAGGAGGGCGCGGCGCTGCATCGTCGCCTCAGGGGCGGGGCGCGCGCGGCTTGCCGAAGAGGGCCGCCAGCAGGATCAGGTCGAGGGCGATCAGGGCCAGGCCGATGAGACCGCGGCAGGCCAGGTCGGAGAGCGTGGCTCCGAGTCCGCCAGCCGCGAGGCTGCAGCTTGCGCCGTCGGCGAAGAAGACCAGCCAGTGCGCGACGGCCAGCGACAGCACCAGCAGGCCCCAGCCTGCGCCTTGCGCCACGGCGCGGGGCAGCGGCCGGAGGGTTCCCGCGGCCAGCAGGGCGCCGAGGACCAGCACGATGCCGAGCGTCGCGAAGACCCAGGAGGGAACCGCCGGGTTGGGATTGAGCCAGCCCGCGCCGCGGAGTCCGAAGCCCTGCAGCAGCATGGCGAGGCCCATCGCCAGCATCAGCAGTGCGGCGACGGCGCGGCCGGCGCGGCCGGCGGGCGCGGAGGTCGGGCCTGGTTGCGTCATGGACCGAGTGTCGCGGCCGGCGATTAGGAAAGAATGAATCGCGGGGGCGGGGATGAAGCAAATTTTCCTAGCTTGACTCTTCTTTTCACATGTGAGAACAAAATGGGAACATTCAGGATATGCCAGTCATGCGTATGGAAACGCCGCAGATGCGGGGCGGGGGCTTTGCCGTTCCCGAAGCCTGCCGGAGGGCCGAGGTCCTGCCGCTGGTCGAGGCCTTGCGGCGCCATGTGGCGCGGCTGGACCAGGGCCAGATCCGGTTCGACCGGGGGCGCAGCCGGGGCCTGCCCTGGACCTTCGGCCTCGATGCGGTCGATGCGCATCTGCCCGACCAGGGCCTGGCCCGGGCGGGACTGCATGACGTGGCGCCCCGGGCCTATGGCGACATGCCGGCGGCCATGGGCTTCAGCCTCGCCCTGGCGCTGCGCCGCATGGCCGATCCGGGCGAGCGGCGGCCGCTGCTGTGGTGCCGTCTGTCACGCAGCGAAAGCGAATATGGCCGGCTCTACGGCCATGGGCTGGAACGGCTGGGCCTGCCGCGCCAGCGCTTCGTGACCGTCACGCTCGAGCGGCCCGCGGCCCTGCTCTGGACCATGGAGGAGGCGCTGAAATCCGGCGCGCTGGCGCTGGTGATCGGCGATGCCGACGCCGCCCAGGCCGGACTCACCGCCACGCGGCGCCTCATGCTGGCGGCCCAGGCGGGGAAGGCCGCCGGGGTCCTGGTCTTCGCCAGGGCCCATGCGGATGCCACGGCCAGCCACACGCGCTGGCAGGTGGGGGCGGCCCGGTCGCGCAGCCCGCCGCAGGATGCCGCCGCGCCGGGGCTTCCGGCCTGGACCGTTGAACTGACGCGCGCCCGCGGCGGCAGGCCGGGCGCCTGGGATCTGGAATGGCAGCATGCGCCGCATCGTTTCGCTCTGGTTTCCGGACTTCGCGGTGGAGCGATTCATCCGTGGACGGATCAAGCAGCGCCGGCCGGCGCCGGCGGCGGGCCTGCCCTTCGCGCTGGTTGAGGGCGGCGCCAAGGGCCTGCGCCTGGCCGCGGTCAACGCGGCGGCGCGGCGCTTCGGCCTGGCGCGCGGCCAGCGCCTGGCCGACGCCCGCGCCCAGGTGCCCGATCTCCTGTCCGAGCCGCATGAGGCCGAGGAAGACCTGAAGAGCCTGCTTGGCCTGTGCCGCTGGATGGAGCGCTACAGCCCCTGGGTCTCGCCCGAACCGCCCGACGGCATCCTGCTCGATGTCAGCGGGGTGCCGCATCTCTTCGGCGGCGAGGCGGCCATGCTGCGCGACATGGCGGAGCGCCTGGCCGCCTATGGCTTCGGCATCCGCTCCGGCATCGCCGACACCATCGGCGCGGCCTGGGCCCTGGCGCGCTACGCGGGTGATCGCGTCGAGGCCCTGCCGGTCGAGGCGCTGCGCATCGATGCCGAATCGGTCCGCACGCTCAGGCGCCTCGGCCTCAAGACGGTCGGCGCGCTGCTCGATCTTCCCCGCGCCACGCTGGCCCGGCGCTTCCGCGGCGAGACCATCGCCGAGAACGTGCTGATCCGCCTCGACGAGATGCTGGGCCGCCGCGACGAGCCGCTGAACCCGCTCAATCCGCCCTCGTCCTTCATGGCGCATCGCATGCTGATGGAACCGGTGATCAGCAGCGACGGGCTCGAGGCCATCCTCGGCGGTCTGGTGGCGGCGCTGGCGCGCGATCTGGAGCGGGCCGCGCAGGGCGCCACCCGCCTGCTGCTCAAGCTGTTCCGCAGCGACGGCTCGCGCATCAGCCTGCCGGCGGGATTTTCCGCCGCCACGCATGATCCGCGCCACATGCTGCGGGTGCTGAAGCCGAAGCTCGAGGGCGTGGACGCGGGCTTCGGCATCGATGCCATGACGCTGGAGGCGCGCGAGACGGGACCCGTCGCCAGGCAGCAGTACGGCTTTGCCGACGACACCGGCGATGCGGCGCTGGAACAGCTCAACGACCGGGTGCTGAACCGCCACGAATCCGGGCTCGTGGCGCTGGAGCCGGTGGAGAGCCATGTGCCGGAGCGCGCCGAACGTCCGGCGCCGCCGGTCTTCCGGCGCCCGCGCAAGGGCCCGGAGCCGCTGCTGTCCGGCCTGTCCGGGTCCGGCGCCGGTCTGCCGCGGCCCTTGCTGATCTTCCAGCGGCCCGAGCCTGCAATCGTTCTTGCCTCGGTGCCCGACGGTCCGCCCCTGCGCTTCACCTGGCGGCGCGTGACCCGCCGCGTGGTGCGCGCGCAGGGCCCCGAGCGCATCGCGCCGGAATGGTGGCGCCTCGCCGGCGGTGCCATCCCGCGCGACTATTACGTGATCGAGGACGAGCAGGGCCGGCGCTACTGGCTCTACCGCGAGGGCCTCTATGGCGAGACCGGCGGGATGCAGCCCAGATGGTTCGTGCACGGATTGTCGTCGTGAGCTACGCCGAACTCCAGTGCACCACCAACTTCTCGTTCCTGCGCGGTGCGTCCCACCCCGAGGAGCTGGCGGTGCAGGCCCGGCACCTGGGCCTTGCCGCGCTCGCGGTGACCGACCGCAACACGCTGGCCGGCGTGGTCCGGGCGCATGCTGCCGCGAAGGACGCGGAGCTGCCCTTCGTGGTGGGCGCCAGACTCGACCTCGACCGCCTGTCGCTGCTGGCCTGGCCCACCACGCGCGCGGCCTATGGGCGGCTGTGCCGCCTGCTCAGCCTGGGCCAGCGCCGCGCCGGCAAGGGCCATTGCCTCCTGACGCTGGACGACGTCTGCGACTTCGCCGCAGGCCAGATCTTCGCGCTGCTGCCCGAAAGCGCCCAGCATCTGGGCGAGGTGCGGGCGCGGCTTGCAGCGCCGCTCCATCTCGCCGCCAGCCATCTCTATCGCGGCGACGACCGCGCCCGCCTCAACCGGCTCGCGGAGCTCGCCCATCGCCACAAGGTGCCGCTGCTCGCCACCAACGACGTGCTCTATCACCATGCCGGGCGCCGCGTGCTGCAGGACGTCGTCACCGCCATCCGCGAGGGCGTCACCGTGGCCGGGGCGGGCTACCGGCTCGAGGCCAATGCCGAGCGCCATCTCAAGACGCCGGACGAGATGGCCCGGCTGTTCCGCGACCATCCGCAGGCCATCGCCAGCACGCTCGAGATCGCGGCGGCCTGCCGCTTCTCGCTGGACGAGCTCAGGTACGAATATCCGGAGGAACCGATCCCGCCGGGCCGGACGCCGCAGTCGCAGCTTGCGCATCTCGCCTGGGAAGGGGCGGCGGAGCGCTATCCGCAAGGCATACCGGACAAGGTGAAGGAGAGCCTTGCCAAGGAACTGGCCCTCATCGCCAGGCTCGAGTATGCGCCATACTTCCTCACGGTGCATGACATCGTGCGCTTCGCCCGGCAGCAGGACAAGCCCATCCTCTGCCAGGGCCGGGGCTCGGCCGCCAATTCCACCGTGTGCTACTGCATCGGCATCACCGCGGTCGACCCCAACCAGATCGAGCTGCTCTTCGAGCGCTTCATCTCGGAAGAGCGCAAGGAGCCGCCCGACATCGACATCGACTTCGAGCACGAGCGGCGCGAGGAGGTGATCCAGTACATCTATTCCCGCTATGGCCGCGAACGCGCCGGCCTCGCCGCCACCGTCATCACCTATCGCGGCCGCTCGGCGGTGCGCGAGGTGGGCAAGGTCATGGGACTGTCGGAGGACGTGACCGCGGCGCTGGCCGGCATCGTCTGGGGCCGCATGCGCGAGGAGATGCATGACGGGCGGCTGAAGGAGGCGGGGCTCGATCCGGACGATCCGCTGCTGGCCTGCGTCATCGAGCTGGCCGACGCGCTTTCGGGATTCCCGCGCCACCTGTCACAGCATGTGGGCGGCTTCGTGCTGACCAAGGGCCGGCTCGACGAGACCGTGCCCATCGGCAATGCGGCCATGGCGGACCGCACCGTCATCGAATGGGACAAGGACGACATCGACACGCTGGGCATTCTCAAGGTCGACGTGCTGGGCCTCGGCATGCTGACCTGCATCCGCAAGGCGCTCGACCTGCTCGCCGCCTGGTATGGCGAGCGCTACACGCTGGCCAGCGTGCCGCGCGAGGACAAGGCCGTCTACGACATGCTGTGCAGGGCGGATTCGATCGGCGTCTTCCAGGTCGAGAGCCGGGCCCAGATGAACATGCTGCCGCGCCTCAGGCCGCGCTGCTTCTACGATCTCGTCATCGAGGTGGCGATCGTCCGGCCCGGGCCGATCCAGGGCGACATGGTGCATCCCTACCTGCGCCGGCGCGACGGGCTGGAGCCCGAGATCTATCCCGCCCCCCATCCCGCCTTCGGACCGGCGGACGAGCTGCGCCAGGTGCTGGGCCGCACCCGGGGCGTGCCGCTGTTCCAGGAACAGGCGATGAAGCTCGCCATGGTGGCGGCCGAGTTCACGCCCGGCGAACTGAACGAGCTGCGCAAGGCCATGGCCACCTTCCGGCGGCGCGGCACCATCGGCCGGCTGGAGCAGAAGATGGTGAGCCGCATGGTGGAGCGCGGCTACGACGCCGACTTCGCGCTGCGCTGCTTCAACCAGATCAAGGGATTCGGCGAGTATGGATTTCCCGAGAGCCATGCCGCGAGCTTCGCCCATCTCGTCTATGTCTCGTCCTGGCTCAAGTGCCACTATCCCGATGTCTTCGCCTGCGCGCTGCTCAATGCGCAGCCCATGGGCTTCTATGCGCCGGCCCAGATCGTGCGCGACGCGCGCCAGCATGGCGTCACCGTGCTGCATCCGGACGTGGCTTATTCGTCATGGGACTCCACCCTCGAGGTTCCGCCGGACAGGAGCCGCTTCTTCGCCCTGCGCCTGGGCCTGCGCGAGGTCGACGGCCTGCGCGCGGAGGATGCGGCGCGGATCGTGCCCGGCACCATCGCCGAGATGCGGCGCCGCGGCGTGCCGGTGCCGGCGCTGGAGAAGCTGGCGGCGGCCGACTGTTTCCGCGCCCTGGGTCTCGACCGCCGCGCCGCGCTGTGGGAGGTGACGGCGCTGGCTCGGTCGAAGCCCCTGCCGCTCTTCGCCTTCGCCGAGGCGCAGGATCAGGGCGGCGAACCCGCCGTGGCATTGCCCGAGATGCCGCTCTCCGAGCATGTGGTGAACGACTACCAGACGCTGCGCCTGTCGCTGAAGGCGCATCCCATGTCCTTCCTGCGCCAGGCCTGCCGGGACGAAGGCGTGATCGACAATGCCCAGCTCATGCGCAAGCGCAATGGAGCCGCCGTCGCCGTCGCGGGCGTGGTGCTGGTGCGGCAGCGGCCAGGCTCGGCCAAGGGCGTGGTCTTCCTCACGCTCGAGGATGAGGCCGCGGTCTGCAACATCGTGGTCTGGCCGCAGGTGCTGGAGACGCACCGCGCCGTGGTCATGGGCGCGCGCCTCATGCTGGTGCGCGGGCGGGTGCAGCGCACGGGCGACATCATCCATGTGGTGGCCAGCCGCATCCTCGACCGCAGCCACTGGCTGGCCCGGCTCGGCGACGATCACGCCGGCTTCCGCGCCCCCCTGGCCCGGGCCGACGAGGTGGTGCGCCCCGGTCCCGACCCCGGCCAGACGCCCGCCGCCCGGCATCCGCGGCAGATGCGCGTCATCCCCAAGTCGCGCGACTTCCACTAGCGGTGCGGCCGCCTTGCGGCTTGATTTGCTGCCGGGCTATGCTAGGCCCGCATCCGGGATCCCGTAGCTCAGCCGGATAGAGCATCAGTTTCCTAAACTGAGGGTCACAGGTTCGAGTCCTGTCGGGATCGCCAATTATATCAATAAATTAAGAACTTCGTTCGAATTTCTCTGGCTGGCGTAGCAACCAGATAGCAACCAATGCCAGACGTTCTAGAACGTGATTTGACAGTTTGTTCCTATTCTCCGCTTAAAGTCACATGACTGGAATCGGCGACGTGCAGGCACTGACCGAAGCGGAGCTCGCCTTCATGCTGGAAATCATCCTTCGGCCCGACCCCAAGGCTATTCCTGTCCTGCGAGGCTCGGTCGCCTCGAAGGACTGCGGTGTCCGGGATCGTCAGATGCAGATGTTTGCCAAGCACTTGGCTGCGAGGCTCCAGAGCCATTTGAAGTGCTACCGCGTCCGAACGGAGAGACTTCATTCCATTCCCTAGGCGATGCGCGGTCGACCGACATCTGGTTGGAGGCTGTTCAAGCTGCATTGCATCTAGCGCTCTCCTGGGTCGCATTTCCGGGACATAGGCGCAGGACACGGTTGTTGCATATCTCAACCATGAGTGGAAATTTCATCGTATACGTGAACAAACTCGCATCGAGTGAGCGTGATCCCAAACTGGCGAGGCTAGAGACCAAAATGGCAATAGGACAAATTCGCAGATGGGCAGATTGCAAGCCCGATGCTCTGGCAGTCACGCAAGGGAGTTTCAGGCTATCCTATCGCGAGTTTCTCTCCACAATCGCAAGTGTGCAACCACTTCTCGGCGCCATCAGAGGGCGACGAGGCAACACCGTGGTGGTCGCTACCAGCCGACTTCTCGAAGCTTGGATCACCTCATTGGCGGCACGGTCCCTGGGGTTGAACGCAATCGCCATTCAAACACCATCCGCAATCCCAGACCTCAATCTTTCAGACATTCACTGCGTACTTGCGGACGGGTCGTCCGGTTTCAGCTCATCATCCCTAGGCGACAAGATTCCGGAACAATGCCCTGTGATCGTACTGCCCAAGCTCGCGGAACTGCGTAGCGACCGAAACCTGACACCCGAAGTCTCCGACGCAGTCGGTTCGCAGATTCTCTACACAACTGGAACCACGGGCAGCTCAAAGAAAGTCGTGATGGATGGTCAGCTGGAGGAGCGGCGCAATCAGTACCGGGCAGAATGCTTCAACATAAAACCTAGCACGGTAGTCTATACGGACTTGCCACCCTCCTGTGGTGCAGGTTTCAAGACACCCTCCGCAGTATGGCATACCGGTGGAGCAGTGGTGTTTGATCGCACACTTGATCTCCCCTCTCACCTGCGTCGCGATGGCGTGAATTCAGTACTCGCAGGACCCAATCAAATTCGCAATCTCCTGAACAGAGGTTCACTGCCCGATGAGCTAAAGCATAGCTTCGAAATCGTTTACACCTCAGGGCCGTTTCCCGCAGAACTAGCCGAAGCGACGGCAGACGGGCTTACTCGAAACATCAACATCTACTTCGGCGCCACCGAGATCATCGGCAGGCCACTCCGGTCGGAATTCCGGGGACGAGATGATCTCATTTGGCTGAAGCCGGAGCCTGGACGGAAGATTCGCATAGTCAAGGATACGGGCGAGGATTGTGACATCAACGAAGAAGGAAAGCTCGCAATTGAGTTAGCTGACGTCGACGCAAGAGACTATCTCGATGACCCTCAAACGAGCAAACAAGTATTCCGGAATGACTTCTTTGTCCCGGGCGACCTGGCAGTGAAGAGAGAAGATGGACGCGTTCGACTTCTCGGAAGAGTTGCGGACGTCATCGTCATACGAGGTAGCAAGAAACCTGTAGGCCCCATCGAATTCGCCATTCAGTCCTACCTCGGCGCTGAAGAAGTCTGTGTCTTCGCAGAATTGCACGAGACGGGGCAGGAGGAAGCAATTGTCGCTGTCCGAACGGAAAGGCAAATCACTCAGCCTGAAATGGATTACATAGCGAGAAACCTCCTGCCAATTGAACTGGTGCGCTTTGCTCGGCTCAACCAGTTTCCGAGATCGGAAGGGGCATTTGGCAAGACGTTGCGGGCTGAACTGAGAAAGCTGCTCCATGCAACGAGGCCACGCCCCGACGAGAGGCCGCAATGACGACGTGTGAGAACTGCTGCCGACGCGGCCAGACCGACCTGTGCAGATCAGCCGACGAACCTAGCCCCTGAAGTCCTCGAGAAATTGCGCGGGTTTGGGGTATTGCGCCAGAATTGCCCTTCGTAAGACTTCGGCCACATAAGGCCCCTTGTTGCCGGTGTAGTAGTCCCAAGCGTCATTGGCCTCCGCAGCTATCCGGCGCTTGAGATCCCCATAGGCTGCCACCTCTTCTGGATGGCCTCGCAGATCGTTTCGGAACAGAATGCGCGTTTGATGGGTGATGTTTCCCGGACCACACAGATAGAACCGCTCCCCGTATGCCCCTCTGCCGGTTGTGAATGCCCACATTCCGTCGTTGTACTTGTTGCCACGGAAGGCGTAACCAGCACGCTGGAGAGCTTCAATGCCGGCGGGGATGGCTTCCCGGAGTCCAAGACCACATCAACGTCGATCTTGGGCTAGGCGCAAAGTCCTGGAATCGAGGTGCCACCAATGTGGGCGATCTCGGCGATACGATCCCCCAAAAAGGTCTTCAACCCGCGACCTGATCAGATCCGGGATGCAAGAAGGCGCCCCGCCTGCAGCTGGGGCAAGTCCTGACTCCCCGACACACCGTCAACCGACCATTTTCGAACGGAGTTGCCAAGCCGACTTACTTCATAAATACTCTCAACAACACTAGTTGATACGTTTTTGGTCTGTATGCGTGAAGGAAAGGCAAATGGGTCGGCGAGCCCTCGTTCTTGCAGGCTTCCCCGCGGCGGGGAAATCCACACTTCTCAGACATTGCCTGGGTCGGAACGTGCCGCTCTTTGGCAGATTCTCGTTCCTGCAGGATGGCTTCATGCCGGTTGCGGATAGCCATGACCATTCTCCACGCGAGTCCGTCGGAAACTGCTACGCACATCATGAGTGGTTCCTTGACCTGCTCGCCAGCGGCAAAATCGATCCGCCGCCCACGGTTGTCATCCATCTGGATCTCGCGAACGCCGTTCATCTCAGGGATCCGGCCCAATCCTATTGCAGCTTCATGAAGCGCGACATGTTGCTTCGGCGTCTCGATCTCAACTTCTCTATCCTGCGCGACTGCTATGACCACATCATCGTCAACACCATCACTGTGCCGCTCGATGAACTCTCGCGCCGCTACCTCAGGCGGCAGTATTCCTGGAACCTGAATGGTTGGAGCGATACCAATCTCGACACGCTCTATCGCAAAGCGGACGATCGGACGTTTACGGTGATTTCGGAGGCCTGTGATGCCTATGTTTCGAAGATCTCGGCCTACAGGCTGAAGACGTCTTGGGCCGATGGATTTCGCTTCAAGGTGTCCGAAGCGCGCCATTGATGCCGGACAGATCTGGTGAGGGCCCGTGCCTTCGCCACGGGCGCGGACGCAACACGGATCGACGCCTACATCAGGCGCCTCGGCGCCAGCGGTCCCTGAGATGACCGCGGCTGGGCACCGCTGTGTGCCGTGGGCAGTCTCGCAGTATTGGCCTGACGTGAATGTCTGTCTCTGGGATAGGTGCGGCCAAAGTCCTGGGCCATTCCATGGACTGCTTGTCGCCTTGTCCGGACCTTCCAAGACGGCTGCCCAATGTCAGCAATGAACCCTATGCAGACATCTACCAATATCAGTGGTTTTGTCCCAGTACAGCTAACCGTGGCCCTCCTGTGTCCCCGGGTTGCGGCGTGATGGGGCAGTGCTATCGTATCGATGGTGTCTGGAGCGGGGTGAATGGTCCGCGCGAGAGGGAGAGCATCGTCGGGTGGCCGATAATGACCAAGAACGCCGACTTGCCGCCATTCTGGCCGCCGATGTGGTCGGGTATAGCCGCCTCATGGGCGAGGACGAGGCCGGTACCCTGACGGCGGTCCGGAAGCTCCGCACGGAGCTGATCGAACCCCGGATCACTGAACATAGGGGTCGGCTGTTCAAGGCGATGGGCGACGGCTTTCTGGCAGAGTTTCCGAGCGTCGTGAATGCGGTGGCATGCGCTGCGGCCATCCAGAAGGCGGTGGCGGCAAGCAATGCAGAGCGTGCGCATGACCGGCAGATGACTTTCCGGATCGGGGTTCACCTGGGTGACGTCATTGCGGAAGGGGGAGATATCTTTGGTGACGGGGTCAATGTCGCTGCGCGGATCGAGGCACTTGCAGAACCCGGAGGTCTGGTCATCTCGGCCATGGTCCATGATAACATAGGCAGTCGCCTTGACCTCGGCTTCGAGGACATCGGCGAGCAAACACTCAAGAACATAGCAAAACCCATTCGTGTGTATCGCCTGGCGGCGGCGCCCCAATCCAAGGGCTTCGCCAGACAACCAGAGACCTCCAAACCATCTATAGCCGTCCTCCCCTTCGACAACATGAGTGCCGATCCCGAACAGATCTATTTCAGCGACGGCATCACCGAGGACATCATCACCAACCTCTCGAAGTATCGCGAGCTTCTGGTGATTGCCAGAAACTCAGCGTTTCAGTTCCGCGGTAAGGGCAATGATGTCCGCGACATCGGCCACAAGCTTGGCGTTCAATACATCGTCCAAGGCAGTGTGCGTCGAGCGGGAGGTCAGATTAGGGTGACAGCACAGCTGATTGAAGCCGAAACGTCGACCCATGTATGGGCCGAGAGGTATGATCGAGAACTCAAAGACATATTTGCAATCCAAGATGAAATCACCCAGATGGTGACGTCACGCGTCTCCCGTCAGCTCAGGGAATCGATTATTCATCGCGCAAGAAACAGGCCGACCAAGAATCTCTCCGCCTACGAGATGTTTCTCAAGGCGGAACGCTTGCGGGGCCGTTATGATATGCATGTTCTCTCCGGTGAATTTGCACTACGTGCCGTTGAACTTGACCCGGATTTTGCGGCGGCCCGTGCCATTCTCAGTATATCTACAGTCAACAAGTTCTTCTTTGATGATGACAAGGCGCATCTTGTTCGGGGTCTGAAGCTTGCCAAGGAAGCCATCGCATTGGATTCCAGCGAGCCACTGGCCCATGCAGCCGCTGGGCTGTCGCTCATGCATTTGCGGCGCTATCGAGAGGCGAGGTCACATCTTGATGAGTCCCTCTCACTTAACCCGAACGATACTCTTACCAAAGGCTTGCTTGCGTTCCTGAATGGCTACACGCGGCGCTATGACGAGGCCCTGTATGAAATCGACGAGGCGTTGCGCCGCGACCCCTATGCGGCCGATTGGTTCTGGGATGGAAAGGGGACAATCTTGATGGCCAGTGGCCGCCCGCGCGAGGCCCTGGCCAGTTTTGAAAAGATGAAGTACGTTCCCCCATGGGTGCTAGCCAACCATGTAGTCTGCCATGTTGAGTTGGAAAACTTTTCTGAGGCTGCGGACGTCTACCGACAATTGAAGAACGATCATGGCCGCTGGTTTCAAGCAAGTCTACTGTCCAACCCTGCAATCATCTTCTCATCATTCGAATATCAAGATGATATTGACCGCTTCGTTTCTGCACTTCGCCGTGCAGCAGAGCTAACCGAGGAGGCAGATAAATCGTGAGCGACGGTGCCGCCAACTGTCGCCTGGCAGTAGTTTGCTCTGCCCCATAACGCCAGCTCCGCTTCAATCGTTTGGGAGGTCCGGTTCTGGCCCATCGCGTCGGTTTTGCATGCAAAGCCACTGTTCAGCTGACGGCGGCAAAGCAGACGAACAGTTCTTTGTACCTGGGAATCGCAGACCGGAACCTTTGATCTGGCGTAGGACTCACCCCAACGACCGTCAGCTGTTCAGGAATGACGGGCCACTCTAACATATCTGTTGGCCGACTTCGGGACTCGTATTCAACAACATGAATGACTTAGTGAGATCTGCCAGTTCTCACTTTTTATCCCCTGCGGTTCGCCACTGCATCCGCGTGGCGCGCGGCAGCCCTTCGCGGCCGACTAGCGGGCGAGGGACAGTCTCAGGCCGCTCAGGTCGATCGAGGCCATGAAGCCGATCTGCCTGGCCGAGACCTCCAGCACCACGCCGCGGGAATTGCGCAGCCGGGCCACGGCTCCGCCGCCCGCGGCGGCCAGGCCGGCGCCGACGGCCGTGTATGTGCCCGTGATGTCGCTCGCCCGATGCAGGTGGCGGGCCTTGCCGACGAAGTCCGCCGAAGCCAGGCCGATCGTGGCGCCGACGCTCACGCCGCCCACGCTCAGATCGTAGGTCCTGCCGTTGAAGCGCAGCTTGCCGCTTCCGCCGCCAATGCCGAAGATGAAGCCGGCGCGCACCAGGCGAAACTCGACGCGGCCGGTGGCCGCTTCTGCGGGTGTGGTCTGGAGCAGGGTTGCCGCGGCCGGAGCGACGGCCAGGCCGGCAAGGGCCTGCAGGACATTGCGCCGGGTCTTTCCAACGGGCCGTGCCGAACGAATCTTGGACGTCATCGAGAGGTCTCCTATGCGAGGGCCATGTCGCGGCCGCGGTCAGTCACAGCTTAGTCGAAGTTCCGCAGCAAGGGAACTCCGGCCCCGATCAATCGTCGGTTGCAGGGCGTGTCCCCGTCAGACCGGGGCCGTCCTCAGTCCTCATTGATCACCGAGAGGTCACCTTCGGGAAAGACCGGTGCGATCGACAGGCCAAGGCTGACCAGCTCCATGAGGAACAGGGGCGGCGCCATCTGGCCGGCAAGCTCCAGGATCCGCGCCTGCATCTCCTGGACGCGCTGCGGATTGCTGTCGGCGAGATTGGTCTTCTCCGAGGGATCGGTGGCGAGATCGAAGAGCTCGACCTTGGGCGGCAGCAGCGATTTCCACACGAGTTTCCAGTTGCCCTTGCGAAGGGCCGCGCGGAACGGCTCGATGTTGTAGACGATCTCGTCCCGCGGCGATGGCGCGCCGGTGCTGAGCGTCGCCCAGACATCGACGCCATCCAGTGGCTTGCTCCTCGCCGTCGATCCGCCCGAGAGGCCCGCCAGGGTGGGGAAGACGTCGACGACGTGGATCATCTCGTCGATCTTTCCGGATGGAACATGTCCCGGCCAGTTGGCCAAGGCGACGACCCGCGTGCCGCCCTCATAGTTCGATCCCTTGCCATCGCGGTAGGGACCGTTGTCCGGCGGGATCTCGCCCGTGACCTTGCCTTCGCCGGCAAACATCGCAGACCGGGTGCCGCCATTGTCGCTGCTGAAGAGGATGAGTGTGTTGTCGCGCATGCCCTTGCTGTCGAGCGCCGCGACGACCTTTCCGATTTCCGCGTCCATCGCCGTGATCTGCCCGGCATAGGCGCGGCGCAGCGGATCGGCGATCCCGGGATAGCGAGCGAGATAGTCCTCGGGCGCCTGATAGGGCGTATGCGGCGCGGTGAAGGCGAGATAAAGGAACAGCGGCTTCGTCGTGTCGTGGGCCTCGATCACCGCGACGGCATCCCGGCCGAACAATGCCGTGTCGTAGCCTTCCTCGGTCACCGCCTCGTTGTTGCGGTACCAGTCCTTCACCCCATGCGAGGTGTGGGTGAAGTGATCGATCTCGCCGATCAGCGGACCATAGGCATGATCGAAGCCGCGCTGCTTCGGCCACATGTCCGTCTCGGCATGGCCCAGGTGCCACTTGCCGACAAGCGCGGTCTCGTAGCCTGCGTCTTTCAGCATCTGCGGCAGCGTGACCTCGTCCTTTGCCAGACCATACTTGCCGCCCGAGGGGATGACCGCCGTCTGCAGGCCATAGCGCATCGGATAGCGTCCGGTCATCAGCGCCGCGCGCGTCGGCGTGCACATCGGCTCGACATAGAAGGCCTGGAGTTCAAGCCCGGTCTTGGCCAACTCATCGAGGTTGGGCGTCTGGATGTCGGAGCCGTGGAAGCCCACGTCCTTCCACCCCAGATCATCGGCCAGGATATAGACGATGTTGGGTCGCGCCGGCGAATCGGCGGCCCGCGCCGCGCCATTCAGGGCGGCCGTCACAGCCAGCGCCAGGCAGACGCGCAGAAGCGCCACCAGGCGTGCCGCAGCCGTGGGGTGGAAAGGGTTTGCAGATATCATCACGTCGAGTCTCCCGATCTTGCGTAGTCTGCCATCCGCCGGCCCCGGATGGCGTCAGTCCATGTTTCCGAACAGAATTGCTTCATCGCGGGCCGCCGCGGACGAGTCATTGGCCACACGCTAGGACAGATACTCGATGCGGTCCGACGCGAGCAATGTCGCAGCGAAGTCCGGCATGCGCAAGCCTGCCTTGACCTTGGCCTCGAGCAGCGCCTCGGCGGCGCGAACCTCGGCGAGCTTGTGCAGGACCTCTTCGGCCAGGGCGAGCGGCACCACCACCACGCCATCGCCGTCTCCCAGGACGATGTCGCCCGACATGACGGATCGTCCGCCGATCACGATCGCCTGACCCACGGTGCCCGGGCCATTGCGCGACGGCGAATTGGGCGTGACACCGGCGCAGAAGACGGGCAGTCCGACGTCGACGATGCCCGTGGTGTCGCGCACTGCGCCATCGGTGACCAGTGCCGCGCAGCCGGCGTTGCGGGCCATGCCCACGGCCAGATCCCCGGTGACTGCGGCGGCCATCGATCCGCCAGTCGCCAGCATGATCACGTCACCCGGCTCGAGGATCTGGAGAGCGCCGAACAGCGCCAGATTGTCGGCGGGACCGGCATCGCAGGTCACCGCCGTTCCGCAGAAGGACGCGCGGTGATGATCGAGCGGCTTGATGCGCCAGTCGAGCGCGCCGCTGCCACCCATGGCATCGACCACGTGGCCGGTCATGGCGCCACGGAAGCGCGCGACCAGCTCGGCCGCCGGGCGGGGGAACGCGCGACGGATCGTCAAGATAGGCGGATCCTTGATCATGGGCCGTGTTCCCCTCTCCGGACGTCGTCGATAGGGCGCAGTCTAGGCGCGCCAACCGGCGATGACCAGATGGCACAGGCCATTGTCCGCGCCGCCGGTGCTGTAATAGGCTGTCGCGATGGATAGGCGCCACGCCACGCACAGCCATGGGTAACGCCTGGCGCACGGCCTGCTACAACACCGCGACGCTGCGGCGCATGGCGCAGCGGGTGCTGCCGAAGCCGGTGTTCGACTTCACCGACGGCGGCGCCGAGGACGAGGTGACGCTGCGGCGCAACGAGTCGGACTTCCAGCGCTACAGTCTTCTGCCGCGCCCGCTGAACGGGCCGGGCACGCCCGACCTGGGCATCGACCTCCTGGGCCACAGGCTGTCGATGCCGGTGATGATCGGACCCACCGGGCTGGCCGGCCTGATGTGGCCGCAGGGCGAGTCGGCGGCGGCGCGCGCCGCCGCGGCGGCCGGAACGGCCTACTGCCTGAGCCATGGTTCGGTCTGCCGGCTCGAGGACCTGCCGCGCATCGGCACGGCGCCACGCTGGATGCAGGTCTTCCTCTACCGCGACCGAAGCTTCACCGCCGAACTTGCCGACCGTGCCGCTGCGGCCCGCTACGATGCATTGGTGCTCACCATCGACAACCAGGTGCTGGGCAACCGCGAGCGCGACATCCGCAACGGCTTTGCGATCCCGCCGAAGTTTCCGCTCCTGGATATCCTGGCCATGGCCGGAAAGCTCCAGTGGCTGCTGCGCATGCGCCAGGAACTGCCGCGCATCAGCTTCGGCAACTATGTGCGCGATGGCGAGGCCATCGACGTCGGCAGCCTGGCCAAGCGCATGTCGGCCCTGCTCGATCCCGCCATGGCCTGGCGCGACGTGGACTGGCTGCGCGGAATCTGGAAGGGGCCGCTGATCCTCAAGGGCATCCTGCATCCGCAGGAGGCGCGCGAGGCGCTGCAGCGCGGCGTCGACGCGGTGATCGTGTCCAACCATGGCGGCCGCCAGCTCGACGGGGCGGCCTCGGGAATCGCCGCGCTCCCCGCCATTGTCGCCGCGGTCGACGGACGCATTCCGGTGCTGGTGGATGGCGGAATCCGGCGCGGCGCCGACGTGGTCAAGGCCCTGGCGCTGGGCGCTGCGTGCTGCCTGATCGCCAGGCCACAGCTCTGGGGACTCGCCGTCGCCGGCGAAGCGGGCGTCAGCCATGCCCTCGAGATCCTGCGCCGCGAGACGGCGCGGGCCATGGCGCTCATGGGGGCAGCGAACATCGCGGCGCTCACCCGTGATCTCGTGTCCGGGCCGGATTGAAGCGCGCGATCTCGGATCACAGGCCCGAGGAGAGGAAGATCACCGCCAGTATGGTGGAGGCGAGCAGCGTTTCGACCTCGCGCGTCAGCTTTGGATGCCGGCGCAGGAAACCCGCCGGCCCCTGTCGCGGGGCGGGCGGCGCCTGCCGCGCGGCGCGGCGCAGCAGTGCGGAACCGGGGCGGTAGTCTGAGAGAAAATCGGTCGTCATAGCGGCACCTGGGACCTGCGCGGCGCAATTCATCCCGGTCGTTGGGAATCGGATGACGGCCGCGTGTCTGATGGGAACAGATTCACGTCCAATTGCGAAGAAATTCTGACGCCATGGATTAAAGATTCTTCATCTGCGGCGGCGGGCAGGCAAGCGAAGCCAGTTCTGCGACGGAACGGTCACAGTGGTGCGACAAGGGTGATCTCGGTGCCGCTTCCCGGCCGGGAGACGACGGTCAGCCGGCCCGCGATGAGCGCGGCCTGTTCGCGCAGGCCCACAAGGCCGTAGTGTCCGTCGCCGATTGCGTCATGTTCGAAGCCGCGGCCGTCGTCCCGGATGGTCATCTCCACCTGATCCCCGGTGGATCCATTGGACGATCCGAGCCGGATCGAGATCGAGCCGCTCCTGGCATCCGAGTGTTTCTCGATGTTGACCAGCGCTTCGCGGGCGATGCGGTAGATCGTCTCGGCGACGGGATTGGCCATGCCCGCAAGCGCCGGATCGATGTCCAGGCTGAAGTCGATCACGATACGCTCCTGCAGGCGCCGGACCAGCGTCTGCAGCGCGGCGCCGAGGCCATCGTCGAGCACCGCGATGTAGCGAAGCCGGCCAACCGTCTCGCGGGCGAGATTCAATCCCTCCTGGGCGATGCGCTCCGTCTCGGCCAGCTCCTGCGGCAGTCTTTCCGGCTTCGCCCGGGCAAGCTTGCGCACCATCTTGATCTGCGCGAGCACGGCCAGCATCGAATGCGCCAGCGTATCGTGCAGGTCGCGGGACATGCGCAGGCGGTCGCGCGTCACCGCGGCCCGCCGCGCCTCTTCCGACAGGCGCAACACCTCCCGGGTGCGCTCTTCCACCCGAAGGTCAAGTTCGCGGTTGAGCGCGCGCAGCTCGAGATTGGAGGTCTTCAGCCCGTCGAAGAGCAGGGAGAGGGAGGCTCCGACCGAAGCGATCTCGTCGTGTCCGCGCGGCACGCTGATGCCATCCGCCTGGCCCTGGCGCAGGAGGATGGCCGTGCGGTTGATCTCGCGCAGGCGGCGCAGCAGGAAATCGGCCAGGAGATAGGACCCGACCGCGGTGACCGCGCCGGAGGCCATGATGATGGCGAAGATGCGCCAGGATTCGTCGAGCGCCTTGGAGAAGGCCGTGGGCGAGGTCTCGTGGGTCAGCACCCACATCTCGCTGCCGGACGTGGCGTCCCAGCCGGCCACCCGGCTGTATCCAACCAGATTGCCGTTGAACCGCAGCGCGCCGCTTGGCGTGCCTGTCTCGGGCGATTTCGCCTGCTGGGCGATGGCCGCGAGGAGTGCTGCACCCTCGCCCTCCGGCAGGGCCCAGCTGCCCACCAGAAGTCTTCCCTCGCCGGTCACCAGGGCCGATTCGGCCGTGTTCGACAGGGACAGGGCGCCGATGCCGCGGTCCATGATCCGGAGGAACCAGTCGAGGACGATCCGCCCGACCAGTGCGCCGGCGAACTTGCCCTTGTCGTCGAGGAGGGGTGCTGCGATCACAAGCGACGACGGATCGCCGGCGGTGACGTTGCCGATGCTGGCCGAGACCTGCCGATGCGCGGGGGCGAACCAGGGCTGCGCGCCGACATCGGCGCCGCCCTTCGATCCGTCGGAGTCGACTTCGACGAGGCCGGCGGTGGAGACGACGCCAACCCAGTCGAAGCCCGGCACGGACCTGCCCTCCGCCTGGGTCAGCCGGTCGACATAGGTGTCAGGCAGGGAACGGTCGGCCGCGTCGAGCAGCGAGGCCGAGGCGGAAATGGTGCGCAGCTTGTCCTGCAGCGCCGTGTCGATGCTGTCGGCGAGCCTTGAGGTTTCGGACGCGAACAAGGCGGCTGAATCGGCCTCGAGATCGGTGCGCGTCTGCCACAGGACGAAGGTTGCCGTCAGCGCCGCGGTGAGGAGCGTCAACAGGCCCACGGCCCAGCCGATCGCCGCGGCAAGGTGCAGGCGCGGATCGAGGCGATGCCGGAATTCGGTCATGGCGGGAGCCTATCCGGACGCGGCGGAAGCCGGAATGACAAACGTCACGCGACACGGGGACGGGGAGACGATAGACCCGCGCGGTGGTTGCCGTGCAGATTGACGAATGGTCGCACACCCGGAGATCGTGCCGGTCATGACTGACCGCGCCAAACTGCAGACCGGACGCCTTCCGTCCCGGCTGACGCGGTGCCGTGCCGATGGCAGTCCGGACCGGGCTCGGTCGCGGCTTGCCATGTGCGCCCGTGCCGCCTATGCCGGACGTGCCCGTCGAAGTTTCCACTGGCAGCTTGCATGAGCACGTCACCGTCCCGCACCGAGCGCATCCGTGTGCTGATCGCCGAAGACCAGCCGGTGATCCGGCGTGCCTTCGCCACCATGCTGGCGATGGAACCGGATCTCAAGGTGGTGGCCCAGGCCGCGGATGGCGGCGAGGCCATCGCGCTCTCGCGGCAATGGCGCCCCGACGTGATCCTGATGGATCTGCAGATGCCCCGCGTCGGCGGCATCGCCGCCATGAAGCGCATCCTCACGGAACTCCCTGGCACGCAGGTGATCGTGCTGACCACCTTCGATACCGACGAACTGGTGTTCGAGGCGATCTCCGCCGGCGCCCAGGCCTATCTGCTGAAGGATGCCTGCGAGGCCGACATTCTCGACACGATTCGCGCGGTCAAGCGCGGCGAGTCGCGGATATCGCCCTTTCTCGCCCGCAAGGTCTTCGATGAGCTCCGCCGGTCGCGGCCGCCCGCCTCGCAGGGCGCACCTGGCGATGATCCCGCCGAGGATCTGACCGAGCGCGAGGCGCGGATCCTGAGGCTCCTGTCGGAAGGCATGACGAACAAGGAGATCGCCGAAAACATCGCGCTGGCCGAAGGCACGGTGAGGAACTACGTGAGCCGCATCATGGAGAAGCTGCATGCGCGCAGCCGCACCGAGCTCGCGGTGAAGGCGCTGCAGCGGCCGCCGCACGGACCGCGGGCGGCGGCCGGCAGGCTCCAGGTGACAAAGGTCACGCGGGATCGTGACTCCTGACACTACGCCGGGACCAGTCGAGGCCGTAAGCAAGGGACGACTTCGCCGTTGAAGTCGACCGCGCCAGGAGTTGGCGGAAGAACATGGAGATCAGAATGCGCAAGATCACGTTGATTGGAGCCGCTGTCGGAGCCGGACTGATGACAACTGCGGCCTTCGCCGCCGTGCACACGGTTCCCGGCGTCATCAAGTCGATCGATGCCTCGAAGATGCTGGTGACGCTGAAGGACGGGACGACCTTCGAGGCGCCCAGGGGATTTGACCTGAAGCCCTTCGAAGCCGGCGAGAAGGTGAAGATCAGCTACGACAAGAAGGTCAAGACCGACGGCCACTATGTCATCACGGCGATGGTCGTCGCGAAGTAGCCGTCGTCCTTCCGGGTCGCCAGGCCTGCCTCTCGCGCGGGGCAGGCCTGCTCCGGCGTGAATGGATCCGGCACCTCCTCGGGTCCTGGACTTGGACTCGCAGCCCGGACCCTGTAAGCCTCAATCCCGTCGCCTGCCCTCTCCCGCGGGCAGGCGGGATTGGGGCTTACTTTCATGAGCGCGACCTCCGATGCCGATCTCCGGACACGACGTCTGGCGTTGCCGGTCGGCCGCATCGGCCATCTCGTCGTCAGCGGATTCCTGATCGCCACCGCCAATACCTTCGGGTCGTCGCTGGCCGCGGCGCGCTTCCTCGCGGGCCAGGGCGGGCAGGGAATCTCCACCTATTACGTGGTCTTCGCCCTTCTCTCCGTTCCGGCCTGGCTGGCCTATTCGCAATTCATCGACCGCGGTAACCGCGCCGTGCTGCTGCAGCGCTACATGGCCGCCATGGCCGCAGCGACGGCGCTGCTCACCGCCGCCAGCATGGCCGGAGGCGCGGTGGCCGACTATGCGCTCTATGCCGGTATCAGCGTTCTCGAACAGCTGCTCTTCAGCCTCTACATGGTGATGCTGACCGACTATCTGACGGCACGCGAGATGACGCGCTTCTCCACGCGCATCACGGTATCGCTGTCGGCCGGTGCGATGATCGGCGGAACGATGGCCGGACTGCTCTCCGATCTGGTGGCGCCAGCCTGGCTGCTGTTCGGCATGCCGCCGATGCTGCTCGGCTGCCTGACGCATCTGGCCTGGCTGTCGCGGCGCTGGCCGCCGGCGGGGGAATGGACGGCGATGAACGAGGGCTCGATCCTCGACAGCCTGCGCGGCATCGGCCGCATCCTGCGCGGCGTCGGCATCGCCGTTCTGCTGTCGGCCGCAGTGTTTCTCAACATCGCCACGCAATGCGTGAGCGAGTACATGGTCTTCGGCATCTATGCCGAGAGCTTTCCCGACGAACAGGCGCTGGCGCGATTCTTCGGACTGATGAGCGGCGCACTCAACCTCGCCGCCGTGCTGATCGGGCTTGGCCTCACGGCGCCGCTGATGCGCCGGCTGGGCGTGGCGCGGATGAACCTCTTCTTTCCGGCCTCTCTCGGCATCAGCTTCGTCGCCATGATGGCAAGTCCGGTGCTGGGCGTCGCGATGTTCGCGCATGTCGTCTATGACGGCTTCTCCAACAACGTCGACGCCCCGGTCATGGCGGTCAACTACAATGCCGTGCCGTCGCGCTACGTGGGCCAGGTTCGCGTCTTTAACGACAGCCTCATCTATCCCATCGCGCTCGCCGTGTCGGGACTCCTGATCTGGCTGGTGGAGGCGCAATCCGGCTTCTACGGCGTCGGCATCCTGGGGCTGGTGTCGAGCGGGGCCTTCATTGCCGTCGGCTGGCTGCTGGGCCGGAACTACATGCGCGGACTGATCGGCATCCTCCAGGATGGGGCGGTCGATCTCGATCGCTCCGATTTCATGACCGCCGAAGCGCCGAAGGTGGCGGTGCGGCAGCAGGCGGCCCTTGAAGCCATGCTGGCTGGCGATGATCCGTCTGCTGCCGATGTTGCGCTCCGCATCGTGGCGCGGGCCGACCTGCGGCCATTCCTGACCCTGGTTGGCCGCCGTCTCGTTGCCGGTGGATCCGCGGCGGTCACGATCCTGGCGCGGTCGGGCGACCGGCATGCTGCGGCGCTGCTGTCGCTGTGGCCCGCGGCGGACACCGGCCTCCGCCTGCGGATCGCCGAGTATCTGGCGGCGGTGGGCCAGGCGCTGCCCCCGGACGCTGCGGGAACGCCGGTCATGGATGCGCTGGCACGCGCGGCGGCGCCTGGTCTTCGGCCGGACGTCATCCAGCACCTGACCGAACTGGCGCGTGCCTCGCGTCCCATCGCAGCCGTCCTGCTTCCCGTCGCCGTCGTCCGGCGCGATCCCGGATTCGTTCCCCTGCTGGTCGCAGTGGCCCAGGCGCATCCCGACCTGGAACGGGCGGCCTTGCGCGGGTTGGCGGAACTGCCGGTACCGGAAACGCCGGCCAGCCGCATTCCCGATGACTTCATCGCGGCCGCCATCATGTCCCCGGACGCCGAACGCCGGGAATCGGGCTATCGCCTTGCGGCGCTCGCACTCTGGCCGCCGGCGCGGATCGTCGACGGGCTGAAGGACGCGGACGCGCTGGTCCGGCATGCGGCCATCGCGGCGCTGCGCGGCACGCCCGAGTCGATCGAGGTGCTGCGGCCGCTGCTGCAGAGCGAGGCGCCGCGCACGCGACTTGCCGCCATCGAGGCCCTCGGCAAGGCCGATGCCACCGACGAACTCTTCACCTATCTGCAGGACACGGCGTTTCCGCGTATCGCCGCCTTCCGCAGCTGGCGGTCATCCCTGCCGCGGGGCCAGGCGAGCTGGGTTCAAGTGGCGCGGCTGGCCATGGCCGAGGCCGACGCTGAGGCCATCGAGGAAGTGCTGCAGACGCTGGATGCCCTCGGCCACGAGCAGACCGTGCGCTATATCCGCCGTTTCATCGCCGCGGGCGACGCCCGCATGCGCGCCCGTGCCGCCGAGGCGATTTCCGCCTTCGACGAGCGCAAGCTCGTGCTGCCGCTGCTTCCGCTGCTCGACGAGGCGCCGGCGAAGGGCACGAAGAAACTCTCGCAGGCGGCCATCGTCGCCCAGATGAAGACCTCAACATCGCCTTGGCTGCGCCGCGCGGCGGCCCTGGCGAAATCCAAGGAGACCGCAATGTCCGTCGCCGAACAGGGCCTGCTCGACCGGCTGCTCTTCCTGCGCAAGGTCGCGCTCTTCGAAAGCTGCACGCTGGACGATCTCTACGCCATCCATCAAGTCATGACCCGCAGCGACTATCGCGACGGCGACCGCATCGTCGAGGAGGGAAGCCAGGGCGAGCAGCTCTTCGTGCTGCTCGAGGGCGCGGCCAAGGTGGGTCGCGGCGCGGCCCAGGGCTTCATCGAGTATTCGCGCCTGCAGCCTGGCGCGGCCTTCGGCGAGATGGCGCTGTTCGGCGACGGCATCCGCACTGCGGACGTCGTCGCGGTCGGACGCGCCTCGTGTCTGGCGCTCGATCGTTTGCACTTCGACGATCTGGTCCGGCAGCAGCCCGGCATTCTGGTGCAGATGTGCCGTCTCTTCGCCAGCCGCCTGCAGGCCGCCAACAAGGGAGTCCAGGCGCTTCAGGCCGAGGGATGATCGCCGGGCTTGCCGGTCTCATCGGCCACGCGCTTCTTGTCCCACTTGCCGAACTCCGACATGATTCCGACAAGCACGCTGCCGGTCCAGCCAAAGGTGAACAGGCCGGCCATGGCGATGATCGGGCCCAGGAGCTGCCACTTGGCTGGAAGCGTCACGGTCGCGTCGCCCAGCGTCGTGTAGTTCTCGAGCACGTAATAGTAGGATTCATGAAAGCTCGGGATGGCGCCGCTCTGGTAGATGGGCAGCGCCCAGATCAGGGTCTCGAGAAGATGCAGCACGGCGAAGGCGCCGATGACGCCGGCGAAGATCGTGTTGATCTCCCAGTGCGGCGTGGCTGCGCTGGTCCTGGCCCAGCGCCGGCTGAATGACTGGCTGATGGTGCGCATGCCCGCGCCGTGCACGAAGATGGTCACGGTGAGGAACACGATCCCTATGAAGACTTCGAGAAAGGGATGGGGATCAACATAGACGGAGTCAGGCACAGGGCGACCTCATGGCGTTGCCCGAGGCTAGCCCATCCCGGCGGCGCGCTCAAACTGGCCCGCGGCAGCTGGCGGACACTCCGCCAGTGCCACGGGTCTGCGTCCCTACTTGGCCAGCTTGGCCGCGATGGTGGCCACGTGCTTGCCCTGGTAGCGGGCACCGTCGAGCTCGTGCTTGGCCGGCTGGCGGCTGCCATCGGAGTTGGTGACGGTCGAGGCGCCGTAGGGCGAGCCGCCGCGGATCTCGTCGACGCCCGACTGTCCGGCCCAGGTGTAGGGCAGGCCGACCACCACCATGCCATGGTGCATCATGGTCGGGATGAATCCGAGGAGGGTGGACTCCTGGCCGCCGTGCTGGGTTGCCGACGAGGTCATGGCCGAGCCCACCTTGCCGGCCAGCGCCTGCTTGGCCCAGAGCGGGCCGGTCTGGTCGATGAAGTTGCGCATCTGCGACGCCATGGTGCCGTAGCGCGTGCCGCAGGCGAAGATGATGGCATCGTAGTTGGCAAGCTCTTCCGGCTTGGCGATGGGCGCCTTCTGGTCGAGCTTGTAGTAGGCGGCCTTGGCGACCTCGGGCGGAACCAGTTCGGGGACGCGCTTCACGTCCACGCTGGCGCCGGCTTCCTTGGCGCCCTCGGCCGCGGCATAGGCCATCTGTTCCATGTGTCCCCAGGCGGAGTAGTAGAGTACGAGTACCTTTGTCATCTTCGTCCTTCAGTGCTTGGTGTTGATCAGGTCGTTGAGGTCGAGCCGCCGCGTGACCATGGCGAGGCTGCCGTCCGGATTACGCGGCCAGCGGTCTTCCGGTTTGTCCCAATAGAGCTCGATGCCGTTCATGTCGGGATCATGGAGATAGAGTGCCTCGGAGACGCCGTGGTCGGAGGCGCCGTCGAGTGCAATGCCGGCGGCGGCAAGCCGCTTCAGCGCATCGGCCAGATCCGCCCTCGTCGGATAGAGGATCGCGACGTGGTAGAGCCCCGTGGTGCCCGGCGGCGGCGGCGTGCCGCCTTCGCTTTCCCAGGTGTTGAGGCCGATGTGATGATGATAGCCGCCGGCCGAGACGAAGGCCGCCTGCCGCCCGTAGCGTTGCTGCAATTCGAAGCCCAGGACACCGACGTAGAAATCGAGAGCCCGCTGCAGGTCGGCGACCTTGAGGTGAACATGTCCGATCCGGGTGCCGGCCGGGATGGGTTGCGCAGTCGTCATGGCAATGCCTTTATGTAACGTTTTATGTTACGGATATAGAAGCAGGCCCGCACCGGCGCAAGCCTTCTTTTGTCGCGTGACCGGCGTCAAAACGGTGGACGACGCAGGGGCCGTCTTGCAATCGGGGGCCGGCTTTCGCAAAACGGGCCACACAGCAAGCAGGAGTGGCGCCATGGCCCGGACAGACCTTCCGAAGAACCTGATCGTGGTGAACCATCCGCTCATCCAGCACAAGCTGACCCTGATGCGCGACAAGAACACGCCATCCGCCGTGTTCCGGCAATTGCTCCGCGAAATCAGCCTGTTGCTGGCCTACGAGGTGGCCCGCGACCTGCCCATCACGACCCAGACCATCGAGACGCCGCTGGCCGAGATGGAAGCGCCCATCCTGAAGGGCAAGAAACTGGTGATCGTCTCCATCCTGCGGGCCGGCAACGGGTTGCTCGAGGGCATGCTGGATCTCATGCCCTCGGCGCGCATCGGCCACATCGGGCTCTATCGCAACCCGGAAACGCTGCAGCCGGTCGAATACTACCTGAAGGTGCCCGAGGACATTTCAGAACGGCCGGTGATCGTTGTCGATCCCATGCTGGCAACCGGCAATTCGGTCTCCTATGCAATCAAGCGGCTGAAGGAAAAAGGGGCAAGGGACATCCGGCTGGTCTGCCTGCTCTCCGCCCCGGAAGGCATCCGTCACGTCTGCGCCGCGCATCCCGACGTGCGGGTCTATACGGCTGCCGTGGACAGCCATCTGAATGATCACGGCTATATCGTTCCGGGCCTCGGCGACGCCGGCGACCGCATGTTCGGCACCAAGTAGGCGGCCTTAACCCCGCATTAGCCACGTTCAAATCGGAATCATTCTGGCAACCACTTGCAAACCATCCCACCGCTACGGTCGGAGCGGGACGATTTTGGATTGGGATTGGGAATGGCTCTTGCAAAGCAGGCCGCCGCGGCTGCGCCCCTGGTGCTCCGGCAGCGAAACGGCCGTCGTCCGCACCTGCTGCTGGCCGAAGACTGCGATCCGGTCCGCATCGTGACGGCCGCCATGCTCAAGGCCATGGGCTGCGACGTCGATGCCGTGGTGCATGGCGAAGAAGCCGTGCGCCAGGCCGAGGAACAGAGCTTCGATGTGATCGTGCTCGATATCGAGATGCCGATCATGGACGGCATCACGGCGGCGCGTTCCATCCGCAGGCTTGGCGGGACGAAGAGTTCGACGCCGATCATGGCGCTGTCGGCCTTCCTGGCCGACGCGATGCAGCAGGGAAGCTGGAGCGACACCTTCGACATCGCCCTGCCCAAGCCCGCCAACCGCAACGAACTGCACACGGCGGTGCAGGCGGCCCTCGACTGGCAGCCACGCCAGGTCGCGGTGCTCGACGCGCCCTGCCTGGTGGACCGCCAGCAGCTTGACGATCTCTCGGCCGGCCTTCCGGAAGCCGTCTTCGGCGAACTTCTCAACATGGCGTGCCGCGACATCGACGTCTGCGCCAGCCAGCTGCTGCATCTGCAGCGGACGGCGATCCGCGGCGCCGACCATGTCTATGTCCAGAAGCTCGAGAGCCTGGGCCGCAGCTTTGCCGCGACGCGGCTGGCGCAGGAAGCCGCCATGGTCCGCCGCTGTGGCGCCTCGCAGGACTATCGCCTGCGCGTGCTTGAGCTCATTGCCACGGCCGAAGCGACGGTCGTGGCGCTGCGCAGCGCCTGAGTCAAGTAAAGGGGGCGGAAGTTTCCTTCCGCCCCGGTTCGGTTACTGCTGGCCTTACTTGGCGATGCAGGTGTCGGCCGTCTCCGGCGTGCAGACGTCGAGTCCGGTATAGGTCGGATCTGCCGGCGCCGCCTTGCCGTCCTTCATGTCCTGAAGCGCCATCATGGTCTTGTAGCCCATCTCGAAGGGCCGCTGGCCGACCTGGCCCAGCGACAGGCCTTCCTTCATCTGGTCGATCTGGACCGGCAGCGTGTCGGCGACGACGAGCGCCAGCGACTTGCTGGCGATCTTGTCCTTGTACTTGCCGACCGCCGCACGGTTCGCGTCGGGGATGAACTGCGGGAAGCCGCCGGTTGGCACGAAGGCGTCGAGGTTGGGGTTGGCGGCCATGAAGTCCTCGAACTGCTGGACCGAGCGCGGGAAGTCGTCGTCGGTATAGAGCGGGCAGCCCTCGGCCTCGGTCCAGCCGCCCTGGCCGGTCAGACGGTCGCCGGGCGACGCGGCGGACTTGGTGCCGGACAGTTCGTCGCGGATACCCTGCATGCGTTCGTTGTGGTTGGCCGCGGCCGCGCCACCCGACTGGATGCAGATGGTGCCGCCATTGGGCTTCACCGCCTTCACCAGCTTGGCCAGGTTGGTGCCGATCTCGTAGTTGTGCGTGCCGATATAGGCGACGCGCAGGTCCTTGTTCTCGGGCAGCAGGTCGGAATCCCAGGTGAGGACCGGGATGCCGGCTTCCTTGGCGGCCTGGAGCGCCACGGCCATGGCGGCCGCGTTCGACGGCGACACGGCGATGCCGTCCACCTTCTTGGCTACGAGATCCTGGACGATGGTCACCTGTTCCTCGCCGCCGCCGTGCTCGCCGGGGCCGATGTACATGCACTCGAAGGCGCCATTGGATTCCGCCTCGGCCTTCTTGCAGCCGTCGCGCGCCTGGTCGAAGAACGGATTGTTCATGTTCTTGGGAACCAGCGCGAAGACGTATTTCGCCTGTGCGCCCGACGTTGCGAGTGTCATGGCGCTGAAGGCAAGGATCGTGCTCATCAGAAGTTTCTTCATTGGGTCTCCTCCTCTTTGACCTTCACTGTCGTTCCGGCAGTGAATCCGGTTTCTAGCGGTGCTTCGTCGGTCGGAAACGGTCGATGGTGGCGGCAATCAGGGATTTGCCGCCCGACTGCATGCCGAGCAGAACCGCGAGAATGATGAAGGCGCCGACGAAGGCGCCCTGCCAATTCGAATCGATGCCCGCCATGAGCAGGGCGTTGCGGATCACCTCCAGGAAGGCCGACCCGATGATGGCGCCGAAGGCGGTTCCGGCGCCGCCCATGAGATTGGCGCCGCCGATGACCGTGGCGGCGATGACGCGCAGTTCGTAACCCTGGCCCATGGCATTGATGGCCGAACCGTTGTAGCCGAGCAGAAGCAGCGAGGCGATGGCGGCGGTGAAGGCCGAGAAGACATAGGCCTGGAACTTGATCCAGTCGACCGGGACGCCGGTGAGCCGGGCCGCCTGCTCGTTGCCGCCGATGGCCATGAGGTGGCGTCCCCAGGCCTTGAAGTTGAAGACATAGCCCACCACCAGCGCCAGCAGGATCATGATCCAGAACTGCGAGGAGAACTGCGGGATCCAGTCGGGGATCGCGTCGCCCGGCTTCTGCAGCGGCCAGCGGGCCTGGCCGATCGCCTTCACGATCGGTGCGTCGGGTCCGAACTTGTAGAGCATCTGGTTGCCCGACAGCACCACCGCGAGCGAGCGGGCGATCGACAGCATGCCAAGCGTCACCACGAAGGAGGGCATGTTGACATAGGCCACGAAGAAGCCGTTGACGGCGCCGCAGGCGAGGCCTGCCAGCAGCCCCATGGCGAAGGCCACGTACCAGGGATATTCCCGGGTCAGGAACAGTCCGGCGACGATCGCAACCAGCCCCATGATCGACCCGATCGACAGGTCGATGCCGCCGGTGATGATGACCACGGTCATGCCCAGGGCCATGATGCCGAAGGGCGCGAAGTTCCGCGTCACGTTGGCGACATTGTCGACCGTGCCGAAGCTCGGCTCCAGCATGGCCATGGCGCCTGCAAGGACAAAGAGCGCAATGGTCACCCAGAAGGCCTGGCTGGAGAAGATCCTCTGCGCCAGGGACTGTTCCTTGATCCTGACGACATCGGCGATGGCGACGTTGGCGGCCTCGGCCGGGCGCGGAATGTCAGGCTGCACGGATCGCTCCCGTGATGAGACCGGTGATTTCCTCGGGGCTGGTGTGGCGGACCTCCTTGTCCGTCACCTTCGAGCCGCGGCGCAGCACGATGATGCGGTCGCAGACGGCGAAGACGTCGGGCATGCGGTGGCTGATCAGGATCACTGCCACGCCCTGGGCCTGCATGCGCCGGATCAGCTCGAGCACCTCGGCCACCTGGCGCACCGAGATGGCGGCGGTGGGCTCGTCCATCAGCACCAGCTTGGCGTTGGACAGGCGGGTGCGCGCGATGGCAACCGCCTGGCGCTGGCCGCCCGACATCTTGCGCACGAGATCGCGCGGGCGGGTTTCCGACTTGAGCTCGGCGAAGAGTTCCGACGAGCGCTCGATCATCGCCTCCTTGTCGAGGACGCGGAACGGCCAGGGTCCCTTCTTCAGCTCGCGGCCCAGGAACACGTTCTGCGCCGCCGTCAGATTGTCGGCGAGGGCCAGATCCTGGTAGACGACCTCGATGCCCTTGGCGCGCGCCTCGATGGGCTTGTGGAAGTGGCAGACTTCCCCGCCGACCACGACTTCCCCTTCGCTCGGCGGAAAGTTTCCCGCGATCAGCTTGACCATGGTCGACTTGCCGGCGCCGTTGTCGCCCATGAGGCCCACGACCTGGCCCGGCTCGATGACGAAGCTCACGTCATGCAGGGCGCGGATGGCGCCGAAATTCTTCGAGACATTGCGGACTTCGAGCAGCGTCACGTTCCCCTCCCGTCCGCGCGGGCTCTTTCCGGCCGCTGCGGCGCGTGAAACCTAACAACACATGAAGTGGCGAGGCAACAGAAATGCCATGCTGCAGCGCGGCGTGACCATTGCCGCAAGCCCCTACTTCTTCATGCCGTTGACCTTCAGCATCACGTCGACGAGGCGCGGCAGGAAGCGCTCGCCATAACCGAGATTGTCGGCCATGACCGTGATCTGGTGCGCGGTCTCGGCCAGGAAGGACGCGACCGGGAGATTCTCGGTCATGTTGGTGTAGTAGCGCAGGTCCTTGCGGGCATTGCGGATGGCGAACTGGGCCTGGCTGTCGTCGTCGGCGAGCGGAATGTTGATCAGCCGCCCGAACATGACCGAGGCGGCCCCGCCGGCCATCACGATGTCGCGGAGCGCCTTCATGTCGACCCCGGCCTTGGTGGCCACCGCAATGGCCTCGGCCGCGGCGGCGGCATGGCAGGTGCCGAGGAAATTGTTGATCAGCTTCAGCTGATGGGCCGATCCCACCCCGCCCGCATGCACGATGGTGTCGGCGAAGCACTCGAGCACCGGCCGGATGCGGGCGATGACCTCATCGGGGCCGCCGGTCATCAGGCCGAGCTTGCCGGCTTCGGCCTCGCGCGGGGTACGGGTCATGGGCGTGTCGACGAAGTGGCCACCCTTGGCCTCGATGTCGGCCGCGATGCGGATGGTCGAATCCGGCTCGGCGGTGGAACAGTCGGCGATCACCAGGCCGGGCCGTACGGCGCCGAGCAGGCCATACTCGCCATAGACGAGTTGCTCGATCTGCGGCGTGCCGGTGACACAGAGGATGACCAGGTCACTGTCCTTGGCGATGCCCAGGGGATTGTTGCGCTCGTGCGCGCCACGGGAGATCAGGTCATCCACCGGCCCGCGGTTGCGGTGCGCCATGACCGTAAGGCCGTAGCCCTTCGCCAGGATGTTCTTGCCGATGCCGTGGCCCATGAGCCCGACGCCGATCAGGCCGACGCGCTTGATTGTCATGTCTTCTCTCCCATTGTCATGAAGGACTGCAGATCATCCTGCTCCAGAACGTGAAGCCTGTCTTCGGGCTTCTTGCGAAAGCCGAGCCGGCCGTAGAAACGCTCGGCGCCCGCATTGGACGCGTCGACTTCCAGCTTGATGAAGCGGGCCCCGCGCGTCAGGAACTTCGCTGCCTGCCGGCGCAGCAGCGCCTCGCCGATGCCGTGGCCGCGGGCCTCGGGCGCGACGAAAAGATCCACGACATAGAGACCTCTGGCGCCGCGCCAGGTGGAATAGGTCATGAGGCCGAGACAGGCCCCGACCAGGGTGCCGCCGTCCTCGGCCACCACCACGTCGACGAGGTCGCGGGCGGCCCTCAGACCGTCGGCCGTGAGCCTGGGCGCGAAGCCGGTTCCGATGTGGCGCGCCAGGCCATGGACCATCTTGGCCACGGCCTCTGCCTCGCCGTCCTGCATGTCGCGGATTGCGGGCCTCATTGGCCGAGGCCCTCCAGGAGAGCGGCAAGGTTGGCGCCCAGGCTTGGCGAGGGATAGCCGCCTTCCTGCACCACGAGCAGCGGCCGGCCCAGCTGCGCGATGTGCCGGCCGATCACGGTGAAATCCGGCGTGGCGATGGCGAAGCCCTTGAAGGGATCGTCGACCGCGATGTCCAGGCCAGCGGCCAGCACCAGAATGTCGGGCGCGAAGTCCGCGATGCGGGCAAGCGCTGCGTCAAGTGCCGCAAGATAGGGCTTGATGGTCGTGCCGCGCTCGAGCGGCAGGTTGAGGTTGACGCCTTCGCCCGGTCCGCGCCCGCGCTCCTCCGCGTAGCCCCAGAAGAATGGATAGAAGCGCCTGGGATGCGCATGGATCGAGACGGTGAGCACGTCGGCACGATCATAGAAGATCGCCTCCGTGCCATTGCCGTGGTGCACGTCGATGTCGAGGATGGCCGTGCGGCGGCCCGCGCGGGTGAAGGTCTCTGCGGCCAGCGCGGCATTGTTGAGATAGCAGAAGCCGGCGGCCATGTCGGCGGCGGCATGATGACCGGGCGGCCGGCAGAGCGCGTAGGCCAGCCGCTCGCCCGCCAGAACCAGCATGGCCCCGTGCACGGCCGTCGCGGCACTGGCGCGGGCCGCGGCCCAGGTGTCGGCGGTGATCGGACAGGAGCCGTCGCCCAGGTGGTAGCCGCACTGACCCACCACGCTGTCGGGATAGGACGCCGGTGGCAGCGAGGGACGGCCCAGGGCGAAAACATTGGACACGGGGCTCTCCGCCGCCTCAGGCATGCGCTTCCAGCGCTCCCATAGGGTCGACAGGAACTGGATGTAGCGGCGGTCATGCACGGTGGCGAGCGTGTCGCCGAAGATCTCTGGCGGGGACACGATGGGGCCACCCAGCCGACGCACGCCCTCCAGCAGCATGTCGATGCGCTCGGGACGCTCCGGAATGGGCTGCGGCCGGCCGGAGACCACGAATTCGCGCGGCGCATGCGAGCGTTGCGTCTGGTCGAGAACGGTGATCACCGGTTTGAAACGCCCCTCATACCTCTGCTAAGACCTGACTGTCTCTCATCCCGTCATACAAGGCCAATCCGCGCATGTCCGCAACCGCTTCCCTGCCTCAGCACATACATTCGACCGGCCAGCTTCCGAAAGTGGCCTGGGCGAAAGGCAGCTATGTTCATGACGTCGACGGCAAGCGCTACATCGACGGCTCCGGCGGCCCGGCGGTCTATTGCATCGGCCATTCCAATGCCGAGGTGAACGACGCGATCAAGGACCAGCTCGACCGCATCGCCCATGGATACCGCTACAACTTCTCGTCCGATGCGCTGGAGGAACTGACCGAGATCATCCGCCAGCGCTGTGGCGGCACGCTCAACCACATGGTCTACGTCACTGGGGGCTCCGAGGCCGTGGAATCCTGCCTGAAGCTGGCGCTTCAGTATCACGCGGCGCGGGGCGAGATGAGCCGCCGGCGCTTCATCGCGCGCGAACGCTCGTGGCACGGCAACACATTGGGGGCCCTGTCGGTCTCGGGCTTCCTCGAGCGCAAGACGGCCTTCGAGGGATCGCTGCTCGACGTGTCGCGGCTGTCGCCCGCAAATGTCTACCGCCCGGTCGCCGGCGCCACCGCCGAGACCGCGGGCGCGGCCTGCGCGCGCGAGCTCGAGGCGGAGATCCTGCGGGTGGGGCCCGAGAAGATCTGCGCCTTCATCTTCGAGCCCGTGGTGGGTGCGGCCGGCGGCTGCGTTCCCGCGCCGCCCGGCTATGCCAGGCAGGTGCGCGACATCTGCGACCGCTACGGCGTGCTCATGATCTCCGACGAGGTCATGTGCGGAGCCGGGCGCGTGGGCACCTGGCGGGCACTCGCGCATGACGGCGTCGAGCCCGACATCATGTCGGTGGCCAAGGGCCTGGCGGCGGGCTATCTGCCGCTGGGCGCCGCCATCTATACCGACCGGGTGGCCGATGCGATCCATGGCCGGCACGGCGCGCCGATGACCGGGCATACCTTCACCGGTCACACGGCCTGCTGCGCCGCGGGCGTCGCCGTGCAGCGCATCGTCCAGCGCGAGAAGCTGGTGGAGCGGGTTCGCGCCAATGGTCCGAAGCTCGCGGCCATGATGGGCGAGGCGCTGGCCGGCGTCGACGCGGTGGGCGACATCCGCGGCCGCGGCTATTTCCAGGCCATCGAGCTGGTGGCGGACCGCGCCACGAAGGCGCCGTTCGCCGCGGACCGCAAGCTCTTCATGAAGATCCGCCAGCAGGCCTTCGCCAACGGACTCATCTGCTACCCGGTGGGCGGCAATGTCGACGGGATCAATGGCGACGTGGTGATCCTGGCGCCGCCCTACAACGCGACCGATGCCGAGCTGACCGAGATCGTCGACAAGACGGCCCTGTCGATCAGGCAGGTTCTGGCGGCGGAAGGCCTGGGATAGGGTCCTCACCGCGCAGCCGCGACCCGCGCAGCAGCCCCGCCGCATCGACGATGGGATAGCCTGCGGCCACGATGTGCGAATTGATGCGGTGCAAGTCGCGGATCATGTCGACATAGAGGGCGCTCCGCTTCACCGCCGCGCCGGTGCCGCGCGTGCCGGGGCGGAACTGTGCATTGAGCACCTCGTTCTCGAGGGCGCGGAAGGCATCCTTCTGCGCGATGAGGCGCTTGGCGCCCTCGATGTCGCCGGACGAGAGCACGCCGGTCGCCAGCCGGATGTTCTGGTGCACGATGAGACAGAGGTCGTCGAGCGAGGCCTGTTCCTCGGCCGAGAAGGCGATGCTCTGCTTGGCCTTGGCCTTGATGCGGTCGGCCAGGTTGAGGTGGATCACGTCGCCGGCGTGCTCGAGGTTGCTGATGTAGAGCGTCAGTTCCAGCACGCGGCGGGAATCCGCGGCGTCGAGCGGCTTCTGCGCCAGATCGGAGAGATAGGACTGGAGCGCGGCCTGATAGGTGTTGAGCCTCTCGTCCAGGCCCTTCAGAAGCTTCAGCGTCTCGAGGCTGCCGGTGCGGAGCGCCGCCAGTGCGGTGTCGAACATGCGGTCGAGGACCTCGCTCATGCGCACCGTCTCGAGCATCGCGTTGGAGAGCGCGACCGATGGCGTCGCCAAGGCCGCGAGATCGAGGTAGCGCGGCGTGGCGAGACGGTCAGCCTCCTGCTTCTCGTCCGGCACGAGGCGCAGCATCAGTTTTTCGACCAGGCCGGTGAAGGGCAAGAAGACAAGGCCGGTGGCAACGTTGAACGCGGTGTGGAACAGGACGGCCGTCTCGACCGGCGGCAGCGGCAGGCGTGCGACCCAGGGCACGATCCAGCCGATGCCCGCCAGCGCCGCCACGGCGGCGATGCCGCGGCACAGGAGATTGGCCAGCGGCAGCCGCCGCGCCGCCGCGGGCAGGGCCAGCGTCGAGGTGACGGCCGGAAGCCCGCCGCCGAAGTTGATGCCGAGGATGAAGGCGATGGCGCCCGCGGTGTCGAGGCTGCCATTTGCGAGGAAGGTGGCCACCAGCAGGATGACCGCCAGCGTCGAGTGGAAGAGCCAGGCCAGGCCCGCGCCGATGATGAAGGCCAGCAGTTCCTCGCGGCCCACGGCGGCAAGAAGCTCGTGGAAGAGGGTTGCCGTGCCGAGCGGCGCCGAGGCCGCCTTGATCAGCTGCAGCGACAGGAGCATGAGGCCGAGGCCGATGAGGATGCGGCCGACATTGTGCGGCCGGAACTCCTCGGTGATCGAGAAGGTCACATAGCCCACGAAGAGCAGGATGGGCGAGGCCCAGAGCGTGACCGCCGAGCCCGAGGTGAAGACGGCCGAGACCAGCGCCGAGCCCACGTCGGCGCCCAGCAGCACGGCGAGGCCAAGGGCGGTGCCGATGGCACCCGCCGCCGCGATGCCGGCCAGGATCAGGGTCATGGCGGTGCCGCTGCCGAGAATGGCAGTGGCCGCGCCGCCGGCCAGGAAGGCCGAGACGCGACTTCCCAGACGGTGCTCGATGAAGGATTTCAGCCGGTCACCCCAGGCCCGCATCACCCCGGTGCGCACCATGCGCACGCCCCACAGGAGCAGCGCGATGCCGCCCAGCAGGTTTATGATGACGAGCGTTCCCGGGTTCAAGCCATCCTCAAGCGGGCCAGGGCAAGGACCACGTCTTCACGTTGGTGAAGAACTTCATGGCCTCCATGACGCCTTCCTTGATGCCGTTGCCGGAGTCCTTGATGCCGCCGAAAGGCGACATTTCGATGCGATAACCCGGCACTTCCCAGATGTTCACCGTGCCGACGTCCAGCCCCTCGATGAAACGGGTGATGCGCTGCAGGCTGTTGGTGCAGACGCCCGAGGACAGGCCGAAGGGCGTCGAGTTGGAAATGCGGATCACCTCGGCATCGTCGTTGGGCACGCGCACGATGGGCACGATGGGGCCGAAGGTCTCCTCGAAGACCAGCTCCGAGCGGTGCGGTACGAAGTCGACCGTGATCGGCGGCAGCAGGGCGCCCTTGCGGCCGGGATCGTAGAGCACCTTGGCGCCCTGTTCGGCCGCCTTGTAGACGCGCTCCTCGAAGGTGCGGGCGGCGTGCTCGTGCACCACCGTGCCGAGATCGGTGGCGGGGTCCATGGGATCGCCGAACTTGATCTTCTTCGCCTTGTCGAGCACCAGCTCGACGAAGCGGTCGGCGATGCGTTCCTGCACCAGGATGCGCTTGACCGCGGTGCAGCGCTGGCCGGAATTGCGGGTCGAGCCGGCCACCGCCAGCTCGGCCGCCTTGTCGAGGTCGCTGCCGGTGAGGTCGTCGAGCACGATCAGCGGATCGTTGCCGCCAAGCTCGAGCGCCGCACGCCTGTAGCCGGCCTTGGCGGCGATGATCTTGCCCACGCGGACGCCGCCGGTGAAGGTGATGACGCTGATCCGCTCGTTGGTCACCATCTCGTCGCCGATCTGGTCGGGCCAGCCCGTCACGACCTGGAACATCTCGGGCGGCAGGCCCGCCTCGTAGAGGATGTCGGCGAGTGCGATGGCGGTGAGCGGGGTCAGCTCGGTCGGCTTGCAGACCACGCAGTTGTTGGTGGCGATCGCCGGAGCCACCTTGTGCGAGACCATGTTCAGCGGATGGTTGAAGGGCGTGATGGCCGAGATCACGCCCACCGGCTCGCGCTTGGTGAAGATCTTGCGCGGCTTGCCCTGCGGGGTGAGGTCGCAGGAGAAGATCTGTCCGTCGTCGAGGATGGCGAGCTGGCCTGCCAGGGAATAGACGTCGTAGGCGCGGCCCACCTCGTAGAGCGAGTCCTTCTTCGACAGGCCCAGTTCCAGCGTGATGAGATCGGACAGCTGGTCGCGGCGGCCGCGAATGAGCTCGGCGGTGCGGAACAGGATCTGCTGGCGCTCGTAGCGGGTGAGTTTCGGCGTGTAGCCCGCGGCGATGGCAAAGGCCTCGGCCGCATGCTCGGCCCGGCCCGCCGGCACCGTTCCGATGACCTCGTTGGTGTATGGGTAGTGCACCGGCACGACGTCGTCGGTCGTCACCTTGCGGCCGCCGATGCGCATCGCTTCCCGGATCACCGGACGCGTGGCCGTGGTCATGTTCATCTCAGGTCTCCACGATGTTGTTGCAGCCGATGGCGAAGGCGTCGAAGTTGCGCAGCTGCTTCGGCAGTTTGGCCAGCTTGCGGTTGCTGATCACCGGGATCTCCTGCTCGGTGAGACCGCCATGCGAGCGCAGCGGCTCGTTCAGCCCGGAAAGGTCGTGCTTGTCGCGCGAGGTGCCGATCACCTTCGAGCCCGTGGGGCCGCCCGAAATCACGATGACGTCGCCCATGCGGTCCACGGGCAGTTCGAAGCGGGCGCAGCCTGCGGCCTTGTCCAGCACCAGGTCGATGCCGGGCTGGCGCGCGATCCAGGCCATGACGTCGGCCACGTCGGGACCATAGGTGTAGACGGTGGCGAAGGACCCGAGCGCGCCATGGTGCACGACATAGGGATCGGTGATCGGCAGGATGACCTTGGCCTTGCCCTTGCCGAACTTGGCGTCGAGCAGATCCTGCAGATAGATCACGTCGGGCGATCCGTCGGCCAGGTGCTTGTCCTTCATGCCGTGGTCGGCGACGATGACGATGGTGGCGCCGGCCTCGTCCAGCTCGCCCAGGTAGCGGTCCATCATGGCATAGAAGCGGTTGGCACCCTCCGAGCCCGGCGCATACTTGTGCTGCACGTAGTCGGTGGTCGAGAGATACATGAGGTCGGGCCGCAGGCCGGCGAGCAGCTTCACACCGGCGGCGAAGACGAATTCCGACAGCTCCGCCGAATAGACATCGGGCACGCCCATGCCGACCATGGCACAGGGATTGTCGATGCCATTTTCCTTGAGCGTCGCCTTGTCGGCCTTCTCGGAGGAAAAGGCCACCGCGGTGCCGTCGAAGACCAGGCCCTTGCCGAGAAGCAGGCGAAGCTTGTCCTTGGCGGTGACCACCGCCACCTTGGCGCCGGCCTTCTGGAAGGCCGCGAAGATGGTGGGTGCCCGCAGCCACTTCGGATCGTTCATCATCGTCTCCTGCCCGGTGGCCGGATCGATGAGGTAGTTGCCGCAGATCCCGTGCACCGCCGGCGGCCGGCCGGTGACGATCGACAGATTGTTGGGATTGGTGAAACTCGGGATCGCCGAATGGCCGCGCAGATTCTCGCCCTTGGCAATGATGCGGCGGAGGTTGGGCATGAGGCCCGCCGCCATGGCGACCTCCATGTAGGCGGGCTCGCTGCCATCGCAGCAGATCACGACCAGCGGGGCCTTGGGCCAGCGATAGTCGCGGCCATTCACGGAAACGGTCTTCATGATCAGGCCTCGAGCGGCGTGAGATCGGTGACCTTCATGTCCGCGAGCACGTCGCGGATCGCCTGCAGCACACCGGCCATCACGCGGTCGTCGACCTTGCCGATGGTGCCGATGCGGAAGCTGGGGCGCCGGGTGAGCTTGCCCGGATAGATGGCGAAGCCGCGGCGGCGCAGCGCCTCGTAGAAATGCTCGAAGTCGAAGCGGGGATCGCGCGGGGTGAGAAAGGTCTGGATGATGGGGCCGGCCTGGTTGTCGGACAGGAGAGTCGCGAATCCCATGTCGCGCATGCCCTTCACCAGCTGCTGGGCATTGCGGCGGTAGCGCGCGCCGCGCGCGGCAACGCCGCCTTCCTCGGCATGCTCGCGCAGGGCCTGGTGGAAGGCCACCAGCGCATGGGTGGGCGGCGTGAAACGGAACTGGCCATTGGCCTCGAGTCCCTTCCACTGTTCGTAGAGGTCGAGCACCACCGAATGGCAGCGGCCCTTGCACGTCTCGAGAAGGTCGCGCGTCACCAGCACGTAGGAGAAGCCCGGCACCCCCTCGATGCACTTGTTGGACGACGAGACCATCACGTCCATGCCGTCCATCATGTCGAGCGGCAGGGCGCCAAAGGAGGACATGGCATCAACCATGAAGATCCGGCCGCGCGACTTCACCGCCTTGGCCATGTCCTGGATCGGATTGACGATGCCGGAGGTGGTCTCGCAGTGGATGACCCAGACGTGGGTGATGGCGGCGTCGCCGTCGAGCGCGGCCGCCACCTCGTCGGCACTGGGCGCCGCGCTGTCGCCCTTGTCGATCTTGACCACCGGGCGGTTGATGCGCTCGAGGATCTTCGCGGCGCGGTCGCCATAGGCCCCGTTCGCCACCACCAGGGTCTTGCCCACGTTGGCGGGGCAGAAGCAGCCGAGCGCGGCCTCGATGGCGAAGGTGCCGGATCCCTGCATGATGACGCATTCGTAGGACGCGTCGCAGCCCGCCATGGCCAGCAGCCCCTGGCGGATGTCGGCCACGACCTTGCGGAACTCGACGTCACGCGAGCCCCAGTCGGCCAGCATGGTGGCCTTCACGCTGCGCGAGGTGGTGAGCGGCCCCGGCGTCAGCAGGTAGGGCATGTCTTCCTGGCCCTCGGGGCCGTTGAAGCGGGTCTGGGCGCGGTCCATCGGGAACTCCTGTGTGGTGCCACTGCTTGACCTCTCGCCGGCTATCAGTCAAATCGTATGTTCTTATAGAGAGCATAAGTTCTGCAGATATGCGCCATGCCCAGCTCAAGGCCTTCCACGCGGTCGCCCGCCATGGCGGCTTCTCGCGCGCCGCCGAGCGCCTGTCGCTGACCCAGCCGGCGGTGTCCGACCATGTCCGCAAGCTGGAGGACGCCTATGGCGTGCAGCTCTTCAACCGCAGCGCATCGGGCGTGGAGCTCACCGCCATGGGCCGCAGCCTCTTCGCCATCGCCGAACGGCTCTTCGAGGCGGAGACCGAGGCGCAGGACCTTCTCTCGAAAGCCCGGACGCTGGAGGAGGGGCAACTCACCATCGGCGCCGATGCCGCGGTTCACATCCTGCCGCGGGTGGCCCGGTTCCGCACCCTCTATCCCGGCATCGCGGTCAAGCTGGTGACCGGCAACACGGCCGATCTCCTGGCGCGGCTGGAGGCCTTCGCCATCGACGTGGCGGTGGTGGCCGAGCGCCCGGCGGGCGGCGACCTTGTGGCCCGGCGCCTGCGCGAGGACCGGCTGGTGGCGGTCATGCGCCGGCCGCGCGCAAGATCCCGCACCGTGACGCTGGCCCAACTCGC
Organism: Hyphomicrobiales bacterium; assembly: GCA_046349195.1. Lineage (GTDB taxonomy): Bacteria > Pseudomonadota > Alphaproteobacteria > Rhizobiales > Aestuariivirgaceae > Aestuariivirga. Next base: position 234,191 of record JAXMCU010000001.1, read on the forward strand.
CGCGCAGCCGCTGATCCTGCGCGAGGAAGGCTCGGTCACCCGCCGGCTGCTGACCGACGAACTGCATCGGCGCGGTCTGGTTCCCGCAGAGGCGATCGAGATCGAAGGCCGCGAGGCGGTGCGCGAAGCCGTGGCGCAGGGCCTCGGCAACGCCATCATGTCGGAGGGGGAACTTGCCAAGGATCCGCGCCTGATGTCCGTCGCCATTGCCGACTGGCCCGCCGTGATGTCGGAATGGCTCATCTGCCTCAGGCCGCGGGCCGGACTGCATGTCATCCGCTCCTTCTTCGATCTTCCCGAGGCGTCTGGCCAAGCGCCGCCCGGCAAGGCTAAGCTGCCGCGATGAGCTTCAGGGCCGCCTGCGTGCAGAATTCCGCCACGCCCGATGTCATGCACGACATCGGCGTGCTGACCCGCCTGATCCGTTCTGCCGCGGGCCGTGGCGCGCGCTTTGTAGCCACGCCGGAGTATTGTGCCGGCCTCGACAGCCGTGACGGCCTGCTCTACCCGGTGGCTCCGGCGGAGCGCGACCATCCGGTGCTGCCCGCCATGGCGAGGCTGGCGCAGGAGCTGGATCTGTGGCTGCTCATCGGGTCCATCGGCGTCAAGTCCGACGACGGGCGCATCAACAACCGCTCCTACATGTTCAGGCCAGATGGCGGCATCGCCGCGCGTTACGACAAGATCCACATGTTCGATGTCGACCTCGGGCCCGGCAAGGTCTACCGCGAATCCGCCACCATCGCGCCGGGCAGCGTGGCCGTGATCTCGCCCTGCGTCGAGGGCACGATCGGCCTGTCCATCTGCTACGATCTCCGCTTCGCCGCGCTCTACCGAGCCTATGCGCAGGCGGGCGCTGAGATGCTGGCCACGCCCGCCGCCTTCACCCGCATGACCGGCGAAGCGCACTGGCATGTGCTGCAGCGGGCGCGCGCCATCGAGAACGGCGCCTATGTCATCGCGCCCTGCCAGTACGGTACGCTGTCGGGCGGCAGCGAATGCTATGGCCATTCGCTGATCGTCGATCCCTGGGGGCGCGTGCTGGCCGACGGGGGGACGGAAGAAGGCGTGATCGTCGCCGAGATCGACCTTGCCGAGGTTGCCCGCACGCGCGGCCGGATTCCGTCACTGCGCCACGACCGCAACTTCGCGCTGCCCGGCTAACATCCGCTTGCCTGCGGCCCCCGCCGCCCCGATAATCGCCGACTCAACAGGGGAGTGACTTGCATGTTCGGCTACGGATTGCTGGCGCTGATCGCCGCGGTAATCGCCTACCTCGTGTATGCCTACAATGCGCTGGTCCGGCTCAAGAACCTCGTGTCGGAGGGCTGGAGCGGCATCGACGTGCAGCTGAAGCGGCGCGCCGATCTCATTCCCAACCTGATCGAGACGGTGAAGGGCTACGCGGCGCACGAGGACAAGCTGTTCCGTGACATCGCCGAACTGCGCGCCAAGAGCATCGCCGGCGGGACGGTGGCCGAGCAGTCGGCCGTGGGCCAGGCGATGAGCGCGGCCCTGGGGCGCCTCTTCGCGGTGGCCGAGGCCTATCCCGAGCTCAAGGCCGACGCCAACTTCCGCGACCTGCAGGACAAGCTCGCCGGCGTCGAGGACGAGATCCAGCTGTCGCGGCGCTACTACAATGGCGCGGTGCGCAACCTCAACACCATGATCGAATCCTTCCCGTCCAACTTCATCGCCAACTACTTCAAGTTCGAGAAGTCGGAGTTCTTCGAGATCTCCGATCCGGCCGAGCGCGCGGTGCCGAAGGTCGACTTCAAGAAATAGTCGCCCATGCGCAAGCTGCTGCTGGCCTTCTGTCTTCTCCTCGGTCTTGCGCAGCAGGCCGCGGCCGAGGAGAAGATCGTCTCCTTCATCAGCGACGTCACGGTCAACGCCGATGCCTCTCTCGACGTGAACGAGACGATCACCGTCATTGCCGAAGGCAACGACATCCGCCGCGGCATCCTGCGCGATTTTCCCACCATCTATACCGACCGCAACGGTATCCGCGTGCAGGTGGGCTTCGACGTCATCGACGTCCGGCGCGACGGGCGCAGCGAACCCTTCGCCATCGAGTCGCTGCCCAACGGCAAGCGCATCCGCATCGGCGACAAGGACGTCTTTCTCGACTACGGCGAGCACATCTACGAGATCCACTACCGCACGACCCGGCAGCTCGGCTTCTTCGACACCTACGACGAGCTCTACTGGAACGTGACCGGCAATGGCTGGACCTTCGCCATCGACCGGGCACAGGTGATCATCCGGCTGCCCGAGGGTGCGCGCATCCAGCAGTCGGCCGGCTATACCGGACCGCAGGGCGCCAGCGGCGAGGACTTCCGCATCCTCAGCGACAGCGGCAGCCAGTTCCGCGCCGAAACCACGCGGCGTCTGGCGCCCTACGAGGGCTTCACGGTCGCCGTCGCCTGGCAGAAGGGGCTGGTGACGCCGCCGAGCGATGCCGACAAGCTTGGCTGGTGGCTAAGGGACAATGCCGGCATCTTCGGCCTCATCGCCACGCTGCTGGCATCCGGACTCTATTATCTTCTCGCCTGGAACAAGGTGGGACGGGATCCGCCAAAGGGCACCATCATTCCGCTGTTTCGCCCGCCCGAGGGCCTGAGCCCGGCCGCGGCGCGTTTCGTGCGCGACTATGGCTTCGACGACCGCGGCTTTGCCGCAGCGCTGGTGGGCCTCGCGGTGAAGAAGCACCTCAAGATCAAGGACGACGACGGCGCCTTCGCCATCACGCCGCAGTTCGGCGCTGGTGGCGTGCCGATGACGCCGGCGGAGAATGCGCTGTTCAGGGCGCTTCCCTCCGGCGAGCTCAAGCTGAAGCAGACCAACCACCAGATGGTGGGCAAGGCGCGCGACGCGCTGAAGAACGCCCTCAAGTCCGAATACGAGGGCAGCGCCTTCGTGCGCAACATCGGCGCCTTCGTGAAGGGCGCGGCCATCTCGGTCGCGGGCCTGCTGCTGAGCGCGGTGCTGCTCGAGGGCGGGGAAGGCTTCTCCGGTCTCTTCCTGATTGGCTGGATGAGCATCTGGTGGGGCGTGGTATTGACCTTCCTGTGGGCCGCGGTGAAGGGCTTCATGGGCGGGGGCAGCATCATGGGCCGCGTCGGCTCGATCTTCATGATGCTGTTCCTGGTGCCCTTCGTGGGCGGCGGCGTCATGGCGCCGCTGGCCGTGCTGATCGGATCCGGTTCTACCCAGCTCTATCTGCTCGTGGGCACGGCGGTCCTCCTGGGACTCATGAATCTGGCCTTCTTCTACCTGCTGCGCGCGCCGACCGTGCCCGGCCGCAAGCTGCTGGACGAGATCGAGGGCTTCCGGCTCTACATGACCACGGCGGAGGAGGAACGGCTGAAGGTGCTGCATCCGCCGGAGAAGACGCCGGAGCTCTTCGAGCGCTATCTGCCCTATGCGCTGGCGCTGGACTGCGAGAACGAGTGGAATGCCAAGTTCGCGGCCGTGCTGGCCGCGGCGGCGGCGGCAGGCGCGGCACAGCCCGGCTGGTACAGCGGGCGCAACTGGGATGCCGGCCGCACCGGAAGCTTCACCAACAGCCTGGGGCGCAGCCTGTCGTCGAGCGTTGCCTCGGCATCGACCGCGCCCGGCAGCAGCTCGGGTTCGGGCGGCGGCGGCTCCTCGGGCGGCGGCGGTGGCGGCGGTGGCGGATCGGGGTGGTAGTCGTGGCGGTCGTCAGGCGCCTTCCAGTTCCTCGCGCTTGAGTTCCAGCTCCAGCCACTGGTCCTCGGCGCGTGCCAGGTCGTCGCGGAGTACCGCAAGCCGCGCGGCATCCGTCTCGAAACCCCGCGCATCGCGCGTGAAGTAGGCGGGATCCGCGAGGCGCGCCTCGAGGCCTGTCATCTCGTCGCGAAGCGCAGCCATCCGCTGGGGCAGGGTTTCCAGCGCGTGCTTCTCCTTGAACGACAATTTGCGCTGTACCGCGGCTGTTGAAGCCGCCGTGGCGCGGTCGTCGGCCCGTGCCCGCGGCGTGGCCGCGCGCGGTTCCTGCGGCCGCGCGGCCACGCCGCCGCCGCGCTGGGCCGCCATGTCGGAATAGCCGCCCGCGTACTCGGTCCAGCGGCCGCCGCCTTCCGACATCAGCACCGAGGTTGCCACGCGATCGAGAAAGTCGCGGTCGTGGCTGACCAGCAGGATCGTGCCCTGATAGTCGGCCAGGATTTCCTGCAGCATGTCGAGCGTCTCGAGGTCGAGGTCGTTGGTCGGCTCGTCGAGGATCAGGAAGTTTGACGGCTTGGCCAGCTCGCGCGCCAGGATGAGACGGGCGCGTTCGCCGCCCGACAGCACCGAAACCGGGGTGCGGGCCTGGTCCGGCCGGAACAGGAAGTCCTTCATGTAGCTCACCACATGGCGGGTCTCGCCATTGATGGTCACCGTCTCGCCGCGGCCGTCGGTGATGACGTCGGCCAGGCGGCGTTCGGGGTCGAGGCTCTGGCGGCTCTGGTCCAGCATCACCGTCTGCAGCCCGGTGCCGAGGCGGATCTGTCCGGAGTCCGGTGTCACGGCCCCGGTGATGAGCTTGATCAGGGTCGTCTTGCCGGCCCCATTGGGACCGACGATGCCCAGGCGGTCGCCGCGCATGATGATGAGGTCGAGCCCGTCGACGATGGGTCTTTCGCCATAGGACTTGGCCAGACCCTTGGCCTCGGCCACCAGCTTGCCCGACGCTTCGCCGGCGGAGGCCGCCATCTTGACGCTGCCGAGCTTGCCGACATGCTCGCGCCTGGCCTTGCGCAGATTGGCCAGAAGCTCGACACGGCGCATGTTGCGCTTGCGCCGCGCCGTCACGCCATAGCGCATCCAGTGTTCCTCGGTGGCGATGCGCTGGGCCAGCAGGGCCTGCTCGCTTTCCTCCTTCGCCAGGACTTCGTCGCGCCAGGCTTCATAGGCGGCGAAGCCGCGGTCGAGCCGGCGCGTGCTGCCGCGGTCGAGCCAGACGGTGCGGTTGGTCAGGGCTTCGAGAAAGCGGCGGTCGTGGCTGATCAGCACCATGGCGGTGCGCATCGATCCGAGCGTCCCTTCCAGCCATTCGATGGCCGGGAGGTCGAGATGGTTGGTAGGTTCGTCGAGCAGGAGCACGTCGGGGTCCGGCGCCAGGGTACGGGCCAGTGCCGCGCGCCGGATCTCCCCGCCCGAAAGCGATGCCGGGTCTTCCGCGCCGGTCAGGCCGAGGTCGCGCAGCAGGCTCCTGCAGCGATGCGGATCGTCGGCGGGACCGAGGCCCGCCTCCACATAGTCGTGCACCGTGGCGAAGCCCGCCAGATCGGGCTCCTGCGGGAGGTAGCGCAGCGTGGTGCCGGGCTGCAGCCAGCGGCTGCCGCGATCGGCCTCGATCAGGCCGGCCGCGATCCTCAGAAGGGTGGACTTGCCCGATCCATTGCGCCCGACCAGGGCAATGCGCTCGCCCTCGGAGACGGCGAGTTCGGTTCCCTCAAGGACAGGCTTGCCGCCGAAGGTCAGCCCGATGTCGCGGAGATGCAGAAGGATGCGGCTCATGGCGGGCCGCTTAGCCCATCGGCGGCCTGGGTTCCAGCCTGCCGAGATAGTCGGCAAGCCCCGGGATGTCGCAGGACGCGAAGAGTTCGGCGGTGGGGCGCAGCGCCACGATGCGGCCCCGCTCGAGAAAGGCAGTGTGGCTGGCCGCCTGCACCGCATCCTCCGGCTGGTGCGTGACCATGAGCACGGTCAGCCCGCGCTCGCGCTGCAGGCCTGCGAGCAGGTCGAGCATGTCGCGACGCAGCGCGGGGCCAAGTGCTGCGAAGGGTTCATCCAGCAGGAGCACCGGCCGGTCGCGGAGCAGTGCCCGTGCGATGGCCACGCGCTGGCGCTCGCCGCCGCTCACCTCGGCCGGCATGCGGCGTGCCAGGCCGGCAATTCCGGTCTGCGCCAACACCGCATCGACGCGCCGGTGCTGGCCCGCGTCCAGCTTCAGGCCCGGTGCAATGCCGATCGCGACGTTGGACCAGACATCGAGGTGGGCGAAGACATTGTTGTCCTGGAAGATCATGCTCACCGGCCGCGCCGCCGGCGGCAGCTGCGTCACGTCGCGTTCGCCGATCCAGATCCGGCCCGAGACCGCCGTCTCGAATCCGGCAATGAGGTTGAGCAGCGTCGACTTGCCAGCGCCGCTCGGTCCGATGACGGCGGTGAAGCTGCCGCCCGGGAACCGCGCGTCGAACAGCATTTGCATGTCCTCGTAGCGGAAGCGCACGTCCTCAAGCCTGATCATGCGCGGCCCCCAGGGATTCGGCCAGCGACACCAGCGCCAGCACGAGGATGGCCAGGACGAGCGCCGTGCCCGCGGCCTCGTCGAAGCGATAGCTTCCCATCTGGCGGTAGATCAGCGCGGGCAGCGTGACCAGGTCCTGGCTGCCGAAGAGCGCGATCGCGGTGAGGTCGCCCAGCGACAGGATCAGCGCCATGGCCAGCGCCAGCAGCAGCGGCCGCCGCACCGCCGGAAGATCAATCAGGCGCAGGCGGGTCCAGCCGGCAAGGCCAAGGCTGGCGCAGAGCCGGTCGTGGCGTTCGGCGGCGGCGGCCACGGCCGGGGCCAGGGCCTGGTAGGCGAAGGGCAGGGCCATCAGCCCATTCATGGCGACGACGAGCGCCGGCGCAAGGTCGGGCAGGCCGGCCAGGCTCCGCAGGGTGACGAACCAGCCGGTCGCGAGCACGGCCGGCGGGATGATCCAGGCGGCGAGGACTGCCAGATGTGCGGCACGGCGCCACGACTCCGCCCGCGCGGCGGCCTGGGCCAGGGGCCAGGCGATGAGGAAGGCCGCGAGTGCCGATGCCGCGCCAAGCGACAGGCTGGTGACCAGGGCCTGGCGGAGGGCTGCGGAGATGGCGACATGGCCAAGCCCAGCTGTGGTCAATGCCGCAAGCGGCGGCAGCAGCAGGAGAAGCGAGAGCAGGATGACCAGAGAATCGAGGCCGCGGGCACCCGGCGACTGGCCGTCCTGGCGAAGGACACGGGTCCGGGCACCGGGCAGGCCCGGCATGCGGCTGCCGAAGCGCAGCGACAGGAGCCCCAGCACTGTGCAGAGTGCCAACTGGACGAGTGCGAGGGCCGCGGCACGCTGCGGGTCGAAGTCGGCGCGCAGCGACTGGTAGATCGCAACTTCCAGCGTGGTGGCGCGGGGGCCGCCGCCAAGTGTCAGGATCACGGCAAAGCTTGCGGCGCAGAGCAGGAAGACGAGCAGGGCCACGCCCGGCAGCGCGGCCCTGAGCTGCGGCCACTCGATGAGGCGGAAGGTGTCGATGGCGCGGAACTGCAGCTGGGCGGACAGCTTCCAGCTCTCGGGCGGGATGCGGTCGAGTTCGGCCAGCAGCAATCTTGCGGCAAGGGGCGCGTTGAAGAAGACGTGGGCGAGCAGGATTCCCTGCAGGCCATAGAGAGAGACCATGCCGCCGAGCCACCCGTTGCGGCCATAGACCTCGACCAGCCCGATGATCACCACGATGGCCGGAAGCGCCAGCGGCAAGTTGAGAAGCCGGAGCACGAAGGCACGGCCGGGAAAGTCCTGCCGCGCCATGGCGCGCGCCAGCGCCAGGCCGAGGCCCACCGACAGCAGCGTCGACAGGCCGGCCTGCAGCAGCGTGAACTGCAGGACCTGCAGGAGATAGGCATCGACGGTGGCCTTGCCCTGCGCGAGCCCGAGCCCGAGCACCGGCAGGAAGCCGCAGGCCAGGGCTGCGGCAATTGCCGCAAGCGCCAGCGTCGCGGCGGGGCGTCGGACCTGGCCGATCATCTGGACATGGCGTTCAGCCATTCGTCGATCCAGGCGCGGCGGTTTGCGTTCACCTTCTGCGGTGAAAACAGGAGGGTCTTGTCCGGCTTCACCAGGGCATCGAAGGCGGCGGGAAGCGGCGCCGAGGTTCGGCCCGCGGGCAGCATCCAGTTGTTGGTCGGAATCTGGTCCTGGAAACCGGGTTCCATCATGAAGGCGAGGAATGTCCGCGCCAGTTCGCGTTCGGTCGATGCCTGGATCAGGCCGGCCACCTCGATCTGAAGATAGTGACCCTCCGCGAAGGCCGCGGCCTTGTAGCGGGTGCTGTTCTCGGCGATGGCGTGGTAGGCGGGCGAGGTGGTGTAGGAGAGGACCATGGGGGCCTCGCCCTTGGTGAAGAGCGCATAGGCCTCGGACCACCCCGGCGTCGTCGTGAGGATGCGCTTCGACAGTTTCGACCAGGCCTCGCCGGCCTTCTCGCCATAGACCGCCTTCATCCACAGCAGGAAACCCAGGCCCGGCGTCGAGCTGCGCGGATCCTCGAGGATGATCTTCCGGGCCGGATCGCCGTTCACCAGCGCGTCCAGGGATGCCGGCGGATCCTTCAGCGTCTCGCTGTCATAGATCACGGCGTAGTGGGCATAGTCGTAGGGCATGAAGGTCGTGTCGGTCCAGGCCAGGGGCGTGCGGGCCAGGGCCAGGTCGAGATCATGCTTCCCGAAAAGCCCGGTGGCCTCGGCTTCCGCGGTGAGGCTGGTGTCGAGGCCAAGGACGACGTCGGCCCGGGTGGCGGCTCCCTCCAGCTTCAGGCGATTCAGCACCGCCACGCCATCGCCCAATGCCACCCACGCCAGCACGCAGTCGCAGGTCTTCTCGAAGGCCTCCTTGATGCGGGCGCCGGGACCCCATTCGGAGATGAAGCTGTCATAGGTATAGACGGTCAGCGTCTGCTTCGCCGCAGCGGGCAAGGCGGATGCGACGAGCAGCAGGACGGTCAGCAGGATCTTCTTCATGTCAGCCTCCAAGCGCCGGCGGATGGAGGACAGGGCCGACGAACAGGGCCCGCTCGCAATCCCTCCGCCGGCATGATCCGGATCAGGTTCAGCGGGTTGGAGCTGACGCTCCTCTCAGCCAGCGGACTGGCACCCCGTTGAGAGCAGTCCAAGATCTAGGCGAGGCAGGGTGCGCTTGCAAGCGGCATTTGCTAGGAAGTCGCCCATGACGACCTTCGCGATCCTGCTTGGCGGCGATCTCCGTGTCACCGCGCGACTGCGCGCGCAGCTTCACGGCGCCCGCGTGATAGCCGCCGACAGCGGCATGATGCATGCGGCAGCCCTGGGCATGGTTCCCGAGCTCTGGGTTGGCGACTTCGATTCGGCAGGTTCCGAACTGGCCATCCAGTACCGCGAGGTGCCGCGCGACATGCACGCGCCCGAGAAGGATTCAACCGATGGCGCTCTCGCCGTGGCGGCCGCCATCGCGCGCGGGGCCAGCCGCATCGTGCTGGCCGGAGGCCTCGGCGGCCAGGCCGATCACACGGCCGGACTGCTTGGCCAGTCGCTGCAGATCGCCCGCGGCGGGCGGTCCTGCCTGGTGACCAGCGGCATGGAAGAAGCCCATCCGCTGCTGCCCGGCCGCCTGCGCATCGACCTTCCGGTGGGCAGCCGCGTGAGCCTCGTGCCCTTCGCCGATTTCGAGGGCCTCGATCTCGATGGCGTGAAGTGGCCGCTGCGGTCGCGTCATGTGCCGCTGGGCTCGACGCTGACCCTGTCCAATGTCGCGCTTGGCCCGGTGAGCATCGGCCTGCGCGGCGGGCACGGCATCGTCCTTGCCATGCCCCGGATCGACATCGATGACTGAAGCGCGGCTGACGATCACCGCCATGGGCCGGCGCGCGGAAGGCCTGGCGAGTCATGACGGGCAGGCGGTCCATGTGCCCCTCAGCCTGCCGGGCGAGGATCTCCGTGTCGCTCTCGACGGCACGCGCGGCAGCATCCGGGAAATCCTGCTGGCCTCGCCGGAGCGGATCGCGCCCTTCTGCGGCTACTATGGACGGTGCGGCGGCTGTCAGCTGCAGCACTGGCAGGAGGAGCCCTATCGCGCCTGGAAGAGGGGACTGGTCGACTCGGCACTGGCCGCGCGCGGCATCGCGGCGAAAGTCAGCGTACTGATCGATGCCCATGGCGCGGGGCGGCGGCGCGTCAGCATCCATGCGCGGCGTCGCGATGGCGTGGCCACGGCAGGATTCATGGCGGCCCGCAGCCATGACCTTCTCGATCTCGACCGCTGCCCGGTGCTGGTGCCAGCACTTGCGCGGGCGTTCGACGTCGCGCGCATCCTGGCGGCCAGGCTTGGCGACAGCGACGTGGCGGTCACCGCCACCGGCAGCGGCCTCGATGTCAGCGTGAGGGCGGAACGCAAGGTCGTTTCGGCCGAGACGCCCAAGCTTGCGGGCCTCGCCCGCGAGCTCGACCTCGCGCGCCTCAGCGTCAACGGCGAGGTGGTGGTGATGCCGCGGGTGCCTCTGGTGCCGATGGGCAAGGCCATGGTGCCGATTCCGCCCGTCTCCTTCCTGCAGGCCACCGCGGAGGGCGAAGAGCAGCTCGGCCGGCTGGTGGTGGAGGCGCTGGGCAAGGCCAGGAACGTGGCGGACCTGTTCAGCGGCTGCGGCCCCTTCACCTTCCGGGCTGCCGAGCGCGCGCGCGTTCGCGCCTTCGACAGCGACCGGCCGGCGATCGCCGCACTGGTCGCGGCACAGCGCGCCACGACCGGGCTGAAGCCCATCACGGCCGAAGCACGCGACCTGTTCCGGGCGCCGCTGGTCGCATCGGAGCTGCGCGAGTTCGATGCGGTCGTCTTCGACCCGCCGCGTGCCGGCGCCGAAGCCCAGGCCCAGCAGCTGGCGAAATCGGGGGTCAAGACGGTCGTCGCGGTGTCCTGCGATCCAGTGACCCTTGCCCGCGATGCCGCGATCCTGGTCGGCGGCGGCTATCGGCTGGACAGGGTCACGGCCGTCGACCAGTTCAAGTGGACGGCCCATGTCGAGACCGTCGCGCGGTTCAGCAGGTGATCAGTCCTTGGCGCGCTCGACGTAGGAGCCATCCTCGGTCGCCACCACGATGCGGGTGCCCGAGGCGATGTGCGGCGGCACCATGGTGCGGACACCGTTGGAGAGCATCGCCGGCTTGAAGGACGAGGAGGCCGTCTGGTTCTTGATGGCCGGCTCGGTCTCGACGATCTCGAGCGTCACGCGCTGCGGCAGCTCGATGGAGATGGGCGCGCCGTTGAACAGCGCGATCTGGCATTCCATGCCCTCCTGAAGGAAGGGGGCGGAGTCGCCCAGCATGTCGCCCGACACCTGGATCTGTTCGAAGTTCTCGGGATTCATGAAGATATAGTTGTCGCCATCCTGATAGAGATAGCTGTGGTTGATGGTTTCGACGAAGGCACGCTCCATCGAGTCGGTGGTCTTGTAGCGGACGGTGGTCTTCACGCCGTCCGAGATGCGACGCATGTCGATGGTGGTGGTCGGCGTGCCCTTGCCCGGATGCATGGATTCGGCCTTCAGCACGACATAGAGCTTGCCGTCCTCATGCTCGATGACATTGCCCTTGCGGACGCCGCTTGCGATAACCTTGACCACGTTGTTTCTCGTCTTTCTGGAATTGCTGGAATTGGCTGGCGGGGGTATTAGCAGCGGCCCTTGCCAAAGCCAACCCCCTCGGGAGATGTCCTTGCCGCCCTCCGGAACGCCCTGGTTCGATCCCGGCCGCCATGCCGACCGTCGGCCCTTCCTTTTGGCGCGCAACCGGATCATCGCGGCCATCCGGCAGTGGTTCGTGGCGCGTGATTTCGTCGAGGTGGATTGCGGCGCCCTGCAGGTCTCGCCCGGCAACGAGACGCATCTGCATGCCTTCGCCACCGACCTGATCCAGCCCGACGGCAGCCGCGAGCGGCGCTATCTCCACACCTCGCCGGAATTCGCCTGCAAGAAGCTGCTGGCGGCAGGCGAGACGCGCATCTTCGACATCGCGCAGGTCTATCGCAACCGGGAGCGCACGCTGACTCACTCGCCCGAATTCACCATGCTGGAGTGGTATCGTGCCGGCGCGGCGTTTGACGAGGTGGTGGACGACAGTCTCGCGCTGGTGCGCCTGGCGGCGGACCAGGCGGGAACCCGCCAGTTCCAGTGGCGCGGCCGCAGCGCCGATCCCCTGGCAGAAGCCGAGCGGCTGACCGTGGCCGAGGCCTTCCAGCGCTATGCCGGCGTCGACTTGCTGGCGACCCTGGACGACACGGGCGCGGCCGACCGCGATGGCCTGGCACGGCAGTCGCAGGTGCGCGTGGCGGCCGATGATTCCTGGTCCGACGTCTTCAGCCGCCTGCTGTCGGAAGAGGTGGAGCCGAACCTCGGCAACGGCCGCATCACGGTGCTCTGCGACTATCCGGTGGTCGAGGCGGCGCTGGCCCGGGTCTCGCCGCGCGATCCGCGCGTGGCCGAGCGCTTCGAGCTCTATGCCTGCGGCGTGGAACTGGCCAATGGCTTCGGCGAGCTGACCGATGCCGCCGAGCAGCGCCGCCGCTTCGAGGCCGACATGGACAGCAAGGAACAGATCTACGGCGAACGCTACCCGATCGACGAGGAGCTGCTGCAGGCGCTTGCCATGATGCCGTCGGCCTCGGGCGTGGCGCTGGGCCTCGACCGCCTGATCATGCTCGCCTCCGGCGCCACCCGCATCGACCAGGTGCGCTGGACGCCGGTGGGGTAGTGGCAAACCCTGAAATGAAGTCCTCCCTTCCGCCTTGCGGAGGCGAGTGTCCTCGGCAAGCAAAAAGGGCGGCCGGAGCCGCCCTTCCATTCGTCCGTGGCCGGAGGACCTACTTGCCAGCCTTGGCCAGTTCGGCGTCGAGTTCCGGGACTGCCTGGAACAGGTCGGCGACCAGGCCGTAGTCGGCCACCTGGAAGATCGGCGCTTCCTCGTCCTTGTTGATGGCGACGATGATCTTGGAGTCCTTCATGCCGGCCAGATGCTGGATTGCGCCCGAGATGCCAACCGCGATGTAGAGATCAGGCGCGACGACCTTGCCGGTCTGGCCCACCTGGTAGTCGTTCGGCACGTAGCCCGCGTCGACCGCGGCGCGCGAGGCGCCGACGGCGGCGTTGAGCTTGCGCGCCACCGAGTCGAGCAGCTTGAAGTTGTCGCCGTTCTGCATGCCGCGGCCGCCGGACACGATGACCTTGGCCGAGGTGAGTTCGGGGCGGTCCGACTGCGTCAGGTTCTCGCTGACATAGGCGGAGAGGCCGGGATCGGCCGCCGCGTTGACCTTCTCGACGGGTGCGGACCCGCCTTCGGCCGCGGCCGGGAAGGAGGCGGTGCGCACGGTCACCACCTTCTTGGCATCCGCGGTCTTGACCGTCTGCACCGCGTTGCCGGCATAGATCAGCCGCACGAAGGTGTCGCCCGAGACGACGTCGGAGATGTCGGAGATCTGCATCACGTCGAGAAGGGCAGCCAGGCGTGGCATGTAGTTCTTGCCGTTAGTGGTGGCGGCCGCCACCAGATGCTCGTAGGCGGGCGCGAGGCTCACCAGGAGCGCGGCCATCGGTTCGGCCAGCGGGCGCTCGAGTGCGGGCGATTCGACATGCAGCACCTTCTTGACGCCCGCCAGCTTGGCGGCCTGGGCGGCGGCGGCGCCGGCGTTGTTGCCGGCGACCAGCACATGCACGTCGCCACCCATCTTGACGGCGGCCGAGAGGGCCTTGTGGGTGGCGTCCTTCAGCGTGGCATTGTCGTGTTCGGCGATGAGGAGAACGGCCATGATCAGATTGCTCCCGCTTCCTTGAGTTTGGCGACGAGTTCGGCAGGCGACTTCACCTTGACGCCGGCCTGACGCTTCGGCGGCTCCTCGGTCTTGACCACCGTGTGGCGCGGCGCGACGTCGGCGCCGAAGTCCGCCGGGGTCTTCTCGTCCAGCGGCTTCTTCTTCGCCTTCATGATGTTGGGCAGCGAGGCGTAGCGCGGCTGGTTGAGGCGGAGGTCGGTGGTGACGATGAGCGGCATCTTCACCTTCAGCGTCTGCAGCCCGCCGTCGATCTCGCGGGTGATGGTGGCCTCGCCCGCGCCCGGCTCAAGCTTGGAGCAGGCGGTGGCCTGGGCCCAGCCGAGCAGCGCCGCCAGCATCTGGCCGGTCTGGTTGCAGTCGTCGTCGATCGCCTGCTTGCCGAGGATCACGATGTCGGGCTTCTCGGCCTCGACCACGCCCTTCAGGATCTTGGCCACGCCGAGCGGCTCGACATAGGCGTCGTGCTTCACGAGGATCGCCCGGTCGGCGCCCATGGCCAGCGCGGTGCGCAGCGTTTCCTGGGCCTGGGCGGGTCCGATGGAGACGGCCACAACTTCTGTCGCCTTGCCGGCCTCCTTGAGGCGCACGGCCTCTTCGACGCCGATTTCGTCGAAGGGATTCATCGACATCTTCACGTTGGCCAGTTCGACACCCGAACCGTCGGCCTTCACACGGATCTTGACGTTATAGTCGACGACCCGCTTCACAGCGACCAGGACTTTCATCATCTTCCTCGATATGGCGGTGCAAAAAGTGGCCGGACCCTAGTGAGGGGAACCCCTCAAGTCAATTCCATCAACGGCGCTTGATGGCCGATTGCGACTTCCGGCGCTAGTCGCCGATCTGGATCAGGAGACGGCGCCGCATGGCCCAGGTCAGGCCGAAACCGGTCAGAAAACCGCCGATATGGGCAAGCCAGGCCACGCCCAGGCCGTCCTCGGGGGCGAAGGCGAGGCTCACCAGCTGCAGCAGGAACCACCCGCCCAATACCCAGGCCGCCCCGATGCGGACCGGGATGCGCATGAAGAGCAGGATCCAGACCCGGGCCTTCGGGTAGAGCACCACATAGGCTCCGATGATGCCGGACACCGCGCCGGAGGCGCCGATCAGCGGTTCCGGCGAGCCGGGCGCAAGCAGCACATGGGCGAGGCCGCCGATCACGCCGCTCAGCAGATAGAGCATGACGAAGGCCACGTGCCCGTAGGCATCCTCGACGTTGTCGGCGAAGACCCAGAGGAACAGCATGTTGGAGATCAGGTGCATCCAGCCGGCATGCAGGAACTGGTAGGTGATGAGGGTCAGCGGCTCGGGAATCGGGTCATAGCCATGATAGGGCGCGACCTCTCCGGTCAGTTCGCCCGGCACCAGTCCGAAGCCGGTCGACCAGGCCAGCAATGCGGTTTCCGAATTGAAGGCGCCGGTGACGAGGTAGACCAGGACGTTGAGCGCGATGATGAAGATCGTCACATGCTGGAAGCGGATGACCTTCAGCGGCGTGTCGTCGTGAAGCGGAACGAACATCAGCGGGTCTTGCCGGGAACCCAGAGCACGTCGCCGGTGGTCTTCGCATTGGCCCAGCGGCTGGCCACGAAGAGGAAGTCCGAAAGACGATTGATGTAGGCAATGGCCGCCTCGCCAACCTGCTCGCCGTCGCGTCCCGCCAGGTCCACGATCAGCCGTTCGGCGCGGCGGCAGACGGTGCGGGCGAGGTGGAGGTGGGCGGCCGCCGGATGGCCGCCCGGCAGCACGAAGGAGCGCAGCGGCTGCAGCTCGGCATTGAGCTCGTCGATCTCGGATTCGAGGCGCTGGGACTGTCCGGGCAGGATGCGCAGGGGTTCGTAGCCCAGGTCCTTGCCGGTGTCGGGCACGCAGAGGTCGGCGCCAAGGTCGAAGAGTTCATTCTGGATGCGGGCCAGCATGGCATCCAGCCTGGCCATGTCGGGCGTCGTGGTGTGCAGGCGCACGAGGCCCAGCACCGCGTTGGTCTCGTCCACCGTGCCATAGGCGGCAATGCGGGGACTGGCCTTGGACACGCGTTCGCCCGTGCCGAGCGCGGTTTCGCCGGCATCGCCGGTGCGGGTGTAGATGCGGTTGAGGACGACCATGATCGCGTGCCTTGAACGAGGTCCAGCCTTGTCCCACCTTCGGCGGACGAAGGCAATTACTCGTTCCTGAGATAGGGGGCGGGCCGTGCCGACAGCGCCTGCCAGGTGACGGCCAGGCCGGCGGCCACCGTGACCGACATGGCGAGGAGCGCGGTCAGCGCCGCCGTGGCGAAGGAAAAGGTCCAGGGCATCTCCAGGATGTAGCGGGCGAGGAACCACGAGCCGAGCGACCCCACCAGCAGTCCGAAGGCCGCGGCCGCCAGGCCAAGGGCTGCGTATTCGATGATGAAGGCGCCGATCAGCTGGCGCCGCGAGGCGCCATAGGTCTTGAGGACCACGGCGTCGTAGAGGCGTTCGGAGAGGCCCGCCGCCAGCGCGCCGGCCAGCACCAGCACGCCGGTCAGCAGCGTCATCGCATTGGCGCCGCGGATCGCGGTCAGCATCTTGTTGAGCAGGTCGCTGACGATGCCGATGGCGTCCTTCACGCGGACCGCCGTGACCGACGGATAGGCCCGGGCGATCTTGTTGAGAAGGGCGGCCTCGTCGCCGCCATCCATCTCGACGGTCACGATGTGGCTGTGCGGAGCCGCCTTCAGGGTGTTCGGCGAGAAGACCATGACGAAGTTGATGCCGAGGCTGCGCCAGTTCACCTGGCGCAGATTCTGGATCTTTGCGGTGATGTCGCGGCCCAGCACGTTGACGGTGATCTCGTCGCCGATCTTCACGCCGATGCCTTTTGCGATCTCGTCGTTGAGCGAGACCAGCGGCGGGCCGCTGTAGTCGGCGGGCCACCATTCGCCTTCGGTCAGCGTCGAGCCTTTGGGCAAGGTCTCGGCATAGGTCAGCCCACGGTCGCCGCGCAGGGCCCAGGCCGTGTCGGGCGTGGCCTCGACCTTTTCCACCGGCACGCCCTTCACGCTCACCATGCGCCCGCGCAGCATCGGCGCGTTGCTGACGGCGGTGACGCCCGGTTCCTTCGCCACCGCTGCCTTGAAGCCCTCCAGCTCGTCGTTGCGCACGTCGAGGAAGAAGAAGGCCGGTGCCTTCTCCGGAAGCCCGGCCTGCAGCTCATGGGTGATGCTGCGGTCGGTGAGCGCCAGCGTCACGAAGAGCGTCAGGCCAAGACCCAGCGCAAGGATCACCGATGCGGCGGCCGAGCCGGGCCGGTGGATGTTGCCCACCGCATAGCGCCACATGGCCGAACCCGACCGGGGCATGCGGCGCGCGGCGATGACGATGAGCCGGGCCAGCCCGAACAGCAGGACGAAGCTGGCAATGAGTCCGGCGAGGAAATAGCCGGTGATGCGGCGTTCCTCGAAGCTGAAGAAGACGATGAGGCCGATGCCGCCAAGTGCTGCTGCGATGGCCAGGAACTCGCGCGCATTCGGCCAGCCGTGGATGGCCAGGATGCGCTGCCGGAACAGCGCCGCGGCGGGCACCCGGCGGGTATGGGCGAGGGGCCAGATGGCGAAGGCATAGGTGACCAGCAGACCAAGCGCTCCGGCGATGGCGAGCGGTCCCCATTCGACGCGCGCGGCGATGGGCAGCGGCAGGATCGTGCCCAGCAATCCGTAGGCGAGCAGTGGGGCTGCCGCGCCCGCGGCAAGTCCGATGGCGATGGCGATCAGCGCCACGAGCGTGATTTCGGTCAGGTAGATGCCGAAAACCGTGCCCGACGAAGCACCGAGACACTTCAGCGTGGCGATCGACGTGGCGCGGCGGTTGACGAAGGCGGCCACCGCATTGGCGATGCCGGCCCCGCCCACGATCAGCGAGGCAAGGCCGACGAGCGTCATGAAGTATCCGAGGCGTTCGATGAAGCGGTCGGCACCCTGGGCCGCCTGGTTCCGGTTACGCGCCCGCCAGCCGGCATCGGGGAACTTCGCCTTGGCCTCCTCGATCACCGCGTCGGCTGCCGCGAGCGTCGGCTCGGGAAGCTTCACGCGGTAGCGCCAGGTGATGAGGCTGCCGGGCTGCACGATGCCGGTGGCGCGCAGCGCCTCCTCGCTCATCAGCAGGCGCGGACCCAGCACGATGCCGTCGGAAATACGGTCGGGCTCGCTGGCGATGAGGCCGCGGATCTGGACGTCGAGCGTGCCGACCCTCACGCGGTCGCCCGGCTTTATGCCGAGCCTGCCCATGAGCAGCGGATCGGCCAGTGCCCCGTAGACGCCGTCACGGCGCTCGAGGGAACCAGCCGCCATCTCGCCGGTCTCGAGTCCGAGCGTACCATAGAGCGGATAGGCGGAATCGACGGCCTTGACCTCGACCAGGGTGGTTGACTCGCCCGCGACCGCCATGGCGCGTACCGAGGCGATCTTGCTGACCTCGCCCTTGGACGCGATGAAGGACAGTTCCTGCGGCGAAGCCTCGCGATGGATCAGCGCGAACTCGACGTCGCCGCCGAGCAGGGGCTGGCCCTGTTCGTCGAGGCCGCGCGAGATCGCGGCGGCGAGCGAGCCGATGATGGCGATGGCCGCCGTGCCGAGCGCCAGGCAGGTGAGGAAGATCCAGAATCCCTGCAGGCCCGAGCGCAGGTCGCGCCGCGCGAAGCGCAGCCACAGGGATGGGGTCACGGATGGGCTCCCGCGACGATGCGTCCGTCGCGGACTTCGGCGATGCGGTCGCAGCGCCGGGCGAGATCGCGGTCATGGGTGACCAGCAGCAGCGTGGCGCCGTCCCTCGTCCGGAGATCGAAGAGCAACTGGATGATCTGCTCGCCGGTTTCATGATCGAGGTTGCCGGTCGGCTCGTCGGCCAGGATGATGCGGGCACCCGAGGCCAGGGCGCGGGCGATGGCCACGCGCTGCTGTTCGCCGCCGGACAGCTGGCCCGGGTAGTGATCGAGCCGGTGGCTGAGGCCCACGCGATCCAGCCTGTCGGCCGCGATCTTCATGGCGTCGGGACTGCCCCGGAATTCGAGCGGCACCGCGACGTTCTCGAGCGCGGACATGGTGGGAATGAGATGGAAGGACTGGAACACGATGCCGATGTGATCGCGGCGGAACACGGCAAGCTCGTCCTCGTCGCGGCCGGCGAGCGATTGTCCTGCGACCATCACCTCGCCCGCGTTGGCCCGTTCGAGGCCGGCGATGACCATCAGCAGCGTGGTCTTTCCGGAGCCCGACGGCCCGACGATGCCGAGAGCCTCGCCCGGGCGGGCCGAGAGGCTGACATTGCGCAGGATGTCGACCGTGCCGGCGCGGCTCGGAAGGCTGAGGCAAACGTCCCTGAGGGAAACGGCGTCGATGGTCATCGTGTCGAACATGGGTGTGCTTACGCAGTTTGTCGAGGGACGGATGCTTGAACGGCGGGATGTGCCGACCTACCTTCGGGCGATGAAGACATTCGCTGCCCTGCTGTCCGCAGTCCTGATGATGATCGCACCGGCCTGGGCCAAGACGTTAACCATCGTCGCGCTGGGCGACAGCCTGACCGCGGGCTATGGCCTCGATCCCTCGCAGGCCTTTCCGGTCAAGCTGGAACAGGCGCTGAAGGCGAGGGGACACGATGTCGTGGTGGTCAATGCGGGCGTCGCCGGCGACACGGCGCTGGACGGGTTGTCGCGCCTGGACTGGGCGCTTGCGCCCGAGGTCGGTGCCGCCATCGTCGAGTTCGGGGCCAATGACGCGCTCAGGGGCCTGCCGCCCGCCCAGGCCGAAGCGGCGCTCGACGGCCTCCTGACGAAGCTCGGCGAGAAGAGGATTCCCGCCCTCCTGGCGGGGATGCGGGCGCCACCCAATCTCGGCCCCGACTACGTCGCGGCCTTCGATGGCATGTACCCCAGGCTGGCACAGAAGCACGGCGCCCTGCTCTATCCGTTCTTCCTCGACGGGGTTGCCGCCGACATCGCCCTCAACCAGGCCGACGGACTGCATCCCACGGCGGCCGGCGTGGACGTCATCGTCGCCAGAATCCTGCCGTTCGTTGAAGATCTTGTGACAAGGGCTGCCGCAAAATAGGGCTTGGCGCTGAGCCGAATCACGCTAGCTTGCGACCAGCGACCCGAGCTGACCCCTTTCGAAAGGAGGCCCGCCATGCCGCGACTCTTCACCGGCCTCGAATTGCCGGACGACGTCGCCACCGATCTCGACCTGATGAAGGGAGGGATCATGGGTGCCCGCTGGATCGACCGCGAATCCTTCCATCTCACGCTTCGCTTCATCGGCGACATCGACGACGCGCTCGCCCGCGAGATCGCCTATGCGCTTGACGGTGTCACGGCGCGTCCCTTTTCGCTGCGGCTGCGCGGCATGGGCGTGTTCGGCGGCAACAAGCCCCACACGCTCTATGCCGGGGTCGAGGAAAGTCCTGACCTGCGGCGGCTGCAGTCCATCCACGAGCGCATCTGCCAGGTGCTGGGCCTCGCCGCCGAGGGCCGCAAGTTCATGCCGCATGTGACGCTGGCGCGTCTGAAGGATCCTGATCCCTTCGCCCTGCACGGCTATATTGCCTCCCATAATCTCTACAAGAGCCGGACTTTCGAAGTCTCGCGTTTCGTGCTCTTCTCGTCACGCCCGTCGCGCGGCGGCGGGCCCTATGCCGTGGAGGAGTCGTATCAGTTGCAAGGCCTGTCATGAGTGAAACACCATTGCATGGCGTCGAGCGCGCCCGCGCGCTGCGCGATCTCCAGGGCTGGACCGAAGCCAAGGGGCGGGACGCCATTTCCAAGACTTTCCAGTTCAAGTCCTTCAACCAGGCCTGGGGCTGGATGAGCCGGGTGGCGCTCTTCGCCGAAAAGACCGACCACCACCCGGAATGGTTCAACGTCTATGGCCGGGTGGAAGTGACGCTTGCCACCCATTCGGCGGGCGGGGTGACCGAAAAGGACATCGAACTGGCCCGCAAAATGGACGGTTTCGCCGCCGCACTTGCTTGATTACAATCTCTTAATGTGCCTGACGTCTTGAAGACGGTAATTCATTACCCCATATTGGTCGGGAAATCTCTACTGGAGGGAGCGAAATGGCTGAAGCGAGATATCAACCCCAAACCACTGCCCAGTCGCGGGCCGAGATCGATCAGGGTCTCCGCTCCTACATGCTGGGCGTCTACAACTACATGGCGCTCGGCGTGGCGGTTACCGCCATCGTCACCATGGCGGTTGCCGCAAGCCCTGCGGCCATGGCCACGGTCTATTCGCTGAAGTGGCTGTTCTTCATCGCGATCCTGGGCATGGGCTTCCTTGCCCCGCGGATGATCTTCTCGGCCAACGCGGCGGTCGCGCATGGCGCCTACTGGGGCTATGTGGTGCTCTGGGGACTGGCCATCGCCCCCATGGTGGCGGCCTATCTGGCAATCGGGCCGGATCTGGTCTATCGCGCCTTCCTGATCACCGCGGTGACCTTCGCGGCCACCAGCCTTGCCGGCTACGTCACCAAGCGTGACCTGTCGGGGCTCGGCGCCTTCTTCTTCATGGCCTCGATCGGCATCATCATCGCCATGCTGGTGAACGTGTTCTTCTTCCAGAGCACCATGATGAGCCTCATCACCTCGATCGTGACCGTGCTGCTCTTCTCCGGCGTGACCGCCTACGAGACGCAGCAGATCAAGGAGATGTATGTCGAGGGCGATGCCCCCGGCGTGGCCCGCGGCAAGTCGATCTTCGGCGCCTTCATGCTCTACGGCAGCTTCATCACGCTGTTCGTGCACATCCTGAACATCCTCGGGATCATGCGGCAGAACTAGTTCACGACGACGAACGGACTGGAGCCCGGCAGCAATGCCGGGCTTTTTTCTTGCCCGGTCAGATGGCCGTGAGCTTCGGGGCCTTGATGAGGATCTTCAGCACCTGGGCCAGATCGGCACCGCGCTTGAGGATGAGCCCGCCATGTGCGACGACCGAGTACTGCCCCTGTCGGCGAGCGAGTGCGGGATCCTTGACGATCCGGTAGAGCGGCAGTTCGCTGCTGCGCCGGAAGACCGAGAAGACGGCCTTGTCGCGCCCGAATTCCATGGCGTAGTCGCGCCATTCGCCATCGGCGACCTTGCGTCCATAAAGGCCGAGAATGAGGGTGAGTTCCTTGCGGTCGAAGGCGATCTGCTCCGGCCGGCGTCCGCCCGTGTCCCGGGGCGTTTCCGGGCCGGGCCTCGTGGTCCAGGCCCGGAAGGGAGTTATTGGTTCCTGATCGTCCAAACGCCCCACCCTGTGCTGACGGGGTTTCAAGATGGCGTCATGATGTACCCAAAGCCGCGGCCTGACAAGCCTCGGCGCGCGGCTGCCGGCCGCCGGCGCCTTGCAAATCGCTGCGGCCCACGCTAGTGCCGTCGCCGGGGCATCGGGACGACGAGGCAGATCGTGCAGAGACGAGAATTCCTGGGATTTCTGGGCACCGCAACGGCGGCCGCCCTGATGGCGGAGCAGGCGCGGGCGGCATCAACCGAATCGGAGGAGCGCCGGCTGCTGCGTTTCGACGGCGGCAAGACCGGCAAGCGCACGGCGAGCAAGGGGCCGCTCAAGAAACCGGTCAAGTCGGCCACGCGCAAGGGCCCGGCCTACAAGGGCCGCGAGGTGGTCGCCTTCAAGACGCCGGAGAAGCCTGGCACCATCATCATCCGGACCAATGAGCGTGCCCTCTACCGCGTGCTGGGCGACGGCAAGGCGATGCGCTACATGGTCGCCGTGGGCAAGGAGGGCTTCAGCTGGGCCGGTGTCGCCACCGTGGGCATGAAGCGCAAGAACCCGGTGTGGACGCCGCCTTCCGAGATGATCGAACGCACGCCGAAGTATGCGAAGTGGGCCGACGGCATGCCAGGCGGCATTCCGGAAAACCCGCTGGGGCCGCGGGCGCTCTACCTGTTCAAGAGCGGTCGAGACACGATGTTCCGGATCCATGGGACCAATGCGCCGTCCTCGATCGGAACCGCCGCATCGTCGGGCTGCATCCGCATGCTGAACAAGGAGGTGATCGAGCTCTACGAGTCGACACCGGTCGGCACCAAGGTTATCGTCCTCTAGGTCATTGCCGTCGACAGAGCTGCGCCGTCGTGGGATAGTCCGGAGACGGATCTTCGCTGGAGCGCGGCATGTCAATTGCAGATCTCGCCTGGCTGTGTGTCGCGGCCTACGCAGTCCACATGGTCGAGGAATTCATGCTCAACTGGCGTGACTGGGCGCGTGCGGTGATCCGCCTTCCCGTGACGTGGCCGGATTTCTACGTGACCAACGGTGCCGTTGTGGTGCTCGGCATCGCGACGGCATCGCTCGCACCCACCCAGCCGCTCGCGCCACTGGTGTTCGCCGCGCTGATGCTGATCAATGCCGTGATCTTCCATGTTCTCCCCGTGCTGATCACCCGTGGCCGCTATTCGCCTGGCGTGGCCACCGCCGTGCTGCTGTTCCTGCCGATCGGTTATGCCGTTTTCCACGCCGCCGGTGAGTCGGGACAAGCCAGCTGGGGCACCGTCATTCTGGCCTTTGCCATCGGGGCGGCGCTGATGGCCCTTCCCATCGTCCTGCTGCATCTTCGCGGATTCTCCTATTTTCAGCAGGTGCCGCCAGGCACCCAGGATCCTGCGCCGAAGACCTGAGCTGCCCCGGACCTAGTTGCAGCCCCTGGAGGGCCCCATGTCGACGTGGAAATGGTCGGCGTGGTCGGCATTGTAGTCGGGACTGAGCACCATGTTGAACAAGAGGCAGGCGCGGCCGCGCAGCTCGTGCAGGAAGGCCGATTGCGCGCCTCCGGCCGTCCAGCCGGACTTGACCGTCACCCTCCTGCCGTTCGCGAGCCGGAACCCGGCGAGATCGAAGGCGTTGGCCGTGGCATGCTGACTGAGGCGGCTCCTGCCGCGGATGTTGCGGCAGGAATAGCTGCCGAAATGCGCGAGTTCGACCACGCCGCTGCCGAAATGCCGGCGCGCCAGCGGCTGGATATCATGGCGGTCGAGCAGATAGAGGCGAAGCGCGATGTCGCAGCGCATCTCCTCTTGACGCAGACTGGCGCTGAACAGCTTCGACAGGGTTACGGTATCCTCGCGCCTGCAGCCGGGACGCTCGGTCCGCGGCGGCATTTCGGTCAGCGCAACATCCACCCTGCGCAGGGCCGCCACGCAGGCCTGCAGGTCTCCGTCCATCAGCCACAGCTTGGTGCCGGTCATCAGGTTCGGCGCTTCCGCAAGATCGAGGGGCTGCAGCGGATTGTAGCGGTCGGGAATCCATCTGAACTGCGCGGCCGCGGCCAGCACAAGCGCGACGGCCGCCAGGCCTGCGAGAAATCTTGCGGAGCTTCGGTTCACCGCATGACTTCAGCCCGGCATGGTCGGCCGATCAAGCCTTCAGGCGCCGATCTGCTCGCGCACCCACTGGATGATGTGGCCGGCCGGCATGGCGCCCGACTGGCGCGCGGCCTCGCGGCCATTGCGGAACAGGATCATGGTCGGGATCGAGCGGATGGCATGGGCCGCGGCCTCCGCGGGTGCGGCCTCGGTATCGAGCTTGGCGAACCGCACCTTCGGCTCCAGGGCGCGTGCCGCCTTCTCGAACTCGGGCGCCATCTGGCGGCAGGGACCGCACCAGGCGGCCCAGAAGTCGACCAGCACCGGAATGCTGTTACGCCCGATCTGGCGGGCGAAATTGGCCGAGGTCAGGGTCACCGGGTGGCCGTCGAACAGCGGCCGGTGGCACTTGCCGCATTTTGCCTCAGCCGGCGCCCGCTCCGGCGGGATGCGGTTGACGGCGGAACAGGCGGGACAGACGATTTCGCTCATGGCCCTGGAAACTCCGAAGGATTGCAAGCATATGCGGGCATGCGGCCAAGGCAACCATGATCTGCGTCAAGCCGGTCCGCGGCAACCGACCTATGTCTTTCGGCGTATTTGCGATATTGCGATGCACAAGCTAAAACCGCGAGCGGGGAGCGGGAACTGATCCATGGCACATACCGAGCACGACAAGCGGCCGCTGTCGCCGCATCTCCAGATCTACCGTCCGATGCTGACGATGATGATGTCGATCTTCCATCGGGCAACGGGCATGGCGACCGCGCTTGGTGTCGTGCTGCTGGTCTGGTGGCTGACCGCGGCGGCAACCTCGGACGCCTATTTCGACATGGTGCAGGGCTTCTTCGGCAGCTGGTTCGGCCGGCTCGTCCTCTTCGGCTTCACCTGGGCGCTGGTGCATCACGCGCTGGGAGGCCTGCGCCACCTGCTGTGGGACACGGGCCGCGGCTTCGCGCTTCCCACCGTCGAACTCATGGCCCGCGCCACGATCATCGGGTCGGTGGTGCTCACCATCCTGCTCTGGGTCATCGGCTACGGGGTGATGTCATGAGCATGCGCACACCGCTGGGCAAGGTCCTGGGGCTGGGGTCGGCCAGGTCGGGCACGGAACACTGGTGGCTCCAGCGGGTCACCGCCATTGCCAACATCCCGCTGGTGATCTTCCTGGTGATCTTCATCCTCAGCCATCTCGGCGCCAGCCGGACCGCGGTGATCGCCAGCATCGCCAATCCCTTCGTGGCGATCCTGCTTGCCCTCACCTTCGTCTCGGTGCTGTGGCACATGCGGCTCGGACTGCAGGTGGTGATCGAGGACTACATCCACGGCCACGCGGCCAAGTTCGCGGCCCTCCTCGCCAACAGCTTCGTCACAGTCCTGCTTGGCGTGGCCGCCCTCTATGCAATTCTCAAGATGAGCTTCGGACTCTGATGGCTGTCGTCGAAACCAGGAAACTTGCGCCGAAGAGCGTGACCGTCAAGGGCCGCGCCTATCCGATCATCGACCACAGCTTCGACGTGGTGGTGGTTGGTGCCGGCGGCGCCGGCCTGCGCGCCGCACTCGGCGCGGCGCAGTCGGGGCTGAAGACCGCCTGCATCTCCAAGGTCTTTCCGACGCGCTCGCACACGGTGGCGGCGCAGGGCGGCATCGCCGCCTCGCTCGCCAACATGGGCCCCGACGACTGGCGCTGGCACATGTACGACACGGTGAAGGGCGCCGACTGGCTGGGCGACCAGGATGCCATCGAGTATCTCTGCCGCAACGCGCCGACCGCCGTCTACGAGCTCGAGCATTTCGGCATGCCCTTTTCGCGCACCGAGCAAGGGCTCATCTACCAGCGGCCCTTCGGCGGCCACATGATGAATTTCGGCGACGGCCCGCCGGTGCAGCGCACCTGTGCCGCGGCTGACCGCACCGGCCATGCCATGCTTCACACGCTCTATGGCCAGAGCCTGCGCTATTCGACCGAGTTCTTCATCGAGTATTTCGCGCTCGACCTGATCATGGACAACGGCGCCTGCCGCGGCCTCATGGCGATGAGCCTGGAAGACGGCTCCATCCACCGCTTCCGCGCCCATCAGACGATCCTGGCCACCGGTGGCTATGGCCGCGCCTATTTCTCGGCGACCTCCGCCCACACATGCACCGGCGACGGCAATGCCATGGTGCTGCGCGCCGGCCTTCCCTGCCAGGACATGGAATTCGTGCAGTTCCATCCCACCGGCATCTATGGCGCGGGCTGCCTGATCACCGAGGGCGCTCGCGGCGAAGGCGGCTATCTCACCAATTCGGAGGGCGAGCGCTTCATGGAGCGCTATGCGCCCTCGGCCAAGGACCTCGCCTCGCGCGACGTGGTGTCGCGCTCGATGACCATCGAGATCCGCGAGGGCCGCGGCCATGGCGAGCACAAGGATCACATCCACCTCCATCTTGAGCACCTCGATCCCAAGGTGCTGGCCGAACGCCTGCCGGGCATCTCGGAATCGGCCAAGATCTTCGCCGGCGTCGACGTGACCCGCGAGCCGATCCCGATCCTGCCCACGGTGCACTACAACATGGGCGGCGTCCCCACGAACTATCACGGCGAGGTACTGGCCGGTGACAAGAAGGACCACGAGCGCGTGGTGCCCGGCCTCTTCGCGGTGGGCGAGGCGGCCTGCGTCTCGGTGCATGGCGCCAATCGCCTGGGATCGAACTCGCTCATCGACCTGGTCGTCTTCGGGCGCGCGGCGGGCCTGCGCTGCGCGGAACTGACCAAGCCCAATTCTCCGCATGCGGATCTTCCGTCGGACGCCGGTGAATACGCGATCGCCCGGCTCGACCGCTACCGCTTCGCCGAGGGCAAGACGCCCACGGCCGAGCTGCGCGGGCGCATGCAGCGCATCATGCAGGACGACGCCGCGGTGTTCCGCACCGGCGAGACACTGGCCCAGGGCGTTGCGCGCCTCGACGAGGTGTGGCGGGCGGCAGACGACATCCGCGTCAGCGACCGGTCGCTGGTGTGGAACAGCGACCTCGTCGAGACGCTGGAATTCGAGAACCTCATCCTGCAGGCGGCCGCCACGGTGGCCGGTGCGCTGGCCCGCGAGGAAAGCCGCGGTGCGCATGCCCGCGAGGACTTTCCCGCCCGCGACGACAAGACGTGGATGAAGCACACGCTGGCCTGGGCCGACCGCGACAAGAAGAAGATCACGCTGGGCTATCGCCCGGTGCACGACTACACGCTGAGCGAGGACATCGCCTACATCAAGCCCAAGGCGCGGGTGTACTGATGCGTAAGATGCCCGACATGATCTCCTTTCCGCCCTACCTGCAATCGGGCGAGACTCTTGCTTCGGAACACTCCCATGGCTGAATTCGCCCTTCCCAAGAACTCCAAGATCCAGCCCGGCAAAGCCTGGCCAAAGCCGTCGGGCAAGCGGCTGCGTGACTTCCGGATCTACCGCTGGAATCCCGATGACGGGAAGAATCCGCAGGTCGACACCTACACGCTCGACATGGACAAGTGCGGGCCGATGGTGCTCGACGCGCTGATCAAGATCAAGAACGAGCAGGATCCGACGCTCACCTTCCGCCGCTCCTGCCGCGAGGGGATCTGCGGATCCTGCGCCATGAACATCGATGGCACCAACACGCTGGCCTGCCTGAAGTCCTGCGAAGACGTGAAGGGCGACATCCGCATCTATCCGCTGCCGCACATGCCGGTGATCAAGGACCTGGTTCCCGATCTCACGCGCTTCTACGCGCAGCACCGCTCGATCGAGCCGTGGCTGAAGACGGCAACGCCCGAGCCGCAGACCGAGTGGCGCCAGTCGAAGGACGACCGCGCCAAGCTGGACGGTCTCTACGAGTGCATTCTCTGCGCCTGCTGCTCCACCTCGTGCCCGTCCTACTGGTGGAACGGCGACCGCTATCTCGGTCCCGCGGTGCTGCTGCAGGCCTATCGCTGGCTCATCGATTCGCGTGACGAGGCAACCGGCGAGCGTCTCGACAATCTCGAGGATCCGTTCCGGCTCTATCGGTGCCACACGATCATGAACTGCGCCAAGGCCTGTCCCAAGGGCCTGTCGCCGGCGAAGGCCATCGCCGAGATCAAGAAGATGATGGTGGAGCGCCGCATCTGACCGCCGGTCCCGCCAGGTTCCGGACTGCGGGCAGGGACGAGCTCGCTCTGATGCTGGACTGGGCCCGGCAGGAAGGCTGGAATCCCGGGCTCGACGATGCCCCGCCCTTCTGGGCTGCCGACCCGCGGGGTTACTTCGTGGCCGAGGCCGATGGCCAGCCGGTCGCCTCGATCTCGGTGGTGAACCACGACGCGGGCTTCGCCTTTCTCGGCCTCTACATCTGCCGTCCGGACCATCGCGGGCAGGGGATTGCCTATGGGCTGTGGCAGCATGCGCTGGCCCATGCCGGTGACCGGACCGTGGGCCTCGATGGCGTTCCGGCACAGCAGGACAATTATCGCAAGTCGGGCTTCGTGCCGGCGGGTTCGACGCTGCGCATGCAGGGGCGCGTGCGTGCGCGTGCCGACGATGCCGTGCGGCCCGCGGCACCCGGCGACACGGCGGCACTGCTTGGCCTGGACCGGCGCGCCAATGGCTATGACCGTGGCGCGTTCCTTGTGCCATGGACCGCTTCGGTCGCGCGGCGGGAGACGCTGGTGCTGGACGAGGCTGGGACGGTTTCTGGCTTCGCCACGGTGCGGCTCTGTCATGCGGGGATCAAGATCGGGCCGGTGGTGGCGCCCGATGCCACGGCCGCCATGCGGCTCATCCGGGCGGCGGCCGGCGTCTTCGACGCGGACTCCGCCATGATCGATGTCTCCGCCGGCAACCGGCCGCTGCTCTGCCTGCTCGAGGCCGAAGGCCTCGCCGCCAGCTTTCCCACGGCCCGCATGTATCGCGGCGCCGCACCTCGGCAGGATGGAACGCTGCAGGCCGCAGGCACCCTGGAACTGGGCTGACCGGCGTGCATTCGCCCTAGGTTGGACTGGTGTTGCAGTGCAAAAGATACTATAGGCTCACGCGAATTCCCCAGCAGCAAGAGGCCCCGATGTCCCTCGACAGCTTCAAGTCCAAGAAGACCCTCAAGGTCGGCGCGAAGACCTATACCTATTTCAGCCTCAAGGCGGCCGAGAAGAATGGTCTCGAAGGCGTGTCCAGGCTGCCCTACTCGCTGAAGGTGCTGCTCGAGAACCTGCTGCGCTACGAAGACGGGCGCTCGGTCACCAAGGACGACATCCAGGGCATTGCCCGCTGGCTGAAGAACCGCGGCAAGGACGAGAAGGAAATCGCCTTCCGCCCGGCCCGCGTGCTGATGCAGGACTTCACGGGTGTTCCGGCCGTCGTCGATCTTGCCGCCATGCGCGACGCGATGAAGGGCCTGGGCAAGGACCCCAAGAAGATCAACCCGCTGGCGCCGGTCGACCTGGTCATCGACCACTCGGTGATGGTCGACTTCTTCGCCAATTCGAAGGCCTTCAAGGCCAACGTCAATCTCGAATACGACCGCAACGGTGAGCGCTACACCTTTCTCAAGTGGGGCCAGGGCGCCTTCGACAATTTCCGCGTGGTGCCGCCGGGCACCGGCATCTGCCATCAGGTGAATCTCGAGTATCTCGCTCGCACGGTGTGGACGCGCAGCGGGAAGGAGAAGGGCAAGACGGTCACCTATGCCTATCCCGACACGCTGGTCGGCACCGATTCGCACACCACCATGGTCAACGGCCTCGCCGTGCTCGGCTGGGGCGTGGGCGGCATCGAGGCGGAGGCCGCCATGCTGGGCCAGCCCATCTCCATGCTGATCCCCGAGGTCATCGGCTTCAAGCTGACGGGCGCATTGCCCGAGGGCACGACGGCGACAGACCTGGTGCTCACCGTCACCCAGATGCTGCGCAAGAAGGGCGTGGTCGGCAAGTTCGTCGAGTTCTATGGACCGGGCCTCGCCCATCTCTCGCTCGAGGACATGGCGACCATCGCCAACATGGCGCCGGAATATGGCGCCACCTGCGGCTTCTTCCCGATCAATGCGGAAACCATCTCCTATCTCAAGGGCACGGCCCGGCCGGCCGCGCAGGTGGCGCTGGTCGAGAAGTATGCCAAGGCGCAGGACATGTTCTGGACGCCCAAGGCCGCGGACCCCGAGTTCACCGACACGCTGACGCTGGATCTTGGAACAGTCGTGCCGTCCATGGCGGGGCCGAAACGGCCGCAGGACCGCGTGGTCCTGTCCGAGGCGGCGTCCGGTTTCGCCAAGGTCATGGCCGAGGAGTTCCGGAAGGCCGAGGAACTGGGCCGCCGCGT
>JAXMCU010000002.1:0-253155 GCA_046349195.1 Hyphomicrobiales bacterium
GCGATCGTCCGTCAGACCTTGGATTGTCTCCGGTCGAAGGATCAGCGTCACCCGCTGGCCACGCGCACGGTCCACGCTGTCGACGGTCCCGACGATCGTCACCTCGCCGGTCACCGCGCGGATCAAGGGCGTGGCGACCGAGTCGGAGCGGAATTTCGCAAGCGCGAATCCCGCGATCAGCAGGGCGAGGAGCACGGCCGGCGCCGGGCGCAGCACCGCCAGCGGCAGGACGACTGCGACCAGTATGCCGGTCGCGATCGCATTCGGCTCATGCATCAGGGCAAAGTAGGTCCAGATCCCCACCGCCAGCGTGGCCGGGCACCAGAGGAACAGCCGCCCGTCCTGCAGGTCCACCGCCTGGGCCAACGCCTGCCCGATGGTCGCCGCGACTCCAGGCAGCCTCGTCGTCACCACTTCCGACGCCGACACGAGACACCCTCCCGGTCCACAAACACCTAGGAGAATAAGTCTACGCCGCCAGCAAGTCACGCACGGAATCAGCAAAGCATTGCAGTCTCGTCCTCGGGCTGTCCGCCCCTTACGTGCGGTCCGGGCCTGTGCTAAGCGGCGGCGCGGCCGGAACCGGCCAGTTCCAAACGCGGAGTTCAGAAGTCATGTCGTCGCCCGTCATCACGCGGTTCGCCCCCTCGCCGACCGGCTATCTTCACATCGGCGGCGCCCGCACGGCTCTGTTCAACTGGGCCTATGCCAGGAAAACCGGCGGAACCATGCTGCTCCGGATCGAGGACACCGACCGCGAACGCTCCACAGCCGCCGCCATCGACGCCATCATCGAAGGCCTGACCTGGCTCGGCCTGGACTGGGCGGGCGAGCCCGTGTCGCAGTATGGCCGGGCCGAACGCCACCGCGAGATCGCCAATCAGTTGCTGGCCCAGGGCAAGGCCTATCGCTGCTATTGCACCCCGCAGGAGCTCGAGGCGATGCGGGCCAAAGCCGAGGCCGAGAAGCGACCGATCCGCTATGACGGCACCTGGCGCGACCGTGACCCCTCGGAAGCGCCCGCCGGCATGAAGCCCGCGATCCGCTTCAAGGCTCCGCAGACAGGCGAGACCGTCATCGAGGATCAGGTGCAGGGGCGTGTCGTGATCCCCAACAAGGACCTGGATGATCTCATCATCCTCCGCTCCGACGGCAATCCGACCTACAATCTCTCCGTCGTGGTCGATGACCATGACATGGGTGTGACCCACATCATCCGCGGCGTCGATCACCTGACCAATGCGGCACGGCAGACGCAGATCTACCTGGCCATGGGCTGGCGCGTGCCCGTGATGGCCCATATCCCGCTGATCCACGGACCCGACGGCGCGAAGCTCTCGAAGCGCCATGGTGCGCTCGGCGTCGAGGCCTATCGCGCCATGGGCTATCTGCCCGAGGCCATGCGCAACTACCTCGCGCGGCTCGGCTGGAGCCACGGCGACGACGAGATCTTCTCGACCGACCAGCTGGTCGACTGGTTCAATCTCGAGTCGATCGGCAAATCGCCGGCCCGGTTTGACTTCGCCAAGCTGGAGAACATCAACGGGCACTACATGCGCGCCACGCCGGACGGCGCGCTGCTTGCCGCATTTCTCGACTTTCTTCCGCATGCGGAGGGTGGCCCTGCGATGAAGGCAAAGCTCGATGATGCGCATAACTTCGACATGCTCAAGCGTGCCCTGCCCCACGCCAAGGAGCGCGCCAAGACGCTTGTCGAACTGATGAAGGCCGTGGCCTTTCTGTTCGATGACGATGTCAAGGTCACCGATGACAAGGCCATCAAGACACTCGACAAGTCCCGTGCCGCCTTTGAAGGCCAGGGCGCGTCGCTCGCCAGCTACGCCGATCATCTGGAACGGACGGTGCCCGACAGCGACTGGACGGCCGAACGCCTGAAGGACGTCTCCTCCAGCTACGCCACTGCGCTGAGCCTCAAGCTCGGCGACATCGCACAGCCCGTCCGTGTCGCGACGACGGGCTCCACCGTCTCGTTCGGCTCATTCGAGATCATGGACGTGCTCGGGCGCGCTGAGTCGCTTGCCCGCCTGCGCAGGAACTTCCCGGCCGGCTGACTGCCGGAATCGCGCGGATGTGAGCGGGCGCCAGCAGCGCGCCGTGCTAGCATCGGCGCTCGCGCCGGGGTTGACCGGCGGACAGGACTTCGCCGCTTCAGACCTGCTTGCAGTGCATCCGGGGCCGACGAAAGAATCAGGTCAGCGTCGTTGACCTGTTTCTGTTGCGGTGCAATAGTTTGGGCGAGAAACAGGAGATCGACATGGCTGATGCTGACACCAAGGCGACCCTGACCCTGAGCGGTAAGACCATTGATTTGCCTGTGAAATCCGGCACGATTGGGCCGGATGTGGTCGACATTGGCAAGCTCTATGGCCAGACCGGCGCCTTCACCTACGATCCGGGCTTCACGTCGACGGCCTCCTGCGAATCCGCCATCACCTACATCGACGGCGACGAAGGCGTCCTGCTCTATCGGGGCTACCCCATCGAACAGCTGGCCGAGCACGGCGACTTCCTCGAGACCTGCTACCTGCTCTACTACGGTGAATTGCCGACGCCTGCGCAGCGCAAGGAGTTCGACAAGAACATCACCTATCACACCATGGTGCACGAGCAGATGACCCGTTTCTTCCAGGGCTTCCGCCGTGACGCGCATCCCATGGCGGTCATGGTGGCCGTGGTCGGCGCCATGTCGGCCTTCTATCACGACTCGACCGACATCAACGACCCGCGCCAGCGCGAGATCGCCTCGCACCGCATGATCGCCAAGCTGCCGACCATCGCGGCCATGGCGTACAAGTATCACATCGGACAGCCCTTCGTTTATCCGCAGAACAGCCTGTCCTACGCCGCCAACTTCCTGCGCATGTGCTTCGCCGTGCCCTGCGAGGAATATGTGGTGAACCCCGTCCTGGCCCGCGCCATGGACCGCATCTTCATCCTGCACGCCGACCACGAGCAGAATGCCTCGACCTCCACGGTACGGCTCGCCGGGTCCTCCGGCGCAAATCCCTTCGCCTGCATCGCCGCCGGCATTGCCTGTCTGTGGGGACCGGCACATGGCGGCGCCAACGAAGCAGCACTTCAGATGCTGAAGGAGATCGGCGATCCCTCGAAAGTCAACGACTTCATCGCCAAGGTGAAAGACAAGACCTCGCACATCCGACTGATGGGCTTCGGTCACCGGGTCTACAAGAACTACGACCCGCGCGCCAAAATCATGCAGAAGACCGCCCACGAGGTGCTGAGCGAACTGGGCATCAAGGACGATCCGCTGCTCGAGGTCGCCCGCGAACTGGAAAAGGCGGCGCTGTCGGACTCCTACTTCATCGAACGCAAGCTCTATCCAAACGTCGACTTCTACTCCGGCATCATCCTCCGCGCCCTTGGCTTCCCCACCTCCATGTTCACGGTCCTCTTCGCGCTGGCCCGCACCGTGGGCTGGATTTCGCAGTGGAAGGAGATGATCGAGGATCCGAACCAGAAGATCGGCCGTCCGCGCCAGCTCTACATCGGTTCGCCCCGGCGCGACTACCTGCCCCTCAGCAAGCGCGGAAAGTAAGGGCCGACCCTCGGGTCGCCTCTTGCCTGGCAGCCATATCCAGCTAGTCTCCACCTGACATAAGGTACGGAGCGACGGATGCAGCTGCAGCGTGTCACAAGACGCCTCCTTGGTTCACTGGCAGTGGCCTGCCTGGCGGCCCTCACCGTTTCCGCACCTCTGCGGGCCGAGCCCGTGCCAAGGGCCCAGGTCCTCGCGGCCATCCCGAAACTCGAGGCGCTGATCAACGACGTCATCGCGAAGCAGGACGTGCCGGGGCTTGCCATTGCCATCGTCCATGACGACGAGGTCGTCTATCTCAAGGGCTTTGGTCTGCGCGAGATGGGCAAGCCAGAGACCGTGGATCCAGACACGGTGTTCCAACTCGCCTCCCTGTCGAAACCCATTTCCTCGACCGTGGTGGCGGCCCTCGTGAGCGATGGCGTCGTGAGCTGGGACTCGCGCATCGCCGAACTCAACCCGGCGTTCCAGCTCCACGATGCCTATCCCACGGCCCAGCTCACCATCCGCGATCTCTTCTCCCATCGCAGCGGTCTCCCCGGCGATGCCGGCAACGACCTCGAGAGCATCGGCTTCGACCGCGCCGCCGTGCTGGAGCGGCTGCGCCTGGTTCCGCCGTCGTCCAGCTTCCGTGCCGGCTACTCCTACAGCAACATGGGAATCACGGCGGGGGCGATCTCGGCGGCCAAGCCGACCGGCAAGGACTGGGAAAGCCTGGCCGAGGAGAAGCTCTATGCGCCTCTCGGCATGACGGCCACCAGCTCGCGCCATGACGACTTCGTGGCTCGCAGGAATCGTTCGGCCCTCCACATCAAGCCTGACGGCAAATGGGTGGCGAAGCTCACGCGTGATGCAGACGTCCAGGCGCCTGCGGGCGGAGTCAGTTCCACGGCAAGGGACCTGGCGCAATGGATGCGGCTGGAGCTTGCCGCCGGCAAGTATGACGGCAAACAACTCATCGCGGAGGACGCGATCGCCCAGACCCATGTTCCGCTCATGTCGCGCGGCGACAACCCGGTCACCGGCGCGGCCTCCTTCTACGGGCTCGGATGGAACGTCGAATTCGGGCGCTACGGTCTGATGTGGGGCCATGCCGGCGCATTCAGCGTCGGCGCGCGGACGCTGGTCACGCTCTATCCGAAATCGGGACTCGGCATCATCGTGCTGAGCAATGCCTTTCCCACCGGTGTCCCCGAAGGCATTTCCGACAGCTACGCCGACCTCGTCTTCACCGGCAAGATCACGAAGGACTGGATCACGCCCTGGAACGCCGCCTACGAGAGCCTGTTCGGCCCCGCCATGGCCGCGGTGAAGAAGACCTTTGCCAAGCCGCCCGCGGACAAGAGCGCGGCCCTGCCCGCCTCGGCCTATGCGGGAGCCTATGCCAATGACTACGCGGGAAAGGCCACCGTATCCGAGGCAGGCGGCAAGCTGACACTGAAGCTCGGTCCCATGGGTGAACACGACTATGCCCTCACCCACTTCGACCGCGACATCTTCCTCTACTATCCGGATCCAGAGATGGCCGATGTGCCCTCGGCCGCGCAGTTCGCCATCGGCCCGGACGGGAAGGCCACTGCGGTCACACTGGATTCGCTGAATGGCTCCGGGATGGGCGTGCTCGCACGTCAGGCGGAGTAATGCGCCGTCTCAGGCGCCGCGCTCGTTCATCAGCATGGCGCCGATCTCGGCCTCGGCCACCTTCTTGCCGTCGACATGGGCTTCCGCCCAATACTTCCAGACAGGTGGCCGCCTGTTGTTGAGCTTCACCTTGAAGTGAACCTGGTCTCCCGGACCCACGGGCTTGCGGAAGCGACATTTGTCGATGGACATGAAGAAAACCAGCTTGCCGGCGTGCTCGTCGCCCAAATGTTGCAGCACCAGCGCACCGGCCGTCTGGGCCATAGCCTCCA
The DNA here is from genome assembly GCA_046349195.1 of Hyphomicrobiales bacterium. GTDB lineage: Bacteria > Pseudomonadota > Alphaproteobacteria > Rhizobiales > Aestuariivirgaceae > Aestuariivirga. Next base: position 5,491 of record JAXMCU010000002.1, read on the forward strand.
CCAGCAACACGCCCGGCATGACCGGCCGACCCGGGAAATGCCCTTGGAAGAAGGGTTCGTTGATGGTCACGTTCTTGACGCCCGTGCCGCTGTCCTCGCCGTCGATGTCGATCAGCTTGTCGATCAGGAGGAAGGGATAGCGGTGCGGCAAGAGCTTCATGATCCGCAGGATGTCGGCGGATTTCAGCTCCCCGGCTGAAGCATCGGCGGTCATGATCACATCTCCCGAATACAAGAAGGACGGCCCGCGAGGGCCGTCCAGCACGAACTTGAATGAGGCCGTCGGCGAACGCTAGAAGCGTGTGCCGACGGAGAAGCGGAAAATCTCGGACGCATCGAAACCGGCCTTGATCAGCGGATAGGCGGCCTCGAAGCGCAGCGGACCGAAGGGCGACTGCCAGATCAGGCCCGCACCCACCGAGAGGCGGAACTGCTTGGAGTCGTCAACGGTGCAGTTGTACTTTGGATAGTCGACAACAGGGGGGCCGGTCCAACCACTTGCGTTAGGCTGATAGATGCACTGCCCGGTATTCCACGCCTGCGACTCGTTCTCGGCCCCGAAAACCGTACCAAAATCCGAGAAAACTTCGCCGGCGACACCCCACTCCGGTGGCAGTCCAACCGGGAACACCATTTCCAGCGTACCAATGGCGTAGGTATTGGCGCCGATGCTATCCTTTTCGTTGTTGTTGGCGCGCTGGAACACGCCCACACCGGAACTCCGGAAGCCGCGGAAGGAATCGCCGCCCTTGTAGAAGCGATCCTGCAGAGGCACGTTCTTGCCGTTGAATCCCTGAATGTGACCGGCATTGCCTTCGATCTTCAGGACCACCTGCTCCTCGTAGATGGGAACGAAATACCAGCCATGAGCCTCGATCGCGGCGTAATAGACATCGCCCCCAAGCCCTGCCAGATCACCCACCAGTTGCCCGCGGAAACCGCTCGTCGGCTGCTGCGGATTGTCGAGATTGTCCCAGGTATAGCTTGAACCGACGGCCGATTTCGTTGACTTGCCTCCCGACTCGATGACCGCTGGCGCCGCCTGATAGGGGTTGATGCCGTTCACATTGGTACGGGCCAGCGTGTAGTTGAAGCGAAGCGTCGAATATTCGTCGAGGCGGAAGCCGGCACGCAGGCCGAAGCCGATCGCATTCGAATCATAGGACGAATAGTCCTGGTAGTCGGACCGGTTGGCAAAGACGTCGATGCCACCCGAGATCGGCAGTCCGAACATGTAGGGGTTGGTGAAGCTCGCGTCGATCGACTGGTTGTACCAGCTCGCCGTTGTGTTGATCTTGACCTCGTAGCCCTTGCCGAGGAAGTTCCGTTCGGACAGCGACACGGACCCGACCACGTAGTCAACGGTCGAGAATCCCAGCGAGAAGTTGATCGAGCCGGTCGATTTCTCGATCACCTGCACGACCAGAACCACGCGGTCAGGTGCCGAACCTTCTTCCTCGACGAAGTCGACCTTGTCGAAGTAGTCGAGCGCCGTCAGGCGGCGGCGGGCGCGGTCCACCAGCACCCGGTTGAAGGCGTCCCCTTCATAAAGACGCAGCTCGCGACGGATGACCTCGTCCTCGGTGCGCGTATTGCCCACGATGTCGATGCGCTCGATGTAGGTTCGGCTGCCCTCGACGATATCGTAAGTGACGGAGAGCGTACCTTCCGCTTCGTTGCGCTGGACGCTGGGGTTGACTTTGGCAAAGACGTAGCCCTGCTTGGCGGCCTCCAGGGTCAGTCTCTGGACCGTCGCATCCACGCGGCCGGCGTCATAGACTTCGCCCACGCCGGTTCGCACATTGTCCTTGAGCGCCGCGGGATCGAGATCGGCGTCACCCACGTTGATCGCGACGTCCGAGATCTTGTACTTCGGCCCCTCTTCGATCGTGAAGGTCAGATTGAAATACTTGCCATCATCCGACAGCACGGCATCGGCGCTGACCACCCTGACATCGGCAAAGCCGTTACGGAGGTAGTAGCGACGGAGAAGTTCCTTGTCGTACTCCACGCGGTCCGGATCGTAGGTGTCGTTGTGGGCAAAGAACTTCCACCAGCGCGCTTCCTGCGTGCCGACTACGCTGCGCAGGTCGCGCGCGCTGAAATTGTTGTTGCCCACGAAATCGATGTTGCGGACCTTCGTCTCGCCGCCTTCGTTGATTTCGAACACAAGATCCACGCGGTTCTGCGGCAGCCGGATGATCTTGGGAGATACGGTCACCGTGTAGAAGCCCGACCGACGGTAGAGTGTAATGATCCGGTTGACGTCGCTCACCACCTTGGCGCGGGTGAACATCATGCGTTCGCGAAGTTCGACTTCCTTTTCGAGATCCTTGTCCTTGATCTCACTGTTGCCCTCGAAGTTCACGCGGTTGATCTGCGGATTCTCTTCGACCTTCACCACGACCTGCCCGTCACGGCGGAAAATCTGCACGTCTGTGAAAAGCCCGGTCTGGAAAAGCGCCTTGACCGAGGCGTCGCCGGTTTCGGCCGAGTATCCCGCGGGATTCTCGAACTGGAGATAGGCAAGAATCGTGTCGTTCTCGACACGCTGGTTGCCCTCGATCACGATCCCGGAAACCTGCGCGGAAGCGGACGTAACGAGAAGCTGGGGTGCCGCCATCGGTCCGACGACCGACAGAATCAGAGAGAGCAGCCCTGCAATCACAAAACGGTAAAGCATCTACGTTTTCAATCTTCCGCTAGCCAAGCCGTCCCTGGATTGAGTCCCTGTTGCCCGCCCGTGTTTTTATCTGCTTCGCCTTTGATTGCAATTGAAAACATTCGGTCGCTTCAACCACCGAAAGCCATTGAAAACAAACGCACCACATCGTTCCACGTACCCACTAGCATCAGCATGATCACCAACGAGAATCCGATTCGGAAACCCCACTCCTGAGCCATGGGGCCCATGGGTCTGCCCCGTATCGCTTCGACGGCGTAGTAGACCAGGTGGCCACCATCCAGCATAGGAATTGGGAATAGGTTAATGAGACCTATACTGACTGACAAGAATGCGATCACCGATATGAACTGAAACCAGCCATTTGCCGCCGCGTCTCCGGCGGCCTTGGCCATGGCGATCGGGCCGCCGAGCTGATCCGCGCTTTCGCGTCCCGTCACGAGCTTGCCCAGATACTTGAAGGTGGTCGCGACGATGAACCAGGTGCGTTCTACGCCCTTCTCCACGGATTCGATCGGGCCGTAGGTTTCGAACTTCGTGTCGCCCTGTGCATTGTGGCGAATGCCGAGAAGGCCAATTCGCAGCTTTCCGCCAAAGTTGTCCGGTTCTTCGCGCAGATCCGGAACCGCCGTGAGAGAGAAGGTTTCTCCGGACCGTTCCACCTCCAGTATGATCGACTCACCGGGGCGCGTGACGATCAGCCGCTGCAACTCGCCGAAGTTGCTGACCGGAGTTCCATCGACGGACAGCACGAGGTCGCCCTTCTGGAGTCCTGCATGCTCGGCGGCGCTGCCCGCAATCACCTCGTCGACACGCGGTTCCACCACAGGAACGCCAACGAAGCCGAAGGCCGCCGCGAAGATCGCGATGGCCAGAATGAAGTTCGCGACCGGACCGGCCGCGACGACGGCCGCACGCTGCCAGACAGGCTTGCCGTGGAAATTGCCGGGTTCCTTGGCAGCTTCCGCCTGGAGTTCCGGGTCGGGCATGCTGGCGGCATTGGCGTCCCCCGCGAACTTGACGTAGCCGCCCAGCGGGATCCAGCTCAGCTTCCAGCGGGTACCGTGCTTGTCATACCAGCCGAAGATCTCTCTGCCAAAACCGATTGAAAACGCTTCGATTTTCACGCCGCACCAGCGCGCGACACGATAGTGGCCATATTCGTGGACGAAGACGATGATCGTCAGGGCGACCAGGAACGGCAGGGCATAGAAGATCGCCGTATTGAAAGGCACATGCAGGATACTCAACAGGTCCATGACCACTCCTCGTCGCCGGCGGATGCGATGGACCCCTACTGACCCGGATCGCTCCCCATCCCAGACCCGCGGCAAGGTTGCAAACCACTTGACCGCGTTTCTTTACCGTTGATTAACCACATGAAGGGGCCATTGCGACAATATTTCGGCCAAACATGGTTACCAGGACAGAAGCCCGAAACCTGTTGCTTCCATGCCACCCCGCGCCAGCCCGATCAGCGCCGCCACGGTCGCCACCGCCACCAGGCCATCCACCCGGTCGATGACGCCGCCGTGCCCGGGGATGAGCTGTCCGGAGTCCTTGACGCCGTAATGGCGCTTCATCGCCGACTTGAACAGGTCTCCGCCCTGCTCGACCAGCGCCAGGAAGCCGGCCAGGACGGCCAGGGTCGCGAGCCCCGGAAGTCCGGCCGCCAGCCCGAACAGGGTCGAGGCAAGGGCGCTGCCGGCCACGGCGCCACCCAACCCGGCCCAGGTCTTCTTGGGCGAGATCGCCGGCGCCAGGCGGGGACCGCCGATGATCCGGCCAGCGAAATAGGCCAGCGAGTCGGCGCTCCAGACGGTCACCATGATCCAGATGATGGCGGCAATTCCGTAGGCCTGGTCATTGCGCAGCAGGACCAGCGCGATCGCCGGCATGCTGACGTAGGGTACACCCAGATAGCGCCAGGCTGGGCCATTGGCATCGGTGCGGCGGGCCAGGACCGCTGACAGAGCCCAGAGGACGAAGATCGCAGCAACGCTGCCCGCGATCCCGACCGTGGCCGGTAGCAGCGCCCCGCACATGGCCGCCGCTGCGTGCAGAGCGAACTGGCGCTGGTCCCGGCCATGGCAGATCGTGACCCACTCGCTGGCCATGAGCACGCCCAGCAGCGCCACGACCAGATTGAACCAGATGCCGCCGACCCAGACATCGGCGAGCACGGCTGGGATCAGCACGGCAGCGGAGAGAAGCCGCACGCCGAGGTCAGCCCATTTCGGCGCTGCGGGTTCGGCCGTGGCGTTCATCAGCCGGTCTGCACCTTCAACCCGCCAAAGCGCCGGTCGCGGCTGTGGAATTCCGCAATGGCCGCCACCAGCGTATCGGCGTCGAAGTCGGGCCAGTACTGCGGCAGGAAGACGAATTCCGTATAGGCGCACTGCCAGAGCAGGTAGTTCGACAGGCGCTGTTCGCCGCCGGTTCGAATGAGAAGATCCGGATCCGGCGCGCCGGCGGTATCGAGATGGTTGGCAAACACGGCCTGGGTGATGTCGTCCGGATTGATCTTTCCGTCCGCCACCTTGCGGGCGATGGTCTGCGCGACGCGGGTGATTTCCTGCCGGCTCCCGTAATTGAAGGCAACGATGAGCTTGAGCTTGCCGTTGCCAGCCGTCAGCGTCTCCGCTTCGGTGATCATCTTGACCAGCGCCGGGTCCAGTCCGGTGCGATCGCCGATCACGGAGATCCGGATTCCGGCTTTGTGAAGGTCGGCAACATCGGTGCGGATGAAGCGGCGCAGGAGATCGAGCAGGAATGACACTTCCTCCTGCGGGCGCGACCAGTTCTCGGCGCTGAAGCTGTAGACGGTGAGATATTCCACACCCAGATCGGCTGCGGCGCGGACGGCGCGCCGTACCGCCTCCACGCCCTGGCGATGGCCCGCGGCCCGCGGCAGTCCGCGCCGCGAGGCCCAGCGCCCATTGCCGTCCATGATGATGGCCACATGGCGCGGCACCGGCTTGCTCGGATCGAGTAGCGTCTTTGGCATGTCGCGGCCTTGGCCCCTCAAACCTGCATGATCTCGGCTTCCTTGTGCTTCAGCGTCGCATCGACTTCCTTGATGGTGTCGTCGGTGAGCTTCTGCACCTCGTCGGCCTTCTTCTTGTGATCGTCTTCGCTGATCAGGTGCTCTTTCTCGAGCGCCTTGAGATGGTCCATGCCGTCACGGCGCACGTTGCGCACGGCAACCCGCGCCTTCTCGGCATACTGGTGGGCCACCTTGACGAGTTCCTTCCGCCGGTCCTGGGTGAGATCCGGCATCCGCAACCGGATGACCTGGCCTTCCGTCTGCGGATTGAGGCCGAGGTTGGAGGCCCGGATGGCCTTCTCCACCGCGATCACCAGGCCCCGGTCCCAGACGCTGATCTGCAGCATGCGCGGTTCGGGAACCGTGATCGAGGCAACCTGGTTCATCGGCATGGATGCCCCATAGGCGTCGACATGGATGGGTTCGACCAGCGAGGCAGAGGCCCGTCCGGTGCGCAGACCGCCGAAATCGTGCTTGAGCGCATCCACCGCGCCGAGCATGCGGCGCTTGAGGTCCTGTGCGTTGAAGGGCGCGGGCTGGGCCATGGGTTCAGTCCTTGGTCACGACGGTAAACAGGCCCTGGCCATTCAGCACGTCACGGACGGCCCCGGGCTTGCGAATGGAGAACACCACTACCGGAATCCCGTTGTCCCGCGCAAGGGCGATGGCGGCGGGATCCATGATCCGCAGGTCCCGGCGCAGGATTTCCGAAAAGGTAATGGTCTTGAAGCGTTCCGCCCGGGGATCGGTCTTGGGGTCGGCCGAATAGACGCCGTCGACGCTGGTTCCCTTGAGCAGGGCCTGGCACTGCAGTTCGGCCGCCCGCAGGGCAGCGCCGGTGTCGGTGGTGAAGAACGGCAAGCCGGTGCCGGCGGCGCAGATCACGATCCGTCCCTGCTCCAGATGGTGCCGGCCCTTGGCCGGTGCATAGGTCTCGCAGACGCTGGGCATGGCGATGGCGGAGAGCACCCGCGCATCGGCGCCCTTGGCATTGAGAACGCCCTGCATCGCAAGCGCGTTCATCACGGTTGCCATGATCCCCATGTGGTCGGCCGAGACGCGGTCCATGCCCCTTGCCGCGCCGGCCAGTCCCCGGAAGATGTTGCCGCCGCCGATCACCAGGGCAATCTGGGCGCCGGTCGCCGCGCAGGCCATGACCTCGTCCGCCACCCGGCCCACGGTTCCAAGGTCGATGCCGAAGGGCTGGTCGCCCATCAGCACTTCGCCGGAGACTTTCAGCAGGATGCGCTTGTAGACTGGTTTTGCCATGATGTGTCGCTGACCTTGGCCGGAGAGCCGCGATAGTAGAACCGTGAAGCTTGATTCGTCCTTATGGCAATTGGACGGCGGCGCCCCTAGTCCTCGAGATCGATCTCCAGGATGGCCATGGAGAAATTGTATGACAATTCGCCATCTTCCTCGTCCCGGAAGATCACGCCGATGAACTCCTCGCCGATATAGACCTCAGCCGAGTCGTTCTTCTGCGGCCGCTTGCGTACTGACAGGGACGGAAGCTCGAACTTGGCACGCAGGAACCGGGTGAGCTTGGCGATTTCGTCGGGTTTCAAGGCGTCAGCCTCCTGAGGGGAACTGCCGCCCCTCTAGCCTCAATCGGCACCGCCCGCAACCGGCTCCACATTGTGGTCCATGGCGCGCGCCGGTTCGGTGCAGCCGGCATAACCCACGACCTTGGCGGGCACCCCGGCGACCGTCGAGTTTGGCGGCACGTCATGCAGCACAACCGAGCAGGCGGCGACCCGCGAGCAATGGCCGATCTCGATGTTGCCCAGGATCTTGGCCCCGGCGCCCACCAGCACGCCGTAGCGGATCTTGGGATGCCGGTCGCCCGACTCCTTGCCGGTGCCGCCCAGCGTCACGCCCTGCATGATCGACACGTTGTCCTCGATCACGGCAGTCTCGCCGATCACGATGTCATGGCCATGATCCACCATGATGCCCTTGCCGATGCGGGCAGCGGGATGGATGTCCATGGATGCGATCATCGACGACCGGCTCTGCAGGTAATAGGCGAAGTCCTTGCGGCCCAGGTGCCACAGGCGATGTGCCATGCGATGCGCCTGAAGCGACTGGTAGCCCTTGAAGTAGAGGAAGGGATCGATGTAGCGGTGGCAGGCCGGGTCGCGGTCGAAGGTGGCGATGATGTCGGACCGGGCCGCATTGCCGATTCCGGGCTCCGCCGCGATGGCATCCTTGAAGGCATGGACGATGAGGTCCGGACCAATGTCGGCATTGCCGAGCCGCTGCGCCAGCCGGTGTGTCAGCGCTTCCTCGAAGGTGTCGTGATTCAGCACCAGCGAAAAGATGAATCCGCCAAGCGCCGGTTCATGGCGCGCAATGGCTTCGGCTTCCTCGCGAATCCGGTCCCAGACCGGATCGAGCTTTTCGATTGCCTTGGTCGCCTGACGCATCACTCTCTCCCACTTGTGAGAGCAGTATATACGCAAAGCCCTGATTTGGGGAGTGACGCCACCAATTGTGGTGTACCTTCCGGACCGCTACAAGCAGGGTCATGACCGAGCTTCCCTCCCCTACCCCTCATGTCCAGGCTTTCGTTGACAATTCAATTGGTTGGCTTGTTCTCAACCGGCCTGAGAGACGCAATGCGCTGAACGCAGCCATGTGGGCGGCGATCCCGCCATTGATGAAATCCCTTGATGAGCACGTTGATGTGAAGGTGATCGTCCTCCGCGGCACGGGTACGGAAGCCTTTGCGGCGGGAGCCGACATCTCGGAGTTCGGCGAGTCCCGCAACGACGCCGCGGCCGCCGCACGCTACGAGGCTCTCAACGGGGCCGCCTTCGCCGCCATCCGCATGGCCGGCAAGCCGGTGGTCGCCATGATCCGGGGATTCTGCATTGGCGGCGGACTGGCTCTGGCACTCGCCGCGGATCTGCGCGTTTCGGATGCTTCGGGACTCTTTGCGCTGCCGCCGTCACGGCTGGGCCTCGCCTACCCGCTCGACGGATTGCGCGATCTCGTCGCGGTTGCCGGCCCCGCAACTGCCAAGGAGATGCTGTTCACCGCCAGACGACTGACGGCCGCAGAAGCCCTGTCGCGTGGCCTGGTCGATCGGCTCGCCGAGGACGCCGAGTCAGCGACGCGAAGCCTTTGCGCCGAGATTGCCGATGGCGCTCCCCTGTCGATCCGCCATGTCAAGCGCGCCATCGACATGATCTCCGGCCGCCCCGACCATGCCAGCCCGGACCAGATCGCCGCGCTCGCCAGACTTTGCTTTGACAGCGCCGACTATGCCGAGGGGCGGAAGGCCTTCGCGGAGAAGCGCAAGCCGATCTTCAACGGACGCTGAGTCTCACTCCGCGAGGAAGGCCAGGACGGCCTCCTTGTAACTTCTGTCGCCCACGGCGTTCATGTGATTGCGGCCCGGCAGGACCAGGCCACGCGCCCGTGGAATGGCGGCGACGAGGGTCTCGACGTCGCCGGCGATGTCGTCCTTCTCGCCGGCCACGACCAGAACCGGCACGGTGATGCCACGCAGTTCCGCGACCGAAATCTTCTCGCGCGACGATCGGATGCAGGCGGCCAGTGCCTTGAGGTCGCTTCGCGTCTGTTCCGCGAAAGCACGGAAGGCGCGGGCCCCCGGATCAAAGATCTCCTCGCCTGATGCTGTTTCGAGGCCCCTGGCAATCGCCTCTCCACCACCCACCCCCGTGATCATGCGCGAGGCCAGCCCGGCAAAGACCGCGCGGCGCACGCGGTCCGGATGGCGGATGGCGAGGTAGGCACTCACCCGCGCGCCCATCGAGTATCCCATGACATCGGCCACCGGGATGGCCAGGTGGTCCAGAAGCCGCGCCGCGTCGTCGGCCATTTCCGTCGCAGGATAGAGCTGCGAGTCATAGAGCTTCTCGCTCGCACCATGGCCGCGGTTGTCGAAGGTGATGACCTGGCGGCCTGCGGTCACCAGGGTCTTGACCCAGCCGGTGTCCCACCAATTGACCCGGCCAGTCGATGCAAAGCCATGGATCAGAAGGATCGGGGTTCCTTCGCCGGCCGTCTCGTAGGCGATCTCCACGCCGGCGGAATTGAATTTGTGCATGCGCAGGAACATATGCTATTCGCCCGACGAGACAAGATCGCCGAGGGTCACGATGGCAAGCGCTGCGACACCGCATTTCCAGAACGACATGGGGCTGGCCTCCATCGAGATCGGCGCCCGTGAGTTCATGTGCATTGGCGCCAGGCCGCCCTTCGATCACCCGCATGTCTTCCTCGACATGGGCGGCGCCCACGAGATCGTCTGCCCCTATTGCTCGACGCTCTATCGCCACAATTCCGGCCTGCGCGCCACCGAGTCGAAGCCGGCCCGGGCTGCATGGACCGACGCTGCCTGACGTCTGCACGATCCGCGACTATCGCGACGCGGACGAGGCCGCCGTCCTCGCCATCATTCGCGAACTCCAGATCCATGAGCGCCAGTTCGACGAGCGGGTGAAGCCGCCCGACGAGATCGGCGCCTGGTACATAAGAGACCTCCATGCCTCCGTCGCGAAACACAAGGGGCGGCTGCTGGTTGCCGAATCGGAGGGTGTGGTCGCGGGCTATGCCTGCCTGCTCGTCGATGTCTCGTCTGCCGATGACCACGACGAGATACTCTACACCTACAGCTACGTGGCCGATCTGGCGGTTCTGGCCAGTCATCGCGGACGCGGGCTGGGCGGCGCCCTTCTTGCCGAATGCGAAAGCCTCGCGCGCGCGGCCGGGCAAAAGTGGATTCGCCTCGGCGTGATCGCCGCGAACCACGATGCACGGCGCTTCTATGCGCGCTCAGGCTTCGCCGAGCAGCTTCTGACTCTCGAGAAGACCCTGGCATGACGAGTTCCCTCTCGATCAGCCAAGCCCGCCGCATCGCGCTTGCCGCGCAGGGCTTCACCTTTCCCGACCGCGACAAGCGCAATACATGGGCACAGATCGATCGTACCATTCGCCAGCTCAATCTGCTGCAGATTGACAGCGTGAACGTTCTTGTCCGTTCGCACTACCTGCCCCTGTTCTCCCGCCTCGGCGCCTATGCCCACTCCGCGCTGGACGACCGCGCCTTCGGATCACGCAACCGTGCGCTGTTCGAGTGCTGGGCCCATGAGGCGAGCCTGCTGCCTCTCGACCTCCATCCGCTCATGCGCTGGCGCATGCAGCGCGCCCGCGACGGCGATGGTACTTATGCGTCGATGGACCGCTTCGCCGCGGAGAACCGCGACTTCCTCAAGGAGACCCTCGCCTTCGTGACTCGCAATGGCCCCACCTCGGCAAGCGAGGTGCCCGGCGGCGGCAAGAGCGAGGGCGGCTGGTGGGGCTGGTCGCGCGGCAAGATGGCGCTGGAAGCGCTCTTCGACCAGGGTCTCGTGACAACCGCGACGCGCCAGGGATTCGAACGGCTCTACGACATTCCCGAACGGGTCATCCCTGCCGAGGTGCTGGCGCGCGAGACACCACGCGAGGCCGATGCCATCCGCAGCCTCCTCGAGCTATCGGCCCGCGCCCATGGCGTCGGCACCGAATTCGACCTGCGCGACTATTTCCGGCTGCCCGTGGCCGACACCAAGATCGCGCTGGCCGAACTGGTGGAGGATGGCCACCTGGTGCCGGTGACGGTGGACGGCTGGAAGCAGCCGGCCTTCCTGCACCGCGACGCCCGCATCCCGCGCAAGGCCGGCGGCACCGCCCTGCTCTCGCCCTTCGACCCGGTGGTCTGGGAACGCGCTCGGGCGGAACGCCTGTTCGACTTCCACTATCGTATCGAAATCTATACACCGGCCGCGAAGCGCAAATACGGCTATTATGTCCTCCCCTTCCTGATGGGCGAGCGCATCGCCGGCCGAGTCTGCCTCAAGGCCGACCGGCAGGAAGGCGTGCTGCGCGCCAATGCCATCCACCATGAGCCCCATGCCGATCCGAAGGACACGGCCGAAGCGCTGGCGCCAGAACTCCGGCGCATGGCCACATGGCTTGGGCTGGCCGATGTCGAGGCCGGGGCCAGGGGAAATCTCGCCCGGCAGTTGCGGGCAGCGCTGTGATCGACATCGGAACCGACCGTTTGCTGCTGCGGCTGGTGCCGCTCGCCGGTCTCGCCGCGACGGCGGCAAATGACCTTCCGGCTTGTCGCAGGCTGATCGGGATGGGACTGACCGAGGACTGGTTGGAGGACTCGTGGGTTGCCAAGATGCGGCTCGACCAGTGGAAGGAGGATCCCGCCTATGCGCCCTGGTCGATCCGCGCCATTGCCGAGCGACAGAGCGGCGCCATCGTCGGCTACATGAATGCCCATGACCGGCCCCGCGACTTCTCGCACGGTGGCGAGACCGGCCCGGTCGTCGAAATTGGCTATACGATTTTCGGGCCTTGGCGCAGGCGCGGCTATGCCACCGAGATGATCGGGGGCTTTGCGCGCTTTGCCAAGCAGAAGGGCGTACGGTGGATCCGCCTGTCGATCTCGCCCGACAACGCTGCCTCTCTGGCGTTGGCCCGAAAGCTGCATGCGCGGAAGACCGGCAGTCACATCGACGAGATCGATGGGCTGGAGGACATCTACCTGCTTGACCTCTAGATGGCGCCTTCGGCCTTCAGTTCAGCGGTGGTCCGCTCGATGGCGTCCCGCAGCGTATCGACGACGAAGTCCACGTCCTTGAGCGTCAGCGTCAGGGGCGGCGACAGGACATCGAGATGGCCAATCGGCCGGACCAGCAGTCCATTGGTCTCGCAGCGCGCGGAGATGCGGCGCGAGATGTTGACCGAGTCTGGCAGCTTCTCCCGCGTCGTCTTGTCCTTCACGTACTCGACGCACATCATCAGACGGTGGCCGCGCACATCGCCCACGATCGGAATGTCCCGAAGCGTGGCCAGCCGCTGCTCGAGATGATCCCCGACGCGCGCGGCGTTGCCGCAGAGATCTTCGCGCTCGATGATCTCGATGTTGCGCAATCCGACCGCACAGGCGACCGGGTGCCCGGCGTAAGTATAGCCATGGGTGAACCAGACGTCCGGATCGGGAGCGGAAATCACCTCCTGTATCTCGTCCGAATAGACCACCGCTGACAGCGGGATATAGCCGGAGGTAAGGCCCTTGGCGCAGAGGATCATGTCGGGCTCGATGCCGAACACGTCCTTCGAAGCGAACATGTGGCCAAGGCGGCCGAAGGCCGTGACGATCTCGTCGGAGATGTACAGGATTCCATTCTCGCGGCAGAGCTCGCGCATGCGCGGCAGATAGTTTGGCGGCGGCATGGTGACGCCGCCCGAGGCCTGCGCCGGTTCGGCGATGAAACAGGCGATGGAGTCGGCACCGAGTTCGCGGATCTTGTCGGCGAACTCCTGCACCAGGAAGTCGCTGAAGGCCTCGAGGCTCATGCCGTCAGGGCGGCGGTAGGGATAGGGCGCGGAAAGATGATGAACCAGATCCGGCACATACTTGAAGTGCTCCGACTGGTCGCCGTCGCGCCGGCCCACGGTCATGCCGAGATAGGTCGACCCGTGATAGGAGTTCTGCCGCGAGATCACATAGCGGCGCGAGGGCTGGCCCCGCCGCGACTGGTAGAAATGCGCAAGGCGGATGGCGGTATCCACCGCGCAGGAACCGGATGTGGCATAGGCCACGTGGTTCAGCGACCCCGGCGCGATGCTGGCGAGCTTGCCGGCGAGACGCGCCGCCGGGGCATTGGTCACGTCGACGAAGGTGGTCGTGTAGCAGAGCTGCATCGCCTGCTCGGCCATGACCTCCGCCAACTCCTTGCGGCCGTAGCCGGCATTGACGCACCACATGCCGCCGATGCCGTCGAAATAGCGCTTGCCGCTGGCATCTGTGACAAAGCAGCCGTCACCTTCGACAAGGACCAGTGACCCCTCGCGCTTGAAGCTGTCGAAATGGGTATAGGGATGCAGAAAATGATCGTGATCCAGCTGCCAGAGTTCCTGGGCGTTGAACCGGTTGCTCGCATGCTTCAGCATCTTGGGTCCCCGACAGATTTTGAATGCGCATTCAATACATCGAGACAGTAGCCGAGCCCGCGGCGGATGGCTAGCCACCTCCAGGGCTTGAATAATTTCCTTCATTATTTCAGAGTCTTGCCATGGGTCATCCAACGCCGCCCACCGTGCATCAAGTATGGCCATCGGCGCAGCCGGCCTCGCTCGGCCTGTCGCCGGACATTGACCGGCTGCTGGAGGCGGCCGTGGCGCAGGGCGAATTTCCGGGCCTGCACGCGCTCCTCTTGCTCCGCCACGGGCGCCTGGCCCTGGAGCGATACTTTCCAGGCCGCGACGCGCTCTGGGGTCGCGATCTGGGGCTCGTCGAACACGGGCCTGACCGACTGCATGACCTGAGGTCGGTGACCAAGAGCATCGTGGGCCTGCTCTACGGCGTCGCGCTGGCGGCCGGGCTGGTTCCACCGCCGCGGACACGCCTGCTCGCGCTCTATCCGCAGCGCGACGACGGCGATCCGCGCAGGAGGCGCATCACCATCGGACATGTCCTGTCGATGAGGATGGGCATCGCCTGGTCCGAGGGCACCGACTACGACAATCCCGCCAACAGCGAGATCGCGATGGAGGCGGCGCCCGACCGCATCGGCTATGTCCTGTCGCGGCCCATGGTCGAGCCTCCCGGCACGCGCTGGGCCTATTGCGGCGGTGCCACCGCCCTGCTCGGCGACCTCATTGCCCGCGGCAGCGGCCAGGACCTGGAGGCTTTCGCGCGCGACCGGCTCTTCGCGCCGATGGGCATCACGGATCTCGAATGGGTGCGCGGCCACGACGGCGTGCCAGTGTCCTCGTCCGGCCTAAGGATGCGGCCGCGCGACCTGGCGCGGCTCGGCCAGATGGTTCTCGATGGCGGCAGGATGGATAGCCTGCGCCTCGTGCCATCCAATTGGCTGGCGCAGAGCTTCCAGCCGCGCGGCCAGATCGAGAGCGGCTTGCGCTACGGCTACCAGTGGTGGATCGGTTCGCTCGCTGCCAGTGGAAAACGCTGGGCGGCCGCCTACGGCAACGGCGGCCAGCGACTGATCGTCATTCCGAGTCTCGGCCTCGTCGTGGTCATACTCGCCGGCAACTACAATGCGCCCGACCAGTGGAGGATGCCGTTGAAGCTGATGTCCCGCATCGTCATCCCCGCCATCAGATCTCAGACGAGGTAAGGGCGCCGCCGCTCCAAGAAGTCCGTCATCGCCTGCACAAGCCTATCGCAGTCGTCATCGGTCACCACCAGCGAAAGGGCCATGAATCCCCGCTCCGCCATGTAGAAACCGGCTTCGAGAAGATCCAGAAACAGCAGCCGCTTCAATCGTTTGTCGGCATGTTCTGTCGTTTCTGGCGAGGTGATGTCGCCGCCCAGCGGATGGATCGTCAGCATCGAGCCGATGCCCTTGGCCTGCATCCGGACCTGGGACCTCATGAAGAGGTCGTTGAGGGCGTCGCGCAGGCGGTCACCCCGCGCATTGAGCGCAATGCAGGCGTCGGGCGTGAAGATTTCCGTCATGGCGGCAAGGCCCGCCGACATCGTGAGGGTGTTGTTGTTGAAGGTGCCCGCGTGCGGCAGCGGATTGGGTCCGGTCGGGTCGAACTGCGCCATGATCGCATGCTTGCCGCCGAAGGCGCCGAAACTCATCCCGCCGCCCACGTACTTGCCCAGCGTCTTGAGATCCGGTTCGACGCCGAAGCGCGCCGCCAGGCCACCCGGATGAAGCCGGGACGTCATCACCTCGTCGAAGATCAGGACGATGCCACGCCGCGCCGTCTCATCGCGCAGCATGGCCAGGAACTCGGGCGTGGCGGCAATGCAGCCGCCCCCGCCCAGCATCGGCTCGAGAATGACCGCGGCAAGATCCTCCGCATGCTGAGCGATCAGCCGGCGCGTGGCTCCAACGTCGTTGTACTTGCCCATCACGCAGTCGAAGGGCGCATTGACCGGCGAGGCGCCGTGACTGAAGTAGAGCGTACCGCCGTGATAGCCGCCATCCATCGGCATGATCTTGCGCCGCCCGGTGAAGCAGCGCGCGGCCGCCAGTGCCATCATGTTGGCTTCTGTGCCCGAATTGGTGAAGCGCACCAGATCGAGATTGAACCGACGGGTCACGACCTCGGCGAAGGCCACCTCGCGCCCATGGCTGGCGCCCAGGTTGACACCCGTCTCAAGGGCTTCCGCGACCGCGGCCTTGATGCGCGGGTGGGAGTGGCCATACAGCCCGGCGGAGTACTCGCCCAGAAGATCGACATAGCTGTGCCCATCGATGTCGGTGATCCTGGCGCCGTCCGCGCTGGCAGCGCGGATCGGAAACGGCGCCGTGTACAGCACGGTCCGGGTATTGCCGCCCGGCATTACCCGCGCGGCGCGCTCCTGCAGGTCACGCGCATGGGGGTGCCGCGCCACATAGCTGGCGATCGCCGCGTCCAGTGCCTGGTCCAGGGTCGTCATGACCGAAACTCCACGGCGTCAGGCTTCGCTCTTCTGGCCGATCGGCGGCGTGAACTGGAGGCCCATGTCCCAGGGCAGATAGATCCAGGTATCCTGGCTCACCTCGGTGATGAAGGTGTCGACCAGCGGCCGCCCGGCGGGCTTGGCATAGACAGTTGCAAAATGGGCCCTGGGCAGCATCTCGCGCACCACCTTGGCGGTGGCGCCGGTATCGACCAGATCGTCCACGATCAGCACGGACGCCCCGCCATTGTCCCCGGCGATGCTGGCGCCGATCTGCTTGAGGACCTTCAACTCGCCCTGGCGTTCATAGTCGTAGGAGGCGACTCCAACCGTCTCGATGACCCGGATGCCAAGCTCCCGGGCCACAATGGCGGCCGGAACCAGCCCGCCCCGGGTGACCGCGACGATGGCCTGGAACGGCCCGGCGCCGTTCAACCGCCAGGCCAGGGCCCGCGCGTCGCGGTGGAACTGGTCCCAGGACACCGGAAAGCTCTTCTGCCACTTCTCATCCATGTCTCGGCCCTCCCCCTGCTGCCGCCAAGCTTATGCCTTGGCGGCTGTTTCGGTGCAATCTGCCATTAACCATCAACGCTGTATTCACGATTTCAGGTGACACTGGCCGGAATTGGCCTTCGCGCATGGGAGTCGTCCGGAATGGCTGCAGCGACGGGAGTGATCGCGGAACTGGCGCGGGCCTTCGACATGGCCAATGTCGAGATGTTCGCCATTCTGCTGCCCGAAGCCCGCGTCGCGGCCGTGACCAACGCCGTCCTGCGCAAGTGGAACTGCGCCCGTGAGGAATTGCTCGGCCGCCAGTTGGTCAAGTTCGGCACGGGGCCCCTGTCGGCGCGCAATGTCACCGAGACCGGACAGGACGGGACGGTCAACAAGGTCGAGGTGTCCTACGTTCCGCCACTTGGCGCCTCGCGCGCGCTGAGCTTCTCGCCCCAGACCTGGGAAGACGGCGGCCGCAAGTTCATGCTCCTCATCGGTCGCCATGCCAGCCTCGAGCAGGCCGAGACCGCCATCCAGAACGAACGCCGCCTGAGCCTGGCGCTGCGGTCCGGCGGCTATGCCGCCTGGGACCACGACTATCGCACCAATCAGACCTACAATTCCCCGGAAATGTTCGACCTGCTCGGCTTCGACCGGGATTCGCCCGACCTCAACTTCAACAGCTTCAACGACTACGTCCATCCCGACGACCAGGACAAGACGCTGGACGGGCAGATCAAGATGTCGCCCTTCGGTTCGGACATGTTCCAGACGCGCTACCGCGTGAAGAACCGCTCCGGCCAGTATATCTGGGTCGAGTCGATTGCCGGCGTCATCCGCAATCCCGTGGACGGTATGCCCATGAAATGCGTGGGCCTGTCGCGCAACATCAACGACCAGATGGCGGCGCTCGAGAAGATGCAGGCCTCCGAGCGAGTCCTGAAGCGCTCGCAGCGTGCCGCCCGCCTGGGCAGCTTCACCGTGAACGTGGAGACGGGCTTCTCGCGCCTCTCGGCCGAGATGATCGCGCTCATCGGCATGGCCGACGCCATCGTGCAGCCCAACCTCGCCGTCTTCGAGAAGATGATCGAGCCGGCCGACCGGGAACGGTTCCGCGAGGCGCTCGCCCGCGCCATGGAGGGCGAGGACAGCCCCGCCTTCGAAATTGCCTACAAGACCCTGGTCGAAGGCGAGCTCAATCATTTCGAAGTCAAGATCGAGGCCGACCGCAACAGCCTCGGCCAGATCGAACAGGTGTTCGGCACCTGCCAGAGCATCACCGAGCGCAAGATGCTGGAACGCAAGTTCCTGCAGGCCCAGAAGATGGAGGCCGTAGGCCAGCTCACTGGCGGCGTCGCGCATGACTTCAACAATCTTCTCATGGTCGTGCTGGGCAATCTCCAGCTCGTCGAGCAACTGGTAAAGCATGACGAACGAGCGCTGAAGCGCATTCGGGCCGCGCACGAGGCAGCCGAGCGCGGATCCGAACTCACCAAGCGCATGCTGGCCTTCTCGCGCCAGCAGACGCTGCAGAAGCGTGAGCTGGACGTCAACGCGCTGCTGCTCCGCATGCGCAGCATCCTGGGCCACGCGGTTGGCGCCACCGTGGATCTCGACATCCAGCCAGCATCCACCGTCTGGCCCGTGATGACCGACGCCACCATGCTCGAGACCGCCGTGCTCAATCTCTGCATCAACGCGCGCGACGCGATGAAGCCCAAGGGTGGCCGCATCACCATCGAAACATTCAATCGCACGCTCGATGCCGCGTCCATCGCCGACATGGAGGACGTGCCGCCGGGCGACTATGTCGAGATTGCCGTGACCGACACCGGCTGCGGCATCGAACCCGAGAACATCGAAAAGGTGTTCCAGCCCTTCTTCACCACCAAGGGACCCGAGGCGGGATCCGGCCTCGGCCTGTCGATGATCTATGGCTTCGCCAAGCAGTCGGGCGGGCATATCAAGATCTATTCCGAGGTGGGCCACGGCACCACGATGCGGCTCTACCTGCCGCGGTTGGTCGGAGCCATGGCAGCGGACCGGATCGAGGCGGCCGAACCCGCGCCTGTCGCCGCGGCACCGGTGCAGGAGCTGCAGCAGATGGCCGCCGCCGCTGCGGCGGAACCGCCGCGCAAGCGACCGCTGGTGCTGGTGGTGGAGGACAATCCGTCCGTCCGCGACGTCGCGGCCGCGATGATCGAGGACATGGGCTATGACGTGCTCATAGCTTCCAACGGCGTGGAGGGTCTGCAGGCCATCACCGACCGCCAGGACATCGACCTCGTATTGTCGGACGTCATCATGGCCGGTGGCATGAACGGTCCCGAGATGGCGCAGAAGGCGCTGGAAGTCCGCCCCGCACTGAAGGTCCTCTTCATGTCCGGCTATGCGCCGGGATCGCTGCGGCAGATGCAGGAAGAGTTGCCCAATGCGGTGGACCTCGTGAACAAGCCCTTCACCCGCAACGACCTGACGGAAAAGGTCAGGCGCGCGCTGGCCGCCTAGCTCCAGCCCCTGGCCTTGCCTTCGGCGGTCAGCTGCCGGGCCATCGCGACCACCGCATCATGGGCCTCGGCCAGCGCCGCCACGTCGCGCGACCGCAGCACCAGATTGGTGGCGAAGCCATCGGGCGCCTGGAAGGGATAGGAGCCGATCACCACCGTCGGATATTGCTTCTGGATCTCGCCGAGCGGCTTGGCCGCGTCGCCCTCCCCGCCGCGGAACTCGATGCTGCGCGACTGCAGCGGAACGCCGCGTGTAAGCCGCGGTGCCACATCTTCCATCATGGCATTCATGATCTTGGGCACGCCCGCCATCACGAAGACATTCTCCATCTGGAAGCCCGGGGCGACTGACACCGGGTTGGCGATCAGGCTGGCCCCCTTGGGAATGCGGGCCATGCGCATGCGGGCTTCGTTGGGCTCCCGCCCGATGCTCGCGAAGTAGGTCTGCAGCAGCTCCACCGCCGTCGGATCATGGTCGATGGGGACACCAAAGGCCGCGGCCACGGCGTCGGCCGTGATGTCGTCGTGGGTCGGGCCGATGCCGCCAGTGGTAAAGACATAGGTGTAGCGGGTCCGCAGCGCGTTGACCGCAGCGACAATGTCGCCCTGCGCGTCGGCCACCACGCGGGCCTCCTTGAGGTCGATGCCGAGTGCGGTGAGGAAATCGGCGAGAAACCCCAGATTCTTGTCCTTGGTGCGTCCCGAGAGGATTTCGTCGCCGATAAGAAGGACGGCGGCCGTCGGCTGTGGCGTTGTCATGTGCGCGGTTCCCTTGCAGGCGTCCATCTGCCACCGGCCTGCCTGCATGTCAAAGCTGCGGGCTTGCTTCGGACCTTCCGGGCAATTATGTGTGGGGCCAGATCAGCTTGAAAATCCGGAGTTGAGGATTTTACTCCAAGCTTTACATTCTGCCGACAGGCCAAGCCCCCGGCGACGCCGGTTCTGGAACCCCGCATGACCCACGCTGCCGCCGAAGACGTTTCCCCGCGATCCACCCGGATCAAGCTGCACACGCCCGACGACTTCGCCGCCATGCGCAAGGCGGGGCGGCTGACGGCAGAGGCGCTTGACCTGCTGGTGCCGCTGGTCAGGCCGGGTGTCACCACGGAAGAGCTGGACTCCGTCATCGTGGCCTTCGCGCGCGACCACAAGGCGGTTCCCGCGCCCTACAACTACCGGGGCTATCCCAAATCGATCTGCACCTCGATCAATCATGTCGTCTGCCACGGCATTCCCAATGACAAGCCCATGCGCGAGGGCGACATCGTCAACATCGACGTGACCCTCATCGTCGACGGCTGGCACGGGGACTCGAGCCGCATGTATTACGTGGGCGAGGTGAACCGCAAGGCCGAGCGGCTGGTCGAGGTGACCTACGAGTGCCTCATGCGCGGTATCGACATGGTGAAGCCCGGCGCCCATCTTGGAGACATCGGCCATGCCATCCAGTCCTTTGCCGAGGCGGAGCGCTGCTCGGTGGTACGCGACTTCTGCGGCCATGGCCTGGGCCGGGTCTTTCACGACCATCCCAACGTTCTGCACTACGGCCGCATGGGTGAGGGCGTGGAACTCAAGCCGGGCATGTTCTTCACCATCGAGCCGATGATCAACCTGGGGCGGCCGCACGTGAAGATCCTCGCCGACGGATGGACCGCGGTGACGCGCGACCGGTCGCTCTCCGCCCAGTTCGAGCACACGGTCGGGGTCACCGAGACCGGCGTGGAGATCTTCACCCTCTCGCCCAAAGGGCTGAACTGCCCGCCCTACAGGATCTGATCCATGGCGGCCCGCGCTGCCGCCAACCCCCGATCGAACCACCAGGCCGACGGACATCGCGAACGATTGCGCTCGCGCTTCGCGAAGGCCGGAGCCGATGCCCTTCCCGACTATGAGCTCCTCGAGATGGTTCTGTTCCGCGCCATCCGCCGCGGCGACACGAAACCTCTGGCCAAGGCCCTCTTGTCGGAGTTCGGAAGCTTTGCCGAGGTCGTGAGCGCCTCACCCGAACGCCTGACCACGGTGCCGGGCATCGGCGCTGCCGCTGCCGGTGAAATCAAGCTCGTTCACGCTGCGGCCCTGCGCATGATCCGGACCGGGGCCTTCGGCCGCCGCAAGCTGCAAAGCTGGACGGCGGTGCTCGACTATCTCCGCGCCACACTGGCCTATGCGCCCATCGAGCATTTCCGCATCCTCTTCCTCGACCGCAGGAACCAGTTGATCGCGGACGAGGAACAGCAGCGCGGCACGGTGGATCACACACCGGTCTATCCGCGCGAGGTGATGAAGCGCGCGCTCGAACTGGGCGCATCCGCCATCGTGCTGGTCCACAACCATCCGTCAGGAGATCCGACGCCCTCCGCCGCCGACGTCGAGATGACGCGCAGGATCGTGGACGCGGGGCAGAAGCTTCAAGTGGCGGTGCACGACCACATCATCATCGCCCGGGGCGGGCACGCGAGCTTCAAGGCACTCGGCCTGCTCTGAGGTCGTCGAGCGCCTCGGGCGTATCGACGTCGACGAGCACCGAGCGATCCGGGACGGCGACCTCCACCACTTCATCGGCCGCGGCATCCATCAGCTTCCGCCCACCACGATCTCCGGCCAGGGCCTTGAGTGCCGGCACATGGGCCCTGCCCCACAGGACCGGGTTGCCGCGCTGGCCCTGGTGGACGGGCACGCAGATCGACCGGTGTTCCACGGGACTGAAGGCGGCGATGAGGCGCGCCGCCACATTGCCATCGACCAGCGGCATGTCGCCAAGGCAGACCAGCACCGCATCGATGTCGTCCGGCAAGGCCTCGAGACCCCGCCGGAGCGAGGTCGACAGCCCACGGGCAAAATCGGGGTTGTGGACGAAGGTGACGGAGCACCCCGCGAGTGCCGTGGCCACGTGATCGGCATCGCGGCCGGTCACCACGATCACCTGGTCGATGCCGGGCTGCATGACGGCGGACACGGTTCGCCGCACCATCGGCTGCCCGCCGATGTCGGCCAGCAGCTTGTTGCTGCCCATGCGCGATGATTGCCCCGCCGCCAGCACGATGGCGGCCACGCGCGGTGCGCGCTGCATCCTGGGCTTGCCCTCGCGCGGCGCGGGCCGCGTCGGGATTTCCGCCAGGAGCCCGCCCGCTCCCATGGCCATGATGTCCTGCGCCGTCACCGGCACATCCGCCATCAACCGCGCCAGCACCCAATCGAAGCCATTGAGCTTTGGCGAGCGGGCACAGGACGGGACGCCGATCACCGGCACCTCGCCCAGTTGCGCCAGCATCATCAGGTTCCCGGGATCGACCGGCATGCCGAGGTGGATCACCGATCCCCCCGCGCCGGCGACGGCAGAGGGCACGACGTCGCCACGGTCGACAATGGCCGAGGCGCCGAAGACGAGAACCAGGTCCGTTCCCTTCGCCTGCAGCGCCCGGATGGCACCGGAAACGGCATTCGGAGCATGGTCGACCACGACAACCTCGTCCAGCCGCCCGTCCAGTGCGGATAGCCGCTCGCGCATCGCCTCTTCGGTCTTGGCGATCAGGCTGGGCTTGGTCTGGGGCAGCCTGGTGATCACGAGCCCCACCGACCGGCTCCGGAAGCTCGCCACCCGGACCAGGGGCGCCTTCCCGATGATGCGCAACGCCTCTGCCAGGACCGGCCGCGGCACGGCAAAGGGAATGACCTTCACCGTCGCCACCATCTCGCGCCGCTCCATGATGCTGAACGGCGCCACCGTCGCCAGCGTCAGGCTTTCATGCAGCCGGTTGAGGGCCGTCACCCGCTCCGTGTCGATGACGGCAAGTCCGCGCGTCACCGCGTGAAGGTTGGAACGCCCGGTGAAGGGTGCCTGTGCCCGCGTCCCCGTGCCGGCGATGGCGAGCGCCACCTGCTCGGCGGCCTGATCCTCTGGAACGTCGTCAGGCCCGAGCCGGGCCGCAAAGACATGGGATACGCCTCCGGCCTGAAGGGCAAGGATGTCATCGGCCGACAGCTTCCGGCCCTTCTTGAACACGCTGGTCCCGTGCTTCACCGAGTGCGCCAGGATGGCACCTGCCGCCTCGGACACCGGCAGTTCTCCGAACTCCATCTCAGTCCCCGAGCCGCAGCGACCGCGTCATCTCGGCTACGATCGAGACCGCGATCTCGGGTGCACCCTTGGCCCCGATGGGGAGCCCGATCGGGCCGTGGATGCGCGCGATCTGCGCGTCCGTGAAACCGGCCTCGACAAGCCTGGCCCTGCGCGTTGCCTGTGTCTTTTTCGAGCCAAGCGCGCCGATGTAGAAGACGTCCGACCGCAGCGCCGCATGAAGGGCGGGATCGTCGATCTTCGGATCATGGGTCAGGGCGACGAGCGCCGTGCGCTGGTCAAGACCGATCTTCGGGATGATCTCGTCCGGCCAGTCCGCATGCAGGGCTACTCCCGGAAACCGCGCGCCGGTGGCAAAGGCACCGCGCGGATCGATCACCGTGACATCGTAACCGAGCTGCTGGGCCATCGGGATCACCGCCTGGGCAATGTGGACCGCGCCGATCATCACGAGGCGCAGCGGCGGATTGTGGACATTGACGAACTGGCCCTCATGCGTGCCCGACTGATCGAAGCGGAAGGCCTCGTCCAGCACCGCCGCGAGGGGATCTGCCGCGGCCGCGCCGCGCGGCACCAGACGCTGTTCGCCAGTCGCCAGCGTCGTGACCAGCGCCACCGATTGCCGGTTGCGCCGGGCCTCCAGCAACGCCAACAGCACATCGCGTTTCACGCCACGGGCTCCACATAGACCCCGATGCGGCCCCCGCAGGCAAGGCCCACCCGCCAGGCGGTCTCGTCCGCCACGCCGAACGCGAGGAGCTTCGGTTTGCCCGAGGCGATGACGTCGATCGCCTCGGTCACCACCGCGCCCTCGACACAGCCGCCCGAGACCGAGCCGATGAAATTGCCATCGGCGTCGATGACCAGCTGGCTGCCGACCGGCTGCGGGGCGGATCCCCAGGTTTCGACCACGGTGGCGATGGCGACCTTTCGCCCTGAGGCAAGCCAATCGGCGGCCTGCGTGAGAATGGAATGATCGGAATGAGACATGGAATGCTCCCTGGTTCAGCCCTGGGCCAGCCACTTGCGCGGATCATGCGCCGCGGAGGCCGGCCCTGCAAGGGCAGCGGCAAGGTCGTGCAGGCTGTCCAGCGAGTGCACTGGCCGGAACTCGTCCACATAGGGCATCATGGTGCGGATGCCGCCTGCCAGCGGCTTGAACCCGTCGTAGCGCAGCAGCGGGTTGAGCCAGATCAGGCGCCGTGTCTGGCGCCGGAGACGGGCCATCTCCTGGGCCAGCGTGCCGCCCTCCTCGCGGTCCAACCCGTCGGTCATCAGCAGCACATGCGCACCCTGCGTCAGCACCCGTCTCGCCCACTTGAAGTTGAACTCGCGCAGTGACGTTCCGATGCGGGTTCCTCCCGACCAGTCCTTGACCGCGCCTGACACCTTGGCCATCGCCTCGTCGATATCGCGGCGCTGCAGCTCGCGCGTGACGTTGGTGAGCCGCGTTCCGAACAGGAAGACCGTCACCCGGTCGCGGTCGTTGGTCAGGGCATGGAGGAAATGCAGGAACATGCGGCTGTAGTTGGAACACGATCCCGAGATGTCGCAGAGCACCACCAGCGGCGGCTCGTGCCACTGCTTGCGCCGCCGCTCGAGGTCGATGTAGTGGCCGCCGGCCCGCATCGAGCCCTTCAGCGTGCGGCGCATGTCGATGACGCTGCCCCTTTGCGCGGTTTCATAGCGCCGGGTCATGACTTCGGTGCGATGCAGCCTGAGCCTCGCGATGGCCTGCCTGGCCTGAGCCTGCTCGGCGACCGTCATCTGCTCGAAATCCTTCCGCCGCAAGACCTCGTCGGCCGAGGCCGTGAACGTCGAGTCGATTTCGAGGTCATCCTTCTTCTGGCGCTGCTGGCTGTTGCCTTCGTGCTTGTCGAACATGGCTTCGGCCAGGCGGCGAAAGCCGGCCTGTTTCGCCTTGTCGCCGACGTCGCGGGCCACTTGATGAAAGAACATCTGCATGAGCTGTTCCAGCATCTTCGGCTTCTTCCAGAAGACATGGAATGCCTGGTCGAAGAGGTCGCGCTGGTCGCGGCGCTTCACGAAAATGGCGTGCAGCGTCCAGTAGAAGTCGTCACGGGTCCGGAGCGAGCCGCATTGCGCGGCATCCAGCGCGTCGATCACCGCGCCCGGCCCCACCGGAATGCCTGCCTCGCGCAGCACCCGCGCGAAATGCATGATGTTCTCCGCCAGCTTGCCCGACAGCGGCGGCAGATTCTGGTTGGCGGCCTGCGGAAACATCACCCCTTGCTCATGGCACGGATCTCGTCCTTGATCTGGTCGAGAATGCGCTTGGCTTCTGTGCCCTGCATGCGGGAGATGTCGTCCTGGTACTTCAGCAGGACACCCAGCGTGTCGTTCACCGTGGCCGGATCGAGCACAAGGGAATCGAGTTCGTGCAGGGCGCTCACCCAGTCGAGCGTTTCGGCCACGCCCGGCGCCTTGTAGAGATCGCCGCCGCGCAGGGCCTGGACGAACAGGACCACCTCCCTGGCCAGCGCCTCCGAGGCCTTGGGGCGCCTGGCCCTGACGATCTCCAGCTCGCGCCTGGCATCGGGGTAGCCCACCCAGTGATAGAGGCAGCGGCGCTTCAGCGCGTCATGGACTTCGCGGGTGCGGTTCGAGGTGATGATGACGATGGGGGGATCCTCGGCCTTCACCGTCCCCAGCTCGGGGATGGTGACCTGGAAGTCGGAAAGCACTTCCAGCAGGAAGGCCTCGAAGGCCTCGTCGGTCCGGTCCAGTTCGTCGATCAACAGCACGGGGGCCTGGCCGGCGGGCGCATCCAGCGCCTGCAGCAGCGGGCGCTTGATCAGGAAGCGCTCGGCGAAGATGTCCTGGCCGAGCCGCTGGCGGTCGAGTTCGCCCGCCGCCTCGGCGAGCCGGATCTCGATCATCTGCGCGGAATAGTTCCATTCATAGACGGCGGAGTTGACGTCGAGGCCTTCGTAGCATTGCAGCCGGATCAGGCGTCGGCCAAGCACATCGGCCAGCACCTTGGCAATCTCGGTCTTGCCGACGCCTGCCTCGCCCTCGAGGAACAGGGGCCGTCCCATGCGCAGGCTGAGGAACACCACGGTCGCCAGGTCGCGCCCCGCCACATAGCCGGTGCTGCGCATCAGTGTCAGGGTCTCGTCGATCGATGTCGGCAGGGCGGCCATGATGTGTCCTTACGAAACGCGGAACCCGCGAGATTGCGCCCGCGGGTTCCGGAACTTGCGCGGTCAGGCGTTCACTTCGCCGCTTCGACGGCCCGCTTCGCCATGACCGTGATCAAATGGGCGCGATACTCTGCCGAGGCATGAATGTCGCTGTTCAGGCCGCGGGCCTTGACCGCGACGCCGTCCAGCGCCTTGGCCGTGAAGCTCTTGGCCAGGGCCGCTTCCATCTCCGGGACGCGGAAGACGCCCGGTCCCGCACCGGTCACCGCCACCCGGACCGAGCCGTCTGCCAGCTGCGCCACGAAGACGCCGACCATGGCGTAGAGCGACGCCGGGTTGGGAAACTTGGCGTAGCCCGATTTCTTCGGCACCGGAAATTCCACGGCCGTCACGATTTCCGACCCCTTCAAGGCGGTGGAGAACATGCCGGTGAAGAACTTGTCAGCCGGGATCTTGCGGTCCGAGGTGTGGATCGTGGCGCCAAGGCCCAAAGCCGCTGCGGGATAGTCTGCCGCGGGGTCATTGTTGGCGATCGAGCCGCCAATCGTGCCCCGGTGCCGGACATGCGGATCGCCGATCCCGCCCGCGAGCTTCGCCAGGCCGGGAATGGCCTTCTTCAGGTCCTTGCTGCCGGCAACCTCGGCATGGGTCGTGCCCGCGCCGATGGTGACCGACTTGGCGCCCGCCTTGATGCCGGCGTTCTTGATTCCGCCCAGATCGACGAGATCGGTGGGCGAGGCAAGCCCCTGCTTCAGCGTCGGGATCAGCGTCATCCCGCCGGATAGGTACTTGCCGTCCTTGGCCTTCTTCATCGCCTTGACGGCGTCGGCCACCTTGGCCGGACGAACGTAGTTGAAGTTTTCCATCTTGGGTCCTCCCGAACCTTATTCCGCAGCCTTCTTCATGGGTTGCATCGCTTTCCAGACCACATGCGGGGTGGCTGGCATGGGCACGTCGCGCACGCCCAGCGCATCCGTCACCGCGTTCATCACCGCCGCCGGAGAGGCGATGGCGCCCGCCTCGCCGCAACCCTTCATGCCCAGCGGGTTGCTGGGACACGGGGTGCAGGTGAAGTCGAGCTTGAACGAAGGAACATTCGCCGCGCGCGGCATCTGGTAGTCCATGTAGGAGCCGGTCATGAGCTGCCCCGACTCCTTGTCGTAGACGCAGCCTTCGGCCAGCGCCTGCCCGATTCCCTGGACGATGCCACCATGGACCTGACCCTCGACGATCATCGGGTTGATGATGTTGCCGAAGTCATCGACGGCCACATAGTTGGCAACCGTGGTGACGCCGGTGTCGGCATCGACCTCGACCTCGCAGATGTGCACGCCTGCGGGAAAGACGAAGTTCGACGGGTCGTGGAAGGCGCTTTCCTTCAGGCCCGGTTCGATCTCGGCCGAGTTGAACTTGTGCGCCACGTAGGCCGAGAGCGCCACTTCGCCGAAGGCCATCTTCTTGTCGGTGCCCTTGACGGTGAAGGTGCCGTTCTTGAACTCCACGTCATCGACCGCGGCCTCCATCACCGCCGCCGCGACGCGCTTCGCCTTGGCCTCGATCTTGTCGAGCGCCTTGGAGATCGCCGTCATGCCCACGGCGCCGGACCGGGAACCATAGGTGCCCATGCCGAACTGGACCTTGTCGGTGTCGCCATGGACGATCGAGACATTGTTGATGTCCACGCCGAGTCGGTCGGACACGAGCTGCGCGAAGGTGGTCTCGTGGCCCTGGCCATGGCTGTGCGAGCCGGTGAGTATTTCGACGGTTCCCACGGGGTTCACACGGACCTCGGCCGATTCCCAGAGGCCCACGCCCGCGCCCAGCGACCCGATCGCCGCCGACGGCGCGATGCCGCAGGCTTCGATATAGGCGGAGAAGCCGATGCCCCGAAGCTTGCCCTTGCGGGCAGACGCCGCCTTCCGGTCGGCAAAGCCCTTGTAGTCGGCCAGATCGAGCGCCTTGTCGAGCGCGGCGGCATAGTCGCCCGCGTCGTAGCACATGATCACCGGCGTCTGGTGCGGGAAGCTGGTGACGAAGTTGCGCCGCCGGAATTCCGCCGGGTCGATCTTCAGCTCGCGCGCCGCCGTTTCGACGATGCGCTCGACCACGTATGTGGCCTCCGGGCGGCCGGCGCCGCGATAGGCATCCACCGGCGCCGTGTTGGTGTAGATCGCATCGACCTCGGCGTAGATGTTCGGGATGTTGTACTGGCCCGACAGCAGCGTTGCGTAGAGATAGGTCGGCACGCAGGACGCGAAGGTCGACAGGTAGGCACCCATCGCGGCCTTTGTGCGCACCTTGAAGCCGACGATCTTGCCGCTGGCATCGGTCGCCAGCTCGGCATGGGTGACGTGGTCGCGGCCATGGGCATCGGCGAGGAAGCTTTCGCTGCGTTCCGCCGTCCACTTGATCGGCCGGCCACCCACATGCTTCGAGGCCCAGACGCAGGCCACTTCCTCGGCATAGATGAAGATCTTCGAGCCGAAGCCGCCGCCCACGTCGGGGGCGATGACGCGCAGCTTGTGCTCGGGCGCCAGGCCGTGGAAGGCCGAGATCACCAGCCGCGCCACATGGGGATTCTGGCTGGTCGTATAGAGCGTGTAGTTGTCGCTGCCCGTGTCGTAGTAGCCGATGGCCGCGCGCGGCTCCATGGCGTTGGGGATCAGCCGGTTATTGACCAGGTCGATCTTGGTCACATGTGCGGCATTGCGGAAGGCCGCATCGGTGGCGGCCTCGTCGCCGATCGACCAGTTGAAGACCCGGTTGTCGGGCGCCACGTCATGGATCTGGGCCTTCGACTTCATCGCATCGGCCACGTCGACGACATGGGGAAGCACGCCGTAGCTGACCGAAATCGCCGCGGCGGCCGCCTTGGCCAGTTCCCTGGTCTCCGCCACGACCAGCGCCACATGGTCGCCGACATAGCGAACCTTGCCCTGGGCCAGCACCGGGTGCGGACCCGCCTTCATGGGCGACCCGTCCTTGGAGTGGATCATCCAGCCGCAGATCAGGCCGCCGAGCTTGTCGTTGGCCACGTCCTCGCCGGTGAACACCCCGAGCACGCCGGGCATCTTCTTGGCCTTGGCGGTGTTGATCGACTTGATGGTGGCATGGGCATGCGGGCTGCGCAGGAAATAGCCGTAGGCCTGCTTGGGAAGATTGATGTCGTCCGTATACTGACCCTTGCCGGTGATGAAGCGGTGGTCTTCCTTGCGCTTGACGCGGGCGCCGATTCCGGTGTCGCTCATTGCGGTCTCCCTTACATGTTCGCTGCGCCGGCCTTAACGGCCGCGACGATATTGTGATAGCCGGTGCAACGGCAGATGTTGCCCTCGAGCTCGTGACGGATCGTATCTTCGTCCAGCTTCTTGCCGAGGCGCTTCACCATGTCGACGGCGGACATGATCATGCCGGGCGTGCAGAAGCCGCACTGAAGGCCATGATGCTCGCGGAAGGCCTCCTGCATCGGATGCAGCTTGCCGTTCTTCGCCAGGCCCTCGATTGTCACCACTTCCGCGTCGGCGCAGGAAATGGCAAGGGCCGTGCAGGATTTCACCGCCTTGCCGTTGACGTGGACCACGCAGGCGCCGCACTGGCTGGTATCGCAGCCGACGTGGGTTCCGGTCAGGCCCAGCTTGTCACGCAGGAACTCCACCAGCAGCGTGCGTCCTTCGACCTCGCCGCAGACGGCCTGCCCGTTTACTTTCATCGAAATTGCCGGCATCGACCTCTCCTCCCATAAAGCCCCGCATCGCAAACGCTCCGCGCCAGTCGATGACTGGCGTTCAGGAGGTCATGCCGGGGTCTTTGTCTTCGCCGCGCGCATACTCAACCGACAATCGGAGACCGTCAAGTGCGACTAAGGTGCTGATACGGATATTCTTCTTCGCCCAAACATCATTGTGCGCTGCACACAGAGAACCGACGTGGGACCGGCAACGTAGGAAACACGAACTCCGGAGGAGGCAGAATGCAATTGCGCTCCATCTTGCTTGCACTGGTGATCCTGGTGCTGCCCGCATCGACGCGGGCGGACACGGTGACCGGGTCCGATGCCCAGGACTTCGCGCGCATCATCACGGCGCAGATCGAGGCGTTTCGCGCTGATGACGCGCCGAGGGCCTATTCCTTCGCCGCGCCGATGATCCAGCGCGTCTTCCCAACACCCGATGTCTTCATGTCCATGGTGCGCCAGGGATACCAGCCGGTCTATCGGCCGCAGTCCTTCACCTTCGGCGCTTCCGGACTGGACTCGGCCGGGCGGCCGACACAGCTGGTGTCCATCGTCGGCCCCAACGGCAAGACCTACGAGGCGCTCTACACCTTCGAACGACAGCCCGACGGCACCTGGAAGATTGCCGGATGCCGCCTCCTGGAAACGCCGGGGCTCAGCACCTGAACCGGTGACGGCCCCAATTGAAAGTTGCACCATGCCGCGCCAATCTGGCGCATGCCCGATTCTTTCTCGCTCAAGACCCTGAGCTGGCGCCAGGCCCTGATCGCCTCGGGCCTGATCGTCGCGGCCTCGGCCGTGATCCTGCACATGATGGGCCGCGTGCTGATCTGCAAATGCGGATACGTGGAACTGTGGCACGGCGAGGTCTTCAGCTCGGGCAACTCCCAGCACATCAGTGACTGGTACACCCCGTCCCACGTCATTCACGGCTTCATCTTCTATGCCCTGCTCCGGCTCGTCGCGCCGTCCTGGTCGGTCGGTGCCCGCCTGATCGCGGCCACCCTGATCGAATGCGGCTGGGAGATCTTCGAGAACACCGAGTTCATCATCAACCGGTATCGCGAAGCCACCGTGTCGCTCGACTACTACGGCGACAGCGTCATCAATTCGGTCTTCGATATCCTGGCCATGGTGCTGGGCTTCGCGATAGCCGCCACCGCTCCGGTTTGGACGGTGGTCGCAGCTGCGGTCTTTCTGGAGATCTTCGTGGGCCTCGCCATCCGCGACAACCTGACGCTGAACATCATCATGCTGGTCTGGCCCGTGGAGGCGATCAAGCAGTGGCAGATGGGCGGCGGATAGCGCTCCGCCGCCTTTGCCTCACTTGCAGGTGATCTGCTTGAACCCGTCGCAGGTGGGGTCGTCGCAGACCTGGCCGGTGCTGATGACCCGGGTCTTGCCGATGTCCGGCGCCATCTTGAAGCTCACGACTTCGCTGTCGCCCTTGCTCTGGCAGAAGGCCAGGGCTGCGGGCTCGCCGCAATTCGCGCCCCAATCGCGGCACCAGTCGAGGCGCACGCCCTTGATCTTCGGTTTCTTGTAGGTCGTCTCCGCATCGCCATCGCCGGAATCACCTGGAGCATCCCCCTTCGAGCAGGCGATCATTTTGAAGCTGTCGCAGGACTCGTCATCGCAGACCTGTCCAGTGCCGAAGACCCGCGTGGACTTGCCGACGTTCTCCCACAGCTTGAAGGCCTCGGCGCCGTCATATCCCTTGGACTTGCACCAGGCATTCGCGGCTGGCGCGCCACAGTCGCTGCCCCAGTTCAGGCACCAGTCAAGAAGATGACCCTTGTAGGCGGGAGCGGAGAACTCCGTGATCTCGGCGAATGCGGCAGAAGAAAAGCCGGCAACTGACATGGCGATCAGGAACGCGAAACACTGGCGGCGATGCATGGCAAGCTCCCTCGTATCACCTCGTCCCCTCATGTTCACCCTGATCCTCCGGCGAACCACCTGTCAAGGCGCGGCGGCGGAGCGGCGCGAAAACTGTGGGTCGGATGGTTCGAGAAGATCGTAGGTCCAGAGCGACATGCGGTCCTCGCCATAGGCCAGCACCTTGCAGAGGTTGCCGGTCGCCTGAACCACGGGCCCCTCGCGCCCATCCGGAATCATCACGTTCTGTCCCACCTTGCACCAGTTGCCAGGCGCAGGCGCGGGGTTTGCGAGAGCCGCGAGAAAATAGACCACGATGAGTGTCGCCATCCGCCTCAGTGAAGCTTGAAAGCTCGGCGGAATCAAGCCGCGCGCAGGGATGAGGGTGGCCGGCCGTAACGGGCGCGGAAGCTTCGCGAGAACAGCGGCAGCGACGAGAACCCGCAGGCCACGCTCACGTCACGGACGCTCATCTGCGAATAGGTGAGCAGCCGTTCGGCCTTCTCCAGCCGCAGCCCGAGGTAGAAGCCCATCGGCCGCTGTCCCAGCCTGACGCGGAACAGTCGCTCCATCTGCCGCTGCGAGAGGCCGGCGACCGCCGCCAGACTGGCGGCATCCAGCGGATCCTCGATCTGGTCCTCCATGGCGGCGATGATCCTGAGCAGGCGCGGATCGTCCACGTTGTAGCGCGCGGCGGCCGACAGTCTCGCCTGGCTCGGCTGTTCCATCGAACGGAAGTGCACGAGCTGGTCGGCGACCGAGACCGCCAGCGGTTTGCCAAGCAGGCGGCCGATCCAGTCCAGCATCATGTCGATGGCGGCGGCACCGCCGGCCGAGGTCATGCGATCGCGATCTGTTACGTATAGCGACTGTTCGGCCAGCACCCTCGGATAGCTTTCGCGAAAACCGGGCAGGCTTTCCCAATGGCAGGTCGCCCGATAGCCATCCAGCACGCCGGCCTCGGCCAGAAGAAAGGGCCCGGTATCCATGGCAGCGAGCGGCACCCTGCCCCGCGCCAGCCTGCGGATGGCCTGCAGCATCGGCCGGCTGAAACCGCGCTCCGGCTCGTAGCTGGCCGAGATCACGGCCATGGCGGGTTTGCCGATCTCCGAAAGCCCGCCTGAGACCGACACCGGAATGTCGTTCGACGCCGCCACCGGATTGCCGTCCTCCGAAACAAAGCGCCAGGTAAAGGTGGGACCGGCGAAGCGGTTGGCCACGCGCAAGGGTTCCAGCGCGCCATAGAGCGCGATCATGGAGAAGCGGGGAACCAGCAGAAAGACGACGTCGAATCCAGCCATTGGCGGAAAAAGGAAACCGAATGGCGAAAAAAGTCAAGTCCGCTGCGGCGGCCGGGCCTAGTCTCCCGCGACTTCACGAGGAGGATTCCATGCAGCCCAAGGTCATCATCACCTGTGCCGTGACCGGCGCCGGCGACACGGTCGGCAAGCACCCGGCCATTCCCGTCACCCCGGAACAGATTGCCAATTCGGCGCTGGAGGCGGCCAGTGCCGGCGCCACGGTGGTTCACTGCCACGTCCGCGAGCCGTCCACCGGCAAGGGTTCGCGCAAGGTGGAATACTATCGCGAGGTGATGGAGCGCATCCGGGCCAAGAACAAGGAAGTCATCATCAACCTCACGGCCGGCATGGGCGGCGACGTCGAGATCGGTTCGGGCGCCAAGCCGCTTGACTTCGGCCCCGGCACCGACTGCGTCGGCCCCGAGGAGCGCCTGGTTCACGTGAAGGAACTGCGACCGGAGCTCTGCACGCTCGATTGCGGCACGCTCAACTTCGGCGATGGCAACAGCATCGTGGTGCAGACCCCGGCCCAGCTGCGCGAACAGGCCAAGCTCATCATGTCCTATGGCGTGAAGCCCGAGATGGAGATCTTCGACAGCGGAAACCTGTGGTTCGCCAAGCAGCTCTGCGCCGAGGGCCTGATCCAGGATCCGCCGCTGTTCCAGCTCTGCCTCGGCATTCCCTGGGGCGCACCCTATGACAGCGAGACCATGGCCTACCAGAAGTCGCAGCTTCCGCCGAATGCCGTCTGGGCTGCCTTCGGCATCGGTCGCAACGAGTTCCCCGCGGTGGCCCAGGCCGTGTTGCTGGGTGGCCACGTGCGCGTCGGCCTCGAGGACAATCTCTGGCTCGAACGCGGCGTCCACGCCTCGAACGGCACGCTCGTCGAAAAAGCCGTGAAGATCATCGAGATCCTCGGTACCAAGGTGGCCTCGCCCGATGAAGGCCGCGAGATCCTGAAACTTGCACCGCGGAAGAAGTGACATGAGCAAGATCAAGACCGTCGGCATCGCCGGAACCGGGCTCATCGGCGCCGGCTGGGCCGCCCGCCTCCTTTTCCGCGGCATCAACGTGATCGCCTTCGACGTCTCGCCCGCAGCCGAGGATCGGCTCAAGGCGCAGATCAAGACGGCCTGGCCCTCGCTGGAGGCGTTGCTGGGCAAGCCCAAGAAGAAGGGCAAGCTCACATTCACCACGGACCTCAAGGAGATGGCATCGAAGGCTGACTTCATCCATGAAGCCGCTCCCGAACGCGAAGAGCTGAAGATCCGCCTGTTCAGCGAGATCGACGCCATTGCCCGGCCCGAGGTGATCATCGCTTCCTCATCCTCGGGCTTCCTGCCTACCAACCTCCAGAGCAAGTGCCGGCATCCGGAACGGGTCATCATCGGTCATCCGTTCAATCCGGTCTATCTGCTGCCGCTGGTCGAGATCGTCCCGGGCGAGAAATTCTCCGAGGACGTCTTGTCGCGCGCCACTGCCTACTTCGAGTCCATCGGCATGCACGTGCTGCGCCTCAAGAAGGAGATCATGGGCTATGTCTGCGACCGCCTGCAGGAAGCCCTGTGGCGCGAGGCGCTGCATATCCTGAACAAGGACATCGCCACGACTGGCGACATCGACGACTCCATCGTGTATTCCGCCGGCATGCGCTGGGCCTTCATGGGCTCCTTCCTCACCTACCACGTCGCTGGCGGCCCCGGCGGCATGCGCGACTTCATCAAGCAGTTCGATCCCACACTGGAACTCGACTGGACCGACCTCAAGTTCCCGAAATGGAACGCGGCACTGGAACAGCGACTCGTCGAAGGCTGCGAAGACCAGGCCGCGGGCCGGAAGGTTTCGGAAATCGAGGCCAAGCGCAACGCCATCCTCGTCGACATGATGAAGCTCTTCAGGAAGCACAAGATCGGCGCCGGCCTGGTGCTGGACCGCGAACTGAAGGCACGGAAGAAGAAAAGCTAGCCACACGGCAACAGGGAGGACGCCCGCATGCCCCAACAACGCGTGATGATCACGGCCGCCGCCGACGGCATCGGCCGCGCCATTGCCAAGGCCTTTGCGGCCGATGGCGCCAAGGTTCACATCTGCGACGTGAACGAGGAGTCGCTTGCGAGGTTCCGCAAGGAGTTCCCCTTCATTCCCGCCGCCCGTGTGGACGTCCGCAACGAGGCCCAGCTCAACGCCTGGCTCGATGCCGCGCTGAAGGACCTCGGAGGCGTCGACGTTCTGGTGAACAATGCCGGCATCAAGGGACCGACGGCACCGGTCGAGGGCGTGTCGCTGGCCGACTGGCGCGAATGCCTGGAGATCTGCCTCGATGCGCAGTTCCTCGGAGCCAAGCGCGTGGCACCCGTGATGAAGGCCCAGAAGTCCGGCGTGATCCTCAACCTGTCCTCGAATGCCGGGCAGCACGGGTTCGGCAACCGGACTCCCTACGCCGCCGCCAAATGGGGCGTCATCGGCCTCACCAAGTCGCTGGCGGTCGAACTCGGCCCTTACAATGTCCGCTGCAATGCCATTTGCCCCGGTTCGGTGCGCGGCGACCGCATCAACCGGGTGATCGAGGGCGAAGCCAAGGTCCGCGGCGTGCCCTTCGAGGTGGTGGCGGCCGAGATCGTCAACAACCAGTCCATCGCACGCTTCACCGAGGCCGAGGAAGTGGCCGACCTCTGCCTGTTCCTCGCCTCGCCCCGCGCCGCCATGATCACCGGACAGGACATCGCCATCGATGGCCATGTCGAGGTCTTCCACATCAAGTAGGGTCCCATGGATTTCAATCTCTCCGAAGAACAGCAGATGATCGTGAAGACGACGCGGGATTTCGTCGTCAACGAGCTCTACCCGCACGAGGCCGAGATCGAAGACAGCGGCGTTCTGCGCCATGATCTGCGCGATGCAATCAAGAAGAAGGCCATCGAGGCGGGTCTCTACGCCGCCAACATGCCGGCCGAGGTGGGCGGCGCGGGTCTCGATACGCTGACCTGGGTCCTCTATGAAAAGGAACTGGGCCGTGCCAACTATGCGCTGCACTGGACCTGCGTGGCGCGCCCCTCGAACATTCTCATGGCCTGCGAAGGCGAGCAGCGCGAGAAGTATCTCTTCCCGTCGGTGCGTGGCGAGAAATCGGACTGCCTCGCCATGACCGAGCCCGGCGTGGGCTCTGACGTTCGCGGCATGAAGACCTTCGCCCGGCAGGACGGTGACGACTTCGTAATCAACGGCACCAAGCACTTCATCAGCCATGCCGACGAGGCGAATTTCGTCATCCTCTTTGCCGCGACGGGCGAGGAAGACACGCCGCGCGGCAAGAAGAAGCTGATCACCGCCTTCCTCATCGACATGGGAACGCCCGGCTACACCGTCCGGCCCGGCTACAAGAATGTCTCGCACCGCGGCTACAACAACTGCATCCTCGAGTTCAACGACTGCCGGGTGCACAAGAGCCAGGTCCTGGGCGAGATCCACAAGGGCTTCGAGGTGGCCAACGACTGGCTGGGCGCGACCCGCCTGCAGGTGGCTGCCACCTGCATCGGACGGGCCGAGCGCGCGCTCGAGCATGCCAAGCAATACGCAGTCGACCGTCAGCAGTTCGGCCAGCAGATCGGCAAGTTCCAGGGCGTGTCCTTCAAGCTGGCCGACATGGCGCTGGAGCTGAAGGCGGCCGAACTCCTCACGCTCGAGGCCGCCTGGAAGTTCGACAACAAGACCGTCACCGACATGGACATGGCCATGGCCAAGCTCAAGGCCACCGAGATGCTGGCCTTCGTGGCGGACGAGGCGATCCAGATCCACGGCGGCATGGGTCTCATGTCCGACTTGCCGCTGGAACGTATCTGGCGCGACGCCAGGGTCGAGCGCATCTGGGAGGGAACCTCCGAGATCCAGCGGCACATCATTTCGCGTGCCCTGCTGCGCCCGCTGGGAGGATGACCGTGGGCCGGGACCTCTCTCGCCTTCTCCATCCGAAGTCGATCGCCTTCATCGGCGGCGGCGAATGCGACGTCGCCATCGGGCGCACCCGCGCCATGGGATATGCGGGCAGGATCTACGCCATCCACCCGAAGCGCGAACAGCTGGGGGGCGTGCCCACGCTGAGGTCGGTCGACGAGATCGACGGGCCGATTGACGCGGCCTTCATCGCGGTCAAGCGCGAACCCACCATCGACATCGTCCGGCAGCTGAGGACCAAGGGCTGCGGCGGGGCGGTGATCTATGCCTCGGGCTTCGCCGAGACCGGCGACGCGCATCTGCAGGACGCCATGCTCGAGGCTGCCGACGGCATGCCGCTGATGGGACCCAACTGCTACGGCTTCGTCAGCGCGCTGGACAGCGCCGCCCTGTGGCCCGACGAGCACGGGCTCGACCCGATCGCCAGCGGCGTGGCCATCATCACCCAGTCCGGCAACATTGCCTGCAACTTCGCCATGACGCGGCGCGCCCTGCCCGTGGCTGGCCTCTACGCCATCGGCAACCAGGCCGACGTCGACATGGCGCAGATGGTCGAGGCCCTGGCAAGGGACCCGCGCATCACCGCCATCGGGCTTCACATCGAGGGCCTGCCCGACGTCAGTGCTTTCGCCCGGGCAGCGATGATCGCACGGGAGCAGCGCAAGCCCATCATCGCGCTGAAGACCGGGCGCTCCGAACAGGGCGCCAAGGTGGCGATGAGCCACACGTCCTCGCTCGCCGGCGCCGATACGCTCTACGACGCACTGTTCGACCGCTACGGCATTGCCCGAATGACCTCGGTCTCGGCCTTTGTCGAGACCCTGAAGTTCCTGCACCATGGCGGCGCCATCCGCGACAGCCGCCTCGTCTCGATGAGCTGCTCGGGGGGCGAGGCCGCACTGGTGGCCGACATGGCCATCGAAAAGAGGGTGTCTTTCCCGCCCTTCGACGACTGCACGAGGCCCAGGGTGGCGGCGACCCTCAACGAATATGTCACCATCGACAATCCGCTCGACTACCACACCTTCATCTGGAACCAGGAAGACAAGCTCACGGCCACCTTCTCCGCCGTGCTTGGCGGCGGCTTCGACGTGGCCATGCTCATCCTCGACGTGCCCACTCATCCGAAGATGAAGCCCGACACCTGGATGGTGACCGCCCGTGCCCTGATCCGCGCCGCCGATGCCACCAAGGCCCGTGCCGCCATGGTGGCGAGCCTGGCCGAGGGCATGCCGCTCGACCTCGCGGCCGAGCTTTCGGCTCATGGCGTGGCGCCGCTGATCGGTCTCGACGATGCGCTCACCGCTTTCGAGGCCGCCGCCGTAATCGGCCGCAACTGGGCCAGACGCGACGTGCCCGTCGCCATGCCGCCGGTCGAGCGCAAGAGCGGTACCGACACCGTGATCGGCGAATCCCAGGCCAAGGCCCTGCTCAAGGCCCATGGTCTCAAGGTGCCCCAGGGCATTGTCTGCAAGGCCGCCGACGCCACCGCCGCCGCCGGGAAGCTGGGCTATCCCGTGACGCTGAAGGTGGCCTCGGATGCCATCGCCCACAAGACGGAGGCAGGCGGCGTGGCCCTCAACCTGCGCACGCCCGACGAGGTGAGGACCGCGGCCGACCGGATGGCCAGGCTGGCGCCCGATGTGCTCGTGGAGCAGATGGTGACGGGCGCCGTGGCCGAACTCATCATCGGCCTTAAGGCCGATCCGCAGTTCGGCGAGGCCCTCGTGGTCGGCGCCGGCGGCATCCTGACCGAGCTCCTGAAGGACTCTGTCACGATCATCCTGCCCACCTCGCGCGCCGAGATCGAACGCGCCCTGAAGTCTCTCAGGGTCTGGGCCTTGGTCGAGGGCTTCCGCGGCAGGTCCGGCGACCAGCTTGCGGTGGTCAAGGCCGTCGAGGCGGTGGCCGCCTTCGCCGCGGCCAATCGCGGGCGGATCGAGGAACTCGACGTGAACCCCCTGCTCGTGCTGCCCGATGGCGCCATTGCCGTCGACGCGCTTATCAAGATGAGGACTCCATGACGTCTCCCATTCACACCAGCCGCCGCGGCCGCGTGCTCGAGGTCACCATCGACCGGCCGAAGGCCAACGCCATCGACGCCGCCACCAGCCGCATCATGGGCGATATCTTTGCGGGCTTCCGCGACGATCCCGAATTGCGCGTGGCGATCCTCACCGGCGCGGGCGAGAAGTTCTTCTGCCCCGGCTGGGATCTCAAGGCCGCCGCCGCCGGCGAGGCACCCGATGTCGACTATGGCGTCGGCGGCTTTGGCGGTCTGCAGGAGCTGCCAGGCCTCAACAAGCCGGTCATCTGCGCCGTCAATGGTCTGGCCTTTGGCGGCGGATTCGAGATCATGATTTCCTGCGACATCATCATCGCCGCCGAACATGCCACCTTCGCTTTGCCCGAGATCAACTCGGGCACCGTAGCCGACGCCGCCTCGATCAAGCTGCCGCGCCGCATTCCCTACGCCGTGGCCATGGACATGCTCTTCACCGGCCGGCGCATCGACGCCACCGAGGCCAAGCACTGGGGCCTGATCAACGAGGTGGTGCCCGCCGACCAGCTCATGGCCCGCGCCCGCGCCGTGGCCGACCAGCTTGCCGATGGCCCGCCGCTGGTCTTCGCCGCCATCAAGGAGATCGTGCGCGAAACGGCGCATCTGCCCATCCAGCAGGCCTTCGACATGGTCACCAAGCGCAAGCTGAAGACGGTCGACGTCCTCTATGCGAGCGAGGACCAGCTCGAGGGTGCCCGCGCCTTCGCGGAGAAGCGCAAGCCCCAATGGAAGGGACGCTAGCAAGGCGAACAAAAAACCCCGGCGTTGCCGCCGGGGTCCCAGTCGGGGGAAAACCTTGTACTCAGCCCAAGAGCCAGTGACGGCTGCTCAGGCGAATGCGGGAATGTTCGCGCTCCAGCGCATCGAGGCCGGTCTGACCTGCGGCCGGACGTGTCAGGAGCGTTCCGAGGGTCCGGACCGTGGTGACAAGGCCACCCCAGATCGAAGCAGGAGCGGCGGCTGCAGTGGCGGCGAGGCGGGTCATGATCTTTAAGACTTTCTTAGCAATTTCGGTTGGGCTTAAGATAAATCCCTGCTATCCAAATGACAAACGACGAGTTCTATGTTAATCGTCAAGTATCGTTTGAAGATCGCCTATGTTGCGCCACATTCCGGGATTGCAGGCCATCAAGGCCTTCGACGCCGCCGCACGGCACCTCAGCTTCACGCGGGCCGCGGATGAGCTGAACGTCACGCCTGCCGCCGTCAGCCACCAGATCAAGGAGCTGGAGGAACAGATCGGCGTGAGCCTGTTCCAGCGCACCAGCCGGCACATGCAGCTCACCCGTCAGGGTGCCATCCTGAAACCCGCCGTCGCCGATGCCCTCGAGGCCCTGACCAAGTCACTCCAGAAGATCCGGCAGTCCGAGAACCCGAAGCAGATCCGGGTGACGGCCTCGCCTTCGATCGCGGCGAAGTGGCTGGTGCCACGCCTCGACCGTTTTCTCGACACCATTCCCGATGCCGATGTCCGGATCGACGTGTCCGCATCGGTCCTCGACTTCGACCGTGACGATGTCGACGTGGCCATCCGCTTCGGCACGGGCGACTATCCGGGCCTGCAGGTCGACAAGCTGTTTCAGGACGTGCTGTTCCCCGTGTGCAGCCCGGCCCTGCTCGACGGACGCAAGCCGCTCAAGGAGCCGCGCGACCTGCTCCAGTTCACGCTCATCCATCTCGACTACGAGGCCCAGGGCGCCGTCTGGCCAAACTGGCGCATGTGGATGCAGGCGGCCGGCATCCGCGACTTCAACGACAGCCGCGGCCTCCACTTCAGCCAGACCTCGCTCGCCGTGCAGGCGGCGATCGATGGCCATGGCGTTGCACTGGGCGATTCGACACTTGTGGCCGACGATCTTGCGGCTGGACGGCTGGTCCGGCCCTTTGCCCTGTCGCTGCGCAGCCCGACGCAGTTCGCCTACCACCTCATCATGTGCCGCGACACGGCCGACCGGCCAATGGTCAAGGCCTTCCGGAACTGGATCCTGTCCGAGGCTGCGGCAACGTCAATCGGCTGAGACCGGCCGCCAGCCAGAGCGTGACCATCGAGGCCAGGGAGACGGCCGCGAATCCATGCACGTCATAGACCGGACCGTAGACGAAGCCCGCGGTGCCGAGCGCCACATAGGTCGTGAACGAGAACAGCCCCATGATCGCACCACGCATCCGGGTTGACAGGGCGCCGAGGTAGGACACCAGTGCCGTCATGCAGAGATGGTTCGCCAGCCCCCAGACGAAGGGATACACCATCATGGTTGGAACGGTGAGCGCCGCAGCGGGCAGTGCCGCGTAGTTGAGGCCAACCAGGAACAGGGTCAGCGGCAGCACCTGCCGTGGCCCCCTCCTGTCGATCCAACGGTCGAAGACCACGCCGGTCCCGAAGCCGATGCCGTAGGCCAGCGAGATCGTGCCGCCGAGCCAGGCCCCCGCACCATGCAGCTGGCGCACGTGATCTCCGATGAAGGTATAAGTCTGATAGAAGCCGATCATGTAGGCGAAGGTCGAAACAAATCCGACCGCCGCGCCCGGCACGCCCAGCACCTCGCGATAGCGGATCGTCTCGGAAGCACCGCTCGCGGCCACGCGCGGCAGCAGCAGTCCCGCCAGCGTCATGGCAAAGGCGATGACGGCGACGATCAGGAAGGTGCCGCGCCAGCCGACCAGTCCGGACAGAAT
Source organism: Hyphomicrobiales bacterium (assembly GCA_046349195.1). GTDB lineage: Bacteria > Pseudomonadota > Alphaproteobacteria > Rhizobiales > Aestuariivirgaceae > Aestuariivirga. The sequence goes on from JAXMCU010000002.1 coordinate 47,512, forward strand.
GGCGGCAAGCGGCACGCCCGCGACCATCGCGACCGACCAGCCGAACAGCACCCGGCCCATGGCACGCGCCCGCTCGGCCGGCTCGGCCACATCACCGGTCAGCGCATAGGTGGCGGGGATGATCACGCCCGAGGCCAGACCGGCCACGAACTGACCCAGAGCCAGCAGCCGCCAGTCGACCGCCAGGGCACAGACCAGGAGCGCGCCGCCCAGAACCGCAAAGGCCATCCGGATGGCGTTTCGCTTGGGCCAGCGCCCGAGCTGTGGAGCGGCCAGCAGGGCGGACAGGGCAACGCCCACGCCATAGGCACCGGCGGCAAAGCCGATTTCCTTGGGACCGGTCTGCAGGCCCGCCGCGATGTCGGTCAGCAGCGGCGACAGCATCAGGGCCTGGATGCCCACGGCGGCGATACTGAAGCTGAGCAGGAGAAGCGAGCTGCGCGGTGCCGGTGTCATTCCGGCGCCAGGGCGGGATGCGAATCGAAGACGCCGGCGGGCATCTGCTCGTAGTCGATGATGGCACCCGTCATCATCTGGGCCGAGGGGCTGACGAGATAGGCGATCAGTCCGGCAACGTCGTCCGGCACGATCAGGCGTCCGGACGGCATGCGGCGCCCGATGTCCTCATGCCAGGTTTCGGGAAGGCCGTGGAACCCCGTCTGCAGGGCCTGTTCGCCCTCGGAATGGACCCAGCCCAGGTTGATGGCGAAGATCCGGATGCCTTCGCGCTTGACCGCATTGGCGGTGGCCTTGGTCATCACGTCCAGCGCCGCCTTGGAGGCGGAATAGGTAACCAGGTTGGGCGGGCCGCCATAGGCCAGCATGCTGGACACGTTGATGATCGTGCCCCGTTGCGCCGGGCGCATCAGCTTGAGGGCTTCCTGCATCATGAACATGGGCGCCCGGACATTGACGCCGAACAGGCGCTCGAAGGCATCCGGCGTGGTGTCGTCGATGCCGCAGCGCTCGGTGTTGCCGGCCGCGTTCACCAGCGTGTCGAGGCGGCCAAAACTGCTCCGGACAGCCGCCATGGCGCGCGCCGGCAGGCCGAGATCGAGCAGGTCGCCTTCGAGCGTCTCGACCCTGCCGAGGTCCTTCAGCCGCGCCGCACTCTCCTTCAGTTTCGCACCGTTCCGGTCAAGCAGCAGCACCCCCGCATAACCCTCTGACAGGAGTCTCCTGGCCGCGGCAAAGCCCATCCCCTGCGCACCGCCCGTCACCAGCGCGATCTTGCCCTCGTGAGTCTTCGACATCGGACTTCCTTCCCCGTCAGTTCGCGCGCTCGGCGAGCGTCTTCAGCTTTGCAAGGCCCTTCTCATAGTCCGCACCGACCCAGCGGTCGAACATCAGGCTCATCCAGCGGTCGAGCACGCCTTTCGCTTCGGTCCTGAACCCCCAGGTCACGGCGGTGCCCCCGTCGACCGGAGCGAGCAGCAGCGAGGCCTGTGCGGTTCCCATGCTGCCGAAGTCGAGATCCATGGCGATCCTGTTGGGCGCCTGAAATTCAGTCACGGTCTGGCTGCCCCGGCCGACCTCCGGCTTGTCCGAGGCCCAGTTCATTTTCTGGCCCACGCCGGTCTCGGGTCCTTCGAACGCGTAGGAGAGACCTGGGTCCAGCTCGGCCCAGGGCGACCACTCCTTGAAGCGCCTGAGGTCGCCCACTATGGCAAAGACCTTCTCGGGCGGCGCGTTGATGACCACCTGCCGCTGCACCACGGTTTCGGCCGGTATGAGATAGGCGCCGCCCACCCCGACAACGACCAATGCGACCAAAGCAGCGACGACCAGGCGGATTGCCGTCTTCATGTCCCGTCCTCCCGAATTCGGCTCTGGCATAGACCAACGGACTTCCGGCGTCATCCATGCAAGGCATTCGGGGCGGGTTGATCGGCCCTGCGCCGACAAGGCTTGTGCGCCGTTGTCCGATCCCGCAGATTGCCGGAATGTCACAGGATATCTTCACCAAGGACTTCAAGGCCCGCCCCTTCTGGTGGGACGCCTATGAACCGCGCCCCCTTCCCGACGTCGATCTGCCGCGCGAGACCCGCGTGGTGATCGTCGGCGCAGGCTATGCCGGCCTGAATGCGGCGCTGGAACTCAGGGCGCAGGGACTCGACTGCGTGGTGCTGGATGCCAACGAGCCCGGGTTCGGCGGTTCCAGCCGCAACGGCGGCATGGTGTCGGGCGGGGTCAACGTGGGCAAGAGATACCTGGCGCGGGCGCTGACGCCGGAAGAAGCCGCTCCTTTCCTCAACGATGCCGCGGATGCCTTTTCGCTGGTCGAAGACCTCATCGCCCGCGAGAAGATCGACTGCGGCTGGACCCGCGCGGGCTATTTCCTCGGCGCCTGGTGCAGGAGCCACTACGAAGGCATGGCCAAGAAGGTGGACATGCTGAACCGCTATGCCCGCTCCGAGGCCTATGTCGTGCCGCCGGAGCGGCAGCGCGAGGAGATCGGCTCCGACTACTACCGCGGCGGCATGGTCGTGGGACGCGCCGGGCACCTTCACCCTGCCCTGTTCTTCAAGGGCCTGCTCGACCTCTGCGCCAGGCATGGCATCGTCATCGCCTCGAAGACGCCGGCCACGAAGCTCACCGAAACCGGCAAGGGCTGGGCCGTGGAGACGCCGCGCGGGACCATCCAGGCGGGCGACGTCATCGTCGCGACCAATGGCTACACCGGCGACGTGACGCCGCAGCTGAAGCGCCGCGTCGTGCCTGTGGGGTCCTACATCATCGCCACCGAGGAACTGTCGCCCGACCTCGCGGCGTCGATCAGCCCCAGAAACCGCTCCTTCGCTGACACCCGCCGGGTGCTGACCTACTACCGCATGTCGCCCGACGGAAAGCGCCTCATCTTCGGCGGCCGCGCCAAGTTCGGCCATACCGATCCGGTCGAGACTGCGCCCATCCTGCATGGCTTCATGCTCGACCGCTTCCCGCAGCTGCGGGGCACCCGCATCACCCATGCCTGGACCGGCAACGTGGCCTTCACGCTGGACGAGACCCCGCATATGGGACGGCTCGACAACCTGCACTATGCACTGGGCTGCAACGGTTCGGGCGTCGCAATGATGAGCTACCTGGGCCAGCAGACAGCCCGCAAGATTGCCGGCAAGGCCAACCGGGTAAATGCCTTCGACCAGGCGACCTTCCCCGACCACCCGATGTACAATGGGTCGACCTGGTTCCTGCCCTGGGTCGGACGCTACTTCCGTACACGGGACTGGTTCGACCGGAGATTCGGGTGATCTTCGCGACGGAGCGCCTCGTCGCGCGCCGCTTCGGCCCGCGCGATCTGGCGGATTTCGTCGCAATGCGCAGCGATCCTGAGGTGGCCCGCTATCAGAACTGGGAGAGTTGCAGCGAGGAAGACGGCCGCGCGCGGCTTGCGGAACTGGCCGGCCGCACTCCGGGCGATCCGGGCTGGTTCCAGTTTGCACTTGAGGAAAAATCCTCTGGCCAGTTCGTCGGCGACTGCGGCCTTCGCATCCTCGAATCCGATTCGCGGCTGGCCCAGATCGGCTACACGATCGTCCGTCGCCACTGGAACCGCGGACTTGCCACCGAGACGGTCCGGGCGCTGACATCCTATGCCTTCGCCAGGTTCCCCATCCACCGGGTCACTGCCTCGGTCGACCCGCGCAATGCTGCGTCCTGCCGGGTGCTTGAAAAGGCGGGCTACCGGAAGGAGGCCCATTTCCGTCAGAGCGAGTGGTTCAAGGGATCATGGGCCGACGACGTCGTCTATGCCGCCCTCCGTGCGGAGTGGGATGCGGCACCGGTGTCCCTTTCCTAACTTGTATCATAGACGTAACTTGGATCGATGCGCATCAGCCTCTTCAGCGACTATGCCCTCCGCGTCCTCATGCTGGCGGCGGCACGGGCGCCGGTCCTCGTCACCATCCAGGAAGTGGCCGAGTCCTTCGGCATCTCGCGTCATCACCTGACCAAGGTGATCCATGACCTGGCGCGCGCTGGCTTTCTGGAAACTCAGCGCGGCCGCAGCGGCGGCTTTACCCTGGCAAGGCCAGCCAATCGCATCGCCATCGGCGCGGTCATCCGCCACACCGAGGCCGGATCGCCCCTGGTCGAGTGCTTCGATCCGGCGACGAACCGCTGCGTCGTGACCCCGGCCTGCCGGCTCAAGCGGCAGCTGGCCGAAGCGCTGTCCGCATTCTACGCAGTCCTGGACAAATACACCGTCGCCGATCTCTACACCTCGAAGGGCGATGTCCTGCGCCATCTCGGGCTGACCGCTTCGGCGTGACCGCGCGCGGCGGCCTTCGTCCGACATTCCAATACCGGCTTCAGACTTGTGACAGAGCCTTGAGCGCTAGCCGCACTTGGCCTGCATGCGCCATTTCGAGTCGGCAAAGGTCGGCTGGTTCTGCAGCCTGCCCTTCTGCCCATCCGGGCAGGCATAATAGCCGAGCGACGACGTGGCCACCGCCACGGCATCCTTCTGCTGCTTGGCAGTCATGCCGGACACCACCATGTCGTAGACGCCGCCGCTCGTCAGCGAGAAGTCCAGCTGGTAGGTCTTGCCGTTGTAGAAGATCGGCTCGGACCGCGACTTCGGCAGGGCCGCCTGCGGCTTGTCCTTGGTGATGCGGATATTCGGTTCGGACTTGCTGCATGCCGCCACGAGGGCTGCCAGTATCAGCACTGGAATGTAGCGATTCATGGTCCCTCGCGCGTTGCCGGTCCTTATGCCCATGAAGCCTCGACCGGGCAAGTCTGGCGACGTATAGAGGCGGGGCCATGACACGTTTCGATCCCACCTCCCTGCTCACCGCCCGCAGCCGCACCGCCGACGAGGGCGCCATCATCCGCATGGCCCAGAAGTCCCGCGATCTGAGGGCCAAGGGCATGGATGTGGTCAGTCTCACCGTCGGCGAGCCGGACTTCGACACGCCGCTCAACATCCAGGACGCGGCAACGGCCGCGATGAAGGCCGGCTTCACACACTATTCGCCAGTACAGGGCATTCCGGAACTCCGCCAGGCTCTCTCCGCCAAGCTCAAGCGGGAGAACGGACTGGACTATTCGGCGGCCGAGATATGTCTTGCCAATGGTGCCAAGCAGGCCATTGCCAATGCCGTCCTTTCGCTCGTCGATCATGGCGACGAGGTGATCATGCTCGCGCCCTTCTGGGTGTCCTATGAAATCACCGTCCGCTTCGCCGGCGGCACGCCGGTGGTGCTGCCGTCCACGGTGGCCGAGAACTACAAGGTGCCGGCCAGCCGCATCGCCGCGGCCGTGACCCCGCGCACCAAGCTGCTGATCCTGAATTCGCCATCCAACCCGACGGGCGCGGTCTGGACGGAGACGGAACTGGCCGACATCGCCACCATCGTCCAGGCACATCCACGCATGATGGTGCTCTCCGACGAGATCTACGAATACATCCTCTTCGACGGCAAGATGGCCTCGATCGGCGCCTTGCCCGGCATGCGCGAGCGCACGGTGACGGTGAACGGCTTCTCCAAGGGCTTCGCCATGACCGGCTGGCGCCTGGGCTACGCGGCCGCGCCCGAACCCGTGACCAGGGCCATGATGCGCATGCAGAGCACCTTCACGGCCGGCGCCAACCAGTTCGTCCAGCGGGCGGCCCTTGCCGCCCTCGAAGGTCCGCGCGACGAGGTCGAACGCATGCGCCAGCTCTATCGGCACCGGCGCGACATGGTGCTTGCCGGACTCCGCGCCATCCCGGGTGTCCAGATCGGCGACATTCCCGCCACCTTCTATGCGTTCCCGGATGTTTCGGCCCTGCTCGGCAAGGCCGCGGGCAATCACGTCATGGATACCACCGACGCGCTCTGCGACTGGCTGCTGGAAGAGCACGGTCTCGCCGTGGTGCCGGGAACCGCCTTCGGCGCGCCCGGCTCCATCCGGCTGTCCTTTGCTGCCAGCGAGGACGAAATCGCCAAGGCGCTGGATCGGCTGGCGCGCGCCCTCACCAGCCTCGCCTGATCACTCGGCCGCTTCGCGCAGCCCCGGTTCGTCGTTGACGGGCGCGGGCGCGGCATCCGTCTCCAGCACGTCGGACTCGTTCTCGTGATCATGCATGTGCCGCCGGTCGCGCGCCACGTAGGAATAGATCGCGGGCGTGATGAACAGCGTGAACATCGTTCCGATGGTCATGCCCGCCGCGATGACGATGCCGATGTCGAAGCGGCTCTTGGCGCCGGCGCCGGCCGCAACCAGGAGCGGCACCACGCCGATCACCATCGCCGCCGTGGTCATCAGGATGGGACGCAGGCGCACGGCCGCGGCTTCCTTGATGGCCGTGTTCTTGTCGTAACCCTTGGTCTCCTGGAGCTTGTTGGCAAACTCCACCATCAGGATGCCGTGCTTGGCGATCAGGCCGATGAGGGTGACGAGGCCGATCTGGGTATAGATGTTGATCGTGCCCGATCCCAGATTGATGGGCGGATTGTTTTGCATCGCACCGTTGATCTCGCCCAGCACGAACAGCACGAAGAGCGCGCCGAACACCGTGGCCGGAAGGCCGATCAGGATGATGAAGGGGTCGCGGAAACTCTCGAACTGCGCGGCCAGCACCAGATAGATCAGCAGCAGCGCCACCGCGAAGGTGACGGCCAGCGTGTTGCCTTCCTTCACGAACTGACGGCTCTCACCCTTGAAATCATAGGACATGCCTTGCGGCATCAGTTCTTCCGCCTTCTCCTTCAGGAAGGCCACGCCGTCGCCCACGGTGCGGCCCGGGAACGGCACGCCCTGGATCATGGCGGAGTTCAACTGCTGGAACGTCGCAAGGCCGTTCGGCTGCACGGTCTTGCTCACCGTGGTGAAGGACGAGAGCGGCACCATGGTACCGTCGGTGGCCTTCACCCGATAGCTCAGGATCTGGTCGATGTTGGCGCGGTCGGTGCGCGGCACTTGCGGAATCACCTGGTAGCTGCGGCCCTGAACGGTGAAGCGGTTGACGTTGTTGCCGCCAAGCAGGGTGGAAAGCGTGGCGCCAACCTCGCTCATGGTCACGCCCAGCTTGTTGGCCTTGTCGCGGTCCACCACCAGCTCCACCTGCGGCGTCTGGAACCGCAGATCGGCGTTGGTGAAGATGAAGAGGCCGCTCTTCTTCGCCTCGGCGTCGATCTTGTCCAGGACCTCGGCCAGCCGCGTATAGTCGCCCGGATAGGTCAGGACGAACTCCACCGGCAGGTCGCCGGCGCCGACCGGAATGGCCGCCGGCGCGGTCGCGAAGATGCTGACGCCCGCCAGCTTGTGGAAGATGCCCTGAAGCTGTCCCATCACCGAAAGGTCTGACCGGCTGCGTTCGTCCCACGGCTTCAGGATGAAGCCCAGAAAGGCCGAATGCGTGCTCGGGAAGCCCGCGATGGCGAAGATGTTCTGTCGCTCGGGGATCGGCATCAGCTCTTCGGTGAGCTTGTCGGTGTAGGTGGTCAGGTAGTCCAGGTTGGTGTGTTCCGGCGCATTGATGAAGGCGAAGATCACGCCCTGATCTTCCGCCGGCGCGAGCTGGCGACCGATAGCGTTGTACAGCACGCCCGACAGGACGATGGTGAGGACCGCAACCCAGGCAAAAACCGCCCGCTGCTTGATCGTGCCGTCGAGACGGCGGCGGTAGAAGCGCTGCAGGGCGCCGAAGACCCGCTCCACCCCGCGACCGAACCAGCTGAGCTTCTCGTGCGGCTTCAGCATCTTCGAGGTCATCATGGGCGACAGCGTGAGCGCCACGATGCCGGACACGATCACCGCGCCTGCCAGGGTGAAGGCGAATTCGCGGAACAGCGCGCCGGTCAGCCCGCTGCTGAAGCCGATGGGCGCATAGACGACCGCCAGCGTGATGGTCATGGCGATGATCGGGCCGGTGATTTCGCGGGCACCGCGAATGGCCGCGTCGAAGGGCTTCATGCCATCCTCGATGTGTCGGTGGATGTTCTCCACCACCACGATCGCGTCGTCCACGACCAGGCCGATGGCCAGCACAAGCGCCAGCAGGGTCAGGAGGTTGATCGAATAGCCCAGGCCGACCAGCACGAGCGCCACGCCGATGAGCGACAGCGGGATGGTCACCACCGGAATCAGCGTCGAGCGCAGATTGCCGAGGAACAGGAAGATCACCACGATCACGATGAGGCCAGCTTCCAGGAGCGTCTTGCCCACCTCCCAGATCGACGCGTTGATGAACAGCGTCGCGTCATAGGCGATCGCGGCCTGGAGCCCTGCGGGAAGGCCACGCTGGATCTCGGGCATCGCATCGCGCACATTGGAAATGACGGTGAGCGGGTTTGCATCCGGCGTGGTCTGGATGCCCATGAACACGGCCTTCAGCCCGTCGAATGCGGACTTCGAGTTGAAATCCTCGGGCCCCAGATCGACCGTGGCGATCTGGCCCAGCCGGATCACCGTGTCGCCCCGGGTCGCCACCACGAGGTCGGTGAAGTCGGCCGGCGTTTCCAGCGATGTCTGGGCATTGATGTTCTGCTGGGTGAAATCCGACTTCACCTCGCCGGCCGCCGTTGTGAAATTGTTGGCGGCCAGGGCATTGCGCACATCAAGCGGCGTGATGCCGAGCGAGGCCATCTTCTCGGGATCGAGCCAGACGCGCATGGCGAAGGTGGAGCCGCCCAGGATCTCGGCCGAGGCGACGCCATTGATCGCCTGCAGCCGCGGACGCACCACGCGGTCCAGATAGTCCGAGATCTGCGGCGAGGTCATCTGCTCGCTCTTGAAGCTGATATACATCAGCGCGAAGCCGGCGCCCGTCGTGCGCTTCACCACCGGATCGTTGGCATCCTCGGGCAGCACGCCCTTGACCTCGTTCACCTTCGAGAGAACATCGGCGAGGGCCCGGTCGGCATCGGCGTCGAGACGCAGCTTCAGCGTGATCACCGAAGAGTTCTGCGACGAGCGCGATTCGATGGTATCGACGCCTTCGGTGGACGCCACGGCCTGCTGCAGCGGCGTGGTGATGAAGCCCTTGATCTGGTCGGCATTGGCGCCGGGATAGATGGTGGTGATCTCGATCTTCGTGTCCGACACTTCCGGGAACTGACGGATCGGCAGCTTGAAGATCGCCTGCAGGCCCGCCAGCAGGATCAACAGGCTCACGACGGTCGCCAGGACCGGCCGCTTGACGAAGATGTCGGTGAAGTGCATCGCGCCTGCCTTTACTGCAACGTTGTCGTATCCTGCAGCTTGAGGGCGATCGAATTGTCGATCACCACCTTGCTGCCCTGGTCGATCTTGTTCTGGCCGGCGGTGACCACCTCTTCGCCATCGGCAATGCCGCTGACGATCTGCACGCGACCGTCGCGCACCTGGCCCGCCTTGATGAAGCGGCGCTCGATCGCCTTCTCCTCGGGCTTGGCCTTGGGATCGACCTTTGTCGCCGGAACGACCACGAAGATGTTGTCGCCATAGAGCGAATAGGTCACCGCCGTCTGCGGCACCGTGACCACCGTTTCCGGAGCACCCGAATCGACCAGCACCCTGGCATACATGCCGGGAACCAGCTTGAGGTCGGCGTTGGGCAAGCTTGCGCGCACCGTGATCATGCGGCTCGCGTCCGACACCTTCGCATCGGTGGTGACGATCTTGCCGGCGAAGCTTTCGCCAGGATAGGCATTGAACGTCGCCGTCACCTTGAGGCCGTCATGAATCCGGCCATACTCGGACTCCGTGATCTGGAAATCGGCATAGATCGGATCGATCTTCTGCATCCAGACGATCTTCTGGCCCGCCGCCAGGTAGCTGCCGATGGAGATCTCGCGAAGCCCGACGCGACCGTCCCAGGGCGCATAGATGTGCTTCTGCGCCACCACGGCGTTCAGCCGGTCGAGGCCGGCCTGGAGCACCCGCTGGCGGGTCTGCAGCGCGTCGAGTTCGGTGCGCGCCACGATTCCCTTTCCAACCAGGCCCAGCTTGCGATCAAGCTCGGTCTTGTTGTTCGCCAGTTCGGCCTCGATGCTGCGGATGTCGGCTTCCTCGGTCTTGGTGTCGAGCTTCACCAGGAGCTGGCCCTTCTTCACATCCTGGCCCGAGTCGAAATTGATCTGCTCGACCACGCCGCCAAGCTGGGGCGTGATGTCGATTCCCTCCGATGCCGTCAGCGTGCCGATGGCCGAGATCTGCGGCTGCCAGGTTTCGGTCTTGGCGGCCTCCGCGGCAACCGTCTCCGGCGGTCGCGGCGCGCCGAGAATCACCGTGGCGAGCATCTTCGGCTTGAAGTCGAAGGCATAGTAGCCGATCGCGCCGGCCAGCCCGCCCAGCAGGATCGTCACCAGCAAAAGATAGAAAACACGCCTGATCATCTTCTCGTTCCCGTCGCTATTCCGCTGCCTGCGCCGACATCTGGCGCACCAGTTCAAGTCTCTTCTGCTCGAGGCAGCTGACAGATGCTGTCAGCACGGCCTGTCCGTAGTCCGCCACGAAGCGGGCGCCCTCTGCATGCGGCTGCTCGCTGCAGCGGCACTCCGCGATACGCGCCAGATCCTGCTTCAGGTCATTCAGATGCTTGTCGATCGCGGCCAGCATCACCTGAGGTGTGATGTATTCATGCAACAGCATCTGGAACAGGAATTCCGACTTGAACTTGTTCTTTGCCGGCAACACCGAGATGGCCCGGGCCAGTGCCCTCCGCCCCTGCTCGGTGATGGCGTAGACCTTCTTGTCGGGCTTGCCGGTCTGCTCCTCGGCCCGGACCGTCAGCAGTCCCTCGGACGTCAGCTGGGTCAAGGCCGGATAGATCGAACCGAAGCTGGCGTCGATGAAGTGGCTGAACATGCCCTCCTCGATCCCCTTCTTGATCTCGTAACCCGATGCTTCCCCAGTGGAGAGGAAACCAAGGCACAAGGTTCTGACGTTCATGGTCACGGCGCGAGGCCCATGCATGGTTGTGAATGTCAGGCCGATATATATCGATTTGATATAGTGTCAAGGTGCTGGCGTCCGGCCCGCGATCACAATTTCCGCATGCAGCCAAGCTTGCTTGTCATGGCTTCCGCTTCTGTCTAATAAAGGTTTGAGCAGGTGCAAAAAAACGGCACCGCATCAAAAGCGGGCAAGGGGGGCGGATGGAGTATTTTCTCCAGCAGCTGATCAATGGGATAACCCTGGGATCGATCTACGGGTTGATCGCGATCGGCTATACAATGGTTTATGGCATCATTGGCATGATCAACTTCGCCCATGGCGACGTGTTCATGATCGGCGGTTTCGTGTCGCTCATTGCCATCGTGGCCCTGGGCCTGACCGGCGGCAGCGGCATGTTCCTCATCATCCTCTCGCTGCTTCTGGTGGTCATCATCGCCATGATCATCGCCGCGGCCTTCAACTGGACCATCGAGCGGGTGGCCTACCGGCCGCTGCGCGGCTCCTTCCGGCTCGCCCCGCTGATCTCGGCCATCGGCATGTCGATCGTGCTGCAGGAATATGTCCGTATCGCCCAGGACGGCCGTCCCAAGCCATTGCAGCCCATTGTGACCGGCGGCCATGTGATCATGGAACGCACCGGCGAACAGGGCGAGTTCATCGTGCGCCTGTCCAACATGCAGATCTTCATCATCATCACCACGCTTGTGCTGATGGCCGTCTTCACCCTGATCATCACCCGCACGCCGCTGGGCCGGGCGCAGAGGTCCTGCGAGCAGGACATGAAGATGGCCTCCCTGCTGGGAATCGACGTGAACAAGACCATCTCGATCACCTTCATCATGGGCGCGGCCCTGGCGGCCGTGGCCGGCATGATGTTCTTCCTCTACTATGGCGTGATCGACTTCTACGTGGGCTTCCTTGCGGGCGTGAAGGCCTTCACGGCGGCAGTGCTCGGCGGCATCGGCTCGATCCCCGGCGCCATGCTGGGCGGCCTCATCATCGGGCTCGTCGAGGTCTTCTGGTCGGCCTATTTCTCGGTCGAATACAAGGACGTGGCGGCTTTCGCGATGCTCGCGGCAGTGCTGATCTTCCTGCCCCAGGGCATCCTCGGCAAGCCCGAAGTCGAGAAGGTCTGAGCCATGGCAGCTGCTCCGAAATCCACCCATGTCGGCGGCGGCGAAGGCCCGACCGGCGCCGGCGGCATCGCCAAGGACCTGATCGTCACCGGCTTGCTGGCGCTTGCCATCTTCGGCCCCTTCATCGGCCTCAAGACCGTGGCCGCCAGCGGCACCCTCGCCCTGCAGCAGCGCTGGGGGACGGTCGCCGTCTTCGTGGGGCTGACCGTCATCGGCCGCCTGCTGATCCTGCTCTATCAGCAGTGGAAGGCCAACGCACCGGCGCCCGCGCGTCCGGCGAAAGCCGTCAAGTCCGAGGGATCGTCCATCGGGAAGTACCTCGGGCCGCTGCTCTTGATCATCGGCCTGACCCTGCCCTTCATTGCCAGCACCACGGGCGACCGGGAGCGGCAGATCATGGATCTGGCCATCCTCATCCTGACCTACGTCATGCTGGGCTGGGGACTCAACATCGTCGTCGGCCTCGCCGGCCTGCTCGACCTGGGCTACGTCGCCTTCTACGCCGTGGGTGCCTACACCTATGCCCTGCTCGCCACGATCTACTTTCCGATGTGGTTCGGCGATGGCATCATTCCCTGGGCCTTCTACATCGCCCTGCCCATCGCCGGCTGCCTGGCGGCGCTCTGGGGCGTGATCCTCGGCTTTCCGGTCCTGCGCCTGCGCGGCGACTATCTGGCGATCGTCACCCTTGCCTTCGGCGAGATCATCCGGGTGGTCCTGCTGAACTGGGTTGAGTTCACCGGCGGACCGGCCGGCATCGACCAGATCCCGCGACCGTCCTTCTTCGGCCTGCCCTTCACCGCCGGCGAGGGCGGCTTTGCCGCCTTCTTCGGACTCGAACACAAGCCGATCTACCGCATCATCTGGCTCTACTACATCATCCTGTTCCTCGCCCTGCTCACCAACTTCGTCACCATGCGGCTGCGGAAACTGCCTGTGGGACGGGCCTGGGAAGCGTTGCGGGAGGACGAGATCGCCTGCCGGTCTCTGGGTATCAACACGACCTCCACCAAGCTCACGGCCTTTGCCATCGGCGCCATGTTCGGCGGCTTCGCGGGATCCTTCTTCGCAACCCGCCAAGGCTTCGTCAGCCCGGAATCCTTTGTGTTCATGGAGTCCGCCATCATCCTGGCAATCGTCGTGCTGGGCGGCCTCGGCTCGCAGATCGGCGTGGTCTTCGCCTCGATTGCCATCATCGGAGCCTTCGAACTCTTCCGCCAGCTGGATGTGCTGAAGATGGTGCTGCCCGAGGGCGTCGATCCCGGCCAGTTCCGCATGCTGGCGGTAGGCCTCGCCATGGTGCTGATCATGCGGTGGAAGCCGCGGGGTTTCGTCACCCGACGCGATCCATCGGTCTATCTGAAGGAGAAGAAGTCGGTGTCCGGCGATCTCGTGGCCCAGGGGCACGGCTGACATGGGCACAGTTTCAAAGGACACCCTGCTCCACGTGGAGCATCTGACCATGCGCTTCGGCGGCCTGACCGCCGTCGGCGACCTCTCCTTCGAGGCCAGGCGCAACGACATCACCGCACTCATCGGTCCCAACGGCGCGGGCAAGACCACGGTCTTCAACTGCATCACCGGCTTCTACAAGCCGACCGAAGGCGCGATATCGCTGATCCACCCGGATGGGACCGCCTTCCCGCTGGAGCGCATGGACGACTTCCGCATCACCCAGCATGCGCGCGTCGCCCGCACCTTCCAGAACATTCGTCTCTTCGCTGGCATGACGGTTCTGGAAAACCTGATGGTGGCCCAGCACAACACGCTCATGCGTGCCTCCGGCTATACCGTGGCTGGCATCTTCAACACGGCGGGATACCGCCGCGCCAACAAGGAAGCCGTCGACTTTGCCGCGCACTGGCTGGAGAAGACGGGCCTGATCGAGCGCGCCGACGATCCGGCGGGAGACCTGCCCTACGGCGACCAGCGGCGCCTGGAAATTGCCCGTGCCATGTGCACCAAGCCGCTCATGCTCTGCCTCGACGAGCCCGCCGCCGGTCTCAATCCGCGCGAGTCCGAGGAGCTCAACAGACTCCTGCTCAGCATCCGTCATGACGAGAAGGTGGCGATCCTGCTGATCGAGCACGACATGAGCGTGGTCATGGGAATATCCGACCGGATCGTGGTGCTCGACTACGGCGTCAAGATTTCCGACGGCACGCCAGAACAGGTCCGCAACGATCCTGCGGTCATCCGCGCCTATCTGGGCGTCGAGGATGAGGACGAAGCCGCGACGCAGGTCGTCCGTGCCGGGCCGCCGGCTGCGCAGCCGGCCGAAGCCCCGGCCCCCGAGCCATCAGCCAGGAAGGCACCTGCGAGGAGAGCGGCCGCGAAGAAACCTCCGACCACCCGCAAGACCGGAGGGCGCAAATGAGCGACGCACTCCTCACTGTCCGGGGCGTCCAGACCTTCTACGGCAAGATCCAGGCCCTCAAGGGTGTCGACATCGACATCAAGAAGGGCCAGATCGTCACCCTCATCGGTTCGAACGGCGCCGGCAAGTCCACCCTGATGATGACCATCTGCGGCACGCCCCGCGCCCGCGCGGGTTCCATCGTCTTCGACGGTCTCGACATCACCGGCATGCCCACCCATGAGATCGCGCGGCTGGGCATCTCCCAGTCGCCCGAAGGCCGCCGCATCTTCCCGCGCATGACGGTTCTCGAGAACCTCCAGATGGGCGCCACCATCGCCGATCCCGCCCATTTCGACGAGGATCTTGGCCGGGCCTTCCGCATGTTCCCGATCCTCGAGAAGCGGCAGGGCCAGCGCGGCGGCACCCTGTCGGGCGGCGAGCAGCAGATGCTGGCCATTGCCCGGGCCCTGATGTCACGCCCAAGGCTGCTGCTCCTCGACGAGCCGTCGCTGGGCCTCGCCCCCCTGATCGTCAAGCAGATCTTCGCTGCCATCAAGGACCTGAACGAAAAGGAAGGCCTCACCGTCTTCCTGGTCGAACAGAACGCCTTCCACGCGCTGAAGCTGGCCCACCAGGCCTATGTCATGGTCAACGGCAACATCACCATGTCCGGTACCGGCAAGGAGCTGCTGAGCAAGCCGGAGATCCGGGCTGCCTATCTCGAAGGAAGCCACTGACCATGTCGTTCCTGATCGAAGACAATATCTGGGTGTTCCTGATCATGACCGTGGTGATCGGCGGAGGGGCCGCCTTCCTGGCCGGCCGGGGCCTGGCCAGCAAATGGCGTCCGCTGTGGATGGCCGTCGCCTACATGATCCCGATGGGCCTGGCTCTCCGGTTCTTCCATTACGCCCTGTTCAACGGCGAGCTCCTGTCGCTGCGCTTCTTCATCACCGACACCGCCGTGCTGGTCCTCGCCGCCCTGCTCGGCTACCGTCTGACCCGGGTTCGCCAGATGGTCAGCCAGTACCCCTGGCTCTATGAAAGGTCCGGCCCCCTGAGCTGGCGCAACAAGCAGGCCGGTTAAAATTCGGAAAGGTTTTCAAAGCCCTTCCCAATCGCATGCCTTTGGGCCTAGAACGTAGCCCAAGGGGTGCGTCACCCCGAAAGACCTGAAGGTCCAAAAATCCAAGGGAGACTCGAATGAAGAAATTTCTGATGACCGGCGTGGCCGTGGGCTTTGCCGCTATGCTGTCGGCGACCTCTGCGCTGGCCGATATCACCATCGGCGTCGCTGGCCCGATGACCGGCCAGTATGCCGCCTTCGGCGAGCAGCTGAAGAAAGGTGCCGAACAGGTCGTGGCCGACATCAACGCCGCTGGCGGCGTCAATGGCGAACAGCTCAAGCTCGAGATCGGCGACGATGCCTGCGATCCGAAGCAGGCGGTGAACGTTGCCAACGACATGGTCGGCAAGGGCATAAAGTTCATGGCGGGCCACTTCTGCTCCGGCTCGTCGATCCCGGCCTCGCAGATCTACGCCGAGGAAGGCATCATCCAGATCACCCCGGCCTCCACCAACCCGGCCTTCACCGAAGCCGGCCTGTGGAACACCCACCGCGTCTGCGGTCGTGACGACGCCCAGGGCATCGTCGCCGGCAACTTCATCGCCAAGAACTATGCGGGCAAGAAGGTCGCCATCATCGACGACAAGTCGCCCTACGGCAAAGGCCTGGCCGACGAAACCCGCAAGGCGCTCAACGCCGCCGGCATGAAGGAAGCCATGAACGAGTCCTACACCGCCGGTGAGAAGGACTATACCGCCCTCGTCTCCAAGATGAAGGACGCCGGCATCGATGTCGTCTACGTCGGCGGCTATCACACGGAAGGCGCCCTCATCCTGCGCCAGATGCGTGAACAGGGCCTCGGCGCCCAGATGGTCTCGGGCGACGCGTTCAACACCGAGGAGTTCTGGACCATCGCCGGTCCCGCCGGCGAAGGCATGATCTTCACCTTCGCGCCCGAGCCGCGCAACTTCCCCGAAGCCAAGGAAGTGGTCGAGAAGATGAAGGCCGGCGGCTACGATCCGGAAGGCTACACGCTCTACGCCTATGCCGCGGTCCAGGCCTGGGCCCAGGCGGCGGCAGCCACCGGCGGCACCGACGGCAAGAAGATCGCCGAATGGCTTCGCGCCGGCAACCCGGTGAAGACCGTGCTCGGCGAGATCACCATGAACGAGAAGGGCGACATCAAGAACGCCAAGTACGTCTGGTACAAGTTCCATGACGGCAAGTACACGGAAGATCCGTCGCTGAACTAAGCGGCTGGACGCGATCAAGGTCGGGACCCGCGCAAGTCATTGCGCGGGTCCTTTCATTTTGGCCTCGGGTTGCGGAATCCGCCGCCAGACCCGATAGTAAGGCCAGGCCGACACGAATTGAGATGCTGAACAGAGTGCTCCCATATGCCGTTGCCATCGCCCTGGCCATCGCCATGGTCAGCGGGCCATCGCGCGCCGATATCCTGATCGGCACGGCCGGACCGTTTTCAGGAACCAACGCGGCGCTGGGAGAACAGATCCGCAAGGGTACGCAGAAGGCCGTGGACGACTACAATGCCACCGGCGGCCTCAGGGGCGAGCGGCTGGAACTCAAGGCGATTGACGACGGCTGCGATCCGCGCAAGGCCGTCGAGGTCGCCACCCAGCTGGTCACCGACGGTGCCAAGTTCGTGGCCGGCCACTATTGTTCAGGCGCCTCGATCCCCGCCTCCAAGGTCTACGAGAAAGCCGGCATCGTTCAGATCAGCCCAGCCTCCTCGCATCCCCGCTTCACCGACGAGGGCGGCTGGAATGTCTTCCGCGCCTGTCCGCGCGACGATGCCCAGGGGCTTGCCGCGGCACAGCTGATTGCCAGCAAGTTTCCCGGTGCGAAAGTCGCCGTGCTCAACGACAAGACCCCCGCCAGCGTGGCCAACGTCACGCGGCTGCGCGAAGGACTGGCGCAGGCCAACCTGCGTCCCGTGCTCGACGAGACCTATCAGCCAGGGGCCAAGGACTACCCGGACCTTGCCCTCATGGTGAAGGCATCGGGCGCCGACATTGTCTATCTGGCGGGGTCCTATGTGGAGGGAGCCGGCATCGCCAGGTCGCTGCGGGGCCTGGGCGTGACCGCGCAGCTGATCGGCGGCGACCAGCTCCTGACCGAAGACTACTGGCGTCTGGCCGGGGACGCGGCAGAAGGCACGCTCGTCACCTTCATGTATGATCCGCAGCGTCTGGAAAGCGCGCGTCCGCTGGTCGCCCGCTTCATCGAGGATGGCTACCAGCCCGAGGGCCACACGCTCTACGCCTACGCCGCGGTGCAAGCCTGGATCCAGGCAGCCGAGGCGACCCGGACCACCGACAGCACCCGCATCGCCGAGTGGCTGCGTGCCGGCAATCCGGTCCAGACCGTGGTGGGGCAGATGAAATTCAACGCCAAGGGTGATCTGCAGGATCCGCTGATCGCGTGGTTCCGCTGGTCCGACGGACGCTTCGCCGAGATCGACCCGCAGACATTGCAGCCGCCCGAACTCGTAACCCCGTGACCGGAGCTTTCCATGCGCGCCTTCTTCGTCCAGATCAAATGCGAACTCGGCAAGTCCTATCAGGTGGCAACCGCGATCGCAGACGCGGAGATCGCCTCGGAAATCTATTCGACGGCAGGCGGCTACGATCTCCTGGTCAAGCTCTACCTCGATGAGAAGGAGGACGTCGGGCATTTCGTCGCCGAGAAAATCCAGAAGATTTCGGGCATCCGCGACACCTACACCATCATCACCTTCCGGGCATTTTGACATGCGATTCCGCTGCCTCGCCATCTTCGCCGCCCTGGTCCTCTGGATCCTGCCGGCGGCCGCGGCGGACGGCGCACAATCCCGCGCCATCGGCTATTCCAGGGACGGGAAGTACTTTGCCTTCGAACAATATGGCATCGAGGATGGCTCCGGCTTCCCCTATTGGGAGGTCTTCGTCCTGGATCTTGCTGCCAATGACTGGGTCAAGGGAACGCCGGTAAGGGTGCAGCTCCAGGACGAGGAAGCGCGACTTCCGGAGGCTCGCAAGCAGGCGATGGCAAAGGCCGGTCCGGTGCTCAAGCAGCTCGCCATCGACGAGCCTGCCGACCTCCTGCTCGCCAATCCCTTCACCGAGGCGGTGCCCGACCGTACCCGCGTTCGGTTCGGCATCTTCCACAATACGATGGAGCCGCCCTACGAGCTCAGCGTGGAAACCGTCGACCTGCCAGCCCCGTCGGAGTGTTCCGACCCCGACTTCAAGCCAACCGGAATGATGGTCAGGCTCCGGGTCCTGACCACCGGCAAGGAGCTCACCATCGCCAGGGACGACAAGATCCCAAAGTCCCGGCAATGTCCGCTGCGCTACGATATCGAGGCAGTCTATACCCCGTCGGGATATGGAAGCCCCGCACCTCAGGTGGCGCTCATCGGCGTCTACAGCCGGGGATTCGAGGGCGAGGATCGCCGTTTCATCGCCCTGCCCTTCGAGCTTCCCAGCTTCGAGAAATGATGTCCGGACTGGCTTGTGCCGAACGGATTTGTTAAGTGGCCCTGCACACGACGAAAGGCCCCTGATGATCCCGCGCTACACCCGTCCCGAAATGGCTGCCGTCTGGGAGCCCCAGACCCGTTTCCGCATCTGGTTCGAGATCGAGGCCCATGCCACCGACTGCCTGGCGCAGCTGGGAGTCGTGCCGAAGGAAGCCGCCGCGCGGATCTGGGAAAGGGGCGCCAACGCAGTCTTCGATGTGGCCCGCATCGACGAGATCGAGGCCGTCACCAAGCATGACGTCATCGCCTTCCTCACCCATCTGGCCGAGATCGTGGGCCCGGAAGCCCGCTTCGTGCACCAGGGCATGACCTCGTCGGACGTGCTGGACACCTGCTTCAACATCCAGCTGACCCGCGCCGCCGACATCCTCATTGCCGATATCGACCGCCTGCTGGCCGCCCTCAAGCGCCGGGCCTTCGAGCATCGCGACACGATCTGCGTCGGGCGCAGCCACGGCATTCACGCCGAACCCACCACCTTCGGCGTCAAGCTGGCCCAGGCCTACGCGGAGTTCATGCGCGGCCGCGAGCGGCTGGTGATGGCGCGGGCCGAGGTGGCGACCTGCGCCATCTCGGGCGCGGTCGGCACCTTTGCCAACGTCGACCCGCGCGTCGAGGAATATGTCGCCGCCAAGATGGGGCTCGTGCCAGAGCCGGTCTCGACCCAGGTCATCCCGCGCGACCGCCATGCCATGTATTTCGCGGCACTCGCGGTCGTCGCCAGCTCCATCGAGCGGCTTGCCACGGAAATCCGGCATCTTCAGCGTACGGAGGTTCTGGAGGTCGAGGAATACTTCTCGCCCGGCCAGAAGGGATCTTCGGCCATGCCGCACAAGCGCAACCCGGTTCTCACCGAGAACCTCACAGGGCTGGCGCGGCTGGTGCGGTCCGCCGTCGTGCCGGCGCTGGAAAACGTGGCGCTCTGGCATGAACGCGACATCTCGCATTCCTCCGTCGAGCGCGGGATAGGACCGGACGCGACCGTGCATCTCGACTTCGCCCTGAACCGGCTGGCCTCTGTCGTCGACAAGCTTCTGGTCTACCCGGAAAACATGAAGCGCAACCTCGATCGCCTCGGCGGGCTGATCCATTCGCAGCGCGTGCTGCTGGCCCTCACCCAGAAGGGCATGAGCCGCGAAGAGTCCTATGCCGCAGTCCAGCGCAACGCCATGCCGGTCTGGCGCGGTGAAGGCAATTTCCTCGAGCTTCTCAAGAATGACAAGGACGTGTCCGCCTTACTTTCGGACTCCGAACTCGAGAACCTGTTCGATCTCGGCTACCACACCAAGCATGTGGGAACGATCTTTCATCGCGTGTTCGGCTCATAGCGCGGGAAGGCATTGGCGTCCTCAGGCCGCGCCATCGATCGGCAGGAACCACAGGGCGAGAAACGGGTGTTTGCCGGAGCGCATGGCATGGCGGATGCCCGGCGGATTGTAGATCAGGCCGCCCGATCCGGGATCCGTCCAGTCCATGGCGGCATTCCACCATTCACCGGGCGTCAGCGCGAGATAGACTTCCTCGGGCGGGTGATCATGATCGACGTAGGTAACCAGCGGCGCCACCAGCGTGGCCCCCACCCAGACGTCGTCCCGCTCCTCGATCCCGCCGGGGCCGAGGATCGTCACATTGGCATGCCCATCCCAGAAGTTGCCATCCGCCGGATCCGCCGTCCTGCGGCGGCTCCAGCCGAATCTGGGTTCGATGCCGCGAAAGCTTGCCGCGACCGCCGCGAGAGCCGTGGCCTCGGCAAGCGCGAGGGCTGGCGCCAGGTAACGGCAGACGGGGAGATGGCCGGCGTCCTGGGTTCGGGTCTCGCCGACGCGCGACGCGGAACGCTCGAAGACGCGCCGCGCCGCCCGGCCGGCTGGCGACGCAGGTGCTGCCCTGTCAATGACGGCAACTTCGGCGGCGTCGAGAAAGGCCTGGACGGCCTGTGGTCTGGCCACCGCCGGCTTCAGTTCACGATCGTGATGCGCGTCGACTTCAGGCCGTACTTCTGCACCAGGCTATAGAGGCGCGCCGCGTTCTTCGGATGCAGCCGGATGCAGCCGTGCGAGGCCGGTCGCCCCAGCGACTTGACATAGCCGGTGCCGTGGATGGCATAGCCGCCCAGGAAAAAGATCGAGTGAGGCATCGGCGAATTGTCGTATTTTCGCGAATAATGCATCAGCTTCATGGTGTAGGGCCGCCAGGACCCGCGAGGCGTGTGATAGCCCTCGCGCGCCGTCGACACTTTCCAGTGACCATAGGACCAGCCATTGACGTCAACCGACATGGTCTGGGCCGAGATATCGATTACGATCTCAACAACGTCATTCTTGCGCGTGTTCGCGTCCGAGATGCCCGACAGCATGAAGCCGGCCATCAGCACACCGATCAGAAAAATCCCCAGCTTTCTCATCTTTGCCTCGCTCTTGAGAGCCCCCTCTCCAGCACCCCCGAGTCCAGTATCAGGACTTCTCCTCGTACAGGAACTCGCGACCGACCTTAACGCGTTTCACGCCATCGTAGGCAATAATGTCAGCCGTCGCATAAGTCTCGGTTAATGTGGCCGGCAGGAAGCTCCCCGTCCCGACCATGTCCAGCGGCACGCGCGCTGCGCCCATGATCTGGCACTTCTGCGGATCGAAGCCGGACGAGCCCACGATCGTGGCCTTGCGGTAGCCGGCTGCATCCAGGGCGCGGCGCACATGGATGATGGCGGCGGCCGAGACCCCTTTTCCGAACAGGATGCGCCGCACCTTGTCCACCAGGATGTTGTTGGGGTCCAGCTGCACCGCCGTGCCGCCAAGGACCTGCTCCACGATGTTGTATTCGCCATGAACGCCCAGCCACTGGCCGACGGTGTCCACCGATTTCTCGTAGTCGAGGCCCTCGGCGAAGCGGCCACCATGGGTGTCCAGCCTGATGCCGAAGGATTTTCCCCGGTCCTGCAGCCGTGCTTCGTCGAAGAACCAGCGCGCACATCGGATCGAGTCGGTCACTTCCTCGCCGGTATAGTCGACCAGCGCGATCAGCGACTTGGCCTCCGGGATGGTTTCGGCGAAGAGCTGCATCGCCTTCAACACGTCGCCGCCGGTGTAGCCGACCAGGGCGTGGGGCATGGTGCCCATGCCGGAGGCCGCGCCGAAGAAGGGTGCGGTCAGGTCCTGGGAAGAGCCGACGAAGCCCTTGACCGCGGAGTCGGCGCGGCGGGCAGCGGCACTCCCGACTGCGGCCCCATAGGCCGCCAGGATGTTCATCTCGGCACCGCTGGCGTGGCGGGCGTGCATGTCCATGAAGGCCGCGTTCGGCAACGCCCGGCACATCTCGTAGGCGTTGTTGGCGGCCACGCAGGGAAAGCCGGTCTTCTGCAGGAGCAGCGTCTCGACTTCCGAAAGCCTCGCCATGGAGCCCGTGATCTCCAGCATCTTGCTTTCGGACGGGACGATGTCGCCCTCCTCGTAGAAGCGGCGGATCTTCACATCGGGAACGAAGTGGCGGATCAGCCGGATCGTCGGCTCCAGGGCCGCCACCACGCGGCGGCGCATGAAGACGGCGAAGGTCACCTGCGAGTCGCCATGGGCCGCGACGATGCGGCTGGTATTGGTGAAGTACTTGTCGGTCTGCGCCGCGATGGTGCCTGCGCTGAGCGCCGTCGCGATCAGGCGGTCGAGGATGGCCTCATGGCCGGGAATGAGCGGCGCGCGCGTGTCCATGACGCGGTCAGTCTTGCCCGAAATCGCGGGGAGGTCAAACGGCCTTGATCGACTTCACCAACGCCGCCGCGCCAATCTGCAACAGATCGACGTCCACGGCCGCGGCGATGAAGGAAAAGCCCAGCCCCAGATAGGTCTTGACCACCTCGGCGCCACCGCCGAAGGCCCCTGCGACGAGGCCATTGGCCCGGGCCGCCGCCACTACCTTCTCCATCGCCGCCAGCGTGTGGGCGCCGGTCTTGTCGATGCCTGCCCCGCGCGACAGGGTGATGGACAGGTCGCTTGGCCCGACGAACAGTCCGTCGAGACCGGGGGTGGCCGCGATCTCGTTCACCTGCTCCAGGGCTTCGACCGTTTCGATCATGGCGAAGACCATGGTCATCCGGTTGGCCTCGCGGAGATACTCGCCAGGCGTCAGGCCGGAGGCCTGCAGCGCCGTATAGCCGCCCCAGCTGCGCCCGCCGATCGGCGGATACTTGGCCGCCCGGACCAGGGCTTCCGCCTGGGCCCGGCTGTTGATCATGGGCGAGATGACGGCGGAGGCGCCGGCATCAAGCGCCTGACCGGGAATCGCCGGGTCGTTCCACAGGCTCCGGATGATCGCGGGCCGTCCCACGGCATTGATGGAGGCCACCATCGGCACGGCGTCGGAAAAGCCGATCATGCCGTGCTGCATGTCCAGACAGACGCCGTCGAAGGGCAGCCGTGCCGCCTGGGAGGCCAGAATCGCGCTGGGGATCGACAGCCACGAGAACAGAAACGGCTCGCCGGTGGCGAGCCGTGTCCGGAGATCGAAATGTCCGGCGGACACCTACCCGGCCGCCCGCAGCTGCTCGACGGCCTTTGCCATCAGCTCGTCCATGGTACGGCGGATCTGATGGTCCGACTGGTCCACGTCCTTGGCGTCGAAGTCTTTGCGAATCTTGCGGAAAACATCCTCGTCGCCGGCCTCCTCGAAATCGGCGGCCACCACTGCCTTGGCATAGGTCTCGGCCTCGGCGCCGGAGAGGCCCATCTTTTCCGCAGCCCAGAGCCCCAGAAGCTTGTTCCGGCGGGCACCCGCCTTGAACCTGAGTTCCTCATCCAGGGCGAACTTCTTCTCGAAGCCCTCCTCGCGCTTGTCAAAGGTGGTCATTCAGCACTCCTTGTGAGCCGTCAGGCGCTTGAAATAGCCAGTGCCCCCCGCCAAATCAACCTCGGAAACAGTCATTGTGCGCCGCACAACGATGGTTTATTGAGCGGCGAACAGGATTGGGGATTACCTTGGCCCGGTCCGCGACTGTTATGGCGTCACGTCCCGCACCGGATTAGGGTGATGTGGTAGATTAAGGGTATTGATGAGGATACTTGAAATGAACAGCAGACGTACCCGGATCTACGAGGGAAAGGCCAAGATCCTTTATGAGGGTCCGGAGCCGGGCACGATTATCGTCCACTACAAGGACGACGCCACTGCCTTCAACGCACAGAAGAAGGCGGTGATCGAGGGCAAGGGTGTGCTCAACCAGCGTATTTCGGAGTTCGTCTTCTCGCGGCTGAACGAGCTGGGCATTCCCACGCATTTTCTCCGCACCCTCAACATGCGTGAGCAGCTGGTCCGTGAAGTCGAGATCGTGCCGCTCGAAGTGGTGGTGCGCAACGTGGCGGCCGGATCGCTGGCCAAGCGCCTGGGGCTCGAGGAAGGGCACGCCCTGCCTCGCTCCATCATCGAATTCTACTACAAGAACGACGAGCTCGGCGATCCGATGGTCTCCGAGGAGCACATCACGGCCTTCAACTGGGCAAGTCCCCAGGAGATCGACGACATGATGCACATGGCGATCCGCATCAATGATTTCCTGTCCGGTCTTTTCCTTGGCATCGGCATCAAGCTTGTCGACTTCAAGATCGAGTTCGGCCGCCTCTACGACAACGACATGATGCGCATCGTGCTGGCCGACGAGATCAGCCCCGACTGCTGCCGCCTGTGGGACACCAAGACCAACGACAAGATGGACAAGGACCGGTTCCGCCGCGACATGGGCGGGCTGGTCGAAGCCTATCAGGAAGTGGCGCGCCGTCTCGGCATCATCACCGAGGCCGAGAAGCCCGAGCGCTCCAAGCCCAAGCTCGTGAAGACCGACCTGCACTGAGGACTGCCGATGAAAGCGAAAGTGAAGGTCACGCTCAAGTCGGGCGTGCTTGACCCTCAGGGAAAGGCGATCGAAGGCGCGCTGGGCCACCTGGGCTTCGGCGGCGTCGAACAGGTCCGTCAGGGCAAGTATTTCGAGATCGAGCTTGCCGAGACCGACAAGGCCCGCGCCCGCGACCAGGTCAAGGCCATGTGCGAGAAGCTGATCGCCAACACCGTCATCGAAAACTACGAGATCGAGCTGGCATGAAATCGGCCGTCGTCGTCTTCCCCGGCATCAATCGCGAAACCGACATGATGCTGGCGCTGGAAAAGGTGACGGGCCGGAAACCGGTATCCGTCTGGCATACGGAAACGGCGCTTCCCAAGGTTGACCTGGTGGTTGTGCCCGGCGGGTTTTCCTATGGCGACTATCTGCGCTGCGGCGCCATTGCCGCGCGTTCTCCCATCATGTCCGATATCGCTGCCAAGGCCCGGAAGGGCCTGAAGGTTCTTGGCGTGTGCAATGGCTTCCAGATCATCACCGAGGCGGGCTTGCTTCCTGGCGCGCTGGTCCGCAATGCCCAGCTGCGCTTCGTCTGCCGTGAAGTGAAGCTGAGGGTGGAGAACAACGCCACCTTCTTCACCAATCGCATGGCCAAGGGGGCGGTTGTCTCCTGTCCGGTAGCGCATGGCGAAGGCAACTACATCTGCGATGCCGAGACCCTGAATCGCCTGGAAGGCGACAACCGCGTGGTCTTCCGCTATGCGGAGGGCACCAATCCCAACGGCGCCATGAACGACATTGCCGGGATCGCCAACGAGAGCGGCACCGTGATCGGCATGATGCCCCATCCCGAGAACATGATCGAGCCATTGCACGGCAAGACCGACTGCCGGCCGCTCTTCGAAAGCCTGCTGGCCGCCTGACCGGTCGAATGCGCGTCAAATTCGCCGCGGACGGTTCAAGGGCCGTTCACCTTTTTCTCCGTTAATCTTGGATTAACGCCAGTGTTTCGGGCTCTATAGCGTTACTGGCGCGTTAGCGCGGATCGTAACCAAAGCGTTAGGACTGGGTCATGACAAAGATGCTGAAGTCGCTGCTTGGCAAGAAGAAGAAGGGCCCCTCGCCCGAAGAGATCGAAGCGCTTGACCGGGCCACAAAGGTCCTCCAGTGGCGCGTGGAACAGATCACCCGTCCGCAGCCCCTCAAGGCCGACGCCAGGCAGGTCGCCTGATCCTCTTCCAAAGCCCATGGAACGGCGCAATGGGCATTTGAGATTCGGGGGATGAGGCGCTAAAGCCTCTCCCCATGACGCTCCCCAACGACATCAAGATCACGCCCGACCTGGTCAAGAGCCACGGCCTCAAGCCCGACGAATACGACCGCTTCGTGAAGCTGCTCGGCCGCGAGCCGACCCTCACCGAACTGGGCATCTGCTCGGCCATGTGGAACGAGCACTGTTCCTACAAGTCCTCCAAGAAATGGCTGAAGACCATGCCGACCGCGGGGCCCAGGGTCATCCAGGGGCCCGGAGAGAACGCGGGCGTCGTCGACATCGGCGATGGTGACGCCATCGTCTTCAAGATGGAGAGCCACAACCATCCCTCCTTCATCGAGCCCTATCAGGGCGCCGCCACCGGCGTGGGCGGCATCCTGCGCGACGTCTTCACCATGGGCGCCCGCCCCATTGCCGCGATGAATGCGCTGCGCTTCGGCGAACCATCGCATCCCAAGACCCGTCACCTCGTCTCGGGCGTGGTGCACGGCATCGGCGGCTACGGCAATTCCTTCGGTGTGCCGACCATCGGCGGCGAGGTGAACTTCCACGCCCGCTACAATGGCAACATCCTGGTCAACGCCATGGCAGTGGGCCTGGCGCGGGCGGATTCCATTTTCTACTCCAAGGCCAAGGGCGTGGGCCTGCCCGTCGTCTACCTCGGCGCCAAGACCGGCCGTGACGGCATCCATGGCGCCACCATGGCCTCGGCGGAGTTCGACGACAAGGCCGAGGAAAAGCGGCCCACGGTTCAGGTGGGCGATCCCTTCACCGAGAAGTGCCTGCTCGAAGCCTGCCTCGAACTCATGGCCTCCGGCGCGGTCATCGCCATCCAGGACATGGGCGCCGCTGGACTCACCTCGTCCGCCGTCGAAATGGGGGCCAAGGGCGACCTCGGCATCGAACTCGATCTCGACAAGGTGCCATGCCGCGAAGAGGGCATGACCGCCTACGAGATGATGCTGTCCGAAAGCCAGGAGCGCATGCTGATGGTGCTTCGGCCGGAAAAGGAAAAGGAGGCCGAGGCCATCTTCCGGAAGTGGGATCTCGACTTCGCCATCGTCGGCAAGACCACCGACACGCTGCGCTTCGTGATCCGGCACCAGGGCGAGGTGAAGGCCGACTTGCCCATCAAGCAGATGGGCGACCAGGCGCCCGAGTACGACCGCCCCTGGGTCGAGCCGAAGAAGCTGCCTGTACTGACCGACGTCCCGGCACCGAACGATCTGGCCGCCGCCCTTCTCAAGATCGTGGGTTCGCCCGACATGTGCTCGCGCCGCTGGGTCTGGGAACAGTACGACCATCTCATCCAGTCCAACACCGCGCAGATCCCGGGCGGCGATGCGGGCGTGGTCCGCATCAGGGGCAACAAGGCCATCGCCGTGTCCACCGACGTCACACCGCGCTACGTCGAGGCCGACCCCTTCGAGGGGGGCAAGCAGGCCGTGGCCGAGTGCTGGCGCAACCTGACGGCGGTTGGCGCGCTGCCCATCGCGATCACTGACAATCTCAATTTCGGCAATCCCGAGCGTCCCGAGATCATGGGCCAGTTCGTCAAGGCCATCGAGGGTATCTCGGCGGCCTGTCGCGCGCTCGACTTCCCGGTCGTCTCGGGCAACGTCTCGCTCTACAACGAGACCAACGGCCAGGGCATTCTGCCGACCCCGGCCATCGGAGGCATCGGGCTTCTCGACGACGTGACCAAGATGGCCACCCTGGCCTTCAAGCGCGCCGGCGACGTCATCCTCGAGATCGGCGGCGTCGGCCGCCACCTCGGGCAGTCGATCTATCTGCGCGAGGTGCTTGGCCGGGAAGACGGCGCGCCGCCGCCGGTTGACCTTGCCGCCGAGAAGCGCAACGGCGACTTCGTGCGAAGCCTGATCCTCGCCGCGCAAGTGACTGCCGTGCATGATGTTTCCGACGGCGGCCTGGGCGTCGCCGTGGTGGAGATGGCCCTGGCTTCGGGACTGGGAGCCTCGCTCCCGGCGCTGACCCATGAACGGCTCTTCGGCGAGGACCAGGCTCGCTATGTGGTGACCTGCCGGGCGGATCTCGCCGACGGGATTGCTGCCGAGGGTCAAAGGGCCGGCATTGCCGTGCAGCGTCTGGGCGAAGTCACGACGGCTGCGGCGTTGAACATGGCTGGAGGTCCGACTATATCACTGGATCAGTTGCGCACCGCCCATGAAAGCTGGTTTCCGGCCTACATGGCCGGCGAACTCTAGGAATCCCGCATGGCCATGTCCGCCGCCGATATCGAGCGTTTCATCAAGGAGGCGCTGCCCGACGCGAAGGTCGAGATCCGCGATCTCGCCGGCGACGGCGACCACTATGCGGCCAACGTCGTCTCCGCCGCCTTCAAGGGCAAATCGCGAGTCCAGCAGCACCAGATGGTCTATGCCGCCCTCAAGGGCCGCATGGGCGGCGAACTCCATGCACTTGCACTCCAGACCAGCACACCAGAGGACTGAGCCATGACCGACATCAACACCTGGATCGACAATGAAGTGAAGAGCAACGACGTGGTCCTCTTCATGAAGGGCACGCCCGACATGCCGATGTGCGGCTTCTCCGGCCGCGCCACCCAGATCCTCAATCACCTGGGCGTCGCCTTCAAGGGCATCAACGTGCTCGACTCCGACGACCTGCGTCAGGGCATCAAGGCCTATACGAACTGGCCGACCATTCCGCAGCTCTACGTCAAGGGTGAGTTCGTCGGCGGTTCGGACATCATGATGGAAATGTTCCAGTCGGGTGAGCTGAAGACCCTGATGGGCGAAAAGGGCGTGGCCTGACGCAACGCAAATCTGCCTGAGCAGACCTGGGGCCGGACGTCGCGTCCGGCCCCTTTCGTTTCGGGCATGGCCGGACCACCCGCATGCCTCCCGCGCGCGGGGGCACATTGACCGCGTCCAGCCGTTCGGGCACCCATGGCCTACTGATCGGATTCCCCATGGACAGCACCCGGACCCGCGCCTTCCTTGCCCTCCTGCTCACCATGGTGTTCTGGGGATCGGCCGCGGTCTTCATGCGCACCCTGGCCCTGGCGCTGACACCCGAGAACTCGCTGGCCATGCGCTATGTCTTCGTCAGTCTGATCAACGTCGCGGGCCTTGCCTATCTCGGGACATGGCGGGTCCGCCCGGCCGACTGGCCACGCTTCCTCTTCGCCGGACTTGTCGGCATGGCCGGCTACAACTGGTTCGTGAACGCCGGGTTCGCGCTGGTGCCAGCCGGTCTCGGAACCATCATCACCATGGTCGAACCCCTGATGATCGCCCTGCTCGCGGCGGCCCTGCTCGGTGAGAAGCTGAACCGCTTCACCTTCATCGGCATCGCGCTCGCCATGCTCGGCGCCGTGGTGCTCTTCTGGCAGGACCTGACGGCAACGGCGACGTCGCAGGTGCCGGCCATCGGCGTCGTCTATCTCATGCTCTGCTGCCTGTGCTGGGCCATCTACACCATCGTGTCGAAACCGCTTCTCGACCGCTACGACAGCTTCACCGTTACCGCCATCACCATGCTGGTCGCGGCACCGCCGCTCATCTGGTCGGCCAACCAGCCATTGCTCGATCTCGCGCTGGCGCTCAATGTGCGACAATGGACGGAACTCATCTATCTGGTGCTGGCCAGCGGCGTCGGCGGCGTGCTGCTCTGGAACTACGGCAGCAAGCACCTGTCCAGCACGATTGCGGGCACCTTCCTCTATCTCCTCCCCGTGGTGGCCGTGGCGGGCGGAGCACTCGTGCTGTCTGAGCCCGTCACCATCTTCATCGTGCTCGGCGGCATCCTGATGCTGGCGGGGGTGGCCGCGGCCCAGTTCGGCCCCGCCCGTTTCGCGCGGCACTGACCCGATGCCGGTCAAGGCCCTTCTGGCGCTGCTCTTCACCGTCATCATCTGGGGCGTGGGCCCGGTCTTCATCCGGTCCCTCTCGGTCGCCCTGGGGCCCGCCGACCACATCGTCATCCGCTACACCATCGTCGCCGTCGTCTATGCGATCGGTCTGGCCATCCTCGGCGGCTGGCGCATCGAACGCCGCGACTGGCCGCGCCTGCTCCTCATCTCGACCGTCGGCATGATCGGCTACAACATCGGCTCGGCCTTCGGCTTCGAGCTGATCTCCGCCGGCATGGGCAGCCTCATCATCGGCACGCAGCCGCTTCTCATCGCGGCACTCGGCGCCATCGCCGCGCGCGAACGACTCGGCGCCATCGCGATGGTTGGACTGGGGATCGGCTTCGCCGGAACCGTGCTGCTGGTCTGGCGCGATCTGGGCCTCAGCGAAGACGCTCCCGGCCTGATCAAGGGAAGCGCGCTGATCTTCCTCTGCGGCTTGGCCTGGGCGGTCTATGTCGTGGGCGCGAAGCCGCTGACCCGCAAATACGGGTCCTACAGCATCACGTCGCTCTCCATCATCATCGCCTCCCTGATCATGGTGCCCGCACTCGCCCGTCCGTCGACCCTCGACACGATTGCCGCGATGACCGCGCGCAACTGGCTGGACATGGGCTACATCTCGATCCTCTCGACCCTGGTTGCGACCATCACCTGGAACTTTGGCGCCGCCCGCCTGCCAGCCGCCGCCGCGGGCGCCTTCATCTACCTCGTTCCGATCATCGGCGTGGCCGCCGGCGCGCTGATGCTGTCGGAACCCATCACGCCCGGCATGGCGCTCGGCGGCACGCTGATCCTCGCGGGCGTCGCCATCGCGCAGTTCGGACCTCTGCTTCGTCTTGGCGACAAGGCGCTGGCCCTGGCCGCGGTCCTCTTCGCGGTGACCATGTGGGGCCTCATCCCCGTCGCCATGCGCTATCTCATTCTCGAACTGTCGCCGCAGTCGGCGATGGTGCTGCGGCTCTATCCCGCCGGCCTGCTGGCCATCATCATCCTGTCGACCATCGGCGTGCGCCGCATCGCGCCGCGCGACTGGTTGCGCATCGTCGTGGCGGCGGTTGGCGGAAACCTCGGCTACCAGATCCTGGCGGCCTATGGCATGCAGTCCGTGCCAGCCAGCTGGACCGGGCTGATCTTCGGGCTGGAACCGGTCTTCATTGCGCTCTTTGCCGTGCTGCTGGCCGGCGACCGGCTGACGGTCTGGCTGGTGGCCGGCATGGCCGTCTCGCTCATCGGCACCGCGGCACTGATGCTCGGCAGCACCCTGGTTCCGAGCGCCGATGTGGGCCTCATTGGCCTTCTCATGGTCACGGCCAGCACCATGGGGTGGGGAATCTACACGGTCGTCATCCAGCCCGTGTCGAAAAAATACGGGTCTTTCGAAGTGGCCTGTCTCGCCATGGGTATCGCCGCGCTGCCCATGGCCTTCTTCGTGACGCCGGATTTCCCGCAGGTGCTTCAGGGCATGGGGGCGACCGAGTGGCTCGCCGTCGGCTTCGTCGTGGTCTTTGGAACCTTCCTCGCGACGACCGCCTGGAACTACGCCCTTGGCCACATGGACAGCTCCATTGCCGGGATCTTCCTCTATGTGCAGCCTGTCGTCGCGGCCATCGGCGGTATCCTGCTGCTTGGCGAAAGCCTGACCTGGCCGCTGGTGGCCGGCGGCGTACTGATCATTGCGGGCGTGGCCATCGCCCAGTTCGGACCGCTCATGCGCAAAACGCGCTTGGCATCCCCGGGGCCGTCGCCTAGCACGGGCGCATGAGCAGCACCGTCCTCCCCTCGCGCTGGTACTATGCCCCCTCCGTCATCGTGGTCGCGGGCTGTCTCGTCGCCATGATCAACTTCGGGGTCCGCTCCAGCTTCGGCCTGTTCACGGCGCCGATTTCAGAGGCGAACGCCTGGCCGCGCGAGATCTTCTCCTTCGCCATCGCCATGCAGAACCTGTTGTGGGGAATCGCCACGCCGGTGGCCGGTGCCCTGGCCGACCGCTACGGCGCCGCCCGCGTGCTGATGCTCGGGGCGGTGATCTATGCCGTCGGCACGCTGATGATGGCGCTCACCTCGACCCCGCTGTTGTTCAACATCGGCGGTGGCGTTCTGGCCGGAACGGGCATTGCGCTCTCGTCCTTCGGCATCGTGATGGCCGCGCTGGGACGCATCGTGCCGCCTGAGCGCCGCTCCTGGGCCTTCGGAATCGCCACGGCTTCCGGGTCCTTCGGTCAGTTCGTGTTCGCCCCCCTCGGTGGCGCGCTGATTGCGGCCTATGGCTGGCAGAACGCGCTGATCGCGCTCGCCTGCTCCACCCTGCTCATCATCGTCTTCGCGCTTCCACTCATGGCGCAGAACACCTCCGGGAGCCGCGTCGCACCGGGCGAGGCCGACATGACGATGCGCCAGGCCATTGGCGCCGCCTTCGGTCATAGCTCCTACCTGCTGCTCGTGGCGGGCTTTTTCGTCTGCGGTTTCCAGCTCGCCTTCATCACCGTTCACCTGCCGCCCTACCTCGCCGAACATGGAATCTCGAAGGAGTTCGCGGGCCTGGCCATGGGCGCCATCGGTCTCTTCAACGTGGTGGGATCCTACATGTCCGGCGTCATCGGCGGGCGCGGGGAGAAGCGCGTTCCACTCAGCCTGATCTACGTTCTGCGTTCGATTTCGGTCGCCTGCTTCATCCTCCTGCCGATCACACCGCTGAGCACAATCATCTTCACCGCCACCATGGGACTGCTGTGGCTCTCCACCGTTCCGCTCACCATGGGCCTGGTCACCGTCATGTTCGGAACCCGCTACATGGCGACGCTCTACGGCTTCGTTTTCCTCAGCCACCAGATCGGATCCTTCCTCGGCGTCTGGCTGGGTGGGCGGCTCTATGACCAGTTCGGCACCTACGACCCGGTGTGGTGGATGGGCGTGGCGCTCGGCCTTTTCGCGGCCATCGTCAACCTGCCCATCCGTGAACGGCGCGACCCGCGCTTCGCCAATGCCTGAGCGGCGCGCCTGGCCCGGCCATCGGCTGGCACTCCTGCTCTTCACGACAGCCGTTCTCGCCTGGGTCGGCATCATGGCGGTGGTCATGCGGCACGCCGCGCTGCCCGCAGCGGCACAGGGAACGATGCTTGCCGTCTTCGAGCCCGGAACGCCGCAGGATGAGGTCTTTGCCAGCCTCACGCGCGCTGGCGCGCGGCCGATCCGGGAAACAGCCTTCGGCTTCATCTGGGTGGTCACGGCAGAGGAGCCTGGCCTGTCGGGACGTCTGGCACAGGAGGGCGCCATCGGGACCTACCGCGACCTGCCGCTCAGCCCGAGCATTGCAGGTTGCTTCGCTCTGGCGGACGCCAAGGTGGCGACTCTTTGGGCACCTTAGCAGCACTCTTGAGTATAAGCTGCTAATACGCTGAAATTACACGTTAATCCTTCGTTCAGCACTTGACCTCATCATCGCCTTGAATTGGAATTGAGGAGTTGACCGCTACGATTCAGGAGGGAACCAGATGAGCGATCACGACTTTGCCCGTCAGTTGCGTGGATGGAGTCTCACCACCGCCGAGATCATGTATCGCATGCCCGACTATCGCGACATCCTGCAGACCTTCGTCTGGCAGGACTACGATCTGGCTCCCAAGTTTCCGAAACTCATCAAGTTTCTGGATTTCTGGTCGCACAATCTCGATGGCCCGCTTGCCTCCGTGCGCGTCGCCCATGCCGGCATCGTCGGTCCGGTACAATTGAGGCACGTCGATCAGGAATGGCGCCTGCATTGACCTGAAACAGGCTTTCACTCTGAAGTGTCGGGCGGTTCGTCTTCAGGCGGGCCGCCAGCGTCGAGGGCCGTCCTGCAGGCCTCCTCGAGGCGCTGCAGATAGCGCAGTTCATCCGGCGGGATTTCGGACCTGTGCGCGGCAGCGAAGGCCTCGTAGTAGGCGAATTCCAGCGATACCATGACTGTCGCGAGTCCGGCAGAACGCGCCATGCGGCTCAGCTCAAGCACCAGGTCCGCGATGAACTCGGCCACTTCACGAGGTCTCATCTGGGGTTTTGGCCGGCCGGACGAAGGTCCGCCCGCGCGCGATGGCGGCGCAGACCGCGCCGCCTTCGGCCGCATTGTCATGGTTCGGGACTCCGGATTGTCAGGTACGCGCCACACTATATAGGTGCTTGATCGATCATTAAGCAATCTAAGATTGCAAAATTGGGCAGTTGGCGCGGTTCTGGCCTCCTTGCAGGGCGGGAGCGATGCCTATATGAGGCGCTGCACAATGATCAGGGCACCGAATGACCGTCGTCGTCGTTGAGTCTCCGGCCAAGGCCAAAACGATCAACAAGTACCTGGGGAAGGACTTCACGGTCCTCGCCTCCTACGGTCACGTCCGTGACCTGCCGGCCAAGGACGGCTCGGTTCGGCCTGACGAGGATTTCGACATGTCCTGGGAAGTGGACGGAAAGTCGGCCAAGCGCCTGGCCGATATCGCCGCCGCCCTGAAGACCGACGACCGCCTGATCCTCGCCACCGACCCCGACCGTGAGGGCGAGGCCATTTCCTGGCACGTCCTCGAGGTCCTGCGCAAGAAGGGCGCCTTGAAGGGCAAGGACGTCAAGCGGGTGGTCTTCAACGCCATCACCAAGCAGTCCATCCTGGAGGCGATGCAGCATCCCCGCGATGTGGATGCCGATCTGGTGGATGCCTACCTCGCCCGCCGCGCGCTCGACTACCTGGTTGGCTTCTCGCTTTCGCCGGTGCTGTGGCGCAAGCTGCCGGGCTCCCGCTCGGCCGGCCGGGTGCAGTCGGTGGCGCTCCGCCTGATCTGCGACCGTGAACTGGAAATCGAGGCCTTCCGCGCCCAGGAATACTGGACCATCGACGGAACCTTCGTGACGCCGCAGGGCCAGGACTTCCAGGCGGCCCTCAGCGCGATCGACGGCAAACGGCTGGGCAAGCTGGACCTGGGCGACGAAACCGCCGCGCGCGCCATCGAGCAGTCGGTGAAGGGGCAGCCGTTCAAGGTCGACAGCATCGAGTCGAAGCCCGCCAAGCGCCATCCCTACCCGCCCTTCCGCACCTCGACGCTGCAGCAGGAAGCCTCCCGCAAGCTGGGCTTCTCCTCCTCCCGCACCATGCAGATTGCCCAGCGCCTCTACGAAGGCGTCGACATCGGCGGCGAGACCGTGGGCCTCATCACCTACATGCGAACCGATGGCGTGGACATGGCGCCGGAGGCCATCGCGGCAACGCGCAACGCCATCTTGAAGACCTTCGGCGAACCCTACCTGCCATCGGTTCCGCGCCACTATTCGACCAAGGCCAAGAACGCGCAGGAAGCGCACGAAGCGATCCGCCCCACCGAGGTCTCGCGCCATCCGGCATCCCTGCGGCGGTCGCTCGATGCCGATCAGTTCGCCCTCTACGAACTGATCTGGAAGCGCACGGTGGCGAGCCAGATGGAGAGCGCCGCGCTCGAACGCACCACTGCCGACATCGGTACCACAGGGCGCGACGGCAAGCACTACAGCTTCCGCGCCACCGGATCGGTGGTGAAGTTCGACGGCTTCCTCAAGGTCTATCACGAGGATCTCGACGACGGCGAGGACGAGGATGCCCGCCGCCTTCCGGCCATGGCGCGAGGCGACTCGATTGGCGTCAAGTCGATCACCGCCAACCAGCACTTTACCGAGCCGCCGCCGCGCTACTCCGAGGCCTCCCTGATCAAGAAGCTCGAGGAACTCGGCATCGGCCGCCCCTCGACCTATGTCTCGATCCTCGAGACCCTGCGCAACCGCGGCTATGTCAGGCTCGACAAGAAGCGCCTGATCCCCGAAGACAAGGGCCGGGTCGTCACCGCCTTCCTGGAGAGTTTCTTCAGCCGCTACGTGGAGTATGACTTCACCGCCAATCTCGAGGAGCAGCTCGACCGCGTCTCCGCCGGCGAGGTGAAGTGGAAGGACCTTCTGCGCGACTTCTGGAAGGACTTCACGGGAGCGCTCGACGAGATCAAGGACCTGCGCGTCACCAACGTGCTCGACGCCCTGAACGATATCCTGGCGCCACACATCTTCCCGCCCCGCGGCGATGGCGAGGATCCGCGCAAGTGTACCTCCTGCGGCACCGGGCAGCTGTCGTTGAAGCTGGGCAAGTTCGGATCCTTCATCGGCTGCTCGAACTACCCGGACTGCAAGTACACGCGGCCGATGACCCCGCCCGCCGAAGGTGCCGAGGCCGTTCCCGCCGATGGCGTCGAACTGGGCGTCGATCCGGAGACGGGCGAGAAGGTCACCCGTCGGGTGGGCCGCTTCGGGCCCTATCTCCAGCTCGGCGAGGCGGTGGAAGGCGAGAAACCGCGCCGGGCCTCCATACCCAAGGGCACCGATCCCAATACCATCGACCTCGAAACGGCGCTGCGGCTGCTGTCATTGCCGCGCGAAGTGGGCATTCATCCCGAAACGGGCAAACCCATCGTCGCCAACTTCGGCCGCTTCGGGCCTTTCGTGCTGCATGACGGCACCTATGCCAATCTCGATTCCGCCGATGAGGTCTTCACCGTCGGCATCAATCGCGCGGTCGACATCCTGGCCCAGAAGAAGGCCCGCGGCTTCTCCCGTGCCAGGGCCAACGCGCTGAAGGACCTCGGTCCGCACCCCGAAGGCGGCGGCAGCATCCAGATCATGTCCGGTCGCTACGGGCCCTATGTGAAGTTCGGCAAGGTCAATGCCACGCTGCCGCGCGATGCCGATCCGCAGTCCTACTCGCTGGAAGAGGCCATCGCGCTGATCGCCGCCAAGGCCGGCAAGCCCGGCGGCAAGAAGAAGGCGGCTGCGAAGAAGACACCGGCCAAGAAGGCCGCGACAAAGAAGCCAGCGAAGAAGGCGGCGGCAAAGAAGCCACGCAAGCCGTCGGCCGAAGCCTCCACCTGATCTATTTCAGCTTTCGGATCAGGCTGGCGAGCCCGGCCTCCTGGACGGAGGCCGCTGCTTCGTCACGTGTCAGCCAGCGCAGCTCGCGCTGCCCCTGTTCGGGCCAGGCGCGGTGCTGGATCATGACCTCGAGCCGGAACACATCCACTGTGCAGGTTTCGAGGGAGCCATCCTTCAGCCGCTTCTCGTAGTCGTAGCTGCCAAGACGCCGGCGACCCACGTTTCCACCCACGCCGGCTTCCTCGAAGGCCTCGCGCGCGGCCGAGTCATGCGGCTCCAGTCCCGGTATGGGCCAGCCCTTCGGGATGATCCACCGCCGTGTCTCGCGCGACGAGATCAGGAGGACTTCGATCCCCTGCCCCCGGTCCCGCCACGGAAGGGCGCCATATTGTTGCAGCAGGCGCGCCATGGGTCAGCCAGCCACTGCGGCCGCAAGCCAGTAGAAGATGGCAGCGATGGCGGCCGACATGGGAATGGTGACGAACCAGGCAACGACGATACCTTTGGCCACGTTCCAGCGTACCGCGGACAGCCGCCGCGATGCGCCGACACCGACAATGGCACCCGTGATGGTATGCGTGGTCGATACCGGCACGCCCAGGTAAGTGGCCCCGAAGAGCGTGATGGCACCGGCGGTCTCGGCGCAGAACCCCTGCTGAGGCGTCAACCGCGTGATCTTGGAGCCCATGGTGTGCACGATGCGCCATCCGCCGAACAGCGTTCCGATGCCCATGGCCGCCTGGCACGACAGAACCACCCAGAACGGCACGTAGAACTCACCGCCGGTCAGCCCATGGCTGAATAATAGCACGGCGATGATGCCCATGGTCTTCTGGGCATCATTGCCGCCATGCCCGAGCGAATAGAGCGCGGCAGAGACCAGTTGCAGCTTGCGGAAGGTGGAATCGGCAAAGGCCGGCGTCGCCCTGGCGAAGCTCCACGACACGATCAGGACGAGAAGCAGGGCCAGCAGGAAGCCTGTCGCCGGCGACAGGAAGATGGCAATGACCGTCTTGGTGAGGCCCGACCACATGATCGCGCTGAATCCGGCCTTGGCCAGCCCTGCTCCCACGATGCCGCCAATGAGGGCATGCGAACTCGACGATGGAATGCCCAGCATCCAGGTGATGACATTCCATGAGATCGCACCCATCAGCGCTCCGAAGATCACCGCATCGTCGACGAGATTGGGAGAGACGATACCCGAGCCGACGGTCTTGGCGACGTGCAACCCGAAGAAAAGGAAGGCGATGAAATTGAAGAAGGCGGCCCAGACAACGGCATAGTGCGGCTTCAGCACCCGGGTCGACACCACCGTGGCGATCGAGTTGGCGGCATCATGGAGTCCGTTGAGCAGATCGAAGGCCAATGCCACGAAGATCAGGAAGACCAGTCCGAAGCTCAGGGCGCTGCCGTCCATGGCTCAGAGATGCTCGATCAGGATGCCGTTGACATTGCTCGCCACGTCCTCCAGCCGGTCGCCCACCTTCTCGAGATGTTCATAGATTTCCGATCCTATGATGAAGGCCATGGCATCCTTCTTGCCCTTGCCGTGATAGAGCGCCCGCAGCCCCGCATCATGCAGATGGTCGGTCTCGTCCTCGTAGGCCACGGCCTGGCGCGTCAGATCGTGGATGCGCTGCGCATTGGGCGCCATGTCCTTGAGCATCGGCACGATCTTGGCCGTCAGTTCCGCGGTCTTGACGATGATGTCGCCCATCTGGCGCATCGGGTCCTCGAAGTCCTTCACGTCGTAGAGCAGGATGGTCTTGGCCGTCTTGTTCATCTGGTCGATCGAGTCATCCATCGCGGTGATCAGGGACTTGATGTCACTGCGATCGAACGGCGTGATGAAGCTGCGCCGGATGGCCTCGAGCACCTCGTGCGAGATCTGGTCGGCCTCCTCCTCCTCGGCCATCAGCTGCTTGCAGCGGGCCACGACATCCGGCCCGCCCTGAAGAATGTCCCGAAGGGTCTTGGAAGCTTTCAGGATGCAGTCCGCATGCCTGTCGAACAGCACGAAGAACTTCTCCTCGCGCGGCATGATCTTGTGAAACCACTTCATGGCAACACCCCCGAATCTCCCCGTTCCGGCGTAGACCCGCCGCCGGAGGCTGTAAAGCCGGGCTGTGGACTAGCCCGCAGAAACTTTCTTTGCCCGGCGCGGGCTGCCACCCTATGTTCACGGAATGGCGAAGAAATCCAAGCCTGCGGCAGCTCATCTGCCGAGCGAGGCCGACATCCTGGCCTTCATCCAATCCTCCCCGGGACTGGTGGGAAAGCGCGAGATCGCCCGACACTTCGCGGTGAAGGGAGGCGACAAGGTCGGGCTCAAGGCGCTCCTCAAGCGGCTCGAGGAGGACGGCAGGCTGGCCCGACGCCAGCGCCGGTTGATCGACCGCTCCAGCCTGCCGCCGGTCACCGTACTGGAAATCACCGGCATCGATCGCGACGGCGAGGCTTGTGGCGAACCGGTCGAATGGGACGAACGAACGGCCGGCAAGCCTCCGCTGGTGGTGATCACGGGCGGGGAAGCCGCGCGCAAGGGCGACCGCGTCCTGGCGAAGATCGAGCCCGCCAGGGAGGGCCGGTACAAGTTTCGCGCCAAGGTGATCAAGACGCTCTCCGACCGGTCGCAGCGCATTCTGGGCGTCTACCGCGTCATCCGCGGGCTTGGCGCCCGCATCATTCCGGTCGACAAGAAGGCGCGGAACGAGCTGCAGGTGCTTCCCGGCGACGAGAACGGGGCGGTCAGCGGCGAACTGGTCGAGGTCGAACTCAAGCGCGACCGGAGCCGGGGACTTCCCCTGGCGCGGGTCCGCGAGCGGCTGGGCAACATGAACGACCAGCGCAACATCTCGCTCATCGCCATCAACCAGCATGGCATCCCCAACGTGTTTCCGGACCGCGTCCTGGCCGAAAGCGAACGGCTGAAGCCCTTCTCCCAGGACGGCCGGACCGACCTTCGCGACGTGGCCCTCGTCACCATCGACCCGCCCGACGCCCGCGACCATGACGACGCGGTCTGGGCCGAGATCGATGCGGAAACGGGCGGCGCCAACATCATCGTCGCCATCGCCGACGTTGCTGCCTATGTGAGACCTGGATCGGCATTGGATCGCGAGGCACGCATCCGCGGCAACTCGGTCTATTTCCCGGACCGGGTGGTCCCGATGCTGCCCGAGCGGATTTCCAACGATCTCTGCTCGCTGCGCGAAAGGCAGGAACGCCCCGCACTTGCCTGCTTCATGTCCTTCGACAAGTCGGGCCGCAAGACGAAGCACCGCTTCGCCCGAGTGGTGATGCGATCGGCCGCGAAGCTCTCCTACGAGGAAGCGCAGGCCGCCATCGACGGCCACCCCAACGACCGGACGTCGACACTTCTGGATCCGGTGCTGCGGCCGCTGTGGAAGGCCTACGCCATTCTCGGCAGGGGCCGGGACGCGCGGGCACCGCTGGAACTCGATCTTCCAGAGCGCAAGCTTGTGCTCGATGCCCACGGCCTGATCGAGCGCGTGGTGACGCCGCTGCGCCTCGATGCGCATCGACTCATCGAGGAATTCATGATCCAGGCCAATGTCGCGGCGGCCGAGGAGCTGGAATCGAAGAAGACGCCGCTGCTCTATCGCGTGCACGAACCGCCGTCGGACGAGAAGATTCGCGCGCTGGCCGAATTCCTCCGGACCGTAAACATGTCCCTGCCCCTGGGCCAGGTGATGCGGCCCAGGCACTTCAATCGGATCCTCGAAGAGGTGAAGGGCAAGGACTATCAGCACGTGGTGAACGAGGTTGTGCTGCGGACGCAGTCGCAGGCGGTCTACGCGCCCGAGAACAAGGGGCATTTCGGCCTCGCGCTGCGCCGCTACGCGCATTTCACCTCGCCCATCCGCCGCTATGCCGACCTGATCGTCCACCGGGCCCTGATCTCCGCGCTGGGCTTCGGCGAGGACGGGCTGTCGCCCGAGGATGTCGCGCGTCTGGGCGAAACGGCCGAGATGATCTCTGATGCCGAACGGCGCGCCATGGCGGCCGAGCGCGAGACGGTGGACCGGCTGGTGGCGGCGCATCTGGCCAAGCAGACCGGCGCAACCTTCCGGGGCCGGATCGCCGGCGTGGTCAGTGCCGGCCTTTTCGTGACGCTGGACGCGTCGGGCGCGGACGGTTTCGTGCCGGTATCGACGCTGGGGGCTGGCTACTTCGTTTTCGACCGGACGCGTCACGCCCTGATCGGCGAGAAGACGGGAGAGACCTATCAGCTGGGCGATCGGGTTGAGGTCAAGCTGGTCGAGGCCACGCCGGTGTCCGGCGGCATGCGCTTCGAGATGGTCTCCGAGGGTCTTGGCGGCAAGCCCCTGCCCCGTCGCGCTGTCCGCACCAGCCGCCAGACGCCGCGAAAGGGCCCACGGCGGCGCTGACTTGCGGCACTCGGTCGCGCATGCCGATCAGGACTTCAAACCGTCACGGCTCTTGCGCATGGTGCGCGCCATGACCGTCACCATCGACACCGCAACGCCTCCAGGCCTGCAGGTCCGCTCCTGGAAGCAGGCCATGGCGCGGGGCGCCCGCTGCCGCTGCCCGGCCTGTGGCGCCGGGCTGATGTTCCGGAAGTTCCTGAAGGTGTCGGATACCTGCGACGCCTGTGGCGAGGAACTGTTCCATCACCAGGCCGATGACGCACCGCCGTACTTCACCATGTTCATTGTCGGTCACATCGTCATCCCGCTGGTGCTCATCGTCGAGAAACTGTGGCATCCGGCCTTGCCCATCCATTTCGTGGTCTGGACGATCGTGGCCATCGCCCTCACCTTTGCCATCATGCCCTCGGTGAAGGGCGCCATCGTCGGCCTGCAATGGGCACTCCGCATGCACGGCTTCGACCTCGCAGCGCGACAGACGCCGCAATGAGCTACGACCATCCGGAGTTCGCCGGGTCGAAGCTTCATGCCAAGGTCCTGCGGCCGCGCGATTCGGCGACGCTGATCCTCGTCCGGCGCGATGGCGCGAAACCCCGCATTCTCATGGGTCAGCGCAGCGGCGGCCATGCCTTCATGCCGAACAAGTACGTCTTCCCCGGTGGCCGGCTCGATCCCGCGGATTGCCGGGTGAAGCCCATCCGCGACCTTGCGCCCGAAACCATGGCCAAGCTCCTCGCCCGCATGCGCGGACGCGCAACGCCGTCCCGCGCCCGGGGGCTGGCCCATGCCGCCATCCGGGAGACCTGGGAAGAGGCGGGGCTCATCGTGGGCCGCAGCCGCATGGAAGATGCGCCAGACCTTTCCGGCCTCAGCCTCTTCATGCGGGCCATCACGCCGCCTGGCCGGACCCGGCGCTATGACTCGCGCTTCTTCGTGGCCGACGCGGGGACGATCTCCAACCTTGACTCCCCGCACCACGACGGAGGTGGCGAGCTTCTCACCCTGTCCTGGCTGACCCTGGACGAGATCAGGGGCCTTGACCTTCCCCTCATCACCGTGGACGTCCTGGAGCGGCTGAAACCCTTCCTCGACCGGGGCCGTCTGCCATCGCCCGATATTCCCGTTTCCTTCCAATACCATCGCGGCAAGACCTGGATCGAGGACACGATCTGAGGGGGCTGAATCTCCCTGCCGCAACTTGACTTTGCCCGGCTTTTCGGGTCTATCCACGCCAAATCGCGATTGGAGACTGCAATGGCCAAAGGCAACGTTATCAAGATCAAGTTGGCGTCCACCGCCGACACCGGTTACTTCTATGTGACCAAGAAGAATTCCCGCACCATGACCGAAAAGATGTCGGTCAAGAAGTACGATCCGGTCGCGCGCAAGCACGTCGAGTTCAAGGAAACCAAGATCAAGTAAGCCACTCCCTCCGGGTAGGACATGAGGCACCGCCGCAAGCGGTGCCTTTCGTGTTTCTAGGCCCGGCACCGTCAATTTCCCTCACCCCTGGAGCAGTCCATGAGCAGCACCGACTACCGCGCCATGATCCCCGGCCTCGCCTTTCGCAACCAGGCCTTCATCAACGGCAAGCACGTGCCCGCGGCATCGGGCAAGACCTTCGATTGCGTCTCCCCCATTGATGGGCGCGTGCTGACCCAGGTTGCCGCCTGCGACGCCGAAGACGTGAACCGCGCCGTCGCCGCCGCGCGCGCCGCCTTCGAGAAGGGCAGCTGGAGCGCCTGTCATCCGCAGCGGCGCAAGAAAGTCCTGACCCGTTTCGCCGAACTCATCCTGAAGCATCGCGACGAGCTGGCCCTGCTCGAGACGCTCGACATGGGCAAGCCCATCGCCTCTTCGGCCGGGGGCGACATTCCGGCCTCGGCCCAGGCCATCCAGTGGTATGGCGAGGCGGCCGACAAGCAATATGACGAGGTGGCACCCTACCGGCCGGACTCGGTGGCCACCATCACCCGCGAGCCCATTGGCGTGGTGGCCGCCGTCGTTCCCTGGAACTACCCGCTGATGATGGCGTCATGGAAGCTGGGACCGGCCCTGGCCACCGGAAACTCCGTCATCCTGAAGCCCGCCGAACAGTCGCCGCTCACGGCGCTCCGCATCGCCGAACTGGCCATGGAAGCGGGCCTGCCGGAAGGCGTGCTCAACATCGTGCCGGGATTCGGCGAGACGGCCGGACAGGCGCTGGGCCGGCACATGGATGTCGACATGATCGCCTTCACCGGTTCGACCCAGGTGGGCAAGTACTTCCTTCGCTATGCCGGCGAAAGCAACATGAAGCACGTGTCGCTTGAGACCGGCGGCAAGTCGCCCAACATCGTCTTCGCCGACGCGGGCGACCTCGACCACGTGGCCCGCACCTCGGCGGACGGCGTCTTCTACAATTCGGGGCAGAGCTGCAATGCGCCCACCCGCATCCTGGTGCAGGACAGCATCAGGGACACGTTCATGGAGCTTGTGACCAAACATGCGAAGCCCTGGACCCCGGGAGATCCGCTGGACCCGAGGACGGCCATGGGCGCCGTCGTCGACCGC
This sequence comes from Hyphomicrobiales bacterium, assembly GCA_046349195.1. GTDB lineage: Bacteria > Pseudomonadota > Alphaproteobacteria > Rhizobiales > Aestuariivirgaceae > Aestuariivirga. Next base: position 91,343 of record JAXMCU010000002.1, read on the forward strand.
GACCAGATGAACCGGGTGCTGTCCTACATCGACGCCGGCAAGTCCGAAGGCGCGAGGGTCACCACGGGCGGCGCGCCGGCCCGGACCGAAACCGGCGGCAGCTACATCGAGCCGACGGTGTTCGAGGCCGTGAAGAACGACATGAAGATTGCCCAGGAGGAGATCTTCGGTCCCGTCGTCGTGGCCATCAGCTTCAAGGACGAGGCCGATGCCATCCGCATCGCCAATGACTCGATCTACGGGCTGCAGGCCAATATCTGGACTCGCGACGTCGCCCGCGTCCACCGGGTCGCGCGCCAGCTGCGCGCCGGCACCGTCGTGGTCAACAATGTCTGGGGCAGCGACATCAGCCACCCCTTCGGCGGCTACAAGCAGTCCGGCATCGGCCGCGACAAGTCGCTCCATGCCATGGACAAGTACCAGCAGGTCAAGAACACCTATATCCAGCTTTAGAAACAGGTGCCGGCCCAGGCACGGACATCGGGGAGGCCACCCTTTGTCCAGCCCGGACCGGCGAACCCCTCGTCTCAGGAGATGCGGCGGACCTGAAGCGCGGGGCATAGCGGTGAAGCTGTGCCGCTTCGAAAATCTGGCAGGACGCCGGGGAGACTGTTTCCCCCATCGTTCCGCCCGTGAGAGGCTGCGGCCATCTCGTCAACTTGGCCGAAAACTCTCATCAAGTTCGATTACAGTTGTATGAGATCGTTTGCCGGGAAGCCAGCGTAACTTATGGTAAACGCTGGGCATTCCCCGTTTACGATGAAGAGTAACGGTGAAGATAAAGGGTGAATCTGGCGGTGCCGACGCCGGCGGTCAGCGCTTCTTCTTGGCGGGCTTCTTCGCTGCCGTCTTTGCCGCGGGCTTCTTGGCAGCCGCCTTCTTCGTCGCAGTCTTCTTTGCCGCCGGCTTCTTGGCAGCGGGCGTCTTGGCCGCGGCTTTCTTCTGAGATCCAGCCGGAGCGCCCTGAGCCGCATGGGCGGGCTCCATCTTGGCGGCGATTGCCGCCAGCTTCTCGAAGAACTGACCCGCCAGCATGCGCGAGGTCGGCTCGATGAAGCGTGCGGCGAGGCCCGCGATCTTGCCCCCCACCTGTGCGTCGACATCGTAGGACAGCTTCGTGCCCTCCGGCACGCTTTCGAGCCGGACATCGGCTCCGCCCGACGCCGATCCCATGAGCGACTTTCCTTCACCCGCGATCCGGTATCCGTTGGGCGGATCGAGATCCGACAGCGTCACCGCGCCCTTGTAGGACGCCTTCACCGGGCCGAGCTTGATGGTGACCTTGGCTTCCATGCTGGTGTCCGAATGCTTGGTGATGCTTTCGCACCCCGGAATGCACTGCTTCAGCACATGCGGGTCGTTCAGCGCCTTCCACACGGTTTCGCGCGAGGCCGGAATGATGACGTCATCCGAGAGTTTCATGATCGGTTTCCCTTCCCCAGTTGCGCGGCATTATGCCGGAACGTCGCCGCGTTTCCACTGTTCCTTCGTCGCGGTCCGGAATGCCTCGAACCGGCCTTCCGCAATGGCTGACCGTATGCCCTGCATCAGCGACTGGTAATAGGCGATGTTGGCCCACGACAACAGCATCATGCCAAGAAGCTCGCCCGAACGGATCAAGTGGTGCAGATAGGCCCGCGAGTATTGCGACAGGGCCGGGCAACGGTGTTCCGGATCCAGCGGACGCGGGTCATCCGCATGCCTGGCATTGCGGAGATTGATCTTGCCGAAGCGGGTGAAGGCCTGACCATGGCGACCCGAACGGGTCGGCATGACGCAATCGAACATGTCGATGCCACGCGCCACCGACTCCAGGATGTCTTCCGGCGTGCCCACGCCCATGAGATAGCGCGGCCGGTCGGCCGGGAGATGCGGAACGGTCGCCTCGATGGTCTGCAGCATGAGGGGCTGGCCTTCTCCCACGGCCAGCCCGCCGATGGCATAGCCCTCGAAGCCGATCGACTTCAGCCCCCCGGCACTCTCGCGGCGCAGGCGCGCGTTGACGCCCCCCTGGACGATGCCGAAATTGCCGTGTCCTGGCTGGCTGCCGAAGGCCTTGCGCGAACGCTCGGCCCAGCGCAGCGACAGCTGCATGGCCTTTTCCGCCGCTTTCTCCGTGTGCGGATATTCCAGGCACTGGTCCAGCTGCATCTGGATGTCCGAGCCAAGCAGGCGCTGGATCTCCATGGCGCGCTCCGGGGTGAGTTCGTGGCGCTTGCCGTCGATGTGCGACTGGAAGACCGCGCCCTGCTCAGTGATCTTCCGGATCTTCGACAGCGACATGATCTGGAAGCCGCCGGAGTCGGTGAGGATCGGCCGCTTCCAGCCGATGAAGCGGTGCAGGCCGCCGAGCTTCGCCACCTGCTCGGCCCCCGGTCGCAGCATGAGGTGGTAGGTATTGCCGAGGATGATGTCCGCGCCGGTGGCCTCGACCTGATCGAGATACAGGCCCTTCACCGTGCCCACGGTGCCGACCGGCATGAAGGCCGGCGTGCGGATGTCGCCATGCGCGGTGCGGACGGTGCCGAGCCGCGCCGTACCGTCAGTGGCGTGAAGGGTGAAGCCGAATTCCTGGACCGTCATGGCGCGGGAAATAGCAGGCTCGCATCGCCATAGGAATAGAACCGATAGTTCTTCTCGATGGCATGCGCATAGGCCGCCCGCATGCGATCGAGACCTGAAAAGGCCGACACCAGCATGAAGAGCGTGGATCTGGGCAGATGGAAGTTGGTGAACAGAAGATCGACGGCCCGGAACCGGTATCCTGGTGTGATGAAGATATCCGTGGTGCCGCTGAAGGCTGTGAGCCCGGAACTCTCGAGCAGGCGCAGCGACGTCGTCCCCACCGCCACGATCCGGCCGCCGGACTTCCGCGCCGCTGCCAGCCGCCCGGCAACCTCGGCGCTGACCTCTCCCCACTCGGCATGCATCCGGTGCTCCGCCGTATCCTCGGCCTTGACCGGCAGGAAGGTTCCGGCCCCCACATGGAGGGTCACAAATTCGATAGTAATACCAATATCTTGAATAGATTTCATGAGGTCTGGCGTGAAGTGCAGACCCGCTGTCGGCGCAGCCACGGCACCATCCCGCTCGGCGAAGATGGTCTGGTAGTCCCGGCGATCCTGGTCATCCACGCCGCGCTTGCCGGCGATGTAGGGCGGCAAGGGCATGCGGCCCACGTCCTGGAGCGCTGCGTCCAGGTCCGGACCCGCGCAGTCGAAGGCCAGTGTGATCTCGCCGGCTTCGCCCTTTGACTCGACCATCGCCGCCAGGCTCCCGCCGAACAGCAGCCGGTCCCCTGCCGCAAGCTTCTTGCCCGGCTTGGCGAAGGACTTCCAGCGGCGTCCGTCGAGGCGCAGGTGCAGCAGGGCCTCGATCTTCGGCTGGGTCCCGCCGCGGCCAGTGCGGACCCCGCTCAGGGCTGCAGGAATGACCCTGGTGTTGTTGAAGACCAGCACATCGCCCTGCCGCAGCAGCCGCGGCAGGTCGGCGACCGTGAAGTCTTCCATGCGCTCGGGGCGAACCACCAGAAGCTTCGCCGTCTCGCGGGGGGTTGCGGGCCGCAGCGAGATCCGCTCCGGTGGCAGATCGAAGTCGAAGTCGGAGACGCGCATCAGGGGCCGGAGCAGCTCACGGCCCAGGCCCCCACGCCCGGCATGTGAAGAACGCCACCCGTGGCGTCAAAGGGTTCGCCCTCGCCGGCAGCGTCTTCGTGGGCCTTGAACAGCCGCAGCCGCGCCACCGGGGCGCCCATGCCCTTTTCGAGCACGTCGATCAGCATCTGGTCGCCGGTCTCGAAGGCCTGGCCCACCTCGATCGGGATGGCACCATCCTCGTTCCGGGTCGACCACGCCTTGCCCGAAGCGGCGATCTTGATCGTGTCGACGGCGATCACATCCATCATGCCGAGCAGCACGTCGAAGCTGACCGTGTTCTCGCCGTCGCTGCAGATCACCCACTCCGTGGCCCGGGCAGAGCCGGACAGGAGCAGGAAAATGCTGGCGGCGGCGAGAAGTGTCTTCATCACTTGGCGTCGGCCGCCACCTGCATCTTCGCGATCTTGTCGGGCTCGCGCACCGGTTCGCCACGCTTGATCGTGTCGACGATCTCCATGCCATCCACGACCTTGCCCCAGACCGTGTACTGGCGGTCAAGGAAGCGCGCGTCATCGAAGCAGATGAAAAACTGGCTGTTGGCGGAATCGGGATTGGCCGAACGCGCCATGGAGCACACGCCGCGCACATGCGGCTCGGCCGAGAACTCCTGCTTCAGGTTGGGCCGCTTCGAGCCGCCCATGCCGGAGCCGGTCGGGTCGCCGCCCTGGGCCATGAAGCCCTCGATGACGCGATGGAAGACCACGTTGTCGTAGAAGCCCTCGCGCGCCAGCGCCTTGATCTGCGCCACGTGGTTGGGGGCGACATCGGGGCGAAGCTGGATCGTCACCCGGCCCTTGGGTTCGCCCTTGCTGTTGGCGATGTCCATGTAGATCGTGTTCTCGAGATCAGCCATCAGTGCACCGTCACCTTCACCATCTTGTCGGGATTTGCCGGGGGTTCGCCCCGCTCGATCTTGTCGACGCAGGCCATGCCCTTCTCGTCCACCTTGCCCCAGACCGTGTACTGGCCATCGAGGAAGCTGCCGTCGGCGAACATGATGAAGAACTGGCTGTTGCCGGAATCCGGGCTCTGCGAACGGGCCATGCCGACGGTTCCGCGGGAGAAGTGCTCGGGCGAGAACTCGGAAGGAAGGTCAGGCTCCTGGGAACTGCCCATGCCGGTGCCAGTCGGATCACCGGTCTGGGCCATGAAGCCGTCGATCACCCGGTGGAAGATGATGCCGTCGTAGAAGCCCGACTTGGCCAGCTTCGTGATCTGCTTCACATGCTTCGGCGCCAGGTCGGGCCGCAGCGTGATGTCGAAGGAACAGCCCTTGCTGGTCTCCACGGTGATCTTCTCCGCAGCGACGGCCGGACTGGCAAGGATCCCGGCCGCGAGCGCGGCCAGGGCCAGTTTCTTGAACATGTTGACTCCTTTGGTTACCGGAACGGTTCCTGAACGGAGCGCATGAAAATGTCAATGCAATGGCCTCACCGCTCCCGCAGGACTTCCGGAATTGCGGTTCGCGTCCGGGCATGCCACCCTCCGGCGAAACAAGCAGGGAGGCCGCCATGAAGGTATCGTCAACGGACCATGTCTCGATTCCGGTTCGCGACATCGAAACTGCCAAGGCCTTCTACGAAACCGTTCTGGGGCTGCGCCAGATCCCGCGCCCGGCCTTCAAGAACGTGGGCGTATGGCTGGCGGCCGGGACCCTGGAAATCCACCTGACCGTCAGCAGGCATGTCCATTTCCGTCCGGCGCCCATCATCGACACCGCCGAGATGCACTTCGCGGCCCGCGTGGATGATTTCCAGGCCGCGGTCCGCCATCTCGAGTCGCTGGGCTACAGCGGCACCCTGCCGGACGGGGACCCCAGGAAACTGGTCTTCCGGCTCGAGGGCCCTGCACCCTATCTGCAACTTTACCTGCTGGATCCCGACAACCACGTCATCGAGATCAACGACGCGGCCCTCAAGCGGATTTGAGAGCCTGCTTGACGGCGGCGACCGCCTCCCTGGGGATGAAGAGCGTGACGTCGCCCCCCATCTTCGCGATCTGCTTGACCAGCGACGAGGCGATCATGCGGGTGGCCGGCGAGGCCGCGAGGAACACGGTTTCGATGTCGGGCGCCAGGGCGCCGTTCATCTGGCCCATCTGCACCTCGTAGTCGAAGTCCGAGGAATCGCGCAGGCCACGGATGATGAGGTTGGCCTTGGCGGCGCGGGCGGCATCGACCGCCAGTCCGTCGAAGGTCACGACCGAGACCTTGACGCCGGTATGTTCGGCCACAGGTCGGGTGACGCCCTGGAGAAGGGCGATGCGCTCGCCCGCCGGGATCAGGGCCTGCTTGCCATGGTGGACGCCCACGCCAAGCACGAGATGGTCCACCAGCCTCGCCGCACGCGCGATGATGTCGAGATGCCCATAGGTGACGGGATCGAATGAACCGGGGTAAAAGCCTGTCCGCGACATGAGCAAGCAATAGCCCCTCCCACCGGGGCCCGCAACCACTCAGCGGCCGCGGAGGGCCATCCAGAGTCCACCGGCCATCAGGAAGCAGCCGCTGGCAATTTCCAGGGTGCGGATCCTGCTGCGTGACAGCCAGGCTCCTGCCCGGCCCGCCATCAGCGCATAGAGCGTGTCGCCTGCCAGCGCGATGGCCATGAAGGTCAGTCCCAGCAGCAGGATCTGCATGATCGGGTCGTGGCCAGGCGCGATGAAGGGCGGGATCAGCGCGCCGAACAGCACCAGCATCTTCGGATTGGAGATGATCACGATGAATCCCTGCAGGAAAAAGCTCCCATTCGGCCGCGCCCGATCCACCGCCACGGCCAGGTCCCCGTTGGAGCGGAACAGCTTGATGGCGAGCCAGCACAGGTAGGCGGCACCGGCATAGCGCAGCACATCGAACCAGAGGCCCATCACCTCCAGCGCCGCGCCCAGTCCGACAACGGCGATGCCGAGCCAGATCAGGAATCCCGCCTGGGTTCCGGCGACGTTCATCATGCCGGCCCGCGCCCCGAAGCGCAGGCTGTTGGCGATGATCACGGTGACGGTTGGTCCTGGCACAAGGGCGAGCGCCGCGGCGGCAAGACAGAAGGCGATGTAGGATTCGAGACTCATGCCTCGCCTTCGCTCTCGTCCTCGGTGATGTGCTCGACCGAAACGACGTGTTCGTCATCGGCCACGTCAATCACGATCACGCCCTGCGTCGAACGTCCGGCCTTGCGGATGTCGTTAACCGGGCAGCGGATCAGCTGCCCGCCATCGGTGACCAGCATGATCTCATCCTCGTCCTGCACCGGGAAGCTGGCCACCAGCGGGCCATTGCGGTCATTGACGGCCATGGCCACGATGCCTTTGCCGCCGCGTCCCGTGATCCGGTATTCGTAGGACGAGGTGCGCTTGCCATAGCCATTGGCCGACACTGTGAGGATCACCTGCTCGGCTGCGCCCAGCTCCGCATAGCGATCCTGAGAGAGGGTCGCGTCGGCTGAGGTCTCTTCGTCGGACACGCCGGCTTCGGTCTCTTCGCCGGACACCGCGCGCGACATCTTCAGGAAGGCGGCACGCTCGTCGGCCGTGGCCTCGACATGGCGCAGGATGGACATGGAGATGACATGGTCGCCCTTCTCCAGCCTTATGCCGCGGACGCCGGTCGAATCGCGCCCCTTGAACACCCGCACGTCGCTCACCGCAAAGCGGATGCACTGGCCCTGTGCCGTGGTCAGATGCACATCGTCGGCCTCGGTGCAGATCTCGACGCCGGCGATCTGGTCGCCCTCGTCCAGCTTCATGGCGATCTTGCCGGACCGGTTGATGCTCTCGAAGTCCGACAGCTCGTTGCGCCGGACATTGCCCGACCGCGTGGCGAACATCAGCTGCAGCGACGCCCAGCTCGCCTCGTCCTCGGGCATGGGCATGATCGTGGTGATGCGTTCGTCCTGTGCCAGCGGCAGGAGATTGATCAGCGCCTTGCCACGGGACTGCGGATTGCCCACCGGCAGGCGCCAGACCTTCATGCGGTACACCATGCCGGCCGACGAGAAGAACAGGATGGGCGTGTGGGTATTGGCCACGAACAGCTTGATGACGAAATCCTCGTCACGGGTCTGCATGCCGGCGCGGCCCTTGCCGCCGCGGCGCTGGGCCCGGTAGGTCGACAGCGGCACGCGCTTCACATAACCCGCGTGGCTGACGGTCACCACCATGTCCTCGCGCTGGATCAGGTCCTCGTCCTCGACCTCGCCGTCATTGTCGATGATCTCGGTGCGGCGCGGCGTGGCGAACTCGGCCTTGATGGCGGTGAGCTCGTCGCGGATGATGCCCATGACCCTGACCCTGGATTTCAGGATCTCGAGATAGTCGGCGATCTCCGCCGCCAGCTTCTGCAACTCGTCGGCGATCTCGTCTCGCCCCAGCGCGGTGAGGCGCTGCAGGCGGAGGTCGAGAATGGCGCGGGCCTGCTCATCCGAAAGTCGATAGCTGCCATCGGGCGCGAGGCGATGGCGCGGATCGGCGATCAGCGCGATCAGCGGCGCCATGTCCTTGGCCGGCCAGGCGCGGCTCATGAGGGCTTCGCGCGCCTCTGCGGCATCGCGCGACTTGCGGATGAGCGCGATCACCTCGTCGATGTTGGCGACCGCGATGGCGAGCCCCACCAGGATATGGGCGCGGTCGCGGGCCTTGGCGAGCAGATACTTGGTCCGCCGCGTCACCACCTCTTCGCGGAAGGCGATGAAGGCCCGGATCAGGTCCTTGAGGTTGAGAAGTTCGGGGCGACCGCCGATCAGGCAGACATTGTTGATGCCGAAGGTCGACTGCAGCGACGAGAACCGGTAGAGCTGGTTCAGCACCACGTCCGGCATGGTATCGCGCTTCAGCTCGATCACCACCCGCATGCCCTCGCGCGAGGACTCGTCGCGGATATCCGAAATGCCTTCGATCTTCTTGTCGCGCACCAGCTCGGCGATGCGCTCGATCATCACCGACTTGTTGATCTGGTAGGGGATCTCGGTGACGACCAGCGCCTCGCGCTCGCGGCGCAGCTCCTCGGTATGGACCCGCGCCCGCATGACGATGGACCCACGACCGGTGTGGAAGGCGGACTTGATGCCGGCCCGGCCAAGGATGATCCCGCCAGTGGGGAAATCCGGACCGGGAATAACCTCGGCCAGGTCGTCGATCTGGATCTCCGGGTTCTCGATGGTCGCGAGGCAGGCGTCGATCACCTCGCCCAGATTGTGGGGCGCCATGTTGGTGGCCATGCCAACCGCGATGCCGCCGGACCCATTGACCAAGAGATTCGGGAACCGCGCCGGAAGAACCTCGGGCTCCTTCTCGGACCCGTCGTAGTTTTCCTTGAAGTCGACCGTGTCCTTGTCGATGTCGTCGAGCAGCGAATGCGCCACTTTCGCCATGCGCGATTCGGTGTAGCGCATGGCCGCCGGCGGATCGCCGTCGACCGAGCCGAAATTGCCCTGCCCGTCGATCAGCGGCAGGCGCAGCGAGAAGTCCTGCGCCATGCGCACCAGCGCGTCGTAGATCGACTGGTCACCGTGCGGATGGTACTTACCCATGACATCGCCGACAATGCGCGCCGACTTGCGATAGGGCTTGTTCCAGTCGTAGCCGTTCTCGTGCATCGAGTAGAGGATGCGGCGGTGAACAGGCTTCAGGCCGTCGCGGACATCGGGAAGGGCGCGGCTCACGATGACGCTCATGGCGTAATCGAGGTAGCTCTTGCGCATCTCCTCTTCGATGGAGACGGGTGAAATCTCGGAGGGATTGGCGGGGTTCAGGCCACCCATTTCATCGTCTTTGTCGGCCACGGACAACCTGCAGAATCACTACGGACAGGCCTGCCAGAACAAGCCGGAAAACGGCGATTCGGGAGGCTTCCCAGACTAGTTCAGAGACCTGCCGGATACAACGAAAACACGCCGATTCCGCAGTGAAAACTGTGGCAGGAAAAGCCCGGGAAAACAGGTGCTTGCGACGTTCAGAACGGGACTTCGTCGTCGAGGTCGCGGGCGAAGCTGGCGGGCTTCGCGGCACCGCTGCGCGGACGTTCCATGGGGCTCGACTGGCCGAAATCGTCACCACCGCCCATGCCGCCCTCGGCGCCGCCGCCGCGGCCGCCAAGCATGGTCAGTTCGCCGCGATAATTCTGCAGCACCACTTCCGTCGAATACTTCTCGGCGCCGTCCTTGTCGGTGTACTTGCGGGTCTGGAGCTGGCCCTCGATGTAGACCGTGGAGCCCTTCTTCAGATACTGCTCGGCCACCTTGGCGAGGTTCTCGTTGAAGATCACCACGCGATGCCACTCGGTCTTCTCCTTGCGCTCGCCGGTGTTGCGGTCGCGCCAGGTTTCAGACGTCGCAAGGCTCAGGTTCACGATCGGCTTGCCGTCCTGGGTATGGCGCACCTCGGGATCGCGCCCCAGATTGCCCACGAGAATAACCTTGTTCACCGACCCGGCCATGACCGCTCTCCTCTGATGTCGCGCACCCTAGTCAAAGCCCCGGGGCGACACACCTCCGGAACTCCGCTTATCCACGCTGATTTAGTTCTCTTTTTGTTCTCATGCAAGGGGTCTAGGATGACCGCAACAGGAGTGAGCCATGCTGAAAGCGATTGAGACCCCGAAAGCCCCCCGTCCCTTCTCGAACTATGCCCAGGGTATCGCCGTGCCCGCCGGCGCCCGGCTGATCTTCGTTTCGGGCCAGGTGGGAGCACGGCTGGACGGGGACATTCCGGAGGATCCCCGCGCCCAGCACGAGCTGGCCTGGGAGAACGTCCTGGCGATCCTGGCAGCCGAGGGGCTGGACCACCGCCATGTCGTGGATGCCCATGTCTACATCACGGAGCGTACCCATATCGGGCTCTACCGCGAGGTACGAGACAGGATGCTGAAGGGTCACAAGCCGGCCGCTACACTGCTGGTTGTATCCGGGCTGGCCGATCCGCGACTCGTTGTGGAGGTTGCCGTTGTGGCAGCGGCCCCGGCCACATGAGCCGGAGACGCTGAAAGTCGTTGTTTTTAGCGGCGGCCGAAGAGGCCGAGAAATGAGGTCCGCTTGCCATTGGGCCGATCCTTCGCAGATGCAGCATTGTGCTGAGCAGACTTTGTCTGCATCATGGCGGCGCCGTAAACATTTGAATAAGTTTCAAAAACCCAGTTCATGATGAAATCTCCGATAGTTGCTTGCTGTTGAAGCCAATATGCCTATTTCGCTCTTGCAACACAAACGGCAATAACCTACGCTTGGCGTAACAAAAACTTACAGGAATAAATCTTTGGCCCGCCGCCTGCCCTCTCTCAATGCCCTCAAGGCCTTCGAGGCCGCCGCCCGTCACGAGAGCTTCACCGATGCGGCCGAGGAGCTGTTCGTGACCCATGCCGCGATCAGCCGCCACATTCGCGATCTGGAAGAATGGCTGGGCACGGAACTCTTCCTCCGCACCGGCCGGGGCGTGACCGTGACCGAGGCCGGCCGGCGCCTTGGCGAGCGGCTGACGCCTCTCTTCGACGCAATGGCCGCAGCAACGCGGGAAGCCGCCGCAGTCGGGAATGCTCGCCAGCTGAAAGTCTCCATCGAACCGGCCTTCGCCTCGCGCTGGCTGGTTCCCCGCCTTGGCCGGTTCAATGACCTTCACCCCGACATCGAACTGGCGATCGATCCCAACAGCAGGCTCGCCGACTTCCGCTCGGGCGAGGCCGATATCGGCCTGCGCTATGGGCCGGGCGGCTGGGCCGATGTCGAAGCCCTGAAGCTGACCGACACGGTGATCTTTCCGGTTGCGGCACCAGGATTGCTCAAGGGGCGGACCTCGCTCAGGCCGTCGGATCTGGCCGATTTCAACCTGCTCCACGAGAGCCGGAAGCAATGGTGGGCCGACTGGCTGGCCGCGGCCGGGGTGGCCGGCGTGGAAGACTGGCGCGGCACCGTGTTCCAGAACCATCTGGCCATCGAGGCGGCAGAAGCCGGCCAGGGCTTCGCGCTGGGCGACCAGATTCTCTGTACGGACTCGCTGGTCGAGGGCTGGCTCGTCCGTCCCTTCGATCTCGACATGCGCGATCACGGAACATACTGGATCGTGCGCGCACGCGGCTCGAAGGAATCCGTTCCGGCCCGTGCCTTCCGCGAATGGGTGATGACCGAGATGACCGAAACCAACAGGAAATATGCACAGATCAAGGGGCAGCGTGCACCAGCCGTTGCGGCCCGTGCGGCAACCGCCTAGCGTTGCGGCCGTCAACTGTTTCCCGTGAGATTCGTCGATGCCGTCCAAGAAGTATGACTGCCTGAAGTGTCCCGGCTACTGCTGCTCCTATCCCGTGATCGAAGTGAAGGACCGCGACGCCGAACGCATCGCCAAGCATTTCGGGCTGAGCCTGAAGAAGGCCGAGAAGAAGTATTTCAAGTCCGCGCATGGCTACAAGCGCGTGATGCGGCGCAAGGCCGATGAGCACTTCGGCAAGATCTGCCAGTTCTTCGACACGACGGAGCGGCGCTGCACCATCTATCTCGCAAGGCCGTCCACCTGCCGCGTGTTCCCGGGCGAAGGCCGCTGCGGCTACTACGACTTCCTGAAGTTCGAGCGGGCGGGACAGGAAGACGAAACCTACATCTCGACCACCAATCACTCAGACAACTGAGGCCCGGCGAGGCGCGTCGTCTTCGACGTAGCGACGGACCTCCGCAAGGAACGCCTCGCCAAAGCGCTCGAGCTTGGCGTCGCCCACGCCATGCACGTCGGCGAAGTCCCAGCGGGTCAGAGGCACGCGTCGGGCCATGTCGATCAGGCTTCGGTCGGAGAAGATGACATAGGCAGGAACCTGGCCCTGACGCGCCAGCCTCGCGCGCAATGCCTTCAGCCGCTGCAGCAGCGCCTCCGAAACCCCCTCCTCCGCGCGTGCCAATTCCGCGCGGTCGCGCCGGGCGGGCTTTCGCGCACCGCCCACAAAGTCGGGCCGGTAGCGAAATCCGCCGTCTCCCGCGGTGAGCGCGCGGGCCTTGTTCGTCAGCGACAGGCCGCCATATCCGGCCACGTCGATGGCCAGGAAGCCACCGCCAACCAGCTGGCGGATCAGCGACTGCCACTCTGTACGCGGACGATCCTTGCCCGAACCGAAGAGCGCCAGGCCCGTGTGTCGCAACGCCACCGCCTTCTCGTTGGCCCGGCCTGTCAGCACGTCGGCGATGTGTCCGGCACCGAAGCGCTCACCGGTCAGCCGGATTGCCTCGAAGACGCGCCGGGCCTCGGCCGTGCCGTCCACCAGTTCGGCCGGCGACTGGCAGACATCGCAGTTCCCGCACGGTTGCGACTCCTCTCCGAAATAGGAGAGCAGGCTCTGACGGCGGCATTCCGGAGCTTCGCAATAGGCAACCAGGGCGTCGAGCCGCTTGTGCTCGCGGCGGCGCCGGTCGTCGCCACTGTCTTCCTGATCGATGAAACGGCGCCGCATCTGGATGTCCTGCAGCCCGAAGACCATGTGCGCCTCGGCTGGCTGGCCATCGCGGCCTGCCCGGCCGATCTCCTGGTAGTAGGCATCGAGCGATGCCGGCAGGTCGGCATGGAAGACGAAGCGCACGTCGGGCTTGTCGATTCCCATGCCGAAGGCGATGGTGGCGCAGACGATCACGCCGCGCTCGGCCATGAACAGGTTCTGCGCCTCGGCCCGCGCCTCCGCGCTCAGCCCCGCGTGATAGGCAACCGCACGATGGCCATGCGCCACGAGATGCGCGGCCAGTTCCTCGCTGGACTTTCGCGACAGCGCATAGACGATCCCGCTCTCGCCATCATGGTCCTTGAGAAAGTCGAGCAGCTGCTGTTTCGGGCTGGCCTTGGGCACCACGGTGAGCGTGATGTTGGGCCGGTCGAAACCGGCAACGAACACCTGCGCCGTACCGCCGAAGACCTTGTCCACGATGTCGCGCCGCGTGGCCTCGTCGGCCGTCGCGGTGAAGGCCCCGATCGGGACATCCGGAAAGACCTGGCGCAGCTGCCGCAAGGCGTCGTACTCGGGCCGGAAGGATGCGCCCCACTGTGAGATGCAATGCGCCTCGTCGATGGCGATGAGCCCGACTCCGCATTTCTGCAATGCGGCCAGCATCCGGTCGGTCATCAGACGCTCGGGCGCGAGATAGAGGATGCGGATCCTGCCCGCCGCCACCTGCCGCCAGACGGCGACGTTCTCCTCGTAGGAGGCGGAAGAATTGATCGTCTCCGCCGCGACGCCCGCAAGCTTCAGCGCGGCAACCTGATCCTGCATCAGGGCCACAAGCGGAGACACAACGATGGCAAGGCCGCCCCTCACCAGCGCGGGCACCTGGTAGCAGAGCGACTTGCCGGCACCTGTCGGCATGACCGCCAGCACGTGCCGGCCAGCCGCCAGGGCGTCCACGATCTCCGCCTGACCCGGACGGAAATCAGTGTAGCCGAAGGTCTGGCGAAGGACGTCGAACTTGCTCACGTGCGGGGTTTCCTGCTCCGTGCGAGGCTTAGCCGACCCGCCGCCGATTCGCAGAGCCCCCATGCCGACCGACGTCCTATTGGCTGTTCTCTTCGCCGCCCTGATGCATGCCTGCTACCATGCCATCATCAAGCTGGGCGATGACAAGATCGCGTCGCTGGGCCTCATCGCCATCTTCGAGATGACCTATGGTGCCATGGGTGCCTGCATCTTAGCCCCGCCGCCGGCCGCGGCCTGGCCCTGGCTACTCTCGGCGGTGGTGCTCCAGACCATCTATCGCTTTTTCACCTGCTACGCCTACCGGCTGGGCGACCTGTCGCAGGTCATGCCCATCGCGCGCGGCACCTCCCCGCTGCTCGTCACGCTGGCGTCGGCGCTCTGGCTGGGCGAATATCTCAACAACGGCGAGATCCTCGCGATCGGCATGATTGCCGTTGGCATCATGACACTGGCCTTCGCGCGCACGGCCCGCGGCCGCTTCGATGGCGCCGCAGCCGCTCTGGCCATGGTCTCGGGCGTCACGGTCGCAGCCTATTCCGTGATCGACGGCGTGGGCGCCCGCATCACCGGCAGCGCCTCCAGCTATGTCTGGTGGCTGACCCTGCTGGGCGGGGTCGCCTTCATCGCGCCGGGCATGGCGGTCCGCGGTGCGCAGACCCTGCGCCTGTTCCGGTCGCGCTGGTACATGGGCGCGTTTGGCGCGGCCTTCTCCTGTTCGACGTACTGGATCGTCATCTGGGCCATGACCCGCGCCCCCATCGGCCTCGTGAGCGCGCTCCGCGAGACGGGCGTCAGCTTCGCGGTCATCATCGGCATCGTGTTTCTCAAGGAGCGTCCCGGCCCCGTGCGGCTGGCGGCCGTTGCCCTCGCGGCCGCCGGCATCGCGCTGTTGAAAACCTCCGCCTGAGCTCCCACCGGCAATCGGGCGACGGAGTGAGCGATCTCAATCGTCTTCATCACGTGGCAGCATTGTGTGGCTGCCCGATCACCCTCTCCGGTTTTGGAGCAACAACGAGGTTCCTCAATGCCTGTCCTGATCCAGCGTTATGCCACGCCCCTCATCACCGGTCTCTTCCTGGTGTCGCTCGTGTCCGGCATCGCCCTCTTCTTCCACGTCGGCCAAGCCTATTTCCATGGCATGCACGAATGGCTGAGCATGGTGCTCATCCTCCCCTTTGTCCTCCACCTGTGGAAGAACTGGCGGGCCATGACCACCTACTTCGCCAGGCCGGCCTTTGCGGTGGCCCTGAGCCTGTCGTTGTTTTCCGGCCTTTGGTTCGCCTACCAGGGCGCCACCAACACCTCCGGCGGCCCGCCGCAGTTTGCCCTTGCCCGCATGATGCTCGCCAGCCCGGCAGCCGAGGTGGCGCCGCTCCTCGATATGTCTCAGCAGGAATTGCTGGAGAGACTGGCCGCCTCCGGCTTTGCCCTGGGAGATGGAACCGGCACATTGGCCGACATGGCCAGGGCCTCGGGGAAGTCCGACATGGACTTGGCGCAGTTCCTCGTCCAGACGAAACGGTAGACAGGCTCCTCAGTCGCCCTGCTGATAGAAGCGGAAGGCCTTGCCGTCCCAGTAGATCAGGCCGCTGCCGGATTCCGTCCTGATCGCCATAAGCGCATCACCCCGGAGCTTCGGCGGCGGCGCGTCGGTCGCGCCCTGCGACACCTTGCCCTTTGGCTCGACATACCAGGCATCCATCCAGTTCAGGTCCGAGGTGCCGTCGCCCACGTCGCTGCCTGCCCCCAGGATGCGAACCTTGCCGCCCTTGAAAACCACGGCCACTCCAACCTTGCCACTGCTCTTCCCCTTGACCAGCACCGCCGTGTCCCGCCAGCCATCGCCATCGAAATCACCCTGCAAGTAGAAGGGATTGATCGCCGTGATCACGGCATGGCCCGCATTCTTCGACAGGGCATCCCAGATCGCGGGAGGGAGACTCGCGGCCGCCGCGAAGCCGATGTCGCCGCGCTCCGCCGCCACCGCGGCTGAGGCCATCACCAGGAAGGCAGCGATCATGCGCGCAATCATGTGGATATCTCCAAACTGCTGACATCTGCTGACCGTAGACGCACCAAATTGGGCAGGTCCATGCTTTACGTTGTTCACCTTTTGGTCTAGTCAGTCTCGATGCCTGAGCACAAGAAAGTCATCTCCATTCAGGGCGCGCGCGAGCACAACCTGAAGAACGTCTCGCTCGAACTGCCGCGCGACAGGCTGATCGTCTTCACCGGCCTGTCGGGTTCGGGCAAGTCGTCGCTCGCCTTCGACACCATCTATGCCGAAGGCCAGCGCCGCTATGTGGAGAGCCTGTCGGCCTATGCGCGGCAGTTCCTCGAAATGATGCAGAAGCCGGACGTCGATCAGATCGATGGCCTCTCTCCCGCGATCTCCATCGAGCAGAAGACGACGAGCCGCAACCCGCGCTCGACGGTCGGCACCGTGACCGAGATCTACGACTACATGCGCCTGCTCTTCGCCCGGATCGGCGTCGCCTATTCCCCGGCCACCGGTCTGCCGATCGAAAGCCAGACCGTGACCCAGATGGTCGATCGCGTCATGGCGCTTCCGGAGGGCACGCGGCTCTATCTGCTGGCGCCCATCGTTCGAGGTCGCAAAGGCGAGTATCGCAAGGAACTGGCCGACCTGCAGAAGCGCGGTTTCCAGCGCGTCAAGGTCGACGGCCAATTCCATGAGATCGACAGCGTTCCGGCACTCGACAAGAAGTTCAAGCACGACATCGACGTGGTGGTCGACCGGCTCGTGGTCCGCGACGACATCGCCACCCGCCTCGCCGATTCCTTCGAGACGGCGCTGAAGCTTGCCGAGGGACTGGCGGTGGCCGAGTTCGCCGACAAGCCGCTGCCCGCTTCGGCAACCTCGGAGGAAGGGGCGAACAAGTCGAAGAACGAGACCCACGAGCGCATCCTCTTCTCGGAGCGCTTCGCCTGCCCGGTCTCGGGCTTTACCATCGACGAGATCGAGCCGCGGCTCTTCTCCTTCAACAATCCCTTCGGCGCCTGCCCGAAATGCGACGGGCTGGGCACGGAACTCAAGTTCGAGCCCGAACTGGTGGTCCCTGACGCCACGCTGTCCCTGCGCGAGGGCGCCATCCTGCCCTGGTCCAAGACCGGCAATACCTCGCCATACTACACCCAGACGCTCGAGGCGCTGGCCAAGCACTACAAGTTCTCGATGAACACGGCCTGGAAGGACCTTCCCAGGAAGGCACGCGATGCGGTGCTCTTCGGCACGGGCGATGACGAGGTCTCGATCACATACGATGACGGCATCCGCTCCTACAAGACGAAGAAGCCCTTCGAGGGCGTGATCGGCAACATCGAGCGGCGATGGCGCGAGACGGATTCCGAATGGATGCGCGAGGAACTCTCGAAGTTCCAGTCGGATCATCCGTGCTCGGAATGCCATGGCTACCGCCTCAAGCCCCAGGCCCTCGCGGTCCGGATCGACGGCAAGCACATCGGCGAAATCTCGGAGATGTCGATCCGCCAGGCCAACCAGTGGTTCGACGCCCTGCCCGCCCATCTCAAACCGAAGGACATGGAGATCGCGGCGCGCATCCTCAAGGAAATCCGCGAGCGGCTGAAGTTCCTCGTCGACGTGGGCCTTGACTACCTCAACCTGTCGCGCACCTCCGGCACGCTGTCCGGCGGCGAGAGCCAGCGCATCCGGCTTGCCTCGCAGATCGGGTCAGGACTCACCGGGGTGCTCTATGTGCTGGACGAACCATCGATCGGGCTGCACCAGCGCGACAATGCGCGCCTGCTCGAGACGCTGGTCCATCTTCGCGATCTCGGCAACACGGTGATCGTCGTCGAGCATGATGAGGACGCCATCCGGCTGGCCGACTACGTGGTCGACATCGGGCCGGGCGCCGGGGTCCACGGCGGGCAGATCATCGCCCAGGGCACACCGGCCGAGATCATGGCCAACCCGGCCTCGCTGACCGGTCAGTATCTGACGGGTCTTCAGCAGGTGCCGCTCCCGCTTCACCGGCGGAAGTGGGAGAAAGGCCGCTCCATCCGCGTCAAGGGCGCGCGCGCCAACAACCTCAAGAACGTGTCGGCCGAGATCCCGCTGGGGGTCTTCACCTGCGTCACCGGCGTCTCGGGCGGCGGCAAGTCCACGCTGCTGATCGACACGGTCTACCGTGCCGCGGCCCGCAAGCTGATGGGCACGCGCGAGGCACCCGCCGTCCATGACCGGATCGAGGGCCTCGAGATGCTCGACAAGATCATCGACATCGACCAGAGCCCCATCGGCCGAACGCCACGCTCGAACCCCGCCACCTATACCGGCGCCTTCACGCCGATCCGTGACTGGTTCGCCGGCCTGCCCGAGGCAAAGGCGCGGGGCTACGAGCCGGGCCGCTTCTCCTTCAATGTGAAGGGCGGCCGTTGCGAGACCTGCCAGGGCGACGGCGTCATCAAGATCGAAATGCACTTCCTGCCCGACGTCTATGTCACCTGCGACGAATGCCACGGCAAGCGCTACAACCGCGAGACGCTGGAGATCCGCTTCAAGGACAAGTCCATCGCCGACGTGCTCGACATGACCGTGTCGGAGGCGGCGGAATTCTTCCGCGCCGTTCCCAGCGTTCGCGACAAGATGGAGACGCTGGAACGCGTGGGCCTCGGCTACATCCATGTCGGGCAGCAGGCCACCACGCTGTCGGGCGGCGAGGCGCAGCGCGTGAAGCTGGCGAAGGAACTGTCACGCCGCGCGACCGGCCGCACGCTCTACCTCCTCGACGAACCCACGACCGGCCTGCATTTCCATGACGTGCGCAAGCTGCTCGAGGTGCTGCATGAACTGGTGGACCAGGGCAACACGGTGGTCGTGATCGAACACAATCTGGAGGTGATCAAGACCGCCGACTGGATCATCGATCTTGGCCCCGAAGGGGGCGACGGCGGCGGCGAGATCGTGGTGGCCGGAGCGCCCGAGGACGTGGCGCGCGACAAGCGCAGCTACACCGGTCATTTCCTGAAGGACGTCCTGCGCCGCGGCAAGCGTGAGGCCGCCGAATAGGCCCGCGCGTGAGCCTCCGCTACTTTGCCTATGGCTCGAACATGTCCCTTGCCCAGATGCGCATGCGCTGCCCGGAGAGCGCGGCCATCGGCATCGGATGGCTTGCGGGCCATGCCTTGTGCTTTCCGCGCTATTCGACGCGGCGCCGAAGCGGCGCGGCCAGCATCCGGCCGCAGCCCGGCGCCACCGTCTGGGGCGTGATCTATGCGACGACGGAGGCCGATCTTGCACGGCTCGACGTGTTCGAGGGTTGCCGCGCCGACCGGCCGGCCGCGGACAACGCCTACAACCGGGCAAGTGTGCAGGTTGCGCGCAAGGACCTGGAGCCGCTCACCTGCGTGACCTATGTCGCTCGGCCGGAGTCAGACCACATACCACCCAGCCTGGACTATCTGCAGATCATCCTGACGGGTGCCATCGAGAATGGCTTGCCGGACCACTATGTGCAGGCGTTGCAATCGATAGAGCCGGCCAGATCCTGACGGGCCAAGGTCTTCCGATAAATCGTATCTCGTCTTGTTACCATTTAGATTCTGAGGTAAACAGGCACCGCTCGGCCGTGCCGAGACCAACATGAAAGGCAAGAACACAATGAACGCAGGCATCATTCCCACGTCCTGGTCCGGCCCGATTCTCTCGGCGCTCCGAATCATGACCGGACTCCTCTTCCTGGCCCACGGAAGCACCAAACTCCTCCGGTTCCCGCTCACCGACTACTTCAAGGACGGCGTCTCGGTCTTCTCCTTCATGGGCTTCGCCGGACTGCTGGAACTTGTCGGCGGCATCCTGATCGTCCTCGGATTGTTCACCCGGATCACGGCATTCATCCTGTCGGGCATGATGGCGGTGGCCTATTTCTTGGCCCATGCGCCGCAGGGCTTCCATCCGATCCTCAACGGCGGCGAACTCGCGATCATGTTCTGCTTCGTGTTCCTCTACCTCGCCGCCGCCGGCGGCGGGCCCTGGAGCCTCGACGCGAAGCGCGCCTGAGTTCCCTCCACTCACGATGGCCGCGCCACGGGCGCGGCCATTGCCGTCAGCCGCGCTCCTTGCGAAGCTTCGCCCAGTATTCCAGCCGCTTTCTCACCTCGCGCTCGAAGCCGCGCTCCACCGGGGCATAGTAATGCTCGCGGCCCATGCCATCGGGAAAGTAGTTCTGGCCCGAGAAGGCGTCCGGCTGGTCGTGATCGTATTTGTAACCGGCGCCATACTCCTGCTGCTTCATCAGCTTGGTGGGCGCGTTGAGAATGATCTTCGGCGGCGCCAGGGAGCCCGTTTCCCTGGCCCGCCGCGATGCCGCCGTGTAGGCCGTGTTGAGAGCGTTGGATTTGGGCGCCGTGGCGATGTACACGGTCGCCTGGGCAAGGGCCAGTTCGCCTTCGGGAGAACCGAGGAAGTCATAGGTTTCCTTGGCCGCAAGGGCCTGGTGGGCGGCCTCGGGATCGGCCAGGCCCACGTCCTCGTAGGCCATGCGCACCAGGCGGCGGGCAATGAACAGGGGATCTTCGCCGGCCACCAGCATCCGGGCCAGGTAGTAAAGCGCAGCGTCGGGATCCGAGCCCCGGACCGACTTGTGCAGGGCCGAGATGAGATTGTAGTGGCCGTCCGCCGCCTTGTCGTAGAGCGGCATGCGCTTCTGCACGGTCTGCGCCAGCGTCTCGGGCGTCAGCGGGACGGCTCCGGCCGGCACCGCCGCGAAGATCTCTTCGACGAGATTGAGAAAGTAGCGGCCGTCGCCATCGGCCATGGCGATGAGGGCGGCCCGGGCCGCCTCGTCGACCGGCAAGGGCCGGCGCTCGAACATCTCGGCCCGGCCGATCAGCGCGGCCATGGCCGCTACGTCCAGCCGGTTCAGCACCAGTACCTGGCTGCGCGACAGCAGCGCACCATTAAGCTCGAAGGACGGATTCTCGGTGGTGGCGCCGACCAGGATGATGGTGCCATCCTCGACCACCGGGAGAAAGGAATCCTGCTGGGACTTGTTGAAGCGATGGATCTCGTCGACGAAGAGCAACGTGGCGCGCCCCTGCTCGCGCCGGATGCGTGCCTGCTCGAAGACCTTCTTCAGGTCGGCGACGCCGGTGAAGATGGCGCTGATCTGTTCGAAGGCCAGTCCGGTCTCGCCCGCCAGGAGCCGCGCGATGGTCGTCTTGCCCGTGCCCGGCGGACCCCACAGGATGATCGACGGGATGCGCCCCGAGGCCAGCATCCGCGTGAGGACGCCCTGCTCGCCGACGATGTGATCCTGGCCGACAACCTCTCCAAGCTTCTGCGGCCGCAGCCGGTCCGCAAGCGGCCGCGGCGCGTCGCGTCCCATGCCCGCGGCCTGGAAGAGGTTCGACATCAGCCGCCGACGGCGAGCTTCAATACGCGTCCGCCGCGGTTCACCGCGATGCGCCAGAACCCTTCGTCGTTCTGGAGAACCGAGTTCAGGGTGGCGACACTGTCGATCGCGACGCCGTTCACCTCGAGGATGACATCGCCGGGTCTGAAGAAGCGTCGCGCCGGACCCTCGCCGATCTTGAGCGCCACGACGCCCTCCGCGGTACTGGGCAGGCCGGCTTCGTCCGCCACCGCAGGAGAGATATTGGCCGCCAAGATTCCTGCAAGGGGGTTCTTGCCCTCGATCAGGGTTTCGTCGCGGTCCACCGTCTCCGGAGCCGCGACCATGGTGATCTTGGTTTCCGTCCGCTCGCCGCCGCGCTGGTACTCCAGGATGGTACTGGCACCGATCTCGGTTGTGGCCACGCGGTAGCCCAGCTCCTGCGCGTTCTCGACCGGCTTGCCCTCGATCGCCACGATGATGTCGCCGCGCTTCAGGCCCGCCTTGGCCAGCGGACTGTCAGGATGCAGGCTCACCACCAGCGCGCCCTCCGGCCGCGCCATGCCGAGCGAGTCGGCAATCTCGGCCGTCACATCCTGAAGTTCGACGCCAAGCCAAGGCCGCTTGATGGCCGATCCCGACTCGGCGGATTCGACGACCGTCTTGACCATGGCGGCGGGAATGGCGAAGCCGATGCCGATGGAGCCGCCCGATTTCGAGAAGATGGCCGTGTTGATGCCGACCAGTTCGCCGGCCATGTTCACCAGTGCGCCACCGGAGTTGCCGGGATTGATCGCTGCGTCGGTCTGGATGAAGAACCCGTAGTCGCTGATGCCCACCTGTGTGCGCGCAAGCGCCGACACGATTCCACTTGTGACGGTCTGACCGACCCCGAACGGATTGCCGATGGCAAGAACCAGATCGCCCACTTCGAGGCTGTCGGAATCGCCGAGGGTGAGGGCCGGCAGCTCCTCGTCGCCCACGTCGATCCGCAGGATGGCGAGATCGGTGCGTTCATCCGCCAGCACGACCTTGGCCTCGAACTCGCGTTTGTCGGCAAGGACCACCTTGATGTCGGTGCCACCGCGGATGACGTGATTGTTGGTCACGATGATGCCCTTCGGATCGACGATGACGCCGGAACCAAGCGAATTCTGCACCCGCTCCTTCGGCCGGCCGAAACCGCCATCCTCGCCGAAGAAGCGGCGGAAGAAGGGATCGGCCCCGATCCCGAACTGCTGCTGGCTGGCCACGATGCGCTGGGCGTAGACGTTGACCACGGCCGGGGCGGTGCGCTTCACGATCGGCGCGAAGGACAGCTGGATTTCCGCCTTGCTTTGCGGCACGGCTGTTTCGGCCACGGCGGTAAGCGGAGCGGTGACGGCAAGGATGGCAGCGATTGCCATGACGATCAGGCGCATTTATTTCCTCTTTCGGCGACGTGTCGCCCTATCTGCGATCAAGCTTTGTCGACAAGATGACCGCGGTTTCGATCCGGGTGATCCCGGGAATGAGGCCGACGTCGTCGATCAGCCTGTCCATGTCCTCGGACGTTCCGGTCTTCACCTGGGCCACCAGATCGTATTTCCCGCTGACGGTGTGCAGCGTCTCGATCTGATGAAACTTCGACAGGCTCCGGGCAACCTCGATCTGCCGCCGCGGCTCGACCGACAGGGTGACAAAGGCGCGCATGCCGCCGGCATCAATCTCCCGGGCGAGCTTCAGCGAGTAGCCGGCAATGATGCCCGCACCCTCCAGCCGGCGCAGCCGGTCCTGAACCGTGGTGCGGGATAGACCCAGCTTGCGGGCAAGCGAGGCCACCGGCTCGCGCGCATCCACGCGCAACAACGCGATCAGCTGCTCGTCCTTTGGTGTGATCTGCACCATACGTCGAAATGAAACCTCTTTTGTCGTTCGGACGACTCGACCGTCATATTTCAGCATATCGCCGTCTGTAATCCAACTGCCGGCGGGGTTAACTCTCGCCTGCTCAGTACTGGGAGGATTCGATGGCGGCAACTGTCCGGAAGCTTGAAAAGATTGAGAAATATGCCGACGCCCGGAAGGTCTCGCAAGCCCTTCAGCCGGAGGCCCCGGTGTTCCTCTTCAGTCGCTCACAGCTCCTGTCCAAGGCCCGGACCTTCAGCAAGGGCTTCCCGGGCACGGTCAGCTTCGCGGTCAAATCCAATCCTTCGGCAGAGGTCATCGCCACCCTCGCCGGCGCGGGAATGACGCATTGGGATGTGGCCTCGGTGCAGGAAATGGCCGCGGTCCGCGCTGCGGCGCCCCGTGCTGTCTTCCACTACCACAATCCCGTCAAGTCGCGCCGTGAGATCTCCGAAGCCTATCGGCAGTATGGGTGCCGCCGCTTCGCCGTGGACTGCCGCGAGGAACTGGCCAAGATCGCCGAGATCGCCGGCGCCGACCCCGAAGTGGAGATCGCCGTCCGCTTCGTGCTGCCGCGCGAACGGGCCTCCTCGGCGCATGACTTTTCGACCAAGTTCGGCGCGCCAGAGCATGTCGCCGTGGCTCTCCTGCAGGGCGCGGCCAGCCTGGGCTATCGTCCGCTTCTGACCTTCCACCCGGGCTCGCAGTCGCGCGAACCGCAGACCTATGTCCGTCACATCGAGGCGGCGACCCGCATCGCCGGCACCGCCGGCATCCGCCTTTCCCGCCTCAATGTCGGCGGCGGCTTCCCTGCCGACTACCCCAACAGCAAGGGTGGCCCGCTCGAAATCTTCTTTCACACCATCGGTCAGGCGGTGACCCGCAGCTTTGGCGCGGGCCTCGAACCGGAACTCGAATGCGAGCCGGGCCGCGGCCTCGTCGCCACCTGCATGTCGCTTCTGACGCGGGTCAAGCTGGTCTGCAGCGATGGTGATGACATCTTCATCAATGACGGCGTCTATGGCGGCCTCATGGAGTTCATGCAGGTGCCCGAGCTGCAGCCGCCCTTCCGCGCCATTCGCGGCGGAGCAGTGCTCGAGGGGCCCACCAAGGCCTGGAAGGTCTTCGGTCCGACCTGCGATCCCCTCGACGTTCTTCCGCACCGGCTGGACCTTCCGGCAGACCTGCGTGACGAGGACTATATCGAGTTCGGAACGCTCGGCGCCTATGGCCTTGCCACGTCGACCATGTTCAACGGCTACGGCGGGCACCGCATCGTGGCGGTGGATGCCGTGCTCAACGCCTGATCAGTGGATGATCTCGTTCTTGACGGCGATGGCGACGGCCTGGGTCTTGGTCTTGGCGCGCAGCTTGTTCATCGCATTCTCCGTGTAAAGACGGATCGCCCGCTCGCTGACGCCAAGAAGCTGGGCGGTCTCCCAGGCGGTCTTGCCATCGGCAGCCCAGGCCAGCACCTCTCGCTCGCGCGGGCTGAGATCGAACTCCGCCGACACGGGGCGGTGCGAGATCAGATCCTTCATGCGCAGGTGGTAGAAATGCGCGAAGAGATGGAAGCCGTTGACCAGATCGTTGCGCAGCGACTGCCACTGCCGGTCGTCGCATTCGAAGTTGACGCTGAACATGGCGTCGCCGAAACCGGGATCGCGGATCGGAAACGAGATTCCGTGCCGCCCGATGCCGAATTGCTCCGCCACCTGATGAATGACCTGAGCCTGCTCGTCGGTCTCGCGCATCTCGCCCCAGTCGAGCGGAAGAAGCCTGCGGAAGCAGACATCGAAGGCTGGATCCTTCAACGGCGAGTACTCGCGCATGTAGATCCGCATGTACTCCTGGTCATAGGTCGACAGCCAGGTGAGCCGGTCCGGCAGCTTTGGCGACGTCCCGAGAAACCAGTAGGACAGGTTCAGGACGCTGAACCGGTCGCGTGACTGGCGCAGGTAGTCCGATGACTCGTCGATCGAGGCGAACGGCTGGGCGGCCTCGTTGAACATGTCGAAACGCGGAATCATGGCTGCGGATGCGGTCATTAACCATTTTGTAGCAGGTCGGGAACCGCTTGAGAAATGAACTCGTCTCACCTGGCCGGCAATGCTGACGCTCGGTCATGACCGGAAAAACGAAAGGGGCGGCATGGCTGCCACCCCCTGAATTCTGAAACCGGCTGAAAAATCAGGCGGCGGCTTCGGCCGTCTCATCCTGCATCAGCGACGGGCCGGAATCCTGACCCCGGGCATTGACGTCGCGATCGACGAACTCGATCACCGCCATGGGGGCGGAATCGCCGTAGCGGAAGCCGGCTTTCATGATCCGCAGATAGCCACCATTGCGCTCCTTGTAGCGCGCCGCCAGCACCTCGAACAGCTTTCTCACCTGGGTCTCGTCGCGAACCTGGGAAATGGCCTGACGGCGCGCATGCAGGCCGCCCTTCTTGGCCAGCGTCACCAGCTTCTCGACCACCGGGCGCAGATCCTTGGCCTTGGGCAGCGTGGTCACGATCTGCTCATGCTTGATCAATGCGGCGGACATGTTCGCGAACATCGCGGACCGATGTTCGGCCGTGCGGTTGAACCGGCGGCCCCTGAAACCATGACGCATGACCGTTCTCCTTCCTTGCGGACGCCTGTCAGGCGCCCTCTCTGACTCAGTAGTTCGTTTCGTATTTCTTGGCGAGTTCTTCGATGTTCTCGGGCGGCCAGTTCGGCACTTCCATGCCGAGATGCAGGCCCATCTGCGCCAGAACTTCCTTGATCTCGTTCAGCGACTTGCGGCCGAAGTTCGGTGTACGGAGCATCTCCGCCTCGGTCTTCTGGATCAGGTCGCCGATATAGACGATGTTGTCGTTCTTCAGGCAGTTGGCCGAGCGGACCGAGAGTTCGAGCTCGTCCACCTTCTTGAGAAGCGCGGCGTTGAACTCGAGCTCGGGGCGGCTCTCCTCGACCACGGCCTTGGAAGGTTCCGAGAAGTTGATGAACACCGACAGCTGGTCCTGCAGGATGCGCGCGGCATAGGCCACGGCGTCTTCCGGCGTCATCGACCCATCGGTTTCGACCGACATGATCAGCTTGTCGTAGTCCAGGATCTGGCCTTCGCGGGTGTTCTCGATCTTGTAGGACACGCGCTTGACCGGGCTATAGATGGAATCCACCGGGATCAGGCCGATCGGCGCGTCTTCCGGACGATTGCGCTCGGACGGAACATAGCCCTTGCCGGTCGCCACCGTGAACTCCATGCGCACTTCCGCGCCTTCGTCCAGCGTGCAGATGACCTGCTCGGGATTGAGGATCTGGATATCGCCGGTCTGCTGTATGTCGCCGGCGCGCACCACGCCCGGACCTTCCTTGCGCAGCATCAGGCGCTTCGGCGCATCGGCCTGCATGCCAATGGCGATTTCCTTGATGTTGAGGATGATGTCGGTGACGTCTTCGCGCACACCGGCAATCGACGAGAACTCGTGCAGCACGCCGTCGATGTGCACCGAGGTGACCGCGGCGCCCTGCAGCGACGACAGCAGGATGCGACGCAGGGCGTTGCCGAGCGTCGTTCCGAAACCCCGCTCCAGCGGTTCGGCGACGATCGTCGCCAACCGGCGACGGTCGCGGCCCGGCTGCACCTCGAGCTTCATCGGACGGATAAGTTCCTGCCAGTTCTTCTGGTTGACCTGCATCGATGTTCTTTCCCGTTCAAATCCGGACCCCGCGCGCCGCGTGACCCGGTCATGAAATCAAAATGACGAAACCGGCCGCTGCGCCTGCGGCCGCGGCAATGTCAGACGCGGCGGCGCTTCGGAGGACGGCAACCATTGTGCGGGATGGGCGTGACGTCGCGGATCGAGGTGACCTGCAGACCGCAAGCCTGCAGTGCACGCAGCGCCGACTCGCGGCCGGAGCCCGGCCCCGAGACCTCGACTTCGACCGTGCGCATGCCATGCTCCATGGCGGCGCGCCCCACCTGTTCGGCGGCGACCTGCGCCGCGTAAGGCGTGGACTTGCGCGAGCCCTTGAAGCCCAGCTTGCCGGACGAGGCCCAGACGATGGCATTGCCCTGGACGTCGGTGATGGTGATCATCGTGTTGTTGAAGGAGGCGTTCACATGAACGACGCCGGCGGAGATGTTCTTGCGCTCCTTGCGGCGCGGACGGGCAGCTTCTTTGGCCATGGTGCGTGTTCCTTACTTCTTCTTGCCGGCGATGGCCTTGGCGGGGCCCTTGCGGGTGCGGGCGTTGGTATGGGTACGCTGACCGCGGACCGGCAGACCCTTGCGGTGACGGATGCCGCGATAGCAGCCGAGATCCTGCAGGCGCTTGATGTTGATCGAAATGTCGCGGCGCAGGTCGCCCTCGACCATGTAGTCGCGGTCGATCACCTCGCGGATGGCCAGCACCTCGGCGTCGCTCAGCTCGTTGACCCGCTTCTGCACCGGAATCTTGACCTTTTCGCAGATCTCGACGGCGTTGACCGGGCCGATGCCAAAGATGTAGCGCAGCGCGATCGCCACGGGCTTGTTGGTCGGAATATTGACGCCTGCAATACGGGCCACGTCTTTTCTCCATGTTATTCCAAGAGCTTACGCGCCTGGATCAAAGTTCTTGTTCCGGTCCTTAACCAATGCCTCAAAGGCACAAGGCCGCACTTCGGGAGAATAACCTCCTGAAGCCAGCCTTTCGTCGACCGAGATTGCGGGTGTCTTTAGGCTGGAATCACTTCCGCGTCAACCTCAGAAACCCGCCAAAACCGGTCGTCAGATGGCGTTCAGTACCTCTTCGAGCTGGCGGGTCACGTCACCGATCTCCGCCATCCCGTCAATCGTCTTCAGCCGCCCGCGCTTGCCGTAGTGGGCAATCAGCGGAGCAGTCTGCTTGTTGTAGATACCCAGACGGTCACGGACCGTCTTTTCGTTGTCGTCCGCCCGGCGGGCGAATTCGGTCGAGCCACAGACGTCACAAACGCCGGCAGTCTTCGGCCGCTCGAAGCGGTCGTGATAGCCCTTGCCGCACTTGGCGCAGGTGTAGCGGCCGGTGATGCGCTCAACCAGCGCCTCGTCGTCCACCTTCATTTCCACCACGGCGTCAAGCTTCAGACCCTTGCCCGCCAGCATGGCATCGAGAGCCTCTGCCTGGGCCGTGTTGCGAGGAAAGCCATCGAGGATGAAACCGGACTTCACGTCCGGCGCCTCCAGCCGGTCGGCGATGATGCCCACCACGATGTCGTCCGACACCAGGTCGCCGCGATCCATGATGGCCTTGGCCTTGCGTCCCGTCTCGGTTCCCGCGGCAACGGCGGCGCGCAGCATATCCCCGGTCGACAGCTGCTTCAGGCCGAAGCGCTCCTCGAGGATCTTGGCTTGCGTTCCCTTGCCTGCGCCGGGCGGTCCGAGAAGGATGATGTTCACCGCTTCCCGCCCCTGAGCTTGGACTTCTTGATGAGGCCTTCATACTGCTGGGCCAGCAGATGCCCCTGGACCTGCGCAACCGTGTCCATGGTGACGCTGACCACGATCAGCAGCGACGTGCCGCCGAAGTAGAAGGGCATGCCCGTATAGCCGATGAGGAACTCCGGAAAGAGACAGACCAGCATCAGGTAAAGAGCGCCGATGGCGGTGATGCGGGTGAGAACATAGTCGATGTACTCCGCCGTCTTCTCGCCCGGACGAATGCCCGGAATGAAGCCGCCATACTTCTTCAGGTTGTCGGCCGTCTCCTTCGGGTTGAACATGATCGACGTGTAGAAGAAGGTGAAGAAGATGATCAGCAGGGCGTAAAGCAGCAGGAACAGCGGCTGGCCATGGCCCAGCATCGCTGTGATGCGGTTCAGCCAGTCTGGCCCCTGCCCCGCCGAGAAATTGGCGACGGTGATCGGAAGCAGCAGCAGCGACGAGGCGAAGATCGGCGGGATGACGCCCGCCGTGTTGAGCTTCAGGGGCATGTGCGAGCTGTCGCCCTGGAACATCTTGTTGCCGACCTGGCGCTTCGGATACTGGATCAGCAGGCGCCGCTGGGCCCGCTCCATCAGCACGATGAAGGCAATCACGGCGAGCGCCATCACGATGATGCCCATGATCAGGAACACCGAGAGCTGTCCGGTACGACCAAGTTCGAGCAATGCCGCCACGCCGCTGGGCAGGCCAGCCGCGATCCCCGAGAAGATGATCAGCGAAATGCCGTTGCCGATGCCACGGGCGGTGATCTGTTCGCCCAGCCACATCAGGAACACCGTTCCGCCCGTGAGCGTGATCACGGTTGAGATGCGGAAGAACATGCCGGGATCGACAACCAGGTTGGCCTGGCCCTCGAGTCCGATGGCGATGCCATAGGACTGCAGCACGGCCAAGACCACGGTGCCGTAGCGCGTGTACTGGTTGATCTTCTTGCGTCCCTGCTCGCCTTCCTTCTTCAGGGCCTCGAGCTGAGGACTCACCGACGTCATCAACTGGATGATGATCGACGCCGAGATATAGGGCATGATGTTGAGCGCGAAGATCGCCATCCGGCCCAGCGCGCCGCCGGCCAGGTTGTTCACCCAGCCGAGGATGCCGGTCGACTGATGGGCCGCGAAGCGGGCCAGTTCCGCGGCATCGATGCCCGGAATCGGGATGTAGCTGCCGAGACGATAGACGATCAGCGCACCGAGGGTGAACCAGATCCGCTTCTTGAGGTCTTCCGACTTTGCCAGCGCGCCGAAGTTCAGGTTTGCGGCAAGTTGTTCAGCGGCAGATGCCATTCTCTCGTCCTCGCGTTCGGCCCCGGCCCCCTGATGTGGGACCGGTCGTCAACGCAAACAAGCTTACTTTGCCTCGGCCGGCGCTTCCGCTGGCTTCAGGATCTTGACGCTGCCGCCGGCCTTCTCGACCGCGGCGATCGCACTCTTGGACGCATGATAGACCTCGAAGGCGAGCTTCGACTTGATCTCGCCCTTGCCCAGCAGCCGGACGCCGCCCAGCTTGCCGTTCACGACACCCGCCGCGATCAGGGCCTCCACCGTCACCGGCGCCTTGGGATCGAGCTTCTTGGCATCGACCGCCGCCTGGACGCGGGACAGGTTGACCTCGTTGTAGGAAACGGCGTTCGGCTTGTTGAAGCCGCGCTTGGGCAGCCGGCGGTAGATCGGCATCTGGCCGCCCTCGAACCCGGCCTTGGCGCCGCCCTTGCGGGCCGTCTGGCCCTTGCCGCCGCGACCCGCGGTCTTGCCCAGGCCCGAACCGATGCCGCGGCCCACGCGCTTGCGCGGCCGCTTGGCGCCGGGATTGTCGGCAATCTGATTGAGCTTCATGGTCGACGATCCTTATTCAATCACGCGCACGAGATGCGCGACCTTGGCGATCATGCCGCGCACCGCCGGCGTGTCCTGCAGCGTGGCGGTGCGGTTCATCTTGTTGAGCCCCAGGCCCACCAGCGTGGCGCGCTGCTCGGGCGGGCGCCGCTGCGGGCTGGCAACCTGCTGCACCTTGACGGTCTTGCCGGTCTTTGCTTTGGCCATGGTCTGTATCCTTCTTACTCGGCCACGGCCGCTTCGCCGCCGCGGCGGCGCATCACGTCCGAAACCTTCTTGCCGCGGCGTGCCGCAACCGAACGCGGGCTCACCTGCTTCTTCAGGGCGTCGAAGGTGGCGCGCACCATGTTGTAGGGATTGGACGATCCCTTCGACTTGGCGACCACGTCCTGCATGCCCACCGACTCGAAGACGGCGCGCATCGGGCCGCCGGCGATGATGCCGGTACCGGCCGGCGCTGCCCGCAGCACCACCTTGCCCGCACCCCAGCGGCCATCGATGTCGTGATGCA
This sequence comes from Hyphomicrobiales bacterium, assembly GCA_046349195.1. GTDB lineage: Bacteria > Pseudomonadota > Alphaproteobacteria > Rhizobiales > Aestuariivirgaceae > Aestuariivirga. The sequence continues at coordinate 122,482 of JAXMCU010000002.1, forward strand.
GTGTACGGCCCTCGCGCAGCGGCACGCGGATCAGCCCGCGCTTGGCGCTTTCGGTGGCCTTGCGCACCGCTTCCGGCACTTCGCGGGCCTTGCCGTGGCCGAAGCCCACCCGGCCCTTCTGGTCGCCGACCACGACGAGCGCGGCGAAACCGAAGCGCTTGCCACCCTTCACCACCTTGGCGACGCGATTGATGTGGACCAGCTTGTCCACGAACTCGCTGTCGCGCTCTTCGCGGTTGTCCTTGCGATCCCGGTCGCCACGTTCCTTAGCCATGTCTTTGCGCCTTCGTCCTTCGCAGAATTAGAAGTTCAGTCCGCCCGCACGGGCGGCGTCGGCGAGCGCCTTGACGCGCCCGTGATAGAGGTATCCGCCGCGGTCGAAGACCACGTCCTTGACGCCGGCGGAAATGGCGCGCTCGGCGATCAGCTTGCCGATCGCTTCGGCCGCCGCCTTGTCGGCGCCGCTCTTCTTGCCGTCCTTGAAGCCCTTCTCGAGGCTCGAGGCCGCGGCCAGCGTCACGCCCTTGGCGTCGTCGATGATCTGCACGTAGATGTTCTTGCTCGACCGGAACACGGAGAGCCGCGGACGCAGATTGCCGCGCGCCGCGAGGGCCTTGCGGACCCGGGCCATGCGCTTCTGATGCGGAGAGGTTTTCTTTGCCATTGGCGCCACCTGTTACTTCTTCTTGCCTTCCTTGCGGAAGATGTACTCGCCGGCATACTTGATGCCCTTGCCCTTGTAGGGCTCGGGGCCGCGGAATTCGCGGATCTCCGCGGCAACCTGGCCGACGCGCTGCTTGTCGATGCCGGTGATCACGATCTCGGTCGGCTTCGTCGCCTTGATGTCGATGCCTTCCGGGATCGGATAGTTCACATCGTGGCTGTAGCCGAGGTTGAGCTGAAGCACCTTGCCCTGCACCGCCGCGCGATAGCCGACGCCGGTGATCTCGAGGGTCTTGCTGTAGCCGTCGGAGACGCCCTTGATCATGTTGGCGACCATGGTGCGCGACATGCCCCAGCACGACCGCGACAGCTTGGTCTGATCCTTGGGATCGACCTGGACGCCGCCGTTCTCGAGCTTGGCCAGCACATGATCGACGAGCACCATCTTGAGCTCGCCCTTGGGTCCCTTCACCGAGATGTTCTGGCCAGCGACATTGACCGTCACATTCGAGGGAACCGGAACCGCCTTCTTACCGATACGAGACATGGGTCCGTTCCTTAGAATACCGTGCAGAGCACTTCGCCGCCCACGTTCTGGGCGCGGGCGTCCGCATCCGACATGACGCCCTTCGGCGTCGAGAGAATGGAGATGCCGAGTCCGTTGTAGACCGTCGGCATGGTTGCAACCGAGGCATAGACCCGGCGGCCCGGCTTGGAGACGCGGTGGATCTCGCGGATCACCGGCGAGCCGTCGAAATACTTCAGCTCGATCTCGATCTCGGCCTTGCCCTGGCCCTGCTGCACCGTGGCGAAACCGCGGATGAAGCCTTCGTTCTGCAGCACTTCGAGCACGCGCTCGCGCAGGCGTGACGCCGGGGTCGAAACCTTCGACTTGCCGCGCTCCTGTGCGTTCCTGATGCGGGCGAGCATATCGCCGATCGGATCAATCACACTCATTTCCTAGTTCTCCTGAAGTCCGTATCTGTTACCAGCTCGACTTGACCATGCCGGGGATGAGCCCCTGGTTGGCCAGATCGCGAAGCGCCAGACGCGACATCTTGATTTTCCTGTAGTAGGCACGTGGACGGCCCGTCACCTCGCAGCGGTTGCGGATGCGGGTGGGCGAAGAATTGCGCGGCATCTGCGCCAGCTTGAGCTGGGCCTCGAAACGCTCTTCCATCGAAGCGCTCTTGTTCTTGGCGATCGCCTTGAGACGGGCGCGCTTGCCGGCATGCTGCTTCGCCATCTTGCGGCGGCGGTTGTTCTTTTCTACCGAGCTGGTCTTGGCCATGTTGGCTACCTCAAACGCTGCGTTGGTCTCAAGCCGCCTTGCGGACGGGCTTGCGGAAGGGGAAGTTGAACGCGTCGATCAGGGCGCGCGCCTCCTCATCCGTCTTGGCGGTGGTGCAGATGATCACATCCATGCCCCAGACGCGATCGATGCGGTCGTAGTCGATCTCCGGGAAAATGATGTGTTCCTTGATGCCGAAGGCGTAGTTGCCGTTGCCGTCGAAGCTGCGGTCCGTGAGGCCACGGAAGTCGCGCACGCGCGGCAGGGCGATCGTGATCAGGCGGTCGAGGAACTCGTACATGCGCGTCTTGCGCAGCGTCACCTTGGCGCCGATCGCCAGGTTCTCGCGGATCTTGAACTGCGCGATGGCGTTGCGGGCCTTGGTGATCACCACCTTCTGGCCGGCGATCTTCTCCAGTTCGCCGGCGGCGACCTGGACCAGCTTGGAGTCCTGCGTCGCCTCGCCGATGCCCATGTTGAGCACGATCTTGGTCACGCGCGGCACTTCCATGACGTTCTTGTAGCCGAACTGCTGGATCAGCTTCGGACGCACGACCTCGTCATAGTGCTTGCGCAGGCGCGGCACGTAGTCCTTCGGCAGCGCCTCCAGCGGAGCGGCGGCCTTGGCCTCGGCGGCAGCGGCCTTCTTCGCCTCGGGCTTCTTGCCCTCGGCCTTCTTCGGCGCAGCCGCCTTGGCGGGGGCCTTCTTGGTCTTGTCCTCAGCCATCGATCGTTTCTCCAGAACGCTTGGCCACGCGCACCTTCTTGCCATCGGCAAGGGTCTTGTAGCCCACGCGGGTCGGCTTGCCGTCCTTGGGATCGCGCAGAGCCAGGTTCGAAATGTGGATCGGCAACTCCTTCGAGATGATGCCGCCTTCCTGCGATGCCGTCTGGCGGGTATGGCGCTTGGCCATGTTCACGCCACGCACCACCGCCCGGCTCTCGGACGGGATCATGCGGATGACCTCACCCTGCTTGCCCTTGTCCTTTCCGGTGATGACGACCACCCGGTCGCCCTTGCGGATCTTGAACTTCAACGCCATCACAGCACCTCCGGCGCCAGCGAAATGATCTTCATTTGGTTCTTGGCACGCAGCTCGCGCGGCACGGGCCCGAAGATGCGGGTCCCCACCGGCTCGCCCTGCGCGTTGATCAGCACGGCCGCGTTGCGGTCGAAGCGGATGACCGAGCCGTCGGGGCGGCGGATGTCCTTCGCGGTCCGAACCACGATGGCCTTCATCACGCTGCCCTTCTTCACGCGGCCGCGCGGAATGGCTTCCTTGACCGACACGACGATGATGTCGCCAACCGAAGCGTAGCGGCGCTTCGAACCGCCCAGCACCTTGATGCACTGCACCCGGCGCGCACCGGAGTTGTCCGCAACATCGAGATTGGTTTCTTGCTGGATCATATGATCACCCGTTCACCTTGGGACGCGTTACCGTCCGCTTGTCCTTCTTCAGGCCTGCCCGGCCACAACCTTCTCGACCAGTTCCCAGCGCTTCTGCTTCGACAGCGGACGCGACTCCTGGATACGGACCACGTCGCCCGTCTTGGCCTCGTTCTTCTCGTCGTGCGCATGGTACTTCTTCGACAGGCGCACGGTCTTCTTCAGGACCGGGTGGCGCAGGCGGCGCTCGACCTTGACCACGATGGTCTTGTCGTTCTTGTCGCTCACCACGACGCCCTGCAGGATGCGTTTCGGCATGTTCGTCTCTCCTACTTCGCGGCCGCCTGCTGCGCAGCGGCCGTCTTGAGACGGGCGATGTCGCGGCGGATCTGGCGGATGCGCGCGGTGTTCTCGATCTGGCCCGTCGCCTTCTGGAAGCGCAGGTTGAACTGCTCCTTCTTCAGCTTGAGGACCTCGTCCTTGATCTGGTCCTTGGTCATGACCTTGACGTCGGCGAATTTCATGCGAGCTACTCCTTACTCGCCAAGCCGCGCCACGAAGCGCGTCTTGATCGGAAGCTTTGCGGCGGCGAGGCCCAGCGACTCCTCGGCAACTGCGCGAGTGACGCCGTCGATCTCGAAGATCACGCGGCCGGGCTTGACCCGGGCCGCCCAGTACTCGGTCGAACCCTTGCCGGAGCCCATGCGCACTTCGGCGGGCTTCTTCGACACCGGCACGTCCGGGAACACGCGGATCCAGATGCGGCCGGCGCGCTTCATGCCACGCGCCAGGGCGCGGCGGGCCGCCTCGATCTGGCGGGCCGTCAGGCGGTCAGGCTCGGTCGCCTTCAGGCCGAAGGCACCGAAATCGAGCGTGTTGCAGCTCGTCGACTTGCCGTGGATGCGGCCCTTGAAGGCCTTGCGGTACTTTGTCTTCTTCGGTTGCAGCATTTTCGCTAACCCTCAAAACTCATGCCGCGTCGCGGTCGCGGCGCGGACGCGAACCGCCGTCCTGCGGCTCGGCCATGCGCTTGTCCTGCGCCATCGGATCGTGCTCAAGGATCTCGCCCTTGAAGATCCAGACCTTGACGCCGTTGGTGCCGTAGGCGGTATGCGCGGTGGCAACGCCGTAGTCGACGTCGGCGCGCAGCGTGTGGAGCGGCACCCGGCCCTCGCGGTACCACTCGGTGCGCGCGATCTCGGCGCCGCCCAGGCGGCCGGCGCAGGTGATCTTGATGCCTTCGGCGCCCATGCGCTGGGCCGACTGCACCGCACGCTTCATCGCGCGGCGAAAGGCCACCCGGCGCTCGAGCTGCTGGGCGATGTTCTCGGCCACCAGCGTCGCGTCGGTCTCGGGCTTGCGCACCTCGACAATGTTGAGATGGACCTCGGAGTTGGTCATCTCGGCCACCTTGCGGCGCAGCTTCTCGATGTCGGCACCCTTCTTGCCGATCACCACGCCCGGGCGCGCCGAGTAGATGGTGACGCGGCACTTGCGGTGCGGACGCTCGATCAGGATCTTGGAAATGCCGGCCTGCTTGAGTTCCTTCTTCAGGTACTCGCGGATCTTCATGTCCTCGTGCAGCAGCTTGCCGTATTCGCGCGAACCGGCGAACCAGCGGGAATCCCAGGTGCGGTTGACGCCGAGGCGCAGGCCGATCGGATTGACTTTCTGGCCCATTATGCGGCCTCCTTCTCTTCGCGCACTTCACGGACGATGATCGTCAGTTCGCTGAAGAACTTTTCGATCCGCCCGACGCGGCCGCGGGCGCCCGGCATGAAGCGCTTCATCACCAGGTTCTTGCCAACCCAGGCCTGGGCGACGACAAGGCTGTTGATGTCCAGGTCGTGGTTGTTCTCGGCGTTGGCGATGGCCGACTCGAGCGTCTTCTTCACGTCCTTGGCGATGCGGCGGCGCGAGAAGGTGAGATAGGCGAGCGCCTTGTCCACCTTCATGCCGCGGATCTCCGACGCGACGTCGTTGAGCTTGCGCGGGCTGACGCGCAGGCTGCGGGTGACGGCCTTGGCCTCGTTGTCGGCCAGCGAACGTGGGCGGGCTTTCTTGCTCATGGCTTAGCTCTTCGTCGCTTTCTTGTCGCCCGCCGAGTGGCTATGGAAGGTCCGGGTCGGCGCGAACTCGCCGAGCTTGTGGCCCACCATTTCCTCCGAGACGAGGACGGGAATGAACTTGTTGCCGTTGTGAACCTGGAAGGTCAGGCCCACGAACTGCGGCAGGATCGTCGAACGGCGGCTCCAGGTCTTGATGGCCTGGTTGCGGCCACCGCCACGGGCGGCCTCCGCCTTCTTCAGGAGATACCCGTCGACGAACGGGCCTTTCCACAGTGAACGTGCCACGTGCTACCTCCTACTGCGACTTCTTGCGATCGTGGCGGCTGCGCACGATGAACTTCTGGGTTGACTTGTTCTTGCGGGTCTTCTTGCCCTTGGTCGGCTGGCCCCAGGGCGTGGCCCAGTGCTTGCCGCCGTTGGTGCGTCCGCCGTTCGGATGGTCGACAGGGTTGCGGGCGATGCCGCGCGAGACCGGGCGGAAGCCCTTCCAGCGCTGGCGGCCGGCCTTGCCGATCACCTCGTTCAGATGGTCCTGGTTCGACACGGCGCCGATGCTGGCCATGCAGGTGGCATTGACCATGCGGGTCTCGCCCGACTTCAGCTTGAGCAGCACATAGCCCTGGTCGCGGCCGGCGACCATGGCATAGGTGCCGGCGGCGCGGGCCAGCGAACCGCCCTTGCCCGGCTTGGTCTCTACGTTGTGCACGATGGTTCCGACCGGGATCGCACCCAGCGGCATGGCATTGCCCGGCTTGACGTCGACCGACTGGCCCGAGACGACGGTGTCGCCGGCGGCCAGGCGCTGCGGCGCCAGGATATAGGCGAGTTCGCCATCGGCATACTTGATCAGCGCGATGAAGGCGGTGCGGTTCGGATCGTATTCCAGGCGCTCGACGGTCGCGGCCACGTCATGCTTGGCGCGGCGGAAATCCACCAGGCGGTAGGCCTGCTTGTGGCCGCCCCCCTTGCGCCGCGACGTGATGCGGCCGGAGTTGCCGCGTCCGCCGTTGCTGTTCTGGCCTTCGACCAGGGCCTTCACCGGCTTGCCTTTCCAGAGATGGCTGCGGTCCACCTGAATCAGGTGGCGGCGGCCGGCGCTGGTCGGATTGAATGTCTTGAGTGCCATTGTCCTATCTCACCACTCAGAGGCCCGTCGTGACGTCGAGCCGCTGACCCTCTTCGAGGGTCACATAGGCCTTCTTGACGTCGCTCAGCATGGCCGGCTGGCCGCGGAAGCGACGCTGCTTGCCCTTGCGGACCAGCGTGTTCACGGCCTTCACCTTGACGCCGAACAGGCCTTCCACGGCCTTCTTGATCATCGGCTTCGTGGCGTCGCGCGCCACGTTGAAGACGACCTGGTTGCTCTCGGAGACCAGCGTTCCCTTTTCGGTGATCGCCGGGCTCTTGATCACGTCGTAGAAGTGTTCCTTGCTCATTTGAACCGCGCCTCCAGGGCTTCGATGGCGGCCTTGGTCAGCACCAGCTTCTTGCGCCGCAGGATGTCGTAGACATTGATGCCCTGCACCGGCAGCACGTCGATGTTCGGAATGCTGCGGGCGGCGCGGGCGAAGCCCTCGTTCACCGCTGCGCCGTCGATGATCAGCGCATTGGCCAGGCCGAGCTTCTCGAAGGCCTGCACCAGGGCCTTGGTCTTGCCGCCGGCAACCTCGGCCTTGTCGAGGATGATCAGCGAGGAGTCCTTGGCCTTGCTCGACAGCGCATGGCGCAGGCCGAGCGCGCGGACCTTCTTGTTCAGCGCCGTCTCGTGACTGCGGAAGCGCGGGCCGAAGGCCTTGCCGCCGCCGACGAAGATGCCGGCCTTGCGCGAGCCGTGACGGGCCGTGCCCCCGCCCTTCTGGCGGCCGAGCTTGGCGGTCGTGCGGTTGATCTCGCCGCGCGACTTGGCCTGATGCGTGCCCTGCTGGCGCTTGTTCAGCTGCCACTGGACGACACGGTGCAGAATGTCGGCGCGGGGCTCGAGACCGAAGATGTGCTCGGCGAGCTCGATGCTGCCGGCCGTCTGGGCCTCGATGGTGTGGATATCGGTTTTCATCTGCGTCAACCCTTACTCGTTCGCCGCAGCGGCCACTTCGACCGGCGCCTTGAAGGCACCCGGTTTCGGCGCGCCGTCGGGAAGCTTGCGCTTGACCGCGTCACGCACCGACACCCAGCCGCCCTTGACGCCCGGCACCGAGCCGCGCACCAGGATGAGGCCACGGTCGACATCGGTCTTGACCACCACGATGTTCTGCGTGGTCACCGTCTCGGCGCCGAGATGGCCCGGCATCTTCTTGTTCTTGAACACCTTGCCCGGATCCTGGCGGTTGCCCGTGGAGCCGATGGACCGGTGGCTGATCGACACGCCGTGCGTGGCGCGCAGGCCGCCGAAGTTCCAGCGCTTCATGCCGCCGGCGAAGCCCTTGCCCAGGGACGTGCCCGTCACGTCGACGAACTGTCCGGGAACGAAGTGGTTCACCGTGATCTCCGCGCCCACCGGAATGGTGTTCTCGGGGGTCACGCGGAACTCCTGAAGCTTGCGCTTCGGCTCCACCTTCTGGGCGGCGAAATGGCCGCGGTCCGCCTTTGTCAGGCGCTTGATTTTCGGCACACCGGCGCCGAGCTGCACGGCGGTATAGCCATGCTTCTCCTGCGTCTTGTGGGCAACGACCTGACAATTGTCGACCTTGAGCACGGTCACCGGCACCTGGACGCCGTCTTCCGTGTAGATCCTCGTCATGCCCAGCTTCTGTGCGATGAGACCAGCACGCATCGCTCTACTCCTCGAAAGCCCGTCAGAGCTTGATTTCAACATCGACGCCTGCAGCCAGATCGAGCTTCATCAAAGCATCGACAGTCTGCGGGGTCGGATCGACGATATCCAGAAGGCGCCTGTGCGTCCGCATCTCGAACTGCTCGCGGCTCTTCTTGTCCACGTGCGGCGAGCGGTTCACGGTGAAACGCTCGATGCGGGTGGGCAGCGGCACCGGACCACGGATCTGCGCACCGGTGCGCTTGGCCGTGTTCACGATCTCCTTGGTCGACGTATCGAGAATTCGATGGTCGAACGCTTTGAGACGGATGCGGATGTTTTGACGTTGCATCTTCTGACCTGTTCTTAATCCGTGATTTTGGCGACGACGCCTGCGCCGACGGTCCTGCCGCCTTCACGGATGGCGAAGCGCAGCTTCTCCTCCATGGCGATCGGCGTGATCAGTTCGACGTCGAAGGAGATGTTGTCGCCCGGCATCACCATTTCCGTGCCCGCCGGAAGCGTCACAACTCCCGTCACGTCCGTCGTGCGGAAGTAGAACTGCGGACGGTAGTTGGCGAAGAACGGCGTGTGACGGCCACCCTCCTCCTTCGTCAGGATATAGGCTTCCGCCTTGAACTTCTTGTGCGGCTTCACCGAACCCGGCTTGCACAGAACCTGGCCGCGCTCCACGCCCTCGCGGTCGATGCCGCGCAGCAGCGCGCCCACGTTGTCGCCAGCCTCGCCCGAGTCGAGCAGCTTGCGGAACATCTCGACACCCGTCACCGTCGTCTTCTGCGTGTCGCGGATGCCCACGATCTCGACTTCCTCGCCCACCTTCACGACACCGCGCTCGATGCGGCCCGTGACAACCGTGCCGCGGCCCGAGATCGAGAACACGTCCTCGATCGGCATCAGGAACGGCTGGTCCTTCGGACGGTCGGGCTGCGGAATGTAGCTGTCCACCGCCTGCATCAGCTTCAGGATCGCGTCATGCCCGATCTCAGGGTTCGTCCCGTTCAGCGCGCACAGCGCCGAGCCCCGGATGATCGGAATGTCGTCGCCCGGGAACTGGTAGCTCGACAGAAGCTCGCGAACCTCCATCTCGACAAGATCCAGAAGCTCCGGATCGTCCACCATGTCCACCTTGTTCATGAACACGACCAGCGCCGGAACGCCAACCTGGCGCGCCAGAAGGATGTGCTCGCGCGTCTGCGGCATCGGCCCGTCGGCCGCGGACACCACAAGGATGCCTCCGTCCATCTGCGCCGCACCCGTGATCATGTTCTTCACGTAGTCGGCATGCCCAGGGCAGTCCACATGCGCATAGTGACGGTTCTGCGTCTGGTACTCCACATGCGCCGTCGAGATCGTGATCCCGCGCGCACGCTCCTCAGGAGCCTTGTCGATCTGGTCATAGGCCGTGAACGTCGCTCCGCCCGTCTCCGCAAGCACCTTCGTGATCGCCGCCGTCAGCGACGTCTTGCCGTGGTCAACGTGGCCAATCGTGCCAATGTTGCAATGCGGCTTGTCCCGGTTGAATTTCTCTTTGGCCATCGGATATCTCCGTTACTCGAATTCGCTTAGGCGTATTTCTTCTTGACTTCTTCGGCCACGGCGCCCGGAACCTGGGCATAGTGGTCGAACTGCATGGTGTAGGACGCACGGCCCTGGCTCATCGAGCGCAGGTTGTTGATGTAGCCGAACATGTTGGCCAGCGGCACCTGCGCGCTGATGATGTTGGCGTTGCCGCGCATCGACGTGCCGACGATCTGGCCGCGCCGCGAGTTGAGGTCGCCGATCACGCCGCCGAGGAATTCCTCTGGCGTCGTCACCTCGACCTTCATGATCGGTTCGAGCAGCACCGCGCCGGCCTGCTCGAAGGCTTCGCGCATGGCCATGCGAGTGGCGATTTCGAAGGCGATCGCCGAGGAGTCGACCTCGTGGTAGGCACCGTCGATCAAAGTCACCTTCATGTCGACGACCGGGAAGCCGATCAGCGGACCATTCGACAGGACCGAGTTCAGGCCCTTCTCGACGCCGGGAATGTATTCCTTCGGCACCGAGCCGCCGACGATCTTGGACTCGAAGGCATTGCCCGCGCCCTTCTCGTTCGGCTCGACCTCGAGGATCACGCGCGCGAACTGGCCGGTACCACCGGTCTGCTTCTTGTGGGTGTAGTCCTTGGTCACCTTGCGGGTGATGGCTTCGCGATAGGCGACCTGCGGGGCGCCAACGGCCACTTCAACCTTGTGGGTCCGCTTCAGGATGTCGACCTTGATGTCGAGATGAAGCTCGCCCATGCCCTTGATGATGGTCTCGCCCGACTCCGAGTCGGTGGAGACACGGAAGGACGGATCCTCGGCCGCCAGCTTGTGCAGCGCCACGGCCATCTTTTCCTGGTCGCCCTTGGTCTTGGGCTCGACCTTCATCTCGATGACCGGCTCGGGGAATTCCATCTTCTCGAGGATCACCGGCTTGCTGGGATCGCACAGCGTGTCGCCGGTGCGGGTGTCCTTGAGGCCCACCAGGGCGACGATGTCGCCGGCATAGGCTTCCGAGATTTCCTCGCGGTTGTTGGCGTGCATGAGAACCATGCGGCCAACGCGCTCGGTCTTCTCGCGGGTCGAGTTCAGCAGGCCCACGCCCTTGGCGAGCGTGCCCGAATAGATGCGGCAGAAGGTGAGAACGCCATACTGGTCGTCCATGAGCTTGAAGGCCAGCAGCGACAGCGGCTCGCTGTCGGACGCCGGACGCGTGGTCTCCTCGCCGGTCTTGACGTCGATGCCCCTGATCGAGGGGCGATCCAGCGGCGACGGCAGGTAGTCGACGACGGCGTCGAGCAGCGGCTGCACGCCCTTGTTCTTGAAGGCCGAGCCGCAGAGCACCGGGAAGAAGGCGCTGGTCAGCACCGCCTTGCGCAGCAGCTTCTTGATCGTCTCGTTGGCAATTTCCTTGCCGTTCAGATAGTCGTCCATGGCCTGGTCGTCGAGCTCGACGCAGGCCTCGATCATCTCGGCGCGAGCCTGGTTGGCAGCGTCGACCAGATCGGCCGGAATGTCCTCGTCATGGAACTTGGCGCCCAGCGCCTCGTCTTCCCAGATCACGGCCTTCATGCGCACCAGGTCGATGATGCCCTTGAAGTCGGCTTCGGCGCCGACCGGCAGCTGGATCGGAACCGGCTTGGCGCCGAGACGCTCCTTGATGTCCTTGATGCACTGCTCGAAGGACGCGCCGGTCTTGTCCATCTTGTTGCAGAAGACGATGCGCGGCACGTTGTACTTGTCGCCCTGGCGCCACACGGTCTCGGTCTGGGGCTCGACGCCCTGGTTCGAGTCGAGCACGCAGACGGCTCCGTCGAGGACGCGCAGCGAGCGCTCGACCTCAATCGTGAAGTCGACGTGGCCCGGCGTGTCGATGATGTTCATCCGCTTGCCGTTCCAGAACGCGGTGGTGGCGGCCGACGTGATGGTGATGCCGCGCTCCTGCTCCTGCTCCATGAAGTCCATGGTGGCAGCGCCGTCGTGCACTTCGCCGATCTTGTGGCTCTTGCCCGTGTAATAGAGGATCCGCTCCGTCGTGGTCGTCTTGCCGGCATCGATGTGGGCCATGATGCCGAAGTTGCGGTAGTCCTCGATGGCGTGTGCGCGAGCCATGGTTCAGTCTTCCTGTATCTCTTACCAGCGGTAGTGGGAGAAGGCGCGGTTCGCCTCCGCCATCTTGTGGGTGTCTTCGCGCTTCTTGACCGCGGTGCCGCGATTGTTGGCGGCATCCAGAAGCTCGCCCGACAGGCGGTCCACCATCGTGGTCTCGTTGCGATTGCGGGCGGCGGTGATGATCCAGCGGATGGCCAGCGCCTGGCGGCGCTCGCTGCGGACTTCGACCGGAACCTGATAGGTGGCGCCGCCGACGCGGCGGGAGCGGACTTCGATGGCCGGCGCGACATTGTTGAGCGCCTCGTGGAACACCTGGATCGGGTCCTGCTTGGCCTTGGCCTGGATCTTGTCCAGGGCACCGTAGACGATGCCTTCGGCGGCAGACTTCTTGCCGTCGTACATCAGGTTGTTCATGAACTTGGAAACGACCAGATCGCCGAACTTCGGATCCGGATTGATTTCACGCTTGTCGGCGCGGTGACGACGGGACATTGACGTTCCTCTCCGCTCTTACTTCGGACGCTTGGCGCCGTATTTCGAACGACGCTGGCGGCGCTTCGCGATACCCTGGGTATCGAGAACGCCGCGGATGATGTGATAACGCACGCCCGGAAGGTCCTTCACGCGGCCGCCGCGGATCATGACCACCGAGTGTTCCTGGAGATTGTGGCCCTCGCCCGGAATGTAGCTCACCACCTCGAAGCCGTTGGTGAGACGCACCTTGGCGACCTTGCGAAGCGCCGAGTTCGGCTTCTTCGGCGTGGTGGTGTAGACGCGCGTGCAAACGCCGCGCTTCTGGGGGCATGCCTGCATCGCCGGCACCTTGTTCCGATAGGTCGGAGCCTGGCGGGGCTTGCGGATGAGCTGGTTGATCGTCGGCATTGTGGCCTTGTCTCTACCTTCGCGAAACCTGTTCGAACCCTGACGCGCATAACAAATGAACACTGACGCGATCCGGGTTCGGGATCTCGCAGTGCTCCAAAACCAGAGGACCCGAAGACCGGCAGGGCCTTGGGGTCTTGACCTTAGATATGCAGTTTTGCTTCCCTGTCAGCGTTTCGAGGCGCGAGACCTCGACTGCCTGCCGCTGGAAAGCATGCGGGCTTCTACTCGCGGCAGGATCAACAGTCAACCCCTAAACGCGCACCGTTTTCATCGAAAAATGCGGCAGAAACAGCCGTCTCGCCGCCAGATTGGGGCCAAAGCAAGGCCGCCGTCACGGCCATGCGCGACCTGCCCGGGTTGGGTGAGAATCGTCCGGCCGATCCGCGCCACAAAGCACCCAGTTTGCAAGCGCCGCTTAAATCATCCTTTACGCACATAGTTTAGGTTGCGCCCCTTGGAGGATGTTCCTCCGCCAACAAGGTTTGTAGGAGTTCTTCCAATGCCAGTGCTCCGGATTGCCGGTCTCAGCGCGGCCCTGCTCTTCGCAAGTTCGCCCTCCGCCTTTGCCTACATCGATCCCGTCACCGGCAGCTTCCTGCTGCAGGGCGCCGTTGGCGCGGCGGCCGCGATCCTTGCGGGTTTCCGTTCGGTTCGCCTCAAGGTTGTGTCGCTCTTCACCGGCAAGACGCAGGCGACGAAGCCTGGCATCGAATGACGACACGGCGAGGTGGGGCGCCGGCGCGGGACGAAGGATCGTTCCGCGATCCTTCAGGCTATGTTTACACCGATGGTGACCATGTCTTCCGCACCATCAATCCCTCGGCAGCGGCGCAATTCGATGCCGTGATCGAGAGCGGCATCCTCAAGGACCTCTCCGACGGGGGATTGCTCATCTCCACGGCGGTGGAACCCTCCAGCCCGCAACGCCTCCAGTCCTTCGCAAGTCCGCGTGGCGAAACACCGGTCCGGTTGCTGCGGCATCCCCGCATCAGTTTCATCAGCTACCCCTATGAATGGACCTTTGGCCAGCTGCAGGATGCGGCGCTGGCCCATCTCGACCTCCAGATCGCAGCGCTCGACCGCGGCTTCGTCCTCACCGACGCCTCGTCCTACAATATGCAGGTGCATGAGGGCCGGTTCATCCACATCGACCCGCTCTCCCTCCGCGCCTACCGCGAGAACGAGCCCTGGGCAGCTTACAACCAGTTCTGCAGGCAGTTCCTGCTGCCGCTCCTCGTCGAGGCCTGGCGCGGATTGCCGTTCCAGCAACTGCTGCGCGGGCGAGTGGAAGGCATCAGCTTTGCCGACGCGCTGACCATCCTGCCCAAGGGCAAGCTCTACACCAGCCTCAATGGTTTCATGCACGTCGGCCTCCAGGCCCGCATGATCGCCAGGGCCTCCTCCTCCGATCAGGCAAAGACCGCGAAGGCGCCAAGCCTGCCCAAGTCGCGTTACCGGGCCCTGCTCACCGAACTGCGCGTGTGGATCGCCGGCCTCAAGTCTGGCCGCCCCCATGCAACCTTCTGGAACCAGTATGCCACCGAGAACAGCTATTCCAGCCACATGAAGCAGGTGAAGGAATCCTTCATTGCCGACTGGGCTGCGGATCGCGTCAAGGGCGGAACCATCTGGGACGTGGGCGGCAACACGGGCGACTACTCGATCGCGGCCCTGAAGGCTGGCGCCGGCGCCGCGGTCATTTTTGATGCCGACATCGACTCCCTTGAAAAGGCCCATGCGCGCAGCAAGACGGATTGGCCCGGCCTCCTGCCCCTGCTCATGGACATCGCCGATCCCAGTCCGGGCATGGGCTGGCGGCAGAGGGAGCGCAAGGGACTCGACGGCCGCAGCAGGCCAGATGGAATCATGGCGCTGGCGGTGATCCACCATCTGGCGATCGGCCGCAACCTGCCGCTCGAAGAGATCGTCGACTGGTTCGTCGACACTGCGCCCAGGGGCATCATCGAATTCGTACCAAAGACCGATCCCATGGTGTCGGAGATGCTGCTGCTGCGGGACGACGTCTTCATCGACTACGACGAAGCCCATTTCCGTGACTATCTCGGCCGCAGGGCGCGCATCACCCGTGAACACAGGTTCGAGGAAAACAACCGGCTGATCGTGTCCTACGAGAGGCTCGCCTAGTCACCGACGTCGCAGACAGACACCCAAGGAAGAAACCCGCTCCGGTCGTCATCACAATGAACAAAGCTGCAGGTTCAGCGGCACTGATTGCCGCGCTCGCCGTCTCCGCCGTGCTGCCCTACCTGATCCAGCTGGGCTACCACGCCATGGATCCGGAGGTGCTTGTGATCTGCGCCGCCGCGGCAGGAGCAGGCTTCGGCCTTGGGTGGCTCACGCGCAATTGGGCGCGGCTCTATTCGGCCCTTGCCGCCTTCCTCGTCTACTGGATCATCGACGCCTATTTTGCCAACACGCTGTGGACCATTCCAATGGCCGCGGTCGCCGGCCTGATCGCCTACATCCTTCTGCGCGGCCGCTTTGGCGCGAATGTTCGCGCCATGCTGGCGGCCTTCAGCCTGTTCTGGATCGCAAGCAACGTGCTGACGCCCCCACTTCCGTTGCTGAAGGACGACAGCATCGCCGCGGAGACTCCCGTCGTCGCCAATCCATCCGCGCCACCCGTCGTCCACGTTATCTTTGACGAGCTAATGTCGCCCACGGCCGTCGCGGACGGCTTTCCCCAGGGCGATCATCCGGCTGCTCACCTGATCGGCGATCTGGTGTCGCGCGGCTTCGAGGTCCACACCGATGTGCGGTCCAACGCCGAACTCACGCGCATTTCGGTAACCAGCCTCTTCGGCCTCATGAAATCCAAGGAGAACTGGCAGGACGGACCCAACCCTTTCACCATGAGCGTGAAGGACAACGCCTATCTGCGCGATCTCCGCGACAAGGGCTATGCGGTCACGGTCTATGAGAGCAACTATATCCGGCTCTGTTCGGGAACGCCCGGCGAGACCTGCTACACATACTCGCGCAATGGCAATGGCCATGCCTATTCTGCCATCACCGACGACATACTGGCGCGCGTGACCTTCGCGCTGGTCGAGTTGGACAACCATCTGAGCAATGCCTCGGTCAACGGCACCGTCGGCGTCTATATCCTCGCCAAGCAGCTGGCGATCAGGCTGGGCTGGCCATTGCAGCCATCGGACTATTATTCAACACCCGCGGCCATGCTCTCTGTCCTCGATGATGTCGAAACGAAGCTGCGCAACATCAAGCATGGCGAGGCCGTGATCGTGCATGTCCTCCTGCCCCATGCGCCGTACATCCTGGACCAGACCTGCAAGCCACGCGCCCCGGCGCTGTGGTCGCGCGGCCGGCGCCCCGAACGTCCAGTCGCCGGCACCACGACGCAGATCTACGCCGACTACTGGGACCAGGTTGGCTGCATGAGCCGTCACCTGCAACGCCTGCTCGACACGACACTCGCCAGCGAGGCCGGCCGTGACGCCGTCATCATGCTCCACGGCGACCATGGCGCCCGGGTCACCTTCACGCTCGACAAGCCCAGCGACCTGCTCCAGACCATGTTCGCGGTCCGCGACGGCCGCGAGGCCCGGGGCAGCATCGAACCAGCGGCCGCATCGCTGCAGGACCTCTTCGCCCAAACCGTCCGGTCCCGCATTCCCTGACACGCCGGCCAAACGCAACGGGGCCTGGCACCCCTTGGCACCAGGCCCCGCGTTTGCCGTTCTGAGATGACCTATTCGGCCGCGGGAAGCTCGGCCGCCTTCTTCTGCTCCTCGAGGATCAGCGCATCGCGCTTGTCGGCCACGTGCCGCAGGCGCGCCAGCATGCCTCCGGTGCCGGCCGGGATGAGTCGGCCCACGATGACGTTCTCCTTCAGGCCTTCCAGCGTGTCGATCTTGCCCTGGACCGCCGCTTCCGTGAGGACGCGGGTAGTCTCCTGGAACGAGGCCGCCGAGATGAAGGAGCGGGTCTGGAGCGAGGCCTTGGTGATGCCGAGCAGAACCGGAACCCCGGCCGCCGGCCGCAGGCCTTCGGCCTCCAGCTTGGCATTCTCGTGGTCCAGTTCGACCTGATCGACCTGTTCGCCAGCCAGCAGCGTCGAGTCGCCCGAGTCGGTGATCTCGACCTTCTGCAGCATCTGGCGGACGATCACCTCGATGTGCTTGTCGTTGATGTTCACGCCCTGCAGACGGTAGACTTCCTGGATCTCGTTGACGAGGTAGGAGGCCAGCTCCTCGACGCCCTTGATCGCCAGGATGTCATGCGGCGCCGGGTTGCCGTCCATGATGTACTCGCCCTTCTCGATGAAGTCGCCTTCCTGGACAGGAAGGTGCTTGCCCTTCGGGATGAGGTACTCCACCGCCTCGCCGTTCTCGTCCAGAGGAACGATCCGGATGCGGCGCTTGTTCTTGTAGTCGCGCCCGAATTCCACCCGGCCCGAGATCTCCGCGATGATGGCGTGATCCTTGGGACGGCGGGCCTCGAAGAGTTCGGCCACGCGCGGCAGACCGCCGGTGATGTCGCGGGTCTTGGCGCTTTCCAGCGGGATGCGCGCCAGGATGTCGCCGGCCTTCACCGACGAACCCGGATCGAGCGACAGGACCGCGTCAACCGACAGCAGATAGCGGGCTTCGCCACCGCGGTTCAGCTTCAGGACCTTGCCGTCCTTGTCCTTGATCACGATCGCCGGCTTCAGCTGCGAACCGCGCTGGTTGGACCGCCAGTCGATGATCACGCGGTTGGTGATGCCGGTGGCCTCGTCGGCCACCTCGTTCACCGACACGCCCTCGACCACGTCCTCGAAGGCCACGATGCCGTCGACCTCGGTCATCAGCGGACGGGTATAGGGATCCCACTCCGCCAGCTTGGTGCCACGCTTCACGGTATCCCCGTCATCGACGAAGAGCCGCGTGCCATAGCCCACCTTGTGCACCGCGCGCTCGTTGCCCTTGTCGTCGGTGACCACGATGGCCGTGTTGCGGCCCATGACCATGAGACGACCGGTCGAGTCCTTGGCCACGGCCCGGTTGCGGATCACGATCTTGCCCTCGAAGTTGGACTCGACGAAGGACTGGTCCAGCACCTGCGCCGTTCCGCCGATGTGGAAGGTGCGCATGGTGAGCTGGGTGCCCGGCTCGCCGATCGACTGCGCCGCGATCACGCCGATGGCCTCGCCCATGTTGACGGGCGTGCCGCGGGCCAGATCGCGTCCATAGCACTTGGCGCAGACGCCGAACTTGGTCTCGCAGGTGAGGACCGAGCGGATGCGGATCTCCTGGATGCCGGCCTTCTCGATCCGCTCGACGTGCGACTCGAGGATCTCGTCGCCCGCCGGCACGATGACCGCGCCGGTCGCCGGATCGGTCACGTCATTGGCCGCCGTCCGGCCAAGGACGCGCATGCCGAGCGAGGCGATGATCTCGCCGGCGTCGATGATCGGACGCGCGGTGATCGAGGCCTTGGTGCCGCAGTCCACCTCGTTGATGATGGCGTCCTGGGCCACGTCGACGAGACGGCGGGTCAGGTAGCCCGAGTTCGCCGTCTTGAGGGCCGTGTCGGCCAGCCCCTTGCGGGCGCCGTGGGTCGAGTTGAAGTACTCGAGCACCGACAGGCCTTCCTTGAAGTTCGAGATGATCGGCGTCTCGATGATCTCGCCCGAGGGCTTGGCCATCAGGCCGCGCATGCCGGCCAGCTGCTTCATCTGCGCCGGCGAGCCGCGCGCACCCGAGTGGCTCATCATGTAGATGGAGTTGATCGGCTTCTCGCGGCCGGTCTCCTTGTCCATCTGCACCGACGAGATGCGCAGCATCATTTCCTCGGCCACCTTGTCGGTGGTCTTGGCCCAGGCGTCCACGACCTTGTTGTACTTCTCGCCCTGCGTGATCAGGCCGTCGATGTACTGCTGCTCGAACTCCTTGACCTGTTCGCGCGTGGTGTTGACGATCCGCTCCTTCGTGTCGGGAATGACCATGTCGTCCTTGCCGAAAGAGATGCCCGCCTTGTAGGCGTTGTAGAAGCCGAGACCCATGATCTTGTCGCAGAAGATCACCGATTCCTTCTGCCCGCAGTGGCGGTAGACGGCATCGATCATGCGCGAGATGTCGCGCTTGGTCATCAGCTTGTTGCACAGGTCGTAGCCGATGCCGGTGGATTTCGGCAGCAGCTCTCCGATCTTCATGCGGCCGGGTGTCGTCTCGACGATCCGCGTGATCATCTTGCCCGACGGCCCCACCTCCATGATGCGGCCCTTGATCTTCGTGTGCAGCGTGATGACGCCGGCGGCCAGCGCATGGTCGAGTTCCGCCATGTTGCCGAAGAGCTTGCCCTCGCCGGGCTCGTTCTGGCGCATGATGGACAGATAATAGAGGCCCAGCACGATGTCCTGCGACGGCACGATGATCGGCTGACCGTTTGCCGGATGCAGGATGTTGTTGGTCGACATCATCAGGACCCGCGCCTCGAGCTGCGCTTCCAGCGACAGCGGAACGTGCACAGCCATCTGGTCGCCGTCGAAGTCGGCGTTGAAGGCGGTGCAGACCAGCGGGTGCAGCTGGATGGCCTTGCCCTCGATCAGCACCGGCTCGAAGGCCTGGATGCCGAGGCGGTGCAGCGTGGGCGCGCGGTTGAGCAGAACCGGATGCTCGCGGATCACCTCGTCGAGGATGTCCCAGACCTCCGGCTTTTCCTTCTCCACCAGCTTCTTGGCCTGCTTGACCGTGGCCGACAGCCCCTTGGCGTCGAGGCGCGAATAGATGAACGGCTTGAACAGCTCGAGGGCCATCTTCTTCGGCAGGCCGCACTGGTGCAGCTTGAGTTCCGGACCCACCACGATGACCGAGCGACCGGAATAGTCCACGCGCTTGCCGAGCAGGTTCTGCCGGAAGCGGCCCTGCTTGCCCTTGAGCATGTCGGACAGCGACTTCAGCGGACGCTTGTTGGCGCCGGTGATGACGCGGCCGCGGCGGCCGTTGTCGAACAGGGCGTCAACCGACTCCTGCAGCATGCGCTTTTCATTGCGCACGATGATGTCGGGCGCGCGCAGTTCGATCAGGCGCTTCAGGCGGTTGTTGCGGTTGATGACGCGGCGGTAGAGATCATTGAGGTCCGAGGTCGCGAAGCGGCCGCCGTCGAGCGGCACCAGCGGACGGAGTTCCGGCGGGATCACCGGAACCTGCGTCAGGATCATCCATTCCGGACGGTTGCCGGACTCGATGAAGCTCTCGACCAGCTTCAGGCGCTTGGCGATCTTCTTGGGCTTCAGCTCGCCCGTCGCCGTGCGCAGCTCCTCGCGCAGCTGCTCGCGCAGCTGGTCAAGGTTGATCGACATGAGGATCTCGCGGATCGCCTCGGCGCCGATGGACGCCGTGAAGGCATCCTCGCCGTAGTCCTCCTGGGCCTTCATGTATTCGCTCTCGGTCAGCATCTGATGCTGCTTCATCGGCGTCAGGCCGGGCTCGAGCACGATGTAGTTCTCGAAATAGAGAACGCGCTCGACATCCTTGAGCGTCATGTCGAGCAGCGCGGCGATGCGGCTCGGCAGCGACTTGAGGAACCAGATATGGGCCACCGGCGCCGCCAGCTCGATATGGCCCATGCGCTCGCGCCGCACCTTCGAGAGCGTCACCTCGACGCCGCACTTCTCGCAGATGATGCCCTTGTACTTCATCCGCTTGTACTTGCCGCAGAGGCACTCGTAGTCCTTCACCGGCCCGAAGATGCGGGCGCAGAACAGGCCGTCACGCTCGGGCTTGAAGGTCCGGTAGTTGATCGTTTCCGGCTTCTTGATCTCGCCGAAGGACCACGAGAGGATCTTCTCGGGGCTGGCGATCGAGATGCGGATCTGATCGAAGGTCGGAACCGGGGTTGCCGGGTTGAAGACGTTCATGACCTCTTGGTTCATCGGTCACTTGCTCCTTTTCGCGGGCCTGCCGCAGCGCATTTCACGTTCAATTCGAAACTTTCGGGAGGCGGAGCCGAAGCTCCGCCTCGCCATCATCAGGACTGCTGCTCGGAATTCTGCAGCTCGACGTTGAGACCGAGCGAGCGCATTTCCTTGACCAGCACGTTGAAGCTTTCCGGAATGCCCGCCTCGAAGGTGTCGTCGCCGCGCACGATGGCCTCGTAGACCTTGGTGCGGCCAGCCACGTCGTCCGACTTGATGGTGAGCATTTCCTGCAGGGTGTAGGCGGCGCCATAGGCTTCCAGCGCCCAGACCTCCATCTCGCCGAAGCGCTGACCGCCGAACTGCGCCTTGCCGCCCAGCGGCTGCTGGGTGACGAGCGAGTACGGGCCGATCGAACGCGCGTGGATCTTGTCGTCCACGAGGTGATGCAGCTTCAGCATGTAGATGTAGCCGACGGTCACGTTACGGTCGAAGGGCTCACCGGTGCGGCCGTCGTAGAGACGGACCTGGCCCGAGGTGTTGAGGCCCGCGCTCTTCAGCATCACCGCGATATCCTCCTCGCGGGCACCGTCGAAGACGGGTGTCGCGATGGGAACGCCGCGCCGCAGGTTCTGCGCCGCTTCCACCAGCTGGCCATCATCGAGGCTGTCGAGCTCCTCGTTCTTGCCATAGATGTCGCGGAGCTCGGCGCGCAAAGGCTTCACGTCATTGCTGTCGCGATAGGCCTCGAGCATCTGGCCGATCTTCTTGCCCATGCCGGCGCAGGCCCAGCCCAGATGCGTCTCCAGGATCTGGCCCACGTTCATGCGCGACGGCACGCCCAGCGGGTTCAGCACGATGTCGACATGCGTGCCGTCCTCGAGGAAGGGCATGTCCTCGATCGGAACGATCTTGGACACGACGCCCTTGTTGCCGTGGCGGCCGGCCATCTTGTCGCCGGGCTGGATCTTGCGCTTCACCGCGACGAAGACCTTGACCATCTTCATCACGCCGGGCGGCAGCTCGTCGCCACGCTGCAGCTTCTCGACCTTGTCCATGAAGCGGTTCTCGAGGCGCTTCCTGGATTCCTCGTACTGCTGCTTCATGGCCTCGAGTTCGGCCAGCCCCTTCTCATCGGACAAGGCGATGTTCCACCACTGCGACCGTGGAATGTCTTCCAGGATCTTCTCGGTGATCTTGCCTTCCACCTTGTGTCCCTTGGGACCGCTGGCGGCCTGCTTGCCCGTGAGGAAACCATTGAGGCGGCCGTAGGAGTTGCGGTCGAGGATCGCGAGCTCGTCGTCGCGGTCCTTGGCCAGACGCTCGATCTCCTCGCGTTCGATCGCCAGCGCGCGCTCGTCCTTGTCGACGCCGTGGCGGTTGAACACGCGGACTTCGACCACCGTGCCCGAGACGCCCGGCGGCAGGCGCAGCGACGTGTCACGCACGTCGGAGGCCTTCTCGCCGAAGATGGCGCGCAGCAGCTTCTCTTCCGGCGTCATCGGGCTCTCGCCCTTCGGCGTGATCTTGCCGCAGAGGATGTCGCCCGGCTTCACCTCGGCACCGATATAGACGATGCCGGCCTCGTCGAGGTTCTTGAGGGCTTCCTCGCCGACGTTCGGGATGTCGCGCGTGATCTCCTCGGGTCCGAGCTTCGTGTCGCGCGCCATCACGTCGAATTCCTCGATGTGGATGGAGGTGAACACGTCGTCCTTGACGATGCGCTCCGAGAGCAGGATCGAGTCCTCGAAGTTGTAGCCGTTCCAGGGCATGAAGGCGACCAGCACGTTCTGGCCCAGCGCCAGATCACCCAGGTCGGTGGACGGACCGTCGGCGATGATGTCGCCGGCCCGCACCTGATCACCTACGCGCACCAGCGGGCGCTGGTTGATGCAGGTGTTCTGGTTGGACCGCTGGAACTTCGCAAGCGTGTAGATGTCCACGCCCGACTTCGACGGATCGGTCTCCTCCGTGGCGCGGATGACGATGCGCTTGGCGTCGACCTGGTCCACCACGCCGGTGCGGCGCGCCGCGATGGCCGCGCCCGAGTCGCGGGCGACCACGGCTTCCATGCCGGTACCGACCAGCGGCGCGTTGGTGCGCACCAGCGGAACCGCCTGGCGCTGCATGTTCGATCCCATGAGGGCGCGGTTGGCGTCGTCGTTCTCGAGGAAGGGAATGAGCGCCGCGGCCACCGAAACGAGCTGCTTCGGCGACACGTCGACATAGTCGATCTTGTCGGCCGGAACGATCAGCACGTCGCCCGCATGACGGGCGATCACGAGGTCCTCCGCGAACTTGTCATCCTTGGTCAGCGCCACGTTCGCCTGCGCGATATAGTGCTTCGTCTCCTCGATGGCCGACAAATAGACCACGTCGTTGGTCACGCGTCCGCCCACCACCTTGCGATAGGGAGTCTCGATGAAGCCGTACTTGTTCACCCGCGCATAGGTGGCGAGCGAGTTGATCAGGCCGATGTTCGGGCCTTCCGGAGTCTCGATCGGGCAGATCCGGCCATAGTGGGTCGGGTGCACGTCGCGCACCTCGAAGCCGGCGCGCTCGCGGGTCAGACCGCCGGGCCCAAGCGCGGAGAGACGCCGCTTGTGCGTGATTTCCGACAGCGGGTTGGTCTGGTCCATGAACTGCGACAGCTGCGAGGAGCCGAAGAACTCGCGCACGGCGGCGGCGGCCGGCTTGGCGTTGATCAGGTCGTGCGGCATCACGGTGTCGACGTCGACCGACGACATGCGCTCCTTGATGGCGCGTTCCATGCGCACCAGTCCAAGGCGATACTGGTTTTCCATCAGCTCGCCCACCGAGCGGACGCGGCGGTTGCCGAGATGGTCGATGTCGTCCACCTCGCCCTTGCCGTCGCGCAGCTCATGCAGCGTCTTGATCACCGCGAGGATATCGTCCCTGCGCAGCACCCGCATGGTGTCTGGAACGTCCAGCTCGAGGCGCATGTTCATCTTCACGCGGCCAACGGCCGAAAGGTCATAGCGCTCGGGATCGAAGAACAGGCCCTGGAACAGCGCCTCGGCCGTCTCGCGCGTCGGCGGCTCGCCAGGACGCATGACCCGGTAGATTTCGATCAGCGCCTGCTCGTAGCTCTCGACCTTGTCGGCCTTGAGGGTGTTGCGGATGTAGGGGCCGGTGTTGATGTGGTCGATGTCGAGCACGTTGAGCTGGCCATAGCCCGCTTCCTTCAGGGCAATCAGCAGCTTCTCGGTGATCTCGTCACCGGCCTCGGCAAAGATCTCGCCGGTCTTCTCGTTGACCAGCTCGTCGGCCAGGAACAGGCCATAGAGGTCCTCGTCGCGCACCAGGAGATCGGTGACGCCATCCTCGGCGATCTTGCGGGCCAGGCGCGGCGTGATCTTCTTGCCGGCCTCGACCACGACCTGGCCGGTCTTGGCGTCGATCAGGTCGACCGACGGCTTGACGCCGCGCAGGCGCTGGGCGTCGAAGGGCGTCTTCCAGCCGCTCTTGGTCAGCGTATAGGTGACCGACTTGTAGAAGGTGTGCAGGATCTCCTCGCTGGTCAGGCCCAGCGCATAGAGCAGCGTGGTGATCGGCAGCTTGCGGCGGCGATCGATGCGGGCGAAGATGATGTCCTTGGCATCGAACTCGAAGTCCAGCCACGAGCCGCGATAGGGAATGATGCGCGCGGCGAACAGCAGCTTGCCCGAGGAATGGGTCTTGCCCTTGTCATGGTCGAAGAAGACACCCGGCGACCGGTGCATCTGCGAGACGATGACGCGCTCGGTGCCGTTCACCACGAAGGTGCCGTTGGCCGTCATGAGCGGCATGTCGCCCATGTAAACGTCCTGCTCCTTGATATCCTTCACCGACTTGGACTGCGTGTCGGGATCGATCTCGAACACGATGAGGCGCAGCGTCACCTTCAGCGGTGCCGCATAGGTCATGCCGCGCTGCTGGCATTCGTCCACGTCGAACTTCGGCTGCTCGAACTCGTAGCGCACGAACTCGAGCATGGCCTGGCCCGAGAAGTCGGTGATCGGGAAGACCGACTTGAACACGGCCTGCAGGCCGTCGTTCAGACGTCCTCCGGCAGGCTCCTTCATCTGCAGGAACTGGTCGTAGGACTCGCGCTGGACCTCGATCAGGTTCGGCATTTCGGCAACTTCGATGTTCTTGCCGAAGAACTTGCGGATGCGCTTGCGGCCGGCGGCGGTTTGGGTATCAGCCATGTGGGTTCCTTGCGGTTCAGGTACGCGGGTGTCTCAACAAGCAGTATCGACAGCTTGCCGGGTCCCTCTTTTCCAGGGATCAGGCAAGCCGCCGCTCAACTCCACTCACAATGTGCGGCAGCGCATCCGGCGGGACGCGCTGCCGTTTCGGTCGTTACTTCAGCTCGACCTTGGCGCCAGCCGCCTCGAGCTTCTTCTTCATGCCTTCGGCGTCGGCCTTGTTGACGCCTTCCTTCACGGTCTTGGGCGCGCCCTCGACCAGATCCTTGGCTTCCTTGAGGCCCAGGCCGGTGATGGCGCGGACTTCCTTGATGACCTCGATCTTCTTGTCGCCGGCCGCGGTGAGGACGACCGTGAACTCGGTCTTCTCCTCGACCGGAGCGGCAGCGGCTCCACCACCGCCTGCGGCGGCGACGGCAACCGGAGCGGCGGCGGAAACGCCCCACTTCTCTTCGAGCAGCTTCGAAAGCTCGGCGGCCTCGAGGACCGTGAGGCTCGAGAGGTCTTCAACGATTTTGCTGAGATCAGCCATTTTAGTTTCTCACTTTCAGTCGGTTTGTTTGTTTACAACACGGGAGTCTGCCGTCAGGCAGCCTGGTCTTTCGTGGCGTAGGCGTTGATCACGCGGGCGACCTGGCCTGCCGGAGCCGCGAGCACACCAGCAATCTTGGTGGCCGGGGCCTGGATGAGGCCGATGATCTTGCCCCTGAGCTCGTCGAGCGAGGGCAGTTCCGCGAGTGCCTTGACTGCATTGGCATCCAGGACGGTCTTGCCGAGCGCGCCGCCGAGGACCACGAAGTTCTCGTTGGTCTTGGCGAAGGCTGCGGCGACCTTGGGTGCCGTCACGGGGTCGTTGGCATAGGCCAACACGGTCGGGCCGGTAAACAGGCCCTTGATCCCGCTAGCGTCAGTGCCGTCCAGAGCAAGCTTGGCAAGACGGTTCTTGGCGACCTTCACGGTCGCCCCCGCCTGGGCCATCTTGTTACGCAGGTCGAGGACCTGGTTGGCAGTGAGGCCCTTGTTGTGGGCCACAACGATCACACCGGTGGTCTTGAACACCTGGTTGAGCGTTGCGACGAGCTCTTTCTTTTCAGCTCTTTCCACTTGCTCTCTCCTAAATGACGCGCCACCCGGAGGCGGACACGCCGTTGGACCAACCGCTCAACATCACCGGCACGAGGCAGGAGACGCTTTCGCGGCGCTCACTTGCCTGTCCCCTGCGGCGCCCGCGGGGGGCTCCGAAGGTCTTGAGTTCAAACCGACGTAAGGGTCCCCACATGTAGGAACCCGAATTCCGTTTTGACACCCATCTCATGCAGGCTGGGCGGATTAAGCGGGGATTTCCCCCGCACCTGCAATCTCGGACAGGTAATCCAGGGTCTTGAGAACCCTGGTTATCCCCTTGAGGAACCTTGCGATTTCCTCAAGGGAAAAGGTGTTGGCCGATCAGCCGGAGGCCGTCAGCGAAGCTGGATCCAGCTTCAGGCCGGGACCCATGCTGGAAGAAATGGACACTTTTTTGACATAGGTGCCCTTGGCCGCGGCCGGCTTGGCCTTGACCACCGCGTCGACGAAGGCGCGGATATTCTGGCTGATCTGCTCGGGTGAGAAGCTGGCCTTGCCGACGCCGGCCTGGATGATGCCAGCCTTCTCGACGCGGAACTCGACCGCGCCGCCCTTGGCGGCCTTGACGGCCCCGGCGATGTCCATGGTGACCGTGCCCACCTTCGGGTTCGGCATCATGCCGCGCGGTCCCAGCACCTTGCCGAGACGGCCGACGAGACCCATCATGTCCGGGGTGGCAATGCAGCGGTCGAAGTCGATCGTGCCCTTGTTGACGATCTCGAAGAGATCTTCGGCTCCCACCACGTCGGCGCCCGCCTTCTTGGCTTCCTCGGCCTTCGCACCCTTGGCGAAGACACCGACGCGGACCGTCCGGCCCGTGCCGTTCGGCAGGTTGACCACGCCGCGGACCATCTGGTCCGAATGGCGCGGATCCACGCCGAGGTTCATGGCGACCTCGATGGTCTCGTTGAACTTGGCGTTGGCCCGCTCCTTGACCAGCTTCACGGCCTCGTCGAGGCTGTAGAACTTGGCCCGGTCGATGCCCTGGTTGTTCTTTTCGATACGCTTGGCCATCGTCTTACTCCACCACCTGCAGGCCCATGGACCGGGCCGAACCCGCGATTTCCTTCGCGGCGGCGTCCAGGTCACGGGCGTTCATGCCCTTCAGCTTCTGCTCGGCGATCTCGCGGCACTGGGCCATGGTCACCTTGCCGACGAAGGCACCCTTGCCCGGCTCCTTCGAGCCCGACTTGATGTTGGCGTACTTCTTCAAATAGAAGGTCGCCGGCGCCGACTTCATCTCGAAGGTGAAGGACTTGTCCTGATAGGCGGTGATCACCACGGGAATCGGCGTGCCCGGCTCCATCTTCTGCGTCGCCGCATTGAAGGCCTTGCAGAATTCCATGATGTTCAGGCCGCGCTGTCCCAGCGCGGGGCCGATCGGGGGCGATGGATTCGCCTGCCCTGCCGGCACTTGCAGCTTTACATATCCGACGATCTTCTTCGCCATTTTCGTTTCCCTCGCCGGATGGTTCCGGCCGTTTGAGGTTAGTGGTCCGACTTAAGCGTCTCCCACCGTTCAGCGGTTCAGCGGATCTTCTCCACCTGGCCGTACTCGAGTTCGACCGGCGTGGGCCGGCCGAAGATGGACACGGCAACCTTGAGCCGTGACCGCTCTTCATCCACTTCCTCCACCTGTCCGGAGAAGGACGCGAAAGGTCCATCGGCGACGCGTACCTGCTCGCCGATTTCGAATGTGATCGAGGACTTCGGACGCTCGACGCCCTCGGCCACCTGATTCAGGATGCGCGCGGCCTCGGCGTCGGTGATCGGGATCGGCTTGTTGTCCGAACCCAGGAAGCCCGTCACCTTCGGGGTGTTCTTGATGAGATGGAAGGCCTGGTCGGTCAGTTCCATCTTGACCAGCACATAGCCGGGGAAGAACCGCCGCTCGCTCTTGATCTTGCGGCCACGGCGGACTTCGATCACTTCCTCGGTCGGCACCAGGACCTGTTCGAACAGATCGCCAAGTCCCTTCTGGACCGACTGCTCCTTGATCGACTCGGCCACCTTCTTCTCGAAGTTCGAGTAGGCGTGAACGATGTACCAGCGTTTCGTCATGTGAGACCTGCGTCCGCCCTTAGAGCCCGAGTATCGCGTTCACGCCCTTGTGCAGGGCAAAATCCACCAGGAACAGGAAAGCCGAGGCCAAGGCCACCATGATCAGCACCATGACGGTCGAGATCATCGTCTCGCGCCGGGTCGGCCAGGTCACCTTCGAGGCTTCCTCGCGCACTTCCCGGACAAATTCCAGCGGATTGATCTTGGCCACTTCGTCTTCCTACTTATTGGCAGGGGCAGTAGGGCTCGAACCCACGACCTGCGGTTTTGGAGACCGCCGCTCTACCAACTGAGCTATACCCCTAGTCCGGCGGCGCGGGCCCGATATGGGCACCGCGCCGCCGCTTGTCCACTTAATCCGTGATTTTGGCGACGACGCCTGCGCCGACGGTCCTGCCGCCTTCACGGATGGCGAAGCGCAGCTTCTCCTCCATGGCGATCGGCGTGATCAGTTCGACGTCGAAGGAGATGTTGTCGCCCGGCATCACCATTTCCGTGCCCGCCGGAAGCGTCACAACTCCCGTCACGTCCGTCGTGCGGAAGTAGAACTGCGGACGGTAGTTGGCGAAGAACGGCGTGTGACGGCCACCCTCCTCCTTCGTCAGGATATAGGCTTCCGCCTTGAACTTCTTGTGCGGCTTCACCGAACCCGGCTTGCACAGAACCTGGCCGCGCTCCACGCCCTCGCGGTCGATGCCGCGCAGCAGCGCGCCCACGTTGTCGCCAGCCTCGCCCGAGTCGAGCAGCTTGCGGAACATCTCGACACCCGTCACCGTCGTCTTCTGCGTGTCGCGGATGCCAACGATCTCGACTTCCTCGCCCACCTTCACGACACCGCGCTCGATGCGGCCCGTGACAACCGTGCCGCGGCCCGAGATCGAGAACACGTCCTCGATCGGCATCAGGAACGGCTGGTCCTTCGGACGGTCGGGCTGCGGAATGTAGCTGTCCACCGCCTGCATCAGCTTCAGGATCGCGTCATGCCCGATCTCAGGGTTCGTCCCGTTCAGCGCGCACAGCGCCGAGCCCCGGATGATCGGAATGTCGTCGCCCGGGAACTGGTAGCTCGACAGAAGCTCGCGAACCTCCATCTCGACAAGATCCAGAAGCTCCGGATCGTCCACCATGTCCACCTTGTTCATGAACACGACCAGCGCCGGAACGCCAACCTGGCGCGCCAGAAGGATGTGCTCGCGCGTCTGCGGCATCGGCCCGTCGGCCGCGGACACCACAAGGATGCCTCCGTCCATCTGCGCCGCACCCGTGATCATGTTCTTCACGTAGTCGGCATGCCCAGGGCAGTCCACATGCGCATAGTGACGGTTCTGCGTCTGGTACTCCACATGCGCCGTCGAGATCGTGATCCCGCGCGCACGCTCCTCAGGAGCCTTGTCGATCTGGTCATAGGCCGTGAACGTCGCTCCGCCCGTCTCCGCAAGCACCTTCGTGATCGCCGCCGTCAGCGACGTCTTGCCGTGGTCAACGTGGCCAATCGTGCCAATGTTGCAATGCGGCTTGTCCCGGTTGAATTTCTCTTTGGCCATCGTCGTACTACCCTGTTTGCCTGCGCGGCGGTGGATTCACGTTCAAGAATGGAGCGGGTGAAGGGAATCGAACCCTCGTATTCAGCTTGGAAGGCTGCTGCTCTACCATTGAGCTACACCCGCCGGAATGAGTTACTCCTTTTGTACCCTTCGACGTCTGGCCCCAAGCGATGGTGGGGGAGGTAGGACTCGAACCTACGAAGGCGAAGCCAGCGGATTTACAGTCCGCCCCCTTTGCCGCTCGGGACACTCCCCCTGGAATCGCCCGCCCCAGTAAGGAGGACAAACCGTTGCTTGAGCCAAACGCCAACGAGCCCGGCTTGCGACCGGGCCCTTTGAGTGCGCGCCTTATGCAAGGGAAGCGCGTGCAAGTCAAGGGAATGATCGGGTTCGCCAACCCCCGTCCCGGACAGATGCCAGCAATCCCCGCAGGCCTCCCAGTCATCCTGGCGCCGCCATGCGCCTCAACTTCGCACGCCACATACGGAAATGCCATTAACCATATGATATTCAGCATCAAATCGAAATTTCGCCCTTCTGGCCCGGAAACCCATTGACCACGGAAGCGGCTCGCGCTTCCCTTTGTCGCCATGAATCTGATTACCGATACCGAGTCGCTGGCGCGGCTATGCGCAGCCCTGTCCGAGGACGAGTTTGTCACGGTCGACACCGAGTTCATGCGCGAGTCGACCTATTGGCCCGATCTCTGCCTCATCCAGCTTGCCGGCGCGACGGAGACCGGCCTGATCGATCCACTTGCCCCCGGCATCGACCTGCAGCCCTTCTTCGAATTGATGAAGACCCCCTCTGTACTGAAGGTCTTCCATGCGGCCCGCCAGGACATCGAAATCATGGTCCACAGGGCCGGGATCGTGCCGCAGCCGGTCTTCGATACCCAGATCGCCGCCATGGTCTGCGGCTTCGGCGACCAGGTCGGCTATGAAGCGATCGTCCGCAAGCTGGCCAAGGCGCAGATCGACAAGTCCTCCCGCTTCACCGACTGGTCACGGCGGCCGCTGACCGAGAAGCAGCTGGCCTATGCCCTCGCCGACGTCACCCATCTGCGTGTCGTCTACGAGAAGCTGAAGATGCAGCTCGACCGGACCGGCCGGGAGCATTGGCTGCAGGAGGAAATGGACATCCTCACCAATCCTGCAACTTACCGGACCGAGCCGCAGGACGCCTGGCAGCGAGTCAAGGTGCGTCTCAAGTCGAAGCGGCAGCTTGGCGTCCTGGTCGCGGTCTCGGCCTGGCGCGAGCATGAAGCCCGCGAAAAGAACGTGCCGCGGTCACGCATCCTGAAGGATGACGCCATCGCGGAGATCGCCGTCCAGACTCCCCAGACCAAGCAGGCTCTCGGCGAACTGCGGGCGTTGCCGAAGGGCTTCGCCAATTCGCGCACCGGCGAGGCCATTCTGGTGGCCGTGAAGGCTGGACTCGAGACCGATCCCAGGGCCCTGCCCGCGCTCGACACCGGGCGTGACGACGTCTCGGAACAGACCCAGGCGGCCACCGAGATCCTGAAGCTGGCGCTCAAGGTTGTCTGCAGCCAGGAAGGCATCGCACCCAAGCTGGTTGCAAGCTCGTCCGACATCGAGGCACTGGCCGAGAACAGCGCCGCCGATGTCGCGCTGAAACACGGGTGGCGCCGCGAGGTCTTCGGCAATCTGGCCCTCGACATCAAGGCCGGCCGGGCCATGATCGGCCTGCGGGACGGCAAGGTGACGATCGTCAGCCAGCCCGCGCCAGCGGTCGAAGCGGCAGAGTAAACCGCGGCCGCCTGCCTCCTACCCGATCACGATCTTCCCGGTGCGGCCGATCTCGTTGGCGAGTCCGGACAGGCGCTTTTCCACACGCTCGCCGGACAGGTCGGCCAGCTTTCGGGGAAGGCGGAGGATCAGCGACCTGTTGCTGCCCATTTCCAGCCTGATGCGCGGCAGCATGCCGGGCATGGCGGCCGACAGGATATAGGCCAGGCGGAACACATTGCTCAGGAGATGGGCACGGGCATTGGCGTCGTCGTCGAGCAGCCGCGTCAGATCGTCGTCCAGCCTGTCGCCCTCATACCGATAGAAGATGGTCAGCGCGAGGAAGACCCGCCCCGGATGATCGATTCCCACGAAGGCCGCCTGCGAAATCATGCCGAGCGAGCGCTCCGCGCGGTAGTCGGGATGCGCCCGCCAGCCGATATCGGCCAGGAGACAGGCGGCATAGCGCAGGCGCCGCTGCTCCGGCGTCTCGTCGAGCTTGCCCGGTCCGAAGATCTGGTCGGTCCAGTCGCACAGTTCCAGCTCATGTTCGGGCGACCGCGCATAGCGCCGTGCGAAGTCCCAGCAGGATGACAGCAGGGCGTCGCTGTCGCGCTTGCGGCGCGGAAGCTTGGCATAGAGCAGCCCCTCGCGCACACCATAGACCGAGACCTCGACGGCGTCCGGCGCGCTGTGCTCCAGCAGGCGTTCCAGTACCAGCGCGCCATAGGGCATGGTGTCGGCGCGGCTCTTCGAAACCTCCCGGATATCCTTGAGCGACGCAGGCGACAGATGCGCGATCAGATTCGACACAGACGACGCCTGCTGCCGCGACAGGCGATAGCAATGCAGCACATGCAGCGGATAGTGGTTCTGCGCCATGTGCAGCTTTGCGAGGTTCCGCCATGTGCCGCCGACCGCATAGAAGGTCCGCCCCTTGAGTTTCTGGAGTATGGCAGCCTCGGCAAAGTAGGAGTCGACGATCTCGCGTGCCTTCGCGATGGACCCGCCCGACATGTCGATGAGCCGCAGCGGGCCAATGGGCAGGGTGATCCCGTCCTGGATGCGCCCGTCCCGGATGTCGACGAGTTCCAGCGAACCGCCGCCGAGGTCGCCGGCCACGCCATCGGCGCCGGGAATGCCGGCGATCACGCCGAGGGCCGCGTAGCGGGCCTCCTCCTTGCCGGTCAGAACGTCGATGTTGCAGCCCAGCGCGCGTTCCGCCTTCAGGATGAAGGCTTCGCCGTTCGACGCTTCGCGCGCAGCCGCGGTGGCCACGGCAAACACTTGCTTGGCGCCGATCTGCCTGGCCAGGGCGCGGAAGCGGCGCAGCGCCGCAAGGGCGCGGGTGATCCCCTCCTCGCCCAGCCTGCCTTTGGTCGCCACGCCACGACCCAGCCCGCACAGGATCTTCTCGTTGAAGACCGGTGTCGGTGAGCGCCTGAGCCCATCGTAGACCACGAGGCGGACAGAATTCGAACCGATGTCGACCACCGCAACCGGCCGGTACTTGGGCGCTTCGGTGCGATAGCCTTTATGCCAACTCACTTCCGGGTCCTGGTATTCTTCTTGTTTCGGCCGACGATCTCGGGCGGCACATTACCTGCCAGCGAGCGCCCGCGTCCAGAGAGTGACGGGTTTATCATGAAGTACTCGTGGGCGTTGAAAGGCTCCTCGTCGGGGCCCGGAGTGATGCGGCGCGAGGTCCCGTCCGGCAGCAGAACCCAGCTCTGCTGGTTGTCGCGCAGATTGGCGACCATGATCTGGTCCATGATCTGGTCATGCACCGTGGGATTCTCGATGGGGATGAGCGTTTCCACCCGCCGGTGCAGGTTGCGCTGCATCCAGTCCGCCGACCCGATGTAGACCTTGGCCTTGTTGTGCGGCAGTGCCTGACCGGCGCCGAAGCACACGATCCTCGAATGCTCGAGGAAACGGCCGACGATACTCTTGACCCGGATGGTTTCGGAAAGGCCGGGCACGCCGGGCCTGAGGCAGCAGATGCCGCGCACGATGATGTCGATCTGCACGCCCGCCTGGGAAGCGCGGTACAGCGCGTCGATGATCCCGGGATCGACCAGCGCATTCATCTTGGCCCAGATCTGCCCGACCCGGCCGGCCTTCACATGCTCGATCTCTTCGGCGATGTGTTCCAGCAGCCGCGTCTTCAGGTTGATCGGCGAGAGCGCGATCTTCTCGAGATCCTCCGGCTGGGCATAGCCGGAAATGAAGTTGAACAGCCGCGCGGCATCACGGGCCAGCGCCGGATCGCAGGTGAAGAACGAGAGGTCGGTATAGATCTTCGCGGTGATCGGATGGTAGTTGCCCGTGCCGAAATGCACATAGGTCCGCATCTGCCCGCTTTCGCGGCGAACCACCATCGAGACCTTGGCGTGGGTCTTGAGTTCGATGAAGCCGAAGACCACCTGGACGCCGGCCCGTTCCAGGTCCCTGGCCCACTGGATGTTGGCTTCCTCGTCGAAGCGCGCCTTGAGCTCGACCAGGGCCATGACCGACTTGCCGGCCTCCGCGGCCTTGGCCAGCGCTGCCACGATGGGCGAGTCCTTCGACGTGCGATAGAGCGTCTGCTTGATCGCCACCACATCCGGATCATTGGCCGCCTGCAGCACGAACTGCACCACCACGTCGAAGGATTCGTAGGGGTGATGCACCACGATGTCCTTCTGGCGAATGGCGGCGAAGCAGTCGCCGCCGTGGTCGCGGATGCGTTCGGGAAACCGTGCGACGAAGGGCTTGAACTTCAGATCCGGCCGCTCGTCGAGAATGAGCTGCCGCGTGTCGGAGTAGCCCACCAGCCCCTCGGCCATGACGATGATGTCGGCGGGAACATCCAGTTCCTCGGCGATGAAGTCGCGCAGGTTCTGCGGGCAGCGCGCATCGACCTCCATGCGGATCACCGATCCGCGACGCCTGCGCTTCAGGGCGCTCTCGAAGACGCGAACCAGATCCTCGGCCTCTTCCTCGATTTCGATGTCGCTGTCGCGAATGACCCGGACCAGTCCCTCGCCCTGGACCTCGTAGCCGGGAAACAGGCGTGGAATGAAGTATGTCAGCAGCGACTCGAGGGAAATGAACCGCACGGCCCCGCCCGGCTCCCCGGCCGGCAAGCGGACGAAGCGGTCGAGCTGCTGCGGGATGGGCAAAAGCGCCTTCATCACGCCGTTGTCGCGACGGCGCCTCAACTCGAGGCAGATGAAGAAGCCCCGGTTCGGGATGAAGGGAAAGGGATGCGCGGGATCGATGGCGATGGGCGTCACGACCGGCAGGATCTGTTCCAGGAACAGCTGGTCGGTCCAGTCGCGCTCCGGCCCGCTCAGCTCCGGGCCGGTCACGATGACGATGCCGTTCTCGGCCAGCTCCGCCTTGAGCTGCAGCCAGCGCAGGTCCTGCTCGGCCATGAGTTCCTGCGCCTTGCGCCGGATCTGCTCCAGCTGTTCGGCCGGCGTCAGGCCGTCGTCGCTGATTTCGGCCACGCGCGCCCTCACCTGGCCGGCAAGTCCCGCCACGCGCACCATGAAGAATTCGTCGAGGTTGTTTCCCGAGATGGACAGGAAGCGGAGCCGCTCCAGCAGCGGATGGTGCAGGTTGCGGGCCTCTTCCAGCACGCGCATGTTGAACCCGAGCCATGACAGCTCGCGGTTGATGAAGCGCGACGGGCTGTCCATGGTCACGGCTGCGAGGCTGGCCGGCGAAAGGTCGTTCATGGCGTGGTCCTGCGTTGAGGCCCGGGAGACGGGCAATATTACGCACTTATGACAGCTCCGTGAACACGGAACCGGAAGTTTTAGCGTTACGCCTCGTCCTCGGGAATTGCGCCCAGCCGCTCCCGGGCCAGCACGCGGCCGATGAAGGCCCGGGTGATCCCGGCTTTCTCTTCGAGGGCGCTGCGGTCGATGCTGGCGACGATGGCCCGTGCCGCCTCGAGCGAGCGGGGCATGCGCAGCAGCAGGTAGGAGACCGCGGCCTCCTCCACGGCCAGCTGGCGGTCGGCGAAGAGCTTGACCACCACGCCCCGCAGCAGCGCGTCATCGGGCGGCCCCAGAGCCGCATGGGGAACAGCCTTGAGACGGGACCGCAGGTCCGGCAGGGCCACCGGCCAGCTGGACGGCAGGTCGGTGCTGGCCAGCAGGAGCCGGGCCTGCTCCTGTCGCGCCAGGTTGAGGAGATGAAAAAGCGCCCGCTCGTCCAGGGATGGCCCGGGCGCGTCGTCGATGGCCAGGGCACCCTGCCCCAGGAGTCCAGGCACGGCCGCCTCGTGGAGATCGGCCGCCGCGATCTTGCGGGCACCTGTCATCCCGCGCCAGACTTCGATCAGATGGCTCTTGCCCGACCCGGGCGGTCCGACGATGGCCATCACATGGTGCGGCCAGCCGGCGTGTCCCTCGATGGCGCTGACCGCGGCGCGGTTGGAGTCGGTCACGAAGAAGTCTTCCCGGCCCAGCGCCGGCCGGTGCGGCAGCTCCAGCACCATCTGGCGTCCGGAACCCGCCATCATCCCTTGCGCGTCCGCCTTGGGCGCGGATCTGGCACGGGGGGAATTTCGACGCTGCCGCCCACGCCATCCGCTCCGAGATAGAGCGGGCTCTGAAGATACTGTCGAAGGGCGAAACGCACCAGGACCCCGGCCGCGGCGGCCATGGGCACCGCCAGCAGCAGTCCGACGAAGCCGAACACGTAGCCGAAGGCGAAGAGCGCGAACATGAGCCAGACGGGATGGAGGCCCACGCTCTTGCCCACCAGTTTTGGCGACAGGAAATTGCCCTCCAGAAACTGCCCGACCCCGAAGATCGCAACGACGCTCAAGATCGCGACATAGTCGGGCCAGAACTGGACGAGCGCCACGCCGATGGCCAGCACCCCGCCAATCATCGCGCCGGCATAGGGAATGAAGGTGAGAAAGCCGGCCAGAAGGCCGATCGCCAGGCCGAACTTCAGGCCGGCGAGAGAGAGGCTCACGGCATAGAAGGCACCCAGCAGCAGGCAGACCGTGCCCTGCCCGCGGATGAACCCCGCCATGGCGGCGTCGATTTCCCGGGCCAGCTGGCGCAACACCTCGACATGATCGCGCGGCAGCCAGGTGTCGACCTTGGCGACCATGTGGTCCCAGTCGGCGAGAAGGTAGAAGGCGACGATCGGCGTGACCACCATGAGCGAGATCACGTTGACCAGGGCCGCGCCACCAGAGAGCAGCGAAGAGAACAGCGAGACCAGCCAGCCCACGGCCTTGCCCGCCAGGTCCGTCACCGATCCCTGGATGTTGGAGCCGGATTCCGCGATCATGGCCTTGAGCCACGCGGGTGCGAGCAGATCGAAGCGCGCCACCAGCGAGTCGATGAGCGACGGAAGATCCGTCGCCAATCGGGCCAGCTGGTCATTGAGCAGCGGGGCCAGGATGAAGACGCCCGACAGCAGCACCACGATGGCCGACAGCAGGATCACCAGCGTCGCCGCCAGGCGTGGCAGGCCGAGGCGTTCGAGCGTGTCCGCCACCGGATCGAGGAAATAGGCCAGAACCAGTCCGGCGATAAAGGGCAGCAGGATAGGGCTGAGCAGCCACAGGAAGACGACCAGCGCAACCAGCGCGATCGACCAGACGAGGACTTGCCGGTTCAGGCTCACGCGCGGTCAGCTCCCGATTCGTCGTCGGCAACATGCCGGATCCAGGCAATGAGGTAAGCTCCGCCCGAGGCCGCGGTCAACAGCCCGACGATCACGGCGCCGAGCGATATGGCCCAGGCCTCGTCGAGCGCCAGCGCCTTGGCGCCGAGAACACCGACGATGAAGACGATCTGCGCGGCCGTGTTCACCTTGCTGATCATCAGCGGCGCCACCTTGATCGGCCGGTCGAGGATCCATGACAGCACGATCGCAGCCACGATGAGCACGTCGCGGGTGACCACGGCGATGACGAGCCAGGCCGGCAGTTCATGCAGGAAGCCCAGGGTGACATAGACCGAAACCAGAAGTGCCTTGTCAGCCAGCGGATCGAGATAGGCACCGAGCTCGGTGCGCTGGTTGAGGCTTCGGGCAAGATAGCCGTCGATGCCGTCGCTCACCCCCGCCACGACGAAGGCCATGAAGGCAAGGCCGTATTCACCGGAGATGATCAGCCAGATCGTGACCGGAACGAGGAGAACCCGGCCGATCGTGATGAAGGTCGGTATCGTCATGTCCTACAGCGGTTGTATCACCCAGTTCTCGCCGAATTGCGAAAGCTTGAGGCCGACGCGTTCGACGTTGGACTGCAGCGCCGCCATGCCGCCCCGGAACGAAAGCCGGATGACCGCGCCTTCGAAGGACAGGCTGGCCACGTCGACTCCGATCACGTCCGGCGCGGCCAGGATGCGCGAGCGGATGCTGTTCCACTCCGTCGGGCTTGAGAAGGGAACGGAGACGGAGATCTCCTGGCGCTGGTTGGCGCGCTTGGCATCTTCCTCTGCAGCCGCCTTGGCGGCATTCTCGCTATAGGCCTTGAAGAGCAGGCCCTGGAAGGTCTGGACACCCTTGGCCGCGGCACTTTCCGGCGAGCCGTCGTCGGCGGTGAAGATCTTGTTGTAGCTGACCTTGCCGAATTCCGTGTTGCCCTCGATGAACATGTGGACACCGCCGCCTTCGGCGAGCTGGGCCTGGGCGATGAGCAGCGTCGGGGCGCCATAGCGGCGGCGGATGGCCTCGAGCTTGAGAGGATCCTTCAGCAGTGCCGCTTCGGCGTCGATGGCCTCCGTATCCTCGAGATCGCCCAGCGGGACGATCAGGGGTACAAGCCCCTGCTCGCCGCGAAGTTCGAGCCAGGCCCTGCGCCAGAGATTGTCTTCCCAGAGCTGGTTGCCCTCCTGTGCACGCCACACGGGCAGCACCAGGATCGGATCGCCCTGCTTGCTTGGCAGCTTGATGCCATAGCTGGCAAAGAGCTTGGTCATCGGTTCCGGCAGGAAGCGGACGGTGAACTTGCCGATGTAGCGTCCGGGCGCCGAGGTTTCCTGTTCGATCGACAGCGACCGCAGATAGGGCGTGATGTCCTCCGGCTTCAGCTTCGCCTGCAGTTCCTGCGCAAGCTCCGGCGAGCCGAGCCGCTCCAAGAGGATGTAGAAGGCCTTCACCTGCACATCGAGGAGGGCCTGGTTCTTGGCGGCTGCGGCATCGGTGCTGGTGACGTCGACATCGACACCCTGAACGGCGAAGATGCTGGTCTCCACCGGACCGCCGGCGCTTGCCGTGGCGCCCTGCAGCAGCACGAACAATGCCACTGCCAGCAGCAATGCCTGCATCAGACCGCGCGCCGCCCTCACTGCCTTCGCCAAACTCCGATCCCCGGTTTCCACAAGCCTTCATCACAGCCAGCGGCGCGCTTTATTACGAAAGCGCTTCGGGCTATGCACGCAATATCGCATATGCGGCCAAAGTGTAAGCGCCTTGGCAAACCGCCTGTGCCCCTCGTAAGAACTGGCCTAACCACATCAGAATTAAGGCGAACTGGCGGCATGAGCAGCACCGGAAGGCAAGTCGGGTCAGGCGTGAGCTACGCTGATGCGGGGGTCGACATCTCGGCGGGCAATGCCCTGGTCGAGGCGATCAAGCCCCTGGCCCGCGCCACCCGCCGCAAGGGCGCCGATTCGCGCCTGGGCGGTTTCGGCGGGCTGTTCGACCTCAAGGCCTGCGGCTATCGCGATCCCGTCCTGGTTGCGGCGAACGACGGCGTAGGCACCAAGCTCCGCATCGCCATCGAGACCGGTCGCCATCGCGGCGTGGGCATCGATCTGGTGGCCATGTCGGTCAACGATCTCGTGGTCCAGGGCGCGGAACCTCTCTTCTTCCTCGACTATTTTGCCACCGGCAAGCTGGATGTGGCCGCGGCGCGCGAGGTCATCGCCGGCATCGCCGACGGCTGCAGGCAGGCCGGCTGCGCGCTGATCGGCGGAGAAACGGCCGAGATGCCGGGCATGTACCACGGCGCGGACTATGATCTCGCCGGCTTTGCGGTGGGTGCGGTGGAACGCAAGGCCATCCTGCCCCGGAGCGACGTCAAGCCGGGCGACGTCATCCTGGGTCTGGCATCAACGGGGCCGCATTCGAACGGCTATTCATTGGTGCGCAAGCTGGTGGAGCGCAGCGGCCTGTCCTACGCCGACGACGCGCCCTTCGCCGCGGGACAGAGCCTTGGCGAGGCCCTGCTCACGCCAACCCGCATCTATGTGAAGGCTCTGCTCAAGGCGCTCCGCGCCAAGTCCGGCATCAAGGCCCTCGCGCACATCACGGGCGGCGGCTTCATCGAGAACATTCCCCGCGTCCTGCCGAAGACGGCCGTGGCCGAGATCGACTTGGACCAGGTGCCCTACGGTCCCGTCTTCCTGTGGATGCAGGAAACCGGAAACGTGGCCCAGCGCGAGATGCTGCGGACCTTCAACTGCGGCATCGGCATGATTGTCGTCGTGGCCGCCAAGGACGAGAAGAAGGTCGCCACCATCCTGCGACGGGCGGGAGAG
The DNA here is from genome assembly GCA_046349195.1 of Hyphomicrobiales bacterium. GTDB lineage: Bacteria > Pseudomonadota > Alphaproteobacteria > Rhizobiales > Aestuariivirgaceae > Aestuariivirga. The sequence goes on from JAXMCU010000002.1 coordinate 162,260, forward strand.
ACCGTGGTCACGCTGGGCGGCATCCGGCGCCGCAAGGGCAAGGAAGACCAGGTGGCGCTCAGCGGCGCATTGTCGGTGAAATGACCCGTCTGCGGACTGCCGTGCTCATTTCGGGGCGCGGCTCCAACATGATGGCGCTGATCGAGGCCGCAGGGGCCCCCGGCTATCCCGCCGAGATCGCCTGCGTCATATCCAACCGGCCGGATGCCGGGGGCCTCGAATTCGCGAAGACCCGAGGCATCGACGCACTGGCCATCGATCATCGGCGCTTCACCGGACGCGAAGCCTTCGAGGCGGCGCTGAATGCCGAACTGCGGCAGCGGCGCATCGACCTGATTGCCTGCGCGGGCTTCATGCGCATCCTCTCGGCGGGCTTCGTCGCCGGATGGAAGGGCCGGATCATCAACATCCACCCGTCGCTGCTGCCCGACTACAAGGGTCTTCACACCCATGAGCGGGTGCTTGCCGATCGCGGCACACGCCATGGCTGCACGGTGCACCACGTATCGGCCGAACTGGACGCCGGCGAAATCATTCTGCAGGCCGAGGTGCCGGTGCTCGCTGGAGACACGCCCGACACCCTGGCCGCCCGCGTACTGGTCGAGGAACACCGCATCTATCCGCTGGCGCTGGCCATGGTGGCCAGGGCAATTCAGGCGAAGACATCGACCTGAGGCAGTCCGTCGTGTTCCCTGCTCTCGTCCTGCCACCGCTTGAGCAGCACCTTGCGCCGCACCGGGTACTTCTCGTCGCGTACCGTCATCGACAGCATGCGGTCCGTCCGGAAACTGCGGAAGTCCTGACGCAGTTCGCACCAGGCCACGATCAGGCGCTGGGCGTCGAAATAGGCCACAGCGATGGGCCAGATCACGCGCAGCGTTTCGCGCCCGTCCTCGCTGCGGTAGCGGATCTCGGCCTTGCGCCCCTCGCGAATGGCGGCCCGCAGCCGCGCCACGTCCACCCGGTCCGCGACCAGCCGGAACTGCGGCGGAATGAGCAAGGCCGCGTCGAACAGGAACGGGCGCAGCCTTTCCGGCAGGACCGCGCCGATCTTGGCGACCGTATCCTGCGCCGCCCGCGACAGGTCAGTGTCGCCGCGCCGGGCCACCCAGCGCAGCCCCAGCATGACCGCTTCCAGTTCATCAGGCGTGAACATCAGCGGCGGCAGGTCGAAGCCCTCGCCAAGCACATAGCCGACCCCGGCTTCGCCGCGGATCGGTACCCGGTCTGCGATCAGCGCCGCGATGTCGCGGTAGACGGTGCGGAGCGACACTTCCAGCTCGCGTGCGATGGTATCGCCGGTCACCGGCCGACGGTGACGGCGCAGGATCTGGAGAAGCTGAAGCAGGCGTTCGGCGCGTCGCATGGATATGCTCTATCGGAGCGGGCTGACAGATCCTGTCAGCAGGTTGGCAGTATGGTCCTCTGCCAGTGAGAAAGGCAAGACGGCCAGCTCTTGCCTGTTCTCCGGGGGCGGTCATTGCCGACATTCCGGCGCTCGTCTAAGAGGTGGCAGACTCAGGAGTGCCTATGTCCAAGCCGCTTCCCATCATCATCGACACCGATCCCGGACAGGACGACGCCGTTGCCATTCTGCTGGCCCTCGCCTCGCCCGAACTGGAGCTTCTCGGAATCACCGCCGTCGCCGGCAATGTCCCGCTGGCCCTGACCGAGAAGAACGCCCGCAAGATCTGCGAACTTGCCGGCAGGCCCGACATCCGGGTCTTCTCCGGCGCCATCAGGCCCATGCTGCGCAATCTGGTCACGGCCGAAGAGGTCCACGGCAAGACCGGTCTCGACGGCCCGGTTCTGCCAGAGCCCGCGATGCCGCTGCAGGACCAGCACGCGGTGGATTTCCTGGTCGACACCTTCATGTCGAATCCCGCCGGCACGGTGACGCTCTGCACGCTGGGCCCGCTGACCAACGTGGCCCTGGCCCTGGTGCGCGAACCGCGCATCGCGTCCCGCATCAAGCAGATCGTCGCCATGGGCGGCGGCTACTTCGAAGGTGGCAACGTGACGCCTGCCGCCGAGTTCAACATCTATGTCGACCCGCAGGCGGCACGCCTCGTGCTTGAGTCGGGTATTCCCCTCACGTTGATTCCGCTGGACTGCACGCACCAGGCCCTCACCACCTCGAAACGCGTCGAGGCCTTCCGCAGCATGAAGAACAGGTCGGGACCGGCCACCGCGGCCATGCTCGACTTCTTCGAGCGCTTCGACGAGAACAAGTATGGCACCGACGGCGGGCCGCTTCACGATCCGTGCGTCATCGCCTGGCTGCTGAAGCCGGAGCTCTTCGAGGGAAAGCTGGTGAATGTCTCGGTCGAATGCGAATCCGACCTGACCATGGGCATGACGGTCATGGACTGGTGGCGCGTCACCAAGCGCGCGCCAAATGCCACGGTGCTGCGCAAGGTGAATGCCGAAGGATTCTTCAAGCTGCTGATCGAGCGGATTGCCAGGCTTCCCTGACGACGTCGCGACTCAGGCGAAGGCGGTGGCGGCCGTGGCCGCGGTGGCAACCAGCAGCGCGGTTGCCATGAAGAGAAGAACGCGTGGCGACAGAATCATCATCGGACGAACCTCGGTAGTCCCCGGGTAAACGGGTCAGGCGGTGAACTTGCCACCCTTGTAGCCGCGCGCGCCTGAGCGTTTGCTGACACCGCCATTCATCTGCGGTTCATCTTGCCGGTTCACGCCGCCTTGATCCAGACCCGGTTGTCGTGGAAGCACCCTCCGGCACTGGGCGCGGGCTGGTCGGCACCGGTCAGGGTGTTGATGCCCTGCCCGTCCTCGAAGGCGTCGTTGGGCCAGATCGACTCGGCGATCAGCACGCCGCGACGCTGGCCGTCATGGGACTTGGCATGCAGGGTGACCGTACCGCGCGCGCTGCCGACCTTCACCCTGTCGCCGTCCGACAGGCCAAGCGCCACGAGGTCATCGGGATGGACGAGGACCGTCGGGCGCCCTTCCCGCTTTCGCGATGACGGCGTCTCATTGAAACTCGAGTTGAGGAAGGTACGGGCCGGACTGGTTGCCAGGCGGAAGGGATAGTCCGCCGTTGCCTCTTCGATCACCGCGCAATGGTCGGGGAACTCCGGCAACCGGTCGACCGGACCATAGGCGCGGCTGCCGCTCTTGAAACGCGGCTTGGACCAGTTCGGGCGAAAACGGAACTTGCCGTCCGGAAAGCCGAAGCCCTTCAGATTGTGCGCCGTCTCGAAGTCGGGCTGAACATCGATCCAGTTCTCGGAATCGAGCTGCTTCAGGTCGGGGCGACTCGAATGCGTGAGGGTCCAGTCGATGAGCTCGCGTTCGCTCATCTCGAAACCCGGATGGCTGGCGCCCACGCGCCTGGCCAGATCGCAGATCACCTGGTGATTGTTGCGGCATTCAGCCGGCGGTTCGACCAGCTTGCGGCCGAGCATGATGTGGGAATGGCCGCCGCCCTGGTAGATGTCGTCATGCTCGAGGAACATGGTGGCCGGCAGCACGATATCGGCGAATTTCGCCGTCTCCGTCATGAACTGCTCATGGACGCAGGTGAAGAGGTCATCCCGGGCAAGACCCTGCTTGACCTTCGTCTGATCGGGCGCGACCGAGGCCGGATTGGTGTTCTGGATGAAGAGCGCCTTGATCGGCGGGCCACCTGCGAGGTCGTGCGGGTCGCCGAGAAGTGCGGCGCCGATCCGGCTCTGGTCGATCACGCGCACATCCGGTGACTTGACGTCGAGCCCCTCGATCATGGTCTTGTTCCAACGGTACATGCCGCTGTTGGAATGCAGCGCGCCGCCGCCCTCGTATTGCCAGGCGCCGGTGACCGCGGGAATGCAGGTGACCGCATGCATGTTGACCGCGCCGTTGCGGCCCCGCGTGAAGCCGTAGCCAATACGGAAATAGGTCCGCTTGGTCTCTCCGATCAGCTTCGCAAAGGCTTCGATCTCTGCGGGTGGGATGTCGCAGATCCTCGCGGCCCATTCTGGCGTGCGCGTCTTCAGATGGGCCTCGAGTTCGCGCGGCGCGTCGGTGAACCGCTCCAGATAGGGCCAGTCGGCATAGCCGTCACGGAAAAGCACATGCATCACGGCGCAGGCCAGCGCACCATCCGTACCCGGACGGATCAGCAGCTTCACGTCGGCCTGCTTCATCGTGCCGGTCTCGTAAATGTCGACGCAGGCGATCCTGGCGCCCCGGTTCTTGCGCGCCATCATCGCGTGGGTCATCACGTTGACCTGCGTATTGACGGGGTTGCCACCCCAGATCACGATGAGATCGGACTTCTGCATCTCGCGTGGATCCACGCCCGAGACGTGGCCGAGGCCGGCCAGATAGCCGGACCACGACAGCGCCACGCAGAAGGTATCGTACATGTTGCAGTAGCGCTTGGCATGGCGCAGGCGGTTGATGCCGTCGCGCATGACGAGACCCATGGTCCCGGCATAGAAATACGGCCAGACGCTCTCGGCGCCGTACTGCGTCTCCGCCTTGAGCATGGCCTCGGCCGTCTCGGCCATGGCGTCGTCCCACGAGATGCGCATGAAGTCGCCCGAGCCCTTCGCGCCCTTGCGCTTCAGCGGATGGAGCAGGCGATCCGGATGATGGATGCGTTCGGCATAGCGTCCCACCTTCTCGCAGATCACACCCAGCGTGTAGGAATTGGCCCTGGCGCCGCGGACCCGCCCGATGGTGTGTTCGTCGAGAACCTCCACCTCGAGGGCGCAGGCCGAGGGACAATCATGCGGACAGACCGAGATGCCGGTCTTGATGTTGGGAAGAACGTTCATGGTGTCAGACTATCAAGCCGCGCCGAACAAGTCACCCTGGACGGCAAGCCCCTCGTGGGCGAGCAGCCATTTCTTGCGCTCGACCCCTCCACCATAGCCGGTCATCGAGCCGTCGGCGCCGATCACCCGGTGGCAGGGCACGACGATGGCGATGGGGTTCCGGCCATTCGCCAGTCCCACGGCGCGCATGGCGTTCCTGTCGCCCAGGCGCCGGGCCAGCTCGCCGTAGGACATGGTCGTGCCACAGGGAATGCGCTTCAGCTCCGCCCAGACCCGCCGCTGGAAATCAGTTCCGCCTCCATCGGTGGCGATCCCGTCGATGGCCGAGAGGTCACCCGCGAAATAGGCGCGGATGCGGGATGAGAGGCCGAAGGGATCCGGCGTCGGAACGAGGCTGTAGTCGTCGAACCGGGATTTAAGTTCACGCGCAACCCGGTCGCCCACCTCTTCGAATTCGAGCAGGAGCAGGACACCATCCCTGGCCAGAAGAATCATCCGGCCGATGGGGCTGTCGATCTGATCCATTAACAGGGTCGTAACCGTCATGACCTAGCTTTTCCGCAAATGCCCGAAGTGAGAAGCGAAAAGAGCGTCGCTGTCTACATCGACGCAGAAAACATCCGCCCGGTGCTGGCGCCGGCCATCCTGGCCCGTGCCGCCGAACTCGGAAGGCTAACGCTTGTCCGCTGCCATGGCAACGCCATGGCCCTGGGCTCATGGCAGGAGGCCATCAGCGAACATGCCATGGTTCCGGCACTGACTCCCATGCTTGCCCATCAGAAGAATGCGTCCGACTTCGCTTTGGTGATCGATGCCGTTGCGCAAGCCAACCGCGGCCGCTTCGACATGCTTGTCCTGGCATCGAACGATGGCGACTATCAGCTGCTGGCCCTTCATCTCCGCGAGCTCGGCATCGCGTGTCACGCCGTTTGCGAGAACAACGCGGCAACTCTGCGTCGCAGCGCCTTTGCCTCGGTCACCGTTGCCAACCGGCCCGAAGTCGCAGTCAAGCAAGGTCCTGCCCGACTGCCAGGCACGAAGCCGTTGCCTGCGGCGGCGGGGGATGTCTCGGCATTCCGAAGCGCGGCGCTGCAGCTGCTTGGCAAGCAGAGTTCCATGTCTCTCAGCATGTTTGGAAAGTCGCTGAAATCCACGCTTGGTGAGCGATATCCAAACGGTAGGCTTACGCGACACCTGAAGCAGTTTCCCGACCACTTCCGGATCGACGCCCAGACCGTTCACCGCGTGAAATAGCAGTCGACACAGCTGCGAGGTCCCGTGAGTCCCGCCCTGTCGACCCGACTCTTGACGAGACAGTGAAAGGATAAGGCTCAAAAAGCCGAGATCCAAAGATTCCCGCTTCGGCGGGGTTTACCCGAGCCGGCCCAACGCTTCGTCGATCTTGGCCTTGCGGGCTTCAAGCTCCGCCTTGCGGTCGCGGCTTTCCTCGAGGACCTCCGGCGGGGCCTTGGCGACGAAACCAGGATTTCCGAGGCGGGCGTCTATTCCCGCCATGTCCTTGGCGATCTTCTCGAGCTCCTTGGACAGCCGCGCCTTTTCGGCGGCGAAGTCGATCACCCCTTCCAGCGGCAGGGCCAAAGTCGCTTCGCCCAGCACGATCTGGGCCGAGGCCCTGGGAATGGCATCCTCGAAGCCAATCACCGAAAGCCGCGCCAGGCGCATGATCTCGGCGTTCCACTGGTTGGCGCGGCGCCGTGTCTCGCTGCTGGCGCCGACGATCACGCAGGCGATCTTGGCGCCGGCGGGCACGTTCATCTCGGCGCGCACCGAACGCACCTCGGAGATGAAGCGGATCACCCACTCGATCTCGGCGTCGGCCGCCGTGTCGCCCAGGCCCTTGTAGGAAGGCCAGTCGCTCTCGATCAGCCAGGTCTTGCGCTTGCCCGTCTGCTGCCAAAGCTCTTCTGTGACGAAGGGCATGAAGGGATGCAGCAGCAGCAGGATCTGGTCGAGCACCCAGGCCGTGGTGGCGCGGGTCTCGGCCCGGGCGGCCTCGTCAGTGCCGGTGAGGATCGGCTTGATGAGTTCCAGATACCAGTCGCAGAAGACGTTCCAGACAAACTGGTAGAGCGCGCCGGCCGCCTCGTTGTACTTGTGCTCCTCGATCGCCCTGGTCACGGCGTCGCGGGTGCGCGCCGTCTCGCCGGCGATCCAGCGGTTGACGGTGACGCGTGCCGCAATGGGATCGTGGTCCGGATCATGTGCCACGCCGTTCATCTCGGCGAAGCGGGCAGCATTCCACAGCTTGGTGCCGAAGTTGCGATAGCCTTCGACCCGCTGCTTCGAGAGCTTGATGTCGCGGCCCTGCGCGGCCATGGCAGCCAGGGTGAAGCGGAGCGCGTCGGCGCCATAGGCATCGATCAGCTCGAGCGGGTCGATGACGTTGCCCTTCGACTTCGACATCTTCTGGCCCTTCTCGTCGCGGACCAGCGCATGGATGTAGACGGTGCTGAACGGCACCTCCTTCATGAAGTGCAGGCCCATCATCACCAGCGTGGGCAACCCAGAAGAAGATGATGTCGAAGCCGCCGGTGACCAGCACGTCGGTCTTGTAGTGCCGCCTTGAGTTCCGGCGTCTGGTCGGGCCAGCCCAGCGTGGAGAAGGCCACAGCGCCGAGGAGAACCAGGTGTCGAGGATATCCTCGTCGCGGGTGAGCGCGACCGTCTTGCCAACCTGGCGCTGGCAGCGGCCTGGGCTTCCGCTTCGGTCTCTTCGACGAAGACGGTTCCGTCCGGCCCATACCATGCCGGAATCTGATGCTCCCACCAGAGCTGGCGCGAGATGCACCAGGGCTGATGTTGCGCATCCATTCGAAATAGCCAGGTCTTCTCCCAGCTCTTCGGCACGAAGACCGTGTCGCCCTTCTCCACCGCGGCAATGGCCGGCTTGGCGAGCTCGGCGGCATTCACGTACCACTGCTCGGTCAGCCAGGGCTCGATCACCACGTCCGACTGGTCGCCGTGCGGAACCTGATGCACATGGGGTTCCACTTTCTCCAGCAGCCCCAGCTCATCGAGCTTGGCCACGATGATCTTGCGCGCCTCGAACCGGTCGGTGCCGTGCAGGGTCAGGACATCGAGGAGGCGTTCGCTGGCGGGAACTCCAGCAACGAAATCAGGCTCTTGCAAGGAGAGCTTGCCGAACTGGTCGAGGATGTTGATGGCCGGCAGGCCATGGCGCCGGCCCACCTCGAAGTCATTGAAGTCATGAGCCGGCGTGATCTTGACCGCGCCCGTGCCTTTTCCGGATCGGCGTAGTCGTCGCCGACGATCGGAATCAGGCGGCCGACCAGAGGCAGACGGGCGAACTTGCCGATGAGATGCTTCAGCTTCTCGTTCTTCGGATGGACCGCGACTGCCGTATCGCCCAGCATGGTCTCGGGGCGCGTGGTGGCCACGACGATGACCTCGTCCGTGCCATCGACGGGATAGCGCAGATGCCAGAGACTGCCCTTCACTCCTCCTTCTGCACCACTTCCAGATCGGAGATCGCGGTCAGCAGCTTCTCTGGATCCCAGTTGACCAGGCGCTTGTCCTTGTAGATCAGGGCCTTCCTTGTAGAGCTGCAGCACGAAGACCTTGAGTACGGCGCGCGACAGGCCCTCGTCCATGGTGAAGCGCTCGCGCGACCAGTCGCAGGATGCCCCCAGGCGCCGCAGCTGCTGGGTGATGGCGCCGCCCGATTCCTCCTTCCAGGCCCAGACCCGCTGCAGGAAGGCCTCGCGGCCCATGGTCCTGCGGTCGGTCTTGTTTTCCTTCATCAGTAGACGTTCGACGACCATCTGGGTTGCGATGCCGGCATGGTCGGTGCCCGGCTGCCACAGCACGTTCTGCTCTCCTGCATGCGCTCGAACCGCACCAGGATATCCTGGATGGTGTTGTTCAGCGCATGGCCCATGTGCAGCGACCCCGTCACGTTGGGCGGCGGGATCACGATGGTGAAGGGTCGGCTCCCTGGGGTTTCCACCCCGGCTTGAAGAAGCCGCGCGATTCCAGGCCTCGTAGAGGCGATCTCCATTTCGGCAGGCGAAGGTCTTCTCGATCATGGCGGAGGTCAGAACCGGTGTTGGCGTTGGCGCGCCTTAAACACCAGCCGGTGGCCCCGCGCAACCGGGCTCTCAGGCGAGAAGCTGCAGGCCCAGCTCGTTCTGTCGGATCCAGACCTTGCGGGCCCGGCGCTCGCCCACCCCGCTGATCGAGAGCACGAATTCGTGCGGGACCAGATAGGGCTCGCCCACCGTGATCCGGCGCCGCAGCTGCTGGCGTCGCGGACGATACAGCTCATCACCGACTTGCGATCATTGAAGATGATCCGTCCTTCCTTGAGGATGGCGCATCCGCCGTTCCTGCGCCGTTGTCCATGATTGTATCAACCTGGGTCATGTGCGCTTGGTTGCAAGAATGGAACCAGCACCTGCAATCGTCCCCATGGACGTGCCGAAGCGGTTAACAGATCGTTAACGGCCTGTCAGCGGCCGCGCCGCGCCACCAAGGCTCGGATCTCTTCGCGCACCAGGCTTTCGACCAGTGCGGGCAAGTTTTCGTCCAGCCACTGCTTGAGCATGCCGCGCAGCAGCTCCTTGGTCATGTCCTCGATCGACCGGTCGCCGGTGGCGCGGGTCAGATCGAATCGGCCAGGCGCTGGAAGGCCGCGCCCGTCGTCTGGGCGGTGTCGGCGCGGCAGAGGGTTCTCGGCCGCCGCCAGGCACGGCTGGCGAGGCTCCGCGGCTGGGGGCTCGCGCCAGCGAAGCTGAAGCCAGCGCCCAGATCGCGATCTCGGCGGCGCACATAGTCACCGCGTTCTTCGTCGCGGGGTTGCGCAAGTCCTGCTCGGCATGGCTTGGCCGCAACGCGGGGCCGGCATAAGACGGCCTGCGGCGGGAACGGGCAGTGGTGAGCCCGGCGCCTCGCCAAAGACCGAGTTCGTAGCGGCGGCTCGAGCCGGCTCCGTCGATTCGTTCCCCGCAGCTCCTGGATCTCGGCTGCGCCTGACGGCGGATCCGCCGACACGCCGACATGCAATTCGCGCGCATTGCCCTTGTACAAGGTACCGCTGGCCGAACTCGAGGTCGAGGCCGGAACCTCACCGATGTCGTCCTGGATCGCCTTGCGGATCGACGGGCAGGTCTTCCATGCGCGGTTCAGCCGTCACTTCTTTGCCCCAGATCTCGGTGCGACCGCCGCTCGTACCCCGTGTCAACTACGCCAGCCGCCGGTTCTTGTCGATATGCGGCATGGCTCATTCCGGATTTTGGAACATCCACGCTCCAGCCGATCCACTTGTCGCGCACCGCGTCATAATTGGTGTTCGGGTCATAGCCGCACCGCCAACCGCAAGTTGGCTGCATTGAGCCGGCCCACGGCGGCGATGAGCCGGTAGGCGGCCACGACGCGGCTGCGCCCGGCGCGCACCAGAGTCTTGGCGGCCACCACGGCGGCCTGCGCATTCAGCACGTCGAGGTGGTGCGGGTACCCGCCCTATACTCCTGCCGGGTCCCCTCGAAGGCCAGCTGCTCGGCTGCCACCTGCGCCTTGGCCGACTTGATGATGAGGCCGAAGGCCGCATAGGCATTCCACGAGGCGGTGATCGCCTGGCGCACGGCGCGCGCCACCTCGACCACCTGGATGCGGCGCTGGCTGGCAAGCTGCTTGGCCTGTCGGATGGCCGAAGACACGGCACCGCCGCTATAGAGCTGCCAGGAAAGATTGGCGCCGACCACGGCAAACTCGGTGGTTCCGGAACTCGACACGAAGTCGTCCGAAACGCTCTGCGCAAAGGCACCGAGCTGCGTGATGTGCGCGCAGATCGCTCACCGCGATGTTGCGGGATCGACGCATCCTCGACAAAGGCTGCGGCGAGAAGGTTCGTCATCTCGCCTGCTTGAGCAAGCGCCGTGTTCAGCGACGAAGGCGACATGATCCCGGATAGCTGAGCTTCATCGGCTCCCGCCCGATGATCGCGTAGATAGGTTGCCATGAAGGCGGCCAGCTCGGCCTCGCGTTCGGCCAGCTGCGACTGGGCATCGGCAAGGCTGGCTTGCGACTGGGCCACGTCGGTGCGCGTGATCTCGCCCACGGCGAAACGGTCGTTGGAGGCCCGCAAGCTGGGCCTGCAGAATACCCACGTTCTCGCGCGCCGAAGCCGATCAGCTGGCGCCGGCAGAGATGATCTCATGAAGCCGTGACGGCGTCGAACAGCGTGGCCTGCTCGACGGCCAGCACGGCTGGCCAGCGCGCACCGTGGCTTCCGCCGACTTGACACCTTCGACCGCTTCAAGCCCTGGAAGATCGGCTGTTCCAGCTGGATCGTCACGTCGACCGGCGCCTCCTCCTCGCGGATCATCGCCGCTTGATGCCGCGTTTCTCCGCCGTGTTCGACTTGTCCCTGTTCGTGTCCTTGAAGACCGGATGGCATCGGTGTGGTTGGTCCACTGCGCAGGCGATCTGCTCACCGAAACGGTCGGCCGCCAGCTCGATAGCGCCGTCGGCACCAGCTCATCGGTGGCGCGCTGACCGGCGCGGGCGGCCAGGATGGTCGGATTGCTCTGCAGGCGGCCGCCACGTCGTTCAGGCCTTCTGCCTGGGCAGTCAGGGCCGACAGCGCAAGGCCGCCGGTCACCACCACCATGCCCAAGGCCCGCTTGATCGCGTTCGTCATGCACTTTCCAATACATTCCGCCACCGCTGCCAGCGGCTGGCCTGGCTCAGACAAGCGAATCCGATAACCGATTGCGCCACAAACTCAGAACGCGAAAGCCGAGTTCCTTGCGGGCGAAGCCCGGAAGCGCGGCCACCGAAGCATCGAACGCCGCACGTGCATCATGATGACGCCGCCATGCGCCGTCCAGATTGTGGCCTTGGAGACATCGCCGTCGCCCACCACCGCGACCAGCCGCCATCCGGTCCGAGCTGCGCCAGCAACTGCCGCGGAGCCTCGCCGATCCGCCTTCGACCACGATCACGCTATAGGGAGCCGCGCTGGCCCAGCCCTGATCCAGCGCGCCGTCGACGATCTCCACGGTCTTGCAGGAGGCGAGATTGGCGGCGTGCCAGGGCCGCGAGGCCGGCGTCGGATTCAGCGCTACCACTCCTGGCTGCAAGACCGGACAAGGCTGCGCTGCCATAGCCTGTTCCAGCCCCGACATGGAGGACTGCTCGCCGGCCGGATTTCGGCCAGCTGGAGCATCTTGGCAAAGGCCATGGCCTCGATCAGATAGCGGCCGGGCGCAATCTCGATGTCCTCGTCGGCGGCGTAGGCAATTGGCCGGCGCGACTCGGGGACGAAGCGTTCACGGGCGATGCGCGACATGGAGTCGATGATGCGGTGGTCGGTGACGCCGTTGGGACGCACCTGGGACTCGATCATGCCTTTCCTGGCGAGGGCGAAATTGGTCATGGGCAGTCCAGCACCTGCAGACAAATCATTTGTTGGACAAGAGATAGCGATTGCTGCCGCGCGAGTCCACCGCAGTGGCCAAGCCATTCACCTCTTTGCGGAATCGCCGAACTGCCGAGCTGTGTCGGCTGAATCCTTCGACTATAAGCCGCCAAGGCCTCGTGGCGGAGTGGTTACGCAGAGGACTGCAAATCCTTGCACCCCGGTTCGATTCCGGGCGAGGCCTCCACTACACGCCCGTTCCCTCCACTCGCTGCCGCTGGCCAAGGGCATGGCCGCGCGCGTTGATTCCTCGCACACAGCCTTGCACGCCGATGCTAGTGATGCGGACGTGCGTGATGTCGACCAGATGCTCGACCGACTTGCCGCGGCAGTTCCAGCAGATCACGGCGCGTCCGGTCCGTTGATCGCAACCACGATCTCGTGATGCTGCCATGCGCGCAGATGACCCGTCGCCCACTCGGCAGAAGGGTCTCGTCTTCATGCGCAGCTTCCAGTTTCGACTGGATGCCGTGCTCGTCCGTTCCGCCAGCCGCAATGTAGCCGGCAACGGACCGCTCGATGGATGCACGTTTGGCTTTCAGGACTTCAGGCACGGCACCCTCCTTCTTGATGATGGACCTGAGTGCAACTTCTGAAACTGAGATCAAGCTACATCCGTTTCCGTCCGGGGTCACCTTGACGCAAGTCAACGGCCACCCGTCAGAGTCCACGCCAGGTCGCCGCGACGGGGCTGTTGCCTGAATCCCACCCTTGGCGGACTGTCAACATCGTGTTACAGTTTTTGTATGGCTGCATTGACACTCTGCTGGACCGTACCCCGAACCTGGAGGCCATGCGGGCTCTCGACCGCAGCCAACTCGCTCAACTTGCCGATGAACTCCGCGCCGAGACCATCGCCGCAGCAGCCGAGACCGGTGGCCATTTCGGCGGCGGCCTTGGCGTCGTCGAACTCACCGTGGCGCTGCACTATGTCTTCGACACCCCGCGTGACCGGCTGATCTGGATGAGCTTCAGGCCTATCCGCACAAGATCCTGACCGCCGTCGCGGCGGCATCCGGTCCATCCGCCAGCGCGGCGGTCTTTATGGCTTCACCAAGCGCAACGAAAGCGACTACGATCCTCGGCGCCGCGCACAGTTCTACGTCCATTTCCGCCGGACTTGGCATGGCGGTGGCGCGCGACCAGCAGAACGGGGCAACGCCGTCATTGCCGTGATCGGCGACGGCGCCATCACCGGCGGCATGGCCTACGAGGCCATCAACTACTTGCGCGGCCTCGATCGCGGCTGATCGTTATTTCAACGATGGCCGGCATGCCGATCGCGCAGCTGCTGGCGCCTTCATCCCAGCCTCGCGGCGCTGCGTGCAGCGCGGCGAAGGGGCGAGCCTCTTCGCAAGCCTCGGCTTCAGCACGGGACCGGCTCGATGGCCGCTGACCTCAATGCTCTGCGGAAATCCCTCCACGCCTGCGCTGGACAGCGACGACCGCGCAGCCGGTCCTGGTCCATGTCATCACCGAAAAGGGCCAGGCTATCCTTCGCCGGACCCGACAAGGAAAAGTACCACGCCGTTTCCAGAAGCTCAACGCGTCGACCGGCGAGTTTGCCGCCAAGGCCAAGGCGAACGCGCCGACCTTTACGCAGGTTTTCGCCAGCAGCCTGATCCAGCACGCCGCCAGGACGAACGCATCGTGGCGATCACCGCCGCCATGCCGTCCGGCACGGCCTCGACCTCTTCGGCGAGAGGTTTCCGTCGCGCACCTTCGACGTCGGCATCGCCGAGCAGCACGCGGTGTTCTCGCGGCCGGCCTCGCCACGGAAGGCATGAAGCCGGTCTGCGCCATCTATTCCACCTTCTGCAGCGCGGCTTCGACCAGGTGGTACACGACGTGGCCCCCGCAGCGGCTGCCGGTTCGCTCGCCATCGACCGCGCCGGGCTGGTCGGAAATGATGGCGCAACTCACGCCGGTTCCTATGACCTCGGCTACATGTCCATGCTGCCCGGCATGGTGGTCAGCGGCACCCGCCGACGCGATCGAGCTGCGCCGCATGGTCGCCACCGCGCTCGCCTATGACGATGGCCCCATCGCCTTCCGCCATCCGCGCGGCGAGACGAGCGCCGTGGTCCCGACGAAGCAGGTGAAGACCGGCCTTCGACATCGGCAAGGGCCGCATCGTGACGGAAGGAACCGACGTGGCCCTGCTCAGCATCGGGACCTGTCTTGACGCCTGCCTCGAAGCGGCCCGGATCTTGCCCATCATGGCATCTCGGTCACCGTGGCCGACGCCCGCTTCTGCAAGCCGCTGGACACGGCACTGGTCGAATGGCTGGCCCGCAGCCACGAACTGCTGGTCACCGTCGAGGAAGCTGCGCAATCGGCGGCTTCGGTGCCGCGCACGTCCTCCAGCATCTGGCCCAGCGCGACCTGCTGCGGCACATCCGCATCCGGTCACTCATGCTTCCGGACCACTTCATCGCACACGGCTCACCTGCAGAGCAGATCGCCGACGCCGGGCTGGACAGTGCCGGCATTGCCCGCGAGATCCTGGCTCTGCATCGCAGCAGCGCCATGCCCCATTTCACGGGATACGGACGCCGCATTGCGGAATGCCCACAGGAATGGCACGCGCCTGCATTCCTGATGAAAACATGCTGTCGCAAGTGCCGCCGTTCGTGGCAGGATGTCGGTCCAACACCTGACCGGACCTGAGCATGAGTGCGCGTTATCCCTTCACTGCCATTGCCGGCCAGGACGAACTCCAGACAGGCCTTGCTGCTCACGGCCGTCGATCCGCTGATCGGCGGCCTCCTCGCTCTCGGAGACCGCGGCACTGGCAAGTCCACGGCGGTGCGGCCCTGGCCGCGCTCCTCCCCAAGATGCGCGCTACGACGGGCTGTGCCTATCACTGCGACCCGGACTCGCGTGAAGCTCAATGCGAAGCCTGCCGCAAGCAGGTGCGGCACAAGGTGAGAAGCATCGCCATTCCGGTGGTCGACCTGCCGCTCGGCGCTACCGAGGACCGGGCACATCGGCGCGGGGTTTCGACTGAGCGGGCCCTCACCAGTGGCGAGAAGGCCTTCGAGCCCGGACCTTGGCCCAGGCCAACCGCGGATATCTCTACGTCGACGAGGTCAATCTGCTCGAGGACCACATCGTCGACCTGCTGCTCGACGTGGCGGCATCGGGTGGAGAACGTGGTCGAGCGCGAAGGTCTGAGCATCCGCCACCCTGCGCGCTTCGTGCTGGTTGCAGCGGCAACTGGAAGAGGTGAACTGCGGCTTCGCAGCTGCTGGACTGCTGGCCTCTCGGTCGAGGTCCGCACACCGGGCGACGTGGCGGCCTGGGTCGAGATCGTCAAGCGTCGGGAATCCTTCAACGCGATCCCGCAGCCTTCCTGGCGCAATGGCAACGGAAGAGGACAAGACCAGGCGGCGCATCTCCGCGCACGGCGCAGGCTGAACGATGTTGCCGTGCCCGACACGATAGTTGAGCGGGCGGTCGCACTCGCATCCATCTGAAGACGGACGGTCTGCGCGGCCAGCTCACGCTGATGCGCGCGGCGCGGGCTCTCGCGGCCTTCGAAGGCGCGAAGCAGACGACCGAACTGCACTTGCGCCGCATGGCGGCCCCTGCCCTGCGTCACCGCCTGCGCCGCAATCCCCTGACGAGACCGGATCGGCGACGCGGATCGAACGCGCCATTGCCGAAGTCTTCGGTCCACGAGGGAAGCGGGCCTGCCACCTGACACCCGGCAGGCCGATGCCGCGCTGGCGGCCCTCCTGCTGGCCATCGATCCGCAAGGACTTGGCGGTGCACTGTTGCGCGGTACGGCGGCCCGCTTGGCGAGTCGGATCGAAGCGTTCAGGACCGCGCCGCCCACGGGCACACGCCTTGCGAAGCTGCCACCGTATGTCACACCCGACCGGATGCTGGGCGGGCTCGACGTCGCCGCAACCCTGAGCGCCGGGCGCCCCCTCTTCGAGACGGGAGTGCTGGCCTCGCCGACGGCGGCGCGCTGGTTCTCACGTCGGCCGAACGGCCGGATGCCGACAAGGCCGCACTGCTGCCGCGGCGCTGGACCAGGGCGAGATCGCCGTGCAGCGCGATGGCGGAGAGCGTCGCGCCAGCGCCGCGCGCTTCGCGCTGATCGCCTGCGACGAAGGCATGGGCGATGACGAGATGGTTCCGCCTGCCCTGGCCGAGCGCCTCGCCTTTCACCTGCAACTCGACGGACTCGGCGTTCGACCCACCGCCCCCGATCGATGCGACATCGATCCGTGAACGGATCAACGCGTCGCGATCCTGGCGGACGTGATCGCGGCCTCTGTGCCGGAACCCTGGCGCTCGGCATCGGCAGCCCGCGCGCGAGCCTGTTTGCGCTCAAGGCCGCGAAGGCTCCCCGCAGCACTCCGTGGCCGCGACGCCGTGACGCCGGAGGATGCGGCACAGGCCGCGCGCCTGGTCCTGGCCCCGCGGGCAACCCGGTTTCCGGCACCCGAGCAGGCGGAGGAGCCGCAGGCCGACTCCTTCGGAGCCGGAGCCCGAACCGCAGGCGTCGGAGCAGGACGGCAACCAGCAGCCGCTGCCGAATGGCGAGATCGCGGAGCTGATCCTCGAGGCCGTCCGGCCGGCCTTACCCAAAGGCCTGCTCGAAGCGCTGGACCGGCGGCCCTGGCGCAGGCGCAGAAGTCCGGCGGCGGGGCAGTCCGTCGGCCAAGGCTGGCCTGGAAGGGCGCGGGCTGGCCCGCGGGCACGCGCAAGGGAGAACTGCGCAGCGGCGCGAGGCCTGGCCTCGTCGAGACGCTGCGCACGGCGGCGCCCTGGCAGAAGCTGCGCCGAAGGATGACGCCTGACCGCGATGGCATCCAGGTGCGCCGCGAGGATTTTCGCATCAAGCGCTACAAGCAGCGCCACGAGTCCTACCGCCATCTTCGTCGTCGATGCCTCGGGCTCGGCGGCGCTTCAGCGCATGGCCGGGAAGCCAAGGGCGCCGTCGAACTCCATCCTGGCTGACTGCTACATCCGCCGTGACCGCATCGCCCTCATCGCCTTCCGCGGCCGCAAGGCCGACGTACTCGCCGCCGACGCGGTCGCTGCAACGGGCAAGACGCAGCCTTGCCGATCTTCCCGGCGGCGGCGGCACCCCGCTCGGGACCGCCATCGACGCCGGCCTCTCCGTCGCCGACCAGGTCCGGCGCGGCGGCGGAGCGCCGCTGCTGGTTTTCTCGATCGACGGCGCGGCAACATTGCCCGCGATGGCACTCCCGACCGCGCTGCGGCGGCGCGATCTGCAGGATGCGGCCACGGCCATCAGCTCTGCTCGGCTTCCGGGCCATGGTGATCGACATCTCCGCAATTCCCGGCGAAGCCGCGCGCCAACTGGCCCTCAACATGGGCGCCACCTACCTGCTCGCCGCACGCCGATGCCGCGCGCATCTCGCGCTCCGTCGGCACGGCGATGAAGGCAGGTGGAGCCGCGGCATGACGGCCCATCTCGACTGGGCGCGCGACGGGGCCGATCGGCCCAATCGCGCCGCCAGCCGCTTCGTCGATGCGGCGGGCATGGCGTGGCACGTCCAGGTCATGGGTGAAGGCCCGGTCATCCTGCTGCTGCATGGAACCGGGGCTTCCACCCATTCGTGGCGCGACGTCCTGCCGCGTCTGGCCGACCGCTTCACGCTTGTCGCGCCCGACCTGCCCGGACATGAGCCTACCTTCACCGACCCGCCGCCCTCGGCGGGACAATCCCTGCCGGGCATGGCCAGCGCCGTCTCCGACCTTCTCCGCAAGCTGAGGCTCAGCCCGTTCCGCGGCGCGGGCCATTCGGCCGGCGCAGCGATCGTTGTCCGCATGGCGGCGCTCGGAACCATCACGCCGGACGACATCGTCAGCTTCAACGGCGCTTCTTTCCCTACTACGCGGGCGCGGCCGGACAGCTTCTTCACTCCGCTCGCCAAGGCCGCCGCCGCAACCCGCTTCATGCCGAAACTCTTGCCTCCAGTGGCCGACGAGCGCTCGGTGGAGCGCCTGCTGAAGGATACGGGATCGAAAATCGATGCCCGCGACCTGACCTCTATCGCCGCCTCTTCGCCAATCAGGGTCAAGTGGCAGGCACACCGCAGATGATGGCCGCCTGGGACCTGCACCGGACCGAGCAGGACCAGGAACCTGCCCTGCCCTCTACCTGGTGCGCGCGACCGGCGACCGAACGATATCGCCCCGCGACAGTGAGCGCCGCAAGCCTCTGTCGCCAGGCGAAAATCATCACGCTGACGGGCGTCGGCCATCTGGCCCATGAGGAGAACTCCTCGGGCTTGCGGCCGAGATCATTGCCGATCCGGCCGGCTACTCCTTGCGCAACCCAACCTGACGCTGTCTACGACAACTTATGTTTACAGAGCCTGACCAGCTCTTCGACCGGCGGCCGCACGCGGCCGTCATCGGCAGTGGCCTCGGCGGACTGGCAGCCGCCATCCGGCTTGGCGCCAGGGGCTATCGCGACCGTCCTGGAAAAGCTCGACGCCCTGGGCGGCCGGCCTCCGTGTTCCGCCAGGATGGATCTACCTTCGACGCCGGCCCCACTATCATCACGGCCCCCTTCCTCCTGGAAGAACTCTGGTCGCTGGCCGGCTGCAAGCTCTCGACGATGTCGAGCTGGCGGCGCTCGACCTGTTCTACGCCATCCGCTTCGACGATGGCTCGGTCTTCACCCGCTGCGGCGATCCCGCACGCATGCGCGAGGAGGTCCGCCGGCTCTCGCCAGGCGACGTCGCGGGCTATGACCGTTTCATGGCCGAGAGCGAGGCCATCTACCGCATCGGCTTCGAACAGCTCGGCCACGTTCTCTGGTCACCAAAGGACATGCTGCGCATTCTGCCCGACCTCCTGAAGCTCGGCGCCTGGCGCACCGTGCATCAGCACGTGGCTGCCCGGGTGCGCGATCCGCGCATCCGCATGGCGCCCAGCTTTCATCCGGCTCTTCATTGGCGGCAATCCTTCCGGGTGACCACATCCAAGGCATGATCGCCTTTCTCGAGCGCGAATTCGGCGTGCACGCCGTCATGGGCGGCACCAATCGCCTGGTCACCGGCATGGCCAATCTGGTCAAGAGCCAGGGCGGAAGCCTGCGCGTCAACGCCGAGGTAGAAGAGATCATCTGCAGCGGGCGCCGGGCCACTGGTATCCGCCTGGTCGGCGGCGAGACACCCGGCGGACGTGGTGGTGTCCAATGCCGACACCGCCCAGACCTACCGCAAGCTGCTGAAGCATGCGCCACGGAAGCGCTGGACCGACCGGCGTATTGCGAGGCCCGCCATTCGATGAGTCCTTTCGTCTGGTATTTCGGCACTCGCAAGACCTTCCCACAGGTGCGCCACCACACCATCCCCGGTCCGCGCTATCGCGAGCTGCTGCACGACATCTTCGAGCGCAAGCATCTCGCCGAGGACTTCAGCCTCTATCTGCACCGCCCGACCTGCTTACCCCCGATCCTCAACTGGCACCCGAAGGCCGCGATGCCAGCTTCTATGCTCTCTCCGGTGCCGCACCAGACCCGGCATCGACTGGACCCGTGCGCTGAGTCCGGCCGCCGCGCCATCGCCAGAAAGCTCGACGAGACAGAACTGCCCGGCTTCGAAGAGCATATCGTCACGCAGCGCATCATGACGCCCATCGACTTCGAACAGCGGCTGTCCTCCTACAAGGGCGCCGCCTTCGGCCTCGAGCCGGTGCTGCTGCAAAGCGCCTGGTTCCGTCCCAACAACAGGAGCGAGGACATCGACAACCTCTTCATTGTCGGCGCCAGCACCCATCCCGGCGCCGGCGTTCCCGGCGTGATCTCCTCGGCGCGCATTCTCGACACGGTGGTTCCCGATGCAAGCTGCTGCGAGCTCAGTCATGGTCGTCTCGCCGGCCG
Source organism: Hyphomicrobiales bacterium (assembly GCA_046349195.1). Lineage (GTDB taxonomy): Bacteria > Pseudomonadota > Alphaproteobacteria > Rhizobiales > Aestuariivirgaceae > Aestuariivirga. The sequence continues at coordinate 182,382 of JAXMCU010000002.1, forward strand.
ACATGGCGGCTCAAGCGCTGATGGACCGTGACGGATCAAAGACCTTCTTCATGGCCTCGCTGCTGCTGCCCGACAGGGTACGCGACCGGCACGCTCGCTCTATGCCTTCCGCCGCGTGGCGGACGATGCGGTGGACCAATCCCGGGACTGCCACGCCGCGGTGCGCGACCTTCACGCGCGGCTCGACGACATCTATCGTGGCCATCCCCAGACGCACGTCGCCGATCGCGCCTTTGCCGACGTCGCCCGCCGCTACTCCATTCCCCGCGCCATTCCGGAAGCGCTGATCGAAGGCTTCACCGGGGATGCCGGCGGACGGCGCTACGACAGCCTGTCGGATGTGATCGCCTATGGCGTCTCGCGTTGCGGGGACTGCTGGCGTGATGATGTCCATCATCATGGGGCGCGCGAACAGGCCGCCATCGCCAGGGCCTGCGACCTCGGCGTTGCCATGCAGCTGACCAACATCGCCCGTGACGTGGGCGAGGTGACGCGCCCTGCAATGGACGGCTCTACATCCCCCGCGACTGGTTCGCCGAACACGGGCTCGACGCCGATTGCCACGCCCGCCAGTCCCGGCATCGCCGGAATTGGCGGCTATGATCGGCCGGCTGCTGGCCGAAGCCGACCGCCTCTACGACCGCGCCACTGCCGGGATCGACCTGCTACCGCTGGCCTGCCGCCCCGCAATCCATGCGTCGCGGCTGCTCTATGCGGAGATCGGTCGCGAGGTCGAGCGCGCCGCGCACGACAGCGTGGCCCAGCGGGCTGTCGTTTCGACTGGTCGCAAGTCGCTGCTGATGTGCGCGGCGCTTGTGTCGTCCATGGCCCGCAGGTCGCAGCCCGCGCCTGAGATCCTGCCGGAAGCAAGCCTTGGCCCAGGCCGTGGCGGCATCGCCGCCGCCCGAAGCTCCGCCCGCGCGGCTTTGATGCGCGGGCCAAGGGCTGGCCGAGCTGTTCATGTGGCTGGAAAAGCGAGTCAGTGAGCAGCAGCCTGATTATCTCGCTGGAGATGCCTGGGTGGTGTCCTGATCGCGGCTTCGGATTCTGGGAATCCGCACAGGCTACGCCGCGACAAGCGGAAGTAAACGCTGGTCAGCCCGCCAGTGGGTACGCTGCGGGCGGGCAGGCACGCCTGATCAGCGGCATGAACTTGGTCAGCGACAGGCCTTGTTGGGCCGTCACCCTCTCGCCGCCGATCTGCGCCTCGACTACGAGCGCGCTGCAGAAGGGCGCATCCTCGAGCGTCGACACCAGGCGGGCATTACCCTCCGAATGGGCATGACGCTGCATGCGCCAGAAGCCGCGCGGCAGCGCATGCGAAGCCGGCACGGTCTTCAGTTCGATGCGCTGCCGTATTCTCTGGAACCGCAGGGCGAAGGCATTGCGGCTGCCATCGCGCCGATGGTATCGTAGGTGACATGCGCGCCGGAGCGGCAGGCTCGGCGACCAGGTCCAGTCGGCGAAACTGTTCCCCAGCGGTGCTGACCCTCAGCTCATGTCGTGATAGCTGTCGCTGCTCCAGGCCAAAGCCGGGCGACGAGAAGTCCGCTCGACCTCGGCGACCGGCGAAACCGGCCGCCAGCGATGCAGGGATCTCGCGTGTCCAGCGTCTCGGTATGGCCGAAGATCTGCCGGGGCCTCAACCGACCTGGCCACGCAAGCGGCCGGGAACGGCACCGTCACCTCGTCGATGTCGATGACCAGCACGCCGTCACGCCACTGCATGCGGCTGGGTCCGACCACAAAGCGATCGGGTTTGCGGGTGACGCTGCGGCGTCCGGCGGCTCGGTCATGCTCCAGCGATGGCCGCCTGAGCCGTAAAGCGCGACGTTCAGCGCACAATGGTTGTCCGGGTCGGCCGCCCAGCGCCGCCGCGCCCAGGCATAGTAGGGCGAGAACACGCTGCCCACGAAGCCGATGATGGTCAGACCGTGCTGCCTGGTCACCGCTCAGCGCGTCAATGTACCACCAGCGGTAGCCGTTCAAGGAACCAGCGCGTCGAAACGCGGAGCTCAGCAGGCTCTCCACCGCCAGCCGTCCCGACAGCGCCGCCATCGGGACCTGCCCCGGATGCACAAGCGCGCCCGCCAGGAACAGGCCCGGAAGCGCAGGCTGCCGCCGGCCTGGCAACGATGCCATCCATCCGTGCGAGGCCTTCCCGCATAGAAAGCGCGCGCGCCGCCTTGTGGCTGGGAAGAGCGTGTCGAGCGCTTCTTGGGGTCGGTGACGATGCAATCCTCCGGCTGCCAGGAGAGTGCGAGCCTGCAACGCGGACAGTTTCTGCCGCATGGCACGTTCCGCCACATCGATGTCGGTTGCCGCGCGATCCCCTCGCGCCGGGGAATTCACCAGGATCAGCATGCGCTCGGGGCCCGATGCATGGCCATCGCGATCCTGGGCGCAGACATAGACCGTGGGGTCCGTCGGGACGCCCTGCCGCAAGGCCCGGAATTCCGCGGCGTAGTCGTCGGAGAAGAACACATTGTGCCGGGTTAGCGGAAATCCGTCCGCCGCCGCATTGACGGTCCAGACGATGGCCGACAGCGACCGGTCCTGGGGCGGCACCGCCGCCACCGCACGCGCGGCCGCGGGACCCATCAGCGCCGTCGCAACGGCATTGGCATCGGCATTGACGATGACATCGCTGCAGGCAATGCGCTCGCCATCAGACAGCACCACCGCCGACACCCGTCCGCCAGCTGTTTCGATCCGCGCGGCCTCGGCGCCATAGCGGAAGGCCGCGCCATGCTTTGCGGCGAGCGTCTCCAGAGCGCGGGCCAGCATGTGCATCCCGCCGGCGATTGACCATACGCCTTCCTGTTCGACATGCGCCACCAGCATCAGCGTCGCCGGCGCCTCGAAGGGCGACGAACCGCAATAGGTGGCATAGCGCCCGAAGAGCTGGCGCAGCCGCGCATCGGTGAAATGCCGGCCGAGCGCCGTCCACATCTTTTCGAATGGATTGATGCGCAGCATCCCGGTCATGCCGCCCAGCCCGTTCGAAGTGGCGAGCCGCACCGGATCGGGCCGCTGGGAGAGCAGGAAGGGTGTCCGCAGCGTCTCGTAGATGCGCCGCGCCTCGGCACTGAAGGCCAGGAAGCGGCGCCCCTCCGCCGGGCCGGAGAACTGCGCCACCGCATCGGCGGATCGCTGCAGATCGGCGAAAAGATCGAGGCGTCCACCGTCGCCCCAGGCATGCCGCGCCAGGATGTCGAGACGCTCGAGAACGAGATGGTCTTCCAGCCGACTGCCGGCAGCGGCGAAGATCTCGTCGAAGACCCAGCGCATAGTGAAGACCGTGGGGCCGCCGTCGATGCGCGCCTCGCCCACTGGTACCTGCCGCATCTTGCCGCCGGGCCACTGGGCGCGCTCCAGCACCACCACTGCTTCGCCCCGGGCCGCCAGCAATGCCGCGGCGCTCAGTCCGCCGACGCCGGCTCCGATGATGACGATGGGCTGTCCTGACACGCGTCCGAGGATCCTGTTGCGCGACCCCGGCAACTATGTCAGTATTAGTTGACACTTACAAGTGACGCGTCAACGATACAGACGTCGCAAGCACGGGAGACGCTGACATGGACATTGCACAGCGCTTGGAGCAGGAGCTCGAACAGGCTGTGACCCGGGCGGCGGGCCCCGAATGTCCGCCCCGCCTTGCCGAAGCTCTGCACTATGCCGTGTTCCCCGGCGGCGCCAGAATCCGCCCGCGTCTGTGCCTCGCCGTGGCGCGGGCCTGCGGCGACACCAGCCTGGTCGCGGCTACGGCCGCAGCCGCGGCAATCGAGCTGCTGCACTGCGCCTCGCTGGTCCATGACGACCTGCCCTGTTTCGACAACGCCGACACCCGCCGCGGAAAACCCTCCGTGCACTGCGCATTCGGCGAGCGCACCGCCGTGCTCGCGGGTGACGCGCTGATCGTGCTCGCCTTCGAACAGCTGGCGCTGCGCCTCGCCCTGTCGCCCGACCGCCTCGCACCGCTGACCCGAATCGTGGCCGCCGCCGTCGGCGGCCCTCTCGGCATCTGCGCGGGCCAGGCCTGGGAGAACGAACCGTCGATCGACATCGTCAGCTATCAGCGCTCCAAGACCGGTGCGCTCTTCGCGGCCTGCACCATGGCCGGAGCTGCCGCGGCAGGTCTCGAACCGCAGGCCTGGCAGAAGCTCGGCTACGCCATCGGCGAGGCCTTCCAGGTGGCCGACGACCTCCGCGACGTGGCGGGCGTCGCCCATGACCTCGGCAAGCCGACGGGCCAGGACGCCGCGAATCACTGCCCCAACTTCGTGGACGAACTGGGCTTCGACGGCGCCATGCAGCGCTTCGAAGATCACCTCGCCGCGGCCCTTGCGGCCATTCCGCCCTGCCCCGGCGCCGAACAGCTCGGACTGCAGATCACGGCGGTATCCCGCAGCCTCGTCACTGGCCTGAGCGCCCGCCAGGCCGCGTGAACCTCATTGCCCCGCTGCAGGACCGCTGGCGGGACCTGCGCAACCGGCTTCTGGCCAGCCCCGGATTCCAGGACTTCGCCGTTCGCTTTCCCCTGACACGGCCGATAAGTCGCAAGCGCTCCAAGGACTTGTTCGATCTTCTGGCAGGCTTCGCCTATTCCCAGGTGCTCTACGCCTCGGTCCGCCTCAATCTCTTCGACATGCTGCGCAACGGTGCCCTGGCCATACCCGAGATCGCCCGGCGCATCGGATGGCCCGCGGACAAGACCGAGCGCCTGCTCAAGGCAGCGGCCGCGATTGGCCTGGTCGAACAGGCGAGCGGCGGATCCTACGGTCTCGGCATCCATGGTGCGGCCCTTCTCGGCAATCCCTGGATCGCCCGCTTCATCGAGCATCACCATCTTCTCTACGCCGATCTCGCGGATCCGCTGGCGCTGCTGCGCGGCGATGTCGCAAGGCCGGCGCTGCAGGGCTACTGGGCCTATGCCGGATCGGACGCGCCCGAAGCCGCGGCGCCCGAGGCCACCCATGCCTACACCCAGCTCATGGCCGCCTCGCAGATGGGTGTGGCCAAGGAGGTGCTCGCCGCCTACGACTTCAGCCCGCACCGTCACCTCATGGATGTCGGCGGGAGCAACGGCACCTTCCTCACCCAAGTCGCTGCGAAGCACAGGCAGCTGGGCCTCACTCTCTTCGACTTGCCCGGCGTCGTCGCCCATGCTCGCGATTCGCAGGCGGTCCGCGCGCTCGGCAGCCGAATCGCACTCGAATCCGGGTCGTTTCTGAGCGACCCGCTGCCGCGCGGAGCCGACATCGTCACGCTCGTCCGGATCCTCCACGATCACGACGACGAATCCGTGCTGAAGCTGCTGGGCGCCATCCGCAGCGCCCTTCCTCCGGAGGGTGTCTTGCTGGTGGCAGAGCCGTTATCCGGCGAGCCTGCGACTGCGGCCGTCACCGACGCTTATTTCAACCTCTACTTCGCCGCCATGGGGCAGGGCCGGACGCGCAGCGTGGCGGAAATCGGGCGCCTCGGCCGGGCCGCCGGCTTTGCCCAAATTCGCGCCATTCGCACCCGGATGCCCCTGATCACGGGCCTGGCGGTCTTGTCAAACTAGGGGCAAAAGTTTGACGTAAATCAGGATTGACACCTCTTAATGTCAAGGTAAAGTGACAATAGGGAGTCTGACAATCCTGCCCAATCCAGCAGCAGGAGGTTCAGGTGGAGACCGACCATGAAGACGGTCGCTGTAGTACTCGAGAAGCCAGAACAACTGGCGTTGAGACAGATCGACCTGGCGGCGGTCAGCCCTGACGATATCGTCGTGCAGGCAGAATGGTCGGGGATCAGCTCCGGCACCGAAAGGCTGCTCTGGACCGGCCGCATGCCGCATTTCCCCGGCATGGGTTATCCCCTTGTTCCCGGTTATGAAACTGTCGGCCGCGTGGTGAGCGCCGGCGACAATTCCACGCTCCGCGCAGGTGACGAAGTCTTCGTTCCGGGCGCCAATTGCTATGGCGAGATCAAGGGGCTGTTCGGCGGGGCCGCGTCCACCATCGTGCTGCCGGCACGCCGCGCCGTTGCGCTTCCCCAGGGCCTGGGTGAAACCGGCATTCTTTTCGCCCTGGCTGCAACCGCTCATCACGCAGTCGCAGGTCCCAATGCCACCTGTCCGGACCTCATCGTCGGACACGGGATTCTCGGCCGCCTCATCGCGCGAATCGCGCTGGCCCTTGGCCAGGCGGCACCCACAGTGTGGGAACGCAACCCGCTCCGCCGCGAGGCGGCAGGCGCCTACCCGGTCATCACGCCCGACGATGATCCGCGCCGCGACTATGGCGCGATCTGCGACGCCAGCGGCGATGCGGCGCTCCTCGATACCCTCATCGCCCGGCTGCGCAAGGGCGGCGAGATCACCTTGGCCGGCTTCTACGAGACGCCGATCAGTTTCGCCTTCCCACCGGCCTTCATGCGCGAGGCGCGGCTGCGCATCGCGGCCGAATGGACGCCCGACGACATCGCGGCCGTCCGCCGCCTGATCGACACGGGCCGGCTTGATCTCTCGGGGCTGATCACCAACCGCGCCGCCGCCGGCGATGCGAACAACGCCTACCGCACGGCCTTTGCCGACCCGGCATGCCTGAAGATGATCCTCGACTGGAGAACGATTCAATGAACAGCATTGACGTCAACCTCGTTCGCCAGGCGAAGCTTCGCGAGGAAGCCGCCATCCCGCCCGACCCGGTGCCGACCGGACCGGTGAAGAAGGAAACGCAGATCATCGCCATCTATGGCAAGGGCGGCATCGGCAAGAGCTTCACGCTCGCCAACCTGTCCTACATGATGGCACAGCAGGGAAAGCGTGTTCTGCTGATCGGCTGCGATCCGAAGAGCGACACGACCTCCCTCCTCTTCGGCGGCAAGGCCTGCCCCACCATCATCGAGACCTCCGCCAAGAAGAAGCTCGCCGGCGAGGAAGTGAAGATCGGCGACGTCTGCTTCAAGCGCGACGGCGTGTTCGCCATGGAGCTTGGCGGACCCGAAGTGGGTCGCGGCTGCGGCGGGCGCGGCATCATCCATGGCTTCGAACTGCTCGAGAAGCTTGGCTTCCATGAATGGGGCTTCGACTTCGTGCTGCTCGACTTCCTGGGCGACGTGGTCTGCGGCGGCTTCGGCCTGCCGATCGCCCGCGACATGTGCCAGAAGGTCATCATCGTCGGCTCGAACGACCTGCAGTCGCTCTATGTCGCCAACAATGTCTGCTCGGCGGTGACCTATTTCCGCAAGCTCGGCGGCAATGTCGGCGTCGCCGGGATCGTGGTCAACAAGGATGACAACACCGGCGAGGCCCATGCCTTCGCCGAAAAGGCGGGCATTCCGGTCCTGGCCTCCATCCCGGCCAACGAGGACATCCGGCGCAAGAGCGCCAACTACGAGATCATCGGCAAGCCCGGCGGCGATTGGGGTCCGCTCTTCGAGTTGCTGGCACTCAATGTGGCCGAGGCGCCGCCGCAGCATCCGACGCCGCTCGACCAGGATGGCCTGCTGGGTCTGTTCAAGGGCGACGCGGTGGGCCGCGGCGTGGTGCTGGAGCCCGCCAGTCTCGAGGACATGTGCGGCGGCACCATCGTGGACCGCCCATCCCTCGAAGTCATCTACGACAAGGTGTGATGCGGACATGGTGACGGTGATCGACAGACTGACCTCAGACGCGACGCCCGCGGAGCCCCCGCGCGCGTCGGCCGATGTCGGCGGCCTGTCGTGCCACGCCGGCAAGGACGAATTGCGCAAGGCGGCCGAGGCGGCCGGCAAGTCGGAAACGCTTGATCGCTATGCCGCCGATTATCCGGTCGGCCCGCATGACCAGCCGCAAAGCATGTGCCCGGCCTTCGGGTCGCTGCGCGTCGGCCTGCGCATGCGCCGCACCGCCACGATCCTGTCGGGGTCGGCCTGCTGCGTCTACGGCCTCACCTTCACGTCGCACTTCTATGGCGCGCGCCGGACCGTTGGCTATGTGCCCTTCAACTCCGAGACCTTGGTGACCGGCAAGCTCTTCGAGGACATCCGCGACGCCGTCTTCGCCATGGCGAAGCCGGAGGATTACGACGCCATCGTCATCACCAACCTCTGCGTTCCCACTGCCTCGGGCGTGCCGCTGCAGCTCCTGCCCAAGGAGATCAACGGGGTCAGGATCGTCGGCATCGACGTGCCCGGCTTTGGCGTTCCCACCCACGCCGAGGCGAAGGACGTTCTGTCCGGCGCCATGCTCAAATATGCGGCTGGCGAAATCCGCCAGGGCCCGGTGGCGGCCCCGCGCGCGCCGCGCAGCAGCCTGCCCACCGTCACGCTGCTGGGAGAGATGTTCCCCGCAGATCCGGTGAGCATCGGCCGGATGCTGGAGCCCATGGGCCTGGCCGCTGGCGTCACGGTGCCGACGCGGGAGTGGCGCGAACTCTTCGCGGCCTTCGACTGTGCGGCCGTGGCCGCCGTCCATCCCTTCTACACTTCCGCGATCCGCGAGTTCCAGACCGCTGGCCGCTCCGTTGTCGGATCGGCGCCGGTGGGCTATGACGGCACCGCCGACTGGCTTGCCGCCATCGGTCGCGCCTGCGGCATCGCCGCCGACAAGGTGGCCGACGCCCAGAACCGGATCCTTCCGGCCATCCGTGGCGCTCTGGCGGCGAAGCCGATCAAGGGCCGCATCACGGTTTCGGGCTATGAAGGCTCGGAACTTCTCGTGGCGCGCCTGCTCATCGAGAGCGGCGCGGAAGTCCCCTATGTCGGCACGGCCTGCCCGCGGACGGCATGGTCGGACGCCGACCGCGCTTGGCTCGAGGCCAAGGGCGTCAGTGTCCAGTACCGCGCTTCGCTGGAGCAGGACATCGCGGCAGTCCTCGATCATCGCCCGGATCTCGCCATCGGCACCACGCCGGTGGTGCAGAAGGCGAAGAGCCTGTCGATCCCCGCGCTCTACTTCACCAACTTGATTTCCGCCCGGCCGCTGATGGGACCCGCTGGCGCAGGCTCGCTCGCCCAGGTGATCAATGCCGCCCTGGGCAACAAGGCCCGCTTCGACGCGATGAGTGACTTCTTCGCAGGCGTGGGCGAAGGCCATGCGGCCGGCATCTGGCAGGACACGCCCGTCGACCGTCCGGAGTTCCGCAAGAAGTACCAGGGCATGATGGCGGCGCGCGCCAAGGCCGAGGAGGCCATCGGCACATGATCCGCACACGGACCATTGCGGGAGGCCCGTCATGCTGGTGCTAGATCATGACCGCGCCGGCGGCTACTGGGGCTCGGTCTACGTCTTCACGGCCATCAAGGGCCTGCAGGTCATCATCGACGGACCGGTCGGCTGCGAGAACCTGCCGGTCACCTCCGTTCTGCACTACACCGACGCCCTTCCCCCGCACGAGCTGCCCATCGTGGTGACCGGACTTTCCGAGGAAGAGCTCGGCCAGCACGGCACCGAGGGCGCCATGAAGCGTGCCCACAAGACACTCGATCCCACCTTGCCCAGCGTGGTGGTCACCGGATCAATCGCCGAGATGATCGGCGGGGGCGTCACGCCGCAAGGCACCGGCATCCAGCGCTTCCTGCCGCGCACCATCGACGAGGACCAGTGGCAGAGCGCCGACCGTGCCATGTACTGGCTGTGGACCGAATTCGGCATCAAGAAGAAGGCCGTGCCCAGCGCCAAGCCGCGCAAGGAAGGCGAAAAGCCCCGGGTCAATATCATCGGCCCCATCTACGGCACCTTCAACACCTGGTCCGACCTCGCCGAGATCAGGCGGCTTGTCGAAGGGATCGGTGCGGAGATCAACCTCACCTTCCCGCTCGGCACCCATCTCGCAGACGTCGCCAAGCTCGCCAATGCCGAAGCCAACATCTGCATGTACCGCGAGTTCGGACGGAAGCTCTGCGAGAACCTCGACCGTCCCTATCTGCAGGCGCCGATCGGCCTGCATTCGACGACCAAGTTCCTGCGCTCGCTGGGCGAGATCCTGGGTCTGGACCCCGAGCCCTTCATCGAGCGCGAGAAGCACACGACGATCAAGCCGCTCTGGGATCTGTGGCGTTCCGTCACGCAGGACTTCTTCGGCACCGCCAGCTTTGCCGTGGTGGCCAGCGAGACCTACACGCGCGGCCTGCAGAACTTTCTCGCCGAGGAGATGGGGCTGCCCTGCCAGTTTGCCGTGTCGCGCAGGTCGGGGGAGAAGACCGACAACGCCGCCATCCGCCAGCTGGTCCGCGAGAAGGCCCCGCTCATCCTGTTCGGCAGCTACAACGAGCGCATGTACCTGGCCGAGGCCGGCGGACGCGGCATCTACATTCCCGCCTCCTTCCCGGGCGCCATCATCCGGCGCCATACCGGAACGCCCTTCATGGGCTATGCCGGCGCCACCTATCTCATCCAGGAAGTCTGCAACGGACTGTTCGACGCCCTGTTCAACATCCTGCCGCTCGGCACCGAGATGGACAAGGTCGAGGCGACGCCCGTGCGCCAGCAGCAGGACCTAGTCTGGGACGATGCCGCGAAGGCGGCCCTCGACGAACTGGTCGAGCGTCTTCCCGTCCTCGTGCGCATTTCAGCCGCCAAGCGCCTGCGCGACGGCGCCGAGTCCATTGCCCGCCGCAGCCAGTCCGACCGCGTGGCGCAAGACGATGTCGCAACGGCGGAACGCGAATTGGTGAGGTCATGATGTCCACGACGAAATCCAAGTCTTCCGATTGTCTCAGGAGGTGCTGAACATGCGCATGAACAAGGTTGCCAGGCATCAGGATCGAAGCCTCGAATTCAGCCTCGTCTACGGCCTGGCCTTCGTGGTGTTCCTGGTGACCATCGCCGTCACCCGCCTGGTCTCGTTCCGCGGCCGCGGGTCGCAGGGCAAGTCGCTCATCGCATCCGCGCGAGCGGCGGCGAGCAACAGCATTCCGTTCGCCTTCATGTGAAGACGGACGTCACGCTTTCGCCCGGCGCAAGCTGGACGAAATCGCCGAGGGAGTGAAATCCCGAAGCACCCGGGCCGCGCGGGCATTCAGCGGTAACTGGGCCGTCAAACAGCCCATAGTCGGAGGTCAGTAACATGGCCGATAACAAAGGGTCAGGCACGTCTGGCCTGACTGAAGCCGAAGCCAAGGAATTCCATGGCATCTTCGTTACGAGCTTCATTGCCTTCACGGTTGTGGCGATCATCGCCCACTTCCTGGCCTGGCAGTGGCGCCCGTGGCTGCCTGGTCCCAATGGATACACCTTGAATGACCACATCCTGCCGGCTGCTGCGCAGCTGACATCGATGTTCACGTAAGGAGGATCGGATATGTGGCGCATATGGCTGTTGTTCGATCCGCGCAGGACGCTGGTGGCGATCTTCACCTTCCTGTTCGTCCTCGCGCTTGTCATCCACTTCATCCTGCTTTCGACCGACCGGTTCAACTGGCTGGAAGGTCCGAAGAAGGCTGCGAGCCTGGATGTAACGATCAGCGAGATGGTCGGCTGAGGCCGATCATCCCGGACTACGCCGTGGACGGAACAGGCCCAGCCGGCATGTTCCGTCCACGATCCCCGGCACGCGCAGGCGCGCCGGAACGAATTCAAAGGGAGTGACCCCGATGGCCATGCTGAGCTTCGAACGGAAATACCGCGTCCGCGGTGGGACGCTGATCGGAGGCGATCTCTTCGACTTCTGGGTCGGCCCGTTCTTTGTGGGATTCTTCGGCGTTCTCACCGCATTCTTCGCGTCGCTGGGAACCGCACTGATCGTCTATGGCGCGGCCATAGGCCCGACCTGGAACCTGTGGCAGATCAACATCGCGCCGCCGGACCTCAGCTATGGTCTGGCGCTGGCGCCGCTCAAGCAGGGCGGCCTTTGGCAGATCATCACCTTCTGCGCGACCGGCGCCTTCATCAGCTGGGCTTTGCGCGAAGTCGAGATCTGCCGCAAGCTGGGCATCGGCTTCCACGTGCCGATCGCCTTCGGCTTTGCGATCTTCGCCTACATCACGCTCGAAATCATCCGCCCTGTCCTGCTGGGCGCCTGGGGCCACGGCTTTCCCTACGGAATCATCAGCCATCTCGATTGGGTCTCGAACGTCGGCTACCAGTACCTGCACTTCCACTACAACCCGGCCCACATGCTGGCCATCAGCTTCTTCTTCACCACGGCGCTGGCCCTGGCGATGCACGGCGGACTGGTGCTCTCTGCCACCAACCCGGCCAAGGGCGAACCGGTGAAGACCGCGGAACACGAGAACAGCTTCTTCCGCGACCATATCGGCTACTCCATCGGCACGCTCGGCATCCACAGGCTTGGCCTTTTCCTCGCCCTCGCAGCGGTCTTCTGGAGCGCCGTCTGCATCGTCATCAGCGGACCCTTCTGGACCCATGGTTGGCCGGAATGGTGGAACTGGTGGCTTGACCTGCCGATCTGGGCCTGATCCGGGAGCAATGACAATGATCGAATATCAGAACATCTTCACCCGCGTCCAAGTTCACGGCCCCGCCGACATGGGGGTCGCCCTGAAGCCGGGCAACTGGCCGCGCAATCCCGACACCGCCACGGCCAGGCTGCTGGGCTACATCGGCGACGCGCAGATCGGGCCGATCTACCTCGGCTTCCTCGGAATCGCGTCGCTGATCTGCGGCTTCATCGCCATCGAGATCATCGGCCTCAACATGCTGGCTTCGGTCAACTGGAGTCCCATCCAGTTCGTGCGCCAGCTGTTCTGGCTGGGCCTCGAACCCCCGGCGGCGAAGTACGGGCTTGGCCTGGCGCCGCTCGCCGAAGGTGGCTGGTGGCAGATGGCAGGCTTCTTCCTGACGGCCGCCATCCTTCTCTGGTGGCTGCGCACCTATCGCCGGGCCCGCGCGCTCGGCATGGGCACCCACATTGCCTGGGCCTTCGCCTCGGCCATCTGGCTCTACCTTGTGCTCGGCTTCATCCGACCACTGATGATGGGCAACTTCAGCGAGGCCGTGCCCTTCGGCATCTTCCCGCATCTCGACTGGACCGCGGCCTTCTCGATCCGCTACGGCAATCTCTTCTACAATCCGTTCCACATGCTCTCGATCGCCTTCCTCTATGGTTCGGCCCTGCTCTTCGCCATGCATGGCGCCACCATCCTGGCGGTCTCGCGGCTCGGCGGCGAGCGCGAGATCGAGCAGATCGTCGACCGTGGTACGGCCTCCGAGCGTGCCGCTCTCTTCTGGCGCTGGACCATGGGCTTCAATGCCACCATGGAATCCATCCATCGCTGGGCCTGGTGGATGGCGGTGCTCTGCCCGCTGGTCGGCGGCATCGGCATCCTTCTCACCGGAACCGTGGTCGACAACTGGTACCTGTGGGGCGTGAAGCACGGCATCGCGCCGAGCTATCCCTTCGACCTGACCGCACCGGTCCTCGATCCTGCGGCGCCTGCACAATAGGAGTGGTGACATCATGAAACTCGCAGCCTCACTCCTCGCCGTCGTCGTCGCCGTCCTGCTGGCGATCCCGATGATGCTCACCTGGGAGCGCCCGCCGATGGACTCGGCGCAGCTGGGTCCCCGCGGCCTCGGCATGGACCAGATCACCAACCCTCGTCTTGCCGAGAAGCTGGTGGCGCTCAACACGTCACCCGCGCCGGATGATCCGGTCGACAATGACGGGGTGCTCGTCAAGAACCAGCCCGACGTCTACAAGAACGTGCAGGTCCTGGGCGATCTCGACACCGCGCAGTTCACGCGCCTGATGAACGCCATCACCACCTGGGTCGCCCCGCAGGAAGGCGACAATGCCGGCTGCGCCTATTGCCATAACGTGGACGACATGGCCTCCGACGCGCTCTACACCAAGGTCGTGGCGCGGCGCATGCTGCAGATGACCAGGGCGATCAACACGCAATACAAGTCCCATGTCGCCGAGACAGGCGTCACATGCTACACCTGCCACCGCGGCCACCCGGTGCCGGCCAATACCTGGTCGACGAATCCGGGACCGGCCCAGGCCGGAGGCATGGCGGCCAGCCGCAACGGCCAGAACCTGGCCTCGCCATCGGTCGGCTATACCTCCCTGCCCTATGATCCCTTCACCACGTTCTACATGAACAAGGATGCGAAGATCCGCGTCGTTGCCACGACGCCGCTTCCCGGCGGCACCGGTGCTTCGGTGAAGGACACGGAAAAGACCTACGGCCTGATGATCCACATGTCAGAGGCGCTGGGGGTCAATTGCACCTTCTGCCACAACACCCGGCAGTTCGCGAACTGGGCCGAGAGCCGGCCGCAGCGCGTGACGGCCTATCACGGCATCGAGATGGTGCGCGACATCAACGGCACCTACATCGGCTCTCTTGCCAATGTCTTCCCGGCCAACCGCAAGGGTCCGGCGGGCGACGTTCTCAAGGCGAACTGCGCAACCTGCCATAACGGCATCAACAAGCCCCTCTACGGCGTAAGCCTCGCGAAGTCCTATCCGGAGCTGAGCGTGCCCAATCCGTAGCCTGACCAAGAGAGGCAGGCCTCCGGCCAGCCTTCGAGAGGAGAACCGTGATCCGCGTGAGTAAGTCATCCAACCGGCTTCGAAATGCCCGCGAGCGGCGCGCGAAGGTCCAAGTCTCCGGCATGTCCCCTCGCGGGGGCAGCCGGGTCCTGGGCGCTGGCGCGCAGCTCCGGTCGTGACGAGAAACCTGCGTGCAGGTCCAGCACGAAACCAGCCTTGAGTCCTAAGGAGGCTTCATATGGCAGACGATCCTAACAGGGTATGGCCCACCGGCCTTACCATCAGGGAATCGGAAGAACTCCACAAGCACGTCATCGACGGCGCGCGTGTGTTCTTCGTGATCTCCCTCTTCGCTCACCTGCTGGCGTATATCTATTCGCCTTGGCTGCACTAGAGGAGCACTGACATGAACCAAGGAAGAATTTGGTGCGTGGTGAATCCAACCGTCGGGCTGCCGCTCTTCATCGGCGGCGTGGCGGTCACCTCGCTGGTGGTCCATGCGTCGGTGCTCAGCCACACGACGTGGTTCTCCAACTATTGGCAGGGCGCGAGTGCCAAGACCGCTTCGGTCGAGACCATTGCTCCGGTCGCCTCGAACGTCTCGAAGACGGACGATGGCTACGTGATCACCATCAAGGTGTCACCGGACGTCAATGCCAATGTCGCGGTCGTCGACGGAAAGACGCCCCAGCAGGTTGCGGCGGTCACGCCGCAATAGCGTTCCAACAACGGCCTGCAATGGCGGCGCGCGTGGCGCGCGGCCACTGCAGGCCGAGTTTGCCGCATTCGGCCCAATGACGGACGGGCGGCGATTGAGCTGAAATCAGGACGACGTCGCGGCATGAACCGGATCAGCCAGAGCGTGATGAGAGCCTGGATCGGGCTCGGTACGCGATTCCTTCCCTTTGCCGACGCCGCCACTCCCGACCTGCCGCTGTCCCGCCTGCTGCGCCTGTCGCTGTTCCAGGTGTCGGTTGGCATGTCGCTGGTCCTGCTGGTCGGCACCCTCAACCGGGTGATGATCGTCGAACTCGGCGTGCCTGCGTCGCTCGTCGCCGTGATGCTGGCCCTGCCCCTGGTCTTCGCACCGTTTCGCGCCCTGATCGGCTTCAAGTCCGACAACCACCGGTCCGAGCTCGGGTGGAAGCGCGTGCCTTACATCTACAAGGGAACGATGGTGCAATTCGGCGGCCTCGCCATCATGCCTTTCGCCCTTCTCGTGCTGTCCGGCGGCGGCAATGCCGCCAACGCGCCAGCCTGGATCGGCCAGGCTTCGGCCGGAATCGCCTTCCTGCTCGTGGGCGCCGGCATCCACATCACCCAGACGGCGGGCCTGGCGCTCGCGACCGATCTGGCACCAGCAGAGTCCCAGCCGAAGGTCGTCGGGCTCATGTATGTGGCACTGCTCTTCGGCTCGATCGTCAGTGCGCTGATCTTTGGCTGGGCCCTGACTGACTTTACGCCGGGACGCCTGATCCAGGTGATCCAGGCTTCCGCCGTCGCCACGTTGGTGCTGAACGGTGTCGCCGTGTGGAAGCAGGAGGCCCGCGGCCAGGCACGGCTGCGTCAGGGCGGCGCGGCCGATCCCAGTTTTCGCGAATCCTGGGATTGCTTCATCAGCGGTAGCCAGGCCCTGCGACGCCTGGTGGCCGTCGGCCTCGGCACGCTTGCCTTCAGCATGCAGGATGTCATGCTGGAACCCTATGGCGGACAGATCCTCGGTCTGGATGTCTCGGACACGACCAAGCTGACGGCCGCCATGGCAGGCGGCGGACTGGTCGGGTTCTGGTTGGCCTCGCAGGTGCTGAGCCGCGGCGCCGATCCCTTCCGCATGGCCAGCTACGGCGCGTTGGTCGGCGTTCCGGCATTCCTGATGGTCATCGCCGCGGGGCCTCTGAACGCACCGCTGCTCTTCGGCCTCGGAACCCTTCTGGTCGGATTCGGGGCCGGGCTCTTCGGCCATGGCACGCTGACAGCAACCATGAACTTCGCGCCGCCGGATCAGCGCGGACTTGCGCTCGGTGCCTGGGGCGCGGTCCAGGCGACGGCTGCGGGTATCGGCGTGGCGCTGGGCGGCATCGTCCGCGATCTGCTGCTCGCGGCCACCAATGCGACATCGCCGGAAATGATGCCCTACGTCGCGGTCTACGTCATCGAGATCGTCCTGCTCTTGACCGCGATCGTCGTTATGCTTCAGCTTGTGCGACGGCCCGCGATCCTCGCCAAGGAGCACATGGGTTGAACAAGTCCACCTTTAACGGGCCGCGTGCCAGACGGGAGATGATATGAGCCACGAGATCAGCCGGATGTTCGGGTCCCAGGCCAGTGCAGACAGCGCGGCTGCGGAGCTGCTGGATGAAGGCTTCGACGAAGTCCATGTGGTTCATGGCACGGCCGGCGCCAAGAAGGCATCCAAGGCATCGATCCAGGACATCGCGCTGCAGATCGCGCGTGGCAATGTCCACATGCCCGACGCGCTGATCTATGCCGAGGGCGTGGCCAAGGGAAAATCCCTCGTGACCGTCCATGTGCCCTTCGGCCGGGGCCGCAAGGCGGAGTCGATCCTTCGCTCCTATGATCCGGTCGATTCCGGCATCCCGGAACCTGTCGACGCGCCTGTCTGGGACGAAGCCACGCCGGTATCCTGCGTGCTGGGCCTCCCGGTGCTGCTCGATGACCCCGCGCCGTTCTCGCGGATGTGGAACATCGCGCCCCTTGCCAGCGACAGCTATGCCCTGTCTTCGGCCATCGGCATGCCGCTGCTTTCCGGGTCCGGCGACATCGGCACGGGACGCTGGGGCTTCCGTTTCCTGAGCGACAATCCCGCTCCCCTGTCCTCGCTCTTGGGACTGCCGCTGCTCACCAAGCCAAAGCAGGCCTGGTAACCAGCCGGCTACAGCAGCGGAGCGCCGCGCAGCTCCGAAAGATTTCGCGACCCCGTCGCAAAGCATGCGATGCGCAGCGCCTGCGCCCAGTGGCGAACATGAGCTATGACGGAATCGGTGCCACTGGCTGCCGCCGGCAATAGCGGTCCGGCCTGCCCCACCAGCCCGGCGCCCAGTCGGATCGCCTTTGCGCCATCGAGTCCGTTGCGGATGCCACCGGAGGCGATGAGCGGCAGGTCAGGCAGCTCCGCGCGGATGGCGCGCAGGCAGTCGGGGGTCGGAATGCCCCAGTCCCGGAAGATCTCCCCCAGATCCTGCGTCGCCGGATCGCGTGATCGCTGGCCCTCGACCGCCGCCCAGCTCGTGCCCCCGGCCCCAGCCACATCGACGGCGGCAATCCCGCAGTTCACCAGGCGGCGGGCAACTGCAGCCGAGATTCCGCTTCCCACTTCCTTGGCGATGATCGGAACCGGCATCTGCTGCGCCAGTGCGGCGATGGCCGCCTCCACGCCCAGCCAGTTGCGATCGCCCTCGTCCTGCAGAGCTTCCTGCAGAGGATTGAGGTGCAGGATCAGGCCATCCGCGCCAATGTCGTTCACGGCGCGCAAGGCCTGCTCGGCGCCCATGCCATGGACCAGCTGCACCGCACCGAGATTGGCATAGATGGGCACATCCGGCGCAAGCTGGCGCAATCGCCGGTCCAGCCCATGACGCTGGCCACCGCTCAGTCCGATGCGCTGCGAGCCGACACCAAAGGCGAAACCCAGCTCTTGCGCCGCCTCGGCGATCGACTGGTTGATGCGGTCGGCGATCGACGGTCCGCCCGTCATCGACGAGGCGAGATAGGGCAGACGCAGCGACTTCCCGAGAAAGCTGGTCGCGAGATCGATGGCGGCAAGATCGCACTCCGGCAATGCATTGTGCTCGAAGGCGATGGCATCGAATCCTGCCGGCTGGCGATGCGCGGCCCGGCCGGACAGGACGATGTCGATGTGATCCTGCTTGCGCCTCTCGATCTCGCTCATTGGCCTCTTGTCAGGGATGGGTCTTGAGATAGGCGATGACGTCGGCGACGTCCTGCGGATTCTTCAGGCCTGGGAACGCCATCTTGGTCTTCGGGACAAAGGCCTTGGGATCAGGCAGGTAGATTGCCAGCGTCGCCTCGTCCCACACCGTGCCCTCGGCACCCTTGGCCAGCATGGCTTCCGAATACTTGTAATCCGGAACCGAGGCCGTCTTGCGACCGACGACGCCCTTCAGCGTCGGCCCAACCTTGTTCACGCCCTTTTCGTTTTCATGGCAGGCCTTGCACTTGTTGAAGATGGCCTGACCCTTCGTCGCGTCGCCATCGGCCAGGGCTGGTCCCGCCAAGGCGAACACTGCGGCAAGCGCCGCAATCGCTGTCTTCGTCATGTTCATGTTTCCCGATTGCTGTTCCGGAGCGGTGATGAGGTGCCGGAACCATTCTCTCCCATGCTCCGGCCGCGCAACCTTATGACCAAGTCGGCCAAATGTGCAACCAAGCTGATGAGCAGTGCGACGATGATGACCGCCCAGCTGCCACCGGTGAGCGCCGTGCGCAGCGCCACCACCAGCGCCGCGCCGGACGCCATCATCGCAAGAAATCCGCCAAGTTGACTCCGTCGACCCGTGCCGGAGAGGTAAATGGAAACCACAATGCACTCGCCGGCCAGCAGGACAAGGATGACATCGGCCAGACGGCCGCTGTTCAGGAACTCAGCCATGCTGGCGCGTGAATGGCCGGTTGAGCTGCACGATACGGTAATTCAATACCGCAGCCGTCGTCACCCAGATGAGATAGGGCAGCATCAGGAGTCCGGCCATTGTCGATACGCCACCCAGCACGACGATCAGCGACAGGATCGAAAGCCAGAGCAGGACCACTTCGTAGAAAGCCCAGTCCGGTCGTCGCAGCTTGAAGAAGATCCCGCTCCAGGCGATGTTCAGTATGCTGTTGATTACGAGCACCGTGATGAACCGCCCGCGTGCGGCGGCATCCGGCGCCGCCGTCCACGCCAGCGCCACGGAAATGGCCGCAAGGATCAGAATGACGGTCCACAC
This sequence comes from Hyphomicrobiales bacterium, assembly GCA_046349195.1. GTDB lineage: Bacteria > Pseudomonadota > Alphaproteobacteria > Rhizobiales > Aestuariivirgaceae > Aestuariivirga. The sequence goes on from JAXMCU010000002.1 coordinate 201,778, forward strand.
CGGACCAAAGGCCCAGTCCGGCGGTTTCCATGACGGCTTCTTCAACCCCGCATACCAGGGACTGAGCTCAGTGAGCACACCCCCGGCGATGGCGACGAGAATTGCCGCTCCGCCGGCACCGGCCAGTGCCGCGAGGAACGGCGTCTCCAGTGTCACGGCGGGACCAGACCCAGAAGGTGAGCCATGTCCTTGGCGAAGATGCGCAGATGGGCCATGGGGCTGGATCGCACCAGCTCCTTCTGGGTATAGGCGGCCCAGGTCAGGCGCTGCACATCCTTGTCGCGGCACATGCTGACGAAGCGCTCACGACGCTTGTCGTTGCGGTACCAGAAATGCTGCATCATGCCGAGAACCCAGAAGACCTTGCCGTGGTCCTTCATGAAACGTCGCCGGGCCATGGCAAGCTGGCGCGCATCGCCGGTCTGAAGGCAGGCCGCCGCCGCCTCGGCGGCGAGCCGGCCGCCCAGCATTGCATAATAGATGCCCTCGCCCGAGGCCGGCGCGACCACGCCGGCCGCGTCGCCAGCCAGCACCACGTCACGGCCATTGTCCCAGCGCTTGAGCGGCTTCAGCGGAATTGGCGCGCCCTCGCGCCGGATGGTCTCGCTTTCGGCCATGCCGGTGGCCTGCCGCAACTCGCCTACCGAATCGCGCAGCGAGAACCCCTTGTTCGCGCTGCCGGTGCCGATGCTCGTAGTCTGGCCATGCGGGAACACCCAGGCGTAGAAGTCGGGCGACAGCTTTCCCTGATAATAGACGTCGCAGCGCTGCGGCCCGAACTCGGCCTCGGCCGGCGACGGCGAGCGGATGATCTCGTGATAGGCGAAGACATAGGGCATGCGCTCGGCGCCCCGCACCGTGTCGCGCGCCACCTTTGAAAGCGCGCCATCTGCCCCGATGACAATCCGTGCACGGATCTTATCGTGCCGGCCCTGCTTGTCCTTGTAGGTGACAATGGGCATGCCATAGCCATCGCGCTCGAGGCTCTCGTAGGTGCCCGTCCGGCGTTCGGCGCCGGCCTCCGCGGCGCGCTTGCGCAGCCACTCATCGAACACGTCGCGGTCAACCATGCCGACATAGCTGCCGTCGATCGGCATATCCACCTTCTTGTCGGTCGGCGAGATGATCCGTGCACTGTTCACCTTGGCGACCATCAGGTGATCGGGGATCTGGAAGTCCTTGACCAGCCTGGGCGGGATGGCGCCGCCGCAGGGTTTGATCCGGCCCGCCTTGTCGAGCAGCAGGACGCGAAATCCGAGGCAGGCGGCATCATGCGCCGCCGTGGCGCCGGACGGTCCGCCGCCGATCACGGCAATGTCGAATGTGACCGAGTCCCGCATGTCAGTTTCCTCCAGCGTGGTGCCGTGCGGCCAGGACAAGGGGATTGACCGCCTGCCCCGCAAGCGCGGCTTTCCCGATTCCGGCCGCCATGATGGCGGCGGCAATGAACAGTAGCGCCTCGATGGCGAAGACGAAGGCATAGGCCGTGACCGGCGATCCGTAGATCATGCGGGTCACGTCAACCATCACGGTTCCGGCAAAGCCGCCGAGGCCAAAGGCAATCGCCTGCGAGGCACCGAACAGCCCCATGCGCAGACCCTCTCGCGCATTGGCGCCATCGGTGGCGAGATTGAACATCGAGCCGATCGCCGCAACGGCGAAGACGCCGTTGCAGAAGCCCAGCATGAAGACCGATGGCCGCAGCGGCCAGCCAGGCCCAACCTGCGCTGCGGCCACCAGCGCCACCAGCGCCAGCGCCGATCCGGCGCATCCGGCCACGGTCCAGTTGCGGAGATTCATCGCCTTGTTGCGGCTCCAGATCGTGGCCGCGGCACCGACCAGGATCATGCCGGCAAGAACGCCCGAATTCTGCAGGCCGGATAACTTCGTCGACTCGCCTGGCGTGAGGCCGAAGACAAGTCCGGCGAAGGGCTCCAGAATGAGATCCTGCGCGCTGTAGGCCAGCATCGAGACGAAAATGAACAGCGCGAAGCGCCGGGCGGTGGCGTCGCTCCACACCTGGGACAGGGCCTGGCCGAAGGGCACCTTGTCCCCGGTCGGTTTCGGCGCTGCGTCGGAGGGCATCGCGGACTCGATGCCCCACACGGCTGCGATGGTCAGGACAAGCGCGATGGAACAGATGACGGCGGCGATGATCAGCAGGCGCAACGGCGAGAATGGATCGAGGAAGTGGCCCGCAGTCGCCGCAGTGACGATGAAGCCCACGATCATCATGATCCACACGATGGTCGCCGCCGCAGCTCGACGATCTTTCCTCACGCTCTGGGCCAGCAGCACGAGCAGCGACGTGCCGGCCGCACCGACACCGCCGCCGATCAGGGTGAAGGACAGGATGGCAACGGCAAGTCCGGCCGCCATGCTGTGCCCCATCACTATCACCGCGAGCGCGGCACCTGTACCGCCCAGTGCCAGGGCCGCCATGCCGGCGATGATCCACCGCGTTCGCCGGCCACCACGGTCGGACCCGTGTCCCCAGCGCGGACGCAGGACCTGAAGAGCGTAGTGCCAGGTGACCAGCAGGCCCGGAACCATGGCCGGCAGTGCCAGCTCCACGATCATCACGCGATTGATGGTCGAGGTGGTGAGCACCACGATGGCCCCGAGTGCCGCCTGCACCAGGCCGAGCCGCGCAATGCCGAACCAGCTCAGCCCGCCGTTCGTCATGGTTGCACCGACAGGATTGAACGCAGCGCGAAGGCGCTGACCAGCATGCCAAGCACGTAGAGCGTGGTGCCGGTGGCATTGTACCAGGGCGCCTGTGCCCGAGGGTCGGACAGAAGCCTGCGCATCAGGAAGAACTGGGCCAGAAGAAGCAGGGCGACGCCGGCGGCATAGGCCGGCTGGCTCCAGGTCCAGAGCAGTGCGATCACCACGACCTGCGGCACCGCCATCACGATGCAGGCCAATCGCGCCGCATTGCCGACGCCGAGCTGCACGGGCAGCGACCGGAGCCCCATCTGCTGATCGCCCTCGACCGACTTGAAGTCATTCAAGGTCATGATGCCGTGAGCACCGATGCTGTAGAGCAGCGCGACAATGATGATGCGCGAGTCCGGCACGCCCCCGGCCATGGCCGCCGCCCCGGTGAACCATGGCAGGCCTTCGTAGCAAAGCCCCACCGCGCTGTTGCCCCACCATCCATTGCGCTTTAGCCGGAACGGCGGCGCGCTGTAGGCCCAGGCCATGGCCAGGCCGAAGACCGCGGCGGCCAGCACGACGGGACCGATCAGCCCGGCAACCAGCAGCGACAGCAGCGACCACAGGATCGCGATGTAGAGTCCCCAGGCGCCCGGGATCCGTCCCGAGGGTATGGGCCGGCCAGGCTCGTTGATGGCGTCGACATGGCGATCGAACCAGTCGTTCACGGCCTGGCTCGTGCCGCAGACCAGCGGACCGGACAGCGCGACGCCGAAGAGCAGCAGAAGCCAGTTCGACATGACGGGATGGCCGGACGAAACGATGCCGCAACCAAAGGCCCACATGGGCGCGAACCACGTGATCGGCTTCAGCAACTCCACCACGGCGGCGGCAGTTGGCAAGGCCGGGCCGGACCGAGTGGACACCGTGTTCGCCATGCCGCAGAGACTATCCGCGGCCCCATGGCTTGTCAATCAAACCTGACAGTTTGAACCGTCAATTGTCGTTGCTGGATGACTTGTCTTCGATGCCGTAGCGATGCAGCTTGACATAGAGGCTCTGGCGGCTGAGCCCCAGCATGTCGGCGGCGCTGGCCCGATTGTTGTCGTTGATCTGCAGGGCCGCCTCGATGCAGAGCCGCTCGATGATGTCGGTGGTCTCGCGCACCAGATCGCGCAGCGGCACCTTGCCGACCAGCTTGGTCATTTCGTCGACCGACCGCAGCATGCTGCGGCGCCCGCCATCGGTCTCCGCCGCCCGGCGGCCCATGCGGCGGATGCTGAAGCCAAAGCACGGCGGCTTTGCGTCCAGCGCCGCGACGGCCGACACCTCGACGTCCTCGCTGGTGCCGAACTGGCCACGGACCACGGTCTGGAACTGCCTTACCGATCCCTTCTCGGCGAGGCTGTTGAAGAGCAGGTTCGTATCCACGCCGGCTCGTCCGAGCCAGCGGTCAAGAGGCTCGCCTCGCGCCTGCTCTTCATTGCCAAGCTGCGCGCTGTCGAGGAAGGCCGCGTTGGCCATGAGCACGCGGCGGTCGGCATCGGTCACCACGAAGGCGTCGGGCAGATCCTGGATGATCTTGAGCACGGCGGACTGCGCCTTCGGAACCACGATGCCACTGGCGCCCGTCGCAAGCGGTTGCAGGCGGATGAGGAAGTAGCTGGCGTTCTCCTGGCGGAACACGCTCGAGCTCGCCACGGCCTGCTGCTGCCGCCCGGTGAGGGTCAGTGCGATGTCGTCGGCGCGGCCCGTGGAGCGCAGGCTCATCAGCAAGCCCTCGATGCGCTCCGCGTCAGCGCCATCGAAGAGGTCCTCGAACACCGCGCCCTGCAGGCGCTTGACCGGGCGGTCGAGCAGCGACGCCGCAGCGGGATTGGCTTCGACAATGCGCCCGCTGCGCGAGTCGATGACAAGGATGGCCTCGGATGCCACCTGCATGAGCAGACGATAACGTGTCTCGGCGTGGCGCAGCCGCGAGTACTCCTGCTCGATCGATTGCTCGGCGGAGAGAAGCCGCTGCTGCATCGCCGCCAGATGACGCATGTCGCGGCCGACGAAGACGGCATGGCCCTGCTTGCCGCTGCGCATCGCGAAGTACCGCACCGGAAGATCTTCGCTGCTGCCCGTCGGATGATTGACCTGGCGCCAGCGGCCGGGAACCCCCATGGCCACATCGCGCAGCATCTGCTCGACCTTGGGGCGGCTTTCCGACGTGACGACATCGACAAAGGCCTTGCCCGGCCAGCCGATGAAAAGATCTTCGGGCATGTCGGGTGACGTCAGCACCCGGTCGCTGATCACGCCATCCGCATTGACCACGAGCGCGATGTCGGCCGCGGCCGAGAGAATCATGGCCGCGTTCGACGCATCGAAATCCGCCATCAGACCTTCGAGAGTGGCGCGGCTCCGAGATGCTGCAGGATCGCCCTTGCGCGATGCTTCCATGTCTTCCACTTTCCCATGAACCGCGGCGCTAGCTCACCGTCGCGGACTGGCTCCATTCATTGGCCTGCAAAACCGCCTCTCGGGCATCAAGTACAAACACGTCGGCCCCGCTCTTTTTCACGAGGTCCGGTCTTCCAACGAAGAGAACGCCGCCGATCATGATTCGCACCTGCCGATTCATGGACTTGCGTCTGATCTCCTGGATAGCCGACACCAGCGGTTCCATCAAGCGCTCAGCGCTCAGCGACAGGCCGACGATGTCGAAGCTTTCCTCCGCCACCAGATCGATCAGTTCATCCAACTGCAGTTTCAGGTTGCTGCGCACCTCCCAGCCGTCGCGCAGGAAGAACTCTTCCGCGATCCGGAGGCCGAAGGTGTGCTGTTCGCCCGGCGACGGCGCGAGGAGGAGTCGACCCTTGAAACCCTCGTCGGACCGTACGTCCACCCGGCCCTGGATGCTGCGCAGGATCTGCTGGATGCGCGACACGCCAAGGGTGACATCCATGAAACTGCAGTGATCCGCGGACCAGAGCTCGCCCATGAGCCGGGCTGCCGGGGCCATGAGGTCAACCAGGACGCGGTCGAGCGGAACGCCCCGCATGATCAGCGTCTGCACGAACTCATGTCCCTTGTTGCTGTCGAGGTCCACGAGGTCGTTGGCGAAGGCGATCACCATGTCGGCATCAATGGCCGCGACATCGGCCCTGCCGGCCGGCATGACTTCGCGGCCGAGCCCATGGCTCACCAGCAGCCGCGGAATGATCGAACTCTCGATGGTGGAGGCCAGCTCGTGAACATGGGCTGGCGCCTGCGATCCGTCGACCTGCGGCTTCCGTTCAAGCCCCAGGAGGCCAAGCGTCGCCCCCAAGTCATCGCATTGGTCGCTCGGATCCAGCAAGCGGTAGGAGTTAGACACCTGAGGTCCCTTTCCTAGGCACCAAGCCTGGGCACTTCACCGCACCTCTGTAATAACAGCTTGATTCAGTTCCCGAAATCTCGCGGACATCGCGGCCAGGTCCGCCCGGTGTCCACAACAGTTGACAGTCAAGATACATCAATTCCCCTCATCTGAACAGGGCCTATCTCCACGCGTCAACAGCCGCCATTCTGTCTGACGTTCAAGACGTCAACAAGACTTGACACTATTTTGGGCCAAGCGTAGCCTTTCGATGGGGATGGACATCTTTCTGGCACGGCAACGACCAGCGAGGGATCCCGGGAGGACTGAAATGAACGTGCCGGCTCGATCGCAGATCAAGCGCACCGGCCTTTACACGGAAGCCGAACGGCGGCGGCGTGACGAATCGCCCTGGACCATGGTCCAAGCCATTCTCGCTCCCCTGCAGTTTCTCGTCTTTCTCGTCAGCCTGGCCCTGGTCATCCGTACACTGATCACCGGCGACGGGCTTCTTGCCGCCAATGTCTCGGTCGTCGTCAAGACGCTGGTCCTCTACACCATCATGATCACCGGTTCGCTCTGGGAGAAGTCGGTCTTCGGCAAGTATCTCTTCGCCCCGGCCTTCTTCTGGGAAGATGTCGTCAGCTTCGTCGTGATCGCCCTGCACACGGCCTACCTGGTCTGCCTCTTCACCGGCTGGCTGTCCCCCACCGCCCTGCTGGTGCTGGCGCTGCTCGCCTACGCCACCTACGTGATCAACGCCGGTCAGTTCCTGCTGAAGCTGCGCAGCGCGCGCCTTTCCGCCGCGCAGGCAGGATTCGGAAGCATGGAGACGGCGTCATGAATGTCCCCTTCCGCAATGGAGATACCGGCCAGGCCGTTTCCGGCTGTGCCGCCCAGCCCGTGCTCAAGCAGCGTGGCCAGCGTGAGGTCTTCTGCGGGCTGACAGGCATCGTCTGGCTGCACCGCAAGATCCAGGATGCGTTCTTCCTCGTGGTCGGCTCGCGCACCTGCGCGCATCTGATCCAGTCGGCGGCGGGCGTCATGATCTTCGCCGAGCCGCGCTTTGCCACCGCCATCATCGACGAGCGCGACCTGGCAGGCCTTGCCGACATCGATACCGAGCTCGATGGCGTGGTGAACCGCCTGCTCGAGCGCAGACCCGACATCAAGCTTCTCTTCCTTGTCGGGTCCTGCCCCTCCGAGGTCATCAAGCTCGATCTCAAGCGCGCGGCCCAGCGGCTGTCGCGTCTTCATTCGCCGAAGGTCCGCGTTCTCAACTATTCCGGCAGCGGAATCGAAACGACCTTCACTCAAGGCGAAGATGCGTGTCTCGCCGCTCTGGTACCCGACCCCCCCCTGCCAGCCGGCGGCACGGCGCCCTCGCTCGTCGTAGCGGGGGCGCTTTCCGATGTGGTCGAAGACCAGTTCGCCCGAATCTTCAGGGATATGGGACTGGACGACGTGGCCTTTCTCCCCGCGCGCCACAGCAGCGGCATGCCGGCCATCGGGCCGGGCACGCGTTTCCTGCTGGCGCAGCCCTTCCTCACCGACACGGCCCGTGCGCTGGAAGAACGGGGCGCCGTCCACATCCCGGCCCCCTTCCCGCTTGGCGCCGAGGGCACAACCGCATGGTTCAGGGCGGCGGCGAACGCATTTGGCGTGAGCGACGCCGTCTTCCTGGCGGCCACCGAGGCGGGACGGGTGCGCGCCGCTTTGGCAACTGCGCCACACCGGGCGGCGCTCGCCGGCAAGCGCATCTTCTTCTTCCCCGATTCGCAGCTCGAGATTCCGCTGGCGCGATTCGTGGCCCGCGAACTTGGCATGGAACTCACCGAGGTTGGCACGCCGTATCTGCATCGCCAGCACCTGATGCCCGAGCTCGAACTGCTGCCGTCCGGCACCACGCTGAGCGAAGGACAGGATGTCGAGAAGCAGCTTGACCGCTGCCGGGCCGAGCACCCCGACCTCGTCGTCTGCGGCCTCGGACTCGCCAACCCGCTGGAAGCGGAAGGCTATGCCACCAAGTGGTCCATCGAACTCGTCTTCACGCCGATCCAGGGCTACGACCAGGCCGGCGACCTCGCCCGCCTCTTCGCGCGCCCGCTCGACCGGCGCACGCGGCTGGAGGTCTGAGCATGCAGCTGACGCTCTGGACCTACGAAGGACCGCCCCATGTCGGGGCCATGCGCATCGCCACCGCGATGACCGACATGCACTACGTGCTGCACGCACCGCAGGGCGATACCTATGCCGATCTGCTTTTCACCATGATCGAGCGGCGCAACGCCCGCCCGCCCGTCACCTACACGACTTTCCAGGCGCGTGATCTGGGCGGCGACACCGCCGAACTCTTCAAGACATCCTGTGCCTCGGCCTATGAGCGCTTCAAGCCCCAGGCCATGATCGTTGGCGCGTCATGCACGGCAGAACTCATCCAGGATGACCCGGGCGGACTTGCAAGGGCGCTGGCGCTGCCCATTCCGGTGATCCCGCTGGAACTCCCTTCCTATCAGAAAAAGGAAAACTGGGGCGCGGCGGAAACCTTCTACCGGATCGTCCGCGGCCTCTGCCAGCCGGGCAGCCGCAGCCCCGACTTCAATCCGCGGTCCTGCAACATCCTCGGCCCCACGGCCCTGGGTTTCCGCCACCGCGACGATCTGACCGAGATCACCCGGCTTCTCGCCAGGCTCGGCGTCACCGTCAACGTGGTGGCCCCTCTCGGGGCATCGCCAGCCGACATCGCGCGCCTGCCCGAGGCCGCCTTCAACGTCGTGCTCTATCCAGAGACGGCCGAGGCCGCCGCACGCTGGCTTGAGAAGAACTGCAACCAGCCGATGACCACCATCGTGCCGATCGGTGTCTCGGCCACGCGCGACTTCATCGCCCAGGTGGCGGAACTCGCCTGCGTCGACGCCACGGCCGTTCTCGCGGAAGACGCGAGCCGCCTGCCCTGGTACTCGCGGTCGGTGGACTCGACCTATCTCACCGGCAAACGGGTCTTCATCTTCGGCGACGCAACCCATGTCCTCGCCGCGGCCCGCATCGCCAGCGGCGAACTCGGCTTCGACGTGGTTGGCATGGGCACCTACAGCCGCGAGTTCGCCAGGCCCGTGCGCGAGGCCGCCAAGGCCCTTGGCCTCGAGGCGCTGATCACCGATGACTATCTCGATGTTGAGGCAAAGGTGGCCGAGCTACAGCCCGAGCTGGTGCTGGGCACGCAGATGGAGCGCCACATCGCCAAGCGCCAGGGCGTGCCCTGCGCCGTGATCTCGGCACCGGTCCATGTGCAGGACTTTCCGGCCCGCTACTCGCCGCAGATGGGCTTCGAAGGCGCGAACGTGATTTTCGACACCTGGGTCCACCCCCTGATGATGGGCCTCGAGGAACATCTCATCCACATGTTCCGCGACGACTTCGAGTTCAACGACAAGGCCGCGCCATCGCATCTCGGGCATGGAGCCGCCAAGCCGGAGGCAAAGCCCGCCGCAGCGCCGGCCCCGCCGACAGCCGCACCGCTGGCCACGGGCTGGGCGCCGGACGCCGAAAAGGAACTGCAGAAAATCCCGTTCTTCGTGCGCGGAAAGGCGCGCCGCAACACCGAACGCTTCGCCGCCGAACGCGGCCTGCCCGTCATCACCGTCGAGACGCTGTACGATGCCAAAGCCCACTACAGCAGATAGCGCCGGCTTCAACGCCGTCATCGTGACGCTGGACAATCACCTGTCCGGCGCCATCGCACGGCTCTCGAAGACACTGGCGCGCGACATCCCCGGCTTCAGGTTCACGGTTCATGCAGCCTCCGCCTGGGCGGCGAAGCCCGCAGCGCTCCAGGCCTGTCTCGACGACATCGCGACCGGCGATCTCATCATCGTAAACATGCTGTTCCTGGAAGAACACATCCAGGCGGTGCTTCCGGCCCTGCAGGCGCGGCGCGAGCAGTGCGACGCCATGGTGGCCTTCATGTCGGCGGGCGAGGTGATTCGCCTGACCAAGCTCGGCCGCTTCAAGATGGACGGCTCGCAAGGCAGCCTCGTCAGCCTTCTCAAGCGGCTGCGTGGCAACAAGTCATCCGGCGAGACGGCCAAGCCCACCGCCGGCGCGCAGCAGCTGGCCATGCTGAAGCGCATTCCCAAGATCCTGCGCTTCATTCCGGGCACGGCACAGGATGTCCGCGCCTATTTCCTGGCCATGCAGTATTGGCTGGCCGGTTCCGAGGAGAACATCGGCCATCTCGTCCGCTTCCTCGCCTCGCGCTACGCCGCCGGCCCACGCGCGGCACGCTGCTCCAAGCTTCGCTACTCCGCGCCGCAATCCTATCCCGAGGTTGGCGTCTACCATCCGCGCCTCACGGGGCGCATGGCTGATACGCTCGCCAATCTTCCGGCCCCGCCTTCGGTGAGAAAGGGCACGGTGGGCCTGCTGCTGATGCGCTCCTATGTGCTGTCGGGCGACACCGGACATTATGACGGCGTGATCGCGGCCCTCGAGTCGCGCGGCCTCAAGGTCATTCCCGCCTTCTCCACCGGATTGGACCAGCGCCCCGCGATCGAGAAGTTCTTCATGCGCAACGGCAAGAGCGCGATCGACGCCATGGTCTCGCTCAGCGGCTTTTCGCTGGTCGGAGGCCCGGCCTACAACGACGCCCGCGCCGCCGAAGAGGTTCTGGCCCAGCTCGATGTGCCCTACCTCGCGGCCCAGCCGGTCGAGTTCCAGACGCTCGAAGAGTGGGAGGCATCGGACCGCGGGCTGCATCCCATCGAGACCACCATGATGATCGCCATTCCGGAGATCGATGGCGCTACCGGGGCGATTGTCTTTGGCGGTCGTCACGGCGCGGAAGGCGGCGAACGCAGCATGCGGGTGCATGCCGAGCGGGCCTCGATGCTGGCTGCCCGCGTCGCCCGGCTCGTCACGCTGCGCAACGCCGCCAAGGCCGAACGCCGCATCGCCGTGGTGCTGTTTAATTTCCCGCCCAACGGCGGAAGCATCGGCACCGCCGCATTCCTGGGCGTCTTCGAGTCCCTGTTCAACACGCTGCAGGCCTTGAAGCGCGACGGCTATTCCGTCGAGATGCCCGCCTCGGTCGACGCGCTGCGCGAACGCCTGATCAAGGGCAATGCCGAACGCTTCGGCAGCGACGCCAACGTCCATTGCCGCATCCCTGCCGACGATCATGTCCGGCGCGAGCCGCACCTGGCCGAGATCGAGGCGCAATGGGGCCCCGCGCCCGGCCGGCAGCAGAGCGACAGCGGGCACATTCATGTGCTGGGCGAGCGCTTCGGCAATGTCTTCGTCGGCATCCAGCCCGCCTTCGGCTACGAGGGCGATCCGATGCGCCTGCTCTTCGAGCGCAGCTTTGCCCCGACCCATGCCTTCTCCGCCTTCTATCGCTATCTGCGCGAAGACTTCGCCGCCCATGCGGTGCTGCATTTCGGAACCCATGGCGCACTCGAGTTCATGCCCGGCAAGCAGTCGGGCCTGTCGAGCGCCTGCTGGCCCGACCGGCTCATCGGCGACCTTCCCAATCTCTATCTCTATGCCGCGAACAATCCGTCCGAGGGCACCATCGCCAAGCGCCGCTCCGGCGCGACCCTGGTCAGCTATCTCACGCCGCCGCTGGCCCAGGCCGGCCTCTATCGCGGCCTCGTCGATCTGAAGTCCTCCATCGAGCGCTGGCGCGCCTTGCCGCCGGACGCCGTCGAGCGCGTTCAGCTCGCCACCCTCATCCAGGCCCAGGCCGCGGCCGTTGACCTTTCCCCGGCCGAACCGGCCTGGACTGATGCCGATGCAAGCGTGCAGCGCCTGCAGACCGCGATCCTAGAACTCGAGTATACGCTGATCCCGCATGGCCTCCATGTGGTGGGCGAGGCGATGAGCGCCGAGGCCCGCAAGGACATGCTGGCCACCGTGGCCGAGACCAATCCGGGCGCCGACCTCGCGGCCATGGAGCGGCTCCTGTCCGAAGACCACGAGATCGCGGGCCTTCTGCATGCGCTCGATGCAGGCTTCATCCGGCCGGTCCCGGGCGGCGACCTGATCCGCACGCCATCGATCCTGCCGACCGGCCGCAACCTTCACGGCTTCGACCCCTTCCGCATCCCGTCGGCCTTTGCGGTGGCCGATGGTGCACGCCAGGCGGACCTCCTGCTCCATACCCATGTCGCATCCGGCCGAAAGCTGCCGGAGACCGTGGCGCTGGTCCTTTGGGGCACCGACAACCTCAAGAGCGAGGGCGGCCCGATTGCCCAGGCCCTGTCGCTTCTGGGTGCTGCACCGCGCTTCGACAGTTTCGGCCGGCTCGCAGGCGCAAGCCTCCTGCCGCTCGACAAGCTCTCCCATCCGCGCATCGACGTGATGCTGACGCTCTCCGGCATCTTCCGTGACCTTCTGCCGCTGCAGACCCGGATGCTGGCCGAGGCCGCCTATCTCGCCGCAGCGGCCGACGAGCCGGAGCACCTGAACTTCGTGCGCAAGCATGCGCTGGCCCACATGCGCAAGGTCGGCTGCGACCTCGAGACGGCCGCGCTGCGCGTCTTCAGCAATGCCGATGGCGCCTACGGTTCGAACGTCAACATGCTGGTCGACAGCGGCCGTTGGGAAGACGAGAACGAATTGGGCGACGTCTTTTCCAAGCGCAAGTGCTTTGCCCATGGCCGCAGCGGTCAGGCGGCGGCCCAGGCGGAGGTCATGTCCGCCGTGCTGTCGGGTGTCGACCTTGCCTATCAGAATCTCGAATCCGTCGAACTCGGCGTCACCACGGTCGATCACTACTTCGACTCGCTCGGCGGAATCAGCCGGGCCGCCGAGAAGCAGAAGGGCGAGGCGATCCCGGTCTATATCGGCGACCAGACGCGGGGTTCCGGCATCGTCCGCACCCTCGCGGACCAGGTGGCCCTCGAGTCGCGCACGCGCGTCCTCAATCCCAAATGGTACGAAGGCATGCTCAAGCACGGGCACGAAGGCGTGCGCCACATCGAGTGCCATCTCACCAACACGGTGGGCTGGTCGGCCACCACGGGCCAGGTTGCGCCCTGGGTCTACGAGCAGTTCACCCAGACCTATGTGCTCGACGAAACCATGCGTGACCGGCTCGCTGCCCTCAATCCCAAGGCGGCGGTCAAGGTCGTGAACCGGCTGCTGGAGGCGGAGCGCCGCTCCTTCTGGAAGCCTGACGCGGAAACGCTCGACGCGCTGCGCCGCGCCGGGGAAGAACTCGAAGACAGACTCGAAGGCATTGGAGCGGAGGTTGCGGCATGACCATGATTCTGGATCGCAGGCCGCCACAGCCTGTTCGACGAGCCGACGGCGACGGCAGTGTGCAGGTGCATCTCGATCCCAATGTGAAGATCGGCACCGCCAAGGTCTTCTCGATCTATGGCAAGGGCGGCATCGGAAAGAGCACGACATCGTCCAACCTCTCGGTCGCATTCTCGAAGCTGGGCAAGCGCGTGCTGCAGATCGGCTGCGATCCCAAGCATGACTCCACCTTCACCCTCACCAAGTCCCTGGTTCCGACCGTGATCGACATTCTCGAACAGGTCGATTTCCATTCGGAAGAGCTGCGCCCCGAGGACTTCGTCTTCGAAGGCTACAACGGCGTCATGTGCGTCGAGGCCGGCGGCCCGCCGGCCGGCACTGGTTGCGGCGGCTACGTGGTTGGCCAGACCGTGAAGCTGCTGAAGGAGCACCATCTGCTTGACGAGACCGACGTCGTGATCTTCGACGTCCTGGGCGACGTGGTGTGCGGCGGCTTCGCCTCGCCGCTGCAGCATGCCGACCGCGCGCTGATCGTCACCGCCAACGACTTCGACTCGATCTTCGCGATGAACCGCATCGTCGCCGCCATCAATGCCAAGGCGAAGAACTATGGTGTTCGCGTCGGCGGAGTCATCGCCAACCGGAGCAAGGATACCGACCAGATCGACCGCTTCAGCGAGGCCACCGGCCTGAAGCGCGTGGCGCATTTCCCGGATCTCGATGCCATTCGCCTGAGCCGGCTCAAGAAGTCGACCCTCTTCGAGATGCCCGCCAGCCCGGAGATCGACGCGGTTCAGAAAGAGTATTTGCGCCTTGCCGCGCAGCTCTGGGCGGGAGGTGAACCGCTGGAGGCGCGGTCGATGAAGGATCGGGACATCTTCGACTTCCTGGGATTTGATTGATGGCAGGCACCTACCAGCAGCGGCGCAACGAGATCGAGCACTACTTCGACCGCACGGCCGCGCAGGCCTGGTCGCGGCTCACTTCCGATGCGCCGGTGAGTGGAATCCGGGCCACGGTCCGTGCGGGCCGTGACCGGATGCGTGGCATCCTGCTCGGTTTCCTGCCCGAGGACCTGCGCGGCTGCCGGTTGCTGGATGCCGGCTGCGGCACCGGCGCTCTGGCCGTCGAAGCCGCGCGGCGCGGCGCCGACGTGGTGGCCGTCGATCTCTCTCCCACGCTGGTCCGCATCGCGCAGGAACGGCTGCCGGCCTCGCTCGGTGCCGGTCGCATCAGCTTCCGCGCCGGCGACATGCTCGATCCGGCACTTGGCACCTTCGATCATGTCGTCGCCATGGATTCGCTCATCCACTACAGCCTGCCCGATATGGTGGCGAGCCTCGGCCGCCTTGGCGCCATGAGCAAGAACGGCATTCACTTCACATATGCGCCCCGCACCCCGGCGCTTGCGCTCATGCACGCGGTGGGCAAGGCCTTCCCGCGCGGGGACCGGTCACCGGCCATCGTGCCGCATGCCACGCCCGCCCTGTTCAAGGCCGTGGGCGCGCACGACAGCCTCAAGGGCTGGGGCCTGGCGCGCAATGCGCGGGTCTCCAGCGGCTTCTACATCTCCCACGCCCAGGAGCTGAAGCGCGCATGAGGGCGATCAACCAGGCAATCGCGAAAGGGTGGCAGCAGCTCGGGCCGCGCTTCCTCCCCTTTGCTGACGCCGCGACCGAAGAACTGCCGCTTGGCCGGCTGCTCCGGCTTTCGCTGTTCCAGGTGTCGGTCGGAATGGCCATGGTCCTGCTGACCGGAACCCTGAACCGGGTGATGATCGTCGAGCTCGGCGTCCCGGCCTGGGTGGTGGGGCTGATGGTGTCCCTGCCCCTCGTCTTCGCGCCGCTCCGCGCCCTGATCGGCTTCAAGTCCGACACGCATCGCTCGGTGCTCGGCTGGCGTCGCGTGCCCTATATCTGGTTCGGCACCATGCTGCAGTTCGGCGGTTTCGCCATCATGCCCTTCGCGCTCCTGGTGCTCTCGGGCGGCGGCAACGGCCCCGTCATCTATGGCGAGATCGGCGCGGCACTGGCCTTCCTCCTGGTCGGCGCGGGTCTGCATACGACTCAGACGGCGGGCCTGGCACTGGCCAATGATCTCGCCCCGCCGGAGGCGCGTCCGCGCGTGGTGGCCCTGCTCTACGTCATGCTGCTGGCCGGCATGGTGCTGAGCGCGCTGGTCTTCGGCTTCCTGCTCCGCGACTTCTCCGAAATCCACCTGATCCAGATCATCCAGGGTGCGGCGGCCATCACCTTCATCCTGAACGGCGTCGCCCTGTGGAAGCAGGAGGCCCGCAACCCGTCGCTGACCGATCCGCAAGCGCCGCGCATCGGTTTCCGCGAAGCCTGGACCAGCTTCATGCAGGCGGGCCGTTCGAAGCGCCTGCTGGTCGCCCTTGGCCTGGGCACCGCGGGCTTCAGCATGCAGGACATCCTGCTCGAGCCCTTCGGCGGACAGGTTTTCGGTCTCGGCGTCGGGCAGACGACCATGCTGACCGCCATCCTCGCCTTCGGCACGCTCTGCGGCCTCGCCCTCTCCGCGCGGCTCCTCGGCCGCGGCGGCGACCCGCACCGCATCGCCGCCTTGGGCGCGCTCTTCGGCATCGCGGCCTTCGCCGCCGTGGTCTTCTCGCCCATGCTGGATGCGGTTGGCCTGTTCCGCTGCGCCACCTTCACCATCGGCTTCGGCAACGGGCTCTTCGCCGTCGGCATGCTCACGGCGGCCATGGAACTCGCTGCCAGCGGCATGAGCGGCATGGCACTCGGCGCCTGGGGCGCGGTGCAGGCCACGTCGGCCGGCATTGCCATCGCCGTCAGCGGCACGCTGCGCGACGCCATCTCGACGCTCGCCGCCGATGGCGCGCTCGGGTCGGCCTTCGCCGGACCGGATGCCGGCTACAGCGCCGTCTATCACATCGAAATCCTGCTTCTGTTTGCCACGCTCGCCGCCATCGGACCGCTGGTCCGGTCGGGCCGCCGCAGTCCGCTGCGCAAGGCCCAGGGCTTCGGGCTGGCGGAAATGCCCGGCTGATCGAGGAGACCTGACATGAACGCAGCCATCACACAGTACATCGACGTCGCCCAGATCGTGCTCTACATGTTCTGGATCTTCCTGGCGGCCCTGATCTTCTATGTGCGCCGCGAGGACAAGCGCGAGGGCTATCCCCTCGAGTCCGAGCGTTCGGCGCACATCACGGTGCAGGGCTTCCCGGCGATCCCCTCGCCCAAGACCTTCACGCTGGCCGACGGCTCGACCGTGTCGGCACCGCGCAGCCAGCCGCACGACTCCCGGCCGGTCAAGGCCACGCCCATCGGCGATTGGCCGGGCGCCCCGCTGGAACCCGACGGCAACCCGATGCTCGACGGCGTCGGTCCCGCAGCCTATGCCGAACGCGCCGACATTCCGGATGCCACGGTCCACGGCACGCCAAAGCTCCTGCCACTCCGGGCCGCCGACGGCTTCTACATCGAATCGCATGATCCCGACCCGCGCGGCATGCCGGTGATCGGCGCCGACGGCCGCCAAGGCGGCGTGGTGCGCGATGTCTGGCTCGACCGGGCGGAATACATCATCCGCTATCTCGAGGTCGAGGTGGGCGACAAGGGTGGCAAGCGCAATGTTCTCCTGCCCACCACGCTGTCGCGCATCAGCGGGTCGCGCCGGCAGGTCGAGGTGAAGTCCATCCTCGGCAAGCAATTCGCCAATGTTCCCGCCCATCGCAAACCCGACGTCGTCACCAGGCTCGAGGAGGACCGTATCTGCGCCTACTATGCCAGCGGCCACCTCTATGCCACGCCGGAACGGGCCGAGCCCCTGCTATGAGCGAGGATTTCGACTTCGAGCCGGTCCCCGGCCTGCCCGAGCATCTGCCCAAGGACGAGCAGCTGCTCTGGCAGGGCGCGCCGCGCTGGCAGGACCTGGCGATCCATGCCTTCCATGTCCGCAAGGTGATCTGGTACTTCGTGGCGCTGGGCGTGATACAGGCTCTGCTGCGCCTGCCCGAGGGCACGACCTTCGCCGATGCCACGTGGCCCTTCGTCTGGCTCATTCCGATGGGCCTTGCGGCGGCGGCCATCCTCACCTTCATTGCCTATGTCAGCGCGCGCACCACGGTCTACAGCATCACCAGCAAGCGCGTGGTCATGCGCATCGGCATCGCGCTGCCGGTCACGTTCAACCTGCCGTTCCGCCTGATCGACGGTGCGGCCCTGCGGTCCTATGGCAATGGCTCGGGCGACATTCCCCTGACGCTCGCCTCCGGCGAACACATCGCCTATCTGCTGCTGTGGCCGCATGCGCGGCCATTCCGCTATCGCAACCCGCAACCCTGCCTGCGTGCGATTCCCGAGGTGCAGACCGTGGCCGATCTCCTGGCCCAGTCACTCGGCAATGCACCGCAGGCATCGTCGGCACCCCGGGGACGGGCCGTGCATCTTCCGGCCCAGGCGGTGGCGGCATGAGAACGGAAAGCCTCGGTCAGCGCAACGCCGCGGCACCTCCCAAGCTGCCGTCGACGGTGGTGATCGCCTTCATCTGCGCGTCCCTGGTCTTCGTGGCCGCCGCCCGCATCGGCGGCGTGCCACCTTCGCCGGGACCGATGGTCGAACCGGGGATGCAGACGCCCGAGGCCGCGCGCCTGCTGCGCTTCGCAGATGCGCCCGACGGCAGCGTCCGCATCTTCGATGCCGAGACCGGCGAGCAGATTGCCGTTGCTGCACCCGGCACCAACCACTTCCTGCGCGGTCTGCTGCGTGGTCTCAACCGGGCCCGCAAGAGCGATGGCGCCTCCTACGACGTGCCCTTCCTGCTGCAGCGCTGGCCGCATGGCCGGATGGTGCTGATCGACACCCATGATGGCGTGGCGCTGGATCTGATGGCCTATGGCCAGACCAATGCCGCAAGCTTCGAACCCTATCTCAAGCACAGTGACGGAGGACAGCAATGATGAACATCTTTGCAGGACCGCAGGAGGACGTGATGTGCACGGTCCGCGTGGTCAACACCTTCGAAAGCCTCCAGGCACATGTCGAGCTGGATGGCGACGTCGAGATCAAGCCCGGTGACGAGGTGCTGGTGCACGGAAAGCCGATCATCGTGCCCTATGGCGAGACCGCCGCCGAGCGCCGCAAGGCCACCATCCGGCGCGCCGGCTGGATCGAGCGCAAGTGGGTCAAGATGACCGGCGATCTCGAATTCATGGAACTGTTGGAATTCAGCTTCTCGGGGGAGGACCTATGACCATCGAAACACTCGGCATCCGCTCGGCGGACACGCTCAAGAAGGCCCAGGAAAGCACGGTTCTGAGCCCCCGCTTCTACACCACGGACTACCAGGCGCTTGACCACATGGACGTGACGTCGGTGCGCAAGGAATGGGATGCGCTCATCGCGGAAATGCAGAGCGATCCCAACAAGTCCCACTTCAAGCGCAATGCGGAGTGGGACCATGTGACGCTGGAGAGCCTGCCCGAGGGGCTGCGCAAGGAATTCGTCGACTTCCTGGTGAGCTCGCTCACCGCCGAGTTCTCGGGCTGCGTGCTCTATGCCGAGATGCGCAAGCGCGGCAAGAACCCCGACATGTGCGAGCTGTTCAAGCTCATGAGCCGCGACGAGGGCCGCCATGCGGGCTTCATCAACGACACGCTCAAGGACTTCAAGATCGGCGTCGATCTCGGCTTCCTGACCAAGAGCAAGAAATACACCTACTTCAAGCCGAAGTTCATCTTCTACGCCACCTATCTCTCGGAGAAGATCGGCTATGCCCGCTACATCACGATCTTCCGGCACCTCCAGGCCAATCCGGACAAGCGGTTCCATCCGATCTTCAAGTGGTTCGAGCAATGGTGCAACGACGAGTTCCGCCATGGAGAGGCCTTCGCCCTGCTCATGCGGGCCAACCCTGAACTGCTCAGCGGCCTGAACAAGTACTGGGTGAAGTTCTTCCTGCTGGCGGTGTTCGCCACCATGTATGTGCGCGACCATCAGCGCCCGCACTTCCACGCGGCGCTGGACATCGACCCCGATGACTATGGCTACAAGGTCTTCAAGATCACGTCCGAGATCTCGCGCCAGGTCTTCCCGCTGGAACTCGACATCGACAATCCGGCCTTCTTTGCCGGACTGGCCAAGCTGCGCCAGATCAACGACCGCAACACCGTGTGGCAGCAGAAAGGCGGGCTTACCGCGAAGATCGGAAAGCTGCGCACCGCCGTTGCGGCCGGCCTGTGCCTGACGCGTCTCTATCTCATCCCGTCGAAGACCAACGCCCTGCCAAGCGACATTCGCCTGGCGCCAACCTGGTAGGATCCCAATCGCGCAGATGGCCTATGCCCTGCCCATTGCCTATGCCGCGTTCCTCTGGTGGTTCTGCACCGGGCTGATCTTCTATCTCGACAGCCTTCCGGTCAGGACCTTCAGATGGAGCATGCTGGGCGCCACGGCCGTTCTCGTGGCCGCGCTGTGGTCGGTCTGGCAGTTGCGGGGCGAGACCGGGATCGTCGCAACCTACACCGCCTTCACCGCCGGAGTGCTGGCCTGGGGTTTCCAGGAGATCAGCCTCTACATGGGGTTCATCACCGGTCCGCGAAAGCACCGGTGCCAGGCCGGCTGTTCGGGGTGGAAACACTTCCGCCACGCCGTTGCCGTCAACCTGTGGCATGAACTGGCCATCGTCGCGGTCGCGGCCGTTTTGGCCTGGCTGGTCTGGGATCAGGCCAACCAGATCGCCCTGTGGATCTACCTGCTGCTCTGGGCCATGCATCTCAGCGCAAGACTCAATGTCTTCCTCGGAGTCCGGAATGTCAGCGAGGAGTTCGTTCCCGCCCACATGGACGTGCTCAAGAGCTTCCTCACCCGGAAGCCGATGAACCTGCTCTTTCCATTTTCCGTCACGGGCGCAACCATTGGTGCGATCCTTCTCGCCTCCCGCGCCGCGGAAGCGGAGACGGTCTACGGCATCACCAGCCTCAGTTTCCTTGCCGCCATGATGACGCTGGCGCTGCTGGAGCATTGGCTGCTGATGGTGCCCCTGCCGGTTGAGAAGCTATTCCGCTGGACGCTGGCGCCACGCGATGCGCGCAGCCAGCCCAAGACCATCGCGACAGCCGAAACGATCGAACTCAAACTCGTCAAGACAACACCCTAGACCCATGGGGGCCAGTGGCCGGGAGGATTGCATGGACTACGAAAACTTCTTCAAGACCGAACTGGATGGACTTCGCGAGGAAGGCCGCTACCGGGTCTTCGCGAATCTTGAGCGCAAGGTCGGGAGCTTTCCGCGGGCCCGGCACCGGTCAGGCGACAAGGAGGCCGACATCACGGTCTGGTGCTCCAACGACTATCTCGGGATGGGACAGAACCCTGCCGTGATTGCCGCCATGCACGAGGCCATCGACCGCTGCGGCGCGGGCGCGGGCGGCACTCGCAATATCTCCGGCACCAATCACTACCACGTGCTGCTCGAGCAGGAGCTGGCTGACCTTCATGGCAAGGAATCGGCCCTGCTCTTCACGTCCGGCTATGTGTCGAACTGGGCCGCGCTCGGCACCCTGGCCGCCTGCATTCCGGGCTGCGTGGTCCTGTCCGACGCGGGCAACCACGCCTCCATGATCGAGGGCATCCGTCACAGCCGCGCCGAGCGCCATATCTTCAAGCACAATGACGTGGCGGATCTCGAACGGCTGCTGAAGCAGGTCGGCCCCGACCGTCCCAAGCTCATCGCCTTCGAATCCGTCTACTCGATGGACGGCGACATCGGGCCCATCCGCGAGATCTGCGACCTTGCCGACAAGTACGGCGCCATGACCTACCTCGACGAGGTGCATGCCGTCGGCATGTATGGACCGCGCGGCGGCGGCATCGCCGAGCGCGAAGGCCTGATGGACCGACTGACCGTCATCGAAGGCACGCTGGGCAAGGCCTTTGGCGTGGTCGGTGGCTATATCGCGGCATCGGCTGCCCTGTGCGACTTCGTCCGCAGCTTCGCCTCCGGCTTCATCTTCACCACGGCGCTTCCGCCGGCCGTTGCTGCTGCCGCCACGGCATCGATCAGGCACCTGAAGTCGAGTGAACTCGAGCGCCGCAAGCAGCGCGACCGTGTCGCCAAGCTGCGCCGCAAGCTGGATGCGATCGGTCTGCCCTACATGGCCAACGAGAGCCACATCGTTCCGGTGATGGTCGGCGATCCGAAGAAGTGCAAGTGGATCAGCGACATTCTCATGGAGCGCTACGGCATCTACATCCAGCCGATCAACTATCCGACGGTGCCGCGCGGAACCGAGCGGTTGCGCATCACGCCGACACCGCTGCACAGCGACGAGGACATCGACCGGCTGGTCTCGGCCCTGTCGGAACTCTGGTCGCAGTGCGCGCTGAGCCGCGCCGTCGCCTGAGCCGCGCCGCAGGATCGTCGTCGGACCGCGTGATCCTTCGCAGGCCCGTTCGACGTAATGCTGCCTGAAACAGGAGAATGGCGCGCATGAGTCTGATCGTCCTCTGGATTGCCGCAGCGGTCATTCTTCTTGTGATCGACATGATCTGGCTCACATGGCTGGGCCGCGGATTCTATGTGAGCGAAATCGGCGGCCTGCTGCGCGAGAAGCCCGATCTGGGCGCTGCAGGCGCCTTCTATGCGCTCTATGTGACGGGTCTCCTGGTCTTCGTGCTGCGGCCGGCATGGCTGGCGGGGTCCGTGTCGCAGGCGCTGATCTATGGCGCGCTGTTCGGCCTTGTCGCCTATGGCACCTACGACCTGACCAACCTCGCGGTGCTCAAGGGCTTCACGACCAGGATCGCGATCATCGACATGGTCTGGGGCGCTGTGCTCAGCGGCGTCTCTTCGGCTTTGGCGGTGTGGATCGCGAGCCACCTCCTGCGCAACGCTTGATCGAGATCAAGGCGTCGCGTCATCGTAACGTCCAGTTTGATTGACACTGCTCGCCACCATGGGAGGGTGTCATGCGCGTTCTTCTTCTCCACCCGAATTATCATTCCGGCGGAGCCGAGATCGCGGGCAACTGGCCGCCGGCCTGGGTCGCCTATCTCGCCGGCGCCCTGAAACAGGCCGGATACACCGACCTGCGCTTCATCGACGCCATGACCAACGACCTCTCCGAGGAGGCGGTGCGACGGATCCTGGAAGATGAAAAACCCGACGTTATCGGCGCCACGGCCATCACGCCGTCGATCTACAAGGCCGAACGGCTCTTGCAGATCGCCAAGGAAATCCACCCCACCGCGGTGACCGTGCTGGGCGGCATCCATGCCACCTTCATGTACAATCAGGTTCTGGGCGAAGCGCCCTGGATCGACGCCGTGGTGCGCGGCGAGGGCGAGGAGATCTTCGTCGACCTCATCCGTGCGATCGATGGCGGCCGCTGGCCTGCCGCACGCGGCGAGATCAAGGGAATCGCCTATCGCGATGGCGATCAGGTGGTGGCCACGCCGGCCGCTCCCACGGTCAAGAATCTCGATTCCATCGTTCCCGACTGGAGCGTGCTGGAGTGGAAGAAGTACATCTACATCCCCATGAACAAGCGCGTGGCCATTCCGAACATGGCGCGCGGCTGCCCCTTCACCTGCAGCTTCTGCTCGCAGTGGAAATTCTGGCGTGACTATCGCATCCGCGATCCCAAGAAGGTGGTCGACGAGATCGAGACCCTGGTGCGCGATCATGACGTCGGCTTCTTCATCCTGGCCGACGAGGAACCCACCATCAACAAGAAGAAGTTCGTGGCCTTCTGCGAGGAGCTGATCAGCCGCAACCTGGGGATCCTGTGGGGCATCAACACGCGCGTCACCGACATCCTTCGCGACGAGGCCCTGCTCCCCTTCTACCGCAAGGCCGGCCTCATCCATGTGTCGCTTGGCACAGAGGCCGCGGCCCAGCTGCAGCTCGACCGCTTCCACAAGGAAACCACGGTGGCGCAGAACAAGAAGGCCATCAAGCTGCTGCGCGATGCCGGCATTGTGGTCGAGGCGCAGTTCATCGTAGGGCTAGAGAACGAGACCGCCGAGACCCTTGAAGAAACCTACCGCATGGCGCAGGACTGGAAGCCCGACCTGGCCAACTGGTCCATGTACACGCCCTGGCCCTTCTCCGACCTGTTCCGCGAACTGGGTGACAAGGTCGAGGTCTTCGATTACGAGAAATACAATTTCGTGACCCCTATCATGAAGCCGGACGCGATGGACCGGAGCGAGTTGCTCAACCGCGTCATGAACAACTACCGCCGCTTCTACATGAAGAAGGCGCTGTTCTCCTATCCCTTCTCCGGATCGGGCGAACGGCGGCGCTATCTCTGGGGCTGCCTCAAGGCCTTCCTCAAGTCCGGCTTCGAGCGCAAGTTCTACGACCTTGGCCGCGTCAACTACTGGGGACCGCAATCCAAGAAGAAGGTTGACTTCGGCTTCGACATGACGCGCCAGCGCGCCGACACGAGCCGGGTGGAATGGAAGACCACCCATAACCGCAAGCTCAAGGGCGACGACCAGGCCAAGATCATGGCCTGTGGCGGCGGAACCGAGCAGATGAGCGAGAACAAGGAAACCGCACCAGCCGCGGAATAGCAGATCATGTCGCATGCTACGGCCGTCCTGATCGGACCGAACGCCGTGATCCAGTTGGCGGGTGCGATCGAAGCCGTCGAGGGCACGGCGGCCAAAACGCGGATCTTCGGCCAGGCGGGCGTTGCGCACTACCTGGCCCGTCCGCCCGAGACCATGATCGCTGAGTCCGACGTCGCCGAACTGCACCGCTGCATGCGCGCCGGCTTGGGCGGCCGGCATTCGGCCAGCATTTCCTGGGTGGCCGGCCATCACACGGCGAACTATCTTCTCGCCAACCGCATCCCGCGCCCGGTTCAGCGCCTCCTGAAGCTTCTGCCGGCCCCGCTGGCGGGCCGGCTGCTGATGACCGCCATCGCCCGTCATGCCTGGACCTTCGTGGGCTCGGGGACGTTCAGCTACCGCGGGTTCAGGCCCGTGCTGTTTGAAATCTCCGATTCACTGCTGAGCCGAGACGCGCAGGCGGAGGAACCCTGCTGCACCTACTATGCCGCAACCTTCGAACGTCTCTTCGCGGAACTTGTGTCACCCACTGCGACCGTCACCGAAACCGCCTGCGCCGCCATGGGGGCGCCGGCCTGCCGTTTCCGAATCGACTGGTAGCCTGGCTAGAGGCCGCGGGACGGCCGATGCGCGCCAAATCCCATCCTGCGGGCCAGTCCCGGCCGATGCCGGTGCAGGAAGAGGCCCAGCCTGACGTTGAGGATGCGGGTCCAGCGCCGCACGGCGGGCAGGTCCACCGACAGGATGACCAGCCCCAGCGGCACCATCCAGAAGCCCAGCACAGGCAGGAACCCCAGGAAACCGCCGCAGAGCAGGAGTCCGCCCATGCCCATCCGTAGCACCGGATGCCTGGGCAGTTTCAACGTGTATCCGGCGACCTTCACGCGTGACATGACGCATAGATATGGCCCGCTGGACTGGCATTTCCAACCCCCGGCCGGGGGCCAGAAAAACTCTTTTCCCCGCAGGATGCCTCTGCTATACGCGCGCCAAGTCATTCCCCGATAGCTCAGTTGGTAGAGCATTCGACTGTTAATCGAATGGTCGTAGGTTCGAGTCCTACTCGGGGAGCCACTTTCCAGAGCCGGGCCTCGCGCCCGGCTTTTCCATTTCGATCACGGCCAAGTGCCTGGGTCCATTTGACGGACCGCCCTCGCATGGGGCATGTCTAGCGCATGGATATCAAGCAAGACGTCATCGCAGCCATCGGCAACACGCCGCTCATCAAGCTCCGCAAAGCCTCGGAACTGACGGGCTGCAACATCCTTGGCAAGGCCGAATTCATGAATCCGGGCCAGTCGGTCAAGGACCGCGCCGCACTGTTCATCATCCGCGACGCCATTGCCCGCGGAACCCTGAAGCCGGGCGGCACCATCGTGGAGGGAACGGCCGGAAACACCGGGATCGGCCTCACCGTCGTCGCCAATGCAATGGGCTTCCGGTCGGTCATCGTCATCCCGGTGACCCAGTCGCAGGAAAAGAAGGACGCGCTGCGCCAGCTTGGCGCCGAGCTCGTCGAGGTTCCCGCCGTGCCCTACAAGAACCCGAACAACTACGTGAAGTATTCCGGCCGCCTGGCCAAGGCCATGGGAGCGGTCTGGGCCAACCAGTTCGACAATGTGGCCAACCGCCTGGCCCACATCGAGACGACGGCCCCCGAAATCTGGACGCAGACGGACGGCAAGGTCGATGCCTTCGTGTCGGCGGTGGGCTCTGGCGGCACGCTTGCGGGTGTCAGCATGGGGCTCAAATCGCGCAATCCCGCCGTCAAGATCGCGCTGGCCGACCCGATGGGTGCGGCCCTCTACAACTACTACAAGCACGGCGAACTGAAGGCCGAGGGCTCATCCATCACCGAAGGCATCGGTCAGGGCCGTATCACAGCCAACCTGGAAGGAGCCATTGTCGACGAGGCCTTCCAGATCCCGGACAGCGAGGCCATTCCGGTGGCCTTCGATCTGCTGCAGCACGAGGGCCTCTGCATGGGGGGCTCGACGGGCGTCAATGTGGCCGGCGCCATCCGCATGGCCAGGCTGCTCGGACCTGGCCACACCATCGTGACGGTGCTCTGCGACTACGGCACGCGCTATGCGTCCAAGCTCTTCAACCCCGCCTTCCTGCGCGAGAAGAATCTGCCCGTGCCCGCATGGCTCGAGACGGTGCCGAAGGTTCCGGACGTGACCGAAGAGGTCGCGGCGTGACAGAACTCCTGTTTCGCGACGACGCCAGGCGCGATTCCTGCAGCGCGACCGTGACCGGCATCAACGACCGCGGCGGCCTGCTGCTCGACCGGACGGTGTTCTACGCGACCGCCGGCGGCCAGCCTGGCGACAAGGGACGGATCAGCTGGGATGGCGGCGAAACCATCATTGCCACCACGGTCTATGACGAGACCAAGTCCGTCGTCCATGTTCCTGCCGCAGCGGGGCCATTGCCGACGGTTGGGAGCGGGGTGACAGCCACGCTCGACTGGAACAACCGCTACCGCAACATGCGCGCCCACACGCTGATGCACCTGCTCTGCGCCTCGGTTCCGTTTCCGGTCACTGGTGGTGCCATCACCGAGGATGGCGGGCGCATCGACTTCGACATTCCCGAGGGCGAGATCCCGGACAAGATTGCGCTAGGCCAGCGCATCAACCAGCTGATCGCCGATGACCATCCGGTCAGCTACCGCTGGATCACCGACGCGGAGATGGAGCAGAACCGGCACCTCATCCGCACCATGTCGGTCAAGCCCCCGATGGGAACTGGTCGTGTCCGCCTCGTCCTGATCGGCGAGAATGGGCACATCGATCTCCAGCCCTGCGGCGGCACGCATGTGGCCTCCACGTCCGAAATCGGCCCCATTGCCGTGTCCAAGATCGAAAACAAGGGCAAGATCAACCGCCGCATCAGACTGGTGTTCGCATGAGTGACGACGTCGTTTCGACAGACTGGCTCGAGGCCCACCTCAAGTCGCCGGACATCGCGATCGTCGATGCCTCGTGGCATCTTCCGTCCGCGGGACGAAATGCCCGTGCTGAGTTTGCCGAGGCCCGTATTCCCGGCGCGCAATTCTTCGACATCGACGACCTCTCGGATACGGAAAGCTCCCTTCCCCACATGCTGCCGAGCCCCGAGAAATTCTCCTCCCGCATGCGGAAGCTCGGCATCGGCGACGGCAAGCGGGTGATCTGCTACGACCAGACCGGGCTGTTCTCGGCCGCCCGTGCCTGGTGGATGTTGAAGGTCTTCGGACACGACGACGTGGCGATCCTCGACGGCGGCTTTCCCAAATGGAAGGCCGAGGGCCGCATCGTCGAAGACGGGCCGCCCCCGAAGCCGCAGGAACGACACTTCACGGCGCGCGTCCAGTCGATGATGGTTCGCGACATGGCGGAGGTGTCCCAGGCCCTCGCCGCCGGTACGGCGCAGATTGCCGACGCCCGATCGCCGTCCCGCTTTCGCGGCGAGGAGGCGGAACCGAGGCCTGGCGTCAGGGCGGGACACATGCACGGAGCCAGCAATGTGCACTATGCCACGCTGCTCAATGCCGACGGCACGCTCAGGCCGCCGGCCGAGATCGCGCGCATCTTCACCGCTGCGGGAATCGACCTGTCACGGCCGATCATCACCAGCTGCGGCTCGGGAATCACTGCTGCCATCCTCTCGCTGGCCCTGAACCAGGCCGGCATCCGGCAGCACGCCCTCTATGACGGATCATGGACCGAATGGGGCGGCAATCCGGAGTCGAAGGTCGCGACCGGGGCCTGAGATGCCGAAGATCGAAACCACCGTGACCATGCTGGAAATGCGGGCCGAACCCCTGCTCCACGTGCCGCCGCCAGCCATCCCCAAGCTGATGCTGATGCGGGCGGAACAGCCGTCCGCGGACTTCTATCACTTTCTCTACGATGGCGTCGGCCGCGACCTCGCCTGGGTGGACCGCAAGCGGCTCTCGCAAGAAGACCTGCTGACGATCATCCACGACGAGCGGGTGGCGATCTGGGTGGCCTACAGCGCGGGTCAGCCGGCGGGATACTTCGAGGTCGACCAGCGCGCCCTGCCCTCGCAGGTCGAGCTGGAATACTTCGGCCTGCTGCCCGCCTTTCGGGGCCGTGGACTGGGCAAGTGGTTGCTGGCGGAGGCGATCCGCGCCTGCTGGGCAGGAAAGCCCGAACGCGTCATTGTCGAAACCTGCACGCTGGACGGGCCGGCAGCGCTGCCGCTGTACCAGAAGATGGGCTTCGCGCCCTATGCCCGGCTGCAGAAGGTCATCGAGACCGACGCTTGAGGTTTCCGGTCAGCGCAGCGGCGGCACGTAGAGAAGGCCGCCCGCATTCCACAGCGCATTGATGCCGCGGCCAATGGCCAGGGGCGTATCCTTGCCGAGATTGCGCTCGAAGATCTCGCCATAGTTGCCCACCGTCTTGATGGCGCGCAGCGCCCAGGCCGGATCCAGGCCCATGTCGGCGCCGAAGCTGCCTTCCTTGCCAAGCAGGCGTCGCACCGGGGGCGACTTGCTGTCGTTCGCCAGCGCGTCGGCTCCCGCTGCCGTTACCTGAAGCTCCTCGGCATTGATGAGGGCAAAGAGCGTCCAGCGCACGATGTCGAGCCACTGATCGTCGCCCTGCCGGACGACCGGGCCGAGCGGTTCCTTCGAGATCACGTCGGACAGGACCACGCTGTCGTCGGGATTGGCCAGCCGCAGCCGGACCGCATAGAGCTGCGAGAGATCGGCGGTATAGGTGTCGCACTTGCCGCCGTCGAACGCCTTCACGAGGTCGTCGATCTTGCCGAAGGTCACCGGCGTGAAGGTCATCTCCTTCTCGCGGAAAAAGTCCTCGACATTGGCCTGGGTCGTGGTGCCGCTCAGGAAGCAGATGGCGGCTCCCGACAGCTGCAGGGCCGAGGTCACGCCCAGCAGCTTCTTCACGATGAAGCCCTGGCCGTCATGGTAGGAAATGCCGGCGAAGCGAAGCCCCAGCTTGGTCTCGCGCTCCATGGTCCAGGTTGTGTTGCGCGAGAGCACGTCGACGGCACCGGACTTCAACTTGTCGAAGCGCTCGCCTGCATCGAGCGGGACGTACTCGACCGCCGATCCATCGGACAGCACGGCCGCGGCGATTGCCCGGCAGAAGTCCACATCGAAGCCGCTCCAGCTGCCATCGGCCCCCTTCGCGGCAAAGCCCTGAAGTCCGGGATTCACGCCGCAGAGCAGCTTGCCCCTCGTCTTCACGTCATCGAGCGTGGCGGACATGGCGGCGGTCAGGCCTGCCAGCAGGAACAGCAAACTCGCCAGAACGCGCATCATGATCCGATTCCCAGTTTGACCGACAGGCTAGACGCGACCGGCAATCCTGCCAAGCTCAGTGAAGGATCTGGCTGAGGAACAGCTTGGTGCGGTCGCTCTTGGGGTTGGAGAAGAAGGCGTTCGGCTCATTCTGCTCCACGATCTGGCCCTGGTCCATGAAGATCACGCGGTTGGCCACCTGCCGGGCAAACCCCATTTCGTGGGTGACACACAGCATGGTCATCCCGTCCTCGGCGAGGCTGACCATCGTGTCGAGAACCTCCTTCACCATTTCCGGGTCGAGTGCCGACGTCGGCTCGTCGAAAAGCATGATCTTCGGGTTCATGCACAGCGCGCGCGCAATGGCCACGCGCTGCTGCTGGCCGCCCGACAGCTGACCCGGATACTTCGCCGCCTGCTCGGGAATCTTGACCCGCGTCAGGTACTTCATGGCGACCTCTTCGGCTTCCTTCTTGGGCATCTTCCTGACCCAGATCGGCGCCAGCGTGCAGTTCTCGAGAACCGTCAGGTGCGGAAAGAGATTGAAATGCTGGAACACCATGCCGACTTCACGGCGGATTTCGTCGATCTTCTTGAGATCGTTGGTCAGGGGAATGCCATCGACGACGATATCGCCCTTCTGGTGTTCCTCCAGCCTGTTGATGCAGCGGATGAGGGTGGACTTGCCCGAACCGGACGGCCCGCAGATGACGATGCGCTCGCCACGATAAACGGTAAGGTTGATGTCGCGCAGCACATGGAACTCACCATACCACTTGTTCATGCCGTGAATCTCGATGGCGACTTCGTCGCTCACCTTCAGGGCCGTCTTCGCGGCTGAACCGGTCTTGGCCATGGCTTACCTCTTGTGTCCTGTCTGCAGCCTGCGCTCGGTATAGATGGAATAGCGGGACATGCTGAAGCAGAACGCCCAGTAGATCAGGGCCACCGTCAGATACCCGGTGGGCGCCGAACTGGCTGTCGACCATTGCGGGTCGCGCAGGCCGGTCTGCACGATCCCGAGGAGATCGTAGAGACCGATGATCAGCACCAGAGTCGTGTCCTTGAACAGCGATATGAAGTTTCCGACTATGTTGGGAATCGAGATCTTGAGCGCCTGCGGCAGGATGATCTTCAGCATCATCTGCCAGTAGGACAGCCCCAGTGCCATCGCGCCTTCATACTGGCCTTTCGGAATGGCCTGCAGACCACCGCGCACGACCTCGGCCATGTAGGCCGAGGAAAACAGCGCGACGCCGATCAGCGCCCGCAGCAGCTTGTCGAAGGATACGCCCGGCGGCAGGAACAGTGGCAGCATGACGCTCGACATGAACAGCACGGTGATCAGCGGTACGCCACGGATGAGTTCGATGAAGGCGACCGACAGGGTCTGCACCACAGGCATGGTGGACCGCCGGCCCAGCGCAAGGAGAATGCCGATCGGCAGGGAGGCGACGATGCCGGTGATGGCAACGACAAGGGTCACCAGCAGGCCACCCCACTGGTTGGTCTCGACCGGCACCAGACCGAAATCCACATCGAGGATGGCCATGGCCAGGAGGATGCAGCCGACCAGCACCAGCCAGCCGAACACGATCGGCTTGCCGCGGCCAACCCGGTCGTCCAGAGCCGCCAACACCGAGAGCAGCGCGACGACGCCGCACATTGCCGGCAGTACGGCCGCATGGAGCGAGATGTCCTGGTTCGCCACATGAACCACCACTGGCCCGGTCACGAAACCCGACAGCCAGACGACGAGACAGGCCATCGCCAGGATCAGCCCGGCCTTGTTCCGCGCTATTCCCTCTTCCATGCCGAAGGCAACGATCGGGACGAGGGCGGCCAGCAGCGCCAGCAGCGCAAGGCAGCCCAGATAGGTGCCTGTCGTGAAATTGAGATTGCCGCCCGTCAGCAACACCAGGGCCAGAAGCGGGAACAGAAGAAAAAGGTAAATGGCGTTGGCCCGCTTGAACGGCGCCTGCGGCATCAGCATGGGAACGACACCGGCGGCAAAGGCCAGGAAGCAGAGGTTCACGCGCCAGCGCTGGTCGAAGGGATAGAAGCCGTAGATCCATTGCGGCAGCTTCGCCTGGATCATCGGCCAGCAGGCACCGACATTCTCGCCGACACAGGCCTCGCGGTCGGCGCCGGTGAAGACCGCGCTGAACAGCACGAAATTCAGGACTCGGAGAAGCACCCACACGACGAAGAGCGCGAAGACCAGGCTCAGGACGCTGTTCAGCGGCGTCGAGAACAGGTTCGCGCGCAACCAGCCGCGCAGTCCCGTGGTGCTGCGCGGTGCCGGAAGCCGCGGCGCGTCCTCTTCCCTGACATAGGCGATCGCCTCTCCCGGCATGTTCTAGCGCTCCACCAGTTTCATGCGGGAATTGAACCAGTTCATGAAGAAGGACGTGATCAGGCTGAGCGACAGATAGACGACCATCCAGATGCTCACGATCTCGATGGCCTTGCCCGTCTGGTTCAGCACGGTACCACCGACCGCGACGAGGTCCGGGTAGCCGATGCCGACGGCCAGCGACGAGTTCTTGGTGAGACTCAGGTAGGTGCTGGCCAGAGGTGGAATGATCACGCGCAGCGCCTGCGGGATCACCACCAGCCTGAGCGTCATGCCGCGGCGCAGGCCCAGCGCGCCCGCGGCCTCGGTCTGGCCATGGCTGACCGCCTGCACGCCGGCGCGGACGGCCTCGGCGATGTATGTGGCCGTGTAGATGGAGAGCGCCAGGTAAAGCGCCATCATCTCGGGAATGATGGCGAGACCGCCACTGAAGCTGAAGACCGTGCGCGATGGCACCTCCCAGGTGAGCGGGAAACCGGCCAGCGCCAGTCCGAGCAGCGGCAGCACCACGATCATGGCGAGCGAGGTCGAGATGATCGGGAAGGATTCGCCGGTCGCCGCCTGTCGCGCCCTGGCCCAGCGTCCGATGACGATCGATGCCACGCTCGCGATGACCAGCCCGGCCAGCGCCATCCAGGCGCCATCGCCGAAGATCGGCCGTGGCATCATGAAGCCCTTCTTCGACAGGAAGAACACGCCGAAGGGATTGAGCGCCTGCTTGGGATCAGGCAGCGTCTGGATGACCACGAACATGTACCAGAAGAAGATTTGCAGCAGCAGCGGAATGTTGCGGAAGAACTCGATGTAGACCGCAGCGAGGCGCGAGATCAGCCAGTTGTGCGACAGGCGCATGACGCCGACCAGGAATCCGATGATCGTGGCCGTGATGATGCTCAGCAGGGAAATCAGGACGGTGTTGATGAAGCCTACCGTCAGGGCCCGTCCGTAGGACGATGCGCTCGAATAGGGAATGAGCGACATGATGATGTCGAAGCCCGAAGTCTTCGACAGGAAGTCGAACCCGAAGGTCGAATTGAGCTTGCGAAGGTTGGCGGCCGTGTTCGAGACGATCTCGTATCCCAGGAACAGCAGGACCGCGACGACGATGACCTGAAACAGGACCGCCCGTGCCTTCGGGTCGTTCCAGATCGAGACCTTTGGCGAATTACGCGACTCCGTCGCGATGCTCATGCGCCCCTACCCTTCCCCTTTAAAGCGTTTCCACCCTGGTCGGCCGCCGGTTTCCGGTCTCTGCCAGGCCCAGAACGGAAGGCCCGGCCCCTGCGGGGGCCGGGCCTGTCGCGTCAAATCAGCGGATCGGCGGCGCGTACTGCAGGCCGCCGTCGCGCCACAGCGCGTTCTTGCCACGCGCGATCTTGAGCGGCGTGCTGGCGCCCACATTGCGCTCGAAGATCTCGCCGTAGTTGCCCACACCCTTGACGATGTGGACGATCCAGTCCTCATCGAGACCGATGCCAGTACCGAAGCCAGCGGCCGATCCGTCGTCATTCTTCACGCCGAGCACGCGCTTGATCTCGGGATTGGTCGAGGTCAGCATCTGATCGACATTGGCCTGGGTGATGCCAAGCTCTTCGGCGTTCAACAGCGCGTAGTAGGTCCACTTGATCACGTTGAACCAGGCGTCGTCGCCCTGGCGGACCACCGGGCCCAGCGGCTCCTTGGAGATGATCTCCGGAAGAATGACATGGTCATCCGGATTCTTGAGGGCCAGGCGCTCGGCGTAGAGGCCCGACTGGTCGGTCGTGAAGATGTCGCAGCGGCCTTCGTCATAGGCCTGACGCACCTGGTTCGAATCTTCGATGGCCACGACCTGGTACTTCATGTTGTTGGCCTTGAAGTAGTCGGCGAGGTTCAGTTCGGTGGTGGTGCCGGTGTTGGTGCAGACGGTCGCGCCATCGAGCTTGAGGGCCGAGTCAACGCCCAGCGACTTGCGCACCATGAAGCCCTGGCCGTCATAGTACATGACGCCGGCAAACTTCAGGCCGAGCGAGGTATCGCGGCTCATGGTCCAGGTCGAGTTGCGGGAGAGCACGTCAACCTCGCCGGACTGGAGCGCGGTGAAACGCTCCTTGGCGGAGAGCGGCGTGAACTTCACCTTGGTCGGATCGTTGAAGATGGCAGCGGCAACGGCGCGGCAGAAGTCCACGTCCATGCCGGTCCAGTTGTTCTGGGCATCGGGCAGCGAGAAGCCGGCCAGGCCCTGGCTGACGCCGCATTGCACGAAGCCCTTCTGCTTGACGTCATCGAGCGTGCCGGCCTGGGCAGCGGTCACCGCCACGGCACTGACCGCCGCGCCGAAAACCCATGCGAGAAATTTGCTTTTCATGATCTATCCTTCTTTCTCAACTGTGCGCCCGAGGACCCGAGAAAGAAGCGATGGCTTGGACGGTTTACGCCGTTCACCTTTGTTCACCCCTGATCCCAGACGCTGTTCGCGTTGGTTACTCCCTGGAGGTGATCTTCTTGTTGTTGTCACCCCTCTGCACCTAGACAAGCGGGAAACGACGCAGGGGTCAAGGAGAAAGCATGTCGCGCAAGGCCTCGGCCAGGACCTGCGGCTCTGGAAACGTCGTGGCCCTGGGCTTGCACGGACGCTCGATCATGACGACCGGAATGCGGGCACTGCGGGTCGCATCAAGCTTCGCTTCGGTTGCAGCACCGCCCGCATTCTTGGTCACAAGATGCGTGATCCGATGCTGGCGCATGAGGTCTGCCTCGGCCTCCTCCGTGAAGGGCGGCCGCGCCAGCAGCAGTGACCAGGATTGCGGCACCGCAGACTCCGGCGGCTCGATCATGCGGGCGACGCCGGCAATGTCGGCGCGGCCGAAGAATGCTGCAATCTCGGTCCGGCCGATGGTGACCAGCGCGCGGGCTCCGCTGGGCAATGCTGAAACCGCGGCGGGCGTGTCGGCGACCGGTATCCAGATGTCCTCTGCGGCCGCGGTCCAGGGCGGGCGCTCAAGCCGTAAGAGCGGCGTCCCCGTGATCGACGCGGCCATTGCCGCATTTCGGGACATGCGCGCGGCAAAGGGATGGGTCGCATCCACGATGGCGCCATACCGTTCTGACTGCAGGTGGTCGGCAAGCCCCTCGGCGCCGCCGAAACGCCCGACCCGCAGTCCACCCACGGGATGCAGCGGATCGTGCGTGACCCCGGCCAGTGACGTGACCGTGGCAAAACCCATGTCCATCAGAATCTGGGCGAGACGGCGGGCGTCGCCCGTGCCGCCCAGGATCAGGACCCTAGCCGGCATGGCCAATGATCTGTCCCTGGCGTGACACGATGAGCACATCCGCCAACGTCGGCGCGCCGCGGAGCACCGATCTCACGGTTTCAATCGCGCGTGCCGCGACACGGTTTGCAAGTTCGAGCCCCCCCGACATGTCCAGCACCTGCTGGGCCGTGTTGGCGGCCAGCACATCGGCGGCGGGAAGTTCGGGCGCAAGTTGGGCAAGCCAGGCCAGGTCCACCTGGCTGCGGCCGGAATGCAGGTCCAGCGCGCCCTGCGCCAGTTTCACCATCTTGCCGAAGCCGCCACCGATGGTAACGCGCGCCACGGGATGGTCGCGCAGATACTTGAGCAGGCCCCCGGCAAAATCACCCATGTCGATCATGGCCTCGAGCGGGAGGCCATGGTGAGCGCGCACGGCGTCTTCCGAGGTCGAGCCGGTACAACCTGCCACATGGCGCAGTCCCATGGCGCGGGCCACGTCGACGCCGCGATGGATCGACGCGATCCAGGCGGCACAGGAAAACGGATGGACGATCCCGGTCGTTCCGAGGATGGACAGACCGCCCACAATCCCGAGACGGGAGTTCCAGGTCTTCGCGGCAAGCGCCTCGCCGCCGGGAACCGAAATCTCCACTTCGACGTCGCTGCCACCAAGGTCCCGGATCGCGGCAGCGATGAGCTGGCGTGGCACCGGATTGATGGCCGGCTCTCCGGGCGCGATCGGCAGGCCTGCGCGGGTGACGGTCCCGACGCCCGGTCCGGCCCTGAAGCGGATGCCGCCCGAACTGGCGCGCACCGTGGCAATGATGGTGCAGCCATGGGTCACGTCAGGGTCGTCGCCCGCATCCTTGACGATGCCGGCCCGTGCATATCCATCGCCCAGTTCCTCCAGCGCCAATGGAAAGGACGGTGTTTCGCCCTTGGGCAGGCTGATCGTGACAGGATCGGGAAAGACCCCCGTCCGCAATGCCGCAAAAGCCGCCTTGGCTGCCGCGGCTGCGCATGCGCCCGTCGTCCAGCCGCGCCTTAACTCGCCTTCGGGCTTCTCTAATCGCATGGCCCCACTGTATAAGGACGCGATGGCAACGGGACCAACAAAATCCGTGGAACACTGGGTCGACACCCGCGACGGCACGACCGGCTTCGCCCGACTCGACGCCGAGCCGTTTCCGGTGTTCGAACCGGGCTGGGTCTGGCTGGTGGGGGCGGGTCCGGGCGCCCCTGGCCTCATGTCGCTGCTCTGCTACCACGCCCTCCAGACCTGCGACGTGGTCGTCTACGATGCGCTGGTCAACCCGGACATCCTGCGCTGGGTCCGCACCGGGGCCGAACTCGAATATGCCGGCAAGCGCGGCGGCAAGCCATCGCCGGTGCAGCGCGACATCACGCTTCGGCTCATCGATCTGGCCCAGGCAGGCAAGCGCGTGCTCCGCCTCAAGGGCGGCGATCCCTTCATGTTCGGACGTGGCGGCGAAGAGTGCCAGAACCTGGCCGGATCGGGCATTCCCTTCCGCGTGGTCCCCGGCATCACGGCCGGTGTTGGCGGCCTTGCCTACGCCGGCATGCCCGCCACCCACCGCGACACCAACCACTCCGTCATCTTCCTGACCGGGCATGACGCCAGCGGCCGTATGCCGGCCAACGTGAACTGGCAGGCGGTGGCCAAGGCCTCGCCGGTCATCGTCATGTACATGGCCGTGAAGCACCTCGGCGAGATTGCCGCCGCCCTGCTCGCGGGCGGCCGCGCGCCGGACGATCCGGTCACCATCCTGTCCAATGCGTCCATGCCGCAACAGCAGGTAGCGGCGACCACCCTTGCCGAGGCCGGCGCGTTCATCCGGGCCAATGATCCCCCGACTCCCGCCATCGTCGTGGTCGGGCACGCCGCGGACTGGCGCACCATGCTGGACTGGTATCGGGGCGGGCTCCGGGAGAACCGGATTGGCTAAGGCCCTCGTGGTCGCGGCTCCGGCATCGGGCAGCGGCAAGACCGTCATCACGCTTGGCCTGCTGCGGGCCCTGCGCAACCGCGGACTGCGCGTGGCATCGGCCAAGGTCGGGCCCGACTACATCGATCCGCGCTTCCATGAAGCGGCCACCGGACGGCCCTGCTTCAACCTCGACCCCTGGGCCATGCCGCCCGGCCAGATCCGCGGTTTGCTGGCAGATCTCGCGACCGACGCCGACCTGGTGATCATCGAGGGCGTGATGGGCCTGTTCGACGGGCCCGAAGGTGCCGCTGGCTCCACCGCCGACCTCGCGGCCAGCCTCGACCTGCCAGTCCTGCTCGTGGTCGACGGGCGGCACCAGGCCCAGTCCGTCGCGGCACTGGTCCACGGGTTCGCGACCTATCGCGCGGACGTTCATGTCGCCGGGGTGTTGGTCAACCGCGCCGCCAGCGACCGGCATGCCGCGATCCTCGGTACGGCGCTGGGCGAAGGCTGCGTCGGATGCCTGCGGCATGACGACTCACTGGTTTTACCGTCTCGGCATCTCGGGCTCGTGCAGGCTGAAGAAAATCATGATCTTGAAGGATTCATTGAAGGCGTTGCATCAGCAGTTGCACGTGAAACAGTTCTTGACAGGATTCTTGAGATCGCACGCCATCTCCCTGACGAATCAGTTCTTCGCGTCGGGCTGGCACCGCCGGGCCAGACCATCGCCATCGCCCGGGACCGCGCCTTCGCCTTCATCTATCCGCATCTCCTTCAACATTGGCGCCGCTTGGGCGCGTCCCTCAGTTTCTTCTCGCCATTGGCCGACGAGGCTCCCGATGCGTGGGCCGACGCCGTCTTCCTGCCCGGCGGCTATCCCGAACTCCATGCCGGCCGCCTCGCCGCCAGCGAGACCTTCAAGTCCGGGCTGCGGGTCTTCCCGGGACTGGTCTACGGGGAGTGCGGCGGCTTCATGGTCTTGGGAGACGCCCTGGTGGATGCGGACGGCGCCGTTCACGCCATGGCTGGTCTCCTGCCGCTGGTGACCAGCTTCGCCAGGCGCCAGCGTCATCTCGGCTATCGGCAACTCAGGCCGCTGGGTGGCCTGCCCTGGACGCAGGACCTTCGTGGTCACGAGTTCCATTTTTCGTCCATTGTCGAGGAGGGCAAGGCTGACCGCCTCTTCGAGGCGTCTGACGCGCAGGGCCGCAGCCTGCCGCCGATGGGCCTGCGGCATGGCCGGGTCATGGGATCCTACGCCCATGCCATCAGCGAGGCCCCGTGACCACGAAGTCCATCATGATCATGGGCACGGGCTCGGATGTCGGCAAGTCGCTGATCGCGGCGGGCCTGTGCCGCGCCTTCACGCGCCGCGGCCTCAGGGTCCTGCCGTTCAAGCCGCAGAACATGTCGAACAACGCCGCCGTGACTGCCGACGGTGGCGAGATCGGCCGGGCCCAGGCGCTTCAGGCCCGCGCCTGCCGGGCAGAGCCGACGGTCCACATGAACCCCATCCTGCTGAAGCCCGAGACAACCACGGGCGCGCAGGTGATCGTCCAGGGCCGGCGCCAGGCGACCATGACGGCGCGCGATTTCTTTCGAGCCAGGCAGCAGTTCATGCCGGCCATCATTGACAGCTTCCGCAGGCTCCAGGCGGGTGCGGACCTCGTCATTGTCGAAGGGGCGGGCAGCCCGGGCGAAATCAATCTGCGGGATGGTGATCTCGCCAACATGGGCTTCGCGGCAGCGGCAGATGTCCCGGCGATCCTGGTGGGCGACATTCACCGGGGCGGCGTCATCGCCTCGGTTGCGGGAACATTCGCAATCCTGTCACCGGATGACCGGCAACGGATCAAGGGCTTTCTCATCAACAAGTTCCATGGAGATCCGGAACTCTTTTCTGAGGGCCGCCGCTTCCTGGAGGACCGCACCGGCGTGCCCTGCCTCGGTATCGTGCCGCACTTTGAGGCCGCCCGCGCCTTGCCGGCGGAAGATGCAGTGACACTCGAGGCGGATGTCGTAAATCACCACGAAGGCATGATGATTTCCGTTCTGCGCCTGCCGCGCATCGCCAACTTCGACGACCTTGACCCGCTGCGCCAGGAGCCCGGCGTCAAACTCCACTTTGTCCATCCCGGCACGCCAATCCCGGCCGCCTCGCGCATGGTCATCATCCCCGGGTCAAAATCGACGGTGTCCGATCTTGAGGCACTGCGGCGGGAAGGCTGGGATATCGATCTCCAAGCCCATGTGCGGCGGGGTGGTCTGGTTCTCGGACTGTGCGGTGGCTACCAGATGCTCGGGCACTGGGTCCACGACCCGGAGGGACTGGAGGGCAAGGCCGGTAGCGTGGAGGGTCTCGGCCTGCTCGATGTTGAAACCTGGCTGCTCCCGGACAAGACCCTGACGCGCACCACCGGCACCCATGTCGCCAGTGGAACACCGGTCGCAGGCTACGAGATTCATCTGGGCCGCACGGAAGGTCCGGATTGCGGCCGGCCCTTTGCCATGATCGACGGGAGGCCCGATGGCGCGCGGTCTGCGTCCGGCCAGGTCCAGGGCACCTATCTCCATGGCTGCTTTGCCTCCGATGTCTTCCGGTCGGCCTACCTGTCGGGTCTTGGAGCCGCCGCGTCTGACCTGCGCTTCGAGGAACGGATCGAGACCACGCTCGACAGCCTCGCCACCCATCTCGAGCAGCATCTCGATCTCGACCGGCTGCTGTCACTGGCAGGACCGCGGTGATGTGGGCTTTTCCCGTTTTCGGCAGCGCGGCGCTCGCCCTGCTCACGGAGCGTCTCTTCGGCTATCCGAAGTGGATCGAAGACCGCATCGGCCATCCAGTGGTCTGGATCGGTGCATGGATCGCCTGGCTGGACCGCCGTCTCAATCGCGCGGGAGCAGCTCCAGCCGATGCGCGGCTGCGCGGGATCCTGGCATTGGCCGCGATCCTCGCGGCGGCCTTCGTCCCGGCCTTGATGATCTCCCGCCTTCTGCAGAGC
The DNA here is from genome assembly GCA_046349195.1 of Hyphomicrobiales bacterium. GTDB lineage: Bacteria > Pseudomonadota > Alphaproteobacteria > Rhizobiales > Aestuariivirgaceae > Aestuariivirga. The sequence goes on from JAXMCU010000002.1 coordinate 241,428, forward strand.
CTGCCGCTGGGATGGGTCATCGAGGCCATGCTCGCGACCGCGCTCCTGGCGCAGAAGTCGTTGCGCGACCATGTCGTGGCGGTCTACCGCGGCCTCTCCACCTCCCTCGCCGACGGACGCGAGGCGGTCTCCCATATTGTCGGCCGCGACCCCGCGAGGCTCGACGAGGCCGGCGTCAGCCGTGCGGCATTGGAAAGCCTGGCCGAAAACACATCCGATGGAATTGTGGCGCCCGTGTTCTGGTATGCGTTGCTCGGGCTTCCCGGCATCGCGGTCTACAAGGCCGTCAATACCGCCGACTCGATGATCGGCCACAAGACCGACCGTCATCTGCATTTCGGCTGGGCCTCGGCCCGCTTCGACGATCTGATCAACCTGCCCTGCTCGCGGATCACCGGCCTGCTTTTCGCCGCCACGCAGGGACGCCGCTTCTGGCCGGTGGTGGAAATCATGCGCCGCGATGCGCCAAGGCATCAGTCGCCCAACGCCGGATGGCCGGAGGCGGCACTGGCGGCGGCGCTGGAAATCCGGCTTGGCGGCCCGCGCCACTATGATGGCGAAATGGTGGACCTGCCCTGGATGGGCGAAGGCCGTTCCGATCTCAACCGCACCGACATCCGCCGCGGCCTCAAGGTCTACGCCCGGGCCATGACCCTGCTGTTCATCCTGCTTGCTATGCTGGTCCTGGTGACTTGAGCGTGAGCGGAAGTCCGGCCGCAACGAAGTAGACCGTCTGGGCCACGGCGGCGACCTTCTGGTTGGCCAGGCCCTGCGCGTCGCGGAACCGGCGCGAGAGGGCATTGTCGGGCACGATGCCGAGGCCGATTTCATTGGACACCAGGAAGATCTCCCTGTCGGTCCGGCCGAGCACGCCGCAAAGCCGGTCCAGCTCGGCATCGATCTCCATGTCGCGATACAGCAGGTTGTTCAGCCACAGGGTCAGGCAGTCGACGAGCACGACAGGCCGGCAGGCGGACAGTGCGCCCGCCAGATCGGTTGGCGCCTCGAGTGTTTCCCAACCCGTGCCACGCCGATCACGGTGCGCGGCAATCCGCCGGCGCATCTCCTCGTCGAAGGCCTCGGCGGTCGCCACGTAGCTGCGCAGGGGACCGGCAGCTTCGGCGAGACCTTCGGCAAGGCGGCTCTTGCCGGAACGGGCGCCGCCGAGAACCAGGGTGACGCGGCTCATGGCCTGACCGGCGGAATGCGCGCGATGAAGTGCCCGCGCATGCGGTCCGGCCATTGGCGGAACGGCACTTCGCCGGTCTCAGTCTCGCCATGGGCGACGAACCAGTCGAGGATGGCTTCGGCCTGGGCCCGCGTCGGCTCGTGATCGCCGGTGAAATAGGTGAAGCGGTCATCGTCGTGCAGCACCACGCTGCAATGGCGCCGGCAGTTCCACAGGCAGGCCTGGGTAAGCAAGGCGACGCCGTCCATGTGCCGTTCGGCCAGCACATCGGTCATGTGCGCAATCAGGGTCTCCCCGCCGGTACGTCCGTCCGGTCCGCATTTCGCGTCTGCCGAATGGCGGCAGGTGGAGCACATGACGATGGCGCGCATGGAGTTCCGTTCAGGGATTGTCAAGACCGGTGCCTTCAATGTAGGCAAAGACTGGGCCTGTCAACGCGAAGAAACCGGCATGAAATTCAACCGTATCGCCTTCCTTGCCTCGGACTCGCCCGAAGCCCGGAAGGCCGTGGCCCGGCTCGCCAGGCGGCACGGCAACGCCGACCCGGAGTCCGCCGACATCGTGGTCGCGCTGGGCGGCGACGGACACATGCTGCAGACCCTGCACCGCTTCGTCTCGACCGGCATTCCCATCTACGGCATGAACCGCGGCACCGTCGGCTTCCTGATGAACGACTACCGCGACAATCATCTGCTGGAACGGCTGCACGCGGCGGAGCTCACGGTCATCAGGCCGCTGCGCATGGTGGCCAGCGACGAGAGCGGGAAGACCCACAAGGCCATCGCCTTCAATGAAGTGTCCATGCTGCGTCAGCGTCACCAGGCCGCGAAGCTGAGCATTGCGGTCGACGGCAAGCCGCGCCTGACCGAACTCATCTGTGACGGTCTGCTGGTGGCTACCCCTGCCGGCAGCACCGCCTACAACCTCTCGGCCCACGGGCCGATCCTGCCGATCAATTCGCAGCTCCTCGCGCTGACGCCGATCAGCGCCTTCCGGCCGCGCGGCTGGCGCGGCGCCATCCTGCCGCACCAGGCAAAGGTCACCATCTCGGTGCATGAGGCCGCGAAACGCCCTGTGGCCGCCGTGGCCGACCATGTCGAGGTACGCCACGTGCGTGAAGTGGAGATCGCGGAAGATCGCAAGCGCTCGGTCAAGATCCTCTTCGATCCCGGCCACAGCCTGGCGGAACGGGTCCTGCGCGAACAGTTCCGCTTCTAGGCGGCGCGAACCAGGTCGGCCTTCAGCCGCTTGGCAATGACGCGCACCCGGTCGGCGGCAAAGCGGCTGACGAATTCCAGATGCTTGGGACGCTCCTTCAGCGGCAGGGCCTCATAGCGGGTCATCAGCGCCTCGATCACGCGGCGTCCAAACTCCTCGGCATCCAGCGTGATGCCCTCCTCGGCCTCTTCCGCGGCCACGTCGCAGGCCGCCTGCAGGATCCAGTAGCAGCTTTGCGGCAGGCCCGACTTGGCATGCAGGCCCTTGAAGCCCATGAGGCCCTTGCCCCGCATGATGCCGCGCGCGCGCTGCAGGGGAACATCGGCCAGATGGGCAAGCGATTGCTCCACGACATGCATTTCGCCGATGCAGGCGGCGCGCACGATAATCGACGGCGTCAGCATCGAGCGGCCAACCAGGAAGGCGATCAGCTTCGCGAGTTCAGCATCGGAGGCATCGATGAGGATACGCAGGACAGCATTCTCCTCGGCGTCGTGGACGAGTTCCACGGCATCATTGGCCGGAAGCCAGCCACGCTCCGCCATCAGCTGGTGCATGCGGTTCGAGGCCCGCTTCGCCTGCATGATGCGGATGTCGAGCGGCAGGTCGGAACAGGCCAGCAGCTTCTCGATCATGTCGCCGGCATGGCCGAAGCGCGTATAGAGCGCATGATACTGGTCGTCGCTCAGGGTCACGGCGGGATTGTCGAACAGAAGCAGGCAGACCGCGACCGGCAAGGCCTTGATGGCATAGGCGACCGCCTCGGCACTGATGTCGGGCCGCAGGATGACGGTGGACTGGCGCGCCGGATCGCCGACGCGGAGCACGGCCAGCATGTGCCAGTGGTTGAGCGCCGGCGTCTGGGCCAGGAACGGGAGAGCAATCTCGTCGTCGTCCGATATGATGGAAAAGAGAATGTCGGCGTGAAGCTCGGGCGCGGCCACCAGGGCTTCGGCCAGTGAGCGGCGCACGTCGGCCACGGGGTCGACGGCCAGTTTCATCACCACCGGCACCACCTGTTCGCGTTCTCCGGCGGGCACGTCATCACGCACCAGGAAGGTCGCAAGCTGCCGCGCCAGCACTAGCCGCTGCTCCGGCGGACCGCCTTCGATCACATCCTCGAAGATGCTCGTATCTAGTCCAAAGCTGGGTTCGTCTTTCACGGCAATCGTCCCACCAGAAGGCCCTGATGACGACCGTGCCACTCAACGCTTAAGATTTGGTTCACCACGTCCGTTAAGGCGCAGGTAACCTGACGGAGACGCTAGTCCTGCAGGGCGGAGGCGCCAGACGGGGTGGTGACGGGGCTGACCCTCATGGCTTCGCCCGCCTTGCCGCGAATGTCCTCCGGGCGCTGCATGCGGCGCCAGAAGGCGAAGCCGGCGAGGGCGGCGTAGACCAGGGAATTGAAGACCAGGAACCCTGCCCCGCCCATCTGCTTCATGAACTGTCCGACGGTAAGCGGGCCCAGGATCGAGCCGAGGCCATAGAGAAGCACCAGCTTGGCCGAGGCTCCCAGGACCTGCTCCTTCTCGAGATGGTCATTGGCATGGGCGATCACCAGCGAATAGAGCGGCAGGGACAGCGTGCCAAAGATGGTGACCAGGCCGATGAAGATATTGGGCGAGAAGCCGTCGGTCAGCATGGTGACGGCCGCAATGACCGCGCTGATGGCACTCAGCGACATGATCACGGTCCGCCGGTCGATGCGGTCGGAAACCCATCCGATGGGATATTGCGAAAAGATCACCCCGATCGGCGGCAGCGCCATCATGATGGACACATAGACGAGCGCGAGGCCCTGGGTCAGCCCGAACACCGCGCCCATGGCGAAAAAACCGCTCTGGGCCAGCCCGCAGGCGAAGGCTCCGGTCACGGCAAGCGGCGAGGCCCGCCAGATCTCGTCGACGCTCACCGGCCGCGCCCCTTCGATGCTCGGCGCCTCGGCGGGCAGCAGGATGAGCGGGACGAGCGACATGGACAGCAGGGCCGAGACGATGATGAAGCGCGCGAACCCCGACGTATCGGTGACGTTCAGCAGCAGCTGACCGGCGCCCAGCGAGCCATAGGTGACGATCATGTACATTGACAGCATCTGGCCCCGGTTGCGGTTGGACGACGCCCCATTGAGCCAGCTTTCGCAGACGATGAAGAGTCCCGACGTGCACAGGCCGGACACGAAGCGCATGGCAAGCCAGAATGGCGCGTTCACCCAGAGCGGCATGAGCAGAACCGCCGTCGAGACGATCGAGGCCAGCCCGGCGAAGGCCCGGACATGGCCCACGCTCTTGACCAGCCTCGGAGTCATGTACGAACTCACCAGCAGGCCGGCGGCATAGCCGGACATGACAAGACCCGTGACGTCGGGGCCGAAGTCCGACGATCTCGCGACCACCGCGACCAGGGATCCATGAAGCCCGTGGCCGACGCAGAGCAGGCCCACGCAAACAAGCAGAATCCAGATCGAGTATCGCGCCATGCGTTCCCTTTGCGCGAGAATCGCCTGGCTGCCAAGCGCCGCGGCGACGGATCAGGCGATGATACCGGCCTGGCGAAGCTTGAACTGGAGGATGTCGCGGTCGAAGGGTGTCATCAGCACATCGGCCGCTCCCTCGATGATCGACTGGCCGATGATGTCGGTATCGGCCTCCTCGGCATAGAGGAAGACCACCGGCGGGCGCCCCTTGCCGCTCAGCTTGAGGCGCTTCATCAGCTCATGCGGCAGAACGCCGGGCGCATCGGCGGCGACCATCACCACGTCGGGCGCGTTGTCATTGCAGAACTGCACGGCTTCCTCGGCGGCGGAGGCATGAGCCGTGTCGATTCCCAGCGCCCCCAGCATGGACTGAAGGCTACGCTGCGAGGCTCCTTCCTGATCGATCAGCAGACACCTTGTCATGTCCACAAGTCCTTCCAGCTTCATCGGACCGCCATCCCCGCCGCACCCGTGCATCGAGTCCTGCGCTCGCGATGGTTAACGAGGTCTTAATGTGGTTATCCACAGCTTGTGAACAGTCTCTAAGGAATTGATACGAATATAGGAATTGGTAAATCAGGGGTGGTTTTCAACAATGGCGGAATTGCGGCGTTCCGGCCCCGTTCACGACTCGCATCGCGACTCACTCGCACCTTTCTGAAACCATGGATTGCATCGGATTGTGCTCGCCCTCATTCCGGGCGCCGCAGGCGCCAGGCTTCGCTCACCGTCGCGTATTCGCTGTAGCCCAGCCGGGCGATCAGGTTCATGGCTGCGGTGTTCACCCTGCCGTCCACGATGAAGCGATCGTCGATATGGATTCCGACGACCCGGCCGATCACCATGTGGTCCCGCTCCTGCCCCTCGTCATCCGGCAGCGGCACGATCTTGAAGACGCGGCATTCCAGACAGGCCGGGCTCTCGCCCACGCGCGGCGCCTTGATCAGCCGGCATGGAGCCTTGGTGAGCCGCGCCAGATCGAACTCGTCCACATGCGGTGCGACATGGGCCGAGCTAGCATTCATCGCGTCGCGCAGTGCGAAGGTGGCGACGTTCACCGCAAACTCGCCGGTTGCCGCCACATTGCGCAGCGTGTCCTTCGGCGGTCCGATGCCGATCACCACATAGTGCGGCGCCTGCGCCATGGCATTGAAGAAACTGAAGGGCGCCAGGTTCGGAACCTGGTCCGGCGACAGCGTGGATACCCACCCGATGGGGCGCGGCGCGACAATCGCCTTGAACGGATCGAGCGGCAATCCGTGGTCGTTACGGATCGCGTCGTAGAACACGTCACAGGCTCCGCAGCAGCGCCGGCAGGTCGGCGATGCTGGCGATGGTGTGGTCGGCGAGATGGGCGATATCGCCATGGCCGGCATTGCCGGACAGCACCGCGATCGCCAGCCCGGCCCTGCCGTTGCGCGCCTCTTCCATGTCATGTGGATTGTCGCCGATCATGGCGATCTCGGAAGGGGCGATCCCGGTGATCTCGGCGAAGCGCCGGACCATGTCGCCCGACGGCTTTGGAATCCTGACCGTATCCGCGCCGATGATCTCCTCGAAATGATGCAGCACGCCGGCGTGATGCATGTGGCTCCGCGCCGAAACCTGGCTGTCGTTGGTCCCGACGCCGAGCTTCAGCCCCATCGCCCGCAGCTCCGCAAGCAGGGGCTCCAGCGGCAGCAGCGGATGAAGCGACGCCGTCACCATATGGGTGTAGTCGTTGTCCAGCATGCGGGTCTTCTCGGCGATGCCGGCGGCGTCCAGGTCCGGCCACCACGCCTCGGCCAGCTGCCGGGTGGTGCCGGCCGCGAGGATCGAATTGGCGAGGAACTGTCCCGACTGGCGATCGTAACCCACCTTCTCCATCATCGCCACCGCGCCGTCCTCGTCCACGCCGAAGAGATCGGCAAGAATGTGCCGGTAGATCGGAACCCAGGTGCGGTTCACGTCGATCAAAGTGCCGTCCTTGTCGAAAAGCAGGCCGCGAATGCGCATCAGCCGGTCCAGCGCGTCGTCAAGGAGGATGGTTCGGGCCGTGGCCGGTCTTCCAGTGGCGCCGTCGGCGTGCCCAGATAGATCAGTCCCGCGATCTTCTCGTTGGACGCCAGTCCCATGACCCGGGCGATGTCGGCATCATAGGCGATCCAGTCGGTGTTCCACTGGCAGCCGATCCCCAGTGCGGTGGCGGCGAGAAGCATGGTCTGGCACACGGCTCCCGCGGAAAGCACCTGCTCCCAAACCGGGATCTTCGGATGTTCGGCCGCCGTCGACACGACGGCCACGACCACCGGCGCACGCATCAGCATGTTTTCGACGAAGCCGAGCGTGGCCTCACCATGATCGGGGTTCAGGGCCTGCCAGCGTTTGCGCAGTGTGGCGCCGAACCGCTTGCGCGCGTCACCCTCGAAGATCACGAAACGCCAGGGATTGAGCTTGCCGTGGTCGGGAACGCGCACCGCGCATTCAAGGATTTCCGCCAGCTGGGCGGCACTCGGCCCGGGCTCGCCCATGGCCTTGGCGGAAGCGGACTTGCGCGAGTGGAGCAGCGCCAGAACGCCTGAGGTATCGTTGAGGTGAGACATGATAGGGCCAATCTGGCGGCGCCTCCTCAAAAAGGCAATGGCTTCAATTGGCGCGGCGGCATTAACCCAATGTTAATGATGTCATTGCCGCTGCCGACCTCCCGTGGTTCCTTCCGAAGGCCGGCCGGACTGGTCGGGGGAGTTGAACAGGGGACTGCAAACTTGCACGACATCAGCACCCGTGCAGGCCATAACCGCCGCCTCCGCCGCGCCTCTCGGGCCGCGGCGGCGGTGGCGGTTCTCCTTTTCGTGGCGGCTGTCGCGGTCCTGGCGCCCGCCATCGCCAACTCCGCCCAGCCCATCAGCACCGACGTTTCCGGCCTGCCCCAGGCGCCCCAGGATCTTTTTGCCGAGCCTGCCGCCGCCCATGACCTTGCCATCGAGGTGGTCGAGCCGGGCAAGGAGTCGCTGGAGCTGACCGCGCGGCTGACCGACAGCGGCGGCATCATCGAACGCGCCATTTCCTGGACCATTGTCGACGCCAATGGCGAGACCGTCTATGCCGGTGAAACGCCGGAGGCCTCCGTGATGGTCCCGCCGGGCGACTATGGCGTGACAATCCGCTATGGCGCCGTCCGCCTCGACAGCACAGTCTCTCTTCTCGAAGGCAACCGGCTCATGGTGAGCTACGTGCTGAACGCCGGCGGCATCCGGATCCTGCCCCGTGTGCAGAACATCGGGCTTCCAGGCGCCACGCCCGAAAGCCGCATCATCGCGCTCGACGGGCTGCAGCGCGGCAGGCTTGTCGCCATCAGCGCGATTCCAGGTGAAGTCATCCGCGTGCCGGAAGGGCGTTACCGCATCGAGAGCAGCTTCGAGGGCAGCAACACCAGTGCCACGACCGAGGTCAAGGTCAAGGCCGGCCGCCTCAGTGCGGTGGAGATCGACCACAAGGCCGGTCTCGCCCGCCTCTCCTTTGTCGGCGCGCCCGACGCCACCGTGCTCTGGCATCTGACCGACGCCCGTGGCGCCGCCGTGCTGGCGGCCGAAGGTCTCAGCGCCAGCGCCGTTCTCGTGCCAGGAACCTATACGGCAAGCGCGCAGACCGCGTCCGGCACGCTGACGGCGACCTTCGGCATTGCCGCGGGCGAAACCCGCGATATCATGCTCGGCAACTGAGGAGTCGACCATGGCCGGGACGATGAAGGCGGCAGTGCTGCGCGCCATCGGGAAACCCTTGGAGATCGAACACCTGCCGATCCCGGAACCGGGCCCGGGCGACGTTTTGGTAAGGGTCCAGGCCTGCGGCGTCTGCCACTCCGATCTGCATGCGGTGGACGGCGACTGGACCCCGTTGCCGAACCTGCCGCTCATTCCGGGCCATGAAGTCGTGGGCGAGGTCGCGGGCCTCGGCGCCGGCGTCACGCATTTCAGCTTGGGCGCGCGCATCGGGGTCCCCTGGATGTATTCTGCCTGCGGCCAGTGCGAGTTCTGCCTTGCCGGCATGGAAACCATCTGTCTTGCGGCCGAAGCGACGGGCTACAGCAAGCCCGGCGGCTATGCCGAATACATGGTCGCGCCGGCCGCGTTTTGCGGACACATTCCGCCTGAGGCCGATCCCTATGAGATCGCGCCCATGCTCTGCGCTGGCGTGACCACGTATCGCGGCCTGAAGCGGACCGGCGCGCGTCCTGGCCAGTGGGTGACCGTCATCGGCATCGGCGGGCTGGGCCACATCGCGATCCAGTATGCCAGGGCCATGGGACTGCGCGTCGCGGCCGTGGATGTGTCGGTCGAGAAGCTGGCACATGCGGAGCGTCTCGGTGCCGAAGTGCTCGTCAATGCCGCGGAGAGCGATCCGGGCTCGGAAATCCAGCGCCGCATCGGCGGAAGCCACGCGGCAATCGTGACGGCGGTTTCGGCCCGGGCCTTCGAGCAGTCGGTGGGCACGCTGCGCAATGGCGGAACCGTGTGCTGGATCGGCCTTCCCGGTGGCCGCCAGGACGACATCCGCATGTCGATCGCCAGCGTGGTCAACGGTGAAATGTCGATCCGCGGATCGAATGTGGGAACACGCCAGGACCTCCAGGAAGCGATCGACTTTGCGGCGCGCGGACTGGCCCGCGCCACCATCGAGATCCAGCCGCTGGACCAGATCAATGCGATCTTCGCGCGCATGAAGTCCGGCGGCATCACCGGACGGGTGGTTCTGCGCCTGGCGTGACCTTCAGGACGGCAGCGGGATGAAGTCCGTCGCGTCGCCGGGCACGATGGCAAATCGGCCCTGCTTCCAGTCTTCCTTCGCCGCCTCGATCTTTTCCTTGGATGACGACACGAAGTTCCACCAGATATGGCGCGGCCCGTCCATCGGCTCGCCGCCCAGCAGCATGATGCGCGCTGCGGTGACAGCCTTCACGGCGATGGCGTCACCGCGCCGGAACACCAGCAGGCGACCCTCGCCGAATGTGGTGCCCGCGATCTCGATGTCGCCTTCCGCCACATAGACCCCGCGCTCCTCGTGCTCGGCGGGCAGCGGCACCACGCTGCCCGCAGTCATCTGCACATCGGCGTAGAACAGCGCCGAATGCGTAGTGACGGGCGACGTCGCGCCATAGATCGATCCCGCAACGACGCGGGCCCGGATGCCGCGGTCCTCGATGACCGGGAGATTGGCCATGGCCACGTGCTCGAAGGCTGGAGCCGTCTCTTCCAGCGCCTTCGGCAGGGCGACCCAGCTCTGGATGCCGAAGACCTGGCGATCCCGCGCCAGCTCGGAGGCGGCCGTGCGCTCCGAATGCACGATGCCGCGGCCGGCCGTCATCCAGTTGAGCTCACCCGGTGCAATGGGCTGTTCGGAGCCGAGGCTGTCGCGGTGCAGGATCGCGCCGTCGAAGAGCCACGTCACCGTGGCAAGGCCGATATGCGGATGCGGCCGCACGTCGATTCCCTGGCCAGCCCGCATCAGCACCGGGCCGAACTGGTCGAAGAAGATGAAGGGACCTACCATCTGGCGCTCCGCGGCCGGAAGCGCGCGGCGCACCTCGAAGCCACCGAGATCGCGGGCCCGTGGCACGATCACGCTCTCGATCAGATCTGCGGCCCTTGCGTCTCCAGGCCGTGGGTCGGGTATATGCGGCAAGGTCATCTCAGCGCCTCCTCGACAAGCGGCTTCACTCTCGTTCCCATCAGCTCGATTGCTTTCAGAACCTCGGCATGCGGCATCGCGCCGATCGCCATCTGCACCAGGATACGATCATTGCGGAAGATGCGATAGAGCTCGACGATGCGATCTGCCACTCGTTCCGGGCTGCCGATGAGAAGATGGCCGTCGGGCCCGCAGGCCGCCTCGAACTGGGCCCGCCCCTGCGGCGGCCAACCGCGTTCGCGACCGATCCGGTTCATCACCGCGTTGTGAGGTTCGAAGAAGGTCGACCTTGCAGCCTCGTCGGTTGCGGCGACGAAACCATGCATGTTGAGGCTGAGCCGCGTCTGGTCGCTGCCCTGGCCGGCCTTCGCGGCGGCGTCGCGATAGAGTGCAAAATATGGCGCGAAGCGGCGCGGATCACCCCCGATGATGGCCAACGCCATGGGCAATCCGAGTGTCGCGGCGCGCACCACCGACTGCGGAGTGCCTCCAACAGCAATCCAGACCGGCAATTTGTGTTGCGCCGGCCGCGGATAGAGCGTGACCTTCTCGAGCGGCGGACGGAGCTGACCTTGCCAGGTCACCACCTCCTCGTCGCGGAGCTTCAACAGCAGATCCAGTTTCTCGGCGAAGAGCGCATCGTAGTCGTCAAGATCGTAGCCGAAGAGCGGGAAGGATTCGATGAAGGACCCGCGTCCCGCCATGATCTCTGCCCGCCCGCCGGAGATCGCGTCGAGCGTTGCGAATTGCTGGAAGACCCGGACCGGATCATCGGAGCTCAGCACCGTGACAGCGCTCGTCAGGCGGATTCTGGACGTGCGCGCCGCGCCGGCGGCGAGAACCACGGCAGGAGCGGAGACCGCATAGTCCGGCCGGTGATGTTCGCCCACGCCGAAGACGTCGAGCCCTACCTGATCGGCAAGTTCGATCTCTTCCACCAGCTGCTGGAGGCGTTGCGGGTGCGAACCGTCCGGGGCCACATCTGCGAAGGTATAAAGTCCGATTTCCAAGGTGGCCTCGCTTTCGGGCCCTGATATGTATCGGACAAGATTACAATTCAAGCTCGATCTGCTGGGGCCGGGGGGCGTGGTGGTCGAGCCCGTCGAGAAACGCGGTAGCCTCGCGGCGAATCTCGGCGCGTCTTTCCATGCCCATCCGCGCCAGCGTGCGATAGGGCA
>JAXMCU010000003.1:0-232274 GCA_046349195.1 Hyphomicrobiales bacterium
ACGGGTTACCGCTTCGGGCTTGGCGGCAGCGGCCACATCACGCCCTTTGCCGGCCTGTCGCTGGCGGAGGCCGACCTCGACGGCTTCACCGAGCGCGACCCGGACGGCACGGGGGCGGCCCTGCATGTGGACGATGCCGATGCCAGTTCGGTGGCCTCGGTGCTGGGTGTGCGCTTCGACGCGGAAATGGCGACCGGTGCCGGCCTCTTCGTGCCGGAGCTGTCGCTCGCCTGGTCGCACGAGTTCGGCGACACGGCCCAGGACGTGGGCATGAGCTTCGCCGACGGCCCGCCGGGGACCGACTTTCGGGTGACGGGCTCGGAGGTCGCTCGCGACGCGCTGCTGGTGGATGCGGGAGCCAAGCTCCTGCTCTCCGACAGCATCGACATCGGCGTCTCCTACAGCGGCTGGTTCAGCAGCGACTACACCTCCAACGCCATCACCGCCCGGCTGGGCGTCAGGTTCTGAGGCGTGACCATGACTCCGGTCGCAACGCGTAGATGATCGCGTCAGCACAGTCCGACCAGAGTTGACTTACGTGATACAGGAGGCATGCACGGGCCAACGGTTGGTTGACTGCCCAGCCGGGCAGGGGACAGGCAAGATGATCGAGCCTGACTGCAGCTGTCGCGGGAGCTGCTCTTCTCCGGACGCAGGCCTGTCGTGACGCGCAAACCGAAATCTGGTCACGCGGGCGTGAGCGGCAACTCCATGAAGATGATGTAGCGCATCAGTTCAGGCGGATAGTCATTGTAGGCGGCGCAGCGCCGGAAGCCGAGCGAACCATAGAGTGCAATGGCCTCCCGCAGCAGATTGGCCGTATCGAGCAGCATCACCCTGCAGTTGTCGGCCTTTGCCGATGCGATCAAGGCCTTGCAGATCTGGCGGCCATACCCCTTGCCCATGAATTGATGCGGAACGAAGAGACGCTTCATCTCGACCACGTCCTCTCCGCGCCATCGATAAGCGCCGCAGCCACAGATCTTCTCGCCCTCGCGCGCGAGGAAGGCGCGTCCCGCCGGCGGGCTGTATTTCTTGGCAAGATCCTGCAGCTCCGCGTCGAGGGATTGATGGCTGAGGGCCTGGTCCACGAACCAGGAGTCGTCGCGGTAGCGCTCGCGGCACCAGGCCACATAGTCGCCGATCATGGCGGCAAAGGCCGCGAAATCGTCAGCCGAAGCCGCGGGCGTGATCGTGATCTTCAAGTTCGCACCAAGCTGGCCACGAAGGGCGGGCTGGAACGGTCCCGTGGAGCTTCCTCCTCGTTTCGGTTGACCGTCATCGCGGTTTCGAGGCCTGAAAGAAGACACGGCAAGACAGAAAGTAGTAGAAGCCGCGCCGCCCGAGGTCCGCCTGTTCAGCCGCCCAGGCATCAAGTTCGTCATCGGGCACCGTCTTCTGCCGCCTCACGTAGGACGTGATGAAGGGGATGACACGGCAACTGTAGCTGTCATCAGTCCAGGCCGTGTTGAGGATCGGATAGGGTGTCACGCGGCCCAGCGCAAACCCCGCTTCGCGCAGGCGTGTGCCAAGGGTCCGGGGCAGGGCGCTGTCGGCGCAGTGGGGCGCAAAGGCGGACAGGACGCGCCGCATCCTGTCCGGCTGGGTCGAATACCAGGCGATCGAATCCCAGTCGGTGGCCATGATCAGGGCCCGCCCGCCCGGCTTCAAGACCCGCAGCGCCTCACGGCAGAACTTGCCGATGTCCGCCACATACTCGGCGACCTGGATACTCACCACTGCATCGTAGGTCGCGTCATCGTCCGGCAGACTGGTGGCGTCGCCGACGGCAAAACTGATCCAGCGATCGGGATTGCGGCGCGATGCGCGATCCACCATGACGGGCGAGATGTCGACTCCGCGCACCCTGCCCGATGCCCCGACCATTTCGGCCATCTGGGTGCATAGAAAGCCAGGGCCGCTGCCGATGTCGATGACGGATTCCCCTGGTTTCAGGTCAAGCAGGCGGAGGGTCTGGGCGCGCTGGCCGACGATGTCAGGCCCGCGGTAAATCGCCTCCAGCTGTTCAGTCGCCGCTTCGTCATACTTCAGGTTCGTCACGCCGGTCTGTCCGCTGAGGCGAAATTGCAATCAGAACAGGATAAGGGCGCTCGGCGATGGCCGTCAATTCCGGGTACGATGTCCTGGGATGGACATTGCCAAGTTGTCTGCCGTCGTGGGCGCAAGACCCGCCTGAGCACCTGGCGATGTCGCAAGGGGAACGAGGTCCCGCCTTCCGGGCCGCGACTACCGGGACCAATCCGCCCGTTTCACCTCGTACTCGACATCGCCATGCTCGCTGCCCGGAATGGGGTCGGGATAGGCATCATGGAGGGTGCGAACATGGGTCATGCCGATCTTCTCGAGCACGCGGCGCGAGGCCATGTTGACCGCCATGGTGCCGGCGAATATCCGGTCATAGCCGGCGCTGTCGAAACCCCAGGCCACGAGGGCCCTGGCCCCTTCCGACGCCAGGCCCTGATGCCAATCCTGGCGGCGCAGGCGATAGCCGAGTTCGGCCACGGTCGCGGACTCCGGCCACAGGCAGAACCATCCCACGAAGGCACCGCCGCGAGTCCGTCGTGCGGTCCAGACATGAGGCTCGGTCCCGCGGGGCATGAGAAACGGCGCCTCCGGCATGCCCTGTCCATGGTCGATGGCGCAGCCGCCATTCAGGAAGCGCATGACTTCCGGATCGCGCTCGAGCTCCATGAAATCGGCCCGGTCGCTTGGACGGCAGGGGACAAGCGTCAGCCGCGATGTCTGCAGTTCTTCTGCCATTCCGCCATCCCGACTCCCAATCACCGCCAACCGGTGCGCGTCGTCCCGCGCCATAGCGGCACCGGATCGATCCGTCCAGACGGCCGGGCAGTGAAATCAGTTCCTCATCCGCGGAACCGGCGCTGACGCAGACGCGCGTTCACGAGGTTTCGTCCTGGTTGAGAATCACGAAGTCCTGTCCGGTCCTCGTATCGGGCGTGGTGGGAAGATCGGTCGTGACCAGCATGAGGCCGATGTGCATGCGCTGCTTCATGGCTTCGATCACATCCGGTTCGGCGCGAATGCGATTGATGACCGACGCGTCCGCGGCCTGGTTTCCGCCATAGGCAATGGTGTGCCAGCTCATGCCGCCCCCGGCCACGCCGTTGAGCACGAAGACATGCTGTCCCAGTGGCTGGTCATCCGGCAGGATGGTGGCCTTGCCGGAGATGACGGTGTCGCCGTTCTCGAGGATGGTGATGGTCCGGTCCGCGCTGCTCACGATGACGGACGTTGCCTTTGCATCGGCATTGTCCGGGTGCGGCGCGGCCGCGCCCTTCAATCTGGCCTCGGCCTCGTCGATCTCGCCTTCCGCATCCCGCGACAGCACCAGGCCGGGATGATCGACGTCCACGGGCGCACTGTGGGCATCGGCAATGATGACGGCAGTGCCGACATGCGTCACGGTGAAGAGCAGCCTGGAGAACTCCAGAGGCAGGCGCACGCAGCCATGCGAGGCGGGATAGCCGGGCAGCTTTCCGGCATGCAGCGCCACGCCCGACCAGGTGAGTCGATTCATGTTGGGCATCGGCGCATTGTCATAGGTCGAGGAGTGGTGGTTCCTGTCCTTCTGCAGGATGGTGAAGACGCCCGTGGGCGTATCATGTCCGGGCTTGCCCGTCGAACAGGTCGACACCGCGATGCGAATCCCATTGCGGTAGACGTAGACGCGCTGGTCGGGGATCGACACGATGATCGCGACGGGTCCATCGGGCGCGCGCTCTGGATGCCAGGTGAATTGACCCGGCTTCATTTGGCTGATGTCCTCGACCATGTCGGCCAGCACGCGGCCGGCGCCCAGCTGCCATGCAGCGAGGACGCCGGCGGCGGCGAGGAGCGAGCGGCGCGAGACCGTCGCGGACACCATGTCAGCGCGCATCCATGGTGAAGAGATTCACCCAGCCATTCTGCAGCAGCTTGTCGCGCGAGGCGGGATCCAGCGCGATGTTCTCGGTGGCGCCCTGCGGCAGCTCGAGCACGGCATCGCTGGCTCCGCCTTCATTGTCGGCGGCGACATCGGTGAGATAGAACTTCACGGTCTTCGGCAGTGTGTTGGTGACGTTCACGCTGAAGGTCGTGACGATTTCGCTGGTGTCGTCGCCGCGCTTGAAGACCGGCATTGCGAGGAGTGATGCCTGGGCCTGCTGCAGCTGCGCGGCATTGAGGAAGATGCCAACCGACTGCAGGTCCTTGTGCTTGCCGTGCGGGTAGACGGCAAAGCGCACGAGATCGGGGCCGAGAACCTCGGCCACGACGGTCTGCGGATTTGAAGCTCCGGCGGTGCGCACGAGGGTGGTGTTGACCTGGAACTGTCCTTCCGCGCCATCGCCGGCCGGCGTGCAGCTGACGGGCTGGATGGGCACGTCGGCCGAACCGAGCTGGCGGATGGCGAGAGCGCCCTCATCCCGGCACCAGGTCTTCGATGCGAAGCTCGCATTGATGGTCGCCGCGACGGGCACGGTGGTTCCGTTCTGGGAGGAGTCGAGGATCGCGGCCGTGCTCATCGGCGCCGTAGCGTCGATATTGCAGCCGGCCAGTCCGAGGCCCGCGACAATCAGGGCTGTGGTGGTGAAGAGCTTGCGGGCAACCATCAGTTTGGAACTCCTTCTTGGTTTCTGTTGGCAAGGCGCCGGCGGATGTCCGCCGGCGCCCGTATCTCAGTCCGCCTGGATCTAGTAGCAGGGCGGATAGGGGTAATAGCCGCAAGGCGGCGGATAATAGGGCGCCGCGGCAGCTGCGCCAACGGCAGCGCCGACCGCTGCTGCACCAACCACAGCGGCAGGCCGCACGCCGTACCAGGCGCCATGATAGATGGGCGGGTGGTAGTAGCCATGGAATCCGCCGCCCACGGCCACGCCGCCCATCGGGCCGCGTGCCGCAAACCAGTCGATGAAGAGCGCCGCCGGACCCTTGGCATCGGCGAGGCTTCCCTCGAGAACCTTCACCTGGAAGGTGAGGTTGCCGCCATCCAGCTTGGGCTTGGTCAGCACCACGACGGCGTCGCTCACGTCGGACCCGTCGCCACCAAGAACCGATACGGTGGCGTTGGGCGGGTCGACCGCGAAGCTGTCCTTGCCTTCGTCCCACTGCTCGATGAACTGTTCGGTCTTCTGGTGACCAGCGGCGCGAACCGGCCGATCGGCGAAGACGATGGTATTGGCCGCGACACCGGACAGCGTGAGCGTGCCGTCCTTCAGCGTCGCGCCCTGTGAATTGAGGACGGCGAGCGAGGGGACAGGTCCGGTCGGCGTCACCTGGCCGATGGTCTTCTCAAGCGGCACATGCGGCTTCTTCGCAGTCTCGGCGGCGCCCGCCAGGGTCGCCGTCAGCGACAGGCCGGCCGCGAAGAGCATCACGCGCGCGGCGGTACTGATGGTCATGGTCTTCTCCTTTGGTCATGGTCGGACGTGGGCGGGCGAACCTGATTGCCCGCTGGTGCCAGCCTTCGGTGACCAAGTTCGCCAGGTCGCTTCTTTCAAGTCAAACAAGGGCGCGGATGTGGCAGGATGTCGGTTTTCCATCTAAGGTTGAAAACGGGCTCTCCTCGTCGAACAGTTTCCGCTCGTCTTGTGATGCATCCGCGCCAAAACGAACGGGTCCCATGGGACGCTTACGCAGGCATCCCGATGCGCTTATTCTGCCGATAGCGGAATCTCCGTCCCGTCGCTTGACATATGGCGCCAGTGCGGTGCTTGCACGGCGTAATCGCTCCTTTCGAAGTCGGCAGCACGTGTCGTACACTGCCTTGTCGCCTCGCAGTGAATCTGCCAAAGTTGAAAGTGATTTGCGATTGTCGGCGGGTGTCGCTCGATTCATGATGAGCCTGGTCCGCTTGGGTGGTAACCACCATCGGCTGTCTTCGAAGGGGGAAGAAGTGAGAATGCGCTATTCTGTCAAGCTTTCAGCATCGGTCTGCATCCTGACGCTGATGTCCTGCTTGGGCCTGTCCGCGGCTCCGGCCGCTGCTGCCGATGTCGATGCGCTGCCACCCGCTCCGGAGACGGGCTGGGAATTCACCGTTGCCCCCTATCTCTGGCTTGCCGGAATCAAGGGCGACGTCGCTGCCTTTGGCGGACCGCCCATCAGCATCGATGCAACCATTCCCGACGTACTTTCATCGCTGGACATCGGCCTGATGGGTGTAGGCCAGGCGCGCTATGGCCGCTTTTCGCTGGCCGCCGACGTGTTCTGGGTCAAGCTCTCGGATGACGGTCCCATGCCGCGGCAGCTGCTGGCCAACAAGTACGACCTGACCATCACCAACACCATGCTCACCGGCGTCGCCGGCTACAGCCTGATCCACGACGAGGGCATGACCTTGGATATCGTGGCGGGTGCCCGCTACTGGTCGGTCGACAACAATCTCAAGTTCAAGGGGGCCGGAAAGGCATGCGGCCTGCCCAACGCGCCAAAGCTTTGCAGCCTGGATGGTGTTTCGCTGGATGACGACCAGGACTGGGTCGACCCCGTCATCGGGTTCAAGGGCAATGCCGACCTGAGCGACAAGGTCTTCGTGACCGGCTGGGCGCTGGCCGGAGGCTTCGGCGTGTCATCGGAATACATGTGGGATGCGATGGGCTCGGTCGGCTATCGCTTCAACGACTGGTCGTCGGCCACGCTCGGATTCCGTGCCATGGGCGTGGACTACAAGCAGGATGGCTTCGAGTACGATGTCATCCAGTACGGACCGATGATGGGAGCCGTCTTCCACTTCTAGTCTGCTGTCCCGCTCGCTCGCCGCCGGCGCCTGCCGGGCCTGATGCGAGTGACTCCGCGGCGCATTGTCCGGTTGCGGATTCCGTGCTTGCCGAGGACGGCAATTGGGCCAAGACTCGCGGCCGGAGATGGCAGCAGCGAAGGAGGCACCCATGGCAAGGCGGAAAACCCTGCGCGACGAACTCGAGGAACTCCGCAGCGAGCTTGCGTCCGTGAAGCGGCCCTCGTCCGGCGGCAAGGAGCCGGAGGAGGATCCCGATGGCCCGGTCGAGACACAGCTGGCCGAACTCAACCGGCTGGTGAAGTCGATGATCGAGGAAGCGGAAGACACCATCAGCGATCACCCCGTTGCCACCGTCGCCGCAGCCCTGGCGCTGGGGATCGTCATCGGCCGGCTGAGCGCGCGCTAGGAGAAAGAGCCATGACCATGCAAGCCCTCACCCGACATGCCCGCATCATCCTGCGCAGCGAATTGCTGGCGGCCCAGGCGCGACTGAGCTTCGCCCTGCGGCGCAGCGTCATCGCCGTCTGCGCGCTGCTCTTTGCGGGACTTGGCCTCGTCTTCATCAACATGGGGCTCTATGCCTGGCTGCTGCCGTCCTGGGGTCCGGTATGGACGCCCGCCGGTCTCGGCCTCATCAATTTCGGCCTGGCTGGCGTTGCAACCTTGATCGCGGCATTGGCCAAGCCAGGCCCCGAACTGGCGCTGGCCGAGGAAATGCGCAGCCTCTCGACGCAGGAAATCGAGACCGAGCTGCGGTCGATGCCTTTTCTCGGTGGACTGGGAGGCGGTGATCGCGGACAGATGATGCAGCTGCTGGTGCCGGCACTGTCCACCATCATCGGCGCGCTGGCGAAGCGGCGCAAGGCTCAGGGCTGAGGGCTGTCGGAAAAGAGCTGGTTCTGAATCACGGCGTCGTCCGGAAAGGCAAGCACGCCGGTGTATTCGCCGCACTGCTTGACCATGTGACGCATGTAGCGGTCCGTGACGGGCAGCGCCAGGTGATCGAGCATCACGGGTGAAAAGCACACCAGCGGGCGTCCATTCAGCCGGTCGCGCAGGTCGGCGGCCTTCTCGCTGTTGCTCGACACCGCGAAGGTCACCTGATGCAGGCGCGGATCGGCCTCGCTCTTCCAGCCCATCTTCCACTGGTGCAGGCGCAGGCCCGGAAGATGATCCCCGAAAACCAGCAGGATGTAGGGTTTGCCGCGATCCCTGAGGACCCTGTCGAAGGCGACAAGCGAGTCGACCGCCGATGAGAGCCGGTCATGATAGTCGGCAATCCCCGGATGAACGTCGCCGTCGATCAGGTCGCGGACCTTGTCTTCGCGATAGGGGCCATGGGTCTCCACCGTCACGATGAAGTGGAACTGCGGTCCGTCCGCATCGACGCGCGTCGACACCCGCTCGAACAGTCCCTTGTCTGTTGGCCAGTCATTCGCCTGCACTGTGAGATTCATGTCATCCATGCTGTCGAAGCTGGAGAAGCCGAACTTCGGATAGATCTTGTCGCGCAG
Source organism: Hyphomicrobiales bacterium (assembly GCA_046349195.1). Lineage (GTDB taxonomy): Bacteria > Pseudomonadota > Alphaproteobacteria > Rhizobiales > Aestuariivirgaceae > Aestuariivirga. Next base: position 8,275 of record JAXMCU010000003.1, read on the forward strand.
CCAGAAGCGGGCGGTGAAGTTGTGGTAGGCGTGGGTGGCATAGCCCAGGCCGGTCAGCAGGCGCGGCAGGCTGCGCGTCATGCCCGAGAAATACTGCTGGTAGTGCTGGTAGGGAATGATGCCGGCCTGGAAACTCCTGACCGGAACGCCGGTCAGGACCTCGAACTCGGCGTTCGGGGTGGTGCCGCCATAGACGGGCGAAATGGCAACGCCCTCGCTGAACCCCGCCGCGACAAGCTTGTCGATGGGGGAGGCGGAATCCGAGGGATCGCGCCACCAGGCTTCTCCGAGCACGATGAAGATGTCGGGCGGGGGCGATGTGCGAGGCGCGGGCGGCGGCGCAAGGTCGAGTTCGGCCATGGCGCCGCGAACGTCGGTGTCGGTGAAAGTCCTCAGGCGCAGTCCGGCGGTCGAGAAGTAGAGATGAGTGGCCAGCCCGTTCATGCGCTCGCTCTCGGCCTGGCTGAAGGTCAGGTTCTCGACGCCGATCCAGTAGGCGTTGTCATGGATCCAATTGGCGACCGCCTCGAAGCGGTAGGTCGAAAGCAGGAACAGGCAGGACAGGGCCAGCGGGATGCTCCAGGCGCGGAACACGAGATTGCGGAAGGCAAGGTAGAGCGCGGGCAGCAAGAGGGCAGCGATCAGCCACTTGTCCCAGCTGACATAGCCGAGGAGCGCGCCGCTCTGGCCGGCGAGGAAAGCGTCGCTGACCTGGAACGGTTCTCCGGTCGACTGGCGCTTGATCTCCGACAGCGTGCCGATGACCAGCAGCATGGTCGCCAGCAGCAGCGCGGCCGGAATGACGCGGATGAAGGACGCAAGCACACCCAGCATGACCATGGCGACGACCATGCGCGGAAACAGGAAGTGCCACAGGTCGCGGCCCTGCAGATAGTCGGGCGTCCACTGTCCGAGATAGGCCATGACGGCCAGCAGGATCAGATAGGCGGCACAAAGCTTGACGATGCCGAGCCCGAACCTTGCAAGCCGACCGCTGCCGCGTGCCGGCGCCGGGGGACCGTCACCGGCCATGATGATCTATTCCGCTGCCTGCAGGACGGGAACGGGCGCGAAGGTCTCCCGCGCCGCGAGGGGCGGAGACTCTTCCGGTATGCGGAAGACATTTGCGGACCACAGACGCTGTCCAAGTCCCGGAAGGCCGGTGACCCAGGAAATCAGCGGCGCGGCGAGCAAACCGACCATGATCGGCAGGAACCAGAGGAAGGCGAACCAGGACACGGCAAAAGCCAGGCCGCCGAAGGCCAGGCCCGCCATCACATGGAAGCCATGCCGGCGCAGGGCGAAGGCGAATGGAATTGCGGCTTCGGTCCGGTTCTGTGCGTTCCAGCCGGAGTCGCGCCCCAGCAGCACGTCGGCCACGAATCGTGTCTGGATCAGCATCATCACCGGCGACAGCAGCATGGCCAGCACGGTTTCGGCGGCGAAGCTGCGGAGCAGGCCCGTTGCCCCGCCGCAGCCGCGGCGAAGCTCCGGGTCGCGCAGTGCCAGCGTCAGTCCGAGCAGCTTGGGCACATAGAGAACCACGCCGGTCACCGCCAGCAGGCGCAGTGCCAGCTCGGGATCGAAGACCGGCCAGGCCGGAAACAGCGAAAAGCCATCGGGAAAGTAGTTGGGCTCGGTGTAGCTGGCGATGAAGGCAAGCCCCAGGCCCGCCATGAGCAGCATCAGCCACAGCGGCGATGCGAGATAGGACATGATGCCCTGGATCAGATGAATGCGGCTGATCCAGTGCAGGCCCCTGGTGCGGAGCAGCTTGGCATGCTGCAGGTTGCCCTGGGCCCAGCGCCGGTCGCGGACCGCAAGATCGATGAGGCTGGGCGGCGTTTCTTCGTAGGAGCCTTCAAGCTGTGGCAGCATATAGACGGCCCAGCCGGCGCGGCGCATCAGTGCCGCCTCGACGAAGTCATGGCTCAGGATATGTCCGCCGAAAGGCTTGCGGCCCGAGAGCTCGGGCAGTCCCGCCGCCTCGGCGAAGGCACGAGTGCGGATGATGGCGTTGTGACCCCAATAATTTCCGTCACGCCCGTGCCAGGCCGCAAGACCGGCAGCCACGACCGGGCCATAGACCCGGCCCGCGAACTGGGTCATGCGCGCGAATGGCGTCCACCGGTTACGCAGCAGCGGCAGGCTCTGGATGATGCCGGCGCCTGGATCGGTGGCCATGGCCTGAGCAAGTGTCACCAGAACCTCGCCGCTCATCTCGCTGTCCGCGTCCAGAACGATCATGTGGTCGTAGGCACCGCCCCAGCGGGTCACGAAATCCGCGATGTTCCCCGCCTTGCGGTGATGATTGTCGGCGCGGCGCCGATAGTAGACGCCCATGTCGCCCTGCAGGGTCCGCCGCAGCTCGGCGAAGCAACGCTCTTCCTCTTCCGCGACCTCGGGACGCCTGGTGTCGCTCAGAACGAAAATGTCGAAATGGCGCTGCGCGCCCTGCCATTTCAGGGCATGGCCCATCCGGTCCAGCGCGGCGAAGATGTGTTTCGGATCTTCGTTGTAAACCGGCATGAGCAGGGCGGTGCGCCCCATCTTGGCCTGCGGCATGAGTTTCGGCGTCGGCAGGCGGCCGCGCAGCAGAACCCAGAATCCGAGGAGCGCGCTGGCGCAGGCAAAGGCGATCCAGGTGAATGTCATTGCAAAGACGGCGGCGAAGAACAGCTGCAGCGACGTGACATTCACAGGGCTGATGACCTGGTACATGCCATATGTGCCGGCGGCCGTGAGCAGGGCGGTGAAACCGAACACGAAGGCGCGGGCCTGCCCCGTGCCGGGGGCGGGCGTCACGCTGCGGGCGGCGCCGGCCCATTCCCGCAGGTTCTGCGCGGGCATGGCGAGCGGCGACTCTGCCGGCGTGGTCTTCAAGATCTTGTCCATCTGAACAGCCAGATTTCTCCGGCGACGACATCGCCGCGCTTCAGCACCACGCGAAGTTCGGCCAGGTCCACGTCGGTGACGTCATGCGCAAAGGACACGCGCGTCGTGTTGTTCTCGGGGTTTGCGTAGACCACGATCTTGCTGATGGCTCCTGCACTGGCCGTGACGTCCGCCTTCAGCTCGCCCGTTGTCGGGCCGCCGGCGAATTCGATCACGTAGAGGCGGAGATTGGGATCATATTTGGGCGGATTGGAGGCGTAGTTGTAGTCGACGCCCGAGCCCGAGAAGGACACCAGAGCCAGCGGCGCTGGCTGTTCGGTTGGCCAGGTGGGGCACCAGTGCAGGCGGTAGACGTAGGAATAGCTGCCGCCCTGGGTCATGACGTCCTTGGGCCGCCAGAACACCACGATGTTGTCGTTGGTCTCGAATTCGGTCGGGATCTCGTAAAGCTCCACGGCGCCGGCGGCCCAGTCGCCGATGGGTTCCACCCAGAGGCTGGGGCGGCGCTCGTACTTCGATTCGAGATCGAGGAAATCCTCGTAGCGGCGGGTCCGCTGCATCAGGCCGAAGCCGCGCGGGCTCATGTCCTGGAAGGCGCTCACCTGCAGCGTCTTGGGATTGGTCAATGGCCGCCACAGCCATTCGCCGGTGCCGCGCAGCATCATCAGGCCGTCGGAGTCGTGGACGGCATTGCGGTAGTCCTCGACCGGGCGGCCGATGGCGTTGAAGAGGAACATGCTGGTCAGAGGCGCAATGCCGACATGGCTCAGGTCCCGTCGCGGAAAGAGAGTCATCTCGACGTCCATCTGGGTATCCTCGCCCGGCTTGATCGAGAACCTGTAGGCGCCGGTGATCGAGGGACTGTCGAGCAGCGCCTCGATGACGATGATGCCGGTGGGCGCTTCCGGCTTCTTGATCCAGAAGGAGCGGAAGGCCGGGAACTCCTCGCCGGAGGGCTGGCCGGTGTTGATCGCCAGGCCACGCGCCGACAGGCCATAGAGCAGGCCCCTGCCGACGGCGCGGAAGTAGGAGGCGCCCTGGAACACGACGAACTCGTCGTTCACGTCCGGCGAATTGATCGGATAGCGCACCCGGAAGCCGGCGTAGTGAAGGTCGGTCTTGCCATCCGGCGGCTTGACCTTGGGCCCGAACACGAAGAGCGAGGGGTCGTATTTCAGCTTGGCCTGCTTGTCGCCCTCGATGACGTAGATGTCGACCGGCTTGGTGAAGAGGAAACCGGAATGGAACATGTCGAAGGAGAACTTGTGCTCCTCGCCCTTCCAGACGGAGCGGTCGGTATTGAAGCGGATGTCGCGATACTGGTCATAGGTCGAGACATCGAAATCGGCCGGCATCTCGATCTTCTCGTCGACATAGGGCTTCGAGGCCAGCTCGCGGGCAAGATTGCGGACGAAGTCGTCGCGGAATTCGCTGAAGGGCTCGTAGAGTTCCGAAGCCTGGGCGATCTGGGGCACGAAGCCGGTCTTGAAGGCGGCGGCAAGCATGGCAAGCTTCGCTGCCTGCCCCATGATATCACGGCGCGTGTGCGTCATTTCGAAAGGCCTGGAAGAGATTTATTGCAACGCAGCACGATTAGCGGCGTTTCGGAATTTGTAAAGTGACAAGTTCACAAGGCTGTCACGGAACTCTGGCAGGGCCCAAGACGGGCCCTTGGCCGTGCCCAATTCCCGTTCTGTGGTAATTGGTTACGTCACGCGCGAGCGATCATCTCGGCCTTCTTGACGAGAACCTCGGCCTGGCGGATGGAGGCATAGTCGATGAGGCGGCCGTCGAGGGAGACGGCGCCCTTGCCCTGGGCCTCGGCCTCCTTCATGGCGGCGATGATGCGGCGGGCCCGCTCCACCTCGGCGGCCGACGGGCTCATCACCTCGTTGGCCAGCGCGATCTGGGACGGGTGGATGGCCCACTTGCCCTCGCAGCCCAGCACGGCAGCCCGGCGGCAGGCGGCCTTGAAGGCCTCGGCATCCGAGAAATTGCCGAAGGGCCCGTCGACCGGGCGAAGTCCGTTGGCCCGGGCCGCCACCACCATGCGCGAGATTGCATAGTGCCACATGTCGCCCCAGTGGATCTGGCGCGAGCCGTCCTCCAGGGGTTCGGTGAGCACGGCATAGTCGGCATTGGCCCCGCCGATCGAGGTGGTGCGCGCCTTGGTCGAGGCGGCATAGTCGGCCACCCCGAAATGCAGCGACTCGTTGCGCTTCGAGGCGGCCGCGATCTCGTGCACGTTCTGCATGCCGAGTGCGGTCTCGATGATCATCTCGAAGCCCACCCGCTTGCGGCGGCCCCGGGCCGTCTCGACCTGGGTGCAGAGCATGTCGACGGCATAGACGTCCGCCGCGGTGCCCACCTTGGGGATCATGATCAGGTCGAGGCGCTCGGAGGCCTGTTCCAGGACGTCGACCACGTCGCGGTACATGTAATGGGTATCCAGCCCGTTGATGCGCACCGAGAGGGTCTTGCTGCCCCAGTCGATGTCGCCGATGGCCTGGATGACGTTCTTGCGGGCCTGGACCTTGTCGTCCGGGGCGACCGCGTCCTCGAGGTCCAGGAACACCACGTCGGCTCCGGACTTCGCCGCCTTCTCGAACATCTGCGGCTGGCTCCCGGGAACCGCAAGTTCGCTCCGGTTCAGGCGGGCAGGCGCAGGTTCAACCGTGAAAAAGCTCATCGCAAATCCAGACCAGACTGTGTTGAGGAGAGGAAGGCGGCCCTCAGGCCGCCTTCTTGAGACGCGTGGCGACCGTCGTCCCGATTTCCGCAGGCGTCGGCGCGATGGCCACGCCCACTTCGCGCAGGAGTTCCACCTTCTCGGAGGCTCCTTCGCCGAAGGCCGAGATAATGGCACCGGCATGACCCATCTTGCGGCCCTTGGGCGCCGACAGGCCCGCGACATAGGCAATGACCGGCTTGGTCATGTGGTCGCGGATGTACTCCGAGGCCTCGGCTTCCTGCGGGCCACCGATCTCGCCGATCATGACGACCGCCCGGGTTTCGGGATCGGCCTCGAAGAGCTCGAGGATGTCCCGGAAGGACGAGCCGTTGATGGGATCGCCGCCGATCCCGACGCTGGTGGACACGCCGATGCCGAGTTCCTTCATCTGTGCCGCTGCCTCATAGCCCAGCGTGCCCGAGCGGCCGACGATGCCCACGTTGCCCGGAAGGTAGATGTTGCCGGGCATGATGCCGAGCAGGGCCTTGCCCGGCGAAATCACCCCGGCGCAGTTCGGGCCTACCAGGCGCATGCGGTTCTCGGCGCGGTAGCGGCGCATGTAGCGCTTGACCTTGATCATGTCCTGGGCGGGAATGCCGTCGGTGATGGCCACGCAGAGCTTCACGCCCGCGTCGGCGGCCTCCATGATCGAGTCGGCGGCGAAGGGCGGGGGCACGAAGACGATCGAGGCCGTCGCGCCCGTCTTTTCCACCGCTTCCTTCATCGTGTCGAAGACGGGAACGCCCTGTTCGGTCGCGCCGCCCTTGCCAGGCGTGACGCCGCCCACGATGTGCGTGCCGTAGTCCAGCATCTCCCGGGTGTGGAAGGAACCGATCTTGCCGGTGATGCCCTGGACGAGAACCGGCGTCGTGCGGTCGAGGAGGATGCTCATGCGTTCACCACTTTCAGGCTGACCGTGTTGCTGTTGTTCTTCCAGGCAGAGACGGCGCGCTCCGCCGCTTCGGCAAGGGTATTGGCGCGGATGATCGGCAGGCCCGAGCGGGCCAGGATCTTGCGGCCTTCCTCGACGTGGGTTCCGGCCAGGCGCACGATCACCGGCACGTTCACCGGGTTCTTCTCCAGCGCCTGCACCACGCCCTCGGCCACCCAGTCGCACCGGTTGATGCCGGCGAAGATGTTGACCAGGATGGCTTCCACGTTCTTGTCCATCATCACCAGCTTGAAGGCCTTGGCCACGCGCTCGGGCGTGGCGCCGCCGCCGATGTCGAGGAAGTTGGCCGGCTCGCCGCCCGCCAGCTTGATCATGTCCATGGTGGCCATGGCGAGTCCGGCGCCGTTGACGATGCAGCCGATCTTGCCGGTGAGGCCCACGTAGGACAGGCCGCGATCATTGGCGTGGGTCTCGCGCGGGTCTTCCTGGCTCTTGTCGCGGAGCTCGGCGAGCGCCGGGTGGCGGAACATGGCGTTGTCGTCGAAGGTCATCTTGGCGTCGAGCGCCATGACGTGGTCATCCTCGGTGACGATCAGCGGATTGATCTCGACCATCGTCGCATCGAGTTCCTCGAAGGCGCGATAGCAGCCGAGGATGGCGTTGACCGCCGACTGGACCTGGCTGGGCGCCAGGCCAAGGGCAAAGGCGATCTCGCGGGCCTGAAAGGCCTGCATGCCGACCGCCGGTTCGACGCTCACCTTGAAGATCGACTGCGGCTTCTCGGCCGCGATGTCCTCGATCTCCATGCCGCCTTCCGACGACGCCACGACCATGACGCGCTCGGACTTCCGGTCCAGCACGAAGCCCAGATAGAGCTCCTTGGCGATGGCGACGCCGCCCTCGACGTAGAGACGATAGACGATCTTGCCCGCAGGGCCGGACTGATGGGTCACCAGCTTCTTGCCGAGCAGGTCGTCGGCGGCATCCATGACTTCGTCTTCGCTGCGGCACAGCTTGACGCCGCCGGCCTTGCCGCGGCCGCCGGTATGGACCTGGGCCTTGACGACCCAGAGCTTGCCGCCGATTTCGCGCGCCCTGTAGGCGGCCTGTTCGGGGCTGTAGGCGAGCGCGCCCTTGGGCACGGGCACGCCAAACCTGGCCAGGATTTCCTTGGCCTGATACTCGTGGATATCCATGTCTGCTGATCCTTATGCGGCCTTGAGTGCCGGAGCTGCTGTTTGGGTGCGATAGTATTCGATGGCCGCGCCGACGCCCGATCCGGCCTCGACGGGAATGCCGAGGTCGCGCATCGCCATTTCGGAACCGGCAAGGGCGGTGAGGCACATGATCTCGTTGAGGTCGCCCAGATGGCCGATGCGGAACACCTTGCCGGCAACCTTGTTGAGGCCCATGCCGAGCGAGAGGTGGTAGCGCGTGTAGGCGTGGCGCACGAGCGCGGCCGAGTCGAAGCCTTCCGGAATGAGGATGGCGCTGACCGTGTCGGAGTGCCACTTCGGGTCCCTGGCGCAGAGCTTGAGGCCCCAGGCGGACACGGCGCGGCGCACGCCTTCCGCCAGCCGGTAGTGGCGGGCGAAGACATTGTCGAGACCCTCGTCGAGCAGGAGGTCGACGGCGGCCCGCAGTCCGCGCAGCATGTGCAGCGGCGGCGTATAGGGGAAGAAGCCGTCCTTGTTGGTGCGGGCCATGTCCTCGAAGTCGAAGTAGCAGCGGCGCATCCCGGCCTGCTTGCGCGCGGCGAGCGCCTTCTGCGACACGCAGAGGATGGCGAGGCCCGCGGGCATCATGAAGCCCTTCTGCGAGCCCGACACGCAGACGTCGACGCCCCATTCGTCCATGCGGAAGTCGATGGAGGCGAGCGAGCTCACCGCGTCGACGAAGAGCAGGGCGGGATGGCGGGCCTCGTCCATGGCGCGGCGCACCGCGGCCACGTCGCTGGTCACGCCGGTGGCGGTTTCATTGTGCGTGACCAGCACGGCCTTGTAGCTGTGTCCGCGGTCGGCCTTGAGCTTCTCGGCGAAGATCTCGACCGGCACGCCCTCGCCCCAGGGCACGTCGACAATGTCGGCCTCGATGCCGAGGCGCTGGCACATGTCGGCCCAGAGCAGCGAGAACTGGCCGAAGCGCGAGATGAGCACGCGGTCGCCGGGCGAGAGCGTGTTCAGCATGGCAGCCTCCCAGCCTCCCGTGCCCGAGGCGGGAAACAGGAAGACCTGTCCGTCGCGCGACTTGAAGACCTTCTTCACGTCCTCGAAGAGGGGAATGGTAAAGGTCGGGAGATCCGGTGCCCGCTGGTCTTCCATGGCGATGTCCATGGCAAGGCGCACGGCCTGCGGCACATTGGTCGGTCCTGGAATGAAAAGTCCACGTGTTCCCGGCACTGCGTTTCTCCCATTTTCTGGCGTCTGGCTTGTTCCAGACTCATGGGATCGCTTATGGCTGGCCCCACCCATCGTGGAAACACCCGTAAAACCAGACTTTTGGCATCTAAAAGTATTGTAAAATGACCACCTTTTCGGGTAGTAATCCTGGCTTGACAGTTTGTCTCCTACCCGTCAGGATAGGGTATGCAGCCGCGCAGCCTCATCGTCGCCGATTCAAACACGCTGATGCTTCAGGCTCTTGCCGAGCTCTTCGAGCGCGACCGGCGGTTCACACTGGTGGCCACCAGCAAGACGGCCGAAGGCTTCCTCGAGACCTGCCTCAGGGTGCCCGTGGACATCGGCATCATCGATTGGACCATTCCGCAGCTGGGCGCGGAACGGCTGCTGGCGATCCTGCGCGACCGGCCGAACGCACCGCGCATCATCGTCTATGCGGCAACGACGGATTCGGACGTGCCGCGCCGCGCCATGGCCGCGGGTGCCGCGGGCTTCTGCCCGCGCGACGCACCGCAGGACCAGCTTCTGGACATGGCCGCCACCGTGGCCACGGGGCGCATGGTGTTTCCGTTCATGGACGTGCGCAGCCTCAAGCGCGATCCGCGCGAGACGCTGACGGAACGCGAGAAGACCATGCTGGCGTCGCTGGCGCGCGGCCGCACCAATACCGAACTCGCCGCCGATCTTGGCATCTCGATCAACACGGTGAAGTTTCACCTGCGCAATCTCTATGAGAAGCTGGGCCTCCGGAACCGGTCCCAGGCCATCGCCTTCTTCTATTCGAGCGAGACCTGACGGGCGCACATGGCTCACCGGCTTGATCGCCGGCATACGGCTGATGCATCCTGCGGTGCTGGAGAGTTTTCATGAATGTGAATGGCAGGGCCTACCGGACCATCTGGCTGAACGACGACGGCTGGTCAGTCGGCATCATTGACCAGACCAGATTTCCCCACCTCTTCGAGACCGTGACATTGAGAACGGTGGAGGATGCAGCCGTCGGCATTCGCGACATGCTGGTCCGCGGGGCGCCCCTGATCGGCGTGACGGCGGCCTATGGCGTGGCGCTGGCCATGCACCGCGACACGTCGGACGCGGCGCTGGCCAAGGCCTATGACACGCTGGTCGTGACGCGGCCGACCGCGATCAATCTGAAGTGGGCCTTGGACGAGATGGTCCGGACGCTGCAGCCACTCCGGCCAACGGACCGCCGGTCCGCCGCTTACCGGCGAGCCGCCGAGATCGCCGACGAGGACGTCGAGATCAACAGGTCGATCGGCCGCAATGGCTTCGACATCATCAAGGCGATCGCCGCACGGAAGAAGCCCGGCGAACCCGTCAACATCCTCACCCATTGCAATGCCGGCTGGCTCGCCACGGTCGACTGGGGAACGGCCACCGCCCCCATCTACACGGCGCATGATGCAGCCGTGCCGATCCATGTCTGGGTGGACGAGACCCGGCCGCGCAACCAGGGCGCATCGCTCACCGCCTGGGAACTGCTGCATCACGGCGTTCCGCATACGGTGATCCCCGACAATACCGGCGGACACCTGATGCAGCATGGTCTGGTCGACATGGCGATCGTCGGCACCGACCGGACCACGGCGCAGGGCGACGTGTGCAACAAGATCGGCACCTATCTGAAGGCGCTGGCGGCCCATGACAATGGCGTGCCCTTCTATGTGGCGCTGCCATCGCCAACCATTGATTTCAATGTGTTGGACGGTATTTCCGAGATTCCGATCGAACAGCGCGCGGGTGCTGAAGTCGCGCAGATGACAGGGCGCACGGCCGATGGGCGGATCGAGACCGTCACCATCGTGCCGGCAGGGTCGCCGGTCGCGAACTATGCCTTCGACGTGACGCCGGCCCGCTATGTGACCGGGCTCATCACCGAACGCGGCGTGATTGCGGCCAACCGCGAGGCAATCCGCGCGGCGTTTCCGGAACGGGCCGGCTAGAGCAGATTCCGCGACCGCAGGTCCCGGGCCGCGCGGGTAACGGCGGAAACGTCGGCGTAGGAGCCGGCGTTCACCATCATGTCGCGCGCCAGGGTCAGCGCGCGGGCCTCGCAGGCGGCGCGAAGGTCCGCGTCCTTGATCCATTCGAGGTCGATGTTGTGCGCGAGGCCGAGAATCCGGCGGATCATCTTGGCGGCCGCGAAACCGACCGTGTCCGCCCATAGCCTGTCCATGTAGGCCTGGCGCTCGCGCTCGAGGGCGGCCTCGCCGCCCGCATCCTGGAAGAGGCTTGCCGGATAGGCATCGCCCGTGCCGTGCCGGCGCCAGAGATCGAGGAACTTCGCCCGGAACCGCGTGATGAGGTCCTCGAGCGTCGCCAGGACCCAGTCTCGGTAGGAGTCGCGGCTCCCCTTCGCGTCCTCGTGGCCATCCTGCGAGAAGTAGTTGATCAGAAAATTCGCCACGATGGCGCCAACGTCGAATCCCATGGGACCGATGAAGGCGAATTCGGGGTCGATGATGCGCGTATCCTCCGGCGTGAGCATCACCGACCCAGTGTGCAGATCGCCATGCAGCATCGCCTCGGCCGAAGACAGGAACTTCAGCTTGAGCCGCGACACGGCGATCTTGAGATCCGCGTCCTCGCGCCAGCGCCTGGCGAAGCCGTCGAGCTGCGGCGATGTCCAGCGGTTGAGTTCGGCCACGCGATAGGGATCGGTGAAGATCAGGTCTTCGGTGATCTTGCAGAGCGCCGTGTTCCCGGAGAACGCGCCGATCATCAGCTTCTTCCGCTCGGCGCTGAGCGCAAGGTCGGAGGTGAAGAACAGCGTGCGCGCCATGAAGGTGGAGATGTCGTCGGCGAATCTCGGGTAGACGGTACCGGCAATCATCCCCCGCCGCATGATGAGATGCGGCTCGAGCAGCTCCATCACGATGAGCGCCTGGGCCTCGTCGTAGTGAAGAATCTGCGGGACCAGGTTTCCGGTGAGGCGGGCCTGCTCGCTCAGGGCCATGTGCTCGTAGTGCGCACGGCTGAGCGGCAGCGGCCAGCTTTCGCCCACCAGGCGCACATAGGGCAGGGCCTGTTTCACGGCCACGCCGCCCGTGGAGCCCTTCACGATGAAGACGAGGTTGAGATTGCCGTCGCCCACTTCGCGAATCGACCAGGCTTCTGGCGTGCCACCAATCCTGTCGACCACGTCTGGCACGCGCGCCAGATATGCGGCCAGCGTGGAGGGAGATTGCGGAAGATAGCCCGCGGGTCGTTCGATTTTCGTCGTCATGTGAGGCACGTCGCAAGTTGCGCGACACCAATCAAGAGGAAAAATCGCGCCGTTGTCCAGTATGCGCCGCCGCAATTCACGGCACTGCGGACGCTCTGCGCAGCAGATGCGCAGCTTCGCTGTTGCAGCATGCTTTGGTGCCATGCAGCACCATGAATTGTAGGACAAAAGGCTAGACAAAGGTGCCAAGCTGTTGGAAGCTTCGGCGCAGCACCGCACATCAACGTCAAACAATGCGACCTGTGCGCGCGCAGACAGGTGCTACGCCGGCACGGGACTTGGAGGAGGACCAAGCCAATGTTGAACGATCTGATCAAGGAAGCCGCAACTCGCCGCGACGTGTTCAAGAAACTGGGCGCGACTGCGCTTGGCGCGGCACTTCTCGCCGATGCTGGCTTCGATCCGGCCATGGCGCAGGCGCTCGCGCCCGCTGGCAAGCCGATGAAGGCCGCTTTCTCGAATGCCGGCCTGCAGGCTACGTGGTGTGCGCAGGGCAAGCAGGCTGCCGAGGCCTGGGGCAAGCTGATGAACGTCGAGATCACCTGGTTCGACGGTGAACTGGCCGCCACAAAGCAGCGGGCAGCCATCGACAATATGGCTTCGCAGAAGTGGGACTTCGTCGCCATCCAGACCTTCGGCATCGGTACGCTGACCGACCCGATCAAGAAGATGATCGATGCGGGGACGCCCGTCATCGCGATGGACACCCTGGTCGCGCCCCCGGGAACAGTGCCGATCCACACCTTCATCGCGCCGGACAACGTCATGATGGGCTCGGTCGTGACCTCTGCGCTCGTTTCCGCCATGGGCGGAGCCGGAAACATCGTCATGACCCAGGGCGCGCTTGGCCATTCCGGCGCGCAGGGACGTGCCAAGGGCTTCCATCAGGTGATCGACGGCAACGCCAACATCAAGCTGCTGGACGAACAGCCCGCCGACTGGGACGTCACCAAGGTTGCCCGAATCTGGGACTCGCTGCTGACCCAGTACCCGGACATCAAGGGCGCATTCTTCCATAACGACGACATGGCGCTTGCCGCGCACAACGTGATGAAGGCCAAGAACCGCACCGACATCCTCATCGCAGGTGTCGATGCCATGCCGCCGGCGGTCAACGCCGTGCTCGATGGCGTGATGGTGGCGACCGTGCGCAACCCGTCGTGCCGCATTCACGGCTGGTCGGTGGCGGCTGGCGTGGCGGCGGTGCAAGGGGGCGAAAAGGCCGGGAAGGACATCCCGGACTTCATCCTTGCCGACGGTCCCGTCATCACCAAGGAAACGGCGGCCGGCCACCTGTGGCTGCAAAAGAACTTCCTGATCTGATCTGGAGACCATGAAGGATCAGACGACAGAACAGGGCAGGGGCGGTGTGCCGCCCCTGCTCGAGCTTGAGCATGTGTCGAAGCACTTCGGCGGTGTGATGGCGCTGAAGGACGTCGACTTCACGCTGATGCCCGGCGAGATCCACGGACTGGTCGGCGAGAACGGCGCGGGCAAGTCGACGACGATGAAGATCATCGCGGGCGTGCATACCGAGTTCGACGGGGTCATGAAGATCAGGGGTCGCGAGGTGCGTCTGCGTTCGGCACGCGACGCGCTGGCAAACTCCATCGGCATGGTGCACCAGGAGCTTTCCATCGTTCCCGATCTGACGGTTGCGGAGAACGTATTTCTCGGGAACCAGCCGATCACGTCCCTCGGCACCATCGACTGGGCCCGCATGAACCGCGAGGCCAAGCAGCTCATCGCAAGCCTGGGGCTGGACATCGACCCGACCACGACCATGGGATCGCTGCCTGTCGGTCTCCAGCAACTGGTCGAGCTTTCGCGCGTGCTGTTTTCGGGCGCGCAGATCATCATTCTCGACGAACCGACATCCGCCCTTTCGCCACCCGAGGTGAAACAGCTCTTCGAGGTGCTGAGGCGGTTGCGGGCGGATGGGCGCAGCATCGTGTTCATTTCGCATTTCCTCGATGACGTCCTGGCCATTTCCGACCGGGTGACGGTGTTCCGCAATGGCCAGAAGGTGATCACCGCGGATACGGACACGCTCACCAAGGATGCGGTCATTTCGCACATGATCGGCCGCGGGTCGCGGGGCATGCACATGGGAGAGGAGGCCGATCTGCGTGCCGACGACGCGAAACCCGTCGTCCTCTCGGTGCAGGGTGTCAGCGATGGCCGCAGTCTGCGCGACTTTTCCATTGACCTTCGCGCGGGTGAGATCACCGGGGTCTACGGCTTCATGGGATCCGGCCAGATCGAGCTGTCGCGGGCGCTCTTCGGAAAGCTGCCATTGCGGCGCGGCTCCATCATGCTGGACGGCAAGCCGGTTCGCTTCACCTCGACGTCGGCCGCACGGGCCGCAGGCATCGCCTTCGTGCCGGAAAACCGCAGGATGATGCTGTTTCGCCAGGAGCCGGTTTACAAGAATGTCTCGATCTCGATCCTTGACCGTATCCATCGCCTCTGGGTGAAGCCGGCCGAGGAACGGAAGATTACGGAAGATCACATCCAGGACCTGCAGATCCGCCCGCCGCGCACCGGAATCGCGCTGGGGTCTCTGTCTGGCGGCAACCAGCAGAAGGTGGCCCTCGCCAAGTGGCTGACCCATCTGCCGAAGGTGCTGATCCTGTCCGAGCCGACGCGCGGCATGGACGTGGGGGCCAAGGAAGACGTGATCCGCATCGTCAAGTCGTTGCGCGACCGCGGTGTGGCGGTCCTGGTCCTGTCGACGGAACCGGAGACGATCCTCACGCTGGCCGACCGAGTGACGGTGATCAGCAAGGGCATCGTGGCGAAGACGTTCACCAAGGGACGCATTGAAAAGGCCGACCTGCTGGCGGCGGCTTGAGGACAAGCGAGGGGATGTACGGCACATGACGGCGAGTGAAGCGGCAGCAGGCAAGAAGTTCGAGGTGAAGCGCTTCCTCGCGGAGCAACTGCGCAACATCGCGCCGATCTTCACCCTCATCGCGCTGGTGGTGTTCTTCAGCTTTGCCAGCTCATCCTTCTTCACGCTCGACAATGCGCTCAATATCGTGCGGCAGCTGTCGATCACCGGAATCATCGCTGTCGGGCTGACCTATGTCATCCTCACTTCCGAAATCGACCTGTCAGTTGCCGCAGTTGCAAATGCTGTAGGTATTACAGTGGCTTACTTCACAATTCAGCCAGATTACGTGAATATTGCCAATGTCCCGGTGCAGGGCTGGATCGCCATTCTGCTGGCGCTTGCCGCAGCCTTCGCCTTTGGCCTGGTCACTGCGGGCGGCATGACGATCATCGGCATTCCGTCCTTCATCATGACCCTTGCCATGATGCAGATCGCCAATGGCGTATCGGCACTGCTGGTGCGCGGCCAGATCGCCTATCAGTATCCGGAACTCATCACCACGCTGGGCTCGGGAACGGCCTTCACCATTCCGCTCGGTGTCGACGCGGCCGGCAAGGCACTCTTCATCCCGATCGGCTGGACGATCATCGTCTGCCTGATCTTCCTGCTCGTGGGCCACCTGGTGTTGCGCTACACGCGCTACGGCCGCTACATCTACATGGTGGGCGGCAATCGCGAGGCGGCGGAATACTCCGGCGTCAACGTGAAGTTCATCGTCGGATCGGTGATGGTGATATCCGCCGTCTGCTCGGGAATCGCGGGCATGTTGGGCGTCGCCTACTTCGGCTCAGCGCAGCAGAACCAGTTCGATACGTTCCTGCTGGACGCGATTGCCGCCGTCGTTGTGGGCGGTACGAGTCTCTTCGGTGGCCGCGGCGGCATCGGCAACACGATCATCGGTCTCCTGGTGCTGGGTGTCGTCAACAACGGCCTCGACCACATCCAGATCGACAGCTTCCTGAAGATCCTGATCCGCGGCCTGATCCTGCTGGCCGCCCTGATCATCAACGTCTACGCTCAGGTGCTGAAGGAGCGGCAGTCCGATCTCGACTGATGCCGGAGGGCGTCAGCTGGCGATGTCGTTCTTGAGGGCGCGGATGCGGTTGGCCAGCGAGATGACATTGGCCACCGCTCCCGGCTTCACTTCGCCGGCCTTGTCGGGCGGAACTTCGCCCAGTTCATCCAGCTTCTTGTTCCACTCGGCGTCGAGGCGCTCGAGCTCCTTGCGCAGGTCATCGGTATCGCGTTCGGCCTTCTCCAGTCCCTCGGCGAGAGCGGCGTCGACGGCCGGCGCCGGTATCGGCAACTGAGGTTCGGCCGGGACCGGGTCTGCCGGACGCGACAGACCCGTCAGGTGTTCGATCCGAGCGCGAAGACGATCCTCGGTCGTTGCATCGGGGGGCAGGTCCGGCTTCGGCATGGTCCCCGTTTGCTGCAGGGAGGTGATGATCCGGTCACGCTGGGCGATTTCCTTGCGTAGCGTGGCGATCGTTTCCTGAGCCGCGGCAAGATCGGACTCCACGGCCTTGGCGCGGCCCAGCGTTTCGGCTGCCTCGGACTGGAGCGCCGCCAGCGCCCTTTCGCGTTCGGCCTGTTCGGAGATGAGGAGGTCGACGCGGTTGCGGTGGCGGGTCACCTCGGCCATCTGCTCTGCGGCCGCCAGCTTCGCCTCTTCGAGCCGGGCGCCGAGGCGCTGCGACAGCATTGCGAATTCCGCGCGAAGCTGGTCGCGCTCGGTCTGCAACCCGGCCACGGTGGAGGGCACCTGCTTGCGCATGCGCCGCGCCCCGAAGCGAAGTCCCAGGTTCCAGATGAAGCGCCCGAAGAACAGGGCGACCAGGGCTCCCAGCGAAAAGCCCAGCAGGATGAGAAGGATCGTCTCGGTCTGAGACATGGAGGCCTCCGGCGAATTGCCTCTCCTACCGGAGTTCCCGCCTGTTTGCAAAAGCCTGGCCGCGTGCGACCAGACCAGGCCGGTTGCCGCCGCCAGGAGTGTCCGGCTTCAACTCAGAGCCGCGAAGAATGGCAAAAGCGTGGCTTCGGTTGCGCGCCGCAAGACTCAGAAGGGATTCCACTTGGGCTTGGCGGAATACTTCAGATAGCCGACATTGGCGCCAAGCCGCGCGCCAACGCCGGTGCGGATCGGAGCCAGGACGATGTCGTCCTTCGCCTGGAAGTTCACGCCGAGGCCGCCGATGAAATAGGCCGATCCCTCGACGCCGCCGAAGCGGTCATGCAGGTCGTCCGGGCTGCTCGAGTTATAGACAAGCACCATGGTCCGCGATCCATTGGCGCCGAAATCGAACCCCATGGACGGGCCTTGCCAGAAGATCTTTTCCTTGCGGCCGTCCTTGTAATAGATCGTGCCTTCGCCATAGCGCAGCCCACCGACGAATGCGGCCGCACCTTCCTCGCCGACGATGTAGGCGGTGGGCTCACCCTGACGCTGGAAGATGTATTCGACGGCCTTGGCCAGGCCGCGCGAGGTGTTGCCGAAGAATCGGTGACCTTCGAGGAGGATTTCCTCGGTTGTGAATGTTTCGGTCGATTGCGTCTGGCCCGACTTGGAGACAGAGCCCGTTGTCTGCGCCGAGAGCGGTGTGGCGAGGCCGAGCGCCAGGCCGAGAGCCAGCAGCGCCGGCAGTTTTGCTTTCATCATGGCATCACCTCGATACGTGCTTGGACCGCTGCATGGCGGAATCCGCCAGGGCCCTGTGACTTCGTCACCGTCCGGCGTCGAGACTAGCGCGAAGAGGCTTTCGGGTTGGTTAACCGATGCTGAAGGTGCTCACGCGCTGACGATGAAGCCGGGATTGTCGTATCCGCGCTGCCGCTTGCCGTAGGTCAGCGGCAGGCCATCGACCGTCATCACGCGGCCACCCGCGGCGGCGACCACGGCGTGGCCTGCCGCCGTATCCCATTCCATGGTGCGGCCGAAGCGCGGATAGAGATCGGCTTCGCCGGCCGCCACCAGGCAGAACTTCAGCGAGGAACCGGCAGAACACAGCGACTTCACCTGAATGGTCCTGAGATAGTCGTCGGTGGCCTGGTCGCGATGCGAACGGCTGGCGACCACGGTCGCGCCATCCGCGGGGCAGGGCCTGACGCCGATCGGCATCCAGGTGACGGAGTCGTCGGCCGCCAGGGCACCGGCGGCGGCACCACGCCCGCGCTCGCCCCAGAAGGCCCGTCGCAGGGCTGGCGCAAAGACGATGCCGGCCACCGGGTTGCCGTTCTCGATCCTTGCGATGTTCACCGTGAACTCGCCATTTCTCGAAATGAACTCCTTCGTGCCATCGAGGGGATCGACGAGATAGAAATCGCGGGCGACGTCCGGAATGCGGCCGGCCGCTGCGGCCTCCTCGGAAATGACCGGCGTCGCCGGATCGATCTTCACAAGCCCGGCCAGGATGATCTTCTCGGCGGCTTCGTCGGCGACCGTCACCGGGGTCAGGTCTTCCTTGGCCTTGGCCGAGAAGTCGGTGGCATAGACGGCCATGATCTCGCGTCCGGCGGCAAAGGCCAGGTTGATCAAGTCCTGCATGAAGGGCGAGGGCGTTGTCGACATGGCACGGGCTCCGGTTCGGCGGTGGGCGCCTCTATGGGCGTGCCACCCCGGATGGTCAATGCGGAAAATCCTGCGTCGTTTTGCTAGAAGTGAGGGACGCGAATCACCAGCAGGACCGCCATGACCGAAGCCCGCCTCGCCGACCTCGACCTTGCCGCTCTGCTCTGCAGCCGCGTCTGTCATGACGTGATTTCTCCCGTCGGCGCGATCGCCAACGGGCTGGAACTCTATGACGATCCCGAGATGGACGAGGACACGCGCCAGACGGCGCTGGACATGGTGCGCTCTTCGGCCAAGACCGCTGCGGCCAAGCTCAAGTTCTGCCGGATCGCCTTTGGCGCCGCCGGGTCAGCGGGTGCGTCCATCGACATGGGCGAAGCCGGCGAGACCGCAATGGCCTTCGTGGGTTCGGAGAAGGTCAAGCTTGACTGGCTGGCACCGCGCGAGAACAGGCCGAAGCAACAGGTGAAGCTCGTGCTCAACATGCTGCTCATGGCGATGGCGGCGGTGCCGCGCGGCGGAACGATCACGGTAAGCGTCGATGGCGATGCGTTCACGGCCAGGGCGCAGGGTGACCGGGCAAAGATTCCGGAGGCGATCGCGCAGGTGCTAGAGGGCACGGCAGAACTCAGCCTGCTCGATGCCAGGCTGGTGCAGCCTTATTATGCGAGGCTGCTGGCGCAGTCGGCCGGGCTGGCCCTGACCATGGCGATGGATGGGGATGACGTGGTGGTGCGCGCCAAGGCCTGAAACGGAGTCGTTCGTCGCGGCCTGGAAGAGACAGAAGACAGTTCGAGTCGGTCAGGCGCTCGCGCGCATGTCGTCGCTGTCATTCATCGGCGGCGCGCCTTCACGCAAGACATAGCCGCGGCCCCAGACGGTCTCGATGAAGTTCTTTCCGCCGGCGGCATTGGCCAGCTTCTTGCGCAGCTTGCAGATGAAGACGTCGATGATCTTCAGTTCCGGCTCGTCCATGCCGCCGTAGAGATGATTGAGGAACATTTCCTTGGTCAGCGTGGTGCCCTTGCGGAGCGAGAGCAGCTCCAGCATCTGGTACTCCTTGCCGGTCAGATGCACGCGGCTGCCGCCCACTTCGACGGTCTTGGTGTCGAGGTTGACCAGGAGTTCGCCCGTCACGATGACCGACTGCGCGTGACCCTTGGAGCGGCGGACGACGGCATGGATGCGCGCCACCAGCTCGTCCTTGTGGAAGGGCTTGGTCATGTAGTCGTCGGCGCCGAAGCCCAGGCCCTTGACCTTGTCTTCGATTCCGGCGAGGCCCGAAAGAATGAGGATGGGCGTGTTCACCTTCGCCACTCGAAGCGTCTTGAGCACTTCGTAGCCCGACATGTCGGGGAGGTTCAGGTCGAGCAGGATGATGTCGTAGTCATAGAGCTTGCCGAGGTCCACGCCTTCCTCACCGAGGTCGGTGGTATAGACGTTGAAGCCTTCCGACTTCAGCATGAGCTCGATGCTTTGAGCCGTCGCGGTATCGTCCTCGATCAGCAGTACTCTCATTTCGAATCCCCTATGCTTCCCGGACTCCCGGTCTTCGGAGCCCTCAGATCAGCGTGCCCGACGGGGCCCGCGCACAACTAACCGTTAACGCTCGCGCTTAAGATAAGCTGGGAAAGGTTAACAAAGCCTAATCCCATAGACTCAACTGCATCAAATGAAGTCGCTATATCTGGGGGCTATCGGCACGAGACTACCATATATAGGCGTTCCCTCATGTCACATTGCCCTTCGACGCGCGAAACCTTCCAACCGCCCCGGTTTACCCAGCCTTAAGCTTACCGGTTCATCATGACGCTCAACACGAACCTGAATCTCCTGCGTAGTTGATTCGGAGAATCGTGAAAAGGGCGCGCAGGACGCGTGACCCTCAGTTTGTTCGAGTAAAGAGGACTTCACATGCGTCCACGCGACACCATGCTTCGTCTGCACCGGTTCCGTACCGAGGAGAAGCGGCGGCAGGTTGCCGATATCGAGAGCATGATCAATGACTTCATGCGCAAATACGACGATCTCGATGCGGCCGTGAAGTTCGAGGAAAGCCGCAACGGCGTGTCCGATCCCACCCATTTCAACTATTCACTACAGGCCAAGGCGGCGAGGGCCCGGCGCGACAATCTCATGAAGTCGATCGCCGAGCTGAAGGATCAGCTGACCGATGCGAAGGCCGCGCTGGCCGAAACAGAGCAGGAGCTTCGGCGCGCGGAGCTTCTGGCCGAGAAAGAGGGGGTCGCTGCGGTTCCGGTCGCGGTTTCGGCCCAGGCGTCACCATCGCACCACGTCAGGTAAGGCGGAACGGCCTCATCCTTTCATAGTAAGGCATCGCCGCATCGGCGATCCGTTGCAGGTGCGGAGGAAGGGCCGGCGCCTGCCGCTGCTCCTCGCGGCGCAGACCGGAGGACGCCCAGACTGCATTGTACCAGTGCGGCGCCCAGTTTCCGTCGAAGGGCTTCGGCCCAGGTTCCCATGAGAGCATGGCCTCATCGAAGCCGATGCCGCAGTGTTCGCAAAGGCGGGTGAGCACGCGACGGGGGTCTCCGAGGATGTCTTCGGCATCGACCACCGCCGGGGCATGACCCAGATGATCGGCAACGAGGTCGAAGATCTCGGCCTGTTCGACGAAGCCGATGTCGCGCAGGCTGACATCCGACCATTTTTTCACATAGCTCGCCAGGACGCGTTCCGGATGGCGCACGAGGAAGGCATTGGTGAGACCCTTGATCCAGCTGCGGTCGTAGCCCGGCAGCATGTGGTGGGTCATGTGCTTCTGATAGAAGAGGGGCTTGCCCGCCGGCGCCAGGCAGCGCGCCACCAGCCGGTTCCAGTCGCTGTCATTGGCCGCGATGATGGCCTCGCGCATGGGATGGTCGTTGCCATGGTGGACCAGCGAGAAGGCATAGAAGGGCTCGTCCCAGGCCTCGCAGTCGGGCCGGTTGCCGAAGGAATACATCATGGCGGTCGAGATGTTGCGCGGCCCCGACCACATGGCGAGGTTGGTCACGCGAGGCTCCTGCGGGCGTCCCTGACGCAGAGTTCCTTGTAGAGCTTCGACAGTTGCCGGGAGATGGGCCCCGGGCCATTCCAGTCTTCCGAAGACAACGGGTGGCGGACCGGACGCCCGTCGATCACGCGGACCGGAACCAGACCGGCGAAGGTGCCGGTCACGAAGGCCTCGTCGGCGCCATAGACGTCGTAGAGCGAGAACTGTTTCTCGAAGACGGGAATCCCGTTCTCCCGGCATAGCCGGATCATGTTGCCGCGCGTGATGCCGGGGATGCAGTACTGGCCGGTCGAGGTCCACACCTCGCCGCGCCGCACGATGAAGAAATGCGTGGAGTTGCAGGTGGCGACGAATCCGAGCGGGTCAAGCATGAGGGCCTCGTCGGCGCCGGCGTTCATGGCCTGAACGCAGGCCGTGATGCAATTGAGCTTCGAATGCGAGTTGAGCTTCTGGTCCTGCACGTCGGGCGCGCCGCGCCGCACGTTCACGGTGAACAGGGAGAGGCCCTTCTCGAACTTCTCGGGATTGGCCGTCTTGTATTCCGGGATGATGACGATGGTGGCGGGCGAGATGGTCACCCGCGGGTCCTGATAGGGCGTGGCCTTCACGCCCCGGGTCACCATGAGGCGGATGTGGACGCCGTCCTCCATCTTGTTGGCATCGAGGCAGTGGAAGAGGCGGCGCACGAGTTCGTCAGGGGTGACGCCCACGTCCATGAAGATCGCCTTGGCTCCCTCGTAGAGACGCTCGACATGCTCGCGCAGAAAGGGCACGCCGTCCTTGACCAGGCGCAGGCCCTCCCAGACACCGTCGCCCAGGATGAAGCCGGAATCGAAGACCGAGACCGTCGCCTGGGCGCGCGGCACCAGCGTTCCGTTGATCGAGATCAGGATATTGGCGTTGCGCGGGTCGATCTTGATGTCATGCAGCGTGTCAGCCATCGGATATGCCTTGGAGTGGTGAGCCGGCGGTGTTTAGTACGTCCCGGCGCCCGATGACAGGGGGGAGTTCCGAGGCTTCCGCAAAAGCAAAAGGGCCGGATGTGGCGATCCGGCCCCTTTGCGAATTGTCGTCTCGTTCAGTTCGAACGATAGTCCTGGATGCGCGTCGTCCGCAGGCCGGCAAGGCCATGGCGGTCGATCGAGCGCTGCCAGCTCAGATACTCCTCGACGGTGAGCACATAGCGCTCGCACGCCTCTTCGAGACTCAACAAACCACCACGGACGGCGGCAACGACCTCGGCCTTGCGGCGGATCACCCAGCGCTGGTTTCCAGGCGGAGGGAGGTCGGCGACCGTCAATGGGCTGCCATCGGGCCCGATGACGTAGTTTACGCGTGGACGCAACTGACCGTTCATTGACTAACTCAACCTAAAACGCAGGTACTCACTGCTACCGAGACTAGGCCCACCGCCTTAAAATTGGGCTAAGTACAGATGAAGAAATGGCAAACCCCCGTCGAAGAATGCCCCATTCCGGAACAGGACACGCCTGCGCGGCCATTTACTTTCGCGCCCGCCCGTCCCATGTAGCGGTCCATGGCCATTTCCGAAGGCATTCTGGACAGGGTACGCGAGAGTGTCGGGATCGCAGGCGATCCCGGCGCGATCCGCATCGTCTGTGCCATGTCGGGCGGCGTTGACTCGTCCGTGACCGCCGCCCTGCTGAAGCAGGCGGGCTACGAGGTGGTGGGCATCACCCTCCAGCTCTACGATCATGGCGAGGCGGTACGGCGCAAGGGTGCCTGCTGCGCCGGGCAGGACATCCATGATGCCCGCCGGGTGGCGGCGAGCCTCGACATTCCCCACTACGTGCTCGACTTCGAATCGCGCTTCCGGGAAGCCGTGATCGACAGTTTCGTCGACTCCTACATGGCCGGCGAGACGCCCATTCCCTGTGTCACCTGCAACCGGACCGTGAAGTTCGCCGATCTTCTGGCCAGGGCGCGCAATCTGGATGCGGCTGCCATGGCCACCGGCCACTACATCGAAAGCCGCCCGCGCCCCGATGGCAGCGGACATCGCGATCTCTTCACGGCCGCAGACATGGACCGCGACCAGAGCTATTTCCTCTTCGCGACGACGCAGGACCAGGTCGACTTCCTGCGCTTTCCGCTCGGACTCCTCACCAAGCCCGAAACCCGCGCCATCGCCGCCGAGCTGGGCCTGGCGGTCGCCGACAAGCCGGACAGCCAGGATATCTGCTTCGTGCCGGACGGGCGCTATGCCGACCTGATCCTGAAGTTGCGGCCCGATGGCGCCACACCCGGCGACATCGTGCATGTCGACGGCCGCGTGCTGGGCCGGCACGAGGGCATCATCCACTACACCATCGGGCAGCGCCGTGGCCTCGGCATCGCCGAGGGCGAGCCGCTCTATGTTGTGCGGATCGATGCCGAGCGGCGCTGCGTGGTGGTCGGACCGCGCCAGGCGCTGCTGCGCCGCGAGATCCGCGTGGGCGGCCTCAACTGGCTGGGGAGCGACGGCCTTGGCGAGGTCGACCGGCCCGTGCATGCCCGCATCCGCTCGACGCGCGCGCCGCTGCCGGCGTCGATCCGGCGGGCCACCGGTGGCGCCCTGGTGACCATTCCCGAAGGCGAATATGGCGTCTCGCCGGGCCAGGCCTGCGTGCTCTATGACGGGCAGGGGGCCGGGGCCCGGGTTCTCGGCGGCGGCTACATCGCCCGCGGCTGAGCGCTGCCGAGCCGGCGTTTGCCTTGGCCATCGCGCCTTCCTATAATGACTTGATCCACATGGGAGTTGCCGAGGCCGTGGCCAAGATCAATCTGCACCCGAACCTCGACCGCGATGTGAAGAGGGGTGTGGCCTGGGCCGTTCATGCCTTCACGACCTGCGGCATCGTCCTGGGTTTCCTGGCGCTGGTGGCGGTGCTGAAGAACGATCCCGTGGCCGCCTTCATGTGGCTGGGCCTCGCCCTTTTCGTCGACGGCATCGACGGCACCTTGGCGCGCAAGGCGCGGGTCCTGGAATACACGCCCAACGTCGACGGTCGCACGCTGGACAACGTCATCGACTTCTTCACCTATGTCGCCGTGCCGGCGCTCATGGTCTACTGGTTCAACATGACGCCGGTCGACTTCCTCTTCTCCGGCCAGACCTGGAGTCTGATTTCGGCCGCCGCCATCATGGCGGTCTCCTGCTACACCTTCGCCAATGTGGGCATGAAGTCGGACGACTATTACTTCGTCGGCTTTCCGGCCCTGTGGAACGTTGTGGTGCTCTATTTCTTCGTGCTGCAGTCGGGGCCATGGGCCAATCTCATCACCATTGTGCTGCTGTGCATCCTCACCTTCGTGCCCGTCAAGTTCGTGCATCCGCTGCGCGTCACCGACTGGCGCGAGATCACCATTCCCATGACGGTGCTGTGGGCGGCCATGTCGCTGAGCCTGATCCTCGCGGCCAAGGACCGCAGCGACTGGAACATCGTCGAGGACGTTCAGAAATGGGTCTGGATCGGCGCCTCGGTCTATTTCTGCGCCATCTCGCTGTGGCGCACGTTCTTCAAGCGCTCCGAGGAGGCGGAAGAGGAACCCGCCAAGCCGGCTTGACTTGAAGCCCCGCCAGACCCTATATCGCCGCAATCCTCGGCGGGGTAGCTCAGTTGGTTAGAGCACGGGAATCATAATCCTGGGGTCGGGGGTTCAAATCCCTCCCCCGCTACCAAAGCTTGATCATCGTCACAGATTTTGCGGCGTCGGCGCCTCGCAGATTCGGGCCTTTGGGCTCCCGGAACGCTCCGTATCCGGACGGCTGGAGTGCCGCTGCCGCCCGCGCTATAAGCGGTCGGGCATGTTTCAGCGGGGGCGCGTTGGAGGATGTTGAATGCGGCGTTTCGACTTCGTTCTGGCCGGGCTGCTTTGCGCTGCCTGTGTGGTGCCATTCGCGCCGGCACGCGCGGATGACCTGCAGGCCTGCCTGCGGCCAGGACAGAGCAGCGCCGACAGCCGCATTGCCGCCTGCACGCGGGCGATCGAGTCGGGGGCCGCGGCGGGCCGCGCCCTCTCCGGCGCCTATCTGTCGCGTGGCCAGGCCTATAGCGCCCTGTCGCAATATGGCCGCGCCATCGCGGACTATGACCGCATCGTCGCCATGGAGCCGGCGCCGGCGCAGGTGGCGGACGCGCTGGTGCTGCGCGGGGCGGCCAAGGCCGCCAAGGGAAATCCCCGTCAGGGCCTCGCCGACATCGACCGGGCACTGGGGCTTGGCCTTCCGCCGGCAAGCAGTGCCGTGGCCTTCTACTATCGTGGGCTGGCCAACGCCGACCTGAAATCCTACGCCGCCGCGGCGTCGGACCTCGGCAAGGCCATCGCGCTGGGCTTCGACACGCCGCGGGCCTATGCCTATCGCGGCTCGGCCAATGCGGCGCGCGGCGACTATGCACAGGCGATCCGTGACTTCGACAAGGCCATCGCGCTCGATCCCGCCAGGGCTTCCTCCTATGGCGGCCGCTGCTGGGCCCTGGGCCAGGCCGGCTATCTCGAGCGCGCGCTGAAGGATTGCAACCAGGCCATGGAGCTCGATCCCACGCTGGTGCTGAACTACGAGGCCCGGGGCCTGGTCTATGAAGGGATGGGCCTCTATGGCTGGGCGGAAAAGGACTATCGCCGGGCCCTTCGCCTCGATTCAACGTCCAAGGCGGCGATCGGCGGCATCGAGCGCATCGCCATGGTGCCCGACGACGAGCCGCCGCCGCAGCCCGAGGTCAAGTCGCGCGGTGCCACCGTGGTGCAGCCCGCGGCCCAGAAGCGCCAGAAGAAGCGTCACGAGATCATCGGGCGGCAATACGCGCCGCAGCAATAGCGAGGTCCGGGCGCTCGCCATTCGGCAAATCCGCAATGCCATCGGCGAAGGCATCGGCTGGGGATCGCAGGAGCGTGGCCTCGGCGGCCACGAAGGCGCGGCCCGTGATGCGGGCGACGATACCCTCCGGTGTTTCGCGGTAACTTGCGGCAAAGCAGCTGCCCGTGATGCTTTCCTGCAGCCACGCGGCGCCCGGCCGCAGTTTTCCGGCCGCGGCGAGGCAGGCGAGCTTGGCGCTGGTCCCGGTGCCGCAGGGCGAGCGGTCGTAGGCGGCGCCGGGACAGAGCACGAAGTTCCGCGCATCGGCGCTGCTGGAAGGTCCGGTGATCTCGATGTGGTCGATCTCGGCGCCATCGCGGCCGGTGTATCCTGCCGAGCGCAGCGCCGCCTTGATCCGCAGCGCGATGCCGGTGAGATCCCGGACCTGGGAGAGCGCCAGCGTGAGGCCGGGCACTTCGGCGATGAAGAACCAGTTGCCGCCCCAGGCGATGTCGCCCCTGACCATGCCAAGCTCCGGCACGTCCAGCGCGATGCCTTGCGCATGCGCGTAGCTGGGGACATTCTCGACCGTCGCCGTGTTGGCATCATGCAGGTCCACCGCCACGGTTCCGACCGGCGTGTCGAGGCCGTGGCGGCCGGGGCCGAGCCGTCCCAGATGCGCCAGGCTGACGATGGTTCCGATTGCCGCGTGGCCGCACATGCCGAGGTAGCCGGCATTGTTGAAGAAGATGACGCCCGCCGCCGATGTGGCATTGACCGGCGGACAGAGCAGGGCGCCGACCAGCGCGTCGTGGCCGCGCGGCTCCAGCACCGCGAAGCGCCGGATATGGTCGAAGTCGCGGGCGAAGCTGTCGCGCCGCTCGGCCATCGTGCGGCCGGCAAGCGCCGGGCCCCCGGAAATGATCAGACGGGTGGGCTCGCCGCCCGTGTGGGAGTCGATCACCTGCATGTCAGCGCGTCCGCCCCGGCCATGTCGCATACCAGGCCTTGAACAGGGCGAGCTGACGGTCGGCAAAGGCCTTCTGGCTGTCGGAGAGCGCGTCGCTCTCCATGATCTGGCGTTCGTAGGCGGGTTCACCCTCGCGCACCATCAGGTGCTTGTAGAAGAGCACCAGGTCGGGCCCCTCATCGAAGGAGGACAGCACGCCCAGCGCGCGTTCCAACTCCGCAGCATCGACGCGGGCCCGCGCATCGCCGGCTGCGGCGCGGCGGCACAGCGAAACCAGATGCAGCACCTCGCGCGGCAGCACGTTGCCGATGCCGGTGATGGCGCCTGAGGCACCGCAGTTCACGTAACCATGGAACACCTGCGTGTCGACGCCCACCATGAGCACCACGTCGTCGTTGCTGGAGGTGATGTTCTCGGCCGCGTAGCGCAGCGCCGCGGCGCCGCCGAATTCCTTGAAGCCCACGAGATTGCGATGGCGCTGGCGGAGCGCGAAGAACAGGTCGGCCCTGGTCTCGAAGCCGTAGTAGGGACTGTTGTAGATGACTGCGGGAAGCTGCGGCGCCGCCGCCAGGACCGCTTCGAAGTGCGCGCGCTGGGCTGCGGGCGAGGATCCGCGCGAGAGAACGCGCGGAATGACCATGAGGCCCCTGGCGCCCGCCTCCTGCGCATGGGCGGCGAGGCGGCGGGCCCGCTCGGTATTCTGTGCGCCGGTTCCGGCGATCACCGGTATCCCGGCCCGGGCCAGCCGCTCCACCCCTTCCATGCGCTGCTCGTCGGTGAGCAGGGGCCAGTCGCCCATCGAGCCGCAGTAGACGACGCCCGACATGCCGGCCTCGACGAGGCGCCTGCCGGTTGCAACCAGGACGTCGAAATCGGGGCGGCCTGCGGCGTCGACGGGGGTCATGAGGGCGGGGAGCACGCCCCTGAAAATCTCGGGTGACATGGGAAACCTGCTGCGCTGTGATGTTCGGCGACACTACGCCGGCGCCGCCGGCCGGTCTTGGCTGAAGCCGGGGCCGCTTCTGGGAAATCGGCACAGGACGAAGCATGGGCGAGGCAATCGGGAGCAGCAAGGAAAGGCTCCTGCATCATCCGTTCGCGGCCCTGTTCGATGCCGTGCCCGATACCGTCTTCTTCCTGAAGGACCGCGAGGGCCGCTACGTCTCCGTCAACCAGACCCTGGTGCAGCGCCTGAAGCGCCGGAGCAAGGACGAGCTCATCGGCCGCACGGCGCCCGATGTGTTTCCCGCGCCGCTCGGCGCCCGCATCCTCGCCCAGGACCTGCAGATCGTCGCCGGCGGGCGGCCACTGCACAGCGCCCTCGAGCTTCATCTCTACCCGGGTGGTGGCGAAGGCTGGTGCCTGACCTGGAAGGAGGCTGTCCGCGATGCGTCAGGGCGCATCGTCGGTCTCTGCGGCCTGTCGCGCGACCTCCAGGCGCGGGCCGACGCGGACACCGGCTATGTCGGGATATCACGGGCGCTTTCGCATGTCCGCGCGAACATCGACGGGGCCCTGAAGCTTGGCGACGTGGCACGCCTTGCGGGCCTGTCGGAGTGGCAGTTCGACCAGCGCCTGCGCAGCCTGTTCGGCCTCTCGGCCGGGCAATACATCACGCGGGCGAGGATCGAGCACGCCATCACCCGGCTGCGCAGCAGCGCTGATCCGATCAGCCAGATCGCACTCGACTGCGGCTATGCCGACCAGACGTCCTTCACGCGCCAGTTCCGCAAGTCGGTGGGTCTCACGCCGCACGCATACCGGGCGCGCGTCAGCCGGGATTGAGGCGGAAGTCCTTGCCTTCGGGCAGCGTCTGCCCGCCATCGACGATGATGGTCGTGCCGGTGATGTAGGCCGCCTCGTCGGAGGCGAGGAAGAGCGCCACATTGGCGATGTCACGGGGCGTGCCGAGGCGGCCGAGCGGCACGGCATCCTCCATCGACTTGATGAAGGCCTCGCTGCGATGCATCTTCATGCCCGACGTGAGGATGTTTCCCGGCTCGATGCCATTCACGGTGATGCCGTAACCCGCGAACTCCAGGGCTGCCGCCTTGATGAACCCGTTGATGCCTGCCTTGCTTGCCGAATAGTGGCCGTGGCCGGGACTGGTGACGCGAGGGCCGGTAATGGAGGAGGTGAAGACCATGCGGCCGGACCCTTGCGCCTTCATGTGGGAGAGCGCGGCGCGCGCGGCGAGAAACGTGCCCTTCAGGTTCACGGCAAGGACCGAATCCCATTCTTCGGGCGAGGTGTTCTCGATCAGGGTCCAGGGATAGATGCCGGCATTCTGGACGACGATGTCGAGACCGCCGAAGCCTTCGACCGCGGTCCGGACCGCGCGTTCGGCGTGTTCGAGGCGGGAAATGTCGGTCTCTACGAAGAGTCCGCCCAGACGCCTGGCCGTCGCCGCGCCGGCATCCGCCTCGGTGTCGGCGATCACCACCTTTGCACCTTCCTCGACGAAGCGCTCGGCGATGCCCTCGCCGATGCCGCGCGCGGCGCCGATGACCAGCGCGACCTTGCCTTGAATCCGCCCGCTCATGCGAACCTCTGTCGGATCTGGAGTTTGAGAGTGTCGAGAAGCACGGCCGCCAGCACGAGTAGTCCTAGAATCACCTGCGTGTAGTGCGCGGGGAGGCCCATCAGATTGATTGCGGTGTGGATCGATGAAAGAAGCAAGACGCCGGCATAGACGCCTGGCAGCTTGCCCACGCCGCCCTTCAGGCTGACGCCGCCGATGACGACGGCCGCGAAGGCATTGAACAGCATGCCGGTGCCGAGATTCGCGGTGGCGCCCGACGTGCGGATGGCGAGCAGCCAGCCGGCCAGGCCCGCGATGGCGCCGGCAAGAATGAAGCTCGTGAACATGAGCCGGTCCACCTTGATGCCGGCGCGGAAGGCGGCGACCGGATTGCCGCCGACCAGCGTCACATGCCGGCCGAAGGGCGTCCGGCTCATGACGAAGGAAAACACGGCAAAGCAGCCGATCGCGATCCAGGCGATCAGGGGCACATACAAGACTGTCTGGATGCCGATCACCCGCAGCGATGGCGCGAGATCCTGCGCCGAGCGCCCGCCCGAGATCGCAACCACCAGGCCGCGGACCCAGATATAGGAGGCCAGCGTCACGATGAAGGCATTCATCTTCAGCCTGATGGTGAAGAAGCCGTTGAGAAAGCCGATGGCGGCGCCGACGGCCAGGGACACCGCCAGCGATGCCGGGATCACCAGCCATTCCGGCGTCAGCGTGATGCCGAGGCCGATGCCCCGCGCGCAGAACAGAATGCCGGTGAGCATCGCGGCGAGCGCGGCCGTCGACTCGACCGAGAGATCCATGTGGCCGGCGATGATGACGATGGCGAGGCCGATCGCCATGACGCCGACGAAGGTCGACTGCTCGATGATGTTGGCGAAGATCCCGATCTGGAAGAAATTCGGCACGAAGAGCGAAAAGGCGATCAGCACGGTGGCCAGCATGAACCAGACCAGGTGGTCGAGCACGAATTCGGCAAGTGCGCGATTGCGTGTTGATGTCATTGCGGGCTCATTGCGGGATGGAAGCGGCCCCGACGAAACGCCGGGGCCGTGATTCTGCGTTGCGTCACTCCACCGGGGTGACCGGATCGGTCGGCGCCTTCAGGTTGCCCCAGAAGCGTGGCTCGTCGACGTTGGCCTTGGTGATGGCCGCGCCGGGGATCTTCAGGTTCGGCCCCCAGGGCTCGATAGTCAGCGTCGAGTCGAGTCCAAGCACCTTGTAGGTTCCGGGCTTGATCTCCTGCTTGTTGACCACCTTGTCGGCGAACATGGCAATGGCCGCCGCCTGAGCATAGAGCGGCTGCTCGACCTCCACGTCCTCCCAGCCCTTGCGGATCAGGTCGAGGCCGACCGGAGCGCCGTTGGAGGAGACCAGCATCACGTCACCCGGCTTCTTGCCCTTGGCCTCGAGCGAGGCCACGGCGGCCACGGCCAGATGCGCGGCATGCACGAAGATCAGGTCGATGTCGGGATTCGCCACGAGCTGGTCGGCGACGATGGTCCCGGCGTTCGAGGCTTCCCACTGCATGGCGGGGAGCGAGATGATCTGCACGTCGGGGAAGGCCTTCATCTTTTCCTCGAAGCCCTTCTGGATGTCGAGCGTGTAGGGATCCGCCGGGTCGCCGAGAACCTGCAGGATCTTGCCCTTCACTGCGCCCTTCTTTTCCTTGAGCAGCCGCTCGATCTCGCCGGCCGCGACCTGTCCGATCTCGACCGTTCCGGCGACCGAGGTGAAGTCGGTCGGCGTTGCGGTGATCTGGCGGTCGAAGATCATGACCGGGATGCCGGCGGCCCGCGCCTTCTCGATCGACGGCTGGAGGGCGTTGAAGTCGACGGCGGCCAGGACGATGGCCGCGGGCTTCTGCAGGATCGTGTCGTTCATCTGGCTTTGCTGCAGGTCGGTCTTGTTGTCGGCGTTGAGCGTCACGACGTCGTAACCGACGCCCTTGACGAATTTCTCGATGGCCGAGACCGACTCGGTCTGGAACTCGTCCAGCAGCGTCGGCACCATGTAGTAGATGGTGCCCTTCGACGCGGCGAGCGCCGGCGATGCGAGGCCGATGGCGGCCGCGGCGATGGACAGGGTCAGGAGTCTGCGTAGGCGATTCATGGACGTCTCCTCTTCATTGTTGGGGTCAAGGGCCGTTCGGCCTCGTTTCTTGGGCGGCGCCCGCCAGGGCTTCGCCGGTGATCATGCGCACGACCTCGTCCGGGCTGGTCTTCGCGCGTTCGACATTGCCTGCCACCAGTCCCTGGCGGATGACGACGATGCGATCCGCCACCTGGAAGGCCTGTGCCATGATATGGGTGATGATGATGACGCCGATGCCCTGGTCGGCGATGCGGCGGATCATCTCCAGCCCGCGCCGCGTCTGCTCGACGCCGAGCGCCGCGAAAGGTTCATCGAGCAGCACCAGTTTGCCGCCCCAGTGCACGAAGCGGTTCAGCTCGATGGCCTGGCGCTGGCCGCCGGAGAGATATTCGACATTGGTGCGCAGCGACGGGATGCGGGTGCCGGCATTGGCCATGGCCTTGGCCACGGCCGCCTCCATCTCGTCTTCCTGCAACACGGGAATGCCGAAGTAGCGTTTCACGATTTCGCGGCCCATGAAGAAGTTGGCCACGACGTCGACGTTGGTGCAGAGCGAGAGGTCCTGGTAGACGGTTTCGATGCCTTCGGCCTTCGCATCTGCCGGCGAGGCGAAGCTGCGCTCGCGGCCGTCGAAGTACATGGTGCCGGCCGTGGCCTTCAGGCCGCCGGAAATGATCTTGACCAGCGTCGACTTGCCCGCGCCGTTGTCGCCGAGGAGCGCCAGAACCTCTCCACGCTTCAGTTCGAAGCTGATTCCGCGCAGGGCCTCGATGGCGCCGAAATTGCGCGTGATCCCGTCGAGCCGCAGCAGGGGATCCGTGCTCATGCCACGTGCCTGCGCGCAAAGAGCGGATCGCGGCCGGCGCGGTCACCCTCGGCGAACATGGTGCCGAAGCGCGGCGACAGCACGCCGGACAATGCGGCCGCGGCCGCCCCGCGCAACACGCCGTCGTTTCCGCTGGCGGCCCGCATGAGGCGAGGGACGCTCCGTCCAGCGCGCTGCGAGACGGAATTGGGAAGGGGATGGGCGGCGGCGAGGAGGTCGTCAAGCAGGCGATCGTCGGCCAATCCGCCCACGATGATGGTCTCCGGATCGAAGAGGTTCTCGATGGCTGCGATCGCGCTGCGGAACAGCGGGGCTGTCTCTGCGATCCATGCCTCATGGCCGATGACGGGTGCACGCCGGCCATAGGCCTCGAGCGAAAGATAGCGTTCGAGGCAGCCCCGATTGCCACAGGGGCAGGGCTCTCCGCCGGGGATCAGCGGAAGGTGGCCGATCTCACCCGCGTTTCGCTGGGACCCGCGCCACGGCATGCCTTCGTGAACCATGCAGCCGCCCAGGCCGACACCGAAGCAGAGGAAGTAGAATTCCCGGAACGCGCGCCCGGCACCGTGCAGGCGCTCGCCCAGGGCCGCGGCCACATGGTCCATTTCAATGAAGGCGGGCAGGCCGGTGACCTTGGCGAGGCGGTCTGCCACTGGAAAGCCGCGCCAGCCTTCGAGCGTGGTGGGGCCGACGAAGCTCATCGACTCCACGTCGAAGGGGCCGGGCATGGCGAGCCCGATGCCCAGCATCCGCTTGCCTCTGGTCTTGGTCGTGAACTGGCGGACGAGCCGGCCGATCTCAACCATGGTCTGCGCCGGCTCCGGGTGGTCGAGGCTGCGCTGGCTGCGAGCGAGGATGGTTCCGGCCAGGTCGACGAGCGCGCCCTCGAGGCCGCGCGGGGTGACATGCACGCCGATGGCGTGGGCCCCAGCGGGATTGATGGCAAGGCTGGTGGCCGGAGAGCCGCGACCGCGCGGTTCGCCGCGCGAGCCGGTGATGAGGCCCAGGTCCTCGAGCTCATGTGTGATGTTGGCCACGGTCTGGACCGTGAGCCCCACTTCCCGCGCGATCTCCGCGCGTTCGATCGGCCCATGCTGGCGGATCGCCTCCAGCACGATGCGCCGGTTATAGGGCCGTCCAAACTCCTGGTTGGTGCCCCGCAGGGAAACCATGCCACACCCTCAGCCTCCGAGACTGACGAGCATAGAGCCGCGATTTTTAATAATGCAAATGGTTTTTATAATTGCATGGGGATGGTGCGCCCTCACGCAGTCGTGACCGAGGTGGGTGCCATCGGCTGCGTACCTTGAGCTATCAAGTCGGCGCAGGCTCGCCATGAAAAGCCCGACGGAAAGAGACGGCCCGGCCGTCTTGCGGTATTGTGGTCTTTGCTGGCGGACTGTCCGCAGCGCGGACGGATGATAGGGAAAGACGGCTGAATGAAGAAATGGCTCATTGCCATCCTTGGCCTGCTGCTGGTCGGCGGCGCGGGCGCATATGTCCGGCAATCGGGGCTCGACGTGGTCGCGCTGACCGGCTTCAGGCCGACCGAGAAGTCCGCGGCCAAGTCTGCGGACAAGGACAAGCCCAGCCAGGGCAAAGCCCAGGGTGGCGGCAACCGCGGTCCCCTGCCGGTCGAGATCGCGCAAGCCACTTCCGCAAGGCTGTCGGACGACATCGGTGCCATCGGCACGCTGCTGGCCGAGGAAACCGTCGAGATCGCGCCGGAAACGTCCGGCCGTCTCGCGGCGGTTCTGTTCAAGGACGGCGACCGGGTCACTGCGGGCCAGCCGCTGTTCCGGCTCGACACAGACCTCGCTGAAGCCGACCTGACCGAAGCCAAGGCCCGTCTGTCCTTGGCAGAGGCCAACTACAAACGATCCCAAACGCTGCGCAAGTCAGGAAACGTGGCGCAGAGCGTCTATGATGCCGCGGTGACCGAGATGGAGGTGGCGCGGGCGGTGGTCGACTCGGCCCAGGTCCGCCTCGACAAGCTCACCATCGTCGCACCTTTCTCCGGCCTTGCGGGATTCCGCACGGTGTCGGCCGGCGCCTATGTCACGGCCGGAACCGCGCTGGTGCAGATCGACAAGATCGACCTTCTGAAGGTCAAGTTCTCCGTGCCCGAGCTGGAACAGTCGCGCATCCGCCTCGGACAGGCGATCGACGTCACGGCCGACGCCCTGCCGGGAAAGCACTTCACTGCCACGATCACCGCGATCGATCCCTCGGTGGACGTCAATGGCCGCGCCCTTCAGGTGCGGGCGGATCTCGACAATGCCGATCTCATGCTGCGGCCCGGTCTGCTGGTGCGTGTCACGGTCAAGGGCGCGGCCCGCGACGCGGTTCTGGTTCCCGAAACCGCGATCGTGCAGCGCGGCGACAATGCCTTCGTCTTCATCGCCAAGGACGCCAAGGCCGAGGAGGCGCAGGTCCGTGTCGGCAAGCGCGTGGCCGGCGCGATCGAGATCGTCGAAGGCGTATCGCCGGGAGCGGAAGTCGTCGTCGCCGGCAACGCCCGGCTCAGCAATGGCGCGGCCATCGAGGTGGTCAAGCCCACGGCGGCGGAGTAGGACCTTGGGATTCACCGAACTCTGCATCCGCCGCCCGGTCTTCGCGACCGTCCTGAGCCTGATCCTGGTTCTGGCCGGACTCATGTCCTACAACCGGCTGACCATCCGCGAGTATCCGAACATCGACGAGCCGCAGGTCTCGGTGCAGACGAACTACGCCGGGGCCTCCGCCGAGATCGTGGAGTCGCAGGTCACGCAGGTGCTGGAAGGGTCGCTGGCCGGGATCGAGGGCATCGATACCATCGAATCCACGTCGCGGGCCGAGTCGAGCCGCATCACCATCCGCTTCCGCAGCACGGTGAACATCGATGCCGCGACCAGCGACGTGCGCGACCGCGTCAGCCGCGTGCGGCGCCAGTTGCCGGACGAGATCGACGAGCCGACGATATCGAAGGTGGAGGCCGACGCGCAGCCCATCATCTTCCTCGTCATGCAGTCATCCACCATGAACGAGCTGGAACTGACCGACTACGTCGACCGCTTCGTGGTCAATCGCTTCAAGAACCTCGATGGCGTTGCCGATGTCACGATCAACGGCGAGCGGCGCTACGCCATGCGGGTGTGGATCGACCCCACGCGCCTGGCCGGCTATGGCCTGACCGTGCAGGACGTCGAGAACGCCATCCGCAACCAGAACGCCGATATTCCGGCGGGGCGCATCGAGAGCACGGAGCGCGAATTCACGGTCCTGTCGCGGACGGCACTGGCCACGCCGGAGGAATTCGAGCGCATCGTCCTGAAGTCGGCGGGCGGGTTGCAGGTGAGGCTGGGCGACGTGGCCCGTGTCGAGCTTTCCAGCGCGGATGTCCGGCGCGAAGGTCGCTACAACGGCGAGACCGGCATCTCGATCGGCATCGTGAAGCAGGCGGTGGCCAATCCGCTCGACGTCTCGCGCGAGGTCAATGCCATTCTGCCCCGGCTCAACGCCGACCTGCCGGAGGGCACGACTGCCTCGATCGGGTATGACTCCACCGTCTTCATCGATCGCTCGATCGAAAATGTGTTCAGGACCATTCTCGAAGCCATCGGCCTGGTTTTGGTCATCATCTTCCTGTTCCTGCATTCCTTCCGGGCCGCCTTCATTCCGGTCGTCACCATCCCTGTCTCTCTCATCACCACCTTCGCCATCATGTATGCGACTGGGCTGTCAGTGAACACGCTGACGCTGCTCGCCATGGTGCTTGCCATCGGACTGGTTGTCGACGACGCCATCGTCGTGCTCGAGAACATCTATCGTCACATCGAGGACGGAATGAAGCCCTTCGATGCCGCCATCCGCGGCGCGCGCGAGATCGGGTTCGCCGTGGTCGCCATGACGCTGACGCTGGCGGCGGTCTATGCGCCCATCGCCTTCACGCCGGGCCGTACCGGGCGTCTGTTCCTAGAATTCGCCATCACGCTGGCCGGTGCCGTGATCGTCTCGGGCTTCGTGGCGCTGACACTCACGCCCATGATGTGTTCCAGGCTGCTGCGCCACGCGGAAGGGAAGAACCTGTTCGGGCGCGTGATCGAGGGCCTGCTTGGTGCGCTGGAACGCGGCTACAAGGCGAGCCTCGGCGCTGCTCTGGCGCTGCGCTGGCTGGTCCTGCTGCTCGCCCTTGGTGTTGCGGGGGCTGGCGGTTATGTGCTGACGCAGGTGAAATCGGAGCTGGCGCCGGTCGAGGACCGCGGCACCATCATCATTTCCGGAAACGCGCCGGAAGGATCCAGCCTTGCCTTCACCGGACGCTATGCATCGCAGGTCGAAGACCTGCTCGCGACCTATCCCGATCTCAGCTCCTATCTGATGATCGTGGGCTCCGGCGAGGTGACGCAGTTCCTGACCTTCGCGCGCCTGAAGGACTGGGACGAACGTCAGACCAAGCAGCAGGACATGACCCAGTCCCTCTTGCCCAAGCTGCGCAAGATCGCCGGAGTCCAGGCCTCGGCGTCGAACCCGCCCTCGCTTGGCGTACGCGGGTTCGGCAAGCCGCTGCAATTCGTCATCCAGTCCTCGGCCTCCTATGAGGAACTCAACACGCTGGCCGACCGGCTCGTCGAGAAGCTGAAGGACAACCCGGGACTCGCCGATCTCGACACCGACATGCGCCTCAACAAGCCCGAAGTGGAAGTCGAGATCGACCGCGACCGCGTGGCGGACCTCGGCCTGGACATTTCCGTCATCGGCCGTACGCTGGAAACGCTGCTGGGCGGACGCAACGTGTCGACCTTCCAGATCGGCACCGAGCAATATGACGTGACGGTTGCCCTGCCGCCGGAGGAGAGGACATCGCCCGAAACGCTGTCGCGCATCTTCGTGCGCGGATCGAGCGGCGAGATGGTGCAGCTGTCCAACGTGGTGAAGGCGCATGTCTCGGTGGCGCCCCGCGACTTGCGTCGGTTCAACCAGCTTCGCGCCATCACCATCCAGGCCAACCTCGCACCGGGCTACACCATGGGCGAGGCGATCAGGGATGTGACGGCGGCGGCGGCCGAAGTGCTGCCGGAGGGCACGGCCACCGACCTCACCGGCCAGGCCCGCGAGTTCCGCGATGCCAGTTCCAATCTGGCCTTCGTCTTCGTGCTGGCGCTGGCCTTCATCTATCTGGTGCTGGCGGCCCAGTTCGAAAGCTTCCGCGATCCCCTGATGATCATGGTCACCGTGCCGCTGTCGATGACCGGGGCCTTGACCGCCTTGTGGCTGACCGGCGGCACGCTGAACGTCTATTCGCAGATCGGCCTCGTGACCCTGATCGGGCTCATCACCAAGCATGGCATCCTGATCGTGGAATTCACCAACAGCCTCCAGGCCGAGGGGCGCCAGCGGCGGGACGCGATCATCGAGGCCGCTGCGCTGCGACTGCGGCCGATCCTGATGACGACGGCCGCCATGATCCTCGGAGCCGTGCCGCTGGCACTGGCCACGGGGGCCGGTGCCGAAAGCCGTCAGCAGATCGGCTGGGTCATCGTCGGCGGCATGAGCCTCGGAACAGTCCTGACACTTTTTGTGGTGCCTTGCATCTATTCCGTGATGGGCTACCGGCCGAAGCCGGCAGCGCTTCCGCATGCCGTTCCCGAACATGCCTGAATGACAAAGGCCGCCGTCACCAGCTGGACAGCGGCCCCGTCGGGACTGCAGAGGCGTTTCAGCGGTTCTTGATCATGCCGACGATGGCGGTCAGGATGGCGCCGCCGGCGCCGCTCGAGATCAGGTTGGTGATCAGATTGCCAACATCGAGGCCCGAGGAGGCCACGGCATCAGCCGGCACCGCGCCGCCCGTAAGCCGCTCCACGATCTGGCCAAGCACCACGCCACCGATCGCGCCTGCGATCGAATTGCCACCGCCACCGAGGCTCTTGCCCTTCAGGGCGGCGCCGGCCGCGTTTCCACCGATCGCGCCCGCGACCAGCTGGATAATGATAGGTAACAAGCTTTCCATGCGTATTCCCCTTCCACCCGACCCGATTGATTCCCCTTGGCGGGTACACGCAAATAGATCAGAGGGGTTTAGGCATAGCAAGCTCCATAAAAGTAAATAGTGCTTACCTAAGCACAGGTGTGGCGGAAGCCCTTGTTGCGGCTGTGAATAAGGCGGAAGGCAGGGGCTTTCCTTATTGCCGCGAATGGATGATCATTGCGGCTGCGAGGTGGTTTCATGGCGCGACTCAGTATTCGAATCGATTTTGGCCCCGATCTTCGGGTTGGCCCTGGCAAGATCCAGCTGCTCGAGGAAATCGCGGCTCTCGGGTCGATTGCCGCTGGCGGCCGGGCCCTCAACATGTCCTATCGGCGCGCCTGGGAGCTGATCGAAGATCTGAACCGTACCTTCGGCAAGCCGGTGGTCGAGCCCAAGAGCGGCGGCAAGAAGGGCGGCGGCGCCACGTTGACGCCACTGGGCCTGGCCCTGATCACGCGTTATCGCGCCATGGAAAAGGCCGTTGCCATTGCCACGGACTCGCATCTCCAGGCCCTGTCGAAGGAGATCGCCGA
Source organism: Hyphomicrobiales bacterium (assembly GCA_046349195.1). Lineage (GTDB taxonomy): Bacteria > Pseudomonadota > Alphaproteobacteria > Rhizobiales > Aestuariivirgaceae > Aestuariivirga. The sequence continues at coordinate 47,683 of JAXMCU010000003.1, forward strand.
GGCGGCCTAGTCGGCCGGTGCGGCGGCGGGCGGGCTGACCGAGACGGCCTTCACCAGAGCGTGGACGGCGAGGCCCGGCCTCAGCCCGAGCGCATCGCGCGACTGGCGCGTGATGCGTGCGATCAGGATCGATCCGGCGCAGTCGATCCGGACATCGACCGAGGCCGGGCCCGACTCATCAACTGCGGCAATGGTTCCGTGGAAGACGTTCAGTGCGCTGATGTTCCGTGGCCGTTCGGTGGCGAGCATCACATCGCGCGCCCTGATCTGGACACGCCTCCGCGTACCCGGCGCGCCGATGGCGCCCGGCACCCGCGCCTCGCCGGCGGCCGATGCCAGGACCGTCATGTCGTAGGCTGCGTCATAGGTGGCAACATCCATGTCGAGAACGGCACCGCCTTCGTCGCGTTCCTCTGGCGGGACGAGGTCGAGCCGCTGGGCGATCTGCGCCACAGGCCCTGCAGCTATCACCTTGCCATCGCTCAACACCACGATGTCGGTCGCCAGCCGCTTCACTTCGGTCAGCGAATGGCTGACGTAGATGATGGGAATGCGCAGGTCGTCACGCAGCCTCTCGATGTAGGGCAGGATTTCCGCCTTGCGCGCCTGGTCCAGCGCGGCGAGCGGCTCGTCCATGAGCAGCAGGCGTGGCGAGGCGAGCAGCGCCCGCCCGATCGCGACGCGCTGCCGCTCGCCGCCCGACAGGCCCAGCGGCTTGCGGTCGAGCAGATGCCGGATGCCGAGCAGGTTGATGATCGCCGACTCGTCGGCATAGCGGTCGCCGCGTGGCGCGAACCAGCGGCCATAGCGCAGGTTCTGCTGCACGGTCAGATGCGGAAAGAGGCGCGCATCCTGGAACACATAGCCGATGCGCCGACGATGGGCGGGGAGGGAGATGTGCCGTTTCGTGTCGGTCAGGACCGTCCCGTCGATCACGATATGGGCGACATCGGGACGGATCAGGCCGGCGATGGCGTTGATGACCGTGGACTTGCCCGAGCCGGACGCGCCGAACAGGGCCGTCAGCCGCCCGCCGCTGGCGAAGTTGGCATCGAGTTCAAAGCTGCCAAGCCGATGTCGGATCGCAACCTCGATGCTCATGCGGCAATGCGCCGGCCCACGCGGCGCGCGAGGAGTTCCGATGCCATCAGCGCGGCGAGCGAGATGGCGACCGAGATCGCGGTCAGTCGCAAGGCGCCGGCATCGCCGCCCGGAATCTGCGTGAAGGTATAGATGGCGGAGGGCAGGGTCTGCGTCTCGCCTGGGATATTGGACACGAAGGTGATGGTGGCGCCGAACTCGCCCATGGCCTTGGCGAAGCACAGGATCATGCCGGCGATGATGCCGGGCAGCGAAAGCGGCAAGGTAATGGTGAGAAAGACCCAGGCACGGCTGGCGCCGAGCGTCGCTGCCGCCGCCTCCAGCTTGCGGTCGATGGCCTCGATCGAGAGGCGGATGGCGCGCACCATCAGCGGAAAGCCCATGACGGCGCAGGCCAGCGCGGCACCGGTCCAGCGGAACGAGAAGACGAGGCCGAAGGCCTGGTCGAGGAAGGCGCCGACGGGGCCGCGCTTGCCGAAGGTCAGCAGCAGCAGATAGCCCGTCACCACCGGCGGCAGGACCAGGGGCAGATGGACGATGCCATTGACCAGGGATTTGCCCCAGAAGTCGCGCCTCGCCAGCAGCAGCGCGATGGCGACGCCGAAGGGCAGGCTCGCCACCATGGCGACGCTGGCAACCTTGAGACTCAGCCGGACGGCATTCCACTCATCCGGGCTGAGCTCGAACCATGACATGCCTCAGTTGGTAGCAGCGGGCGCCAGAATCGTGAAGCCCTGGCCCTTGAAGATCTCCTGCGCCTTGGCGCTCTGCAGGTACTTCACCAGCTCGGCGGCGTCGGGAGTCTTCGAGCCGGCCGTGACCGCAACCGGATAGATGATGGGCGGATGGATGTCGGCCGGGAAGGTGGCAACAACCTTCACCTTGGGCTCCGACCTGGCGTCCGTCCGGTAGACGATGCCAAGAGTCGCTTCGCCGGTCGCCACCAGCTTCAGCGCCGCGCGGACGTTCTCGGCCTGCGCGACCTTGCCCTCCACCGCAGACCAGACGCCCAGCGACTCGAGCGCGGCCTTGCCGTACTTGCCGGCAGGCACCGCCTTCACGTCGCCCATCGCCAGCTTGCCGTCACCCAGCAGCGTGGCCAGCGGGAAATCCTTGGCGATGGTGGTCTCGGCCTTGGAGTCAGCCGGGGCGATCAGCACGATCTCGTTGCCGAGCAGCTGAACGGCGCTGCCCTCCGCCACGAGCTTGCGGTCGGTCAGGTATTTCATCCAGTCGAGATCGGCCGAGAAGAAGATGTCCGCCGGCGCGCCTTCCTCGATCTGCTTGGCCAGCGCCGAGCTCGCCGCATAGGACACCGTCGCGTCCTTGCCGGTCTCCGCCTTCCACGCCGCGGTCACTTCGTCGAGCGCGTTCTTCAGGCTGGCGGCGGCGAAGACCGTGACCTTCTCGGCGGCGAGCGCAGGCCAGGCGGCGGTCGTCAGCATGAGGCCGACGGCTGCGGCGAGGCTGCGGAGGGCCTGTCTGCGGTTCATCTCTTTTGCTCCCAACGTTATATTTCTTTGACTATAACACTCTCGAAAACCGTGCAAGACCCCCAGTTTTCTTTCCCTTGGACGCGGCAGCGGCTAAAGCTCGCTGCTTCACAGGAGACCGGCAATGGCGGCAAAGGGTGGCAACAGGCGCAACGCAAGGCAGGGTCTTTCGACCCGCGCCATACATCTGGGCTATGATCCGGCCACGGCCCAGGGGGCGCTGACGCCGCCGATCTACCAGACCTCCACCTATGCCTTCGAGACGGTGGAGCAGGGCGCCGAATACTTCGCCGGCCTCAAGCCCGGCTATGTCTATGGCCGCACCCGCAATCCGACCCAGGCCCTGCTGGAGCAGCGCGTCGCCAGTCTGGAAGGAGCCGAGGCGGGCCTCGCCCTGGCTTCGGGCATGGCGGCGATCAGTGCAACCTTCTGGACCCTGCTGCAGGCCGGTGACCGGATCATCTGCGACAAGATCCTCTACGGCAACACCTTCACGCTGGCCTCGCAAGGACTGGCCCGGTTCAACGTGATGGCGGACTTCGTCGACCTGACCGATCTCGACGCATTGAAGACCGCCGCCGCAAAGCCCTTCAAGGCGATCTACTTCGAAACGCCGGCCAACCCCAATCTCCGCCTCATCGACATTGGCGCCGTCAGCGCCATCGCGGCCAGGGCCGGCGCACTCACCATCGTGGACAATACCTTTGCGACGCCGGTGCTGCAGCGACCGCTGGAGCATGGCGCGGATCTCGTCGTGCACTCGGCTACCAAGTATCTCGGCGGCCACGGGGACCTGCTGGCGGGCATGGTCGTCGGCCGCGAGGACACGGTGAAGCAGATCCGCATGCATGGGCTGCGCTACCTGACGGGCGGCACCATCTCGCCGCTCACCGCCTTCCTGGTGCTGCGGGGATTGAAGACGCTGGAGCTCCGGGTGAACCAGCACGCGAAGTCGGCCGGCATGGTGGCCGACTTCCTCGCGACCCAGACCGCGGTCTCGAAGATCTCCTATCCCGCCCATCCATCACATCCGCAGCACGCGGTCTTCCGGAAACAGATGAGCGCTGGCGGCGGCCTCGTCAGCTTCGAGATCGACGGCGGCATCGCGCGCGGCCGCCAATTCATGAATGCGCTGAAGCTCATCAGCCGCGCGGTCAGCCTGGGCGATGCCGAGACGCTGATCCAGCATCCGGCCAGCATGACCCATGCGTCGTATGGTCCGGAGGAGCGCGCGCGACACGGGATATCGGATGGCCTGATCCGCATGTCGGTGGGCCTCGAGAACGTCGAGGACATCCTGGATGACCTCGATCAGGCGCTGCGCGGGGTGTGATCAGACCGGTTCCACGCCGCACCATTCGGCGACGAACTGGGCGATGACCTGCGTGGTGCGCAGCACCGAGGCCAAATCGACTCGCTCGTCGACGCCGTGGATGCTCTCGGCGGTGCAGCCGTAGTTCAGCACCGGGATGCGGTCGTAGAGCGCGTAGACGCGGGCATCGAGATAGGCGGTGACGAGCCGCTCCTCGAGCGCTTCGCCAGTCACCGACCGGTGCGCGGCAGCGAGTGCCGTCTCCGCCGCTGATCCCGGTTCCAGCCGATAGCCTTCGGCAAAGAAGCCGTTCCAGGTGACGCGCGGCGGATTGTTGGCAAGAAAGCTGTCGCTGCGGGCGAAGGCGGCGATGCAGGCTTCGATCTCGGCAGCCGCCTCGGCCGCGGGCGTTCCGGGCAGGAAGGCGATGCGGCAGTCGATGCGGCACCATGACGGAACCGAGGAGGCCCAGTCGCCCCCTTCGATCTTTCCGAGATTGAGGTTGATCGGATGATGATGCGTGCCGAAAAGGTCATGCGACCTGGCCTTCTCGTTCCAGCGGTCCTCGAGCTGGCGCAGCGCGTCGATCACGCGGTAGGCGGCGTCGATGGCATTGGCCCCCGTACCCATGTTGGCCACATGCACCGGGATGCCCCGCACCTCGATCTGGAACCACAGCACGCCGAGATTGGCGCGGGTCAGGCACTCGTGCCCGGGTTCCGGAACCAGCGCGGCATCGGCCCTGTAGCCGCGGAGGTGCGTCATCAGCGCGCCGTTGCCGGTCGATTCCTCTTCGACCACCGACTGCATGTAGACAGTGGCCGCCGGCTGAAGGCCGATGCGGCGCAGGGCGTCCAGGGCAAAGACGGCGGATGCGACGCCGGCCTTCATGTCGCCGGCGCCGCGGCCCGACATCCAGCCGTCGCGGACCGCCGGATCGAACGGCGGCGTGGTCCACATGTCCGCCGGCCCGGTCGGCACCACGTCGACATGGCCCTGAAGGATCAGCGAGCGGCCAGTCTCGCGGCGCGGGCGATGAATGCCCACGACGATGGGCGCGCGGGAATGCGTGTCCGAGATCTTCGATCCGCCGGGATGGCCTCCGATGGCGGTGTCGTCCATGGCGAAGACATCCACCGCCATGCCGCGGCTGCGCAGCTCGCGGGCCATGAAGTCCTGCACCGTATGTTCGTTGCCGCGGGTGGATGGAAAGCGCACCAGCTGCTGGGTGAAGGCCACCTGTTCGCCAAAGCCCGCGGCGACTGATGCGGTGATGCGGTTGCGGAGTTCGGCGTCGATCGGCATGCTCGGGTCCTGATGTGATCCGTCGATCTTGGCGGGTCGGCACCGAATTCGCAATTGCTGGAATCGGCGGCGGGTGCTCACTATATGAGGGTCACAACGGAGACCCGAGACGTGAGCCCTGTATCCTTCATCCTGAACATCCTGTGGATCGCCTGCGGCGGACTGTGGATGGCCGCCGGCTGGCTGCTGGCGGCCGTGTTCATGGCCGTCACCATCGTCGGCATTCCCTGGGCCAAGGCCGCGGTCAAGATGGCGGAATACACGCTGCTTCCGTTCGGCTTCAAGGCGGTGACCCGGGAGACGGACGACATCGGCACAGGGCCTCTCGGCTTTGTCGGCAATGCAATCTGGCTGATTTTCGCCGGCTGGTGGCTGGCGCTGGCGCATGTCGTCACCGCGGTGCTGCTGGCGGTGACCATCATCGGCATCCCCTTCGCCTGGGCCCACCTGAAGCTCGCCGGCATCGCGCTCTGGCCCATCGGCAAGACCATCGTTCCCATCGACACGCCCGAGGCGCGGACCGTCTGACCCGGCAGGCGGTCCGGCGGCGGGGCATGAAGGCCCTGCAAAACTACATGGTGACTGGGGGTTTGGCGGGCGGCTATTGTCGGGCCAGAGCAGCCAGACAGGTTCACCATGCGCAAGAAATCGAAAGCCATCATCACCTGCGCCATCACCGGCTCGATTCACACGCCGTCGATGTCGCCCTATCTTCCGGTCACGCCCGACGAGATCGCGGCGCAGGCCATCGAAGCCGCCGAAGCCGGCGCCGCCATCCTGCACCTCCATGCGCGCGACCCGGAGAACGGCAGGCCCAGCGGCGCGCCCGACACGTTCAACCGCTTCCTGCCGCGCATCAAGCAGTCCTGCGATGCCATCGTGAACATCACCACCGGCGGCGGGCAGGGCATGACGGTGGAAGAGCGCATCATGGCGGCCGAGGCCTTCTCTCCCGAAATGACCTCGCTCAACATGGGCAGCATGAATTTCGGCCTGTTTCCCATGCTGAACCGCTACAACGAGTTCAAGCATCCCTGGGAGCGCGCCCATCTCGAAGGCTCGAAGGACTACATCTTCCGCAACACCTTCGGCGACATCGAGAAGATCCTGCTGAAACTGGGCGAGGGCCATGGCGTGCGCTTCGAGTTCGAGTGCTACGACATCGGCCATCTCTACACGCTGGCCCACTTCCTCGACCGCAAGCTGGTCAAGCCGCCGCTCTTCGTGCAGACCATCTTCGGCATCCTCGGCGGCATCGGGCCCGATCCGCAGAACGTCATGTTCATGCGCGAGACGGCAGAGCGGCTTTTCGGCGACCAGTATCACTGGTCGGTGCTGGCGGCCGGCCGGTTCCAATTGCCCTTCTGCACCATGGCGGCCACCATGGGGGCCAATGTCCGGGTCGGGCTCGAGGACAACCTCTTTCTCGGCAAGGGCCAGCTGGCGCCGTCGAATGCCGCGCTGGTGAAGAAGATGCGCCACATCCTCGAGGAACTGTCCATCGACATCGCCTCGCCCGACGAGGCGCGCGCCATGCTCGAGACCAAGGGCGGATCGAACGTGAAGTTCTGAGGCGGGGCCGAGGGAGAGGGAATTGCCGAAGCGCGTCATCATCGTCGGCGCCGGATTGATCGGAGCCTCCCTGGCCTGGCACCTGAGCCGGGCAGGGGCAACGGTTACGGTGATCGAGGCCGCCGACGCCGGTGGCCTCGCGACGCGGGCCTCCTGGGCCTGGATCAACGCCAGCTGGGGCAATCCGCTATCCTATTTTCGGCTCCGCGTTCATTCCATGGAGGAATGGCGAAGACTGGACCGGGAGGTTCCGGGGCTTGCAGTGAACTGGTGCGGGGGCCTGATCTGGGACCTGCCGCCGGCCGAGCTTGATGCCTTTGCCGCCGAGCATCGGGGCTGGGGCTACGGCATCCGTCGGGTGGAGCCGGCCGAGATCCGGCGCATCGAGCCGGCGCTGAAGTCGGTTCCGGACCATGCCTACCATGTTGCCGCCGAAGGCTGCGTCGAACCAGTCGAGACCGCGCGCACGCTTCTGGCCGCGGCCCAGGCCCGGGGCGCGAGCCTGCTCGAACATGCACGGGTCAAGTGGCTGGTCGAGGACCACGGCCGGGTGTGCGGGGTGATGACCGACGATGGCGTCATCCATGCCGACGAGATCGTCGTCGCGGCTGGCGCCGGCACTGTGCCGCTTCTCGACTCCATCGGCATCGGCCTCAAGCTCACGGCGCCGCCGGGCCTGCTGTCGCATTCGAAGCCGGCTCCGGAATTGCTGCGCGGCCTGGTGATGTCGCCGGGCCTGCATGTGCGGCAGACCCGCGATGGCCGGCTGGTGGCAGGAACCGACTTCGCCGGCGCCGATCCCATGAACCGGGCCGACGAACTGGCGCGCGAGCTTCATGGCAAGGTCCAGGGCCTCATCGCGGGAGCGGAGGCGGTGGCGCTTGATTTCCATACGGTCGGCTATCGCCCCACGCCAGCCGACGGTTTCCCTGCCATCGGACGTCCGCGGAACCGTGATGGTCTCTATGTGGTGGTGACCCACTCCGGCGTCACGCTGGCGCCTGCCATCGGTGCACTGGCAACGGCCGAGCTGATCGAAGGCCGGCGCGACCAGCTGCTCGAGCCCTATCACCCCGACAGGCCCGCGCTCGCATGAACCTGCTGCCGATCGCCAGCGCGCCGCGGGCGGTGATGGCCGGCTTCATCGCCGTGCTCACCGACATCGACGACACGCTCACCCTGCATGGACGCCTGCCGGCGGAGGCCTTCGCGGCCCTGGCCCATCTGCAGGCCGCGGGCCTCAGGGTCGTGGCCATCACCGGCCGGCCGGCTGGCTGGTGCGACCACATTGCCCGGCAGTGGCCGGTGGATGGCGTGGTGGGCGAGAACGGCGCCTTCTACTTTCGCTACGACCCGCCATCGCGGAAGATGGTTCGTGTCTACGCCCAGTCGGCGGAGGAGCGCCGCGCCAATACCGAACGGCTATGGGCCGTTGCCCGGCGGGTGCTGAAGGAGTTCCCGGGCACGGCAATCGCGTCCGACCAGGCCTATCGCGAGATCGACGTGGCCATCGACTTCTGCGAGGACGTTTCGCCGCTGCCGCTGGCCACGGCCCAGAAGATCGCCGATGCCTTCGCCGCGGAAGGCGCAACCGCCAAGGTCAGCTCGATCCACGTGAATGCCTGGTACGGCAGCCACGACAAGCTCACAATGAGTCGCAGGTTTCTGCATGAAGCTTTTGATATAGATGCAGAAAGGAGCGTCGAGAAGATCGCCTACTGCGGCGATTCCCCGAATGACGCGCCGATGTACGCCTATTTCCCGAATGGGATCGGCGTGGCCAACATCCGGCCTTTCGTTCCGCTCATGTCGCACCTTCCGCGCTACATCACCGAGGCCGAGGGCGGCCTCGGCTTTGCCGAGTTCGCGAAGCTCGTGATCCGTGCGCGGAGCGGTCCTTGATCGCCACGATCCGGGGACTGCTGGTCGGTGCCGTCGGTGGCGCCCTGTGCTGGCTGGCCGGCATTCCGGCGCCATGGCTGGCGGGCAGCATGATTGCCGGCGTGGCCGCCATCTTCGCCGGCGTGAAGGTGGGCATGCCGGACTGGATCAAGGCCGTGGCCTTCATCTTTCTCGGCATCCAGACCGGGACCAGCGTCACCTGGGACACGGTCGACCGCGCGGCAAACTGGCCGTCGAGCATCCTGTTCCTTGGGCTGACCGTGGTGGCCGTCACCTGGGCCTGCTACCGCTTCTATCTCCGACGTGGCTGGGACGCTCCGACCGCGCTGTTCGCAAGCCTTCCCGGCGCGCTGGCGCTGGTCCTGCTGCTGGCGGCGAACAGCTCCGCCGACATGCGTCGCGTCACCATTGCCCAATGTATTCGCCTGTTCTTCCTGGTGGCCGCGCTGCCAGCGGTCATCAACCTGATCTCGCCGGACGAGGGGATGTACATTCCCCAGCACGTCATGGGAAATCCGGTTGGTATTGCCATCCTCGTCGTCGTCGCGACCCTGGCCGGGCTTGGCCTCGAACGGCTGCGCTTTCCGGCCGGCCTCATCCTGGGGCCGACGCTGGTTGCGGCGGCCTTCGAGCTGTGGGGGGTGATCGACGGGGCCTTGCCGCCGATCCTTCTGGTTCCGGCCAACGTCATTCTCGGCGGCATGATCGCCGTCCGCTTCACGGCCTTCACCTTCGCGGAGTTCCGCGCCGCCCTGCGCGAAGGCTTCTCGGGCTTTGTCATCGCCCTCGCCATTGCCGCCACCGGTGCCGCCATCACCGCCTGGGTGGCGAAGCTGCCACTGGCGCTGACGCTGCTCGCCTTCTCGCCCGGCGGACTCGACGCCATGACCATCATGGCCTTCGCGCTCAATCTCGACCCTGCCTATGTCGGTGCGCACCAGGTGGCACGCTATCTCGGCATGGCCTTGCTCATGCCGCTGGTGACGACCTTGATCCTCCAGCGCATCGCGCCACGCGGAAAGGTGACGTCCCCAGACTTCGGCGGCAGGCTGGATCCCGACTGATGGAACAGCTCAACACGATCCTGTCCTACAAGGGCATTCTGGTGCCGGCCGCGCTCGCGGGCTTCCTCCTTCTGGAACGGCTCTTTCCGGTGACCCGCATCGTGCACGGCCTGCGGCAGATCGGACGCAACCTCTCGCTGGCCGGACTGAATGCCGTGCTGTCGTGGCTGGTGGTCGTGCCGGTCTCGGCCCTCGCCTCGCACTGTGCGCCGGACTGGCGGCCAGCCTGGTGGAGCGGCTGGCCTGGCCTGGGCCTCGACCTCCTCATTCTCGATTGCTGGATCTACTGGTGGCATCGGGCCAATCACCGCCTGCCGTTTCTCTGGCGCTTCCATGAAGTGCATCATCTCGACGAGACGCTGGATGCGACGTCGGCGCTCCGCTTCCATTTCGGCGAGGTGCTGATGTCGTCGCTGGTGCGGGCCGCCCTGATCTGGGTGATGGACATGCCGATCACCAGCGTGGTGGTCTTCGAAACCCTGCTGGCGCTCCTGACCATGTTCCATCACTCCAACCTGCGGCTTCCGGCCGGGCTCGAAGGCGTGCTTTCGCATCTCATCGTCACGCCATCCATCCACTGGGTTCATCATCACGCCATTCGCGCCGACACGGATTCGAACTACGCGGCAGGGCTCTCGGTCTGGGATCGTCTGTTCGGCAGCCGCAGTACCACGCGACGAAGCGCGGACATGCCGATCGGGGTGGAAGGCCGGCGGGACCGAAGCCTGGTTGGCCTTCTGGTGCGGCCGCTCGATCCTTAGCCCATGCGCGTTTCGATGGCGGCCGCGGCGCGCGACAGGGCACGAGGATCGAGCGCCATGATGGCCGTCGGCGTACCCGCCGCGGCATAGACCAGGGGAAACGCCAGCAGGTCCGTATCGATGTAGGTGGCCATGGGCGCATCATGGCCAATGGGTGGAATTCCCCCGATCGCATAGCCGGTTGCCTCCCGGACGAAGGACGCATCGGGGCGCTCGAGACCCTCGCCGACGGTGGCCGCCATCCGCGCGGTGTCGACACGGTTGCGGCCGGAGACCAGCAGCAGGATGGCCTTGCCCGACGTCTTGCCGCGGAAAATGAGGGACTTTACGATCTGGGCCACGTCGCAACGGCAGGCGGCCGCAGCTTCTTCCGCCGTCCTGGTGCTGGCAGGCATGATCGAAATCGTGGCATCGAGGCCGGCATCCCGGGCCGCCTTCCGGACCTTGGCGACCGCGCGGGGATCGGTCTCAGGATTGGCACTTTCCATGCAGATACCGGATGTAGGTTTTGCAACAGGCAGGACCTGTGCCGCTCTGGCACAGGCTGCCGAGGCGGAGTTGAGAGTGTGGTCGAAGCCGGCACATCATTCAAGGGCGATGCCGGACTGACGCAGGCCCTGCGTGCGGCGCGGCAGGCCGAGGCCGCCCATTTCGAGGCGGTGGCCGCGCTCCGCGACGCCAAGTCGATCCGGCTGCTCTTGCTCAAGGACGACCTCGTACCGGCAGTCCAGTCACTTCCCGGTGCGCAGCACCTGTTCGACCTCGCGGTCAATTCCGGCGATTCGCCGCGACTCTGGATCGATCTGATCACCTACGTGGTCATGGAGCCCGAACCGCGCGTCTACCGGCTCATGGAAGATCGGCAGTCCGGCCGCGAAATCCTTTTCGAAAGCGAGGATCGGGCCCATATGGCGGAGCGAGTGCGCGAAATCATGGCGCACCGCCTGGTCTCCCGCGAACGTCAGGTAGCTTCCGCAACGTCAATTTCGATGTCGCCCGGGTTCTCTACCTCATCCATGATCCTTGCCTGGCTGGCAGGTTTCGCGCTGGGTGCGCTGGCCCTTCTGGCAGTAGCTATGTCACTGGGAAAAATAGAGTTTTAGATTGTCTTAAGTGCGTTACAAACTGAAATACCTTTTGATTTCAGTTCCACGGCCCTGCCTGTTAGCCCTAACGGACCGAAGTGATACGGCAACGGGGAATCATGCGGTCTTTCATTCCCGCATACGGCTTAGGTAACGGGGTGGCATTTTGACGACGATTGTTAGCTTGGCGCGCGAACATGAGGCTGAGGTCAGCCCTGTCCGCACACCGCGCCGCAACCGCCAGCTTGCACAGAAACTTGGCATGTTTGCGACGCTGACCGAAGGCCTCGACTATGCCGCCCAGGGTGTGACCGGCTTCAACTTCTATTCGTCGCGTGGCGCCCTTCAGGATGTCTTGTCCTATTCGCTGCTGCGCCGCCGCGCCATCAGCACGGCGCGGAAGCTTCTGACACTGGGGCTCGAGCGCGGCGACCGCGTCGCCGTGGTGGCAGAGACCGGCGCCGACTTCATGGTGGTGTTCTTCGCCTGCCAATATGCCGGCCTCATTCCATGTCCGATGCCCTACACCATGTATATCGGCGGCAAGGATGCCTATGTGGAACGCGTGGCCGGGATGCTGCGTGCGGCGCGGGCCGGAACCGTGATCACGCCGGAGGATCTCCGGGGACATATCTCCGAAGGTGCTGCCCTTGCCGATGTCGAGAGGGTGCTGACCTTTGCCGACCTGCAGTCCCTGCCGGAAGCGGCGACGAAGCTCGAGCCCTTCCGGGCCGGTGACGTGGCCTACATTCAATACTCTTCCGGCTCCACGTCCAGCCCGAAGGGCGTTCTCATCTCGCAGGCGGCCATCTGTGCCAACACGCGTGGCATCCTGCAGTATGGCATGGCATTGACACCCGACGACCGGGCCTTTTCTTGGCTGCCGCTCTATCACGACATGGGACTGGTGGGTTTCTGCCTGTCGCCGATGATGGGGCAGTGCACGGTGGATTTCCTCGCCACCACGTCCTTTGCCCGCCGGCCGGCGCTGTGGCTGAAACTGATGTCGGACAACCAGACGACCATCACCTATTCGCCGAGCTTTGGCTACGATCTGGCGGCGCGGCGCATCAATGGTGACGCACCGTCGCTGGATCTGTCGCGGCTCCGCATCGCCGGGATCGGCGGCGACATGGTTCGCGCCGACGTGCTCAATCTCTTCGCCGAGACGCTGGGCGTTGCCGGTTTCCGCCGCGAGGCCTTCATGCCGAGCTACGGCATGGCCGAGACGACGCTGGCCATTTCCTTCGTCGACGCCGACAAGCCGATCCGGGTCGACTCGATCGACCGTCATGCGCTCAAGACCGAGGCCCGGGCCGTTCCGGCCAAGGGCGGGGAAGCACGCGGTTTCGTAGTTTGCGGTCGGCCCATGCCCGGCAGTCAGGTCGAGATTCGCAACGAGTCGGGCCGGCTTCTCGGAGATCGTCTGGTCGGACGGATCTTCGTGAAGTCGCCCAGCCTCATGTCGGGTTACTACTACAATGAAGATGCCACGTCTGCCGCCATCGGCCTGGACGGGTTCCTCGACACCGGCGACATGGGCTACTGGCTCGATGGCGAGATCGTCATTACCGGACGCGCCAAGGACCTGATCCTGCACAATGGCCGCAACATCTGGCCGCAGGACATCGAATGGGCCGCCGAACACGTCGAGCCGCTGCGCTCTGGCGACGTCGCGGCGTTCGCGGTCGAAGGCCGCGACGGCGTGGACGAGGTGGTGGTGCTGGTGCAATGCCGGGTCAAGGACGAGGCCAGCATCGAGAAGCTGCGCCGCGAAGTCTCGGCCGCCGTTCATCGCAGCGCCGGCGTCGAGTGCAACGTGGTGATGGTGCCGCCGAAGAGCCTGCCCTTCACGTCGTCCGGCAAGCTGTCGCGGGCCGGTGCCAAGCAGAGATACCTCTCCGGCGAGATCGCCGAGATCATCCAGCCTGCATTCCTGCAGGCCGCGCAATAAGGTCCGGGCACCGCCCGGAGCTTCACGAGGCCGATGGACAAGACCATTGCGATCACCGGCGCCACCGGCTTTGCCGGCGGCCATGCCGTCAGCGAACTGGTGGCTCGCGGCTACAGGCTGCGGGCGCTGGTGCGCGACCCGGCGCGCGCCAGGCTTCCGGCCTCCGTTGCCGTGATCGCCGGTGATCTCTTCGACGGGACCGCGCTCGACCGGCTGCTGGCTGGCGCGGATGGTGTCCTGCACCTGGCGGGCGCCATTTCCGCGCTCAGGCCGCATGACTTTTTCCGGGTGAATGCCCATGGCACCGTTGCGCTCGCCGAGGCGGCCCGTCGCCACGGCGTTGGCCGTTTCGTCCACGTGTCATCGCTGTCGGCGCGCGAGCCGCAGCTCTCGGCCTATGGCGCGAGCAAGCGGACGGGCGAGGAGGCCGTGGCCGGACTGATGGAACCACTCAATGCGGTGATCCTCCGCCCGCCGGCCGTCTATGGTCCGGGCGACCGCGCCACGCTGCCGCTGCTGCGCGAGCTGACGAAGCCCGTTGCGGTGATCCCCGGGCGCCGCGACAGCCGCTTCTCCTTGATTCATGCCGCCGATCTGGCACGTCTTTGTGCCGATGCCCTTGAGACCGACATGTCCGGCCTGCACGAGATCAGCGACGGTACGCCAGGCGGCTATGGCTGGGACGATCTCATGGCCATCGCCGGACGCGAGCGCGGGGCGACGGTCAGGGCCATCTTCCTGCCACGACCTATACCGCAAGCTGTGGCGCTCGCCGCCGAGGCCGTCGCGCGCATCAGCGGAAGGCCGGGCATGGTCAGCCGCGGCAAGATCGCCGAACTCTATCACCCGGACTGGGTCGCGCGCGACGGCGGCCCGCGGCTGGCGGCGCCCATCACCTTCGCCAAGGGCCTGCCCGAGACGCTGGCCTGGTACCGGCAGGCGGGATGGTTGCCTCAGGCGGCGGCCACCGATAGAAGCGGGGCCATATCGAAGAAGGAAGCCGGACTGTGACCGATACCGTCGCGCAAATCTGCAAGCTGCTCGAGCCGTTCAACACGGTGGGGGTCACGCTGTCGCCGTCGACCGACATTTCCACCGACCTCAATATCGACTCCGTCACGGTGATGGATTTCGTGATGGAGGTCGAAGACCACTTCGACATCGAGATTCCGCTGAACGTCCTGTCTGAAACCCGCACCATTGCCGACCTCGCCAAAGTGATCGAGGCGCGCGTCAAGAAGGCCTGACCCATGACCGACCTGCTCGACAAGCACAGGCATATCGCGGAGCGCCACCAGCGCATGATGCAGCTTGGCGTCAATGCCGTCGGCGTCACCAATGAACGCCTCCTGTCGCCGACCCGCGCCATCATCGGCGGACGCGAGACAATCCTTGCCGGCACCAACAACTACATGGGCATCACCTTCGATCCCGACTGCATTGCCGCGGGCAAGGCGGCGCTCGAGCAGTTCGGCACGGGCACCACCGGTTCGCGCATCGCCAATGGGTCCTATGCCATGCACCGGGACCTCGAGACCGAACTGGCGCGCTTCCTCGACCGGCGGCACTGCATCGTCTTCACCACCGGCTACCAGGCCAATCTCGGCATGATGTCCGGACTCGCCGGGCCGCGCGACACCATCTATCTCGATGCCGATTCGCATTCCTCGATCTATGACGGCTGCACGCTTTCGGGCGCCAAGCTGGTGCGGTTCCGCCACAATGACGCCGCCGACCTCGACAAGCGCCTCGCCCGCGGCGACGATGATGGCGGTGGCCGCCTGGTGGTGCTCGAGGGCATCTATTCCATGCTGGGCGACCGGGCGCCGCTGGCCGACTTCATCGAGGTGAAGAAGCGGCACGGGTTCCAGCTTCTGGTGGACGAGGCCCATTCCTTCGGCGTACTCGGCCCCAACGGACGCGGCCTGGCCGACGAAGCTGGCCTGGAGGACGACGTGGACTTCGTGGTCGGCACCTTCTCCAAGAGCGTGGGCGCCATCGGCGGCTTCGGCGCCGGCAACCATCCGCTCTTCGAGTATCTGCGCTATGCCATGCGGCCCTACATGTTCACGGCCTCGTCGTCGCCGGCGTCGGTGGCCACGTCGCTGGCGGCGCTGCGCAAGCTGGCGGCCGAGCCCCAGCGCCGCGACCGGCTTCGCGAGAATTCGGCCAGGCTGTTCCATGGGTTCAAGGCGCTTGGCCTCGAGATGGGTTGCGACGTTGTCAGCCCCGTGATTGCCGTGCGGTGCCCCGACGAGCCCTCGACGATCGCCATGTGGAATGCGCTGCTCAAGGCCGGCGTCTATGTCAACATCGCGCTGCCGCCGGGCACGCCGAACAAGCAGTGCCTGCTGCGCTGCTCGGTGTCGGCGGCCCACAGCGATGCCGACATCGACCGCATAATCGAACTCTTCGGTTCGGTGGTGGCGCAGGGACATGGCAAGAAGGTTGCCAACGGCTGAGCCTGACAGGCAAAGCCTGAGTCCTTTCAGACTCTTGGTCTCACTCTCTCGCCCTTTGTCTCTGCTCAGCGCACGGCCCTGCTGGCGAGCAGGCGCGGCAGCAGCACGAGGCCCGCGATCACCGGATGCCGACGCTGCCAGTCGCTGAGTGCGATCTTCTGTCCGGA
The DNA here is from genome assembly GCA_046349195.1 of Hyphomicrobiales bacterium. Lineage (GTDB taxonomy): Bacteria > Pseudomonadota > Alphaproteobacteria > Rhizobiales > Aestuariivirgaceae > Aestuariivirga. Next base: position 63,861 of record JAXMCU010000003.1, read on the forward strand.
GTGCCGCTCGATCTTCCAGACGAGATAGTCGGCTCCGCCCGAAAAGGTGAAGGCCGCCTTGATCAGCCGCGCCACCGACCAGAGCTTTCCCCCCGCCCGGCGGAGCGCCCAGTTGGCGGATTGCGGCGGCTGCGCCCGCAGGATCTCGCCAAGGCCGCGGTAGTAGTCCTCGTCGGCCGCAACGATCTGCCGGGCCCGGTCGGCGGATTCGGCGCGCAATTCCGTCGCATAGGTGGCGCGCAGTCCTGCCGCCCAGATCTCGAGAGGATCCTCCGATCCGCTCAGGGCCCGCGCGTGCCCATACATGGTGCGGACGGCTGCTGCGACGGCCGAGGTCACCTGGGTGCGAGCGGCCGCGCCGCTGGCGCGGACCAGTGCGGCGGGTTGCGCGAAACGGGCCCAGAAATAAGGATTGCGGCGTGCCATCCATGCGACGAAGAGCGGAAGGGGCAGCACTGCATATTTGGCCCGGTAGACGCGGCCATCGACGGCATGTTCTGCGTAATACACATTTGGCGGCGCCAATGCGCAGCCCCAGCGGCTCACCGGATTGGATGACACGCCACCGAGGCTGCGCGTCAGGACATAGAGATCGATCAGGGAGTCGGTTGTTGCCACGCCGCGGAGGCATGATCCGTAGGCGAGCACGGCCTCGACGTGGTCATGGGAACGCCCGACATGGTCTGCCATGGCTGCGATCTCGGGCGGCACGGGCCGGTCCAGCCTGCTTGCGACGAATGTCTCGATGGCGTCCATTCACCGGCAGACATAGGTGAAAACCGGTCCGGTTTCGAGTCTCAGCGGCCCATTCAGCGGCGGTTCGAAGAATTCGCCGTCGATCACGAAGGTGACCGGCGTGGTCACCTCCAGGCTTTCCGTGCAGAAGCTGACCGCGCCCTTCGGAAACTTTCGGTCCTCGCCGCCATACATCATCGGCAGCAGCCAGCGCGGGATCGATGGAACGGGGTAGGGGAAGGACGTGACCCGCATGGGCCCGGTCTTGCCGCCCCAGTATGGCCTGGTGTTGAGCACCAGCTTGTCCAGCGTTGTCGCCAGCATCAGGAGCTGGTTGCCGTCCGTGTAGACGCGGCCCTGGGCTTCGATGCGGATCGGATAGGGCCGGTCGAAACGCGTGGTGTCGTTCGGGTCGGGCTTGGTGAAGAGCGAGCGGATGACCGATCCCGTCAGCGTGGCGAACACACCATAACCACCCTTCACGCCCTTGGCATTGAAGGCGATCTGGGTGAAGCGGGTGGCATCCGCAACCGCGCCGCAGCCCACGAACATGCCGTGGCGCGGGCTTCCGTCGCGCGGGTTCACGCAGCGGACCGTGGGCCGCGCCTGCAGGTCGGTGTGCTTCAGCTCGCGGATGAAGTCGGCCTGTGCCGGGATGGCGCGGTGCCGGAAACCAAGATCGGCAGCCGTCATGTTGGTCGTCCCATGCGGCAGCAGCGCAAGCCGGGGCAGCGTGGCGAAGGGGCGCCGCTCGGCCAGTATGGTCTGGATGGCCTGGATGGTGCCGTCGCCAGAGCTGATGAACAGATCACTGACGCCTTCGGCCGCGAGTTCGTCGATGAGGCTGTCGATCATCTCGAAACGCTCGATCACCTTGATCGAGACGTTCGGGTTGCCTTGCAGCATCCGCGCCAGCGCGAGACCCTTGCCGCTGGACTTTCCCGACCGCGGATTGACGATGAGTCCGGCGCGCGTCACCGGCCTGTCATCCACGAGGTGAGCTGGCCCAGCCGTTTCTTTGCCGCCAGCGCCTGCATGAGCTGCAGGGCGTGCAGGACCAGGCAGACGACGGTCCATACGGCCACTGCGATCAGACCCCAGTCCGGCCGTCCGATCAGAACGGACAGGGTCAGCAGCACCAGATTGGGATTGCGCCGCGCCGTGACCTGGCGGAACAGCGTGTCCACCGGACGCCAGATATGGATTTCCAGTCCCAGCCACTTGATGGCGATTCCCTCGAACAGGCGTTGGACGACGTAGCCGCCCAGAATAGCGACGATCACCCACCAGAAGGTTACCGGACTCCAGACAAATCCGGCGGCGCCGAGACCGAGCGCCCAGGCCACGTACCAGAAGGGCGGATGCACCAGGTCGATGCCGTGGTCGAAGATGTCGCCCCACTTGCTGGACGTGAGCGTCGTCCGGGCCAGCTTGCCATCCACCGTGTCGAGGAACGTCATGGCCCAGGCGAAGACGAGGCCCGCGGCGAAATGGCCCTTCAGGAAGAGCAGGAAGGCCAGCACGGTGCAGATGGCGGCGACCGTCGTCACCATGTTCGGGGTCACGCCGCGCGGCGCCAGAAAGCGGGTCGCGTGAAAGGCGGGCAACGGCCAGACATGCTTGGTCACGAGGTCGGTCGCGCCCTTGTAGGTGCCCATGAACATCCGCCATTCCACGTTCCTGGCATTGGCGGCAGACACGGCGAAGGCATAGGGGGTCTCGCGCTTGCGCAGGGCCTTCCAGAAATCGGCCTTGAGCTCCGAGGGCCTGCGGGAGTCGATCTCCAGTCCGGCAATGGCGTCGCTGCGCCCGAGCAGGAAGTGGGCGGCGGCCTCTGCCGAGCCGGCCGGCACCAGGACGGCAAGCCGTGTTTCGCCCGAAGCCGACTGGCCAACGAGCGCCAGACCCGGTGTCGCCATCAGCAGGGGAATGAGCGGCTGGTCGATCGCGGCGTCAGCACGGATCACGAGCACAGACCCGCCATGGGCCTCGGCCTCGACCAGCGGAAGCTCGCCACCGGCGCCGGCCTTCGCCAGTAGCCTCCGGCTGCGCTCCACCGGAGAGAGCCCGAACAGGGTCGGACCTGCGTCACCCACGAAGCAGAAACGCAGATTGGGGCCGCCGGTCGTGGAGTCAGGCTTGGTCAATGGTCAATGTCTTTCGCTAAATCGCAGCTTCTATGGGGGGCGTCGCCGGCAGCGTCAACAATTGCCGTCAGACATGCTCGGCACGCAGGGTGAGCATGACCGCCAGCGCCCCGAATCCGATCACCGGCACCCAGGCCGCCAGCCAGGGCGTTACAAAGCCAAGCTCGCCCATGGTGACGGCGATGCCATCGACCACAAAGAAAACGAAACCGAGGCCGACACCCGCAGCAAAGAGAATGCCCAGACCGCCGCCGCGTCGGAACCGGCTGGCCAGCGGAATGACCAGCGCGATCATCAGCAGCGCCGAGAAGAAGAGCGAGATGCGCTTGTGCCACCAGGTTTCGTAGACCCAGATCGGCCGGATGCCGAAGCCGGAATTCTCGATGAAGTAGTTGAGGTCGCGCAGAGACATTTCTTCCGGCGCACCCGAACGGGCGCCGGCGGCGGCGGGCTTCATGGCGCCCGAATAGACCATGGTGTCGAGACGGTTGGGCGTGAGGGCGCCGCGATAGTAGATCACGACTTTCTCGAGGTTCCAGCGATTGCCAGAGAGCTGGGCCTCGTCAGCGTAGATTTGCTCGCGGAGCAGTCCGTCAGCATCACGGCGGAAGATGATCACGTCCTTGAGCTCGGTCGAATCGGCATTGGCCGAACCGGCGCGCAGGATGTCGGTGCCGGCTCGCATCCAGATCGGATCCTTCTCGCCCACCTTCAGCTTTTCGCTGCCATAGTCGCCAATCGCCCATTCGCGCAACAGCGGCGCGGCCTCGGGAATCGCCTGGTCGTTGAGCAGGAACTGCAACCCCCCGGCGAGGAAGGCGAGCGGCAGGAGCTGAACCACCAGCCGCACCGGCGACAGGCCCGCCGCCCAGAGCGCGGTGATCTCGTTGCGATAGCTGAGTTCGGTGAGCGTGAGCAGCATGGCCAGCAGCATGCTGATCGGGAGGAAGGTGGAAAGCACGCGCGGCAGGCGGGCGATGAGATATTCCAGCATGATCGACATGTCGCCCGGCCGCAGGGCGAGGATATCCTTGCTATAGGTCAGGAGTTCGAGCGTCAGCACAAAGATCGAGATGGCGAACATGATCGCCAGGAAACGCGTGGCGATCATGCGGGTAAGCATCCAGGCCAGGATCTTCATGCCCGGCCCTCCCAGCCCAGGCGGCGCAGGATTCCGCCGCGAACCGCGTCGATTCCATCGCCCAGCCACTCTGAGATCCGGTCCAGCGCGTCGCGCTTTATGGTGAAGCAGGCATTGTAGTAGCGCCAGCCCGCAAACAGCGACAGCAGGCCGAAGGGCAGCCACAGCGCCAGCCACGGCGATGTCAATCCCTTGCCCGCGATGACGCTGCCTTGCTCGACGATCTCGTGGTACACGATGATGAGAACCAGAGCCACGCCGATGCGCGAAGACGATCGGCTGCGCCGTCCGCCAACGGCGAAGGGGATGGCGAGGAAAGGCAGGATGAGCATACTCACGATGTTGACCAGCCGCTTGTGGAATTCGGTGCGGACCTCGTCCCTGGTGGACTTGTTGGGCGGATTGTCGAAGCTGGCCCAGAGCTCAGGAAGGGTCTGCTCGCGGTGATCCTCGCCCCGCGGCCGGAAGATCTCCTTGTTGATCTTGCCCAGCGGCGTATCGGCAATGGCAAACTCGGCGATCTCCGGCGGCGACGTGTTCTTGATGTCGTAGCCCACTTTTTCCTTGAAGCTGAGGCGATGGCCATCGACCAGTCTCAGCACCGGGCGCCGGTTGCCCTCGATCTCGATGAGCGAGCCGTTGGATGCAGTGATGGTGTCCGAGCCCGCCGCGCCCCGGTCCTCGTAGATGAAGGCCCGCTCGAAGGCATTCTTGCTGCGGTCCAGGGAGTCGAGAATGAAGGTGCGCGCACCGGCCTGCATGAAGACGCCTTCCTGTGCGAGGTAGAACACGTCGACATTGCTGACGTCAAAGACCACCGAGCGATAGGCGTAGCGCGTGTAGGGCTGAGCCCATCCGAAGATGAAGAGCGAGGCGAAGCTGAGCAGCACCGCAAGCAGGATGACCGGACGCGCCATGCGGTTGAGGCCGACACCTGCAGCCATGAAGGCGTCGGTTTCGGAATTGGCGGACATCTTGCCGAAGCCGAGCAGCAGGCCGAGGAACAGAGCCGCCGGGATGGCCGTGCCGAGATAGTGGGGCACGAGGTAGGCCAGAAGTTCGAAGACGACCGCGAAGGAGTTCTTCTTGGCCAGCGTGTTGTCGAGCAGGCGCACCAGACGCTCGGCCAGAAGCATGAGCAGGCCGATGGCCATGGCCGCAACCAGCGGTGTGGCGATCTGCTTCAGAACGTGGCGGTCGATGATCTTGAGCACGGACCGGTCAGCTTTCCCGCCAGCAGGCCCGCAGGTCGTCGCGCAGCGTCGTGAACTGCGCGGCGTCGAGCGCGGTCGCTGTCTTGAGGTCGGGCGGTCCGGGCCAGCCTGCGTCGGGGAAGGTCACTCCGTCATGGGCGGGCGCCGACTCGTAGCGCGGCAGCACATGGAAGTGCACATGGGGGTCGACCATCATGAGCATCAGGTAATTGATCCTGTCGAAGGGTTTGAATCGCCGTAGTCCAACTTCGATATCGCGCGTGATCAGGTGCAGTTCAAGAAAGGCTTCGGGCGCAAGTTCGGAGAAGGCGGTCGCCTCCGACTTTGCACCGAGGACAAGGGCCCCCAGGGTGACCTGAGATGGCCGCAATAGCACGGCCCAATACTGGTAGTCGCGTATTGTCCCACCTGGATAACCAAATTTCCTTAGGGTTGCATTCATGGGGGTAGTCTAACCCATTGGTGCATCAGGTTGAAAGGGCGAATTCCGCAATGGTCTCCATGTGGCGGCCGGCATCGTTCCAGCCGCGGGTGGTGACCTGCGTCAGCCATTTCCCCGCGTTCCGGGCAATGCGGTACTCGTTCCAGGCCGCAGCCGGGTGATGGGTTGGCCTTGCGATGGAGGCCGACGGCACGCCCAGGACGTGGAGCAGGCCGAAGCGGGTGTCGAGCGGCGTCAGCATGGGTTCGTGATTGTGACCGTGGAGGACGAGTTCGGCGCCCTCGCGCACCAGCAGGTCGCGCAGGGGACCCGCATCCTCCAGCGCCTTGCGCGGCGGCGCCTGCCCTGGAAGCGGCGGATGGTGGATCATGATCACCCTGGCGAACCCGCGTTCGCGCAGGTCACGGAGCAGGAACTGCAGGGAGTCCAGCTGGACCGGCCCCAGCCGGCCGCCGGCCTTGAACAGGTTCTGCGGCTCGCCCGAACACAGGCCGATCAGTGCCACGTTGCGGCGCAACCTGACATAGGGGAATGGGGCCGCGATCTGATGGCTGGTCTGGGTCTGGCGCACCTGCATGTCGCCGGTCATGTAGTCCGCGAGGTGGACCAGGCCATGTTCCCAGCTCAGCCGCACGTAGGTGTCGTGGTTGCCGGGAACGAAGCTGATCCAGTCTGGCGGACCGAAATCCGCCAGCCAGGCCGCCGCCGTCGGAAACTCGGCATGGGCCGCGACATTGACGATGTCGCCGGTGCAGGCGACGTGGTCAGGATTGGCGGACCTGATGTCCATGGCGATCGCCGCGGCCACGGCAGGGTCGTGCTGTTTGTGACGCCGCAGCCGCCAGTTCATCGCGCCGATGGAGCGCTTCAGGGCAAAATGACGCCGCGCGGCACCTTCGGGCAGGGGCCCCAGATGCAGGTCGGACAGATGTGCCAGGCTGAACACGCGTTGACTTCCCGGGAATCGAATGCGATTGAAACGGCCTTCTAGCGGTCCGCAATATCAGGGTTCAAGCATCGTGCGAGTCATCATTCTTGCCGCAGGCCAGGGCAAGCGGCTGCTGCCGCTCACTGCCGAGGTCCCCAAGGCGCTGCTCGACATCCACGGCCGCTCTCTGATCGGCCGCCAGATCGATGCCTTCGCCGCCTGCGGCGTGCGCGATTTCGTCGTGGTCACGGGCTATGCGTCGGCCAGGATCGAGGCCGCCCTGGCGGACATCGCCAAGGCCCTGAAGGTCGAGATCAGGACCGTCTACAATCCCTTCTTTGCGGTTGCCGACAATCTCGCCAGCTGCTGGATGGCGCGCGGCGAGATGACCGGGGACTTCATCCAGGTCAATGGCGACAACGTGTTCCGCGCCGATGTGGTCGAGCGCCTTCTGGCCGCGCCGCCGCGCCCCGTCACCGTCGCGGTGAATCGCAAGGACGGCTACGATCCCGACGACATGAAGGTCATGCTGGACCAGGGGCGCCTGACGGAGATCGGCAAGACCTTGCCGCTCGATACCACCGATGCCGAGGCCATCGGGTTCTATGTCTTCCGCGGGCCTGGCGCCGCAGCCTATGTGGCGCAGCTGGAGTCTTCCATGCGCGAACCATCCGGCCTGAAGCAGTGGTTCCCCTCCGCCGTCGGTTCGCTGGCAAAGAAACTCGATATCGCGACGGTCGAGATCACCGGCCTGCGCTGGTGCGAGGTCGATTTTCCCGTGGACCTGCAGCATGCACGCCAGCTCGTGGCGAGCTGGGGATAGTCAGCCGTTCCGGGCGACGATCCGTTCGGCAAGCTCCTTGTCGGCCGGCTTGTCGACGTCGATGGCCGCCTCGGCGAAGGGCATGATCACCGGCCGGGCCAGCAGGTCCAGCCTGCGCGAGACCGCCTGAAAGGCCTGCTCGAGATCGAGCTGTCCCGTTGCGAAGCGCAGCAGCGGCCAGAGCCCGAAGGCGGCCACCAGGCGCCACGGCTTCTTGCGCACCTGTTCCAGGTATTGCCAGCGGTCGAGCAGGCGCAGGGCGCGCGTACTCTTGAGCGCGAAGAGATTGCAGCCCGAGACTTGGTCGGGGCCGAGCCGGAAAAAGGTCCGGACCGAGTCCGGATAGGCCGTCATGATGGTTTCCGCCGTGGCGAGGCCCACGGTGATGTCGGCGTCCATCGCCAGCGACTCGCGGCAGAAGTGGCGCACCATGTCGGGCGTCAGAAGGGCATGGTCTCCGGTGGTGACGAGCACCGGATACGCCAGCTTGCCGGAAGACAGCGCGGCGATGACCGAGGCCGGCGCGCTGTGGGCGGGTGGCAGGATGGTGACAGGTTCCGCGACGATGCCATTGACCAGTTCAGCATCCTCGATGGCGATCGACAGCGACTTGACGACGCCCGACTGCCGCAAGGCGGTGGCCACGCGCGTCAGCATCGGAATGCCGCCGATCGGAATCGTGGCCTTGTTGCGGACGCGGTAGGCCTTTGCCATCACGTCGTCCGGCCCGCGGCCTGCCGCGAGGACCAGCGCGCACCATTGCGCGGTCATCCCAGGGACTTCTCGTAGACGCGATAGGTCTTGTAGGCCTTGGCGCCCAGCTGCTCGATGATGCGCCGCATCGGCATGTTGTCTTCCAGGATCCAGGACAGTTCGGCCTGTTCCGTCCCCTTGCCGACATGATAGCGCCTGAGCGTCTCGATGACCGTGATGCCGAGCGCCGAGCCGAGGGCCGTGCCGTGATGGATCTTGCGCACGCCCATGAGCGGCATGCGCACGCTGCGCGGATGCCGCGACAGCATGCGCCAGAGGAGCTTCGGCAGGCCGAGGGGCAGGAGCCGGCCATCGAGGTCGGCGATCCATTCGTTGATGTTGGGCAGCGTGACCGCCATGGCCGCCGGCTCGCCGTGATAGCTGGCGATGGCGATGTAGTCTCCCGCCACCAGCATCTTCAGGTCATTGCCGAGCTTGGTGATTTCCTCGGGGGTGAAGGGAACGAAGCCCCAGTTGCCGCTCCAGGCATCGTTGAAGATGTCGATGATGATGCCGAGATCGCGCGCCAGCTGCTTCTTGTCCAGTGGCCTGACCACGATGTCTGGATCGGCGGCGGCGCGCGTGAACATCGCCTGCATGGCACGGGGCAGCACCATGCTGCGGTCCATGTCGTAGGCGATCATGTCCTTGGCCTTGGCGAAGCCCTGCTCCTCGATACGCTTCCCGTAGTAGGGCCGCGCGTGGCCCATCATCATCGATGGCGGCCGGTCGAAACCCGCGACCAGGCAGCCGGTCTCGTCATTGATGGAGAAGCTGAAGGGGCCCTGGATCTTGCGGGCGCCCTTGGCCTTGAGCCATTGCTGCGCAGCCCCGAAAAGAGCTGCAAAGACCTCGGCGTCGTCGGGCGCCTCGATGAATCCGAACTGCCCGACGCCATCCCTGCGCAGGTCCTCGCGTAGGCGGTCGAACTGGGCGGAGATGCGCCCCACTGGCCTGCCACCGCGTTCCGCAAGGAAAAGCTGAACCTCGGCATGCCGGAAATAGGGGTTCTTCGCCGGATTGAGGTGATCCATGCGCTCGAGATAGAGCGGGGGCACCCAGTTGGGATCGTTGCGATAAACGGCAAAGGGAACGTCGAGAAAGGACCTGATGTCCGCTTTGCCGGCGACCGGCCTGACCGTGACCACAGTGCTCATGCTGCCGGATTAGAGCCAACGGGCGCGCAACTCAAGCTTGGCTGCGCCGCGGCTGCAGGCTATCCCGGGCCATGGTCAAGCGCTTCGCCTTCAGGACGGCCTCCCGGCTCTTCATGCAGCCGTGGTACCGGCAGGTCCGCGGCATGACGCTCGGCACCCGCAGCGTGGTGCTCGACGGCACTTCGCGCGTCCTGCTCATCCGGCACACCTATGCGCCGGGATGGTTCCTGCCGGGCGGCGGAGTCGAGCGCGGCGAGACCATCTATGCCGCCGCGTGCCGCGAACTGCGCGAGGAAACCTCGGTGATCGCCGAGGAGGCGCCGGCGCTCCTGGGTCTCTTCCTCAATGACCGCGTGTTTCCCGGCGATCATGTCGCCTGCTTCATCCTGCGGCGCTTCAGACGCGATGCCTGGAGCCCCAGCAGGGAGATCGCGGCAGCGGAGTTCTTCGATCCCGCAGCACTGCCGGCGGAGACCACCGGCGGCTCCCGGCGGCGCATCGCCCAGGCGCTTGGCGCGCCGGTGGAGAGCTGGATCTGGTAGTTTGCCTTGACGCCGGCCCGGGCAGGGACTATGGCGCAGTTCATGAACCGGAAGACGACTCAGACCCTGCGACGACGCGCCCGCGACATGCGCGGTCCTGCGCGCGCCTGAGCTTGCCCGGTTTTCCGCATCCGCTGTCACGATTGGCGACACGCCCGGAAGGCCAGGCCGACACCCTGATTCTTCCGAAAGTTGCCTGACATGACCACCACTTTCTCCATCGAGGACCAGACCGAAGCCGACCATGACGCCATCGAAGCCTTGCTCGATGCCAGCTTCGGGATCGGCCGGCGCACCAAGACCTCCTATCGCCTGCGCGAGGGCAGCCACGCCATTCCCGGCCTGTCGCTGCTGGTGCGGGATGCAGACCTGGGCCTTTCGGGCACCATCAGTTTCTGGCCCCTGTGCATCGGCAAGGCCGGGCACCCTGCGCTGCTGCTCGGACCGCTCGCGGTCCATCCGGACCGGCAGAACCTGGGCATCGGTCTGGCGCTGATGCAGGAAGGCCTGCGGCGCGCCAGGGCCATGGGCCATGCGCTGGTCTTGCTGGTGGGTGACGAGCCCTATTATGCCCGGGTCGGATTTCGCAAGGTGCCGCGCGATTGTCTCATGCTGCCCGGTCCAGTCGACCCCGACCGGCTGCTCTATCTCGAACTGGTGCCCGGAGCGCTTGACGGCGTAACGGGCCTGGTGCTTCCCGCGCACCGCCACCGGAACGGATCAGCGGCCTTCCCGGTACCACATGGCGGCCAGCGCCAGCAGCAGGCCCGCAAGCGCGAGCAGCGTGGCAAAGAGCGGAATGTCGGTCACGGCGGTCACGCGGTAGGCGCCGTTGTCGCGAAGGCCTATCCAGCCCGCGCCTGACGCCGGCCGCTCGGGTGCCACCTTCACCAGTTGCGGCATGCCATCCTCGATCCATTTCACGCTGCCGCCCGTCGCCGTCGCAACGGGGAGCAGGATCTGCGGCGTGGCGGCCAGATCGTTCATTTCCCGGGCGTCGGCGCTGCCGGCCGCGGCGACAGCCTCGAGGCTGCCATCCGCCAGGCGGTAGAGGCCGGGCTCGGTGATGTCCAGGTTGCCCGTCCAGATGCCGGGAGAGGCCTCGGAGAGCGGCACGGTCTGCTCCTTGCCGGAGGGGAGCGTCACCGTCACGGCATTGGCCTTGTCCGCCATGGTCTGGCGTTCGATCTGCAGTTTGTCGCCGTGCTGGGTTGCCGACAGCGCCTCTTCCTCGAGATCGGGCTCCTTCATCAGCCAGTGCGCGATGCGGCGCATCAGTTCGCTCTGGGGACCGCCGCCCTCGAAACCGCGCGACCAGAGCCAGCCCTGGTCCGACAGCACCTGGGCCACGCGGCCCTGTCCGGCATGGGACAGCACCAGAAGCGGCTTGCCCTCGTCGCCCGACATGACGACATCGCCGGTGGCGCTGCTCGTGCCGACCAGCCTGAACCAGCGTCCCCAGCTCGGCTTGTCGCCGCCGCTCTGCGGCAGGCCGCGGGTCACCGGATGCTTGCGGCCAGCCTCGGTGAGCTGGGGCGTGAAGGGACCCTCGATGATCTCGCCCGAAGGCGGGGCCGCGATGACGTCGGCCAGCGGCGTTGCGTAGAGACCGTCCTCGCTTGCGAAGTCGGGGCCCGAGGAGATTAGGACGGCACCGCCCTCCTGCACGTAGCGGGCGACATTGCCCAGATAGGCTGCGGGCAGGATGGCCTGCCGGCGATACCGGTCGAAGATCACGAGGTCGAACTCGTCCAGCTTGTCGACGAAGAGTTCGCGGGTGGGGAAGGCGATCAGCGCCAGCTCCTTGACCGGTGTGCCATCCTGCTTCTCGGGCGGGCGAAGGATGGTGAAATGGACGAGATCGACGGAAGCATCGGCCTTCAGCAGGTTGCGCCAGGTGCGTTCGCCCGGATGCGGTTCGCCCGAGACCAGCAGCACGCGCAGCCGGTCACGGATACCTTCGATGACACTGATGGCCCGATTGTTCTGCGTCGAGATCTCGCCCTCGACCGGCGGCACGCTGATCTCGACGATGTTCTGGCCACCGTGGTCGACGGTGAGCGTCACCTCGGTCGACGTGCCGGGCACCACGGTCATGACCTGTGGCGGCGCGCTGCCGAGGCGGAGCGTCACGTCGACCGGATCGGTGCTGCCGTTCACGTCGTCCACCCGGAACTGGATGGTCTGCTCGCCACCCACGATTCCGAAGCGCGGGCTGCGCTCGATCACCACCTTGCGGTCGCGTTCGCTGCGCGAGCCGGTGAGAAGGCCATGCAGGGGGGCGGTGACTCCGCTGGCGCCGGGCTGTGCCGGAGCGTCGTGGATCTGGCCGTCGGTCACCATGATGGCGCCGGCGAATCGTTCCGGCGGAATGTCGGAAAGCGCGCGGTTCAGTGCCTCGAAGGCCAGCGTACCGTCATCACCAGTTCCCAGTCCGGACCGGACCTCGACGACGCGCAGTTCGGTGTTTCCAAGCCGCTGGGCCGCGGCGCGCAGGGCTGCCTCCGCATCGGCCGTCTGCGCAGGGCGTTGTCCGCCCTGCTGGCTGAGCGACCGGTCGATCACCGCCACCGCGATGTCGCTCAGCGGTTCGCGCTGTTCGTTGCGTACGGAAGGGTTGGCCAGCGCCAGCAGCAGAAGGGCCATGGCCAGGCAGCGCAAGACCCAGCCGCGCGCCCGCGCATAGGCCATGACGGCGATCATCGCGATGCCTGCGGCAGCCAGCACCGCAACAAGCGGCCATCCCAGCACCGGGGCGAAGGTGATGCTCCAGCCCGTCACTGACCGAGCCTTTCGAGCAGGGCCGGAATGTGCACCTGGTCAGCCTTGTAATTTCCGGTCAGCGCGTACATCACGATGTTCACGCCGGTCCGGAAGGCCAGTTCGCGCTGCCGGTCGATGCCCGGAATGACGGCATAGAGCGGTTCGCCGCTCGCATCCAGCGCCCAGGCCGAAGCATAGTCGTTGGACCCGATGATGATCGAGCTGACCCCGTCGATGGCGCCGCTCGTCGAGTCCTGGGCATCCATCTGCTCCACCCAGAGCTTGCCGTCGGCATAGCGTCCGGGGAAGTCCTGCATGAGATAGAAGGTGCGGGTCAGCACATGGTTTTCCGGAACGGGCTCGAGCGGCGGGATGTCGAGCTTGGCCAGCATGCGGCGCAGGGCCTCGGCCGGACCGGTGGTGCTGCCGGTCAGGGCGTCGACACTGGTGCCGTCGTTGCGCAGGTCGAAGAAGATGGTGCCGCCATTCTTCATGTAGGTGTCGATCTTGGCCAGCGTTGCGTCAGACGGGACCGTGGCGTCCGCGCGCACCGGCCAATAGAGCAGCGGGAAGAAGACGATCTCGTCGCGCTCGATGTTGATGCCGACCGGATCGCCAGGATCGACCGAAGTCCGGTCGCGCAGGATCAGGTTCAGTCCCTTGAGGCCTTCCTCGCTCACCCGGTCGATGCTTGCGTCGCCGGTGATCACATAGGCAAGCCGGGTCTGCAGCGCCGCCTGCATGGCGAAGTCATCCTTCGCGTCCTGTGCCAGGGCCACATGCGCCATTGGCAGCAGAACCGCGAAGACCAGCAGGCTCACCGCCGCCCGCCGCGCCCGCAGCCGATTGATGCCGCCGCCCAGCAGGAGCGCGGCCAGGCAATCGGCCAGGAACAGCACTGCGGCGGCGGCGAAGAGCCAGGGCGCCAGGGGCTTGGCGGGCTGCGGGGCCAGCGATCGAATGGCAACGCCGGGCGGCAGTGCGGTGATGGCCGTCAGCCGGTCGCCGCTGCGCGCGATGTTGACGGCGCGCTCCTGACCGCCGCGGCGGTAGAGACCTGCGGGCGTGGCGGGCGAGGCCTTCGCCTCATCGATCCGCGTGGCCGGGATGGGTCTGATCTCGGGCGGTGGATCTGTCAGGCTGCCGAAGCCGTCGAGACTGCGGAACGGCGCGAAGCCGGCCGCCGCGTTCGCCTCGTCGGCAGTCGCGGTGGTGCCGCTTCCGGCTGCGGGGGCCAGGTCGACGATCCGCCGCAGCATGTCGACGAAGAGGCCTGTGAGCGGCAGGTTCGACCAGTCGGCATTGGCGGTCACATGAAACAGGACGATGGTGCCCTTGCCCTCGCGGCGTGCGGTGACGAGCGGCGTGCCATCGGCGAGATTGGCCCAGACCCGCTCCGGAAGATCGGCATCCGGTTCGGCCAGGACCTGGCGGGTGACGCGCACATCCGGGTTGACGGCAAGTCCGGCGAAGGGGCTTGTCTCCGGGAAGGGTTGCATGGCCTGCGGCGTTTCCCAGCTCAGCGCGCTGCCCAGTGCCCGTCCGCCTTCACGCAGCTTGACCGGCACGAGGTCATCCTGGGCGCCGGCAAGGCGCGGCCCGGCAAAGCGCAGCAGCACGCCACCGGCTTCGACCCATTTGCGGACCTCTGCCGCAGTCTCGGCCGGCAATACGCCGATATCGGCCAGCACGAGCATGGACAGTCCCTGGTCGAGTGCGGCCTTGAGCGCGGCGGGATCAGCCGGCTCGCTCATGTCGCCATAGGGTTCCAGGGCCCGCGAGACGTAGTAGAGCGGCGACAGCAGCGGCTGGGCATTCTCGGAGGCGGCACCCGATTGCAGCGCGATGGTCTTCCGCCGCCAGCGGTCGTCCATCAGATAGACCGCGGCGGCATTGCGCTGGTTCTCGATGTCGATGCGGGCGATCTCGTTGCGCAGCTCGACGGGAAGATCCATCACGCTGGACGCCTTGCCCTGTCCGGCCGCGAAAATGAGGTTCGCCTCGCTCAGGGCGCGGCCGTTGCCTGCCCTGGCGATAGCGCGGGCGCCAAGTGCCTGCGCCGTATCGGCCCGCAACGCCGTCACGCTGATGCGGCCGCCATCGAAGCCGGGCGCGGCCAAGGCAAGGGGCAGGCGCGAGGCCTCGGGCAGGATCGCCTCCACGGTTGCTCCGCCGTTGGCCAGTGTCGTCAACCCCGCTGCAAAGCTGGTGGCGGCCCCGTCGTCGAGTCCGTCGCTCATCCAGATGACGCGCAGCGCTGCGCTGCTGCCGAATTGGTTGCGGAGCCGGGCGAGAAGCCCTGCGCGGTCGGCATCGAGCGCCTGCGGCTGCAGGGCCGCCAGCCGTTGCTGGACCTTGTCTGCCGCAGCGGGTTCGAGATCGACGGGCCGCAGCCGCGGCGCCGCGGTTGCGAGCGTCACCACCGCGTCATTGCGGCCGGCATCCTCGAGAATCTCGTTGAGGACGACAAGGCGCTTGTCCCAGTCGCCTGCGGCGGCCCAGGTGTCGTCGACCACCAGAAGGAGCGGGTCGCGGTTCGCGGCATCGATGTGGCCCGGCGCATAGAGCGGATGCGACACGCCCAGGATGACCAATGCGGCGATGGCCAGGCGCAGCAGCATCAGCCACCATGGCGTCTTGTCGGGTTGCTCCTCGCGATTCACCAGATCAAGCAGCAGGCGCAGCGGCGGGAAGCGCACCGTCTCGGGCCGGGGCGGCGTGAAGCGCAGCAGCCACCAGATGACCGGAAGCAGCAGCAGGGCCCAGAGTGCGAGCGGCGTGGTGAAGGTCAGCGCCTGCAGATAGCTCATCTCTTCCAGGCCCCGCCGATCAGGTTGTGCAGGAGAAAGAGCAGATGCGAGGCAGGCTCGTCCGTCCGGTGGATGGTGAAGCTCCAGCCAATGCCATGGCAGAGGTCACGCAACGCGGCGCGATGCGCGGCAAGCTTCTCGGCGTAGGCCCCGCGCAGCGTCTCGGTCCGGCTCGACACGAACTTGAGCGGCCCGGCGAATTCCTGGAACTCGACACGGCCGGCGTAGGGCAGTGTCTCTTCCGCGGGATCCACCACCTGAACCAGGTGTCCGGAAACGCCCGCCTCGGCCATTGGCGCAATGGCCGATCCGATCGCCGCGGGCGAGTCGAAGAAGTCACCAAGGAACAGGGCCGTGGAAAACCGCGGCATGCGCTGGAACGCCGGCAGGCCCGGTCCCTGGCGGTCGAGAAACCACTGCGCGATTTTCACCAGCGTGCTGCGCCCATGGTCGGGCGCGGACGGCGCTCCCACGGCGCCCACACGTTCGTGGGCTCGCAGTGCCAGCACGCCAACGGCCAGCGCCATGAGGTCGGCGAGATCGCGCTTCGTGGTCTTGGAGAGATGCGAGCGGAAGGTCATGGATTCTTGCGGCGATGTCCAGAGCCAGAGCGTATTGGCGGCCTCCCACTCGTTCTCGCGAATGAAGATCCGGTCGGAGCGGGCCGACTTGTGCCAGTCGATGCGCTGCGTCGAGTCGCCGAAACTGTAGGGACGGTACTGCCAGAAGCTTTCGCCGGGCCCGGCGCGCCTGCGGCCGTGGTCGCCGAGGATCACGGTCGCCGCCAGCCGTTCGGCTTCCACCAAGAGCGGCGGCAAGACCCGGCCCGCCGCCTCGGCGCGGTCGGAGAGCGTCAATGCTTCGGCCTGGGCCATCGTCTCAGGCGATGAGCTGCGCGAGGCGGGCGATGGTGCTCTGGATGGTGTGGCCATCGGCACGTGCCGTGAAGTTCAGTGCCATGCGATGCTTGAACACCGGCTCGAGCAGGGCGGCCACGTCTTCGGGCGAGGGGCTGAGCCGACCCTGCAGGAGGGCGCGGGCGCGGGCTCCCAGCATCAGCGCCTGGCTGGCACGGGGCGAGGGGCCCCAGGCCACGTTCCTGTTGATGAAGTCGTCCGCGTCGGGACCGGGACGCGCCGCGCGGACCACCTTGAGAATCGTATCGGCCACCTGCTCGCCGACCGGGATCACCCGGGTCAGGCGCTGGGCGTTCATCAGCTCGGTGGTGCTCAGCACCTTCTCGGCTTCGGCCTCGGCAGACCCGGTGGTGGCGAACAGCATGCGGCGTTCGGCGTCGAGCGACGGGTAGGGCACGTCGATCTGCAAGAGGAAGCGGTCCAGCTGGGCCTCGGGCAGGGGATAGGTGCCTTCCTGTTCGATCGGGTTCTGCGTCGCCAGGACGTGGAAGGGCCGGGGCAGGTCGTGGCGCACGCCGGCCACCGTGACGTGATGCTCCTGCATGGCCTGGAGCAGGGCCGACTGGGTGCGCGGACTGGCCCGGTTGATCTCGTCGGCCATCATCAGCTGGCAGAAGACCGGTCCCGGCACGAAGCGGAACTGGCGCCGGCCGCTGTCGCTCTCGTCCAGCACTTCGGATCCGAGAATGTCGGCCGGCATGAGATCGGGCGTGAACTGCACCCGCTTTTCCTCCAGCCCCAGGACGCGGCCGAGCGTATTGGCGAGCTTCGTCTTGGCCAGGCCAGGGGCACCCACCAGAAGGCCATGGCCACCGCCGAGGATGGCGATGAGCACCTGTTCCACCACCTCGTCCTGGCCGAAGATGACCTTGCCGATGGCGGCGCGCACCTTTCCCAGGCGCTCGCCCATGGCTTCGAGATCGGCGAGGATCTGGCGGTCTGCTTCATTGATGCTGGGCATGACGCTCACTATAGTTGGGCCACCCCGATCTTGGACGGCGGCAATTGTTTACTGGTAATGACATCCTCGTGAACGAGAGTGGCCTAAAAGAGGCGATTCTGATTACCACTCATACAGGTTTTACGGTGCAATGACGACCGCAGATCAAAGGGATGCAGCCAACCCGCTGCGCGGCCTGGCCGAGGCGACGAAGGGGCCCCGCGGGCCCGCGCCGGTGCATCTGTGGAACCCGCCGTTCTGCGGCGACATCGACATGCGGATCGCCGCCGACGGCACCTGGTTCTACATGAATTCGCCGATCGGGCGGAAGCCGCTGGTCCAGCTCTTCGCCTCGGTCCTCCGGCACGACGCGGACGGACGGTACTATCTCGTCACGCCCGTGGAAAAATGCGGGATCAGGGTCGACGATGCGCCGTTCACCGCCATTCGCATGACAGTGGACGGAGAGGGGCCTTTGCGTGTCATCCGCTTCGAGACCAATGTCGACGACACGGTCACGGTCGATGCCGCGCACCCGCTGCGCTTTGCCGACGAGCCGGGCACCGGCGGGCTCAAGCCCTATGTGAAGGTCAGGGACAACCTCGAGGCACTGGTCTCGCGCGCGCTGTTCTATGATCTGGCGGCGGCCGGCAGCGTGGAAAGCGGCTGGTTTGGCGTGTGGTCCTCCGGGATCTTCTTCCGCATGAAGCCGGCAGCCGAGATCGGCCTCGCATCGTGAACTTCCGCTTCGACGAAGACGAGTTCCGGAACCGCGCCGCGCGGCTGTTTCCGGCGCCGCCCGAGGTGCCGCGCCGGAGCGACGACGACCTGAACCCGGAGGCCCGCATCATCGCGCCGGGAACCACGCCGCGCCCCGCGGCCGTGCTGGTGCCGGTGGTGGCAAGGCCCGGTGGACTGAGCCTGCTGCTGACCCAGCGCACTGCGCATCTGAGCCGTCATGCCGGTCAGGTGGCCTTCCCCGGCGGCCGCATCGACGATGGCGACGAAGGCCCGGTGGCGGCAGCGCTGCGCGAGACCGAGGAAGAGACCGGCATTGCCCGGCAATTCGTGGAGCCGCTGGGCTTTCTCGACACCTATCTGACTGGCACGTCCTACCGCGTTGTACCGGTGGTCGGATTGCTGCGCCCTGGTTTCACCGTGTCGCCGCATGCGGGCGAGGTCGCCGAGGTCTTCGAGGTGCCGCTCGCCTTCCTGATGGATCCGGCGCATCACCACACCCATTCGCGCGAATGGCAGGGGCGGCAGCGCCACTATTATGCCATGCCCTATGAGGGCCGATACATCTGGGGCGCCACGGCGGGGATGATCCGCAATCTCTACATGCTGATGTATGGTGAGGCATGAGCAAGACTTTGCCGCCTCGCATCCGCGCCGCCTGGCTGAAGGCTGCGCCGCTCCGCCGTGTCATTGCAGCGATCCGCGCTGGCGGCGGCGAGGCAAGGATTGCGGGCGGCGCGGTGCGCAACGCCATCCTCGGCCTGCCAGTGGCCGACATCGACCTTGCCACGACGCTCGCCCCGGAGGCCGTGACCCGGACCTGCGAGGCCGCGGGCCTCCATGTTCATCCGACCGGGATCGATCACGGCACGGTAACGGTGGTCTCGGAACACCAGCCCTTCGAGGTGACCACGCTGCGCCACGACGTCGAGACAGACGGCCGTCATGCCAAGGTGGCCTTCACCGGAGACTGGCAGGCCGACGCGCTGCGCCGGGATTTCACGATGAACGCGCTCTATTGTGACGAAAGCGGAAATATTTACGATTTTACAAATGGTTATCGAGATGCGCTGAGAAAGAAGATCATCTTCGTCGGTCGGCCGTCGGCGCGGATCGGCGAGGACCACCTGCGTATCCTGCGCTTCTTCCGCTTTCATGCCGCCTTCGGCAAGGGCGCGCCAGATCGGGACGGGCTCACCGCCTGCATCCGCCACCGCAGGAAGCTGCAGACCTTGTCGGCCGAACGCATCCGCCAGGAGATGTTCAAGCTCCTGGCCGCGCCAGGCGCGGTGGCGACACTGAAGCTGATGGCCAGGCATGGTGTGCTGAAGCAACTCCTGGACCATGCCGAAGACTGGCGCGTGATTGGCCGGCTGCCGGCCGACCCTCTGCTGCGCCTGTCTGCGCTGGCTGCGGATCCAGCCGCCATGAAGGAGCGCTGGCGCCTGTCCAATGCACAAGGCCGGCGGCTCGACCGGCTCGCCGCGTTCTCTTTGCCCACGCCCGCCCTGCGCCCGCGCGAACAGCGTGCGGTGTTGTATCGGACAGGTGCCGAAGCCTGGCGCGACCTGGTGCATCTGGCCTGGGCCCGCAGCCGGGCCGCGCTGGACGATCCCGCCTGGCGGCGACTTCTGAAGCTGCCGGACCGCTGGCCGCTTCCCGAACTGCCGGTGACGGGCAAGGACCTGATCGCCGCCGGACTTGCGCCTGGCCCTGCGATGGGCGAAGCCCTTCGGTCGCTGGAAGACTGGTGGGTGGCCAGCGACTTCAAGCCCGGCCGCGACGCGCTGCTGGCACGACTGAAGACTTGAACAGGAAGGATACGAAGATGGCAGACATCCTGGTGATGAAGACGACCGGCAAGACAGCCCCCGCGGTCGACACGGGGAAGCCTGATGCCGACAAGCTCATCAGCGGCAAGTACGAGACCAAGACCTGGAATCATTTTACCGGCGAGGATGACCGGCTCTATTGCGGCATCTGGGAGTCGACGCCCGGCAAGGTGAAGGTCGACTACAAGGAGTGGGAATTCTGCCACTTCATCTCGGGCGAGGCCATCCTCACCAACGAAGAGGGCAAGTCCTGGCGGGTGAAGGAAGGCGACGGCTTCATCATTCCCGCAGGCTTCAAGGGCACGTGGGAAACGGTGAAGAAGGTGCGCAAGCACTACGTCATCCTGATGCCCAAGGCATGAAGTCCGTCCTCGTCACAGGAGCCGCGCGGCGCATCGGGCGCAAGCTGGCGCTCGACCTGGCGGCCGATGGCTGGGACGTGGCGGTTCACTGCAACACCTCGCTCGCGGACGCCGAAACCGTGGCGGGCGAGATCCGCCACATGGGCCGAAGGGCCGTCATCGTGCGCGGCGACCTCTCGCATCCGGACGTGCCGGACCGGCTCATCGTGGAAGCGGCGGCTGGGCTGGGAGGTCTGACCTGCCTCATCAACAATGCCTCGCTCTTCGAGCCGGACGAGGTCGGCACCATCACCCAGGCGAGCTGGGCGGCCCACCTTGATACCAACCTGCGGGCACCGGTGTTCCTGTCCCAGGCCTTCGCCCGGCAGCTGCCCGCTGACACGGACGGCAACATCATCTCGATCGTCGACCAGCGCGTGTGGAAGCTCAATCCGAAGTTTTTCTCCTATACGACGTCGAAATCGGGCCTGTGGACGGCGACCCGCACGCTGGCCCAGGCCCTGGCGCCGCGCATCCGCGTCAATGCCATCGGTCCTGGCCCGGCCTTGCCATCGGCCCGGATGGACGAGGAGGACTTCGCCAAACAGTCGCGGCTGACGCTTCTGGGCCGTGGCACGTCGCCGGCGGAAATCTCGGCTGCCGTGAAATTCATACTCTCCCAGCCGGCGTTGACTGGCCAGATGATCGCGCTCGATGGCGGTCAGCATCTGGTCTGGCAGACGCCGGACGTGGTCGAGGTGAATGAATGAACAAGAGGCCGATGATCAGCCATCACGTGGCAAGTGCGGGGGCACGTCTCCGGCATGTCTTCGTGCGCGACCTCGACCTCATGGCATGCATCGGAATCTACGACACCGAGAAGGCGAAGCCCCAGCGCATCATCGTGAACATCGATCTCTCCGTTCAGGAAGGCGAAGGTCCGAACGACGACGACATCGGCCACGTCGTGTCCTACGAGATCGTGGTCAAGAAGGTCGAGTCCATCCTCGCCGAGGGGCATATCAATCTCGTCGAGACCCTGTGCGAGAAGATCGCGGCCGCCTGCCTGAAGGACCGCCGGGTCATGGCGGCGCGGGTGCGGGTGGAAAAACCCGACATCATCCCCAATGCCCGCAGCGTCGGCGTGGAAATCGAGCGGGTGCGGTAGCTGACTCCACCATCCCAGTCGGCGCGACACATCGGGCAAGACCTTTGTCCGATTTGACTGGTTGCGTGCCGGTTGGCTAGGGTTCGGTTCGTTCCATGCAATGAAGGCCGTTTGCCATGTTTCTTTCCTTGAATCGCCGCCAGCTGCTGGGGGCAGCGGCCGGACTGATTGCGCTTCCTGCCACGGCCAGCGCCGCTGACGAGGCAGAGACAATTTATCTGGGCGGTCCCGTGCTGACCATGGACGATGGCGCACCGCGCGCCGAGGCGGTCGCGGTTCGCGCTGGCCGCATCCTGGCCGTCGGTTCCAAGACGGAGGTGGAGAAGCACAAGGGGTCGTCAACCCGCGTGATCGATCTTCAGGGACAGACGTTGATCCCCGGCTTCGTGGACCCGCATGGCCATGTGATGATGGGCGGCCTGCAGGCCATGAGCGCCAATCTTCTGTCGCCGCCGGACGGAGAGGTGCTCGACGTCGCCAGCCTTCAGAAGACGTTGCGCGACTGGGCCGAGGCCAACAAGGAAATAGTGCAGGGCGCCAATCTCATCCTCGGCTTTGGCTACGACCAGTCCCAGCTCAGGGAACTCCGCCCGCCCAGCAAGGACGAACTCGATGCCGTTTCCAAGGACATTCCGGTCCTCATCGTCCATCAGTCGGGCCACATCGCTGCCGGCAATTCCAAGTTGCTCGAGATCATCGGCTATACCGCGGAGACGCCGGATCCGCCGGGTGGCGTGATCCAGCGCGGCGCGGATGGCAAGGAACCCAATGGCGTGATCGAGGAAAGCGCCTGGTTCGGCGCGATCCCGAAGATCTTCCGCAATGTCGGGCCGCGGGGAATGGAGATCCTGGCCGTCGCGGGATCCGAACTCTGGGCCTCCTACGGCTACACGACAGCTCAGGAAGGCCGTTCCAGCAAGTCCATCGATGCCGTCCTCAAGGCCGTGGCGGCCGATGGCCGGATCAAGATCGACGTGGTTGCCTATCCCGACTTCCTCAACGACCGCACCTACATCAAGACGGCGGCGAGCCGTGACTATGACCGTGGCTTCCGCGTGGGCGGCGTGAAGCTGACCATCGACGGTTCGCCGCAGGGCTTCACCGCCTGGCGCGACCGTCCCTACTACGCACCGGTGGGCAACTTCCCGCCGGATTATGTGGGCTATCCGTCGGTCACACGCGAGCAGGTATTCGAAGCGGTCGACTGGGCCTTTGCCAACGACGTGCAGATCCTGGTCCACTCGAATGGCGAGGCCGCCAGCGATCTGCTGATCGCGGCACTTCGCGGGGCAGTCGCCAAGCATGGCGCGGCCGACCGGCGCCCGGTGCTCATCCATGGCCAGTTCGAACGCGAGGATCAGGTCGAGTCCTTCGTGGACCTGGGGGTCTTTCCGTCGCTCTTCCCCATGCATACCTTCTACTGGGGCGATTGGCACCGCGACCACACGGTAGGCCCCGCAAATGCCGACAACATCTCGCCAACCGGATGGTATCTCAAGCGGCGGTCCCGGTTCTCGACCCACACCGACGCGCCGGTGGCGTTCCCGGACACCATGCGGACACTCGACGCCACGGTCACACGCCGTTCGCGGTCCGGCGACATCATCGGCCCGACCCAGCGTGTCGATGTGATGACGGCCCTCAAGGCCATGACCATCTGGCCGGCCTATCAGTGCTTCGAGGACGGGGCGAAGGGATCGATCGCGCCCGGCAAGCTTGCCGATTTCGTGATCCTTTCGGCTGATCCAACCGCAATCGACCCCGAGACGCTCGACCAGATCCAGGTCGTGGAGACGATCAAGGAAGGCAAGAGCATCTATCGGCGCGGCCAGAAGAAGGCCGATCTGCTGCGCCCGCGCGACATCCTCAATCCCGGCCTGTTCGAAATGTTCCGGCAGATCCACGTGGCGAAGGTTCTCGCCAGCCTGCCGGAGTCCTACCGGACGGACGAGGTCCGCCAGCAGATCCTTGAAAGTTATGACGACTGCGGAGCCGGACTCCTTCTGCCAGATCTCTTCGGGGTGGAGGACGCCGATCGGGACCGTCTGGCCCGGGAATAATCCCCGGCCCGGGAAGGCCCCGGCGAGGCCTGGCAGCAGCCTCGGTCCGAGCCGTTGCGGATCGCCGCCGGCCCATCCTATCTAGGGGCATGAGCGAGAGCGAGCGGCCCCCGTCCGGCCCCGAGATCATCCATGACTTCGTCACCCGGCTGCCCGGCAAGCCGGGGGTCTACCGCATGTACGATGGCAAGGGCGACGTCATCTACGTCGGCAAGGCGCGCAACCTGAGGAACCGGGTATCGAACTACACGCGCTTCGGCAATCACACCAGCCGCATTGCGGCAATGATCGCACTGACCCGGCACATGGAGTTCGTCACCACGGCAACCGAGGCGGAGGCGCTGCTGCTGGAAGCCAACCTCATCAAGAAGCTGAAGCCGCGCTTCAACGTGGTGCTGCGCGACGACAAGTCGTTTCCCTATATCCTCATCGCCCGCGACCATGCCGTGGCGCAGCTGGCCAAGCATCGCGGTGCGCGCAACCGCAAGGGCAACTACTACGGCCCCTTCGCGTCGGCGGGTGCCGTGAACCGCGCCATCAACACGCTGCAGAAGGCCTTCCTGCTGCGGTCCTGCACCGACAGCGTCTATGCCAACCGGACGCGTCCCTGCCTCCTTTACCAGATCAAGCGCTGCGCAGCTCCCTGCGTGGGCTATATCGACGTGCAATCCTACGAGGCGCTGGTGGCCGAGGCCGAGTCGTTCCTCGGCGGCAAGAGCCAGGCGGTGAAGGCCGAACTGGCGCGACTGATGGAAGAGGCTGCCGAACGGCTCGACTTCGAGCAGGCGGCGCGCATCCGCGACCGCATCCAGGCCATGAGCTTCGTCACCGCCCAGCAGGGCATCAATCCGCAGACGGTGGAGGAGGCCGACGTATTCGGCCTGTTCCAGGAGGGCGGGCAGACCTCGATCCAGGTCTTCTTCTTCCGGTCGGGCCAGAACTGGGGCAATCGCGCCTACTATCCCAAGGCCGACCGCGCCGCGGAGGCCAGCGAGGTGCTGGGTGCCTTCCTGGCGCAGTTCTATGACGACAAGCCGGTTCCCGGGCTGATTCTCCTGTCCCATGACATCGAGGAGAGGCTCCTGCTCGAAGAGGCGCTGTCAACCCACGCCGGCCACAGGGTGGAGGTTGCGGTCCCGCAGCGCGGCGAGAAACGCCTTCTGGTCGAACACGCCGTCACCAATGCACGCGAGGCGCTGGGCCGGAAAATGGCCGAATCCTCCTCCCAGGCCAGGTTGCTGGAGGGGGTGGCCCGGGTGTTCAGGCTGGCCGAGCCGCCGCGGCGGATCGAGGTCTATGACAACTCCCACATCCAGGGAAGCAACGCCGTGGGCGCCATGATCGTGGCCGGCCCGGACGGCCTCATGAAACCGCAATATCGCAAGTTCAACATTCGCAGCGAGGATGCAACGGCCGATGACTTTGCCATGATGCGCGAGGTTCTGACCCGCCGCTTCACCCGGCTCATGAAGGAGCAGGGTGAGCGCGATGGCGAGTCCGTTCCGGGCGAGGCGGCCCAGTGGCCCGACCTGGTGCTGATCGATGGCGGGCAGGGCCAGCTCTCGGCGGCCAAGGCGGTACTCGACGACATCGGCCTGTCCGACCTGCCGGTGGCCGGCGTGGCCAAGGGGCCGGACCGCGACGCCGGCCGCGAGCATTTCTACATCACCGGCCAGCCGTCCTTCATGCTGGAGGCGCGCGATCCCGTGCTCTACTACATCCAGCGGCTCAGGGACGAAGCCCACCGCTTTGCCATCGGCAGCCACCGGGCGCGGCGCAGCAAGGCGATCGGCGTCAATCCCCTGGACGAGATCGCCGGCATCGGCCCCACCCGCAAGAAGGCGCTGCTGCAGAGCTTCGGCTCGGCCAAGGCGGTGGCCTGGGCCAGCGTCACCGACCTGGCGGCGGTGGAGGGGGTCAGCACGGCGCTTTCACCTGCGCTATTTACGACCACTTCCATGACGGTGCACAATGACGCCAACCATGAGCCAGACCGACCCTACCGAAGCCCGTCGCCGTCTCCAAGGTGTGGAACCTGCCGAACATCCTCACCTATGGCCGCATCGTGGCCGTGCCTCTGGTGGCGGGCCTGCTCATGTGGGACACCTATGCCGCGCGCTGGATCGCGCTGGCGATCTCGTCGCCGCGGCCATTTCCGATTTCTTCGATGGCTACCTCGCCTGCGCGGCAGCAGCAGTCCTCGCTGGGCCGCATGCCGATCCCATTGCCGACAAGGTGCTCGTGGCGGTGGTACTGCTGGTGCTTGCCGGTTCGCCGATCCTCTATGGCGGGCATATGTGGGCTGCCATCATCATCCTGTCGCGCGAAGTGCTTGTCTCGGGACTTCGCGAGTATCTGGGCGAGCTGCAGGTCTCGGTTCCCGTCACCAAGATTGCGAAGTGGGAAGACCACGGTAGCTTGTGGCGATCGGGGTCCTGATCGCGGGACCAGGTGACACCATCATTCCCTATCTGACCGAATTCGGCATTGCCCTGCTCTGGATCGGCGGCACTCACCCTGTACACGGGGTACGACTACTTCCGCGCCGGCCTGCGGCACGTGGTCGACTGAGGCGAGATGAAGATCCTCTATTTCGCACGATTGCGGCAGCTGGCAGGCCGCAGCACCGAAGAGGTCGACGTTCCGGCCGACGTGGCGACGGCGGACGCGCTGATGGACTTCCTGGCGGCGCGCGATCCTGGCCTCGCCGCCGTCTTTGCCGACCGCCGCACGATCCGCGTCGCCATCGACCAGCAGCATTCAAGGCCTGATGCCTCCACTTCGGCACGCGAGGTTGCCTTCTTCCCGCCGGTGACGGGCGGGTTGTGGTTCATCTCGACGAGGCGGACTGGGCGGCGAACAGGCACGCCCGTGTTCTTGAAGTCGTCGAAGTCGGGCTGTCCGAGCGTTGGCGCCGAAGGTCTCGCAGAACTGGTTGCCGTTCACCACCCAGCGGCTCTTGCCGGCGCCATAGTCATCCTGGAATTCGAAGGTTCCATCGGCGTTGTAGGCGACAAAGCCGTTGCCGTCGGAGCGGGTGTACTGGAAGGTCTTGCCGACGATGGCCGCATAGATCTCGGCGCCGGTGAAGTTCCGGATCGCCTGGGGCTGCGGCTTGCCCGAGCCGGACTGTCCGCCGCTGATGACCCCACGCCATTGTTGGATCCGCTGGTGCAGGCCGCCAGCGCGATCGCACCAGTACACGTTCTTGCGGCGAATGTTCATGCACGGTTCCCGGCCCCGGAGGGGCGTGTGCCACAGCTTGCGCTGTCATCAAGCGATTTGCCTGGAGCAGTGGATAGACCTGGCCGAGATGTTCCAGCCGTCGATAGCGGGGGCTGGAATCGGGCGGCTCGACGTGTTCCAGTACCCAGGTGAGGTCATGCGGCACGTAGACGCCCCAGCTTCCGGCGGCCAGGGCCGGCACCACGTCCGACTTGAGCGAGTTGCCAATCATCATCGCCCGTTCGGGCCCGTCGCCGTGCCGGCTGAACACCCCGGCAGCGACCTCGGGCGTCTTCTCGCTGACGATCTCGACGCCGTCGAAGAAATCGCCGAGGCCCGAGGCAGCCAGCTTGCGCTCCTGATCGAAGAGATCACCCTTCGTGACCAGTACGATGCGATACTGATCAGACAGCACTTCCAGCGTCTCGCGCGCTTGGGGCAGGGTCTCCACCGGATGGCGCAACATCTCGCGGCCGAAGGCGAGGATCTCGGCGATGACGCTGGCCGGCGCCTTGCCATCCGTCACTTCGATGGCCGTCTCGATCATGGACAGGGTGAAGCCCTTGATGCCATAGCCGTAGAAACCCAGGTTGCGGCGTTCGGCCTCCAGCAGGCGCGGCGATGGCGTCATGCTCGCCATGGTTCTCGAGCAGGGCGGTGAAGCGGCGCTCGGTGATGCGGAAGAAGGGTCTCGTTCTGCCAGCGTGTCGTCGGCATCGAATCCGATGGTGGTGATGGCTTGCGCCCGCGCCATCACGCGCCGTGCGAGGGCAGCACCTTCACCGCCGATCTCGACCTGATCGTAGAGATGCGCGACGTCCTCGTTGAGCATGCGGATGCAGCCCGGAGGACATGGCCTTGCCGATCGAGGAGGGATCGTTGGTGCCGTGAATCCGATAGAGAGGATTAACGCCATTGGCGAAGAGATACATCGCGCGCGCGCCCAGGGGATTGTCGGGGTCCGCCCGGCTGGCCGTTGACCCAGCGCAGCGCATTGGGGTCACGGTCGACCATGGTGCGCGGCGGCACCCAGCGCGGCCAGCGCCGCTTCTTGCCGATCACGGCATCGCCCGACCATTCGAAGCCCTGCCGGCCGACGCCGACGCCATAGCGCGTCGCCTGGCCAGGGCCGATGACGTGATAGAGATAGCGGTTGTCGGGATCGACGAAGATCATGCCAACGGCAGCATCGCCATTGAACTCCACCACAGTGCGGCGGTACTTCTTGCGGATGCGCCAGGGTTCACCGGTTCGATCGGATAGTCGATCTCCGACCCCGCCGGCGGCAACAGGTCGGGATTGAAATACTCCTGATCGTCGCCGCCATAGAGCGATGCGGCCCGGCCCGGGTGGCCATGCCGGACCCCAGCAACGCGACTCCTGCAAGCAACAGGTCGAGGTAGATGCCGCGGTCATCCTACCATCCCGTTTCGTCATGAAGACCGAGGCATGCAGCGCTCAACTGGCAAGAGTTTGGATGACCTGTGGCGTAAATGTGGCGTTGGGCGGAGCCGGTCGATGCGCATCAGGTGAAGGTTGCCTTTGCCAGCCTGGTACACGCCGCCACTGCCGGAGAAGGGATAGCAGCTCATGGGGACGCCGCCGGGCAGGGTACTGGCGCAGGATCGAAGCTCTCGCAGAGCTGGCCGTCCTTGGTCATCCACTTGCCGCGCGCGGTGCCCTTGCCGTCGACTTCGACCAGCGAGGTGCCGTCCTCGGCATAGAGCGTGGTGCCGGCATTGTTGGGGCCGCGGAACTTCCAGCTCTTGCCGGCCAGGATGTTGCGGATCCCCGGACGCGGAGAGACCCTGACCTGGTGTACTGCTTGCCACGTTGGTCGAGCTGCCGCTGGCGCAGGCGGTCAGCGCCAGCGCCACGATCGACAGTGCGGCAAGGCGGCTTGACCGCTCTTGGACAGCTTCATCGGCAGGAAACTCCTTCTTAATTCCCCAAGGGTCAACTCTAGCAGATCTTTCGATTCCTGGGCTAAAGCAGTCCGGGATTTTACACAAGCAAAGCCTCGAAAACGGGCGAATTTGGGCCACCAGTCATGATGCCGGACAGCGCCCTGCGGCGCAATTCTCGTAGGCCGGCTGCCGGGGCCAGCAGACGGTCGCCGTCATGCACCCGAAGACCGAACGGGATAGCCTTGCCGCAACGTGTCCACAAGCAGCGATCCGGGCTTGCACGGCATCGACATGGATCACCAGGATTGCAGGGCGGGTGGCAGCCTGGCGGATTTCTGGGTCATCATTGTCTTTAGATCGGCCTTCGCCTTCCCGATAGCCAAGCCGCGTGAAGTCTGGCATGAGCTTGGCGCATGAAACACACCGCCGCGATCCTGCTGTTGACTGCCAGCGCGGTTCCCGCCCTGGCAGCGTCCGACGTCTTCCTGTCCTTCGACGACCCGGCCGTCTACTTCACATCGGCCCTCGGCCGCCAGGTCAACATCCGCTTCAGCGACGCCTTCACGGCAGCATCTGCCACATGCCGATTACGATGCCGTGGTCCTGGAGCGGGCTTGACGGCGACAAGGCCTGTTTCTTCGGCGGGGAGGCAGGGCTTGATCCGGCAGATCCGAAACTTGCCGATGTGGCGCGCATCGAGGGAAACGACATCTGTGTTCCCGCAATGCAGTGGCGGTGCGGGCTTCGGGCGAGACCGTGGCCGGCCAGCCATCACGGCCCTTCTATGCCACCGACCAGAAGCTGTGCAGCTGGAGCTGGCAGACGGGAGCGGGTGTCGGGCTTGTGGACCGAAGACTGCACGTTCGACAACGGCCGCTGGAACGTGGCTCATGACAAGATGCAGGACTTCTTCGGCCTGCATGTCGACAACGGCGAGCTCTATCCCGTTCTGCGGCATTTCCGCGTCGATCCCGCGAAGGGACTCCGATGCCCTGCTGCCCGACCTGAAGAGGCGCGGCTGGTGCTCGACTCGCCGGACTGCGTCTTCATGAAGAGCGAGGAGCAGGGCGCGCCGGGCTGGACCATGTGGCAGGTCATGCCGGTCGGCAAGGTCAAGGCGGCCTTCGAGGCGCTGCCGAAGGACGAGGTGCCCGAACTGCCCTGCGGCCAGACGGGTTACGCCGTGGATTCCATCGGCTTCTTCATGACCCACGCCGACCATCCCGACCGGGTGCTCTACGTCAATCTCGGTCAGGATGGCACCATGATCGATCCTTTCTCGGTGCAGCTGTTCTAGGCGCGTCGGCTCGCGACGACGGGCGAGGCTTGACGTCATCCGCGTGGACGTCCAATCACCCGCGATGACGTATTCTGGAATCATTTCATGAGCAGCCTGACCTCGGCCTATGTTCTTCCGATCCTCATGCTGGTGGCGTCGAACGTCTTCATGACCTTGCCTGCGGCGGCCACCTGAACTACACCAACAGGCCATTGTGGATTGCCGTCATGGTGAGCTGGGGCATCGCGTTCTTCGAATACTGGCCGGCGGTGCCCGCGAACCGGATCGGCTACCAGGTCTATTCGGCGGCCGAGCTCAAGACCATCCAGGAAGTGATCACCTTCACGGTCTTCGCGGTGTTTTCCGTCGTGTTCCTCAAGCAGGCCATCACCGTCAATCATCTCATCGGCTTCGGCTGGATTGCCGCCGGTGCCTTCTTCGTGTTCCGCGGGTGAACTACCGTCACGCCTATCATGCCGGCAACCATGCCGATGTGCTGAAGCACATCGTGCTTACCTCGACCCTGGTCCACCTGCAGCGCAAGCCGAAGCCGGTCCGGGTGATCGACGCTCACGCCGGCATATCCTATGACCCGCACGGCATCGAAGCCGGAAAGACCGGCGAATGGGAAGGCGGCATCGGCAAGATGGGACCGCCCTTCGCGCCCGAGATCGAAGACCTTCGCACCGTATCGCGCCGTCATCGCCGCGCTCAACCCGCACGGGGGCTTCGTGCGATATCCCGGATCGCCGGAACTGGTGCTGCGGCCTTGCGCGCCGGATCGCCTTGTCGCCAACGAACTTCATCCGGATGACCATGCCCGGCTCGCGGAGCGCTACGACGCCGATCCGCGGGTGACGGTGACGAAGGTCGACGCGCTGGCCTGCATCCGGGCAGCCTGCTGCCTGCCGAACGCCGCGGTCTGATCCTGATCGATCCGCCCTCTACGAAGCCAAGGACGAAGCGCGCCGGTGCTGCCGAGCATGTTGCGCGACGGACTTCGCCGTTTTGCCACGGGCGTGTTCCTCCTGTGGTATCCGCTCAAGTCCGACGACACGGGCCGGCGCTGCTCGCCATGGCGCGGACCTGCGCATCCCGGCGACGCTGCAGGTTGAATTGCGCGTCCGCGAAGCCCTCGCCGGCGGCGGCCTTGCCGGGTCCGGGCTGATCATCGTCAACACGCCCTGGCAGGCTCGAGACCGAGCTCACGCCGGCTGCAGCGGCGCTGGCCGGGCGGCTCGGCCTGGGCAGCTGGGGGAAATCGACCGTGGCATGGCTGGTGCCCCCGGTCTGATGTTCCGTCAGTTGGCCGTTGCGCGGCGGCGGCGAGATCCCGTATTCCTCGCAGGCCAGCCGCAGCGCGTACCGATTTCCTTCAGCTCGACCATGAGGTCGACGCGCCCGGCCGCGACGTAGCCTTCGCCGAGACATCTGCGCGCCAGCACGAAGTTGGGATCGATGGTCAGGGCCTTCCGGTAGAAGGTGATGCCGACGTCGAGCCGTCCCGCCTTGCGGTGGCTGTAGCCCGTGTAGTTCAGCACCCGAGGGTCGTCTCGGGTTGCGGATTGCTGCGAGCACCTGGAGGGCCCAGTCGTAGCGGCCTTCGCCAGGGCGCGGCCCTGCTGGTAGAGATCCTCGTCCGGCAGGACGCCGGACTGTGCCTTGACGCATTTCTTCTGGGCATTGTTCCAGACCCCGCCGCTCTTGCAGTCAGCGCGAGGCAGGCGCGAGGATCCGCTGGGTCGCCACCTCCGGCGGCAAAGGCTGGTGCGGAAAGGGCGAGAAGCCCGGCGATGCAGAGCGGGATGGTCCTGACCATAATGAAGTCCTCCGTGTGATCCGGTTACGGAGACTAGCACGCGCCGACGGCTGACCGAAATCACGGATGCGGCATCGAACCCTCACGGCGTCCAGTCGTAGATCCAGCGATTGCGTCTCAGCGCGGCATCCGGCCCAAGCAGCGCGAGCGCCGCATTGCGGAGCAGGGATGTTCCCGCGCCGGCATGATAGATGCGGCCCATCTTCCGGGATTCGGACTGGATGCGCGCGCAGTCCGGGGACGGCGGTCGGCCTCGTAGCGTGCGAAGGCCTCCGGAGGCGATCCGACGCTGCCAAGCTCGCGCGCCAGGACCACGGCATCTTCCAGCGCCATCACCGCGCCCTGGGCCAGATAGGGCAGGGTCGCATGGGCTGCATCGCCCGTGAGCACGAGATTGCCTGCATGCCATCGCGGCAGCTCGGGCAGGTCGCTGCCCTGCCAGGCGATCCAGGAGTCCGGCCGGGCCAACAGGTCCTGGAGCGCCTCGTCCGCATCGCGGAAGGCGTGGCGAAGGTCGGCGCCGTCGGAAGGGGCGCCGCCAGTCAGCCGGTGCGGTTGCAGAATCGATGGCGGCCACGACGTTGAAACTGCGCCAGCCGCTTACCGTGCACCACATGGCCGCCCGATAGAGCCAGAGCCGTGACGCAGCGGCTCTCGATATCCTGGGGCACGGCTGCCAAAGCGGGATCAGGCCGCGATAGATGGCATGCCCGCGGTGGGTCGGTGACACGCCCGCGCAGATCCCGTTGCGGAGGCCGAGCGGATGCCATCGGCGCAGATCGCCGCGGCGCCGTGCGCGGTGCCGGCTGCCAGCGTCGCGCCAGTGCCGTGCGATTGCGCGCCCTCGGCCCTCCAGCCAGCATTGAGTTCGATCCGCGTTTCCGCAGAGGCCGCGGCGACAAGGCCTCGCCAGCAGATCGGCGCGATGGCCGACACGGTAGGGCGCGCCAAAGGCGATCTCGAAGCTCTTCGCCCAGCCGATCCGCTGCAGGACCCGGCCGGAGCGCGCATCCCGCACATGGATCTCGGTCGGGATCACGCAGTGCGGTTCAACGGCATCCCAGGCTCCCAGGGCCTGGAGTGCGCGAACCCCGTTGGGCGACATCTGCAGGCCTGCGCCCACCTCCTCGAAGGCGGCAGCCTGTTCGAACAGCCGGCAGGCCAGCCCCGCCTGGGCGAGACCCAGGGCCGCGGCGAGGCTGCGATGCCGCCGCCGGCGATGAGAAACGGCAAGGACATGAACCGAGCTTGCCACATTCCCGGAACGGCAGGGAGATGCGGCGGATTGTGGCTGCCGCGGGTTGCGGCGGCCCAGACAGGCGCGGCTGAAAGGTTTCCTGCCATGGGCTTCATCTCCGACGCGCTCAACCGCATCCAGCCATCCGCCACCATTGCCATTTCCAACAAGGCCATGGCGCTCAAGGCCGAGGGCCGCGACGTGATCGGGCTGGCGGCCGGCGAACCGGATTTCGACACGCCAGGCAACATCAAGGAGGCCGCCATCAAGGCGATCCGCGACGGCAAGACCTGCAAGTACACGCCGGTCGACGGTATTCCGGAACTCAAGAAGGCGATCTGCGCCAAGTTCAAGCGCGAGAACGGTCTCGACCACACGCCGTCGCAGGTCTCGGTTGGTACGGGCGGCAAGCAGGTGCTGTTCAATGCGCTGATGTCACGGTGAACCCTGGCGACGAGGTGATCGTGCCGGCGCCCTATTGGGTGAGCTATCCCGACATCGTCATGCTGGCGGGCGGCACGCCGGTGTTCGTTGACCGCAAGCTGGAGCATGGCTTCAAGCTTCAGGCCGCCGATCTCGAGGGCCATCACCCCAAGACCAAGTGGCTGATCCTCAACTCGCCGTCGAACCCGTCGGGCGCTGCTCTATTCCCGCGCCGAACCGAAAGCCGTCACCGATGTCCTGATGAAGCACAAGCATGTCTGGCTGCTGACCGACGACATGTACGAGCACCTCGTCTACGACGACTTCCAATTCACCACGCCGGCCCAGATCGAGCCTGGCCTCTACGACCGCACGCTCACCATGAACGGCGTGTCCAAGTCCTATTGCATGACCGGCTGGCGCATCGGCTATGGCGCGGGGCCGGAAGTGCTGATCAAGGCCATGTCCAAGCTGCAGTCGCAGTCCACTTCAAATCCGTCGTCCATCGCCCAATGGGCGGCAGTCGAGGCGCTCAACGGTCCGCAGGATTTCATCGCAGCCAACAACAAGGTGTTCAAGGAACGCCGTGACCTGGTGGTGTCGATGCTGAACCAGGCCAGGGGAACTTCTGCCCGACGCCGGAAGGCGCCTTCTATGTCTATCCGTCCTGCGCCGGCACCATCGGCAGGACGGCCCTGTCCGGCAACGTCATCAGGACCGACGAGGATTTCGTCACCGAGCTGCTGGCTGCCGAGGGCGTGGCCGCGGTGCATGGCGCGGCCTTCGGCATGTCGCCCTTCTTCCGCATTTCCTATGCCACCGGCACGGACGTGCTGGAGGACGCCTGCAAGCGCATCCAGCGCTTCTGCGGCAATCTCAGATAAGGAAAACACCAATGATGTACGAGCTTCGGTTCCGGTCCTCACGCATTCCTGAAGGGGCCTTTCGGCCATTCTCAAGAAGGCCGAGGCGCATTGCCAGGCCCGCAAGATCGGTTTCGATGCGATCCTGCAGGCGAGACTCCTTTTCCGACATGTTCAACTTCACCCGCCAGGTCCAGCTGGTTACCGACTTCGCAAAGGGCGCGGGCGCCAGGTTGGCCGGCATCCCCGTGCCGAGCTTCCCGGACGAGGAGAAGAGCTTTGCCGACCTTCAGGCGCGTATCGCTGCCACTATCGACTTCCTGGGCACGCCGCGCAAGGAGCAGTTCGCCGATGCCGCGACCCGCACCGTCACCATCAAGGTTGCTGGCAACGACATGAGTTTTTCGGGCGGTGAGTACTTCATGGATACGCCGTGCCGAACTTCTATTTTCACCTGACGACGGCCTACAACATCCTGCGGCACAATGGCTTCGAGCTGGGGCAAGCGCGACTTCATGGGCCGCGCCTGAGGGCGGTCATTCGTCGAGAACCGTGACGCCCGGCCAGCTGGAACACCAGGATTTGGCCTGGAGGCGGCCGAGATAGGCCGCCTTCGCCTGCGCTCAGCGAGGCGTCGGCCTGATGCGCATGCCGAAGAGGTCATCCAGCCCATAGGGCGCGATGACGTGGAGATGGCCAGCCGCGTCGAGCGAGACCGCCACGCAGGTGGGGAGTCTCCAGCCAGTGACGCATGGCATCCTCCACCGAGGTATAGGGGCGGTCGCCGTTTCTCCGGTGCATACGGGCCTGGTTGCGAACGCTCCAGTTCAGCTGCGGAACAATTCGCGGAGCCGCGCCTCCTGCATCTCATCGGCCCTGGGCCAGCGGTTGCGGGATCGAAATAGATCACGTCGATGTCGTCGACCTCAGAGTTCCTTGGCCCGACAGACTGTCTCGGCCACTGCGGCCCGACGTAGCCGGCGCCGATCGCGCCCTGCGGAAGCTTCAAAGACCTTACGGCACGGAGGGCTTCAGGCTGGCCTTTGGCCGCCATGACTATGGCGCGGAGCTGGTCTCTCCAGGGGGAATCATTCGGGCATCACATTTTCCGCGACCCGGCGGGGGCCAGTCCAATTCCCGATACATTCGGGGCTATAACGGCAGTCGTGATTGAAAGGAACACCCCACTATGAAGAAACCATCGCCGCCGCTCTCGCTGCCATCATCAGCCTTTGACGCTGCCGGCGCTCGCGGCCGACGCCGACCAGCCGCGGAAGAGCCGGCATCAAGGTCGGCATCCTCGGACCTGCCGGGTCGATAGCGGCGTGGGCTGGATCATCGGTTCATCGAAGGCCGTTGCCTGTGTGTTCAAGAACAACAACGGCCGCAAGGAAAGATATGTGGGCCGTATCGGCAAGCTCGGCGTCGACATCGGCATCACCAACCAGAGCTCGATTGCCTGGGCCGTCTTCGCACCAGGTCGCCTGAAGCCCGGTTCGCTGAAGGGCCTCTACACGGGCGCGTCTGCCGAAGCGACGATCGCCGTGGGTCTTGGCGCCAACGTGCTGATCGGCGGCTTCCGCAAGTCGATCAACCTTCAGCCCTCAGTCTCCAGGCTCAGACCGGCCTTCAACGTGGCGGCCGGCATCGCCAGCCTGAACCTCGAGCGCGTGAAGTAACCGGTCCGTCATTGTCCTGCGTCGGGAAGGCCGCGCGCTCGTCGCGGCCTTTTCCTTTGGCTGCAGGGCTTTCCCGATTTCGCTGGATGCGACCCCTGTAAACGGAGTCAAGCTTGACGCCGTGAACCGCCCCGGCGTGTTCATCCACAGAGAAAGAAGGGCGGTCCTTCGACGCGGCAACAGCAGTCAAAGGAGGATTGGCCATGGACTCGAACAGCGGCAGAAGATCGCCGGGCTCCCGGTGCATCGCACTGGGAAATTCTATCTCAGCGGCAAGACCACACTTCTCGAAGCCCTTCTGTTCCGCACCGGCGCCGTGCCGCGCCAGGGCCGGGTCTCCGAAAAATCCACGATTGGCGATGCGGCGCCCGAAGCCCGCGCCCATGGCATGAGCGTCGAACTCAATGCCGCCACCACGACGTTCCTGGGTGACAGCTACACCTTCATCGACTGCCCCGGCTCCATCGAATTCGCGCAGGACGCGCGCGCGGCCCTGTTGGCTGCGATGCCGCCATCGTCGTCTGCGAGGCCGACGACAAGAAGGCGCCAGCCCTGCAGCTGATCCTCAAGCAGCTCGACGAGATCGATCTGCCGCGCATCATCTTCATCAACAAGGTCGACAAGTCGGAATCGAGCCTGCGCGATGTGCTCAGCTGGCCGCAGCCTGCCAGCAGCAAGCTGCTCATCCTGGCCAGCTGCCGATCATGAAGGGCACGATCGTCACCGGCTTCGTCGATCTCAAGGCGCTGGAACGCGCCTTCGTCTACCAGGAACATGCCGAAAGCAAGGTCATCGACATGCCGGCGGATCTCGCGGATCTGGAGAAGAGCCGAACGGTTCGCAATGCTCGAGAAGCTCGCCGATCACGACGACGAGCTGATGGAGCAGCTGCTGTCTGAAATGGAGCGCCGCGCGACGTGGTGTTCAAGGATCTTTCGCAGGAGCTTGCCGAGGGCTACATCACGCCGGTGCTGTTCGGATCGGCCGAGCACGGCGCGGGGCGTCTGCTGAAGGCCCTCCGGCACGAGGTGCTCGGCGTGGCGCAGACCGCCGCGCGCCTTGGCCTGCTGGGTTCCGGCACCGTGGCCCAGGTGCTCAAGACCTTCCATACCGCGCATGGCGGCAAGTTGCTCGCTGGCCCGCATCCTGTCGGGCGACGTTTCGGATGGCGCCGTCTTCTATGGCGGGAAGGGCCAGGATTCGCGCACGGCCGGCCTGTTCACGCTGCTTGGGTCAACACCCACCAAGGTGGCGAAGGCCGCGGCGGGCGACACGGTGGCGCTTGGCCGGCTGGACAACATCGGCGGCCTCCGCGAGACCATTTCCACCGCGAAGGGCAGCACTCCGCAGCTGGACAGCGTGGAACGGGCCGTCGGTGTCTACGGCCTTCGCGATCTCGGTCCTCGACCGCAAGGACGAGGTGAAGCTCACCAGCGCCATCGCCAAGCTGATCGAGGAAGATCCGTCGCTCGCCCTGGACCACAATGCCGACACCCACGAAATGGTTCTGTGGGGGCAGGGCGAGATGCACCCAGCGTGGCGCCCGAGCGCCTTCTCGGCAAGTTCGGCGTGAAGGCCGAGGCGAAGCCGCGCCGCATCGCCTACAAGGAAACGATCCGCAAGCCGGTGCAGATCCGCGGACGGCACAAGAAGCTGGCCTGGGCGGGCATGGCCAGTTCGGCGACGTTGCGGTGGAGATTTCCCGACAACCCCGCGGCGGCGGCTTCAAGTTCAGCGACACCATCACCGGCGGCGTGGTGCCGAAGCAGTATATCCCCGCCGTCGAGACGGCGTGCGCGAGTGGATGGTACAGGGACCCTGCTGGGCTCGGTCGTGGACTTTGCCGTCAACCTGTCCGACGGCTCGTACCACGATGTCGACTCCTCCGAAATGGCCTTCAAGACGGCGGCCCGCATCGCCATGACCGATGGCATGCCGCAATGTTCGCCTGTGCTGCTCGAGCCCATCGTGGAAGTCGAGATCCACGTTCCCAACGAGGCGACATCGCGGATCAACCAGATCGTCACCGGCCATCGCGGCCAGTTGCTGGGTTATGACGCGCGCGAGGGCTGGCCCGGCTGGGACACGGTCAAGGCGCACATGCCGGAATCGAAATGGGCTCGCTCATCATCGAGCTGCGTTCGGCCACGGCTGGTGTGGGCACCTTCACCTACAGCTTCGACCATATGGCCGAGTTGACTGTCGCGCCGCGGATCAGGTGATCAACACCGGAAGGCCGAGGCGGCCTAGGCGTGAAGGGGCAGGGCAGGCGCCTTGCCCATGGCCCTAGCGCATCGCCATGGCCTGGCTCGGATCGAGCCAGAAGGGTGGAAGCCAGGCCAGCGTTGCTGAAGGGCAAAACTTCGGGCTTCAGGCGGATTCCCAGCACATCGGTCATGGAAGGCGCGACGTTTCTCGATCCGCGCCCAGGCCTCGATAGTCGCGCCTGAAGGAGACGCGTGTCGCCTCGTCCGCCAGGGCAATCTCCATCCTCGATGTTGCTGGTGAAATAGTCGGTGCCTGTCGCCGGGATGATGTCGCACTGCAGGGCCATGCCCGAAGCCAGGGCCATGGTGCTGCTCCCCTTGCGGATGGCGCGAGAGTGCAGCCATTCATCGATGGATGAGATGGCCAGGATTGAGCCCCACGCCGAAGAAGGGATCGCCGACATGGCGCATGGCGGCCTCGTACATCTCGGCTACCGTGACACCGATACCCACGGTTTCGTACCAGGCGGCGGCGGCCGAAAAATAGGGTGCAACCAATCGGTCAACGTAGTCGCGGATCGGGACAGGCAGTTCGGAGGCGTTCGCGACCAGCCATCCGGCCCTGCAGTTCAGCGCGCCCATCAGGCCGTGTCCGACCACGATGGGGTCACCGCGCTCGATGACGCGCAGGCCAGGGCTGGGCAGGCCATACCTGGCGCGCGGACTGGCGGCCGATGCTGATGCGGATCGACTGCATGAACCCGCGAGCCCCATGGCCTGCACCGCATCGCGCTCGCGCAGGCCGGGCTTCACGTTGAGGATGAAGTCGCGGACCGCGGTGGACGTCTTGGTCGCCGCATATTCGAAGGCCGCGAGCTGCGCCACTTCGCGGGCAAAGGAGTCCGGTGACTGGATGCATGAAGACTCGAGCCGCGTTCGTGACTTCGCCAGTGCCGCAGCGCCTCGACCAGGAAGTGCGGGGTCTCGAACCAGTGGGGATCGAAGCTGCCCTGTTCGGTCTCGAATCCCTTCCAGCCGGGCAAGGCCGATCCGCGAAATCCGTGATCGAGGCCCGCATCGCGGAGCACTGACCGCAGCGGCTGGGACCGGTCGCGTGGTTGGCCCATCAGGCTGAGGGGGCTGCCACAAGACGCGGTCGAAATCGCCCGCCGCAGTTTCCCGCGTAGGGGATAGCCTTCGTTGCCGGCCAGAAGCACCGGCTTGCGGCCGGGCACCACGACGAGCAGGGCTTCCTCGAAGCGCGGATCATGCCCCGTGGCCCAACTGGATGGGCCATATGCTCGCGGTCGCCGTAGATCACCATGGCATCGAGGCCGGTCTCGGCCATGCGCTGCAGCAGCTCGGCGATGTGGGCGCGATAGATGTCTGTGCCGAGAACGGGCTCGGCTCGGCCGTGCCAAAGTCGGGAAGGTCGATCCTGGTAAGCGTGGCCCTGGTCGCGGCGATCTCCTTGGCGTCACACCAGGCGCCGCGCCGATCACCGGGCAAGCGGCGCCTCAAAGCCGGCTGACGGACTGCCCCAGGATGCGTTGCAGCACCGCCGTAAACCAGCAAGGGCAGGGCCATGAGAATTGTCGCCGCCGAGAGATTGGCCCACTCGCCTTCGCTGGCGGCCTGGGCTTCCTTCATCGAGAGCTGGCCCGCGCTCCATGGGAAGGGTCGCGGCATGGTCGGTGGCGAGATAGGCGGCGAAGAGATACCTGTTCCAGCACAGTGCCATGAAGATGAGAAGCCCGGTCGCGGCGACGCCGCCTGCCACCATGGGCAGAAGGACCGAAACGAGAATGCGCAGATGCGATGCACCGTCGAGCTGGGCGGATTCTTCCTGGTTTGCAGGCCTCTGAGTCCGAGCACGCGCAGCAGCCACATGCTGACGGGAAGGTTGGCAGCCGCATAGGTCATGATGAGGATGAAGCGCGTGTCCAACGTGCTGCCGCGCGGCCATCACATAGATGGGAAGCGCCGGTGAACCACGGGCGGGACCACGGGGTGGCAAGCACGGCCGGCAGAAGGCCGAGCATCGGACTGACAGGTCTCCCCCTCTTCCGATCGGCAATCGGAGGATGGGCAGGTGGAGTCGCGTGAGCGCATAGAGCGCCAGGGCAGAGCAGGCGAGTGTCAGCAGGGTTGCCGTCGCCACCACCGTGGAGTTCAGCAATGGCCCGAGGAGGGAGTCGGAGGGGTCGGCCAGAATGACTCGCCAGGCCCGCAAATCCGGCGAGAAGCCGAAGATCGGCAGGATATGGGGGCCGGTGTCGACGGCCGACGTTGGCATGATCGAGACATTGACGAGCCAGTAGACCGGAAAGATGCAGACCAGCGACCACAGGGCGAGGATCGCATAGCTCATCAGTCGCCTGAGGCGCGGACGAGCCGAGTGTGACGGAGTGGCTTCGCGGCTGCTCATCTATCCTTCCGTTCGTCCCGCGCCAGTTCGCATGCCTCAAGCCCGTACTCAAGCGGCCCGTTGCATCACGAGCGTGTGCCCCGTCCTTCCCCAAGCCGTGATCGGGCGTGATTTGCCATGGTGAAGAGCCGGGACTAGCGTTGCGGCAGAAGGAGAATGACCATGCACATCCTGCGGCGCAAGGGCTGGGAGATTCCAGAGTCGCGCGTAACACCCGAAAGCGTGTTCCTCAACCGGCGCAGCTTCATGGCTGCATCCGTGGCGGCCGGCCTCGCGGCTGGCGTGCGGCCGCTCCGTGCCGAAACCGATCCGTCGGCGGGCCTCTATCCGGCAAAGTCCAATCCGGCATACGCGGATGCCGGCCGGCCGGTCACGTCGGAAGAATACAACACGACTTACAACAACTACTACGAGTTCGGTACGTCGAAGAACATCGCTGGCGAAGCCGCGAAGCTGCCTATCCGGCCCTGGAGCATCGTGATCGATGGCGATGTCGAGAAGCCCATGACGCTCGCCATCGACGATCTGCTCAAACAGGTGACGCTGGAAGAGCGCATCTATCGCCACCGCTGTGTCGAGGCCTGGGCGATGGTGGTGCCGTGGACCGGATTCCCGCTGCGCCGGTTCCTCGAGATCGCCAAGCCAACGTCGAATGCCAGGTATGTGCGCTTCGAGACATTCAATCTTCCCGACATCGCCTCGGGGCAGCAGCCGGGTCTCTTCGGCATGATGCCGTGGCCCTACATCGAGGGTGTGACGCTGGCCGAAGCCGCCAATGACCTGGCGCTGCTGGTGACGGGGGCCTATGGCAAGCCCGTGCCGAAGAGCATGGGCGCGCCGCTGCGCCTGCATCTGCCATGGAAGTATGGTTTCAAGTCGATCAAGGGCATCGTGCGTGTATCGTTCACGCGCGAACGTCCCGTGGGCTTCTGGGAACAGCTTCAGTCCAGCGAGTACGGGTTCTGGGCCAATGTGAATCCCGACGTGCCGCATCCACGCTGGAGCCAGGCAACGGAACAGGTGCTCGGCACCGAAGAGCGGGTTCCCACACTGCTTTTCAACGGCTATGGCGAGCAGGTGGCCTCAGTCTATGCAGGACTGGAAAAGGAAAGTCTCTTCATGTGAAAAAAAGGCCGGCGCGAGCCGGCCCTGGTGAAGTTATCCGTATCCTCCGAAGAGGGCAGACCGAACGCGCCACAAGGGATATCGAGGGCGGGCCCGGTCAGGCGCGACGCTGTTACAAGGGGAGGGAGTAACTGCGGCGCTGCGCGTCAGCGACGCGTGGGAGGAGAATGCAGTCCGTGCCCCGGAATGGCTAGGGTCCGGGGCTCATGGGAGCCATGTTGGCCCCACATGACACCTGCCTCCCCGCCGGAATGTCCTGTGCTACTGCTACGTGTCATGACCGCGGATCTGCTTCTGGCACTTGTCGGCTTTGCTTTCGCCACGTCGGCGACGCCTGGTCCCAACAACATCATGCTGCTTGCCTCGGGCGTGAACTTCGGATTCCGCCGAACCATTCCGCACATGCTCGGCGTGGGTCTTGGCTTCACCTTCATGATCTTCGTGCTCGGCCTCGGATTGAGCACGCTGTTCCAGACCTATCCGGCCGCCCATCTGACGCTGCGCTATGTTGGCGGTGCCTACATGCTCTGGCTTGCCTGGAAGATCGGAACCGCCGGGGCCATCGGGCCAGGCAAGGCCGCCGCCTTGCCGTTGACCTTCATGCAGGCGGCCCTGTTTCAATGGGTCAACCCAAAGGCCTGGGTCATGGCCATTGCCGCCATCGCCAGCTACACGGTCACCGACTTCTATATTCCATCGCTCGCGGTGGTCTGCGTGGTCTTTGGCCTGGTGAACATTCCGTCTATCGGCGTCTGGGCCGGCTTCGGAACAGCCATGCGAAGGATGCTGGACGATCCGAAGCGACTGCGCGTCTTCAATATCGCCATGGCCATCCTGCTGGTGGCCTCCATGGCGCCGCTGCTGCTGAACTAGAAACTCCACTCCTTGGCCTTGGCCACGATGAAGTCGCGGAACACCGTCACGCGCTTCGTCTCCTTCAGTTCTTCGGGGTAGACGAAGTAGGTGTCGAATTCGGGCGTCTCGACAGGCAGGTCGACCACCACCAGACTCGAGTCCGCGGCCACGATGTAGTCCGCCAGCGAGGCGATTCCCATGCCGGCCTGAACCGCGCGGCGCATGCCATAGGCATTGTTCACGCGCAGCGACACTGGCCGCGGGTCGCCCTCCGGTCTTCCGACCGTCTCCAGCCAGTTGACCGTGGTGAGATAGGTCGGCGCCTGTCCGAAGGTCAGGATCTTGTGCTTGTCCAGATCATTCACCGACTTGGGCATGCCGTGCTGCTTCACGTAGTCGGTCGAGGCATAGAGATGGTGATGCACGGTGAAGAGCTTGCGCTGGATCAGGTCTGGCTGCGTCGGACGCCGCAGGCGGATGGCGACATCGGCCTCGCGCATCGACAGATCGAGCTCGCGGTCGTCGAGCAGCAGGATCACCTGAATGTCCGGGTAGAGCTCCGAGAATTCGCGCAGGCGCGGCGTCAGCCAGACCGAACCCAGCCCGACCGTGGTGGTGATGCGCAATTCGCCCGAGGGCTTTTCCTTCGAATCCATCAGGCGGGTCTGCGCCGCGGTGAGCTTGGTGAAGACCTCGTGCGCCGTCCGATAGAGCATCTCGCCCTGTTCGGTGAGGATCAGGCCACGCGCATGGCGATGGAAGAGCGGCACGTTGAGCCCGTCCTCGAGGGCGCTGATCTGGCGGCTTACCGCCGACTGCGACAGGCCCAGCTCGTGGCCGGCATGGGTGAAGCTGCCGGCATCCGCCACGGCGTGGAAGATGCGGAGCTTGTCCCAGTCCATGATGTTACTCAGCGGCATGACGGACCTCCGCGCGCGCATGCAGCCAGCGTTCGGCCTCGAGCGCCGCCATGCAGCCCATGCCGGCGGCGGTCACGGCCTGGCGATAGACGTCGTCGGTCACGTCGCCCGCCGCAAAGACACCTTCGATGGCCGTTGCCGTGGAGCGCGGCTCGGTGATGAGATATCCGCCCTGCTTGAAGGGAAGCTGGCCCTCGAACAGCTCGGTCGCAGGCTTGTGGCCGATGGCGATGAAGATCCCGTCGACGGCCAGGTCCTCGGCCGCGCCCGTCTTCACGTTGCGCAGCCGGGCATGGGTCACGCCCTTCGGGCTGTCCGTGCCGAGGACGTCCTCCAGCGTCGTATCCCACATCACCCTGATCTTCGGATGGTTGAACAGGCGGTTCTGCAGGATGCGCTCGGCCTTGAACTCGTTGCGGCGATGGACCACCACCACCTCGCTGGCGAAGTTGGTGAGGAAGAGGGCTTCCTCGACGGCGGTATTGCCGCCGCCCACCACCAGCACCTTCTTGTTGCGATAGAAGAAGCCGTCGCAGGTGGCGCAGGCCGAGACGCCGAAGCCGCGGAAGGCCTGTTCCGATGGCAGGTCCAGCCACTTGGCCTGGGCGCCAGTGCAGATGATGAGTGAATCGCAGGTGTAGACCTGACCCGAGTCGCCCGTAAGCCGGATCGGCCTGGCCTTGAGATCGACCTCGGTCACCGTGTCGGAGACGATTTCCGTGCCCACATGCTCGGCCTGGGCCTTCATCTGCTCCATGAGCCAGGGTCCCTGGATCACGTCGGCAAATCCCGGATAGTTCTCGACATCGGTCGTGATGGTGAGCTGGCCGCCGGGCTGGATGCCCTGGATGAGCAGCGGCTTCAGCATGGCGCGCGCGGCGTAGATCGCGGCGGTATATCCCGCAGGCCCCGATCCGAGGATCAGGACGCGGGCGTGACGGACGTTCATCGGACGGACTCCCGGTCGCTATGAGAAAACAGCATAGC
Organism: Hyphomicrobiales bacterium; assembly: GCA_046349195.1. Classification (GTDB taxonomy): domain Bacteria; phylum Pseudomonadota; class Alphaproteobacteria; order Rhizobiales; family Aestuariivirgaceae; genus Aestuariivirga. Next base: position 108,266 of record JAXMCU010000003.1, read on the forward strand.
TCATATGGGGTCTGGGGCAAGTCCAGGACAAGCCCTTGTGAACATACCGCTTCCCGTCCCCAAGAAGGCGAGAGTCGCGCCAGCCGGGCGGACTTGCTATGGACCGGGCATGAGTCTCCCGTTCCAGCTCGATGCCACGGATTGGCGCATATTGCGCGAATTGCAGCGGGACGGGCGCATCACCAACGTCAAGCTGGCCGAGCGCGTCGGCCTGTCACCGCCCCCTTGTCTCCGGCGGCTCCAAGCGCTTGAAAAGGCGGGAGCAATTTCGGGCTATCGGGCAGTCCTGGATGGGCCGCTCCTGGGGTATGGCGTGCAGCTCTTCGCAATGGTGGGGTTGAAGAGCCAGGCTGATGCCGAACTCAAAGCCTTCGAGGCCAGGATTGCCGACTGGCCGCTGGTGCGCGAGGCCTATGCGATATCGGGCGAAGCCGACTTTCTGCTCAAGCTCGTCGGCTCCGATCTTGCGGCCTTGCAGGACTTCATCATCCGCGACCTGACGGGCGCCAGCAACGTCGAGAACGTGAGGACCACGCTGATCATGCGCGTTTCCAAGTACCAGCCCGGGATTCCCATCCCATGACGACCGACGCCAGGGGCTGGTTCGGCCTCATCTCGGCAGCGACCACTGCCGTGGTCATCGGATTTGCGTCCACCATCCTGGTCATCATGGAAGCCGCACGCGCGGTCGGGGCCACCCCGGCGCAGCAGGCCTCCTGGGCCGCGGCGCTGTGCCTCGGCATGGCGGTGACCTCGTTCTTCCTGTCCTGGCGCTACCGCATGCCGATCATCACCGCATGGTCGACACCGGGCGCAGCCGTCATTGCCACCAGCGCTGCCGGCGTCACCTATCAGAACGCGCTTGGCGCCTTCCTGGTCGCCGGCCTGCTGATGGTGATCGCCGGTCTGATAAAGCCGCTGGAGAAGGCGATCGAGAAGATTCCGGCGCCGGTGGCGGCCGCCATGCTGGCCGGTGTGCTCCTGCGCTACACGCTGGGCGTTCCCGCGGCCGCGATCGCTGCGCCCATCTTCGTGCTGCCGCTGATCGTCGCCTTCTTCAGCCTGCGGCTGGTGGCACCGCTCTATGCCGTGCCCGTCGTGGTGGTGCTGGGGGTGGTCATGGCCGCGTTGAGCGGCGGCTTCGCCGACGACTGCTGCCATTTCGGCCTGACGGCCCTGGAGTGGACCACGCCGGGTTTCGACTGGCAGACGATCCTGTCCATCGGCGTGCCGCTGTTTCTCGTCACCATGGCCTCGCAAAACCTTCCGGGCTTCGCAGTGCTGCGGGCGAGCGGCTATCAGCCGCCGGTCCAGCCCGCGCTGGTCGTGACCGGGGCGGCCTCGGCGGCGCTCGCACCCTTCGGCAGCCATGCCATCAACATGGCGGCCATCACGGCCTCCATCGTGACCGGCCCCGACTGCCACAAGGATCCGGCCAAGCGCTGGCTGATGGCCTGGCCCTATCTCATCCTCTACGGCCTCATCGGCCTGATGGCGGCAAGCTTCGTGGAGGTGCTGGGTGCGCTGCCCAAGGACCTGATCACCGCGATCGCGGGTCTCGCGCTGTTCTCGCCGCTGATGGGCGGACTCGGCACCATGATGAAGGAGCCGCGCGACATCGAGACGGCGCTGGTGACCTTCCTCGTCACGGCCTCGGGCATCAGCCTGCTTGGGGTGGGATCGGCGTTCTGGGGGCTGGTTGCCGGTCTCGTTCTCTTCGCTGCCCGCCATCTGCGCGAGCTGGGGCGGGGCTAGCCGGCCGGGCGTGTCCACGTGCTCTCGACGCGCTATCGGACTTGGCATAGCCTGACACTCCGAGTGGTGCACTGGCGCGGCCTCTCCGGCCGCCCGTGGATCGGCTTCGTTTCGAACTCCCTTCGCAAACTGTCCTGACTTGACAGCTGTTGCGGGGGCAGACGCAACCTGTGGACCGGACCTTGGCTGACGACACGGCGAGACGGCGGGCTTATCTGGTGGTCGAGCCGGGCGCGTCCCAGTCCCTGCCGGCCAGGCTGTTCGCCGATGCGAGCGTGCTGGCCGTACTGGCCAGCATCGCGCTCGCCATCATTCAGACGGTGCCGGAATTCGCCCCAGCCATGCATCTGGCCATTTTCGATGCGGAAGCGCTCTTCACCTGCTGGTTCGCCATCGAATATCTCACGCGACTGTGGATCGCGCCGGAAAGTCCGGTCTATGCCCGGACATCCGCCTTGCAGGCGCGTCTGCGAACGGCGCTGATGCCGATGTCGCTTCTCGACCTCGCCTGCATTCTGCCCTGGTTCATTCTGACATGGTTCCCGAAGGCTGGCAGCGTCGCCGTGCTGCTGCAGGTGCTGCGCTTCTTCAGGCTCGGGCGCTATTCCCCGGCGCTCGCCGGCGTGGGGCGGGTGCTGGCCTCGGAACTGCGTCCCCTCGCGGCGGCGGGCATGCTCGGGCTGGCCGTTCTCCTGCTGTCGGCGACGGCCATGTATCTCGCCGAAGGCGACGCCCAGCCTGACAAGTTCTCCAGCATTCCAGCGGCCATGTACTGGGGCGTGGTCACACTGGCGACCGTCGGATACGGCGATGTCGTTCCGGTGACGCCGCTCGGCAAGGCCATCACCAGCGTCTCGATCCTGTGCGGGCTGATCCTCTTTGCGTTGCCGGTGGGCATCATCGCCACCGGCTTTCTCCATGAGATCCGGAATCGCGCCTTCATTGTCACCTACAGCATGGTGTCGCGGGTGCCGCTGTTCACGGGTCTCGACGGCAGCGCGCTGGCCGAGCTGGTGAGCATGCTCAAGTCGCGGCGCATTCCGCGCAATGTGGAGATCGTGCGTGCCGGCGAGGCGGGAGACTGCATGTTCTTCATCGCCTCGGGCGAAGTGGAAGTCCTGCTGCCGGGCAATCATATCCGGTTGGGGCCGGGGGACTTCTTCGGCGAGATGGCGATCCTGGGCGGCGTGCCGCGCAGTGCGACGGTGGTCGCCAGCCGCGCGAGCGAGCTTCTGGTTCTCGATGCCGCCGATGTCGTGAAGTTCACTGCGAAGCATCCGCAACTCGCCGAACCGCTGCGGGCAGCGGCGGAGCGGCGCAAGTCGGAGGGCACGGCGGAGCCGGCGCCGGCGCCAGCGCCCGCGCCCTGAGAATTTCCAGGCCTCATCGATCCAAAGCTCCTGCGGTTGCGTTTCATCGCCATGCGCCTCATTGTGATCTTCTTCAGTCTTTTCCTGTTCGCGAGTTCCGCCATGACCGCCACTGCAAGGACCGCCTATGACTTCACCTTCACGGGGATCGACGGCAAGCCGATGCCGCTGGCGCAGTTCAAGGGCAAGGTGCTGCTGGTGGTGAACACGGCCTCGGAGTGCGGCTATACCCCGCAATATGAAGGTCTTGAGGAACTGTGGAAGGCCTATGGCGACAAGGGCCTCGTGATCGTGGGTGTGCCATCAAACGACTTTGGCGGCCAGGAACCCGGCTCGGCAGCGGAAATCGCCACCTTCTGCAAGATCAACTATGGGGTGACGTTCCCGCTTGCCGACAAGACCGTGGTCAAGGGCAAGGATGCGCACCCCTTCTATCAGTGGGCGGGGGAGCAGGCGGGCATGCTCGGCCGGCCCAAGTGGAACTTCCACAAATATCTGATCGGCCGCGATGGCAGGTTCATCGATTGGTTCTCGACCCAGACCAAGCCAATGGGACCAAAGATCCGCGCTGCAGTCGACGCGGCCCTCAGCCCCACTTCACCTTGAGGATTTCGTAGGACTTGCCGCCGCCCGGCGTGGCCACCTCGACGGAATCTCCCACGGCCTTGCCGATGATGGCGCGGGCGATGGGCGAGGTGACGGAAATCTTGCCCTTCTTCACATCGGCCTCGAACTCACCAACGATCTGATAGGTCGATTCCTCGTCCGACTCCTCGTCGACGAGCGTCACCCTCGCGCCGAACATGACGGTCTTGCCCGACAGCTTGGAGATGTCGATCACGTCGGCACGGCTGATCTTGTCCTCGAGTTCGGCAACGCGCGCCTCGGTCCAGCCCTGCTGTTCCTTGGCAGCGTGATATTCGGCATTCTCCGAAAGATCGCCATGGGAGCGGGCCTCCTCGATCGCCTTGATGATGCGCGGGCGCTCCACCGACTTGAGGTGCTTGATTTCGTCCATCATGGCGGCATGTCCTTCCGCCGTCATGGGTACCTTTTCCATGGTTCTCGTCCAGTCTCTGTCAGTTCAAGGCTTCCCGTCCGGACAACCCGCACGGTCCACCTCACAGCATCGTGTGGAAAAACGACACCCGGCCTCACGAAAAAGCGTGATCGACCGGGCGTTAGGTAAGATGACCCACTTCGCCGAAGAATTCAAGGGGGCCACTCAAATTTTACGCTAGGGCAGATTTAGAAATAGTCCTGGAGAGGCTTGACCTCGATCGTGCCTGCCTTTTGCGCAGCAATGGCCTTGGTCACGGCGAGAATGCCGGGCAGGGTGGTGTAGTAGGGCACCTTCTGCAGCAGGGCAGTCTGGCGGATGGGTTTCGAATCCGACTGCGATGACCGGGTCTCGGTCGTGTTCAGGACCAGCTGGATATCGCCATTCTTGATGGCATCGACCACATGCGGTCGACCTTCCAGCACCTTGTTGATCTTGGTCGATGGGATGCCCTTTTCTTCGAAATAGCGCTGGGTTCCCCCGGTCGCCACCAGCTTGAACCCAAGATCGATCAGCTTGCGCATCGCCGGCAGGATCCGCGCCTTGTCGGCGTCCTTGACCGAGATGAAGACCGTGCCGGTCATCGGCATGCGCATGCCGGCGCCCAGCTGGCTCTTGGCGAAGGCCATGTCGTAGGTCCGGTCCAGGCCCATGACCTCGCCGGTCGAGCGCATCTCGGGTCCGAGGAGCACGTCCACGCCGGGAAAGCGATTGAACGGGAAAACGGCTTCTTTTACAGCCACATGCGACAGCTTCTTCTGCTTCAGCTTGAAGCTCGCGAGCGATTCTCCGGCCATGACCCGTGCCGCGATCTTGGCCACCGGAAGGCCGATCACCTTGGCCACGAAGGGCACCGTGCGCGAGGCGCGCGGATTCACTTCGAGCACGTAGACGTCATCGTCCTTGATGGCGAACTGCACATTCATGAGGCCAACCACGTTGAGGGCCAGCGCCATGACCCTCGCCTGGCGCTCCAGCTCGGCAACCACCGCGGGCTTCAGCGAGTAGGGCGGCAATGAACAGGCCGAGTCGCCGGAGTGGATGCCGGCTTCCTCGATATGTTCCATGACGCCGGCGATGAAGACGTCCTTGCCGTCGCAGATCGCGTCGACGTCGACCTCGATGGCATTGGACAGATAGCTGTCGATCAGCACCGGGCTGTCGCCCGACACCACCACGGCCTCGGTGATGTAGCGCTCGAGCTGGGCATCGTCCTTCACGATCTCCATGGCGCGGCCGCCCAGGACGTAGGAAGGACGGATGACGACCGGGAAGCCGATGCGCTTGGCGATCTTCTTGGCCTCGGCGCCGGAATAGGCGATGCCGTTCTCCGGCTGGCGCAGCTTGAGCTTCTTCAGCAGTCTCGAGAAACGGTCGCGGTCCTCGGCCAGATCGATGGCGTCAGGCGTCGTCCCGAGGATCGGCACCCCGGCTTTCTCCAGTGCGCCTGCCAGCTTCAGGGGCGTCTGGCCGCCAAACTGGACGATCACGCCCTTGAGAGTGCCCTTCGACTGCTCGGTGTGGATGATCTCCAGCACGTCCTCCGTGGTCAGCGGCTCGAAATAGAGCCGGTCCGACGTGTCATAGTCGGTGGAGACGGTTTCCGGATTGCAGTTGACCATGATCGACTCGTAGCCCGCGTCGTGCAGCGCGAAGCAGGCGTGGCAGCAGCAGTAGTCGAACTCGATGCCCTGGCCGATGCGGTTCGGCCCGCCGCCGAGAATGATGACCTTCTGCCGGTCGGAGGGGTGCGCCTCGTTCTCGTCGTCATAAGTGGAATACATGTAGGCGGTCGGCGAGGCGAACTCGGCGGCGCAGGTGTCGATGCGTTTGTAGACGGGCCGGACCTCCAGCTTGTGGCGATGGCTGCGGACCTTGTCTTCGGTGAGGCCCACGAGTTCGCCCAGGCGCTTGTCGGAGAAGCCCATGGCCTTGAGCGACCTGAGATTGATCGCATCCTTGGGAAGCCCGCGCTCCCTGATCTTCTGCTCGGTCTGTACGATCTCCTCGATCTGGCGCAGGAACCAGGGCTCGTACTTGCAGGATTCATGGATCTGGGCCGTCGTCGCCCCCATGCGGTAGGCCTGTGCAATCTTGAGAATGCGGTCGGGCGTGGGCGTTCCCAGGGCGGCGCGGATGGCGTTCTTGTCGTCGTCTTCGCCGGCGCCGGGAATGGCGATCTCGTTGAATCCGGTGAGCCCCGTCTCGAGGCCGCGCAGCGCCTTCTGCATCGACTCCTGGAACGAGCGGCCGATGGCCATGACCTCGCCCACGGACTTCATCGCGGTCGTCAGATAGGGTTCGGCGCCTGGGAACTTCTCGAAGGCGAAACGCGGGATCTTGGTGACGACATAGTCGATGGTCGGCTCGAAGGCCGCTGGCGTGGCGCCGCCCGTGATGTCATTGGCCAGTTCGTCGAGCGTATAGCCGACCGCCAGCTTGGCAGCGACCTTGGCAATCGGGAAGCCGGTCGCCTTCGACGCCAATGCCGAGGAGCGCGACACGCGGGGATTCATCTCGATTACCACCAGGCGGCCGTCCGCCGGGTTGACGCCGAACTGCACGTTGGATCCGCCGGTCTCGATGCCGATCTCGCGCAGCACCGCGATCGAGGCGTTGCGCATGATCTGGTATTCCTTGTCGGTCAGCGTCAGCGCCGGCGCCACGGTGATCGAGTCACCGGTGTGAACGCCCATCGGATCGACGTTCTCGATGGAGCAGACGATGATGCAGTTGTCCGCCTTGTCGCGGACGACCTCCATTTCATATTCCTTCCAGCCCAGCACCGACTCCTCGATCAGGACCTCGGCGGTGGGGGAGGCGTCGAGGCCCTTCTCGACGATGTCGAAGAATTCCTCGCGGTTGTAGGCGATGCCGCCGCCGGTGCCGCCCAGCGTGAACGACGGGCGGATGATGCAGGGCAGACCCACTTCCAGCATGGCCTCGAAGGCCTCGACCATGGCGCTGTTGCGGTACTTGCGCAGGCGCTCCGGCTCCTGGTCGGCCCATTGCTTCTCGAAGGCGGCGACGTCACCGCCCTCGGCTGTCAGTCTTGCCACTTCCGCGGCATGGAATTCCTTGTCGGCATCCTTGGCGGCCGACGCGTTGGCGAGCATGGACTTGGGCGTCTCGAGGCCGATGTGCTTCATCGCCTCGCGGAAAAGCTCGCGGTCCTCGGCCTTGTCGATGGCATCCGCCTTGGCGCCGATCAACTCGACGCCGAACTTCTCGAGAATGCCCATCCTGTTCAGCGACAAGGCGGTGTTGAGCGCCGTCTGCCCGCCCATGGTCGGCAGGATCACCAGCTTCTCGTCGGGCCGCTCGCTGCGTTCCTTCTCGATGATCCTGGCGACGACGTCCGGCGTGATCGGCTCGATGTAGGTGGCGTCCGCCAGATCCGGATCGGTCATGATCGTGGCCGGGTTGGAGTTGACCAGGATGATGCGGTAGCCCTCGGCCTTCAGCGCCTTGCAGGCCTGGGTGCCGGAATAGTCGAACTCGCAAGCCTGGCCGATGATGATCGGTCCAGCCCCAATGATGAGGATGGATTTGATGTCAGTGCGCTTTGGCATGTGGGGAAACCCGAATTTTGGCTTCCCTACACAATGCCGTCCGGGATTCCAAGCCTAATCGCGGACCTGTTGAAGAGTGGCGAGGTCGTCCTTCACGCTCTGGCACTTGATCTGCCTGAAAGCTGTGCATTGGCCGCCCTCGCAGATCTCTCCGTTGCCCATCGACATTGCGACAGGGGAGTGTTCGCGCTGGAACAGCACGGCCTGGTCATAACCCTGTGCCTGGCAGAAGGCATCGGCCGCCGGCTTGCCGCAACCCTGGCCGCCGGTCAGACAGGCGGCCAGCCGGCTGCCATTCCATTCCGGCGCGAAGAAGTTCCGTACCGATGCCTCGGTCGAGGCTGCGGACAGGAGCAGGACGACAGCGGAGGCGGCGAGGGTGCGGATCATGACATTCATCCTGGTTGCGGAGGGGGACGGGCGGAGCGGTTCGAGAGGGGGCTGTTTGTGAACCGCTCCGCCGTTTCCCCGGCCTCTCGCGAGGCCAGAGGAAGTGAACTCAGATATCGATGCAGCGATTGACGCTGCAGGGATCGGCCTTGGCGGCGGGAACCGGCCAGTGGGCGTTCTTCTCGATCACCGTGACGTTGGCCTTGGGCGAAACCGACAGGTTTGCCGTGTGACTGGTGTTGCCGGCGAAAGCGCCTGCCGACAGGAACATGATGGTCAATCCGGCGGTTGCGATCAGGGTCTTCATGGCGGTGTCTCGGGTCTTCGTCGTTCAGTGTTGCTGTTGAGTTTGGCGTCTTGGTTCGGAACTCTTGCTGAATGTGTCGTTCATCTGGCGTTTAGCTTGGGTTCCGGGGAAGAGGAGGACCCCGGTGGTTCCGGGGTCCATGTGCGTGGGCGGCTCTCGGTTTGCAGGGGATGGGGGCCGCCCCGGGAGAATTCTAGCCTTGCGGCTCGTCCGAGCAGTCCTCGTGCTCGCAGTCCTCGACGTAGAGAGGACCAACTTGCGGGAATGCCTGGTTCTTCTCGATCACCGTCACATTGCGGTCCGAGATGATGGAACTGTCGTGGGAAGGACCAAGCGCGGCTGTCGCCGTGGCGGCGGTGCCGATGATGGCCAGAACGAGGATGCCGTAGCGGATCATGGTCGTTGCTCCCTGGAGGCGCCGGTATTCCGGCTGCCGATGGTGGGACACTACTGCCGCCATCCGACGAAAGATGTGCCGTTCGTCACACTCCGCGATAATTCTGAAAAAATCTTTTCAGACGGGTTTCCGAACAAAGTAAGCGGAACTGACATAAAGAGGGCCCCGGAAGTTCCGGGGCCCGAAGTGAGGGCGGCTGGGGTTTGCAGGGGAAGGGGGCCGCCCGGGAGACCGTGTTTGCCAGCGCCGCCCATGGATCATTGCCGGGGCGCTTGGTCTGTCATCGTTCAGTATTCAAGCTCATGATATTCTGTGTATTTCCTGAGTTTCGCGGCATTGCGGGCAACCATGGCCGACGCCTGGCACGCGGCGCCATCGGCACGCGCCGTGAACGGGAGCGAAGGCTGGTCCGTGCTTGACGTCACCGCGTTGGTGCTCGGATGAATGGTGTCGGGCGGCGTGTTCATGTGAGGAAAGTAAGCCCGGCCAAGTGCCAAGGATGTGCCCCCCGTCACAGCTGCCGTGTCCGCTGAAAGAATCTTTTCAGGCCGAACCGGTCAAAAAAAGACCCCGGAACACGTCCGGGGTCTCAGGTGCAGGCAGCATTTGCAGGGGATGGGGGGGAAGACTGCCTGAGTAGTTGAGATATCGTCACCACATGCCGCTTGTTCAAGTCTTCACCTTGAACATGGCAAATCCGTAATGTTCAGGACTTGACGTCCGAACAGTCTTCGACCGCGCATTCCTCGACGGTGATCGGTCCAATGATCGGGAACACGTCATTCTTCTCGATGACGGTCACGTTCGACTGTCCCGCCTTCGGCTGATCAGCCGAGCCGGGCGCAACGGCCGCGATGGCCGTGGCCGCCGTGCCGAGAATGGCCAGGGCAAAAAGCGTGTAGCGGATCATGGTTCTCGTCGTCCTTCCGTCAGCCGTCACGACGAGTCACTTGCAGGTTTCGACCGGAACCCTGACTGAACGCGCCGTTCATCTGCCGTCTATGTGGACCCCGATTCGTGTCCCGGTGGGGCAGGCGCGCAACGAAGCTGTGGCAAGCTGCGGCAATTCCAAGGTTTTTTCGCCGAATTCGGGCGAAGCCGCCGCATTTGCCGAGATCCGACACCATGCAGCCACAAAGCAAAGAGGCCGCCCATGGGCGGCCTCTGAAACCTGGAGTTGAAAACCGCCTATTGCGGACCGCGCGGACCGCGAGTCGGCATTTCGGTCTTCTTCGGCATTGGGAGCAGGCCTTCGCGCTGGAGCTTCTTGCGCTGCAGCTTGCGGGCGCGGCGGACGGCTTCCGCCTTTTCGCGCGCCTTCTTCTCGGAGGGCTTCTCGTAGTGGCCGCGGAGCTTCATTTCACGGAAGATGCCTTCGCGCTGCATCTTCTTCTTCAGGGCCTTCAGCGCCTGGTCAACATTGTTTTCGCGGACAACGACTTGCAAGTGCTACCTCTGCCTTTTCGATCGATTGACTAAGTTGGTCAAAAGGGCCCGTGCCGGGCCCTATCGTGGCGGCGGGGTTAGCACAGGTTTTCAGCCCTGTCGAGGGGTCAGCCGGTTGAAATGGCCCATTTTCCGCCCGCGCCGGGCTTCCGCCTTGCCGTAGAGATGGAGGACCGTCTGCGGATCGGCGGCCAGGCCCGCCCAATCATCGATCTCGTGTCCAAGAATGTTGGTCATCACCACGTCCGCATGCCGCTCGCTACTGCCCAGCGGCCAGCCGCAGATGGCCCGGATGTGCTGCTCGAACTGGGACACGTGACAGGCATCCATGGTCCAGTGCCCCGAATTGTGAACCCTGGGCGCGATCTCGTTCACGATCACCTGGTCGCCGGCCACGAAAAGCTCGATGCCGATCACCCCGACATAGTCCAGCGCGGCGATGATGGTGCCGCCGATGTCGCGGGCGCGGGCGGCCGTCGCCGGAGCAATGGTGGCCGGCACCGTGGAGGTCCGCAGGATATGGTGCTCATGGCGGTTCTCGGGCACGTCATAGACGGCTATCTCGCCGGACCAGCTGCGGGCGGCAATCACCGAGATCTCCTTGTCGAAGGTAACGAAACCTTCCAGGACAGCGGGGGCCTGGCCAATGTCGGCCCAGGCCTTTGCGGGACTGGCCGCGGCCTCGATCCGGGTCTGCCCCTTGCCGTCGTAGCCGAAGCGCCGCGTCTTGAGGATCGCCGGCCGGCCGATCCGGGCCAGGGCGGTTTCCAGTTCGGCGAGGGTGGACACCGCTTCGAATGGCGCAACCGGCAGGCCCAGGCCCGAAATGAATGTCTTTTCCGCCACGCGGTCCTGGGCGGTCTGCAGGGCGGCGACGCCCGGCGCCAGAGCCACGCGGCCGGCCAGAAAGGCCGCCGTCTCGGCCGGGACGTTCTCGAATTCATAGGTAACGACATCGACCTCGCGGGCGAAGGACCTCAGCGCCGTCTGGTCGGCATAGCTGGCGGTCGTCCGCTGGGCGGCGACCTGGAAGGCGGGGCAGTCCGATTCCGGGGCATAGATGTGGCAGCGGAAGCCCAGCTGGGCGGCGGCCAGCGCCAGCATGCGTCCCAGCTGGCCGCCGCCGATGATGCCGATGACGGATCCCGGCGGCAGAGGAGATGCCGGCCTCATCAGTGGTCGTCCTGCGGGTGTTGGGCCACGGCTTCGGACTGCCGCGCCCGCCAGCCGTCGAGGCGTTTCGCCAGGGCGGGATCGTTCAGCGCCAGCACGCTGGCGGCCAGCAGCGCGGCATTGATGGCGCCCGCCTTGCCAATGGCCAGGGTTCCCACCGGGATGCCGGCCGGCATCTGTACGATCGAGAGCAGCGAGTCCTGTCCTGACAGCGCCTTGGACTCGATGGGCACGCCAAAGACCGGCAGGGGAGTCATGGATGCCGTCATGCCGGGAAGGTGGGCCGCGCCGCCGGCACCCGCAATGATCACCTTGAAGCCCTTGGACTTCGCAGTGGTGGCGAAGTCGTAAAGACGCTGCGGCGTACGATGGGCCGAGACGATCCGGCGCTCATGGCCAATGCCGAGAGCCTCGAGCGTCTCGACTGCGTGCTTCATGGTGGCCCAGTCTGACTGGCTTCCCATGATGACGGCGACGGGTGCGGGCGGGAGCGTCACGGGTCTTCCTTCCTGGCCGGTCAGGCGATGATATCTGGAATGAGGAGGTTCTCGATGCGGTGCATCTTGTCCTTCAGGTCGAGCTTCATTTTCTTCAGCCGTCGCAGCTGCAGCTGATCGCCGGTGCCGCTCTGCTCCAGCGAAAGGATGGCTACGTCGAGGTCGCGATGCTGTTGAATCAGCTCCTGAAGTTTGGACCGCAGGGCAATTTCCTGCAGCGTGTCCAGTTTCGGCATCCTGCCCCCGTGCGCGCGACGAGAATGTAGCTAAATCTTCACCTATGCCCTTGGCAAGGGTTCGACAAGTCCCCAAGTCTGTGTCATGATCCTGTTGTCATAGCCTGAGTGGAGGAAGAGCATGAGTCTTCAAGCGCACCTCAGTGAGTTGCACGCCAAGCACAAGGCCCTGGAGGCCGAGCTGGCAGATGCAATCGCCCATCCGGCCTCGACCGATGCCGAGATCGCGGAACTGAAGCGCAAGAAACTCCGACTCAAGGACGAGATCGCCCGGCTCGAACACCAGGTCGCCGCCTAGAACCCCTTCGGCCGCTGTTTGTGCCAGCGCGTCGCGCGCTGATAGGCGCGCGATGCCGCCAGCACTGTTGCATCATCGAACATGCGGCCCACGATGTGCAGACCCACCGGCAGGCCCTTCGACGTGAAACCGCATGGCACGCTGGACGCGGGTTGCTGCGTCAGATTGAAGGGATAGCTGAAGGGCGTCCAGTTCACCCACTTGCCCGTGCTATCGGCCGCCTCTGGCGCGAGGCGCCCGGCCGCGAAGGCGGTGATCGGAAGCGTGGGCGTTACCAGGAGATCGTACTGCGTCATAAACTGGCGCATGTGCTGGCCGAGGGCCCCGCGCGCCTTCAGGGCGTCCTGGTAGTCGTCGAGGCTCAGGGCCATGGCCTGGTCGACGACATCCGCCAATGCGGGGTCGAGCAGGGCCTTCTTCTCGGCGGGCAGGCGGCCGAGCAGCGCACGGGCCCCTGACCACCAGAGAACCCGGAAGCAGGCGGCTGGATCGGGAAAGCCCGGATCGGTCTCCTCCACCTCGGCCCCAAGATCTGCAAGTACGCGGACTGCAGCGGCCACCAGTTGCGCCACCTCCGGATCGACGTTCGCGTGTCCGAGATCCGGGCTGTAGGCGATCCGCAGACCCTTGACCCCGCGCTTCAGCTTTCGCGTGTAGTCGGCGCCATCGTAGGGCAGGGCATGCCAGTCGCGCGCGTCGGGAAGGGCGAGCACATTCATCATCAGCGCGGCGTCCTTCACCGAACGGGTCATGGGGCCCACATGAGCGACAGTGCCGAAGGGCGAGAGCGGCCAGGCCGGAACGCGTCCGAAGGAGGGCTTGTGGCCGAAGATGCCGGCGAAGCCCGCGGGGATGCGGATGGAGCCGCCGCCATCGGTGCCCAGGGTGAGTGGCGCATATCCCGCTGCCAGAGCTGCCGAAGATCCGCCCGAGGAACCGCCCGGCGTCAGTTCGAGATTCCACGGATTGCGTGTGATGCCGGTGAGCGGCGAATCCGTGACTCCCTTCCAGCCGAACTCGGGGGTCGTGGTTGCCCCCAGAAGCACGGCCCCGCTTTCGCGCAGGCGCGCAACGGATGGCGCATCGGCATCCCAGGCCTGGGCAGGATCGACGGTGCGCGATCCGCGCAGTGTCTTCCAGCCGCGAACCAGCAGCAGGTCCTTGACCAGCACCGGCACGCCGTCGATCGGGCCTTGCGGCGTTCCCTTCAGCCAGCGCCGTTCGCTGGCCCGGGCGGCCTCGAGCGCTTCGTCCGCGTGGTTTCCGACCATGGCGTTGACGGCCGCATCATGCCTGGCGATCTGATCGAGGCAGGCCTGCGCCACCTCGACGGGCGAAAACTCCCGCCTGGCATAGCCGCGCAGCAGGCGGGTTGCCGACATCCAGTTCAACTCGGTGGTCATCGGTTGAGTTCCCTCGGCTAAGCGCTGCGTGCGTCCTTCAATGCCTGCTTCAGTTCCGGCAGCAGGTCCGCATTCGCGGCGGCGATGTTGCCGGTCTCCATGGGATTGGCCTCGCTGTCGCAATCGGATGAAAACCCGCCCGCTTCGCGCACCAGCAGCACGCCTGCGGCGATGTCCCAGGACTGGATGTTGCGGCAGACGAGGGCGTCGACGCGGCCGGCGGCAACATAGCCGAGACCAAGCGCTACCGAGCCCATGCCGCGGATGCCGATCACGCGTCCCTGGAGCACGCCGATCTCGGCCCGCGACAGCGGCAGGTCCTTCGCACCCCGGTGCGGAATCTCGTAGGCCACCAGCGCCTCGTGAATGTCGCGGCGCGCCGAGACCCGCAGACGCCGATTGTTCAGGAAGGCGCCGCCGCCCTTTTCGGCGGTGAACATCTCGTCGGCGATTGGATTGTAGGTGACACCGGCCACGATCTCGCCCTTGCGCTCCAGCGCGATGGTGATGGCGAAGACCGGCACCGCATGCATGAAGTTGGTCGTGCCGTCGATCGGGTCGATGATGAAGCGGTGATCGGGATCGCTGCCCTTGATGGCGCCGCTCTCCTCGGTCAGGAAGGAATAGTCCGGCCTGGCCTTCTGCAGCTCCTCGCGCAGGATCTTGTCGCATTTCTTGTCGGCCGCGGTGACATAGTCTCCCGGCGCCTTCTGCGAGACCTGGAGGTTCGCCAATTCGCCGTAGTCGCGCTGCAGGCTGCGCGCGGCCTTGCGAACCGCACCGATCATCACGTTCATTATGGGGGTGGCCAAGATGGAAAATCCTCGAGCAGTCTCAAGAAGCGGGGGATAGCAGGATCGCGGCGGCAAGGCTAGCCGGTGCACACGGCCCGATTGCAGGCGCGGCACGAAGAATCTATTGTCCAGGTCGAAGCTGAGCGGGCCGTCCGCAGCGCAAAAACGTAGGTTCCAGGATGCGGGGAGTGCTGCAATGAGATGGTCAGGGGATCTCCACCGGCTTGGGTTCTGCTTTGCGATCTGGCTTGCGGTTGCGATGCAGGTGGGCGTCGCGCGGGCCCAGGAGCGGCCGGCGCTCGCCGATCCACCAGTTGCCACCTCCAGCAAGGGCGTGTTTTCCGGCGTTCTGACGGCACAGCAAGCGGCCGCCGACATTCCCGGCTTCGGACGTGTCGAGGGCCTCTATCTCTATAGTCTTGCGCCAGCCGGCAGCGCCGAGGCGCAGCCGCTCCTCGCGCCTACGGTGTGGGCCGTGAAGCCCGGCGATCTCCTCGATCTCCAGCTCATCAACGACCTCGACTGCAACGAGCAGCGCCCCGAAGGCACGGACGGCGCCGTGATGTCGCAGACCAACATCCACACCCACGGCCTCATCGTCTCGCCGCACGACAAGCAGGACGGCAGCTATGGTGACTTCGTCCTCGTGCTGGCGAATTCGGCCCATGTGACCGGCACGGGGGCAGGCTGCAAGACACCGCACCAGCATCATGGGATGACCGCCGAGCAGGGATCAATCGAATATCGGATTCCCATTCCCGCCGAACACCCGCCGGGACTCTACTGGTTTCATCCACATCCGCACGGGGTATCGCAGCAGCAGCTGGCGCGGGGGCTTTCGGGCGTTCTCACCATCGGCGATCTCTGGGACTACGCAGCGCTGACTTGCGATCCGGATGATCCAGCCTCGCCGATGCATTGCAAGGACAAGGCGGCCGCAGAACGGGAAGCTGCGCTGCGCGCCGAAACCGACCAGCATGTCATCATGCTGAAGGACATTCAGGTGGAACGGCATGGCAACGGGCCGTGGCACACGGTGAAATGGTATGATGCGGGCTTCTGCGGCACCGATGACTATCCGGTGCTGAAGGATGGCGCATGTTCACCCGCGGGAGACGACGCGAACCGCAAGAAGTGGCTGGTGACGGTCAATGGCCAGGTGCTGCCGCGGCTGGTCATGAACGACAACAGATCGGTTGTCCTGCGTCTCGCCAATGTCAGTGCATCGATGACCTACAATCTCGAACTGCGCGCCAAGGGAAAGCTTCTGCCATTTCAGGTCATCGCCAATGACGGCGTGCATGCGGGCCAGAGCATCGAGCACCGTATGCTGGGCGAGGGACGCATCCTGCTGATGCCGAGCGCCCGCGTCGAAATCTATCTCGACCGCGGCGACATCTGCCGCGCGCTCGGACCTGATTGCGATGGCGGCGACGTGGCGGCGAGCCTCGATGTCGTCAAATGGGCCTGCCCCGATGGCAACCCCATGTCCTGCGCCGATCCCTGGCCCATCGGGCAGATCATGAGCATCGACCTCAAGGCACTGGACAGCGGCGAGAAACCCAAGCCGCTGGCGGTGGACACGTCGCCGCTGGCGGCCGAATTGTCGGTGCCGCCGGTCGCTGTCGAGGCCGCGGGACCCTGCAGCGATGGATCCGCGCCGCTTGGCGCACTGCCGGCCGGTGCGCATCGCACCATCGCTTTCTGGAACGGCACCATCGGCAATGACGAGATCTTCACGATGAAGACCGATCCGACTCCCACCAGGGACGTCACCGACATCGACGTGCCCGACACGGTGACACGCGACTGGCTGAAGGCCAATGGCTTCCGGTCATTCGACCATGCGCGCACCGATCTCTGCGTCACCGCGGGCGCCATCGAGACCTGGCTCGTCTACAATGCCGCCGACGAGTATCACAATTTCCATGTGCACCAGTCCAAGTTCGCGGTGATTGACTCCGGCGGCAGCAAGACCAATGGCCGCTTCGGCGGTTCGAAGGTGCTGCACGACAACTACCCCATATCACCCAAGTCGTGGATCATGATCAGGGTGCGGTTCTCGAACAAGGTTGCTGGCCGCTTCGTCTATCACTGCCATATCCTCGAACATGAGGACAAAGGCATGATGTCGATCATGGAAGTGGTGGCGCAAAAGCCGAATTAGCGAGAGGCGCGCCAGGCGCCGACAGCCGGCTTTCCATGACGGGCTGACACCCAGTCTGGCGTCTTCAGCCGCGTGGTCTGATGAGCGGTCGTGTCTGGCACCGAAGAGGATGCGTCCACGGCGCTGGACCGGATTATGTCAACTTGCCCACATTGAGCGGAACAGACGGGAACATATGCCGATCAATCCGCGTATGGCTGTCAACCTGCCGAGGATACCACGCTGTTCGGTGCGACATTCGTGCGGATCTGCGTGCCCGGTCCGATCACCGAGTCGCGTCCGATCGTGATCCGCCCCGACACCCGGCATCCGGCTTGAAGGATGACGTTGTCTTCGACGATGAGCGTTCTCTGACCCGATGCCACCGGCGGCAGATCGTGTTCCGCAGCCAGGGTGACGCCCTGGTGCAACCGAACATTGCTCCCGATGACCGTTGCCTCGCCGATGATGAGGCCCGCGGTGTGTGGCAGGCACAGGCCCTGGGCGATGCTCGCGCCCGGGTGAATCTCGGCCCCGGTGACGACATGCGCGATGTCGGCGATGATCCTGGCGACCAGCCGCGCGCCGCGAAGATGCAGGGCGTGGGCGATGCGATGGTGGTAGATGGCCGCCAGTCCGCGGTTGCAGAGCAGGATTTCCGAATTGCTTCCGGATGAGGCGTCTTCACGCTTGGCCGCACGCAGGTCTTCCACGAGCAGGGTGCGGATGCTGGGCAGCGCGGTTGCGAAACCTCGGATGATGGCGGCCGCCCGCGCCTCGGCATTCGCTGCGGAGTAGTCGCGGCCGAAGACAAGGCTGCGGCGAATCTGATCCGAAAGCCGGAGCAGGGCGGTATCGAGCGTGTTGCGGACGAAGACGTCGGCATTCTGGTCCCCGGCCGATGGTGGGCCGAGATGGGAGGGGAACAGGGCCTCGCCGATCTTCTCGACGATCTCGTCGATGATCTTCCGGGACGGAACTTCCTGCGCCCGGCCCTGATGCCGGATGTTGTGCGTGACCTCGCGCGAGATGCGCAGCTGCTCGACGATGCCGTCCAGGTCCCAGGACGCGTTGCCGCCGCGAATGACGGTCAGAGCTTGGGGGGTGCGGGTCATGTCGTGTTCCCTGTGTGGTGCAAGCTGCCCTGGCCGAGGCTGCGCGCGGAACCCTGTGCAGCCTCGGAACCGGCTGGCGCATTGGGCGGCACCAGTTCGGCAAGGATGAACTCATGCCTCGAGCTCCGTTGCGGATCATCCGCATGCAGGGACTTTGCAAAGGCGCGCGCGAACCAGGCTTCGATGCCGCGCCAGAATGACGCGAAGCCAAATCCAACCGCATCGGAGGCATCAAGAACTGCGCCCTGCGACGCGGGCCGTGGCACCTGCTCGGTCATGCCGCCGCCCGCAGCGCCGTCCGGCGCAGCGCGCCGAAGAGGTTCTCGATGTCCGCGCGGCTCACGCGGTCGCTTCGCATCAGGTCGCCCACGATGGGGTCGTCCATCATCTGCTGAAGCGTCAGCTCGCGCCACACGGGCGATGCGTGTCGACGATCACGGATGGTTTGGCGCTTCAGCATCTTGGCCTCGGTAGACTGTCTCGAATTCCAATGAGCCGAATATCGCCGCTCGGGAGATGTGCAACAATTGAGCATTTCTGTTTTCAGCGCTGAGCATCGCTGTGGCACCCGGTCAGGCGACGTCGCGCAGCGGCTCTTCCGCCTTCGCCTGCTGGCGCAGCCAGTCGATGAAGTAGGACACCTTCGGCAGGTTGAGCTTGCCGCGTGGCGCGACGATGTAATAGGCGAAGTCGACGGTCATGACCGAGGCGAAGGGCTGCACCAGGCGTCCGGAGCGAAGGTCCTCGGCGGCCAGCGCGGCCTTTGCGAGCGCGATGCCGCGTCCGAGCACAGCGGCCTCGATCACCAGGCTGGACTGGTTGAAGCGTGGTCCGCGGGTCGTATCGATGTGCGTGTTGCCGGCCGCCCTCAGCCACATTTCCCAGTTCGGGCAGGAAGGATCATTGTCGGGGCTGTCATCGTGCAGAAGCGTCACGCCCACGAGGTCGTCGACCGAACGCAGTCCACCCGCGGCAGCAATGAGTTCGGGACTGCAGACCGGAACCACCCGTTCGATCAGCAGCTTCTCGACAGTCAGTTCCGAATAGCCACCGGCACCATAGCGGATGGCCAGATCCACGCCGTCGCGGGCAAAGTCGACGAGTTGCATCGACGCCGAGACATGGACGTCGATCTCGGGATGCCGGGTCTGGAACGTGTCGAGACGCGGAAGCAGCCACTTGGCGGCAAAGGAGGGCGCCACGCTGACGCTGAGCACGCCGGCCTCGCCCAGCGAATCGATGGCGTCCATGGCTGCGGTGAGCCTCGCGAATCCCTCGCGCAGATCGCGCACGCCGGCGGCACCCGCATCGGTCAGCGACAGTCCGCGGCCGTTGCGCATGAAGACGGGGAGTCCGATGTGGTCTTCGAGCAGCCTGATCTGATGGCTGATCGCAGCCGGCGTCACGTTGAGTTCACTTGCCGCCCGCGAGATGCTCAGGTGCCGTGCCGCGGCTTCGAAGGCACGCAACGCATTGAGGGGAGGAAGTTGCCGGCGCATGTTAATCCTAAATCTCTATCTATTAAGTAGTATATCAGCCTTGAGCCCCTCACGCAACCGTCCGATCGCGCCGCGGCAGACGAGCAAAAAATGGCCGCCGGGTTTGCGCCGGCGGCCCAGGTCAGGGAGGAAACCGCCCCGACAAGGCCTCTCGGACATCATCGGAACACAGTGTTACTACCATCCCCAGCCCACGGAAACAGCTGAGGAATTCGGCGTTGAGGATTCAGTTCTTTTCACCGGCGGCGCGTGAACGCAAGACGGCTCCGCCCGTGAGGGGCGGAGCCGTTGCCAGCCGTCCGGGATGGGTTCAGGCGGCCTTGTAGGTATCGGCATATTGGGTGCGGAGTTCCGCGAACCAGGATGGTTCGGGCGGGCGGTGCCAGAGCTTTTTCAGGGCGTCGCCCGGGAAGGCTTCCTGGAAGTTCTTCTTGGCCACATCCGACAGTTTCGCATCTGCGCCGGTCACGACGGGATTGTATCCCGAACCTTCGGCGAGGGCAGCCGAGACCTCGGGCGTGTAGAGATAGTCGATGAAGGCATAGACCTGGTCGACGTTCCTGGCGGCCTTGGTGATCGACAGGCCGTCGAGCCAGGTGATGGCACCCTCGACCGGCGCCTGATAGTTCACCGGCTTGCCCTCCTTCTTCAGGCTCAGCGCCGGCCCGTCCCAGGTCTGGCCGATGATCACGTCATTCTCCAGCAGGCCCGACTTTGTGTTGTCGGCCGAATCCCAGAATTGCTTGATCCAGGTCTTCTTCTCGACCGCGACCTTGAGGATCTGGTCATAGATGCGCTTGAACGACTCCGGGTCCTTGTAGGCATCGAGCAGGCGGTTCGAGGGCAGGGTGCCATTGGCATCGAGCCACAGGCCGATGCCGGCCAGCAGCGAATGCGGCCGCCCCTGCACGTGGCCCTTGACGTCCTCATCCCAGAGATTGCCGTAGGACAGCTTGTCCGCATCACCCTTCCATTTGTCGGTGCGCCAGGAAATCGCCTCGGTGCCCCAGAGATGCGGAAGATGGTAGAGGCCGCCATCCCAGGTCCAGATGCTGGCAGAGCTCTCGAGGAAGCCGGGCTGCAGGTTTCCGATGTTCTTGATCTTGCCGGTGTCGAAGGGGGCAAGCACGCCCAGGTCCTTGAACTGGGGTGCGCGGTCACGCGTGGGCTGTACCAGATCGAAACCGTCGCCACCGGTGGCCTGGAGCTTGTTGATCTGCTCTTCGTTCTGCGAGAAGGGCGTGGAATTCACCTTGATGCCCGTCGCCTTCTCGAAGTTGGGAATGACGTCGCCGGGAAACTCATCCGACCAGTTCAAGAGATTGAGCTCGCCCGACGAGGACCTGGCATCGCGGACGATGGCCGGAGCCGCGAGCGTGACCGCCGCGGCCGCGGCAGCGGACTTGAGCAGGCTGCGGCGCGACAGCGACGCCTGGTCCCGGGTTTTCTGTGACATGTGTTGCTCCATGGGGTTGCAAGTAGTGATCGAAACTTGCGCATTGCCGCGCGGCCGCACAATTGAGGTTTCCTTGCGTGTGAGTTCAAAGGCCCTTGTCCGATCCAGTTTGCTGGTCGCTCGCCCCTTCGCTCCGCCGCCCGGGCCGTGCACGGTCGCGAAGGCCCAGGCGGTTGCTCCGCCGGCGGAGCATCGATCACTCGTGCTCGCGTGGCCGGCATTTGCGGTTGGCGTCTTGAAACCAGCCCTTCATCACCTGATATCCAGGGCCTGGGCGAAAGAGGGAGAATGCCGTGTCCAGTTCGATGCAACCGAAAGAAGCTTGGGGCGGACCCACGACGTTACAGATCGCGGCACGGGAAAGACTTGCGCGCGAACTGGCGCAGGGACGACATCGCAAGCTGGACGATGGCGAGGACCACGACACCAGTCCGTTCTTCGCCTTTACAGTCGCGGGGCTCGGGCTTCAGGCCCTGGCGATCATCCTTGGCGCCGGACACTCCGGTTCCGGTTGAGCGCGCCGGTCGATGATGCGCCATGTGTTGTCCGGGGGTTGCCCTCTCTGGAGCAATCCATGCTGCTTGGTAGCCTCTGCAACTTTCCTGGCGTATGGCGGAACGGGCGTTGTCGATTCTGGTTGCCCGCTATCGACTGCGGCGTCCGCTTGACGACACGAGAAAGCGCAGGGGAACAGCCATCAGGGCAACGGCCGCGCCGGCGCAGAGGACACCTCTGGGCGAAATGCTGGCGCTTCCCTTCAGCGTCACATGCTTTCTGATCTGCAGGTCGAAGTCCGATTTGATCTCCTGCGGTTTGCGTCGAGCGGTGGGCATTCAGATCTCCGGTTCCCAGGCATGCAGGAACGAGCCGCAGGCACTTCAAAGCCTATTGTAAGCCCATCGGATGAGTTCCCGTGCCTCATCTCGTTCCGACAAGAGTCGACGAAGCAAGGTGGCTGCTTCAAGGACATCCCGGGAATGCTCGTTCCACACATGCATATCAACGACCTTGCCGCGTGCGACTTGCGTCGTGGTGTGTTCCAGCTTCGTGGCCAGTTTCTGAACCTCTTCGGCAGTCACCATCTCCGCTGCTCGCGCTTGCTGTCCCATCCGCAATCCTCCTTGTTTGCGCGGTGCCCGCACCAGCGCCCGGCATGCGGCACATTCCATTTGCGTCGCGCGTCGACATGAGGCGGCAGTCGCCATTTGTGACACGCCGTGCCGGAGCAGGGTACTCCAAGCGTCCACGCCGCCGAAGTTCACAGTGCCAAAGGCCGATTTCTTCCAATGGACTCAAGTGGCTGGGGAACTAGGATTCGAACCTAGACTGGCGGAGTCAGAGTCCGCTGTCCTACCGTTAGACGATTCCCCACCAGATTTTCCTGTGAGTTCATAGGCCTAGGAAGATTTCCCGGGCGGATGAACCGACGATCTGTACGGTGGCGGTACAAATCCGCGCCTTAGTGCCACCGCAGGGACCATCTGGTCAAGCGGCTTCTGGCCCCCGGGGCGTGGCCGCCGAGAGCGCATACGGTCCGGATGCGTGAAAGGCAAGGCGGTCCGGCTGTGATCGCTCCCACCTGCGAGGGACAGCTACGCCGGTCCCGCTTGGGCCTGCGGGAGCACGGTTCCCTTCGGCCGGCTCTCTATTCGGCGCTGAGCCGTTGCCTGCCACCTTCGATCGCGCGCATCGACCGCTTGCTGGAGGCCGATTTCTCGACCGCGGGCGGATTGCGCAGTTCGCCCAGCGCCCGCTGAAGATCGCCCACAAACTTCTTGTAGGTCGCCTCCGTCTGCTCTTCCAAAAGCAGGGAACTCGAAATGAGATCGGCCGCTTGTTCCCGCATGCCGCGAACCTTAGCCAGGTTCTGCCCGCGGAGTTCCTCTGCCTCGGCGATCTGGCGCAAGATGCATTCGACGGCCGTTGACCTGGCATTTTCTGCAGCCTTGACCGCAGCAAGAAAGTCGGTGCCGATTGTCTCGGCGATTTCCACGATTGTATTCACAGACTCCTCCTCACACTGACTAACGCCCACCCGCCGCTTACAAGGCAACACCTGTTTAGCAAAATTGTTCCCGGTACTGAATAAAATAGTCATGTAAGTTGACCTAACGGCAGCAAAGCTGATTCTGGACGTGCCGGAGCCGTCTGGCCGACGGTTCGGCTGCCGGGACTGCTGGATCGCCGCGGTAGCGGTATCGGAACGGTCACGAAGGCTGTGGCGGGCGCGGATCGATCAGGCCGTGTCCCCGATGCAGCCGGCCTTGCGGGCCGCCGCCAGGCTACGGTGACGCTCGATCTCGTCGATCATGGCGATCGCCTCCGACGGTCCGCAGGCCGCCAGATAGAGCCACATCCGGGCCAGGATCTGGGCGTCCGGCCGATTGGTCATGTAGCCGAGCGCCGCTGCCCGGATTTCCGCAAGACGTTCCGACGACAGGCGGCGCGCGACCGGGGTGCCGGTCCCCGCGACAGTGCCTGACTGCTCAAGCGTTTCGATCAGCATCATCATTCCTGGTGTCCCCCTCGCTGTCTGTGCCGTGGCTTGGATTCGAGTCTTCGCCGTTGGATTGGACGTACGGGCCTCGCAATTCCGTCGCGTGACGCCTCCACCATATTGTTCCGCGACCTGCGCCGGCCCTATGTTGCGGCATGTTCTCCTCCGTCCTCCTTGCTGCACTGCACTTTGGCCTCATTCTCGCCGTGGCCCTGCGGGTACTCATGCGGCGGCCTGCCCGCGGCGTGGCCCTGGCATGGCTGCTGCTGGTCGTGGCCTTGCCCTACGCAGGAGCCATCATCTACTTCCTGATCGGCGAGCGCCGGATCGGCCGCAGCCGGCACGAGCGCATCCGGCGCCTGCGCGACGACTACAAGGCAATCACCGGCGCCAATCCGACCTACATGTCAAATGCTGCAGACTGGACTCGTGACCGGCACGACCATGCCGCGCTCGACAGTCTGGGGCAGCGTTTCTTCGGCGTCCCCACGCTCACCGGCAGCAGCGTCGACCTCAGGGCCGACACGGTCGAGATTCTGGCCGCGATTGCCGAGGAGGTTGCCGCGGCGCGCATGAGCGTGCTGATGGAGTTCTATATCTGGAACGAGGGCGGGGCGGCCGACAGGGTGCTCGACGCCGTGATGGATGCAGCGCGGCGCGGCGTGAAATGCCTTTTGCTCATCGATGCCGTCGGCGCCTCCACCTGGTGGAAGGGCGGGCAGCCGCAGCGCCTGCGCGAAGCTGGCGTGGATCTGCGCCAGGCCCTGCCGGTTGGCGTGATGCAGAGCCTCGTGGGACGGACAGACGTCCGCCTGCACCGCAAGATCGTGGTGATCGATGGAGCCATCGGCTGGACCGGAAGCATGAACTTGGTCGATCCCCGCTACTTCAAGCAGGACGCCGGCGTGGGCGAGTGGGTCGATGCCATGGTCCGCATCGAGGGGCCGGCCGTCAGCCTTCTGGCCGCGGTCATGCTTGGCGACTGGGTGGCCGAGGGTGGCGAGCGCGTCCATGATGTGGTGCAGGCGGTCGGATTGAAGGGCCAGGCGCCCAGCGGCGAAACACGCGTGCAGGTCATGCCGTCAGGCCCCGGCGAGTCGCGCGATGGCCTGCTGCAGGTGATGCTGACGCTCATCAACGCCGCGCGGCGCGAGATCGTGATGACCACCCCCTATTTCGTGCCGGACGATGCCATGGTGCTGGCGCTGCGCGGGGCTGCAGCGCGCGGCGTGAAGGTGGTGCTGGTGCTTCCCGAACGGATCGACTCGATCCTGGTGCGCTTTGCCAGCCGGTCCTTCTACGACGAGATCATGGAGCTGGGCGGCGACGTGCATTTCTACAAGGCAGGTCTGCTCCATACCAAGTCGATCGGGGTCGACGGCGAGCTGGCACTGTTCGGCACGGCCAATCTCGACATGCGCAGCCTGTGGCTGAACTACGAAGTCTCGCTGCTGATCTATGACGCGGGCTTCGCCGGGCGCCTGCGCAGCCTGCAGCAAACCTATCTCGACAGGTCGCTGCCGCTTGATCTGGCGGCCTGGAATGCGCGCCCGTTCCACGAGCGCCTGGCCGAGAGCGCCATGCGACTGATGAGTCCGCTGCTTTAGCCGGTTCGAAGCCGGACTCGCTCCTGGTCTCAGCTGCGGAACTGGCGGATCAGGCTCGCGAGGCTCTGCTGCTGGCTTCCCGACGGTGCGGGGGTGACTGGTGGCGTGCCGTTCTGCTGGCGCTGCGGTGCCGATTGGCCGAAGCCCGCGCCGCCCGTGGCCTGGGCCGCTGGCCGCCGCAGACTGGGCTGGCTTGACTGGAGCGGCGGGGTTGTCGGGCCGGAGGGCGCCGAGGGCTGTGCCTGAGGCGACTGCGGTTCGAGCGACAGACCCAGCGATTCCGGGTTGTGGCTCTGGGCCCGCCAGCGGTGCACGATCTCGTGCAGGAAGCTGTCGTCGGGCATGTCCATGGCCCAGTTCTTGGTGAAGGACGCCGTGTTGCTCTTGGGCCAGGCATCGGCCGGCAGCATGTCGAACTTGATGCGGGTCGGAAGCGCCACGCCTTCGCCGAAGGTGATGGCCTCGCCGGTTCCCATTGTCGGCATGAATTCGAGCAGGCTCGCCGCCGCGTCGGAGATGCCGGCGCGCAGGATCTCCTGGTCGCGCTCGTTGGTCAGGCGCATGGAGAAGATCGTGTTGCACTGCGAGAGGATGGTCGGATCAAGTTCGGCCGGACGCTGGGTCACGATGCACAGCGACACGCCATACTTGCGGCCTTCCTTGGCGATGCGCGAAATGGCGCGCTTGGTCGGCTCGAAGCCCAGGCTGCGATCGATCGGCACATAGCGGTGAGCCTCTTCGCAGACGAAGGTGAGCGGGATGCGGCCCGCGCTCCACACGCCGAAGTCGAAAGCGAGACGGGCCAGGACGGAAACGACCACGTTGATGATCTCGCCCGGTAGCCCGCCCAGTTCCAGGATCGCGATGGGCTTGCCGGCGACGGGAATACGGAACAGGCGCGACAGGACCTGGGCCATGGTGTCCTGCACGGTGAGGCTGCCGAACATGAAGGCATAGCGCGGGTCGCGGCTGATCGTTTCGAGGCGCGACTTGAGACGCTTGTAGGGGGCCAGTTCGCCGCGCAGTTCGAGCTTGCCGATGTATTCCTCGAGGATTCCGGTCAGGTCGGACGTGCGGTAGGGCACCGGCGTGTCCACGCCCACATTGGCGCTTTCCGGCAATCCGCGGATTGTGGTCGCCCGATCGCGGCGCTGGTTGTTCACATAGCGGACCTTGGCCAGCGGGATCAGCTCGCGCAGGACTTCGACGTCGGCCTCGCGGTTCGGCTGCTGGCCGATGAGGATTTCCACGATCTCGTCGAAGTTCAGCAGCCAGAAGGGCAGGTTCATGTTTTCCGGCGAGATCACCTCGGCGAACTCGT
The DNA here is from genome assembly GCA_046349195.1 of Hyphomicrobiales bacterium. Lineage (GTDB taxonomy): Bacteria > Pseudomonadota > Alphaproteobacteria > Rhizobiales > Aestuariivirgaceae > Aestuariivirga. The sequence continues at coordinate 134,605 of JAXMCU010000003.1, forward strand.
GGAAGGCATTGGCATACTCGCGGTGCACGTCGAGCAGCAGGATGTGGGCCTGGGGATTCTTCTCGAGGATGCGGCGCAGGATGAGCGCAACCGTGCAGGATTTGCCCGTGCCGGTGGTGCCCAGAACAGCAAAGTGCTTGCCCAGCAGTTCGTCGATCTTGATCATCGCCGGGATGGTGGAATCCTGCTGGATGTGGCCGACGCGGACCGCCGTTTCGGCGTCGCAGGCATAGGCCTTCTCGAGCTCGATCTTGCTGGCCCGGAAGACGATGTCGCCGAGCGAGGGATAGCAGGAAATGCCGCGCCGGAAGGCCTTGGGCTGGCCATGCCCGTCCTTCGGCAGCTCGCCGATGAATTCGACCTCGACGATCCGCATTTCGTTCTCGTCGCGGGCATGCGACGGCATGGGCGAACTCAGGGCCGAGATCATGCAGAGCGAGATGGCTTTAGGCGTATCGACCTTGAGCAGGGTTCCGATTTCCGGTCCCTTGGTGGGCGCCGACAGCGCATTGTCGTCGGCATCCAGAAGGATGACCGCATGGGCGCCGGTCACGGCCACGATGCGGCCGACGCGCTCGACGGAATCGTCGCGCGGGAGCGGGAGATTTGCGGGAGAAACCTGCTGGCGATACATGAGTGGCCTGCGTCTCAGTTTGGTTGTTGCGTGGCGGATTCTTGGTCGATGGTCGGCAGGATGACGGTGACCCGCGTGCCGTGGTCTTTCTGGGAATCGATGCGAAGATCACCGCCGTGCAGCCGTGCCAGGGCATAGGCGATGGGAAGGCCCAGCCCGGTGCCTTCGTGGCGCTTGCTGAAGGCGGTGTCGATCTGGCCGAAGGGCCGCATGGCGGTCTCGATCTCGGCGGGCGTCATGCCGCAGCCCGTGTCGGTGACCTCGATCACGGCGTAGCCGTCCTGCAAGGGCCGGACATCGACCCGGATGCGTCCGCCCTGGGGCGTGAACTTGACGGCATTGCCGACGAGATTGATCAGGACCTGCTTGATGCGCAGCGGGTCTCCCATGATCTTCGGCATTTCGGGGGCCACGAGAGTCTCGAGAGCAATCGATTTCTCCTTGGCCTTTGCGTCGATGATCAAAAGGCAGGACGACAGGATGGAAGCCATCTCGACCGGTTCCCGGTCGACGCTCAGCTTGCCGGCCTGGATCTTCGAGACGTCGAGAATGCCGTTGATGAGCGCAAGCAGATGTTCGGCGGCCTGCTTGATGTATCCCGTATACTGCTGGACTTTCTCCGGCGAGCTGACGGTCTGGGTATGGAGCATGTCGGAAAAGCCGATGATGGCGTTGAGCGGCGTCCGCAGCTCGTGGCTCATGTTGGCGATGAATTCGGACTTGGCCTTCGAGGCCAGTTCGGCGTCAACCTTGGCGGCGCGAAGCGCGATCGCCTGCTTCTTCTGGGTGACGGCGAGGCCAAGATGTTCCGAGAACTCGCCAATGAGCGAGTCCTGCTTGAACCACTTTTGACCGAATGTCCGCATGAAAACCCCAAGTCAAAGCAATATTTAGGGTCGAACGTCTCAATGCGGAGTTAACGTTGGGACTGGCATTTGCCACGTCTGACATTTGAATTGTTACCCGAGCGGAACAAGTCTACATTAATCCTAACGAAATGATTATGGACGGTCGTCTGGCGCTCCAGTGCTGCTGTCGAGCGCGACCGCCCTGAGAGGATTGAAGGCGTGGACGCGACTTATGGGGCGGGCCTGAACCGCTCCCGGCGCAAGCCCGGCCCGCACCGCGGGTCTGGCCAATCGAAAGACACCCGGTCATATCGCCCGGAGAGCCTTTACGGCGCGCTCGATCTTGGAACCAACAACTGCAGGCTGTTGATTGCCACGCCCGCCGACCAGGGGTTTATGGTCGTCGATGCCTTTTCGCGGATTGTCCGGCTGGGCGAGCGGCTGGGCCAGACGGGTTCCCTGTCGGATGCCGCCATGGCCCGCACCATCGACGCACTGCGGGTCTGCGCAAACAAGCTGAAGTGGCGCAAGGTGACCAAGACCCGGCTGATCGCCACGGAGGCCTGCCGCATGGCCAGCAATGGCGCCGCCTTCATCGAGCGCGTGAAGGCCGAAACCGGACTGGATCTGGAAATCATCGATCGCGAGACCGAGGCCCGTCTGGCCGCGGTGGGAGCCGAGCCGTTGGTGGAGCCGGCGGCCGACACGGCGCTGGTGTTCGACATCGGCGGCGGTTCGACCGAGGTGCTCTGGCTCGAACGCCGGGGCGGCCGCTTCGAGATCGCCGCCTGGACATCGCTGGCGGCCGGCGTGGTGACCATCTCCGAGCGCTTCGGCGGCGGGATGGACGTGACGCCCGAATCCTTCGCGGCCATGTGCGCCCACCTGCGGCCGATGCTGCGCGACTTCGCCAACAAGGTGCAGTCGGTCACCGGCCGGAGCCCCGTGCCCAGTCATCTGCTGGGCACGTCGGGGACGGTGACGACCATTGCCGGCGTGCAGCTGGGGTTGCCGCGCTACGACCGGTCACGGGTGGATGGCTGCTGGTTGAACAGTGCCGACATCGGAAAGGTGACCGGCGATCTTCTGTCCTTCACCTATGAGCAGCGCGCGGCCAATCCCTGCATCGGCCGCGAGCGGGCGGACCTCGTCCTCGCGGGCTGCGCCATCCTCGAGGAGATCCGGCTGGCCTTTCCGGCCGAGCGGATCCGCGTGGCCGACCGTGGCCTGCGCGAGGGCATCCTGACCCAGCTCATGCAGCAGGACGGCACCTACGGGAGGCCGCAATGAGCCGTCCCGGAAGCGGCAACAAGCCTGCGAACCGCAGTCTCAAGCAACGGGTCAAGACCGGCAAGGGCCGCACCGTGTCGCAGAAGATCTGGCTGGAGCGGCAGCTCAACGATCCCTATGTCAAGGAGGCCCGGCGCCTGGGTTACCGCTCGCGTGCCGCCTTCAAGCTCATCGAGATCGACGACAAGTACAAGTTCCTCAAACCCGGCGGCCGCGTGGTCGACCTCGGGGCTGCGCCCGGCGGCTGGAGCCAGGTTGCCGCCCAGCGGGTCAAGGCGGAGCAGGGCAGGGGCAAGGTCGTGGCCATCGACATGCACGGCATGGACCCGATCACCGCGGTGACCATCTTCAAGAAGGACTTCTATGACGAGGATGCGCCGCAGATTCTGATCGATGCCCTGGGCGGGGAAAAGGCCGATTGCGTGCTTTCCGACATGGCCACCCATGCCACCGGCCACCGCCAGACCGATCACATCAACATCATCGCCCTGGCCGAAGCGGGCTACGACTTCGCGCGCACCATTCTGAAGCCCGGAGGCACCTATCTGGCGAAAGTCCTGCGCGGTGGCACCGAGGGCGAGCTTCTCAAGCAGATGAAGAAGGATTTCGCTTCGGTCCGCCATGTGAAGCCGATGGCGAGCCGCGACGACTCGGCGGAGCTTTTCGTGCTTGCCATGGGATTTCGCGGCACTGCCGCGGCCGGACAATCCTGACAGCAGGCTGGCAGCAGGCTCCGCATATGACAACGGGCAAAGGAGCATGCCAATGACCGATGACCTCGTCCTCTATACCAATCCCATGTCCCGCGGTCGCACCGCGCGCTGGATGCTGGAGGAGACCGGACAGCCTTTCCGCGCCGAGATCGTGGACTTCGGGCCGGCGATGAAGGCCAGTGCCTATCTGGCCGTGAACCCGATGGGAAAGGTTCCGGCACTCATGCACCGTGGCGTGGTGGTGACCGAGGTGGCCGCGATCCTCGCCTATCTGGCGGATGCCTTTCCGCAGGCCGGTCTGGCGCCGGCGCTCGATGATCCGGCGCGTGGAACCTATCACCGCTGGATGTTCTTCGCTGCCGGGCCTTTCGAATATGCCGTGGTCAATCGCAGCTTCGGATTCGAAGTTCCTCCCGATGCCAAGGGCCGGGTCGGCTATGGATCCTACGAGAACGTCATGGACACGCTGGACCGCGTCCTGTCGGGCACGGAGTTCATTGCCGGTAACCGGTTCAGCGCCGCCGATCTCTATCTCAGTGCCACGCTGAGCTGGGGCATGCGCATGGGTTCGATCGAGCCGCGGGAGAGTTTCGAAACCTATTGCCGCCGCCATCTCGCCCGGCCTGCAGCGACAAGGGCGCGAGCAGCCGACGACGCATTGGTTCAGGCGAAGCCAGCATAGCCGGGGCTGGCGTTCAGATGGCGACCAGCTTGGGCGAGGACTTGCGCCGCGACGACGCAACGCGTGCGTGATCGATATCCTGCACGAAGTCCTTGACGAAATCGGACGCGGGACTGCTCAGGATATCGGCAGCGGTCCCCACCTGTTCGATCTTTCCCAGGTTGAGAATGGCAATGCGGTCTGCGAGTTCGAAAGCCTCGTCCTGGTCATGCGTGACGAAGAGCGTGGTGTGGCCGGTGCGGGCGTGGAGTTCGCGCAGCCACTTGCGGAGATCCTTGCGGACCTTGGCGTCAAGCGCGCCGAAGGGCTCGTCGAGCAGCAGCACCCGGGGTTCGATGGCCAGTGCCCGGGCCAGTGCCACACGCTGGCGCTGGCCGCCCGACAGCTGGCTCGGGTAGCGTGATTCAAGGCCGTCGAGCTGCACCAGCGTGAGCAACTCCGCGACCTTGTCGCGGATGGCCTGGGGCGACGGCCGCGTCTGGCGCGGACGGGCGCGCAGCCCGAAGGCGATGTTGTCAGCCACCGACATGTGACGGAACAGCGCGTAATGCTGGAAGACGAAGCCGATGCGCCGGTCGCGCAGCGAAAGCTGCGTCGCGTCGATGTCGCCGAACAGGATGCGCCCGCCGTCGATCTGCTCGAGCCCGGCCACGGCCCGAAGCAGCGTGGTCTTGCCTGATCCCGACGGGCCGAGCAGGGCCACCAGTTCGCCGGCCTCGATGTCGAGCGAGACGCCGCCCAGGGCGGGATAGCGGCCGAAGCTCTTGCTGACGTTCTGTATGGTCACGGCAACGGACATGAGATCCTCCGGCTCAGTGGCGGTGCGACGCGGCAAGTTCGCCCGCGAAGCGCCATTCCAGGATTGATTTTGCGACAAGCGTGATCAGCGCGAGACCTGCCAGCAATGTCGCCACGGCGAAGGCGGCCACGAAGTTGTACTCGTTGTACAGGATCTCGATGTGCAGCGGCATGGTGTTGGTCTGGCCGCGAATGTGTCCGGAGACGACCGAGACGGCACCGAATTCGCCCATCGCCCGCGCGTTGCACAGGAGCACGCCATAGAGCAGGCCCCATTTGATGTTGGGCAAGGTCACTTTCAGGAACGTATGCAATCCCGAGGCGCCCAGGGTGAGCGCCGCTTCTTCCTCGCTCGTCCCCTGCGACTGCATGAGCGGAATCAGTTCGCGCGCCACGAAGGGAAAGGTCACGAACATGGTGGCCAGCACGATGCCGGGCACGGCGAAGATGATCTCGATGCCATTGGCGATCAGCCAGGGACCGAGCCAGCCATGGGCGCTGAACAGCAGCACATAGACCAGGCCCGAGATCACCGGCGAGATCGAGAAGGGCAGGTCGATCAGGGTCAGCAACAGGTTCTTGCCCTTGAAGTTGTGCTTGGCGATGGCCCAGGAGGCCGCGATGCCGACCAGCGCGTTGAAAGGAACCGCGATCGCGGCCACCAGCAGCGTCAGCCTGACGGCGGCCAGCGTATCGGGATCGGCGAAGCTTTCGAAGAAGACAGTCGCTCCCTTGCGGAAGCCTTCGATGAAGACCACGATCAGCGGCAGGAACAGGAAGGCCGCGAGAAAGAGCAGGGCCGTCCCGATCAGCGCCCATTTGACCAGGGCGGTTTCGCTGATCTGGGGAATCTTGGGACGTTCGATGGCGGGCAGCATCGCGTCAGACATGACCAAGCCTCGCGCGGCTCCAGGACTGGAGCTTGTTGATCACGAGGAGCATGGCGAAGGAGATGGCCAGCATGACGGTCGCAATCACCGTGGCGCCGCCATAGTCGAATTCCTCGAGCTTGATGACGATGAGCAAGGGCGCGATTTCCGAGACCATGGGAATGTTGCCGGCGATGAAGATCACCGAGCCATATTCGCCGACGCCGCGCGCGAAGGCGAGGGCGAAGCCGGTGAGCAAGGCGGGATAGACATGCGGCAGCACAACCTGGAAGACGGTGCGAAGGCGGCTGGCGCCCAGCAGCGCCGCGGCTTCCTCGATGTCGCGCTCCACTTCCGAAAGGATCGGCTGCACGGTGCGGACCACGAAGGGAAGGCCGATGAAGATGAGGGCGAAGACCACACCCAAGGGGGTGAAGGCGATCTTCAATCCGAACAGGCCGGCGAGCGCGCCGATCATGCCGTTCGGCGCGTAGATGGCGGCCAGCGCGATGCCGGCCACAGCGGTGGGAAGCGCGAAGGGGAGATCGACGGCGGCATCGACGATGCGGCGCCCGGGAAAATCATATCGAACCAGCACCCAGGCGAGCAGCAGCCCGAAGACAGCATTGACGATGGCCGCGATCAGGGCCGCGCCGAAGGAGAGCCGGAGCGCGGCGAGCGTGCGGGAATCGGTGGCGATGGCCCAGAATTCGGCCGGTCCGATGCTGGCCGCGCGCAGCACGAGGGCCGCGAGCGGGATCAGCACGACCAGGCTCAGTGCCGTCAACGTGAAACCAAGCGCCACCCCGAAGCCCGGGATGACGCTCGGTTCGCGCAGGCGAGGGAGAGTCAGCTGCGCCATGACGGTCAGTTGGTCGGACGATAGATCTCGTCGAAGATGCCACCATCGGCAAAGTGCTTCTTCTGTGCCGTGCCCCAGCCGCCGAAGTTGCCGTCGATGGTCACCAGTTCCAGCTTCGGGAAGCGGGCGAGATCGGCGGGATCGGCGGACTTCTCGTCGACCGGGCGGAAGAAGTGCTTGGCCGCCAGCTTCTGGCCGGTCGGCGAATAGAGGTATTCGAGATAGGCCTTGGCCACCTCTTCGTTGCCCTTGGCCTTGGCCACGCCCTCGACCAGGGCGACCGGCGGTTCGGCCTTGATCGACAGCGACGGGACCACGATCTCGAAATTGTCGGCACCGAATTCCTGCTGGACGAGGAAGGCCTCGTTCTCCCAGCTGATCAGGACATCGCCGATGCCGCGCTGCGCGAATGTGGTGGTCGAGCCGCGGGCACCCGTGTCGAGCACCGGCACGTTGCGGTAGAGATCGGCGATGAACTGCTTCACCTTCGTTTCGTCGCCGCCCAGGGCCTTTTCGGCCCAGGCCCAGGCCGCCAGATAGTTCCAGCGGGCGCCGCCGCTGGTCTTCGGATTGGGCGTCACCACGGCGATGCCTTGCTTGGCGAGATCGCCCCAATCCTTGATGCTCTTGGGATTGCCCTTGCGGACCAGAAAGACGATCGTCGAGGTGTAGGGGGCCGAATTGTGCGGCAGCTTGGTGGCCCAGTCCTTGGGGATCTTGTCGGTCTTGGCGGCGATCTGGTCGATGTCGCCGGCAAGTGCCAGGGTCACGACATCGGCGTCGAGGCCGTCGATCACCGCGCGGGCCTGCTTGCCCGAGCCGCCATGCGACTGGTTGATGGTGACCACTTCGCCGGTCTTGGCCTTCCATTCGGCGGCGAAGGCCTCGTTGTATTCCTTGTAGAACTCGCGGGTCGGATCATAGGACACATTGAGCAGCGTCTTGTCGGCCAGGGCCGAGCCGACAGAGAGGGCGAGGGCGAAGGCGGCTGCACCGAAGGTGAGCGCGCGGCGGGAACTGATCAGCATCGGGACCTCCATGTCATTTGAACTGATGACCCGATACTATACAGGAATAGTAGTGAATCAAGCGAATTCGTTCGTTATTCCGAACATTTTGGTCTTGGCATGGAAAATCAGTCGCTTAGAAGGAGCTGCGCAGCCCCGGACTTCGTGCTGCCGGCGTCATCGGCCGCCGACATGACCTCGGCGAGCGTCGTGTTCTCGAGCATGGAGAGGTAGTTCTGATAGGCTCGGGCAAAGGCGATCCTGAGCTCGCAGCTGGCCTCGTCCCGGCAATCCTCGCAGCGGCGATATGCCGTCCGCGACAGGCATGGCAAGGGCGCGATCGGGCCATCCACGGCGCGGAGCAGCGGGCCGATATAGATGAGATCCGCCGGTTTCAGCAGCTCGTAACCTCCGTCACGGCCACGCCGGCTGGAGATGTAGCCGGCGGCCTTGAGGGTCAGGAGAATCTGCTCGAGGAACTTCCGCGGCAGGTTCTCACGTTCCGAGAGCTGGCGGATCTGGAGGCCGGTGCCGGCAGGCGCGCGCGCCAGAGCGACCACGGCCTTGAATGCGTATCGGGCTCGTTGCGAGATCATGCCGACATGATTAGTCGTCAATTGTACTGCGCCGCAAGTCCCGCTGGAAGGATTGCCTTGCCGCGCGAGGCTTGCCGGTGTTAAGCACAGCCGCCAACTCCCGCGACTCTGCACCGCATCGAAAGGTTGGCACATGTCTTCCCGCACCATTCCCGAATATCTGACCTTCGACGACGTGCTGATGAAGCCGGGCGCCTCCTCGGTGTTGCCCGCGCAGGTTTCAACCGCGACCAGGCTGACACGCTCGATCTCGCTGTCGATCCCCATCATTTCGGCCGCCATGGACACGGTCACCGAGGCGCGCCTCGCCATTGCAATGGCCCAGGCCGGGGGGCTGGGCATCATCCACAAGAACCTCGAACCGGCTGACCAGGCCGAACACGTGCGCCAGGTGAAGCGCTTCGAGAGCGGCATGGTGGTCAACCCCATCACCATCGCCCCCGACGCAACGCTTGGCGATGTTCTGGCGCTCAAGGAACGCCACCGGATCTCGGGCATTCCCGTGGTCGATGGCGGCGGAAAGCTGGTCGGCATCATCACCAACCGCGACGTGCGCTTCGCCACCGATCTCAACATGAAGGTGGCCGATCTCATGACCCGCGAGAATCTGGTGACCGTGAAGGCCGGCGTCGAACGCGCCGAGGCCAAGCGCCTGCTGCACAAGTATCGCATCGAGAAGCTCATCGTGGTCGACGAGGAGTTCCGCTGCGTCGGGCTCATCACCGTCAACGACATGGAGAAGGCCGCCGATCACCCGCTGGCCACAAAGGACGAGCACGAGCGCCTGCGCGTCGGCGGCGCCACCGGCACCGGAGACGCGGGCTTCCTGCGCGCCGAGCTGCTGGTCGATGCCGGCGTGGACCTGATCGTCGTCGATACGGCGCATGGCCACTCGGACAATGTCATCAACCAGGTGACGCGCATCAAGAAGATTTCCAACAAGGTACAGATCGTGGCTGGCAACATCGCGACGCCGGAAGCAGTGAAGGCCCTGATCGGGGCAGGGGCGGATGCGGTGAAGATCGGCATCGGTCCGGGTTCGATCTGCACGACCCGCGTGGTGGCGGGTGTGGGCGTGCCGCAGCTGTCGGCCGTCATGGAATGCGCCGAGGAGGCCGCCAGGCAGGACGTGCCGGTGATCGCCGACGGTGGCATCAAGCTGTCCGGCGACCTGGCCAAGGCGCTGGCGGCCGGCGCGGAGGTGGCGATGATCGGCTCCCTGCTGGCCGGCACCGACGAGAGCCCGGGCGAGGTCTATCTCTACAATGGCCGCAGCTACAAGGCCTATCGCGGCATGGGGTCGGTGGGCGCCATGGCGCGCGGGTCCGCCGACCGCTATTTCCAGCAGGACGTGAAGGACAGCCTCAAGCTGGTGCCGGAAGGCATTGAAGGGCAGGTGCCCTACAAGGGCCCGGCCGGCGCGGTGCTGCACCAGCTCGTCGGCGGGCTTCGGGCCGCCATGGGCTATGTGGGAGCGGCAACGCTTCCGGAACTGCGCCGCAAGGCCGAGTTCATCCGCATCACCTCGGCCGGCATGCGCGAAAGCCACGTGCATGACGTGATGATCACGCGCGAGGCGCCCAACTATCAGCGGCAGGGATGATGACGTCCACGTCCTGGCTTCTCCTCTCTGTCATGCTGCAGGCGGCGCTGACCATCTTCGTTGGCGCCAGGCTGGGTGCCGCGCGCTTTCGTGCCGGCCGCGCGGGACAGGTGAAGGTGGTGGACATTGCGGTCGACAACAGCCGCTGGCCCGACGAGGTGCGAAAGCTCGCCAACAACTACCAGAACCAGTTCGAGGCCCCGGTGCTGCTCTACGCGCTGGTGCCGCTGCTGCTTGTCACGGGGCTGGCCGATTCCATCAGCGCCACACTGGCCTGGCTCTTCGTCGCCTTCCGCATCGTCCACGCCGTCGAGCATACGGGGCGCAACAAGGTGATCGTCCGGTTCCGCTTCTTCCTGGGCAGCGTGATCTGCGTCTCGCTCATGTGGATCTGGTTCGCGCTCCGCTATTTCGTGATCGGATAGTCCATGAAGCTTGCCGGCCGCGCCGCCGCGGCGATCGACATCCTGGCCGAGGTCTTCGGGCGCCACCGTCCCGTCGCCGAGGCGCTGAAGGACTGGGGCAAGGCTCACCGCTTCGCCGGTTCCACAGACCGCCACGCCGTCGGCACGCTGGTCTATGACTGCCTGCGGCGGCGCAATTCACTCTCGGCCCGCATGGGCGATGGCCGCCCGCGCGCGCTGGTGCTGGCGGCGCTTTGCGACCTTTGGGGCCAGACGCCGGAGCAGGTCGCGGGTCTGGCCGCGGAGCAGCACGGGCCTGGCGCGCTGACCCAGGCCGAGAGCGCGGGGCTGGCGCGCCCGATGCGCGACGACCTGCCAGCCAGTGTGGCAGGCGACCTGCCGGACTGGCTGGTTCCCGCCTTCGTGCAGAGCTTCGGCGACCGTGCGGCCATGGAAGGCGCCGCCCTGGCCCAGCGCGCGCCCATCGACCTCCGGGTCAACACGCTCAAGGCCACGCGCGCCGATGTGATGGCGGAACTTGCCCGCTTCGGGGCGGAGGAGGGGCCGCTGTCGCCGCTCTGCGTGCGGATTCCCGCGCCCGGCCACGACACGCGCAATGCCAATGTCGAGGCCGAGCCGGCGCATGGCCGGGGCTGGTACGAGGTGCAGGACGCCGCTTCGCAGGTGGCCGCCCTGCTGTCGGGAGCCGCGCCAGGCGAAGCGGTGGCCGACATCTGCGCCGGGGCAGGCGGCAAGACCCTTGCCCTTGCCGCCATGATGCGGAACGAGGGCCGGCTCGTTGCCCATGATGCCGACCGCTTCCGGCTGCGGCCGATCTTCGAGCGCCTGCAGCGGGCTGGCGTCAGCAACTGCGAGGTGATCTCGGCCCAGGACGGCGGCAGGCTTCAGGCCGCCGGCCCCTTCGACTGCGTGGTGATCGACGCGCCCTGTTCGGGATCGGGCGCCTGGCGGCGGAAACCCGATGCCAAGTGGCGGCTCACCGAGAAACAGCTCATGCTGCGCCTCAAGGACCAGCGCCAAGTCCTTGAAAAAGGATTCGAACTGGTGCGACCCGGCGGCCGCCTCGTCTACATCACCTGCTCGGTACTGGCACAGGAGAATACCGAACAGATCGCCGCGTTCCGCGCCCGCCATCCCGATTGCCGGGTCGTTCCCTACGCCGAGCAATGGCGAAACACGATCGGGGGCGCGGCGCCGCTCTCGGCCGACGGGTCCGCCGAAAGCCTGCTCCTCACGCCCGCCCGCCACGGCACCGACGGGTTCTTCGTGGCGGTGATGCGGAAGGGGTGACGAAGTTTAATCTTCCGATAGTCCAAGCATGGCCACGAAGCTTCGGGCTGCGGCATCTGCCGCGCGAAAGTCGACTTCAAAAGAATCCGGCCTGGCGTTGAACTGGAATTGAAGAATAAAGCCGTTCCGCAGCGACAGAACGGACCGGCACGCCATGTAGGTTTGGTCCGGCGGGCTGGAGCAGGTTGCACTTACTGGCGCTCCCGACGCGTCCGTCCAGTAGCCTGGCTCGGCAACAAGGTACGCGCGCTGGAGCTTGTCTTCGCGAGCCCGCAGGAAATGCCCTGCCGCCGAAAGCGGCTGCAACCGTTCCATAGCAGATACATACTCCGCGTAAGTCGTTCCTCTTACTCCAAAGAAGCGCGTGTCGATGTCCGGAAGCGAAAGGACACCCGCCTCCTGAAGTACCTGAAACTCCGGGCTATCTCCCATACAAGAGCGCTTCATCCAGGTGGGCTGAGGCTGTCTTTCGCAGACCGAGCGCTTGTAGACCTCGGGTGCGCCGTCGAAGTGCTCGGGCCGCAATATGACTGCCGAAAGACGGGTGGGAGTTGTCTGCGACTTCTGCCTGCTCTCCTCGGCCTCGCAGAGAGTCCGCATGACCCAGGGATTATGGAGGTACATCGCCTCGGTCCCGTCGCGGTTCGGGTAAAGACTCAAGGCAATCAGCATCGGTACCTCGATCCGGGAGGACCCAATGACGAAGGTTGCTGCGGAGTCGAGGCAGGCCTTGTCCGGAGGTACCCGCTGGGCCCTTTCAAGTTTCTCGGCGATGAAGAAGGCCACCAGAAGCACCGCAGGTGGTGCGAGCACGATGGCCGCCTTGCCGGTCAGGGACGTCACGTGTTTCGCCAGGGCAAGCCGCAGGAACCCCGACAGCGCGCCACAGGCCAGCGATGGTATCGCCAGAAGCAGCGCCATAATCCCCAGAAACTGGGCGGCACCATCGTCTGTGGGGTCGCTCTTCACATCAATCACAGCAAGAAGCAGGATGGCGCTACCAACGATGACGGCCGCGGCAAGGGAGCGCCATCCCGGCATGAGTGCGGGGACGGCGAAGAATAGCAGCGCGTAAAACAAGACTGGCTCGAGCAAGCCCATCAGCTGAGAATGATTGCGCCAGTCTAAGGGAACGTTAAGTTGCAGCCTAAGTTTGTAGGACTTGGTTGATACTGACCGCGAGCCGGCTGGTGCCAGGCGCTTGACCCGGCGACCCAGTCCCTACCGCCCCTTTCGCGCCAGGAAGCGCGACATGGCCCGGAGCGTTTCCTCGCTCACATGATGCTCGATCCCTTCGGAGTCCATGCGTGCGATGTCTTCTCCCACCCCCAGCGCCAGCAGGAAATCCTCCACGATGCGGTGCTTGCGGCGTCCGTCCTCGGCCATTTTCCAGCCGTCGCCGGTGAGGAAGATGGCGCGGTAGGGCTCCTGCGACACCAGACCTGCGTCCTGCAGGCGCCTCAGCGTCTTGACCACCGTGGCATTGGCCACGCCGAGCCGCAGGGCAATGTCGGTTCCCCGTGCCTCGCCGCGCTCGTCGATCAGGTCTGCGATCAGTTCCACGTAGTCTTCCGCAAGTTCCGACTGGTGGTCGGCCCGGATTCGGGTGAAGGCCGCCGAACGCAAGCGCGGCCCGCGCTGTGGTTTCGCCGCTGGCGGCATCCTGATCCTCCCGTTGCGGGTGCGAAATTACCCTATTGCAATAGTTTTAGCCAATGCTAAATTTTCGACATGCCTCAGGATGCAAGCTTGGCAGATCGTTTCTCGGGATGGCGCCGCCCGCCGGGCGAGCCGCCGCTGGCCGACGTCTTCCGCAGCGTGCGCGTGTCGAACAGCGGCTCGGTTTGGCGCCGGGCCATGGCCTTCATCGGTCCGGGATACCTGGTTGCGGTTGGCTACATGGACCCCGGCAACTGGGCCACCTCCATCGCCGGCGGTACCCAGTTCGGCTATGCGCTGCTCGCCGTGGCGCTGATGTCCAACATCATGGCCATCATCCTGCAGTCGCTCTGCGCCAGGCTGGCGGTCGGCTCGGGACGGGATCTTGCCCAGGCCTGCCGCGATGCCTTCCCGCGGCCCGTTGCCTTCGTGCTCTGGATTCTCGCCGAGATCGCAATCATCGCAACCGACATTGCCGAGGTGGTGGGCACGGCCATCGGCCTCAACCTGCTCTTCGGCATTCCGCTGGAGCTTGGCGTCATCATCACGGCCCTCGACGTGTTCCTGATCCTGTGGCTGCAGCGCCTGGGCTTCCGCTATGTCGAGGCCTTCGTGATTGCCCTGCTGGGCGTCATCTTCGTGTGCTTCTTCATCCAGATCGCGCTGGCCGATCCGGAATGGGGGGCGGTGATCCTCGGCTTCGCGCCCACCGTCGAGATCGTCAAGAATCCGGCCATGCTCTACCTGGCGCTCGGGATCATCGGCGCCACCGTCATGCCGCACAATCTCTATCTCCACTCGGGCATCGTGCAGACGCGGGCCTTCGGCGAAAGCCTGCCCCAGAAGCGCGAGGCGCTGAGGTTCGCGACGCTGGACTCCACCGTGGCGCTGATGTTCGCGCTGCTGGTCAATGCCTCCATCCTGATCCTGGCGGCCGCCACCTTCCATCGCGGCGGACATACCGCCATCACCGACATCGGCGAAGCCCATTCCATGCTGGCGCCGCTGGTGGGCTCGCTCCTGGCGCCGAAGCTCTTCGCCATCGCGCTGCTCTGCTGCGGGCTGAATTCCACGGTGACCGCCACCATGGCCGGGCAGATCGTCATGGAGGGCTTCCTCGACATCAAGCTGGCCGCCTGGGCCAGACGGCTCATCACCCGCCTCATCGCCATCGTGCCTGCGGCGGGGGTGACGCTCTACTATGGCGCCGAAGGCACAGGCATGCTGCTGATCCTCAGTCAGGTGATCCTGGCCTTCCAGCTGCCCTTCGCCATCGTGCCGCTGGTCATGTTCACCCGCGACCGTGGCAAGCTCGGCGAATTCACCGCACCCGCCTGGCTGACGCTAGTCGCCGGCGTCATCGCGGCGGTCATCATCGCCCTCAATGTGAAGCTGCTCTGGGACATCGCAACGGGGTGATTCGGCCGGACTTGCAGACTCCGGCGGCATCCCCTATGCGCTCGCCATGCAAGACCGAATCCTGATCATCGACTTCGGCTCCCAGGTCACCCAGCTCATCGCCCGGCGCATCCGCGAGGCCGGGGTCTACTCCGAGATCGTGCCGTTCCAGTCGGCCGAGAAGGCCCTGGACTGGGAAGGGCTCAAGGGCATCATCCTGTCCGGCGGCCCGGCCTCGGTGCATGAGGGCGGCAGCCCGCGCGCCCCCGACCGGGTCTTCACCCGCGGTCTTCCCGTCCTGGGCATCTGCTACGGCGAACAGACCATGTGCGCGCAGCTGGGCGGCAAGGTGGAGGCCTCCGATCACCGCGAGTTCGGCAAGGCCTTCGTCGAGGTCAAATCCAATGCCGCGCTGTTCGATGGCGTCTGGTCGGCGGGTGAACGCCATCAGGTCTGGATGAGCCATGGCGACCGAGTCACCGCCATCCCGCCCGGTTTCAAGGCGATCGCCACCAGCGATGGCGCGCCCTTTGCCGCCATCGCCGACGAGACCCGCCAGTTCTACGCCACGCAGTTCCACATGGAAGTGGTGCACACGCCGGATGGCGCGCGGCTACTCCGCAACTTCGCGCTGGAGATCTGCGGCTGCCGGGGCGACTGGTCCATGGCGCATTTCAAGACCGAGATGGTCCACCGCATCAAGAAGCAGGTAGGCTTCGACCGCGTGATCTGCGGGCTATCCGGCGGGGTGGATTCGGCCGTGACTGCGGTGCTCATCCACGAAGCGATCGGCGAGCAGCTCACCTGCATTTTCGTCGATCACGGCCTGATGCGGCTCAACGAAGCCGACGAGGTGGTGCGGCTGTTCCGGGAGGCCTACAACATCCCGCTGGTGCACGTGGATGCATCGAAGCTGTTTCTCGAGGCGCTGGCCGGGGTCACCGATCCGGAGGTCAAGCGCAAGACCATCGGCAAGCTCTTCATTGATGTCTTCGAGGCGGAGGCCAAGAAGGTGGGCGGAGCCGCCTTCCTGGCGCAGGGGACGCTCTATCCGGACGTGATCGAGAGCGTGTCCTTCACCGGCGGACCTTCGGTGACCATCAAGTCGCACCACAATGTTGGCGGGCTGCCCGAGCGCATGAACATGAAGCTGGTCGAGCCGCTGCGCGAGCTCTTCAAGGACGAGGTCCGGGCATTGGGCCGCGAGCTGGGTCTGCCCGCGCATTTCGTCGGACGCCATCCCTTCCCGGGGCCGGGTCTCGCCATCCGCATTCCGCATGACGACATCACGCGCGAGAAGCTCGACATCCTGCGCAAGGCCGACGCGATCTATCTCGACGAGATCCGCAAGGCGGGGCTCTACGACGCCATCTGGCAGGCCTTTGCCGTGCTGCTGCCGGTGCGCACCGTGGGCGTGATGGGCGATGGCCGTACCTATGACCGCGTGCTGGGGCTTCGGGCGGTCACCTCGACCGACGGCATGACCGCGGAATCCTATCCCTTCGACCACGCCTTCCTGGCGCGCGTTGCCACCCGCATCATCAACGAGGTGAGGGGCGTCAGCCGCGTGGTCTATGATGTGACCAGCAAGCCGCCGGGCACGATCGAGTGGGAGTGACCGGGCGGCAGACAGGCCTCTCTGCTCAATCCTCGTGTCGGCTGGACGGGTCGCGGTCACGCGCATAGTGCCGCGCGAGCGGGAAGGGCGGCAGCCAGGACTCGCGGCGTAGCGTCCAGCTTTCGTAGGTCGGCCGCAGCTGGTCGGGCGAGTCGAGGGAGCCGAGGTTCACCTCGACCTCGTCGCCGGTTCGCGCGAAGACGGAGGACCCGCAGCGCGGACAGAAATGCCGCCCGGCATAGTGATGCGTCTCGCCCGCGATGGTCACGGCATCCTCGGGAAAGATCGCCGAGGCATGAAACAGCGCGCCGTGATGCTTGCGGCAGTCCAGGCAATGGCAGAGGCCGACCCGGTAGGGACGCCCCTGCGCGACGATGCGGACAGCGCCGCAAAGGCATCCGCCCGTGTAACGGTCCATGTTTCGTGTCCTCCGCCTGGCGATGACGGCCAGACTAGCGCGGGACGGCGCGGCGCGTAAGCCAGGTCCCGAGCGGCGGCAAGACCAGCAACCCGCTGCCAAGCCGTGTCGCACGGATGAGCATCAGGCTGCGCAGGAGCTGCGCGACTGCCGTCGCCGTGGCCGCACCTTCCAATCCGAGCCTTGGGGTAAGCAGCAGGCAAAGACCCGCCAGGACGATCAGCGAGAGACCGTTGATCACCAGAAGCGGCCGCTGCTGTCCCGAATAGAGCAGATATTCGCGGCAGGGCACGGCCACGGCCCTTCCCATGAGGCCGATGGCAAGGATAGCCATGGCCCCCGTGCCGGCCACGAAACTCTCGCCGAAGAAGCCCAGCAGCACGGGGCCGGCGACGAGCGTGGCGGCCAGGGCGGCGAAGGTTGCAAATGCCGAGACCGCCGTGGCCCGCTGCAGGCAGCGTTCCACCGAGACGTCGGCGGCGCCTGCCAGCGCCAGGCTCATGGAGCGCCCGTTTACCACGTGAATTGCGAACTGCGCGAAATGCGCGAGCGCCAGGAGCCGCCCGGCCGCGAAGTAGACCGCCGCGTCGGCGGGACCCAGCAGCGCACCGACGAGCATGACGTCGAGCGCCGGCAAGAGATCCTCGAGGCTCGAGACCACCAGCATGGGAAGTGCCGCGCCGATCCAGAAGCGGCGCAATCGTGGCCCGGCCTGCGTGGCATGCTTGCCCGGCGCGAGATGGGCCGAAAGGGCGACGTAGGTGAACAGGCCCGTGGCGCTGACCGCCAGGATGGTCACGGTGCCAACCAGGGGAGCGGTAAGCCCCACTCCCTCCCAGTGCAGTGCGAGGCAGGCGAGCGCGATCAGGATCGGACGCACGATATAGATGACCGCCGTGGTGAGACGGAACCAGCCCAGGCTTCTCGCCATGCCTTCGAGAAAATACTCGAAGGCCACGAAGGGCAGTCCCGCCGCAACCACGATGAGCATGGTCTGCACCGATCCGTCGAGGGGCACGACCTGCAATGCCGCGATCCCGATGGCAGCTATCGCAACCCCGCTGGCGAGGACCACGCGCGTGCCATGGCGAAAGAAGCCGGCGGACTGCCCCGCCCGTCCGCGGGCGGCATAGCGCGGCACGAAGCGTACCGCGGCATCGGCCAGTCCCAGCGACACCAGATTGCCCAGCGCCAGCATCCAGGTCCATGCGATCACATAGGTGCCATAGTGGTCCGCCCCCATGAGGCGCGCCAGCAGGACCTGCAGGCCGATGGCGGCGCCGGCACCGATGACCCGGATCAGGAATGTGATGGCAGCCTTTGGCACGTCGGCGGGAATCCTGTCTTTCGGCGGGTCAACGCGGTCCGCACGTGTTGTGCCATTCCGGAACAGGATTCCTGCGATTTGCCTGCACCTGCGGACCTCGGCTCAAGAGAAGCCAGAAGCATGCCAGAGCCTGACCGGCGCACGCCGAAACCGGGTCAGGCGGGGCTGCCGCGCAGTCGCGTCAGGCTCAGCGTCGGTTCCACCTCCCGCAGATCCTGCAGCAGTGCCCGGAGGAAATCCTTCAGGGCGGGGCGAAGCCGCACCGGCACGCCCGCTTCCTCGCCCTGCAGAAAGGACCGAAGCGAGAAGCGCCGGTTTTCGATGATGTCGAGGACCGCGTGATCGAGGCGGGGAATTGTCACGGTCAGTCCCGAGAAGCGCGACGACAGGGCGCTGCCGATCGCGGCGTTGCGCACAGGAACGAAGATGTCGGCGTCGAGCAGGGTCTCCGCGTCGGCTGCCGCCTTGAGCGACTCCGGCACCTGGTCGATGACGAAGAAGACCACGGTGGCAAGTTCGACGGCGCGGCACTCGTCGGCGAGATTGAGGGTGCGGAATGCGGTGCAAAAGGCTTGCAGCTGCGGCGCGGACACGTCGATCACATAGTCGCGTCCCGGAAACTGCATGATCGTGTCGATGGCCTTCATCTGACCGGTGATCTGGCTGAAGTCGACCAGCGCCGTGCGCCCCGGAAAATAGTTCCGCAGCGTGCCTTCGGGATAGCTCGCGTCGATCAGGAAGGGATCGCGCCCCTCGAGCAACAGGAAGTCCGTCAGAACGCGGGACAGCAGGCTCTTGCCATTGCGCGGCTGATCCGAGCAGACGATATGGACCATGAAGCGAGGGGCCACCGCGGGCACCTCCGGCGTCAGGCGGGCGTGTTTGCGCGACCGCTGTTGAGGACGTCCTGCACCATCTTCACGCGCGCGAATTCCTGGTCGATCTCGGAGCACCACTTGCGGGCATAGCCGCGCAGGACGAAGGAGAACTTGCCCGGCTGGCCGTTGGCGGCGCGGTTGTCGATGAAGTCCTTGAAGGTGACGCCCGCCACGTCGATCTGCTCGTAGGCCATCTCGTTGAGCTTGGGAATGTCGATCTCCTGCGCCTTGGGCAGGCTGGCGAAATACTTGCGATGAGTCGATTCATCCCACTCGAAGAAGTTGGTTTCGTTGATGAAGTTGCGGGTCACGACGTATTCGATGCCATTCAGGTAGTGCGCGATCTCGCCGATCTCGTCGAGCGAGGCAATCGAGGGGCCGACGATATGGAACAGGCCAAGCGAGAACTGGCCGCTTCTGGCCGCCTCCAGCACGCCAATGCGATCGAAGATGTTGAGCGCGTAGCTCAGCGCGCCTGCCCTGAGATCGACCAGTGTGACCGGAACCTTGGCGGTTTCCATGGTGTCCAGCACCTTCATCTGGTCGGCCACATTCTCGAGGTCGATGACTTCGGCGATCGACGGATAGAACCGGCGCAGCGAGCCCCTCGGATTCTCGGTATCGAAGGCCCGGGTCAGGACATTCCTGCGGGCAAAGAAATCAAGCAATGCGCGCGAAATGGTGGTCTTGCCGACGCCGCCCTTGTCGGCGCCAACGAGGATGAGAGTGGGCTTCATGATGTGACCTCTAAGCTGACCTCGGAATCAAGGGCGGTGTAACACGGCCCCCGGGGCGAGTATACCGCGAGGAACCGCTGCCAAGGCAAGCAATGGATTGCGCCTCAAGGCTTGCGCTTAAGTTGTGACTGCAGCACAGATTCCGGCTGCGATGGCCGCCTCGACCGTGGGCCGCCTGCCTGCGCAATGCCGCAATTGCCCTGGTTTGCGCGATCCGGCGCGCTTCGACGCAGGAGACGTGCGGCCCTGCGGCCATCAGTTCGGTTGGTTCGGCCGGGCTATTCTGGCATAGAGGACAACGATCCATGAGGGCGACATGACCTACATCTATCTCGGCGTTCTGCTGTTCGGCGGTAGCCATCTCTTCTCCATCTTCTTTCCCGCGGCCCGCGACGGCTTCGAGGAACGGCTCGGCGCAAAGGCGTGGAAGAGCCTCTATGCACTCGTGTCTCTGGCTGGTCTCGCCTGTCTGATCCTGGGCTACTGGCAGTCGCGGTCAGCGCCGATGGCCGACGATATCGTCTACGATCCGCCGCTCTGGGGTCGGCATGTCACGATGCTGCTGGTGCTGCTGGCCTTCATCCTGATCGGCGCGGCGCATGGCAAGGGCTATATCAAGTCCTACGTTCACAACCCGATGTCGCTTGGCGTGTCGCTCTGGGCTGCGGGTCATCTCCTGGCCAATGGACAGCGCAGCGACGTGTTCCTCTTCGGTGTCTTCCTGGTCGTGGGTCTTGCCGACATCGTGATGTCGGAGCTCCGCGGCAAGCGTCCGGACTATCAGCCGCGTCTGCGCTCGGACATCATCGCGGTGATCGTCGGCATGGTGCTCTACGTGATCTTCCTGTTCGGCTTCCATCCCTACGTCCTCAAGATTCCGGTCGCTGGATGATCCTTCTCGCACTCGGGGTCTTCGCGCTCGCCGTCCTGCATCTCGTCGCGGCGGTGCCGTCGCAGAAGCGGCGGCTGCAGGACGCCATCGGGGAACGGGCCTATGGGCCAGTCTTCGGCATCGCCTCGCTGCTGGCCGTCGCGCTCATCGTCGCCGGCTGGCGCGCGGCACCCTTCGTGCCGGTCTACGATCCGCCGAGCTGGGGCTGGCTGGCAAACTTCGTGCTTACCTTCATCGCCTTCATCTGCCTCGGCATCTTCCTGTTTCGCGGCCGGCTGCGGCAGATCCTGCGCTTTCCGATGGGGATCGCCGCCATGTTCTGGGCAACCGGTCATCTTCTCGCGAATGGTGACCTGGCCAGCCTGATCCTCTTCGGCGGGATCTTCGTCTATGCGGCCCTGCATGTGATCATCGGAACCGCCAACGGCGTGCGTCCGACGCCGGACGTCCGCCAGGGGCACGACCTCCTCTCCGTACTGGCCGGCATCGCGCTCTATGGCGTGATGGCACAGATCCACGAGACCGTGATCGGCGTTCCGGTCTTCAGTCTCGGGGGCTAGCGATGCCCGGGTTTACCTTGTCTCGACCGTGGCTTGCCGCAGGTGCCGCGGAAGCCTAAAATTGTAGCATGTCACAGCATACGGTCACCAAACGGCTGACGGCCCCGGACATTCTCGCCCGCAAGGGCGGCGAGCCGATCGTCTCGCTGACCTCGTATCATGCCCATACCGCCGCCATTGCCGACAAGTATGTCGATTTCCTGCTGGTCGGCGACTCGCTGGGGATGGTGATGCACGGCTTCGAGTCGACGCTTCCGGTGCCGCTGGATCTCATGATCATGCATGGCCGGGCCGTGATGCGCGGCGCCAAGCGGGCGCTGGTCGTGGTGGACATGCCCTTCGGCTCCTACGAGGAAAGCCCCTCGCAGGCCTTTCACAATGCCGCAAAGGTGATCAAGGAAACGCAGTGCGGCGCGATCAAGCTGGAAGGCGGCCGGCGCATGGCCGAAACCATCAACTTCCTCACCGAGCGCGGCATTCCGGTCATGGCTCACATTGGCCTCACGCCGCAGTCGATCAATATTCTCGGCGGCTTCCGGACCCAGGGCCGCACCCGCGAACAATGGGCGCTGATCGAGGAAGATGCGCGCGTCGTCACCGAGGCCGGGGCCTTCGCCGTGGTGCTGGAGGCGATCGCTGAGCCGCTGGCGGCGAGGATCACAAAGATGGTTCCCATTCCGACCATCGGCATCGGGGCATCGGCGCAATGCGATGGCCAGATCCTGGTCATGGAAGACATGCTTGGCCTCAGCCCGCGCGTGCCGAAGTTCGTGCGGGAATTCGGCAAGGTGGGAGCCGCTATCGAAGGCGCGATCAAGCTCTATGCCGATGACGTGCGTTCGCGGGCCTTTCCCCAGGCCGAGAACACCTATGACATGAAGGATTCGTAAGTTTCTCGCGTGTTGCCGGGCTGCCATCATCTTGCCGCGGCTGGACTTCACTACGGCGCAATCGGACGGACGGGACATTCTCAATGCCAGTGACAAGGCGGCAGATCTTGGCGGCGGCGGCCGGACTCGCCGTGTTGCGGCCGGCACCGGGTATCGCCGCGGACGGCGTGACCGAGATCCGCGCCCGCAAGGCCGAGCTGGGCCTCCTGGAAGGCGGCGGAGGCCATACGGCGGCGTGGATTTTCGGAAAGGCGCCTGGACCGGACATCGTCCGCGCCCGGCAGGGCGAAGAGCTGAAGCTGCGCTTCGTCAATGAACTCGACGCGGAGATCTGGCTTCACTTCTTTGGCGTCCGTGGCCCTTCGGAGCTCATGACGGTCAACGTGCCTCCGGGCGACAAGGGCGTGGACTGCGTGTTCACCCCGCCCGATGCCGGCACATTCTGGATCGGGCCGGTCTCGGACGTCTCGCGGCATCGCGACATGGGCCTCTATGCCATGCTGATCGTGGAAGAAAAGGAAGAGCTGAAGCCGAAGATTCCCGATCTGCCGGTGATCATCGACGACTGGCGCATATCGGATGACGGCACGATGATCGGCGGCTTCGGTGACATCGAGACCATGGTGGGCGAGGGTCGACTCGGCAACTGGATCACCGTCAACAGCCAGTTCCGGCCGAAGCTCGAGATCGCCGGCGACCGGTTCACGCGTCTCCGTCTCCTGAATGCCGCCAATGTCCGAACCATGGGGCTGCAGTTCAAGGGCAGCGATCCGCTGCTGATTGCCTTCGATGGCCAGCCGGTCAAGCCCCGGCTGCTGGGCAGCAAGTCGCTCACCCTGGCTCCGGGACAGCGCGCCGATCTCCTGGTGAGTGCGGAGCAGGGCGACATCACCATGGCCCTCGACCTCTTCGAGGATGTCGTGGAGGTCGGCTATCTGGTTCGTTCCGGCAAGGCCAAGCCGGCGGTGATCGACGACAATTTCGCCTTGCCGGCCAACCCTGTCCCGCGGCCCGCGGCGACGCCGGCGCCCCGGCCGGTGCCGATTGTCCTGGAAGGCGGGGTGAAGGGCGGTCTCAAGGAGGCAAGGTTCAGGGGCCAGATGCTGGAGCTACGGGCGCTACTGGAGAATGGCAAGGGCTGGGCAATGAATGGCGTCGCCGGTCCGGGGGTGGAGCCTCTTTTCGAGGCGCAGGTCGGGGAAGCCGTGGTCCTGGAGATCGAGAACCGGACGAACTTCAGCCAGGCGCTGCATCTTCACGGCCATGTCTGGCTGCTGCCGGCCGAGGAGGGCGTGGAGGCACCGGTGAGCGACACGGTGGTGATCCCGGCCGGGCAGTCGCGAAGCCTGGCCTTCGTGGCCGACAATCCCGGAACCTGGGCCCTGCAGAGCCTGATGGCCGAACGATCGGATGGCGGCCTGTTCGGGGCTTTCCAGGTGGTCAAACCCGACCAGCTTTAGGAATTCTTTACGGAATTGGCGCCTACTGGAGACCGGATCGATGTCGACCGACATCCGACGAAGCCGGTCTCGGGGGTTTCCCATGGCGATGGAGCTTGCTGGTTTTCTCTTCGGTTCGCTGATCGTGGGCGGAATTGGCTTTGCCTACATCAGTCACGAGCGCTGGAAGACCATCCGCGCCGTCTATGCCCGTGACAATGATCCCCGCCGAAATGCCTTGATTTGGCCTAGCCGCTGATTTACGCCCGCTTCTCACGTGAGACCGCCGTGGGGAGTATGCCGTCTTGAGCGATGAATCACTGTTTCGCGAGGTGGACGATGAAGTCCGCCAGGAGCAGTACAAGAAACTTTGGAGCCGCTACGGCAATATCTTCGTCACCCTCTGCGTGGCGATCGTCCTGGGCGTTGCGGCCTTCAAGGGCTGGCAGTACTGGCAGCGCAGACAGGCCGAGGCGGCCGCGGTTGTCTTCTTCCAGGCTGTTACGGATGGCGAGGCGAACAAGGCCGACGAGGCCCTGAAGGCCTTCGAATCCGTGGGTCACACGGGCTACGCCCAATTGTCCAGGATTCACGAAGCCGGCCTGCTTGCCGCCACCGGAAAGACCGCCGAGGCGGTCAAGCTCTATGACAGCATTGCCGCTGCGGACGGGACTGCCGCGCCGCTTCGCGACCTCGCCCGTCTGCGCGCCGCTTTCGCGCTTGTCGACACGGCGCCCGCTTCCGACATCGCCGCCCGCCTGAAGGGCTTCGATGTCGCCGGCAATCCCTGGCGGCATGTCGCGCGCGAGCTCCTGATGCTTTCGGCCTACAGTGCCAAGGACACGGCCGCGGCGGACCTGCAGGCGCAGGCAATCATCTCCGATCCCGAATCGCCCGATGCACAGCGGCAGCGGGCGCGGATCATTGCGGACCTCCTGCTGCCCCTGAAGGACAAGAAGTGAGGCTGATGCGCAAGCTGATCATCCCGTGTCTGGTGGGCCTGATGCTGTCCGGCTGTACCTATGTCGATCGGCTCACGGGCCAAACCGACAACACGGTTCTCCCCGGTGCGCGCGAGGATGCGGTTCCGGGACATCCGAAGTATCCGGATGCGACGCAGCCCGCGTCGGCCGATCCGGGCGAACCGGTGCCCAAGAGCGAAACCACGACGCAAGGCGGCTGTCCGGAGAACGATCCGAATTGCGGCGCAACCTCCGGTGACGTGTTCAAAGATCCGCAATGACGTTGACTGTCGCCATCCTCGGGCGTCCCAACGTCGGCAAGTCGACCCTGTTCAACCGCCTGGTGGGCCGCAAGATCGCCCTGGTCGACGACCGGCCCGGCGTGACGCGCGACCGGCGTGAGGGCGAGGCGCGCATCGGCGACCTGAAGTTCACGGTCATCGACACCGCCGGCCTCGACGATGCCAGACGCGGAACGCTGGAAGCGCGCATGAGTGCGCAGGCTGAGACCGCAATTGACGATGCCGATGTCGTGCTCTTCGTCATTGATGCGCGGGCCGGCGTCACGCCCACCGACAAGGAATTCGCCGAACGTATCCGGCGCAAGGGCAGGCCCGTCATTCTCGTGGCCAACAAGTCGGAGAGCCGCGCGGCCGACGCTGGAAGGATGGAAGCCTTCGAGCTTGGCTACGGCGAGCCGCTGGCGATTTCCGCCGAACATGGCGAAGGCCTGGATCAACTTTACGACGCGCTGTTGCCCTATCGCCCGGAGGACGAGGCTTCTGGCGGCGAAGACCGCGCCGACGGACCGCTGCGCCTTGCCATCATCGGCCAGCCCAATGCCGGCAAGTCGACGCTGGTCAATGCGCTTCTGGGCGAGGACCGCATGCTGACTGGACCGGAAGCCGGCATCACGCGCGATGCCATCTCCTCAGACTTCATCTGGAAGGACCAGGCGATCCGCCTGTGGGATACGGCTGGCATCCGGCGCAAGGCCAAGGTCACGGGCAAGATCGAGAAGCTGGCGGTGGCCGATGCACTGCGCGCCATCCGCTTCGCCGAATGCGTGGTGGTGCTGATCGATGGCACGCTGCCCATCGAGAGCCAGGACCTCACCCTGTGCAATCTGGTCGCGGAAGAGGGCCGTGCCATCGTGCTCGGCATCAGCAAGTGGGACATCGTCGACGAGAAGCAGAAGACGATGAAGGAGATCGAGAGCAAGCTCGAGGATGTTCTGCCCGAGATCCGTGGCGTTCCGGTGGTGACGCTGTCGGCGAAGCAGGAGCGCGGCCTCGACAAGCTGCTGAATGCCGTGCTCGGTGCCGTCGAGAAATGGAACGGTCGAATCTCCACGGCCCAGCTCAACCGCTGGCTCGAGGCCGCGATCGAGCGCAACCCTCCGCCTGCACCGTCTGGCCGCCGCATCAAGATCCGCTACGCCACACAGGCCAGCACGCGCCCGCCCACCTTCGCCATCTTCGGCAACCAGCTGTCGCGGCTGCCGACGAGCTACACGCGCTATCTGATGAACGGGCTGCGAAAGGACTTCGACCTCTGGGGCGTGCCTATCCGCTTCAGCCTGCGTGGCGGCAAGAACCCCTACGACAGGGATTGAAGTTCAGAAGCGGACGGACACGTCGCCAAGACCTTCGAAGGAGGCTTCGATCCGGTCGCCCTGCGCCGCCGAGAAGAATTCGGTGATGACGCCGGTCGTCACGACATCGCCTTCGGACAGCTGCGCGGCATTCCGATTGAGATGATTGGCCAGCCAGGTCAGGGCAAGATCGCCTCCGCCCAGTGCATTGCTGCCGATGCCATCCTGCATCTCGCGGCCGTTCCAGACGACGCGCGCCCGCAACTGGGCATAGGCCGCAGCCGAGAGCGGCTTGACCGCCTTGCCCAGCACGATCGAATCGTTGAGACCGCCATCGACCACGAACCACGGCACGGGGTCGGCGAAGCCCCGGGGTGTGCGCGGATTGACGATCTCGATTGCCGCATGAACCGAAGCCACAGCGGCCATCACCTCGTCGCGGCTGTAGTCCCGCCCGCGTGGCGGCAGCGACTTGGCCAGCGTGAAGGCCACCTCGGGTTCCACGACGCGCTTGTTGGACGGGATGGTCGGCACGTGATCGCCGGATGCGAAAACGCGATGGGCGAACATGGTGCCGGGGAAGGGGCCATCGGCATTGAGCGCCTTCTGGGCGCGAAGGCTGGTGCAGCCGATCTTCCAGCCGCTCTGGCGCCAGCCAAGTTCGGCCGTCACCGCCTGCTGCAGCCGAAAGGCGCGGGCCATGTCGGGCGGTACCTGTTCCGGCAGATGATCGAGCGCCACTTCGCTGCGGCGGGCGGCGGCGAAGGCCGCGATGACAGTGGTGTCGCTCATCCGAACTGCTTGAAAAGGCCGGTCGGCGCGTATTTCCACACCGTGCCGGTATGGGTGAAGTCGGCTGTGCACATGGCCACCATCTGGGCCGACACCTCTTCCGGCGTCGGCAGCGTCTCCGGATCCTCGCCGGGCATGGCCGTGGCGCGCATGCGGGTTCGCGTGGGGCCCGGGCTGAAGCAGTTCACACGGACCGGCGTCGTCGCCGTCTCGCCGGCATAGACCTTGGCCATGGCCTCGAGCGCCGCCTTGGAGATCGCGTAGGAGCCCCAATAGGGCCAGCACTTGTGGGCGAGACCCGAGGTAACCAGGACCACCCGGCCGGCATCGGAGGCCCGCAGCAGGGGATCGAGCGAGCGGATGAGCCGGTAGTTGGCGGTCACGTTGATCGCCATGGCGTCGTCCCAGACCTTGGGGTCGAGATGGGGCAGGGGCGTCAGCTTTCCCAGCGTGCCGGCGTTTCCGACGAAGATGTCGAGCTTCTTCCAGCGTTCGAAGATGGCCGCGCCGAGGCGGTCGAGCGCCGCGAAATCCTTGATGTCGCAGGGGACCAGCGTGGCCGTTCCGCCGATGGCCTGGATCTCGTTGTCGAGTTCCTCGAGGCCCCCCTGGGTGCGCGCGGTTGCCACGATATGCGCGCCTTCGCCGGCCAGCGCCAGCGCCATGGCGCGGCCAAGTCCGCGCGACGCGCCGGTCACGACGGCGATCCGGTTCTCGAGCAGGCGTGCCATGGACCTAGCCGGCCTCCGCAAAGAGCGACAGCTTCTGCTTGCCATGCTCGCCGACCAGATCGGTCAGCGGAGTCGGATAGTCGCCGGTGAAGCAGTGGTCGGTGAACTGCGGCCTGGCATTGTCGCGGCCGGGGAGGCCCACGGCCCGATAAATGCCGTCGACCGAGAGGAAGGCAAGCGAGGCGACGCCGATATAGTCGCGCATTTGCTCCAGCGTATGCGTGGCGGCGAGCAGCGACTTCTGCTCCGGCGTGTCGATGCCGTAGAAGTCCGGATGCGTGATGGGCGGCGACGAGATGCGCATGTGCACTTCACGGGCACCCGCCTCGTACATCATGCGCACGATCTTGATCGAGGTGGTGCCGCGCACGATGGAATCATCCAGCAGCACCACGCGCTTGCCTGCCACCACGGCCCGGTTGGCATTGTGCTTCAGCTTCACGCCCAGCGAGCGAATGGTCTGTGTCGGCTCGATGAAGGTGCGGCCCACATAGTGGTTGCGAATGATTCCAAGTTCGAAGGGGATGCCCGTTTCCTGCGCAAAGCCGAGCGCGGCCGGGACGCCCGAGTCCGGGATCGGGACCACGACATCCGCCTCGACCGGCGATTCGACCGCCAGCTGCTGGCCCATGGCCTTGCGGACTTCGTAGATCGAACGCCCGCCCAGCACGGAATCGGGCCTTGAGAAGTAGATGTACTCGAAGATGCAGGGCCGGGCCGGCTGGCGCGGGAAAGGACGGTAGGATTCGACGCCCTCGTCGGAGATGACCACGACCTCGCCGTTCTCGACCTCGCGCACGAAGCGGGCGCCGATGATGTCGAGGGCACAGGTTTCCGAGCACAGGATGTGGGCGCCGTTCAGTTCGCCGAGAATCAGCGGCCGGATGCCCAGCGGGTCGCGGGCGCCGATGAGCTTCTTGTTGGTCAGCGCCACCAGTGCGTAGGCGCCTTCGAGAGAGCGCAGCGAATCGACAAAGCGATCGACGATCTTCAGCTTGGGCGAACGGGCGACCAGATGCAGGATGGCTTCGGTGTCGGACGTCGACTGGCAGATGGCGCCCTGGGCAATCAGCTGGCGCCGCAGGGTCAAGCCGTTCGTGATGTTGCCATTGTGGGCCACCGCAAGCCCGCCGGCCGCCAGTTCGGCAAAGAGCGGCTGGACATTGCGCAGGATGGTTTCGCCCGTTGTCGAATAGCGCACATGCCCCAATGCCATGCGGCCCTGCAGGCGGTTGATCACCTTGTCGTTGGTGAAGTGGTCACCCACGAGGCCCAGGCGGCGCTCGGTCTGGAAGCGCTGTCCGTCGAATGAGACGATGCCGGCCGCTTCCTGGCCGCGGTGCTGCAGGGCGTGGAGCCCGAGGGCCGTCAGTGTCGCGGCGTCCTCATGGCCGAAGATGCCGAATACGCCGCATTCCTCGCGCAGCCTGTCGCCGTCGAGGTCGAGTTCATAACCGTCGGTCATTGGTTGACGCTCTGCCCGAATGAGGGTTGCTGCTCCTGCTGGCCGGAGCCCTGGATCAGGTTGTCGAGACCCTGCGCCTCGTTGTTCTGATAGCCGGTCTCCGGCTGCGCCGCCGGGAGGGGAGGCGCGCCGGCGGGCTCTTCGGGATTGCGCTGCAGGGCCGTGTTGGCCAGCGTGTCGGCGATGTCCGGCGGCATCAGCGCCAGCAGGGCTTCGCCGGTCGACTGGATCAGTGGCAGGCTGGTTGCCTCGCGCACCCAGACCTCCTGCTTGTCGAAGGGCAGGAGCCACCCGTAGAAGAGATAGGCAATGGCCACGAAGACGAAGCCGCGCGCCAAGCCGAATATCAGTCCCATCGTGCGGTCGAATCCGCCTACCGCGGAATCCACCACCCAGTCGGAGATCTTCACGCTGATGATCGACACGATGATCAGCACCAGGAGGAAGGCCGCTGCCGCCACCGCGATCTGCGCCACGATCTCCTTCTCCAGGTAGGGCACGTTCTGCATGGCCCAGGCCACGAGGTTCTGCTGCTTCAGCGCGAAGTAGGCCGCGATCGCCGCCAGGGCCCAGGCAACCAGCGACAGCACCTCGCGGGTAAATCCGCGCATCAGTGCCAGCAGGCCCGAGATCGCCATGATGCCGAGGAGGATGAAATCGAATAGCGTCAGCGACATGCGGGTTCCTGTGCGAAGCGCGCCACCTGTGAGTCCGCCACCTTATAGAAAGCTTTTGGCCTGGGGACTAGGCGATTCTCCGTTGTCCCCTGTCCTGTGCAGCCGACCAGGCAACCAGGTCCATGATTGTTTCCAGAGGCTTGATCTTGAGGCCCCTGACGCCCGGCTGCTCGGCGGCGGCGGCAATCACGGCATCCTTCAAGCCCAGCTTCTGGGCTTCCTTGAGGCGGGCCTCGGTCTGGCCAACGGGGCGGATGGCGCCCGACAGCGCGATCTCGCCGAAGATGGCGGTGCCGGGCGGGATCACCGTTCCGGTCAGCGAGGAGAGCAGGGCCGCGGCCACCGCGAGATCGGCCGCGGGTTCACGTACGCGCAAGCCGCCCGCGACGTTCAGATAGACATCGTTCTGGCCGATGCTGACCCCGGCCCGCGCCTCGAGCACGGCCAGGATCATGGCGAGGCGGTTGGAGTCCCAGCCCACGGTCGTGCGCCGGGGTGTGCCCAGCGGCGAGGGCGAGACCAGGGCCTGCACCTCGATGAGCAGGGGGCGCGTGCCTTCCATGCCGGCGAAGACGGCGGTGCCGGGTGTCGGCCGTTCGCCCGAACCCATGAAGAGGCGCGACGGGTTGGTGACTTCGGCCAGGCCGCCGTCCGACATTTCGAAGACGCCGATCTCGTCGGTCGGGCCGAAGCGGTTTTTCACGGCGCGCAGGATGCGGAACTGATGGCCGCGGTCCCCCTCGAAATAGAGCACCGCGTCGACCATGTGCTCCACCACCTTGGGGCCGGCGATCTGGCCTTCCTTGGTCACATGGCCCACCAGGAGCATGGCCGTGCCCTTCTGCTTGGCGAAGCGGATGAGGGCCTCCGATCCGGCCTTGAGTTGGGACACGGTGCCCGGTGCGGCCTCGATCACCGGCGACCACAGGGTCTGGATCGAATCGATGACCGCAATCGACGGAGGCTGACCTTCACCCAGCGTGGCGATGATGTCGGAGACATTGGTCTCGGCGGCCAGGAGCACGGGCGCATCGTCGAGGCCCAGGCGCTGGGCCCGGAGCCGGACCTGGGCGATGGCCTCTTCGCCCGAGATGTAGACCACCCGCTCGCCCTTCCTTGCCAATGCGGCCAGGCTCTGCAGCAGCAGCGTCGACTTGCCGATGCCGGGGTCGCCGCCGATCAGGACGCCGGACCCGGGCACGAAGCCGCCGCCCGCCACCCGGTCCAGTTCGCCGATTCCGGTGATGATTCGCGGAGGCGCAGGGCTTTCCCCCCGCAGGCCCACCAGCCGGGAGGGCTTGCCCTTGGGCAAGGTGGCGCCCTTGGCGCCAGAAACGGGCGCTCCGGAGGCTTCCTCGACGATGCTGTTCCACGCGCCGCAGTTGTCGCAGCGGCCCGACCACTTGGATGTGGCGGTGCCGCAGGACTGGCAGACGAATTGCGAGGTCTTGGCCATGTCCCATGTAACGAGAACGATTGGAGAACACAAGTGCGGTTTTGACCATGGTCAATGTTGAAATCCGGGTTGGGTCCACCATTTCAAGAGCAGGGGAACGGCAAATGATGGAGGTTCAGGTGACCAGACATTTTCTGCCAGATCTGTTCGGACGGGCGTCCGGCCAGGACGTGTTTTCCAGCCTGCAGCGCGAGGTGGACAAGGTGTTTTCCGAGTTCAATCGAGGGCTTCCGGGCCTTGCCGAGTTCCGGCGCGGCGCCATGTCGCTGAAGGTCAACGTGTCCGAGACCGACTCGGCCATCGAGGTGTCGGCCGAGATTCCTGGCGTCGATCCGAAGGACATCGACGTCCAGCTCCGTGATGGAATTCTCACCATCAAAGGCGAGAAACGCGAGGAGAAGGACGAAAAGCGGAAGGATTACCATGTGGTGGAGCGGGCATATGGCCTGTTCGAGCGGTCCTTCGCCATTCCCGCCGATGTTGATGCTGCAAAAGTCGAAGCAGCCTTTGACAAGGGCGTATTGAAGGTTACATTGCCGAAACTGCCTGCGGCGCAAGCCAAGGTGCAGAAGATCGAGGTCAAACCGGCCTGATCTTGGGAAGGGAGCGGAGCGCGGGACGGCCTTCGCTCCCTTTCTTTACTTGGTAGTTCTTTACCTCGGCTGATGCCGGGGACTTGTTCCTGATCAGGCGATCAGCTTCTTCTCCAGTTCGAGTATGTCGATGGGCAGTCGCTCGTGCCGGTATTCGCGCGCCAGGCGCCAGTTCCGCCGGCGATAGAAGGCGAGTGCCACATCGTTGCCCCTCACCACCCGCAGGCGTGCGAGATCAATGCCGCGCGCGGCGATCTCGGCCTCTGCCTGCGCCAGCAGTGCCGATCCCAAACCGATGCCGCGGCAGCTCTGGTCGATCCACAGATCATCCAGCCATTCACCACCGGTCAGCATGACGGCGACGACCCGTGCATCGCGTTCCACCACCCAGCCCTGGGCCCAGTCCGTTGCGTCGATCGCCGGTGCACCGGAGGGCCAGACGAATGCGTAGGTCTCATCGACGAGGCGCTGGACGAAGTCATGCACACGCCGGAGCTCGGACGGCAGCGGTCGCCGCGGCGCGTTCACCACCGCGCCTCACCTCTCGAAGGTGACGCGCCCGTCACAGATGGTGGTGACGGGGAGGACGGTGGCGATCTGGTCGGCGGGTGTTGTCTCGAGGTCGGCGTCGAGCACCACGACGTCTGCCAGATAGCCCTGCTTCAACGTGCCCTTGCGGTCTTCCATGAATTCCATGTAGGCGCCGTCGGCGGTGAAGCTCCTCAGCGTGTCCATCAGGGTCTGTGCCTGTGGCTTGCAGTCGGCGCGCAGCGGCCGGGCGGTGAGTGCCGCCTGGATGCCCTGGAAGGGGTTGAGCGGGGCGACCGGCCAGTCGGACGAAAAGGCCACAACCGCCCCCGCATCGCGCAGAAGCTGCCAGGCATAGGCGTAGGGCAGCTTGTCGCCCACGCGGGTGAGGATCGGCTCCAGCGGATTGCCGGGCACGGTCGGTGCCGAGACCGGCTGCAGCGAGGCGATGACACACAGTTCCCTGAGGCGCGGGATGTCGGCGGGATCAATCAGTTCGATGTGTTCGATGCGATGGCGGGAATCGCGTCGGCCGTTGGCCCGTTGCGCCGCCTGATAGCCGTCCAGCGTGCGGCGGATGGCGCCGTCGCCGATGGCATGGGTCGAGATCTGGAAGCCGTGGCCATCGGCCCGCGTGACGAGTGCGTCGAACTCTTCCGCCGTGAAGAGCGGCGCGCCCTTGTTGCCCGGATGGCCAGGGTAATCATCGATCATCAGGGCCGTCAGCGTTTCCAGCACGCCGTCGATGAAGATCTTCACGCGGTGGCAGTGCAGCATGTCGCCATGATACCTCGCCCGCATCTCGACGGCCTCGTCGACCCGCGACAGTTCGAAGTAGTTCTTCTGATGGAAGGGGACCTCGACCCGCGCATCGAGTTCGCCGCGGTCGAGCATCGCCTGCAGCAGTTCGAGCTGATACCAGTTGCCGTCCATGTTGTGCATGGACGTGATGCCGAGCGAGGCGGCGTAGGCGATACCCTGCTTGAGGTAGGCGATGTCGGTGGCGCGCTGGGCGGCGGTGGCCGGCGGACTCGGATCTTCGCCGGTGGTCATGCCCAGCCATTCGCGCCCGCCGGTGGGCGTGATGGCCTGCGCCAGCATGTAGGCCGCGGGTTCACGCAGTTCTCCCGTCGCCAGCCCGTCGGCGTCGAGCACGATCTCGTTGCCCACCGGCAGCTTGCGGCCCCGCATGATGCCGGCGGCTTCCAGGGCCCTGGTATTGGCCCACATGGTGTGGTGGTCGAAACAGCCGACGATGAAGGGAATGTCGGAGACGATCCGGTCCAGCAGCTGACGGGTGATGGGCTGGCCGAAGGCCTCGTGAACGATCCCGGTGGCGAGCAGCACGACATCCGCGGGCCGCTTCTTCCGGTAATGCGAGACCGCCGCGGCAATCGCATCGAAGCCCATGATCCCATTCAGCATCAGCGTGTCGAGCTCGACCGATCCGCCGAACAGGTGCACATGGCCCTCGATGATGCCGGGCATGACTGTCTTCATCTGGGCATCGATCACCCGCGTATGCCTGGCCTTGAGGCCAGCCACATCGTCCCGGCTGCCCACGGCCAGGATCCGGTTGCCGGCGATGGCCACGGCCTCGGCGCGGGGCCGGGTCTTGTCCATGGTCAGGACGCGGGCATTGGTGATCAGAATGTCGGCTGCGGTCATGATGGGTCCTTGCGCTGGAGGGCCGAAAATGCCCGCTTGACGACGCAGGAGCAAGGCCTCAGCATTGTGCAATCGTCAACAAGGAAAGGAGGTGATCCGATGTCGAGTGAGTTCACTGCGTGTGGCGCATGCCTCGAGCGGGTCGTCAGCCTTCGCGGAGCGCTGGCCTGACGGAACGAACATTGGGGATGCCGTCACGCGCATCTCACGGGAAAGGCCGCTCGCAGGAGCGGCCTTTCTTTTTTCGCCATTTTGGGCGACCGCCAGGGAGACAGGCCGCGTCGGCTCAATCGAGATACGGCTCCACGACGGCCCGCGTATCCTTGCCCGAAAGAACCGGCACGATCTCGAAGCTCACGCCGGTGCCGCGCCAGTTCAGCACCCACCGTTGCAGCAGGGCGAGGTCGTCGCATTCCATGAGCTGGAAGCAGCGGCCAAAGCCCGCCTCCACCCAGCTGTCCACGAATCTCAGGCCTTCGGGCGTCTGACGTCCGGCCTCGCGCAGCCTGCGGTAGACCGGGACCATGTCGTTGTCCTTGAAGGTCTCGATCACCATGAACAGCATCGCGGATGCTCCTCGCCTAGGGCTTCAGCACGTCCATCTGGATCGGGCCTTCGGCGCGGCCATGGATGAACTGGTCGACGTAGGGGTTGCCGCTCGTGTCGATGTCCTTCGCCGGGCCGTGCCAGATGATCTGGCCCTTGAAGATCATGGCGATGTCGTCGGCGATCTTGCGGGCGCTGGCCATGTCGTGGGTGATCGACACGGTGGTGGCGCCCAGGCGCTTCACGCAGTCCACGATGAGATTGTTGATCACGTCGGCCATGATCGGATCGAGACCCGTGGTCGGCTCGTCGAAGAAGATGATCTCGGGATCGGCGGCAATGGCGCGGGCCAGGCCCACGCGCTTCTGCATGCCGCCGGACAGTTCGGCCGGATAGAGCTGGCCCACTTCCGGGCCGAGGCCAACCTGGCCGAGCTTCTCGATTGCGATGTCCCTGGCCTGGGCGCGCGGCATGTTGCGTCCCTGGATCAGGCCAAAGGCCACGTTCTCCCAGACCGGTATGGAGTCGAAGAGCGCCGCGCCCTGGAACAGCATTCCGAAGCGATGGAGATAGACGTCGCGCGCCTTGCCCTTCAGCCCGATGACATTCTCTCCGGCCACGCGAATGGTGCCGCTGTCAGGCTGCAGGATGCCGAGGATGCATTTCAGCATCACGGACTTGCCGGTGCCGGAGCCGCCGATCACCACCAGCGAGCGCCCCTTGGGAACGCTTACCGTCACCCCGTTGAGCACCTGCTTTGCGCCGAAGGACTTGCGCACGTCGTCGAGGCTGATGTGGGGCTCGGCCATGCGCTAGTCCGCAAAGAGCAGCGAGGTGAGCGCGAAATTGGCCGCGAGGATCAGGATCGCCGCCGAGACCACGGCATTGGTGGTGGCGCGGCCGACGCCCGCCGCACCGCCCTTGGAATTGAATCCGTGGTAGCAGCCCATGACCGCGATGATGAAGCCGAAGACGGCGGCCTTGATGAGACCGGAGGTCACGTCGTCGAGTTCGAGAAAGTCGGCCGTGTTGCGCAGGTAGGCGTAGGAGTTGAAGCCCAGAGATCGCGTGCCCACGATGTAGCCGCCCATGATGCCGATGGTATCGCCGATCGCCACGAGGATGGGCAGGGTCACCACGGCCGCGACGATGCGCGGGCCGACCAGGTACTTGAAGGGATTGGTGGCCAGCGTCACCAGGGCGTCGATCTGCTCGGTCACCCGCATGGTTCCCAGTTCGGCCGCGATCGAGGCACCGACGCGGCCTGCCACCATGAGTCCGGCCAGAACCGGTCCGAGTTCCCGGGTGATGCCCAGCGCCACGATGGAGGCGACCAGGCTTTCGGCGTTGAAGCGCGAGGAGCCCAGATAGATCTGCAGTGCCAGCGCGCCGCCTGTGAAGAAGGCGGTGAGCCCGACGACGGGCAGGGAGTAGTAGCCGATCTTCATCATCTGATCGAGGATCTGGCGCACATAGATCTTTGGTGTGAGGCCCTGCAGCAGCCCATCCTTGAGGAACAGGGTGACGGCGCCGATCTCTTCCATGAGTGCCAGCGTGGCGCGGCCGATGTGGGCGAGGATGTTCACGTTCGGGGATCCGATTCGAGGCCGGTATAGTGCCTTGCATAGCGGCTGCCCAGCCTGGTCAGCAACTCGTAGGAAATCGTCCCGGCCCAGGCGGCAGCCTCGTCGATCGGGATGTTCGCGCCCAGGATCTCGGCTCGCGTGCCGCGCGTGACCGAGAGCGGGATGAGGCCGGTGATGTCGACCGCCATCATGTCCATGGAGATGCGTCCGATGATCGGACAGCGCTTGCCGCCGATGAAGACCTGTGCCGGCCCGTCGCCGGCACTGGACGACAGCGCGCGCGGCACGCCGTCCTTGTAGCCCGCGCCGAGGATGGCGATGCGGCTGGGGCGCGCGGCCGTCCAGGTGGCGCCATAGCCCACAGTCTCGCCGGGCTGGAGGTTGCGCACCTGCATCACCGTGCCCTCGAGATAGGCCACGGGCTGCATGGCCTCGCCCGCCACAGGGCTGCCGCCATAGAGCGCGATGCCGGGGCGGACGAGGTCGTGGGTAAAGCCGTCGCCGAGGAAGATGCCGGCCGAGTTCGCGAGGCTCGCCGGAATTCCGGGCAGCCTGGCGCGTACAGCATGGAAGGCCTCGGCCTGTTTCGCGTTGAGCGGATGCGGCGGATCGTCGGCGCAGGCGAGGTGGCTCATCAGGAGCGTGACGTTCAGGCCGTCCAGGGTGAAGCGGTCGTCAAGTAGGGCCTGGAACTCGGCAATCGAGAAGCCCAGCCGGTTGATGCCGGTGTCGACATGGATGGCGCAGGGCAGCTTCCGGCCATAGACGCGGCCGAAGGCGGCCCATTCGCGGGCCTCGCTGATGGAGATCAGCGCCGGGCAGAGATCGAGCTTGGCGTAGTATTCGGCCTGACCGGCGAAGAGGCCGTCGAGCACGTAGATGACGGCCTCGGACAGAATGGCCCGCAGTTCCTCGCCTTCGACGGGCCGCGCGACGAAGAAGCTGCGGCAGCCCGCCTCCCAGAGGGTACGGGCGACGGGCTCGATCCCCAGACCATAGGCGTTGCCCTTCACCGCCGCGCCGCATTCCGCCTTGCCGGCGCGGGCATCGAGCCGCTGCCAGTTGGACTTGAGCGCCACCAGGTCGATGGTGAGAACGGCGCCGGCCAGGTCCTCGGGCGTGTGGGTCATGGCAGGGGACATAACGGAGCCGCGCCGGAACGCAAGTGCTTCCGTGGCTCAGGTCATGGCCAGCGGCTGCTTGCGTCTTGGCGGGGGGAATGCGCGGTCGAGAGCCGCAAGATCCTCGGCGTCCAGCCCCACCTCGCGGGCCCGGGCGAGTTCAGCCACGCGGCCGGCGTTGGCGGATTTCGGAATGGCCAACACGCCGGGCCGCGCCAGCAGAAAGGCAATGGCAACTGCCGCCGCGGTGACCCCGTGTTTGCCGGCGATGGGCGCTAGGGCAGGGTGCTTCACAAGGCCCCCGCCGCCGAGCGGGCAATAGGCCATGAGCGGCATGGAGCGCTGCTTCTGCCAGGGCAGCAGGTCGAACTCCACGCCGCGCGTGTCGAGCGCATATTGCACCTGGTTCGCCATGCAGCGGTTGCCGTTTTCGACGCGGGAGAGTTCGGCCAGATCATCGACATCGAAGTTGCTCACGCCCCAATGGCGGATCTTGCCGTCACGCTTCAGCGTCTCGAAGGCCCGCACCGTCTCGGCCAGGGGCGTGCCGCCGCGCCAGTGCAGCAGATAGAGGTCGATCACATCGGTCTTGAGTCGGGCGAGGCTCCGCTCGCAGGCGGCGATGGTGCCCTTCAGCGAGGCATTGCTGGGCAGAACCTTGCTGACGAGGAAGACCTTCTGGCGCTGCCCGGCGATGGCTTCCGCCACCACGGATTCGGCGCCGCCGTTTGCATACATCTCGGCCGTGTCGATGACGGTCAGGCCAAGGTCGATCCCCGTCTTCAGCGCGGCGACCTCGTCCCCGCGGCGCGCCGCTGTCTCGCCCATGTGCCAGGTGCCGAGGCCAAGGGCGGGAATGATCTCGCCGGACGGCAGGGCGACGGTCCTGCCGACCGTCACTCAAAACGCTCCGGCAGGTAGTCCTCGCGGACCAGGTTCTGGAACTTGGTGAGGCTCGCGTCGAACTGGAGTTCCACGATGCCGGTGGGGCCGTGGCGCTGCTTGCCGATGATCACTTCGGCCACGCCGTGGACGCGGGCCATCTCGTCCATCCACTGCTGGTGCTCGGTGGTGTTGGGACGAGGCTCCTTGCGCGCGAGGTAGTATTCATCGCGATAGATGAAGAGGACCACGTCGGCGTCCTGCTCGATCGAGCCGGATTCGCGCAGGTCCGCCAGCTGCGGGCGCTTGTCGTCGCGGTTCTCCACCTGGCGCGAGAGCTGGGAGAGCGCGATGATCGGCACGTTCAGCTCCTTGGCCAGCGCCTTGAGGCCGACCGTGATCTCGGAGACCTCCTGCACGCGGCCCTCGGCGGCGCGGCGCGACGAACCTGTCAGCAGCTGGAGATAGTCGACCACGACGAGGCCAAGACCGCGCTGGCGCTTGAGGCGGCGTGCGCGGGCCGCAAGCTGGGCGATGGTCAGGCCGCCGGTCGCGTCGATGTAGAGCGGCAATGACTGCAACTCGCGCGAAACCTCGACGATGCGATGGAACTCGTCCTCGCTGATCTTGCCGCGGCGGATGCGCTCGGAGGACACGCCCGACTGTTCGGCGATGATGCGGGTGGCCAGCTGCTCGCTCGACATTTCGAGCGAGAAGAAGGCGACGACGCCGCCATCCATCACCTTGACCGAGCCGTCCGTCTGGTGCTCGGCCTTGTAGGCGCGCGCCACGTGATAGGCGATGTTGGTGCCGAGCGCGGTCTTGCCCATGGCGGGCCTGCCGGCGAGGATGATGAGATCGGACGACTGCAGGCCGCCCATCTTCTCGTCCAGGTCGCGCAATCCCGTGGAGATGCCGGAGAGGCCACCGTCGCGCTGGTAGGCGCTTGCCGCCATGTCGACCGCGTCGGTCAGCGCCCGTGCGAAGGGCTGGAAACCCTGGCCGTATTTTCCGGTTTCGGCCATTTCATAGAGCGTCTGCTCGGCACGCTCGATCAGGTCCTTTGACGTATCCTCGATCTCGGGATCGAAGGCCTCGTTGACGAGGTCGGTTCCGATGCCGATCAGCTTGCGCCGCTGCGCCAGCTCGTAGACGGTGCGGCCATACTCCTCGGCGTTGATGATGGTGGTGGCATTTGCGGCGAGCCGCGCGAGATAGGCGGGTCCGCCAATCTCCTTCAGCGTCGCGTCATTGTCGAAGTAGGATTTGAGCGTGACCGGCGAGGCGAGCTTGCCGGCGCGGATCAGGGTCGCCGCGGCCTCGAAGATGCGCGCATGCACCGCCTCGAAGAAATGCTCGGGCGTGAGAAAGGCCGAGACCCGGTCGCAGGCTTCGTTGTTGACCAGGATGGCCCCCAGCAGCGCCTGTTCCGCCTCGAGATTGTGCGGAGCGGTGCGATAGGACTCGGAATCGGTGCCGGAGTCGACCGGGCGGAGGATCGGGGTGGCGGACATGGCCCTCTGATAACGGATTGAGTCGCGTGCCGGGGAAGTTTGCGCGCTTTTGCCCGATATTCACAGGCAGATGTGGCGTCATTCCGCCGGGATCGACTTCAGCCTTTGCCGCTTGGAATCGATGGCCCGCAGCCGTTCTTCCTCTTCGATCATGTAGTTGCGCGTCAGCGGCAGCACATGCTGGTTGCGGCAGAACTGGATCTGGAAATTGTTCATGCCGCCGAAGCGGAAGGCGCATTCGGACGCGGCGAGGTAGAATTCCCACATCCGGCAGAAGCGCTCGTCATAGATTTCCTTGGCGCGGTCGCGATGGTCGGCAAAGCGCCGGCCCCATTCGCGCAGCGTCTCGGCATAGTGCAGGCGCAGGATCTCGATGTCGGTGATGTAGAGGCCGGCGCGCTCGATCTGCGGCACGACTTCGGAGAGGGCAGGGATGTAGCCACCGGGGAAGATGTACTTCTTCACCCAGGCACTGGTGGCGCCCGGCCCGTCCGAGCGGTTGATCGAATGCAGCGCCGCCACGCCGTCATCGGCGAGCAGGCTCTTCACCTTGGCGAAGAACTCCGGGAAATGGCCAACGCCCACATGCTCGAACATGCCCACCGACACGATGCGGTCATAGCGCTGGTCGAGGTGGCGGTAGTCCTTGAGATGGAATTTCACGCGGTCGGCGATGCCGCGCTGCTGGGCGCGCTCGTTCGACACCTTGTGCTGTTCTTCCGACAGGGTGACGCCCGTGACCTCGGCGCCGCAGGTTTCGGCCAAGTAGAGTCCAAGCCCGCCCCAGCCCGAGCCGATGTCCAGAACCTTCATGCCCGGCTTGATCATCAGCTTGGCCGCGAGGTGGCGCTTCTTGGCCAGCTGCGCGTCTTCGAGCGAGGCATCGGGACCTTCGAAGTAGGCGCAGGAATATTGCCGGTCGCGGTCGAGGAACAGATCATAGAGCGCGCCCGAGAGGTCGTAGTGATGCGCGACGTTGTCCTTGGCCTTGCCCACCGGATTGTACTGGTCGATGCGCTTCTTGAAGCGACGCAGGCCATACATGAGGCGGGCAGCGGCCGGCATCCTGGCATTCTCGACATTGCTCATCAGCAGGGCCAGCACGTCGTAGGCCGTGCAGTCCACCACGTCGATGGAGCCCTCCATGTAGCATTCGCCGAGATAGAGATCCGCGTCGAAGGCCAGCTTGCGCGCCGCTTCGCTTGTCGCGATCTTGATGTGCACGGGAGCTCCCGTGCCGTCGCCGTAGCTGCGCGTCTGCCCGTCGGGTCCGGTCACACGCAGCGTTCCGCGGGTCACCACTGTCTTGAAGGCGCGGTCGAGGAGTCCGTACATGATCGCCTGCTCCCAATGCTCAACCGCCGGCTCCCATCCGGCGGGCATCCCCAGATTGTTAACGAAAGTTAATACCAGGAGTTCCCGGCCCGCAAGGGGGGTGATTCGGCAGGGTTAACCACGCAAGCCCCGGATTTGCCGCAAGGAAAAGGGGCCGCCCCGGCGGGACGACCCCTTTGCGTCGTGGAACTGCCCGTCGGGGTCAGGCGTTGTCCTGGACCTCGGCCTCCTGCTCGAAAAGGGCCTCGGCGGCGGCGCGGATTTCGGCGCGATCCGAAACCGGTCCGGTGAGGTCCTCTCCGCGGGCCTGGGCATCCGCCTCGTCGGCGGAGCGGGCGACGTTGACCGTGATCTTCACCTCGACCTCCGGGTGCGGAATGACCGACACCGTGTAGAGGCCGATGGTCTTGATCGGCGCATCGAGATGCACATGGTTGCGCTCGACCTTGATGCCGGACGCGGTGGCCGCATCGGCGATGTCGCGGGGCGTGACCGAACCGTAGAGCTGGCCCGATTCGCCAGCCTGGCGGATCAGGACGAAGCTCTTGCCGGCAAGGCCCTTGGCCTCGGTCTCGGCGGACGAGCGGCGGTCGGCGTTGCGGGCCTCGAGCACGGCGCGCTCGCGCTCGAACTTTGCCTTGTTGGCATCGGTGGCGCGCAAGGCCTTGCCGCGCCGCAGCAGGAAGTTGCGGGCATAGCCGTCCTTGACCTTCACCACTTCGCCCATGGCGCCAAGCTTGGCGACACGCTCAAGAAGAATGACATCCATCTCCGGGTCTCCTTACTTCAGCACATAGGGCAGGAGGCCGAGGAAGCGGGCGCGCTTGATGGCCTTGGCCAACTCGCGCTGCTTCTTGGCGCAGACTGCGGTGATGCGGGACGGAACGATCTTGCCGCGCTCCGAGATGTAGCGCTGCAGCAGACGCGTATCCTTGTAGTCGATCTTGGGCGCGTTATCGCCCGTGAAGGGGCAGCTCTTCTTGCGGCGGAAGAAGGGGCGGCGTGCGGGTTGACCAGTCGACATCAGTTGGCTCCTTCCGTCTCGGCGTCCTCACGACGGCCACGGCTTTCGCGGCCTTCGCGGCTCTCACGTCCTTCGCGACCCTCACGACCCTCGCGGCCGCCGAAGCCGCCACCAAAGCCACGTTCGCCGCGCTCCTCGCGGTCCTCGCGGCGGCGCATCTGGGCCGAGGGGCCTTCCTCCAGCGCCTCGACCTTCACCGTCAGGTGGCGGATCACGTCTTCGCTCAGCGACATCTGGCGCTCCATCTCGGCCACGGCCGCGGCCGGTGCGTCGATGTTCATCAGCGTGTAATGCGCCTTGCGGTTCTTCTTGATGCGGAAGGCGAGCGATTTCACGCCCCAGTATTCGGACTTGGTGACCTTGCCGCCACCGGCGGCGATCAGGCCCTTGAACTGCTCGGTCAGGGCATCGACCTGCGTATTCGAGGCATCCTGCCTCGTCAGGAAAACGTGCTCGTAGAGAGCCATGTGGTATAGCCTTTCTTCAATTCGGTTCAGCGACTTGCATCCGGCGCAGAGCCTCTTTCGAACCTGGTTGAAGGCTCGAAAGACCGGTCAAACGAAAGAGCGGAGACACGGGAAGACGGGGTCAAGCCCCTGATTGCCAAGGCAATCCTTCCGTTCAGCCCCCAGCCGGGTGCCTATCGGCAGGGGGCTTATGGCGGATATGGCCATTGAATGCAACCCCTGCGACTCTTGCGGCTCTGGCGCCGGGGTCTGCGGACAGTCATGGTAGTCCGATGGTCTTCCGACGGACAGGCACAAGGGCCGGGACGCGGGCAGGGATATCCCTGACGCTGTTGCTGGCATTTCTGTTGCCGCTGGTCGTCGGCC
This sequence comes from Hyphomicrobiales bacterium, assembly GCA_046349195.1. Taxonomy (GTDB): domain Bacteria; phylum Pseudomonadota; class Alphaproteobacteria; order Rhizobiales; family Aestuariivirgaceae; genus Aestuariivirga. Next base: position 177,345 of record JAXMCU010000003.1, read on the forward strand.
TGCTTCCCGCACCCACGGCCGAAGCGCAGCTGGCCCGCGACATCGCGGCCAGTCTCTGCGACCCGCAGGGCGATGGCCCGGCGAAGGCCCCCCATGACGATCACAAGTCTTGCTGCATCCTGTGTCCGGCGGGCACGTTTGCGGCCCTGACAACGCGCGATGTGCCCCCTGATCCGGCTCCGGGCGAGGTTGCCGGTCTCTGGACTGCATACGTGCGCGAGGCGGCGGCAACAGTCCGTCGCCTCGACCTTGCTCACATCGCCCCTCGAGGGCCTCCCGCAGCGTGATGATCTGAACGACAGCGGAGCCGCGGGATTCCTCCCGCGCGCTCTTGACCATTCATCATCCTTGCGAGGTTCTCCATGTCGAGCACAACCCTGCCGCAGCGCGACGCTGCGGCCGCCACGCGGCTTTACCGGGCCATGTGGCGCTGGCATTTCTATGCCGGCCTCTATGTCGTTCCGTTCCTGATCATGCTGGCCGTCACCGGCCTGATCATCCTCTGGTTCACGGCCATCGCGCCGGAATATGGCGACAGGCTGGCCGTTCAAGCCCAGGCCAAGACCCTGACCATCACGCAGCAGGCCGATGCCGCCCTTGCCGCCCATCCTGGCGGCAGCGTCGGCAAGTACATCGCGCCACTCGGGCCGGAGCATCCGGCGCTCTTCCAGATCGATCTGGACGAGGGCAACAGGATGATCGCGCTCGATCCCTACACCGGCCAGATCCTGCGCGACCGCCCCCAGGATGGCACGTGGAACGAGTTTGCGACCAACATCCACGGATCCCTGCTGCTGGGCGGCACGAACGGCCTCGGCGACTTCCTCATCGAGACCGCGGCCAGCCTGGGCATCGTCCTGCTCATCACCGGGCTCTTTCTCTGGTGGCCGCGCGGCACGGGTTGGCGCGACGTCCTCGTGCCGAAGCTCACGGCGCGGGGCCGCATCTTCTGGAAGTCGCTGCATTCCGTCACCGGCTTCTGGATGTCGCTCGTGATCCTGTTCTTCCTCGTCTCCGGCCTGTCCTGGGCTGGCGTGTGGGGCGGAAAGTTCGTGCAGGCCTGGAGCACGTTTCCGGCCGCGAAGTGGGACAATGTTCCGCTCTCGGACGAAACCCATGCCGCCATGAATCACGGCGCACTGAAGGAAGTGCCTTGGGCCCTGGAGCAGACCCAGATGCCGGCATCGGGATCCGACGCGGGCGTCACCGGACTGCCGCCGGGCACGCCAGTGGTGCTTGAATCGGTCGTGGCGCTCGGTCGCGCCATCGGATTCGATGGCCGGTTCCAGGTCAAGGCACCGGCCGACAAGACGGGCGTCTGGACGCTCAGCCAGGATTCGATGAGCTATGACAGCACCGATCCCACCGCCGACCGCACCGTGCACGTCGATCAATACACGGGCAAGATCCTGGCGACCGCGGCCTTCCCCGACTATTCGCTGCCGGGCAAGGCCATGGCCGTGGGCGTTGCCCTGCACGAGGGACAGATGGGGTGGTGGAACATCGCGCTCAACGTCACCTACTGCCTCGCCGTGATCCTGATCGCGGTGAGCGGCGTGGTGATGTGGTGGAAGCGCAGGCCGGCCGGCCAGTTCGGCGTGCCGCTCTATCCGAGCGCCTATCGCGTGCCCATCGGCATCATCGGTCTCGCCGTGATCGTCGGCCTGAGCTTTCCGCTCGGCGGCCTGGCCATCGCCGTCATCGCCATCGTCGACTTCCTGTTGCCGCGACGCATCAAGGAAGTCGGCTTCGCCAATGCCTGAAAATTCTCATACGCAAGGATACGACCATGCAACTCATGAAGGAACTCGTCTTCGCCGCCACGCTCTCGCTGGCGTCGATCTACTCTATCGCCTCAGGGCACGCGCATGAAATCAAGATCGGCGATCTTGTCATCTCGCATCCCTGGTCACGGCCATCTCCTGCGGCGTCCGACGTCGCCGCCGGGTTCATGAAGATCACCAACAATGGAACCGTGGACGACCGGCTGGTGAAGGCCACGGCCAGCATCACGGACACCGTTCAGCTTCATGACATGAAGATGGTTGGCGACGTCATGAAAATGGTGGAACTTCCGGATGGCATCGTCATTCCGGCAGGCCAGACCGTCGAACTGAAGCCCAAGTCCCTGCACGTCATGTTCATGGATCTCAAGAGCGCGCCGGTCGAAGGCGAGGAGTTCAAGGGAACGCTGACCTTCGAGAAGGCAGGTACAGTCGATGTTGACTACGAAGTGACGGCATCGGCGCCGGAGACGCATTGATGCTGCGGACCATCCGCATTGCGAGTCTGGTGGCGGCGGCGGTGATTGCCGCCGTCGCCGGCTATCTCTACTACATGCGCGAGCAACCCCTGAATTCGGTCGCTGCCATCGGCGGGCCATTCCGGCTGGCCTCGGCCAATGGCGGGGTGGTCGACAGCAGGGATCTCGCCGGCAAGCCCTTCGGCGTCTTCTTCGGCTTCACCCATTGTCCGGAAGTGTGCCCCACCACCATGGCCGAGATGAGTGCGGCTCTGCAGGAACTGGGAGACGACGCGAAGGACTTCCGGGTGTTCTTCATCACGGTGGATCCCGAGCGCGACACCGCCGCCTATCTCAAGGACTATCTTGCCAACTTCGATCACCGGATCGAGGCGCTGGTGCCGACGCCGGAAGAGCTTGCACAGGTGGCCCGTGCCTATCGCGCCTTCTATGCCAAGTCGCCGACCTCGGATGGAAGCTACACGATGGATCACACGGCGACGCTCTATCTGATGAACGGCAAGGGCCAGCTGGCCTCGACGATCGCCTATGGGGAGGAGCACGATACGCGGCTGGCCAAGCTGCGAAAGCTGATCGGAGGCTGAGGGTTCCGGCTTCGCGGCCGGGGGCTGCATGAAAACCGGGCAGGGCCGCACCGCGCGTGGCGATTGACAAGGGCCTGCCGCTGATGGAACCTGACTTTCCTTTTGCAGCGGCAGCATAGTGACGCAAAGTCAGAGCGTTATCGAGTTTCGCAAGGTCACCAAACGGTTCGGCAACGTCGCCGCCGTGCTCGACAACACGCTTGCCGTGCAGGCCGGAGAGTTCCTCTCGATCCTCGGCCCTTCCGGTTGTGGCAAGACGACCAGCCTGCGCATGATGGCGGGCTTCGAGCAGCCGACCTCGGGCGAGGTCTTCATCCGCGGCGAGAACGTGACCGGCGTGCCGGCCTATCGCAGGCCGGTCAACATGGTCTTCCAGCAATATGCGTTGTTTCCGCATCTCTCGGTCGCCGACAATGTCTCCTATGGCCTGCGCCAGCGGTCGCCGCGCCCGCCGCGCGAGGAGATCGACCGGGCCGTGGACAAGGCGCTCGAGATGGTGCGGCTCTCGGGATATGGCGGACGCCGCACCTATGAACTGTCCGGCGGCCAGCAGCAGCGCGTGGCGCTGGCCCGCGCACTGATCAACCGGCCCGCGGTTCTGCTGCTCGACGAACCGCTTGCGGCGCTCGACCGGAAGCTGCGCGGCGACATGCAGATCGAGCTTCAGACCCTGCAGCGCGATGTGGGCATCACCTTCCTGCTGGTGACCCACGACCAGGAAGAAGCGCTGTCGATGTCGGACCGCGTCTGCGTGATGCGCGAAGGCCGGATCGTGCAGACGGGCAGCCCGCGCGATCTCTACGATCGGCCCGTCAACCGCTACGTGGCCGATTTCGTGGGCAAGACGAATTTCTTCAAGGGCCCCAGCGAGACCGAAGTTCTCAGCGTCAGGCCCGAGATGATAGAGATCGCGGCGTCCGCCGCGAAACTGCCGAAGGACCTCGCGGAAAGACTGGAAGTGAAGGTGCTGAACCGGATCTTCCTCGGCGAGCACACGGAATACCGCGTCGCCAATGCGCGGTTGGGCGAATTCATGGTGATGGCGCCGCGCATTTCCGAGCGTGAAGCCGGAGCCTTCGAGATTGGTGACGTGCTTGCAGCGGGCTGGCGCAAGGATGCGGAACGCCTGCTGCCCAACGAGTGATCGAGAACAACAGGGAGACGACAGATGTCCAACGACCACATTCCAGCCAGGAAATTCATTGAAGAGCTGCGGCGCTATCAGAAGGGCAGCGTCAGCCGCCGCCATTTCCTGGGCGTGACCGGCCTTGGCCTCGCCACCGCGGTGCTGAGCAGCGCGGTGCCCGGCCTCAGGCCGCGCAAGTCCTACGCCGGCCTATCGGGAACGCTCAACTTCACGACCTGGCCAAACTATTTCTCGCAGGAGAATCTCGACAACTTCACCAAACAGACGGGTGTGCCGATCAACGTCAACGTCTTCGGTTCGAACGAAGAGATGCTGGCCAAGCTGCAGGCGGGCTCGACCGGCTGGGATGTCTTCGTGCCCACCAACTACACGATCTCGACCTACAAGGCGCTCGACCTGATCGAGCCGCTCGATCTCAAGCTCATGCCCAACTACGACCAGGCCGCCCAGATTCCGCGTTTCCTCGGACCCGGCACGATCGACGGCGTGGTCTATGCCGTGCCCAAGGACTGGGGCACCACGGGCTTCATCGTCAACACCAAGGCCACCACCGAGAAGCCCGCGAGCTGGAAGGAGTTCTTCGAGCTGACCAAGGGCCCGCTCTCGGGCAAGGTGACGGTGCACGACTACCAGCTCACCACCATCGGCTCGGCCGCAAAGGCGCTGGGCTATTCCTTCAACACCATCGACCCCACTGAACTCGCGGCGGTCGAAAAGCTGCTCATCGAAACCAAGCCGCATCTCTTCGGCATCACCTCCGACTACCAGCCCGCGATGCGCAACGGCGATGCCGTGATGGCCATGTGCTGGACCAACGATGCCGCGCAGCTTCATCGCGACCTCCCCGAAATGACATACGTGCTCGGCAAGGACGGTGGCGAGATCTGGGTCGACCACTACGCAGTGGTCAAGGGCGCACCCAACCGCGAGGCGGCCTATGCCTTCCTCGACTACATCCTGACGCCGGAGATCAACGCCAAGGAGATCGAGGCCCACGGCACGCCGTCGACCGACGAACGCTGCATCAAGCTGCTGCCGAAGGCGATCCTGGAGAACCCGATCCTCTATCCGGCCGCCGAGGCGCTTTCGGCGCTGGAGTATGGCGCGGCCGAAACGCTGACCAGCCCGGCGCGCGCCGAACTCATGGCGCGCTTCAAGTCGGCCTGATCCGGCTTGGCTAGCCAGGTCTCCAGCACGACACGGTCCCCCGCCGTCACCGCCGCTCTGCTGGCGCCGGCGGGGGTCTTCTTTCTGCTGCTCCTGCTGGTGCCGCTGGCGGTGGTACTGATCTTTTCCTTCGGCGAACGGGCGCCGGCCGGCGGCTATGCGCCGGCGCTGACTCTGGAGAACTACGCCAATCTTCCGGCGCGCGGGAAGGCATTCCTCAACACGCTGACGCTGGCGCCGCTGGGCACGCTGCTGACCGCGCTCTTTGCCTTTCCCATGGCCTATTTTCTCGCCATACGCGTCGACCCGAAGTGGCGGGTGACGATGCTCGTGCTGGTGATGGCGCCGTTCTGGACCAGCCAGCTGCTGCGCTACTACGCGTGGATCATGCTGCTCGGCAACAAGGGGATCCCGTCCTGGCTCGCCTTTATCGGCATCGCCGACGTGCGCATCATCAACACGCCCTGGGCGGTGATGATCGGCGCCGTCTACGGGTTCCTGCCGCTCATGGTGCCGCCCATCTACGTTTCCCTCGAAAAACTCGACAAGCGCCTGCTGGAGGCGTCCGCCGATCTTGGCGCCACGCCGATGCGCACCTTTCTCCAGGTCACGCTGCCGCTGGCGCTGCCGGGCGTGGCCACGGGCTCGATGCTGGTCTTCATCCTGCTGATGGGCGACTACATCCTTCCGCAGTTCCTGGGCGGCGGGAAAGTGTTTTTCATTGGCAACGCGCTTGTCGACCTGTTCCTGCAGTCGCGCAACTGGCCCTTCGGCGCCGCCGTCTCTGTGGCGCTGGTCGCCATCATGTTCGTGACCATCTATCTCTACATGCGCTTCGTGCTGTCGCGGACCGACACGCGCCGGGCGGCCCTGGTGTGACCATGCGCATCTACGCGATCCTGATCTACATCTTCCTTTACGCGCCGATCGCGCTCATCGTCGGCTTCTCGTTCAACAGCGGGCGCTATGCCATGGACTGGCAGGGGTTCTCGCTGCAATGGTACGGCAAGGCCTTTTCCAATCCGCTGATCATGGAAGCCCTGCGCACCTCCGTCTTCATCGCGCTCACGACGGCGGTGCTGTCTGCCGCCATCGGCACGCTCACGGCCCTTGGCCTGGAACGGGTGTCTGGCTGGCTGCGGACGGTTTTCGACGCGCTGATCTACATCGCCATCATGGTGCCGGGCATCGTCATCGGCATCTCCACGCTCATCGCCTTCGTGTCGCTGTTCGACGTGGTCAATCCCTGGCTGACCGCGACGCTCAATCTGCGTCTTGAAATGGGAACCTGGGCCGTCATCGCCGCCCATGTGCTGTTCAACATCGCGGTCGTGGCGCTGCTGGTGCGGGCGCGCCTGCAGGGCATGGATCGCAGCCTCGTTGAAGCCTCGGAGGATCTCTATGCCACGCCAATGGGAACCTTCCGTCAAGTGGTGTTGCCGCTGCTGGCGCCGTCGATTCTGGCGGGCTTCCTCCTGGCCTTCACCTTCTCCTTCGAGGACTTCATCATCGCCTACTTCGTGGCCGGACCCAATGTCACTCTCCCCATCTACATCTTCTCCTCGATCCGGCGCGGCGTGACACCGGAGATCAATGCGGTGGGAACGGTGGTGCTGCTCACCTCGTTTGCCTTGCTGGTCATTGCGCAGCTCATCCTGCAGCGCGGGCAGACGACGGCCCGCGCCTGAGGAGCCCTTCACTGCAGCAAGGGTTCGCGGAAGGTGATCCGGCGAATCTGGTTGCTGTCGCCTTCGATGCCGAAATCCGAGTCGTTGATGACGATCATTTCGGTGGGGCTCATCACCGCAACCGCCTCGATCTTCTTGGGCAGGCCTTCGACGTCGTCCGAGTTCAACACAAGCGCCTTCTTCAGCGGCACGATGCCCTGTGCTGCCAGCTGGTCTGGCGTCATCTGTTCCAGAGTGGGCGAGGTGGCGGGATCGTCGAGAGCCGCGTTGAACGCGGTTCCGCTGGCAAGATCGATGACATAGAACTTGGTCGTCTTGCTGATGCGCTCGACCACCAGGAGTCGGTCGCCGCCAAGCGACACCATCTCGCTGAGGCGAACGTCATTCTGCTTCTGTTCCTTCTTGGCGTTGTCCGCCTTGAAGCTCTTCGGACCGTCGAGCACATAGAGATATTCGCCGAGAACCTTGCCGGAGGCGCGGTCGATCTTCCACAGGCGGACGTTGGCGCTGGCCTTGTAGGCATCCGTGTCGGGATTGGCGAGCGGGCTCTGCATCAGGACATAGACCGTCGCGCCGTCGGCCGAGACCGCCACGTTCTCGATGCCGCGATTGAGCGCGCGCCTGGCGATGATGGCGGGAAGCGTGCCCACCACCTCGTAGTCGGCACCTTTCAGGGCGCCTTCGAGGCCCGCCGGGACATGGCGGCGGATCACCGTCCCGTCGGCGGCCGCCTCGACCAGCGAGGCGCCATATTCGTCTCCGATCAGGAAGCTGCCATCCGGCAGGCGAGCCAGGGTCTCGGTGTCAAGCCCGGACGGGTCGCCGGGCAGGAGCGCGCCGCTGACGTCGTAGGCCGCTTCGGTCTGGAAGCCCTCGGCCGAGAAGGGCAGACCGCCGACCGGCTTTCCGGATTTGCCCTTCACGGCTACCGTCTCCAGGAGCCTGGCCGCATTGTCATTGCCGATCTCGAGCTTCTGGATGGTGATGCCGAAGCCCGGCAGGGGGAAGTTCTTGGCCTTGTCGTCGCCGGCGCAGAGCTTGTCGATGCCAAGTCCGGCGATCTCGTCGATGCCGGCACAGTCGAGATTGGGGCCGCGATCGGTGATGGTCCAGATGACGCCGGCCGGATCGCGCGGGTCGCGCCAGGCGGCCGAGCCGATGCCCACGGTGAGATCGAGGGTCTTGCCGCCGGGATAGGTGACGGTCGCGAGCGGCAGGTCGGGCGTGGTGATCTCGGTGACCGTGACATCCGCCGCCAATGCGGAGCCAGCGGAAAGAGCCAGTGCCGAAGCCAAGAGAATCGTGCGCATCGTGTGTCTCCAGTCGTTGTGGGAGACCTTGCCCTATGACCCTCCTGTAACGGTCAGATGACGATGTTCACAGATAGCGGCGCTTCAGATGGTCCTCGAAATGCCGGGCCGACAGCGGCTCGCCCGTGGCCTGGCGCAGGATTTCCGGGATTGGCAGCGTCGAGGCCTTCTCCCAGATGTTGCGGCGGCGCCAGTCGTTGATGGCCGAGAAATCGCCGCGGGCGATCTGGGCGCCCATGTCGGGGATCGCTCGTTCCATGGCCGCCCGCTGCTGCGCGGCCATGAGTGCACCGAGCGTATAGCTTGGAAAGTAGCCGAAGGCGCCGGACGGCCAGTGCACGTCCTGCATGGGGCCATCCTTTGGATTGTCGATGGTCGAGAGGCCCAGATATTCGCGCATCTTGGCATCCCAGGCTTCCGGAACGTCCTTGGCTGCAATGCGGCCCTCGATCAGATCCTTCTCGATCTCGAAACGCAGGATGATATGCAACGGATAGGTGGCCTCGTCGGCGTCGACCCGGATATAGCCTCGCTCGATCTTCTGCACATGGGCCATCAGGTCTTCGACGTCGAAGCCGTCGAGCTGCTCCGCTCCCAGATGGTCACGCGCCAGCGGCAGCGCAAAGGTCCAGAACTCGGCCGTGCGCGATATCAGCATTTCCTGGAAGAGGCTTTGGCTCTCGTGCATCGCCATGCCTCGGGCCTTGCCGCTGGGCCAATGCTGCCAGGCCGCGGGCAGGCCCTGTTCGTAGAGTCCGTGGCCGGTTTCGTGCAGGATGCCCATGAGCGAGGACAGAAACTCGTGGGTGGTGTAGCGCGTGGTCATGCGCACGTCGCTCGACACGCCGCTGCAGAAGGGGTGATGCGAGATGTCGAGCCTGCCATGGTCGAAGTCGAAGCCCACGGCCGACATCAGCGTGACGCCCAGCAACTTCTGCCGATCGGGCGGGAAATCGCCGTGGAACCGCTTCAGGGGCCTGGCAGCGCGGCGGCGCGCCTGGACCTCCAGCGCCTGCGGGATGAAGTCCGCGAGGAAGGTCTTGAGGCCGGCGAAGACCGCGGCAATTTCGACGGACCGGCTGCCCGGGTCGTACTGCTCGACGAGAGCGTCGTAGGGTGCGAGCCCCAGTCGATCGGCACGGAGCTGCGCTTCCTCGCGGGCCAGCGCCACGATTGTCTCGAAGGTGGGAAGGAAACCCGCCCAGTCGTTCTTCGGCCGCAGCGCGCGCCACAGCTGCTCGCCGCGGATCTGCGCATTGACCTTGCGGCTGACGAAGTCCGGGGAAAGGCAGGTGCGATTGATGTAGGTCCGCTCGAACTCATGCAAGGCCGCCCGCTGCGCGTCGTCGAGGTCTTCGTCGGCGGCCGCGGCGATCCAGTCGGCAATCTCGGGCGCCGTCGCCAGTTCGTGCGCCAGTGCGGCGAGTGTCGACATCGCCTCGGCACGCTTTTCGCCGCCACCCGACGGCATGGTGACAGCCTCGTCGACGGCAAGCATGGTCTCGGCATGGCCGAGAGCCTCCAGACGACGTCCCAGCGCATCGAGCCTGGCAAAGGACATCAGGCGCGGGCCTTGGCCATCAGGGCGACGAAGCGGCGGAACAGATAGTGGCTGTCCTGCGGTCCCGGCGAGGCTTCGGGATGGTGCTGCACCGAAAACACCGGCCGGCCTTCCAGCGCAATGCCGGCGTTCGAGCCGTCGAAGAGCGAGACATGGGTCTCGACAACGCCGGCCGGCAGCGACTCGCGGTCGACCGCAAAGCCGTGGTTCATCGACACGATCTCCACCTTGTTGGTGGTGAAGTCCTTCACGGGATGGTTGGCGCCATGATGGCCCTGATGCATCTTCATGGTCCTCGCGCCCAGCGCGATTCCAAGCATCTGGTGGCCGAGGCAGATGCCGAAGAGCGGCTTGCCGGAATCGACCAGCTTGCGGATTTCAGGAACGGCATACTCGCCGGTTGCTGCGGGGTCACCCGGTCCGTTGGACAGGAACACGCCATCAGGGTTCATCGCGAGAATGTCGTCGGCGGAGGTGGTCGCGGGGACCACCGTCACGTCGCATCCGGCGCTCGTCAGGCAGCGCAGGATGTTGCGCTTCAGCCCGTAGTCGACCGCCACGACCTTGTAGCCGCCTGGCGCCGCGCGGGTGTATCCCTCCTTCCAGTCCCACAGTTTTTCGTCCCACTGCAGGCGCTGGGTCAGCGACACGTCCTTGGCCAGATCCATTCCGACAAGTCCCGGCCACGCGGCAGCCATCTTCTTGAGCTTCGCAAGATCGAACTTGCCCTTCGGGTGATGGGCGATCACGCCATTGGGCATGCCGCGCTCGCGGATCCGGGCGGTCAGTGCGCGGGTGTCGATGCCGGAAAGGCCAATGATGCCGCGCGCCTTCAGCCAGCGGTCGAAGTGCCGGGCAGAGCGATAGTTGGCGGGCTCGGTGATGGGCTCCTTGACGATGGCGCCCACCACCCCAGCAGCGGCCGCCAGATTGGTCGTCTCGATATCATCGTCGTTGGTGCCCACATTGCCCACATGCGGAAAGGTGAAGGTCACGATCTGTCCGGCATAGGACGGGTCGGTCAGCACCTCCTGGTATCCGGTCATCGCAGTATTGAAGCAGACCTCGCCCACCGCCTCGCCTTCGGCGCCCACGCCCTGGCCTTCGATCACGGTACCGTCGGCCAGGACCAGCAGACCGGTCACGCGCGGCGACTCCCAGTCGCCGAATTGCGGGCGTGCGGGGGTCTTCGCCTTGGCAGGCTTCTTGGGGGCGGGCATGGCAGACTCCAGGGAATTTGGGGCTGGTTAGAAGAGCAGGGCCTGCCCGTCAAGCTTGTGCCATGCGCGCCAACAGGAATTGACGGGTTGCCGGATCGGCGGCCAGCGCCACGGCCCGTCCATAGGCCGTGCGCGCCTCGTCCATGCGTCCAAGCCGGCGCAGAAGATCGGCGCGGACGGCGAAATAGGGCTGGTAGCTGGCGACTGCGGACTCAGGGATGGAATCAAGCTCGCGCAGTCCGCGTTCCGCCGACACCGCAGCAGCGGCAGCAGCAACCTGGGCGCCAATCGCGGGGGAGAGTTTCACCAGCGCGGCGTAGAGCGTCTCGAGTGCCTGGCGGTCGACCGTTCCCGTCCGCCGCCGTGCGGCGTGAACCGACTGGATCGCGGCCTCGCACTGGAACCGCCCGAAGCGCGCCTGCCGTCCGGCAGCGGCGAGGTGGTTGTCGGCCTCGCCGGCCATCGCCGCATCCCAGAGTCCTGTGTCCTGCTCATCGAGCGGAATGAAGCGGCCATCTTCCCGTCGCGCCGCCCGGCGCGCCTGGCAGTGCAGCATGAGTGCCAGGAGGCCCTTCACCTCAGGCTCATCCGGCATCAGCGCCAGCGTGGTGCGGCCAAGCCAGATCGCCTCCTCGGCAAGAGCGCCACCTTCGCCGCCCAGGGCATCCCATCCCGTGCCATAGGCGGCATAGATGGCCTGGAGCACCGCATCGAGGCGGTCGGGCAGCTCGTCCATGTCCGGGACCTCAAAACGGATTCCCGTCTCCCGAATCCTTGCCTTGGCGCGGACCAGGCGCTGGCTCATGGTAGGTGGCGGCACCAGGAATGCGGCGGCAATCCGTGCGGCATCGATGCCAAGCACGGTCTGCAGCATGAGCGGGGTCTGCGCGTCGGATGCGACCGCCGGATGGGCGCAGACGAAGAGCAGTTTCAGGCGGTCATCCATCATGTGCTGCGGGTCTGCCTCCATGGCATTCATGGCCTCATTGAGGGCGACGAGGATGTCAGGCTCCGCGCTGGCGACCACGCGGGAATGGCGCGCGGCCTTGCCCAGCTGCCGACGGGCCACCGTCAGCAGCCAGGCCTCGGGCACCCGGGGAATGCCGTCGCGCGGCCAGCGTTCGAGTGCGAGGCGAAAGGCGTCCGCCAGCGCATCTTCGGCTCCGGCAATGTCGCGCGAACGGGCTGCAAGGAAGGCGACGAGACGGCCATAGCTCTGGCGTGCAATCTCGTCGGCCCGTGCCCTTGCCTCGGCTGCTGTCATTCGCCCATGTTCAGGACCGGCCTCACCTCCACGCCCGCATAGGCCGCCCCCGGGCATTTCGCGGCCCATGACAGGGCGGTGTCGAGGTCGGGCACGTCGATGACGAAGAACCCGCCCAGCTGTTCCTTGGCGTCCGAGTAAGGACCGTCCTGCACCTGGCGCTTGCCCTCCCGGACGCGGACGGTCGTCCCCATTTCGGGAGGCAGGAGCCCGGCGCCGCTCACGAAGATGCCGGCCTGGGCCACGGCCGCGCTATATGCACTCCAGCTGTCCCAATAGGGACCGGCTGCCGCGGGGTCCTTGCGCTTGGCGAAATCCTCGGCCGTCTCGACGCAGATGATCATGTATTTCATGGTTGGTGACCTTTTGAGTTGGGTTGGAAGGTTATTGCAGATTTCGCCGCTGTCTACATGCCTGGAGCGGGATAGCCCTGTCGGATCTCGACGGTGCCGCTGGTTGCGGCAGGCAGGCGCGCAGCCCAGTCAAGTGCTGCGATGCGGTCGGACACGTCGATCTGGAAATAGCCGGTCAACTGCAGGGGCGGCGAAGCCAGTTCCCGAGCCTGACCGTTCTTCATCGTCATGACCTGCGGTTCGCTGTGCAGCGCCGAGCCGCCCCGCAGGATTCCGGCTTCCTTGGCGGCCACGGCAAAATCGCCATAGGCCTTCCAGTAGGCCTGGCCCGCGGATGTCGTGTCTCCGCGGAGCGCCAGCTGGTCCGGCGCCTCGAAAATGAGCAGGGTGAAGGGCTGCGCCAGGGCAGCGGGCGTTGCACCGCAGAAAAATGCGGCGGCAATGACGGGAAGGATCGGTCTCATTCCAGGTCTCCGTGGATGGGGAAGCGGTTCATTCCGCCTCATCGCCATGAGTCCCGTGCGGCCCCGGAATCGACAGTCCGACGAAATTTTTTTGTTCCCATGGCAATTCGCGCTATCTGGGCGGTCAGACCACAGGAGTCCCCCATGTCCGACGGAATTCGCACCGCCCTCAACACTGCCATCAAGGACGCCATGAAGTCGGGAGACAAGTCCCGCCTGTCGACGCTTCGGCTGATGACGGCCGCCATCAAGGACAAGGACATTGCCAGCCGCACCGAGGGCCACGATTCGGCGGTGACGCCGGATTCGGGCCTGGTCGAGCTCTTCGCGAAGATGGTGAAGCAGCGCCAGGAATCGGTGGCCGTCTACGAGCAGGGCGGCCGGCCCGAACTCGCCCAGAAGGAGCGCGAGGAGATCGCGGTCATCCAGTCCTACATGCCGAAGCAGATGAGCGAGGACGAGGCCAAGGCCGCCGTCGCCGCCGTCATTGCGGCCGTGGGTGCCTCCAGCGTCAAGGACATGGGCAAGGTCATGGCCGAGCTCAAGTCCAGGCATGCCGGCCAGATGGACATGGCCAAGGCCGGTGCCATCGTCAAGTCGCTGTTGGGCTAAAGTCCGGCATCCACCGCATCGGCCAGTTCGGCCAGCGATGCGAAGTGGTAGTCGGGGATGACCACCTCGGCCGTCCGGGGCGTGGCGCCCGCACCCGACTTGCCTTTCCGACGCTCGATCCAGCAGGTGTTATAGCCCAGCCGTTTGGCCACCGCGATGTCGTGGTACTGGCTTTGCGCGACATGGAGGATGTCGTCAAAGCCATAGCCTTCCATGCTCTGGCGGCCACGAGTGAAGGCGAAGACCTGGGGATCTGGCTTGTTCCAGCCCACCATCTCGGCCGTCACCATGTCGTCGAACGGCATGTCCAGGGTCTTTGCGAAATTGGACAGGGCCCAGTTGTCGGAATTGGTCATGGCCACCAGCCGGAAGCGCTTGCGCAACCGCTTCAGCGCAGACACCGAATCCGGGAAGGCCGGCCAGCGCGGGATCGAGAGGCGGAAACCCTCGACATCGCCGACCGTGTCGGGAAGCCCCAGCTTCGCCGCCATCTCGCGGTACATGGGTGCCATCATCGACGGGAAGGGCAGTCGCGGCGTTTCGTGGTGCTGGCGGTCCTCGGCCACGGCATAGGCCTCGAGGATCGCCTGGTCAGACAGTTTCAGGCCCTTCTGCCCTGCCTTCGCATGGATATAGTCGAGAATGCCGGTTTCGAAGTCGATGAGCGTGCCCACCACATCGAAGGTCATCAGCTTGCGGTCGGTCAGGGCCATTGAATCCTCTCATGTCGTCTTGGCCAAGGCTAGGTCGTGAAGACGGCCCCGGCAATGTGCATTGTCGCGGGGCCGCCATGACGCCTGACCATGCGGCCAATCAGACGATGTTGGTCGTCACCTTGATGTTGCCCTTGGTCGCGTGCGAGTAGGGACACACGACGTGGGCCTTTGTGGCAAGGTCCTGTGCCGCGGCCTTGTCGAGTCCTGGAAGATTCACGTCCATGGCGACCTCGAGGCCGAAGCCCTCGCCGTCGTCGCGCGGACCGAAGCTGACATGCGCGGTGGTCGAGGACTCGGGCGCCAGCTTCAAGGGCGGAGTCATCTTGCTGGCCACGTATTTCATTGCGCCGAGAAAGCAGGCGGCATAGCCAATGGCGAAGAGCTGCTCGGGGTTGACCCCGTTGCCCTTGCCGCCCATCTCGACCGGATGGTCGAGCGTCACGTCGAGCGCGCCATCGGAGGTCTTCGCCGTTCCGCCGCCGCGGCCGCCGACCGAGGTTCCGTGGGCCGTGTAGATGATTTTCATGTCCGTTCTCCCGTGCTGGCTGTCGTTCTGTTCCGGTTTTCAGTTTGGCGGCTGCGGATCGCCACTTCAAGTCCTGCGCGGCCGTCGGCTCGCCAGGGCCACGCCCAGCGCCGCCAGCGCGAATCCCGCCCAGCCCAGCGGCGGCATGGCCTCGCCCAGCAACGGCCAGGCGATGAGCGCCGAGATCGGCGGCACGAGATAGAAGAGCGACGATACGCGGCTTACCTCGCCGGCGCGGATCATGGCCAGTAGAAGCGTCATGGCGATGATGGAATTGCCGATGACGAGATAGGCCCAGGCGAAGAGAAACTCCGGATTGGTCCAGTCGAAGTGGAAATGCTCAGTGGCCAGCGCCAGGGGCAGGGTTCCGGCGAGGCCCGCGACATACTGCACGCTGTTTGAGACCACGGGGTGGTAGCTGATGCCGAAGCGTTTTTCCCACAGCACGCCCGCCGTGATGCCGAGGAGCGCGCCGATCGAGGCGAGGATGCCGACGATGCTCTCGGCCTCGATCGAGGAACGCGCCGCGATCACCGTGCCGGCGCCCGCCAGGCCCAGCACGAGGCCGATCCAGCGCAGGGCTCCAACCGTCTCGCCGGCAAAGCGCGGCGCGATCAGGCCAACGAGAATCGGCTGCAGGCAGACGATGATGGCAACGCCTCCCGCCGAGACGCCCGCCGCGAAGGCCATGTAGCTCAGTCCGAAGTAGACGGCCTGGATCAGGAAACCCACGACCAGCAGGTGCAGCCAGTCGACGCCGCGCCGGGGCAGGGGCGGCCTGAGTATGGCGTAGAGCGGCAGCAGGATGACCAGGACCGAGGCATAGCGCAGCGTGAGAAAGCTCATCGGCTCGACATGCCTGAGGCCCAGCTTCGCCACCGAGAAGCCGCCGGACCAGAGCAGGAGAAAGATGACGGGGGCAAGGACGAGCCAGAGCGGCTTGGACGAGGGCATGGGCACAGTCTAGGTGCGGCGGCTTCCACGTGATAGGCCCTTGTGGCACGGGCTCCATGCCGTCATGTCATGGCCCCATCAGGCGACACGTGCCAGCGTTCCGGCCAAGTCCACGCGTCGATCATATTCCCCAGCCAGTTCGAGAAGTGCGGCGGCGCCATCGCCCTCGTAGGCGGGGCCATGCATCAGGGCCAGCGTGCGGGGCCGCAGCTTCGAGAGGGAACGCAGTGTCGAGCCCATGGCTGGATTCAGACTCGAGTATCTGAAGATGTCTTCGGCCGCGATGGCCGGCCCCACGATGTCGCCATGCGTCAGCGCGGCGCGGTCACCCAACTGTGTGAAGAGATCGCCGCACATCAGGGTGCGGGTGGTTTCGTCGAAGAGCACGCCGGCATCCCAGCCATGTGGCGTATGCGGCGTGTCGATGAAGCGCAGGCGCCGGCCGCCGATGTCAATCACCTCGTCATCGTCCAGCATGCGCGGCGGACGGTCGGCGAAATCGGTGAGCGAAACCATGCTGCCGGTGCGTCCCTGCGCCGGCGTGGCCTGCGGCGCTGTCGCGAGCCACTCATTCATGGCGCCGCATTCGTCAGCCTCGAAGTGGCCATAGCTGATCCAGCGCAGCGTACTGGGGTCGATGATCCGTCCGAGCGCCGCCGCGTTCATCGGAAACATCTTGCGAAGCCCGGTGTGGAACATGAGCGGGTCCTCGCCCTGAACGAGGAACTGGTTGAAGGTAAAGCCGGCAGGGCCCCCGATATCCGGAACAAACGTCGAGAGACGGTAGATGCCATCCGCAATCTCGTAAATCCTCGTTTCCATGGTTTGCCTCACGCTTGAAGGGGGCGTAATTTAATGATACATTTATGTGTAATGAAATAGATGCAGCCTGTCAATATTCAATATACATATATGTGCAATTAAAATCCATGGCCCGTGCCTACACAATGACGCGGCGCGCCGCCCAGCAGGCGGAAACCCGCCTCAGGATCGTCGAGGCGGCAATCGCGTTGCATGGCGAGATGGGCCCCGCGCAGACCAGCCTGAGCCAGGTGGCAGAACGCGCGGCCGTTCAGCGCCATACGCTCTATGCGCACTTTCCTGACGAGCGCAGCCTGCTCCTGGCCTGCTCGGGACTGCATCTGGAACGCAATCCGTTGCCAGACCCGGAGAATTGGAACGCCATCGCAGGCGCGGCGGCGCGGCTCAAGACCGGTCTCGCGGCGCTCTACCGCTGGTATGACGCAAATGCGGATCTGGCCGGCTGCGTGCTGCGTGATGCAGAGTTTCACGAGCCGACGCGCGAGGTCGTCGCGCTTCGCATTGGTCCCCACTTGCTGGCCTGCCGGCGGGTGCTGTGCGAGGGCCTGACCGAACGCCAATCCGCCGTGCTGGATGCTGCCATGGGTTTCGCCACGTGGCGGAGTCTGGCCCGCAGGTCGTGTCTCGACTCGGATACGGCCGCCGATGTGATGACGAAGGCCGTCGTGGCCAACTCCTGACAGTCAGCTTTCTACGGGCGCCATTCTGCCCTAAGGTTTTCAGCATGCGCTTCCCGCCGTCCTTTCTCGACGACATCCGGGCCCGGGTCTCGATTTCCGCGGTCGTGGGCCGTCGCGTGCAGTGGGACCGGCGCAAGACGAATGCCGGCAAGGGTGACTACTGGGCCTGCTGCCCGTTCCACGGCGAGAAGTCGCCGTCCTTCCATGTCGAGGACAAGAAGGGCCGCTACCACTGCTTCGGCTGCAAGGCTTCGGGCGACATCTTCACCTTCCTGGTCGAGAAGGAAGGGCTGAGCTTTCCCGAGGCCGTGGAACGCCTGGCCATGGATGCCGGGCTGCCGATGCCGGTCGTGTCGGAAGCTGATGCAAGACGCGAGGAACAGCGCGCAAGCCTTTACGACATCATGGAAATCGCGGCGAAGTTCTTCGAGGCCGAGCTGCAGTCCGCGCGCGGGGCGCGGGCGCGCGGCTATCTCTCCGACCGCCAGCTTTCCCCCGCGGTCCAGAAGGAGTTTCGCCTCGGATATGCCCCGGACGACCGACAGGCGCTGCGCAACCATCTGGCAGGAAAGGGAATTCCGCTCGAGCAGATGGCCGAGGCGGGGCTCGTCATCCAGGCCGAGGACAAGACCGCCTATGATCGCTTCCGCGACCGCGTGATGTTTCCCATCCGCGATCCGCGCGGCAAGGTGATCGCCTTCGGCGGCCGGGCGCTGTCGAAGGACGTGCCGGCCAAGTATCTGAATTCGCCCGAAACGCCGCTCTTCCACAAAGGGCATGTCCTGTACAATCTCGACAGGGCCCGGGGGCCGGCGCACGAGACCGGCGCCATCATCGCGGTGGAGGGCTATGTCGACGTGATCGCCCTGCACCGGGCAGGTCTGCCCATGGCCGTGGCGCCGCTCGGCACGGCGCTCACCGAGGACCAGCTGGCGCTGCTCTGGCGCATGGCGCCCGAACCGACCCTGTGCTTCGATGGCGACGCGGCCGGCCTGAAGGCCGCCTACCGCGCCCTCGACCTTGCCCTGCCGGCGCTGAAGCCCGGCCATTCCCTGAAGTTCGCAGTGCTGCCCGAAGGCCAGGATCCCGACGACCTGCTCAAGGCCGAGGGGCCGGACGCTGTCAAGGCGGTGGTGGCGGCTGCGCAGCCGCTGTCCGACGTGCTGTGGCAGCGGGCCCTGACGGAGAACGACCGCGCCACGCCCGAGCGAAAGGCACAGTTCGAGCGTGATTTACGAAACAAGATCAATGAGATCGGCGACGATATTGTGAAGAAGCATTATCTTGCCGACCTGGCTGCGCGGCTGCAGGACCTGTTCGGCCGGAAGGGGCCTGCCGACTGGCGGCAGGGCAATGGGGCGCGCAAGAGCTTTCCCAGGGCGCCCTTCGCCACCCGTCAGCCCGCCGGCTTCAAGCCCTGGGACCTTCCCCAGCCGCCATCCGCGCAGCTCCGGGCCCTGGCCGCCGCCCCGACGTCGGGGGTCGAACGCCGCGAACGCATGATCCTGCTGGCCGTCATCAACCATCCGGACCTGATGCACGAATTCCTGGACGAGATCTCGGGCCTCGAATTCACCTCCCGCGAACTTGACTCGCTGCGCGGCCAGATCATAGATAGCGCGGCGCTGGGATCCGGCCTTGACGGGCCGGGTCTCAAGCGCCATTTGGCACTCATGGGCTTGGGTCCGCTTCTGGACCGGCTTGAAACCCAGGCGAGACGCCTGAACGAATGGTTCCTTGGGAGCGGGGCGGCACAGGATGATGCCCGCACAGGCCTTCGTCAGATGATCGCCCTGCACCGGAAAACCATCACGCTGGAGCGCGAGCTCAAGGTGGCGGAAGCCGCCTTCGCCGCCGATCCGACGGAGGAGAATCTGAACGCGCTCAACGCGGTGCGCGAGCAGCTGTCGTCACAGGCCGGCGCCGAAGCCCAGATCGAGGGGTTCGGGGCGGCCTCGGGCCGATCCGCTGACGCCATCTCCTGAGCGAAAAAGGGCGAAGACAGGGTTAATTCCCGCTTAACATGGCGGACCCTAGCTTTTGACCGCGAATCACAACGCTGCTAAGCGGTGGCTCCACGCCCCCGCGAAACCCAAGGACGCAAACGACATGGCCCGTGCCCAGGTGCGCGCACCCCAGAGCGAAGACCAGGAACCGCAGACCGCCCAGGACGAGGCCGACGTCACCGACGTGGCCGTCGAAGGCTCCGACTCGCCGGTCCTCGACCTCACCGACGCCGCCGTCAAGCGGATGATCAAGCTCGCCAAGGCGCGCGGCTACGTCACCCTCGATGAACTGAACGCGGTGCTGCCCTCGGACGAGACCTCGCCCGAGCAGATCGAGGACATCATGGCGATGCTCAACGAGATGGGCATCAACGTGGTCGAGAGCGAGGAGGAGACCGAGAACCTCGCCGCCAAGGTCGAGCAGGAGAGCGAGGGCGAATCGACCGAGACCGCGCTGGTCAAGGTCGAGGCCGCCAAGACGCCGGCCGACCGCACCGACGATCCGGTGCGCATGTACCTGCGCGAGATGGGGCAGGTCGAACTCCTGTCGCGCGAGGGCGAGATCGCCATCGCCAAGCGCATCGAGGCCGGCCGCGAGGCGATGATCGCGGGCCTGTGCGAAAGCCCGCTCACCTTCCAGGCCATCATCATCTGGCGCGACGAGCTGAACGAAGCCAAGATCCTGCTGCGCGACATCATCGATCTCGAAGCCACCTATGCCGGGCCCGATGCCAAGAAGCAGCAGACCGTGGCCACGCCCGCGCCGTATGTACCGCCCAAGGAAGAGGTGAAGAAGAAGGTCGAGGCCAAGCGGCCGGAGAACCGCCGCGCGGCGGCGGCCGCGCGCCGCGGCGACGACGAGTTCGGCGACGTGCTGAGCCCTGAGGATTTCGACAAGCCGCAGATCGAGGACGAGGATGACGACGAGGGCGATGACCTCGGCGTGTCGCTCTCGGCCATGGAGGCCGAGCTCAAGCCCAAGGTGCTCGAGATCTTCGACAACATCGCCAAGAACTACAAGTCGCTGCGCAAGCTGCAGGACCAGGAAGTTGCCGAGGGCACCGAGCTGTCGCCCTCGCAGGAGCGCCGCTACAAGAAGCTGCGCGAGGACATCATCGCCGACGTGAAGTCGCTGTCGCTGAACAACGCCCGCATCGAGGCGCTGGTCGAGCAGCTCTACGACATCAACAAGCGGCTCAACGCGCTGGAAGGCCGCCTCATGCGGCTGGCCGAAACCTACAAGGTGCCGCGCTCGGAGTTCCTGAAGGAATACCAGAGCCACGAGCTTGATCCCGACTGGCTGAAGCGGGTGGGCCGCCTCGCCAAGTTCGGCTGGAAGAAGTGGGTGAACGACGAGAAGGACTCGATCAAGGTCATCCGCGACGAGATCTTCGAGCTGGCCACCGCCACCGGCCTGCAGATCCCGGAATATCGCCGCATCGTGGCCATGGTGCAGAAGGGCGAGCGCGAGGCGCGCATCGCCAAGAAGGAAATGGTCGAGGCCAACCTGCGCCTCGTCATCTCGATCGCCAAGAAATATACCAACCGCGGCCTGCAGTTCCTCGACCTGATCCAGGAAGGCAACATCGGCCTGATGAAGGCGGTGGACAAGTTCGAGTACCGCCGCGGCTACAAGTTCTCGACCTATGCGACCTGGTGGATCCGCCAGGCCATCACCCGCTCGATCGCCGACCAGGCGCGCACCATCCGCATTCCGGTGCACATGATCGAGACGATCAACAAGATCGTGCGCACCTCGCGCCAGATGATGCACGAGATCGGCCGCGAACCCACACCCGAGGAGTTGGCCGACAAGCTGTCGATGCCGCTCGAGAAGGTGCGCAAGGTGATGAAGATCGCCAAGGAGCCGATCTCGCTCGAAACCCCGGTGGGCGACGAGGAGGACAGCCACCTCGGCGACTTCATCGAGGACAAGAACGCGGTGCTGCCCATCGACGCGGCAATCCAGGCCAACCTGCGCGAGACGACGACCCGCGTGCTGGCCTCGCTCACGCCGCGCGAGGAACGCGTGCTGCGCATGCGCTTCGGCATCGGCATGAACACCGACCACACGCTGGAGGAGGTGGGCCAGCAGTTCTCGGTGACCCGCGAACGCATCCGCCAGATCGAAGCCAAGGCGCTGCGCAAGCTGAAGCATCCGAGCCGGTCAAGGAAGCTGCGGAGCTTCCTGGATAACTAGCCCTTCTGAGTCGGAGAAGTGGAACTTAGCGCAAGAGTGCTATTACTTATTGACCAGTTAGCCGTGCAATTGTGGACGCTCAGCAGTGTTCAAGGTACCCCGAATCTTAGTATTCCTTTTTGTATGCCATCTAGTGGCCGAGACGCTCACCAAGTTTCAAGCTTGTTAATCGCACTATAAGTTCTCCGGGAACAGCGTTGCGCATTGATCGAGAGTAAGCCTCAATCTCGGCAGAATTTTCCAGTGATCTTTACGGAATGCTCCGCGTTGACGGATATTGTATCTCAAAAACTCGAAATTCGGCTCATTGTGCTTTCTAGCTGCTTTTATGAACGATACTCAAACGCTGTGGCGGACAATCTCACAGTAAAGTTCCCGCGACTTAATCCTCATAGGTCAGACTAGCTGGTCGAGGAGGCTTGCCGCGGAGACTCTCTGAGACAGACCTCTTGAGAGCTTTCTGCCTTTTAAGTCTTCTTCGACTTGCTTCCTCTTGTACACCGCTTCCATCAGCATCTTTTCCCGCAATGCGCCCGGAGTAGTCGTCAGAACCTGGCGATTGCTTCTCTGCTTCTTTTGACGCATATTTATCTGGATGAGAAGTTCGGCCCAGCAGTGGCCGCCCATCAAAAGCCCGTCCAGCATTTTGTGTGAAACCCATGAAGTGGCCTCAGGCTGATCTTCCCTTCAGATCAACTCTGTCTGGCGTCTTTAATGCCTGCATCTGATCTTGAGGGCGAAGAAGCCACCAATTCTTCTTCACGCGACGTCCGGTCTCGAATTAGTTACAGTGATAACATGAAGATTCCATCTCAATGGGTGACGTTACGGTTGTTTGGAGGCGAGTGTTAGCGCCTCTCTTATTTGTGTTCGACGATTTTCCCAATGGTAAGTCTCGCTGATTCGCTCGGGTTGTCACCTTAGCCAATGTTGGTTGACTCGGCTATGAATTGATTCAATCTCTTTGAAGACATAATTATCCCACGTCCCACTTTTACAAAGATCTAGAACGCATCCAGAATTGGACTGCCTAGTTTGGCCACAATAGCCGGACTTGGCGAACGATTCCTGTTTAAGAATACCATATTGGAATAGACAAAGGTACCTTCCGATTTCTTGTCGATTAGTAAATCAATGGAACTCCGTGTTGAGCGGTAATTGCTTCGTATTGGTTGGGTTGTCTGCCAAGAAGAGTAGGCCCCATGAACATCCTCGTCGTCTTCGACCATCCCCGCCGCGACTCCTTCTGCGGGGCGGTGCTTGACAGCCTGGTCGCGGGGCTGGTCCGGGCCGGCCACAGGCCCGAGATCGCCGACCTGCGCGCCGAGGGCTTCGATCCGCGGCTGCCCATTGCCGACGAGCCGGACTGGGACGATGGCGACAAGGTCTACAGCGCCGAGGTGCTGGCCGAGCAGGCGCGCATCGCCCGGAACGACGCCATCGCCTTCGTCTTTCCCGTCTGGTGGTGGTCCTTTCCCGCCACCACCAAGGGCTGGATCGACCGGGTGTGGAACAATGGCTGGGCCTATGGCGACCGCAAGCTCGCGCTGTCCAGCGCGCTGCTGATCGGCACCGCGTCCGGCGATGCGGAGAGCTACCGCAAGCGCGGCTATGACGAGGCCATGAAGGTCCAACTGCTCACCGGCGTCATGAACTACTGCGGCATTCCCAGGGCCCATCTCGAATTCTTCTTCGACGTCATGGACGGACCCGAGACGCGGGCCCGGCTGCTGGCCCGGGCCGGAGACCTCGGTACCGGCCATTTCGCCTGACGCCACGGTGGCGCGGCGCAGTCCCGGCGGCGTGGAGGCGGCAATTGAATTCCGGGGCCGTCGCCTCTAGGCTCGCCGCTCATCTGAACCTTCGAGGTGCGTCATGTCCTTCCTCAAGAAACTCTTCGGCGGCGGCAGCGCCGCACCCGCGGCGCCTGGCGAGGCCAAGCCGGTCAAGACGCTCGACTACGAGGGCTATTCGATCCGCGCCACGCCCTACCAGGAGGGCGGGCAATACCAGACCTGCGGCGTGGTCAGCCGCGTGATCGACGGCGAGACCCGGGAACACCGCTTCATCCGAGCCGATCGCTTCGGCGACATCGACTCCGCCGCCGACCATGCGATCCTGAAGGGCAAGCAGCTCGTCGACCAGATGGGCGACGGGATGTTCAAGTAGACGGATTGCCCAGGCAGTAGTTGAAGCTCACGCTGATCCGCTCGCCTTCGGCGCGGTTGAGCGGCACCTCGTGGCGCAGCCAGCTTTCCCAGAGCAAGAGCGAACCTGGAGCCGGCGTCTCGCTCACATGGCTGCGCTCGGCACGCGGCGCGGTCTTCCTGCGCGGCGGCGCCGCCATGAGCATGGCCAGCCGGGGGTCCTCGTAGACGATGGGGCCTGCGCCCGCGGGCACGGTCACGTAGTAGGTGCCGCTGATCACCGAGTTCGGATGGATGTGCGAGGTGTGCGAGCCGCCCTCGGGCATCACGTTCACCCACAGCGAGTCACAGACCGGCCGCATGCCGCGGAGATCCCAGTGCAGCGCCTTGGCAAAGGCCAGCGCGTGGCGGTCGATGATCTTCGTCAGCCGGGCGAATTCGGGAAAGCGCCAGGGCAGGTCGTTCAGCGACGAATAGGAGGTGTAGCCCGGATAGCCATGGGCTTCGCACCACTTCTGGCCGGCGCGGTCGTCGCGTGCCAGCGACAGGGCGACGCTCTCCAGATCGTAGTTCAGCTTCGCGGGCGCGGCCTTGTCGGCACGGTAGATGCGGGTCGGGAACAGATCCTGGAGCTTCGCCATGCCCGCCGCTTAGCCGAGGGGTCAGCCGGCTTCAAGCGCCTTGATCACATGCTTGGCGATGTCGGCCGCGGGGTGCCTGGTCAGGTCCTTGTCGATCTCGATCAGCGTGACCTTGGCGACCGCCGGGCTCACGGCCTTGCGGTAGGCGCCCAGCGCCACCGGCGGGGCCACGACGATCAGCGTCTCGAATTCACCGGCCCGGAGGTCGCGCTCCATCTCGGCTGCGACGCCGGCCACGAAGCGGTCCTCGGCCTGCTGGTGCGGGTCGGGGATTTCCATGGCCGAGATCTGGCCCGTCGAGGCATTGGTGCGGCCAGGCTTGTCGGGGCCAAGGTCGTGGGCAGCCGGAGTCTTGTCGGAATGGGTGCGCACCGTGCGGAGATCGGGGGTCACGGCGTCGCCCTCGTTGCGCAGCACGATGGCGCGTGCCCCGTCGGTGACGAGAACGCGGGCATGGCGGACCAGACGTTTCATGAGAACCTCCTTGCAATTGGCCTCAGGAACCATCTTATGCTCCCCTGTGCCTTGAGGAAGATCAAGATTCGCCCGTTCCCGCCGGACAAGCCCCATGCGCCATCTGTTCCGCTTCGAAAATCATCGCCAGCCCGTCGTCAGCGGCACGGCCTTCTCGCTCCGGTTGATCCGCAGCGCCGTCTGGGGCCTCGCCATCATCCTGTTGGGCCTGGCGATCGGCATGGCGGGCTACATCTATTTCGAAGGCATGTCGGCAGTGGATGCCTTCGTCAATGCGGCCATGATCCTGTCCGGCATGGGGCCGCTCAGCCCGCTGCTGACCGAGGCCGGGAAGATCTTCGCGGGCATCTACGCCATTGCCTGCGGCCTTCTGTTCATTGCCGTGGCGGGCCTCATGCTGGCGCCGGTCTATCACCGCGTGCTGCACAACTTTCACGTCGAGGACTGACGCCCGGCTTGCGCTTTCGGCCGGGATTGTCTTTACCTCGCCCGAATCCCGAGGAGAAATCATGACCGCCGCTGCCACGACCAAGCTCATTGCCCGCTACTATGCCGCCTTCAATGCACAGGATGTGGCCGGCATGCTCGATTGCCTGGGCCCGGGCTTCGTGCACGACGTGAGCCAGGGCGCGCGCCGCAGGGGCAAGGCCCGCTTCGCGGAATTCCTCGCGCACATGAACCGGAGCTACCGGGAGAGGCTATCCAACATCGTCATCATGACCGATGCGACCGGCGCGCATGCGGCGGCCGAGTTCGACCTGGCGGGGACGTACCTCGTCACCGACCCCGGCCTGCCCAAGGCCAAGGGTCAGAGCTACAGGCTGCGCGTCGGCACCTTCTTCGAGGTGAAGAAAGGAAGGATCGCGCGGGTCTCGACACACTACAATCTCGGCGACTGGAAGCGGCAGGTCTTGGGCCGGTGAGCCTGACCGTCGATACGCTCTCGGGAGATGCGCTGGAGTCGGGGCTGGACGCGGTGGCGCGGCTGCGCATCGCCGTGTTCCGCGACTATCCCTATCTCTATGACGGCACGCTGGACTATGAACGGACCTATCTCGCGGAATTCTCCGCCGCCTCCGGGGCGATCATCGTGATTGCCCGCGACGGCAACGAGACCGTGGGCGCTGCCACCGGTTGTCCGCTCGCGGCGGAACATGCGGAGTTTTCGGCACCGCTGAAGCAGCGCGGCTTCGACGTGGACCGGATCTTCTACTGCGCCGAGTCGATGCTGCTGCCCCAGTATCGCGGCCAGGGCATCGGCAACCGGTTCTTCGACCTGCGCGAGGCGCAGGGCCGTCGCCTGGGCGCCAGCCATGCCGCCTTCTGCGCGGTGTTGCGGCCCGGCGACCATCCTCTGCGCCCGGCGGGTTACGTTCCGCTCGACGGCTTCTGGCGCAAGCGCGGCTATGCGCCGGTCGAAGGTGCCGTCGCGCAGTTCACGTGGAAGGACGTCGATCAGCCGCAGGATACCGTGAAAGACCTGCAATTCTGGATGAGACCGCTATGACCCGCATGCTCCACATCGCCGCCGCGCAGTATCCGCTCACGGAGTTTTCTGGCATCGCCGACTATGAGGCCAAGATTGCGGCGTGGGTGGCCGAGGCCGCGGGGCAGGGCGCCGAGCTGTTGGTCTTCCCCGAGTATGGTGCGATGGAGCTCTGCTCCATCGGTGGCCGCGGGCGCGACCTGCATGGCTCCATCGATGCCGTCTCCGAGCTTGTGCCGGAACTCGAACGCGTCCATGCCGCACTCGCGCGGCAGCATGGCGTGACCATCGTCGCGGGTTCGGCGCCGCACCGGCGGGGCGAGGGCCGGACCGTCAATGTCGCCCACATCTACGGGCCCACCGGCAGGCGCGGCAGCTTCGACAAGATCATGCCGACGCCGTGGGAGCGCGATCCCTGGCGCATCAGCGGTGGACGCGAGCTGAAGGTCTTCGACATCGGCAAGACCAGGGTTGGCCTGCTCATCTGCTACGACATCGAGTTCCCGCTGCTGTCGCGCGCGCTGGCCGAGGCGGGCGCGGAAGTGATCCTCGCGCCCTCGAACACCGAGACCGAATGGGGCTACTGGCGAGTCCGGACCGGAGCCCTGGCGCGGGCGCTCGAGAACCAGGTCTACACCGTGCATGCGCCGGTGGTGGGGCCGGCGCCATTCTGCGCGGCCTGCGAAAGCAATACCGGTGCCGCCGGCATCTTCGCGCCCTCCGACCGTGGCCTGCCGCCAGGCGGCATCATCGCGCTGGGCGAGATGAACAGGGCGCAGTGGGTGCATGCCAGGGTCGATCTCGACCTGACGGCGGAGCTGCGCGTGTCGGGCGGGGTCCAGACCTTCCGTCACTGGTCCGAGCAGCCGGGCGCCGGTCCCTTGCCGTCCGCGCAGCTGGTGTCGCTGATCTAGTCCTGATGCAGGACAAGGCCTGAGGGAAAGGCATCGGCCAGCCGGCGCCGCGCCACCATGCCGTCCTGTAGGTTGGTGCAATTGACGATGCCCAGGCGGAAGCCTCCCGGCGGCATGGGATGATCGTCGGGATTCCTGTCCTCGTGGAAGGTGATCTGCAGGCTGCGGACCGAAGGCATCGACCGGATCTCGGCCTGATGCGCGGGGTGCGGGTGACGGAAGCGCGCGTGATGGCGGGCGAAGAGCGGGATCGAGTAACCGTCGCGGCGGTCATGGTCGGCGAAGTCCCAGGTCCGCTCCGCATAAAGACGGACGAGCGAGTGGGTCCATCCGGGGCCATAGAGATCGCACCACTGGTCGGCAAAGCGCAGGTGCGCCTCGATGATGCGGCCGCCGATCGTCTCGAAATTCATCATGCCGGTGTAGCCGCGCATGTGCCGCGAAACCCACCCGCCAAGATATTCTTCAAGCCAGGGACTCGCCGCCGCGTGGATGACCCAGTACTTGAACATGCCGTCATCCCAGGGAAGGCCGGTCGCGTGGCGGCTCCAGGCGATGGTGCCGTCGACCACCGCGCAATCGGTGGAGACGTGGTCGCCGCGGAGCAGGTCCATCCACATATGGCCGGGGCTGTAGTGTTCGTCGAGGTCGCTGGGTTCCCGCATGACGCGGCTGCCCACGCCCATGCCCTTGAGATTGGTCATCGGCTTGGAGAAGACCGGAAAGCTGTCGGGTTGCACCCCGTGCGGGCCGCAGGCCAGACCCTGGCTCTCGGCGACCCGCAGCTTGTCGTAGATCCAGCGATGATCGGGATAAAGCAGCCAGCAGTCGGGATCGTCGGTCGGAATCACGACATCCGGCGGGCAGTCCACGCCTGCGAAGTACTGCAGACGCCAGGCATCGCGCTCGAGAATGGGCATGGCCGATGCTAGCACATCGGCAATGACAGCACATGTCAGTGGCGCTTACTTGATTTCCCAGACGATGTTCACGTCCACGGCGAGAGACTGTTCGCCCTGCGCGATGGGAACCGGGGCGGCGGCGTCCATCTTCATGGAGGTGCGCATCACCGGACCGGGGGGCGGTCCGGAAAAGCCTTCGGTCATCGACAGGACCTGGCCGAGTTCCACCTTCGCGGCGCCGGCGAGGATTTCCGCCTTTCGGCGCGCGTCGGCGACGGCGAGCCGGCGGGCCTCGTCGAGGGCCGCTTCGGGTTTCGACACGTCGAACTGGATGCCGTTGATCTGGTTCGAGCCCGACTGGACCACGGCGTCGAGGACAGCGCCCAGCGAGTCGAGCTTGCGCACCAGCACGGTCACCGTGTTCGAGACGGTATAGCCGGCGAGCACCGGCGGCTTGCCGTCGTTGCTGAAGTTGTAGCGTGGCTGGACCGAGAAGTTCGACGTCTGCATGTCCTTGGCGTCGATGCCGGCGGCCTTCAGCGCGGCCAGCACGGCCTGCATGGCGGCGGTATTGGCGGCAAGCGCGTCCTTGGCGACGTTGGCGTCACTGGAAACGCCCAGCGTGACCGTGGCGGTGTCCGGCGCGAGGCGGACCTCGCCGTGTCCAGTCAGCGCGATGGTGCGGGGCATGGCGTGGTCTCCGGCAAGGGCAGGGGTGATCATGGCGGCGGCAAGGGCAAAGGCGCCGGCGGTCAGGGTGGGTCGTAGCATCATGTCTTTCCTCGTTGGACAGTCTTTGGCATGCCCGCAGATTGCGGCGCGGCAATGTCGCAGCCGCGTCACCGGAAAGGCGGCTCGTCGAAGCTGCGCAGCTTGCGCGAATGCAGCTGCGACAGCTGGCTGCGCAGGCCGTCGATGGCGGCAAGCCCGATCAGCAGGTGCTCGGCCACGGCACGGTCATAGAAGGCGTTGGCAGCGCCCGGCAGCTTGATCTCGCCGTGCAGCGGCTTGTCCGAGACGCAGAGCAGGGTGCCGTAGGGGACGCGGAGGCGATAGCCCTGTGCCGCCAGCGTCCCGGATTCCATGTCGACCGCGATGGCGCGCGACAGGTTGATGCGGCGGCGTTCCTGGGTCCAGCGCAGTTCCCAGTTCCGGTCGTCGTTGGTCACCACCGTGCCGGTACGCAGGCGCTTCTTCAGGCTCTCGCCCGTTTCCCCCGTGATGCTGGCGGCCGCGCCCTGCAG
Source organism: Hyphomicrobiales bacterium (assembly GCA_046349195.1). GTDB lineage: Bacteria > Pseudomonadota > Alphaproteobacteria > Rhizobiales > Aestuariivirgaceae > Aestuariivirga. The sequence goes on from JAXMCU010000003.1 coordinate 206,690, forward strand.
CGCCACCTGCACTTCGGCCAGGGCAGGGATGGGGATCTCGGGCGGCACGAGACTGTCGAGGATGCGGTCCTGGCGGAGATAGCCATGCGCCAGCACATAGTCGCCGATCCGCTGCGACTGCCGCAGGCCGCCGCAATGGCCGATCATCAGCCAGCAATGCGGACGGAGCACCGCCAGGTGATCGGTGATGTTCTTGGCATTGGAGGGGCCGACCCCGATGTTCACGAGCGAGACACCGCCCTGCCCGTCGTTCCGCGACAGGTGATAGGCGGGCATCTGGAAGCGGTGCCAGGGCGCGTTCTCGACCGCCAGGTCGGCGGCGCTGTCGTCCATGGCCCTGGTGATCACGCCACCGCCGGGCAGATGGAGGCTCTGGTAGGGACCTGGCCGTTTCAGCTGCTCGCGCCCCCAGCGCACGAACTGGTCGACATAGCGGTGATAGTTGGTGAGCAGGATCCAGGGCTGCACCTGGCTCCAGTGCGTGCCCGTGTAGTGCTGCAGGCGCTTCAGCGAATAGTCGACGCGAACGGCATCGAAAAGCGCCAGGGGAAAGGCCTCACCTGGGCGGTGATCCCAGTCGCCGTCGGCGATCTCGTCGCCCACCTGCGCCAGCCGCGGGACCGGGAAGTGGACGGCAAGCTCGGCCGCACCGATGCCGTCGCGGCCCAGGTCGTCGCCCGCGTCGAGGACATAGGGATAGGGAATCTCCTGTTCGGATCGCGCCACCTCGATGGTCGCGCCATAGTCGCGGACGAGATGGCTCAACTGCTCCACCAGATAGCGCCGGAAATGTGCGGGATGGGCGACCGTGGTGATGTAGGTGCCGGGTCCCTGGAACTTGGCATAGGCCCGGGCGATGGACGGATGCACGCCGTGAGCCTCATAGTGGACGATGAGTTCGGGATAGCAGAACAGGCGTCGCTCGATATCGGTGGGGGGCACCTGGGTTGCGAAGTAACGGTCAAGGCAGGACTTGAGGGCCGTGCGCGATTCGTCATAGAGCGCGATCAGGGCATCGACGGCCGTTTCCGGGCTGTGGGCTTTGTGCAGCATGCCGAGCCTATAGCATGGCCCGCGGATTTGATGTAGCCATCCGCCCCGGCGGGCCCGTAGCTCAATGGTTAGAGCTGACGGCTCATAACCGTCTGGTTCCAGGTTCGAGTCCTGGCGGGCCCACCACGCCGTCTTCAGTTGAATGCCGTTGGGGCCCGGCCGGGCGGCCGAGGGTTCGTGCCCGCAATCGATATTGCGGCTGGGGCCGAGACATCCTATAGCGGGCGCCGGATCCAGCCTTGCAAAAAGGCAACTTGGCCGCTGAACCCGATGCGCTCGATCAACCACAGCTTCGCTGAAGAGACCGCCTCCGACATGTTGCTCCCGATCGTCGACAGCGCAGCGGTCGCAGGTCTGCCAGCGGCCCGATGATGGCGGATCTCGGTAGGCGCATACCCGGGCTGAGGGCCGCATTCCGGTTCCTCGGGCTGCTCGTTCTGACCGCTGTCCTGCTGGCTGCTCCCGCGCGCGCGGAGACGGCCAGTCCGGGCCAGAACCTGCCGCCGCAGATCGAAACGCTGATGAAGATCCTTGCCGATCCCGAGGTGCAGTCCTGGGCGCGGGACCACAAGATCGGCGTACCGGAGGCTGCGGCCGAGTCGACCGCCCCGCCGGCACATTCCGGTCGGGTATCGCACGCGCTTGCCGACTATGTGGCGGCCATTCGCGGGCAGATCTATCGCCACGCCGCGGCCCTGGCCAACTTGCCGGCGGAATTCAATCATGCGCGACAGATCCTGCTCGAAGACATCGCGGAAAGCGGCGTGCTGGGACTGCTGGGTCTCATGGCAGCGCTCGTTTGTCTCAGCCTCGCTGCGAGGTCCGTCTATCGCAGGATGACAGGCGGCTATCTCCGGCAGCTTGAAGATGCCGCGGGTGCCAGCGCAATGACAAAGTTCGTCGCGCGCACCAAACGATATGCATTGTCTCTCGCAGAAACGCTGACGATCGGTCTTGCGGCAATGGCCGTCTTCGTGGCGCTGGAGTATTGGCCGGACGTGATCGAGCGGATCATCCTGGCCTTCATCGTCGCCTATGTGTGCTGGATGGTGGTCCGTATCGCCAGTCGCTACCTGCTCGAGTCGCAGGATGGCTTCCGCGTCGTTCCGGCTTCCGACGAGGAAGCCCGGTTCTGGGAGAGGCAGACGGATCTTCTCGCCGGTCTGGCCAGCTTCGGGTCCGCCGTCGTACTCAGCATCTGCCTTCTTGGATTTTCCGCCGCGGCCTGCGATGTGCTGGCTTACGCCCTTGGCCTCGTGATCCTGTGCATTCTTGTCTACAGCCTGATGAAGACGCCGGCCGGCAGCGCCGCGGACGAGAACCATCAGCGGTCGCGCCGCCCGCATGCTGCGCTTCTGTCTCTTGTCCTGATCGTTCTCTGGTGCGTCTGGGCCCTGGGAGCCACGCCCGCCTTCCTGATGGGTATCTTGATTGTCGGCGTCGTCCTCGCGATCAAGCTGGCGGGGGCCTGCGTGCAGAACTGCTTCCGCTATCTCGGCGACTCCGTGGCTGTCGGCGGCAATGCCCAGCTGACGGCGGTGTTCGTCGAGCGGGCCATCCGTTTCGGCCTGATCATGCTGGCGCTTGCACTCACGCTGTGGATCTGGGAGGTCGACTTCGAGACCATCAACTCCGTCGACACGCGGACGAGCCGCCTCATTCACGGCCTGATCGTCGCGGGCATCATCCTGCTTGCCGCGAACTTCATCTGGAGCCTGCTGAAGACCCTCATCGACCAGAGGATCGAGAAAACCCGAGCAGAGGCAGATCCGGAACAGGTCAACCGCTTTGCGACGCTGCTGCCGGTGTTGCGAAACTTCCTCTGGGCCGCGATCGCCGCCTTCGCGATCCTCATGGCGCTCTCCGAGCTCGGGGTGGAAATCGGACCGCTGATCGCCGGCGCCGGTGTCGCGGGCGTGGCAATCGGCTTCGGTGCGCAAACCCTGGTGAAGGACATCATCAGCGGCATCTTCTATCTCGTCGACGATGCCTTCCGCGTCGGGGAATACATCGAGAGCGGAAGCTACAAGGGAACCGTCGAGTCCTTCAGCCTGCGGTCGGTCAGGCTCCGCCACAATCGCGGGCCGATCTACACGGTCCCGTTCGGCGTGCTGGGCGCCATCCAGAACATGAGCCGGGACTGGGTCATCGACAAGCTGAAGCTGACGGTCACCTATGACTCGGATGTCGAGAAGGCGCGCAAGATCATCAAGCGCATCGGTCTCGAGCTTGCCGAGGATCCGGAACTGAAGGCGGTCACCCTCGAACCCCTGAAGATGCAGGGTGTCCAGGACTTCGGCGACTATGGCGTCATCCTGACGCTGAAGCTCAAGACCAAGCCAGGTCAGCAGTTCCTGGTGCGGCGGAAAGCCATGGTGCTGATCAAGAAGGAGTTCGAGGCGAACGGCATCCGGTTTGCGTCGCCGTCGATCCAGATCACGGGTCAGACTCCGCTGTCACCCGAGCTTCAGGCCGCCGCCGCGTCGCATCCCAGCGCCGTACAGACGCGTCCGACGCCGGCCACCTGATCCCCCTCATTGCTGCGCGGCTGGACGCGGTGCCCGCGCCATTCCGTGTCACACCGGCGGAAGTCGATCCTTCTTCGCTACCTGGCCGGCGGATTCAGCACGTAGACCCGCAGGGAGCCGTTGGAAGAGACGCGGACAGCTGCGATCAGGCCGATCGGAATTCCGCGCGACTGCAGTGCCTGCCGCGTGACGGGATTGGACCGCAAGGCATTGCGCAGCGCCGAGACTCCGCCCGCATTGCGCTGCACGAAGATCTGGTACTGCGAAAAATCGGTGCAGTTGGCGAAATGAGGGACATTCAAAGACAGGACCCCGACCGACGGTACCGACCCGATCGACCGGACTTTCTGCGCGGTTCGGCTGGCATTCTGGATGGCCGAGATTGCCATGGTGGATTCCGAGCAATTGATCAGGCCATAGGCCTTTGCCTGCTGCGGGGCCTGCATGAGGAAGGCGGCGAAAGCGGCCAGAAGCAGATGTTTCCTTTGCAAGATGCGATCTCCAGATGGGTGCCGGGATTCGGCGGGTGAGTTTTACTTGGTCCAGAATAACTTGGTCCAGCCGGTCCCCCAAGCGGTCCGAAGCGGGCCAATCGCCGCATGCCGGATGGAGAGGGCGGCGACGCCCGAATTGCACGGGATGCGCAGATCGGGCAGAGCAGTGGGCAATCTTGCCACATCGCCGGTATCCGACCATGCCATTGCCATTCACCCCGCTCGTCCAAAGCCTGCCGTCCACCGTGCCCTTTGTTGGACCGGAAGCCCTGGAACGGCGCATGGGACTGGATTTCCGGGCCCGGATGGGGGCGAATGAATCGGGTTTCGGCCCGTCGCCGAAGGTGATTGCGGCCCTGCAGCAGGCGGCATCCGACAGCTGGAAATACTGCGATCCTGAAAATCACGATCTCAAGGCCGCGCTTGCCCGCCATCTCGGCGTGTCGCCCGACAACGTCGTGGTCGGCGAAGGGATTGATGGCCTGTTCGGCTATGCCGTGCGGCTCTTCGTCGAGCCCGGCGTGGCCGTCGCCACTTCGCTCGGCGCCTATCCGACCTTCAATTTCCATGTCAACGGCCATGGCGGACGGCTCGTCAACACGCCCTATGTCAACGACCGTGAGGATCCGGCCAACCTGCTGGATCTGGCCCGGCGTGAAGGGGCGCGCCTCATCTACCTTGCCAATCCGGACAATCCCATGGGGAGCTGGTGGCCCGCCGACACGATCCGCGACATGATCGCCAACCTCCCGGAGGGCGCGCTGCTCATGCTGGATGAGGCCTATGGCGAATTCGCGCCGCCCGGCACGCTGGCGCCGCTCGACGTCAATGACCCGCGCGTATTGCGGTTCCGTACCTTCTCCAAGGCGTACGGACTGGCAGGCTTGCGTCTCGGCTATGCCGTTGGCCATGCCGATCTGGTCAGGGCCTTCGACCGCATCCGCAATCACTTCGGCGTCACGCGGTTGGGACAGGGGGCCGGGCTCGCGGCTCTCGCCGACCAGGCCCATCTCCGCGACGTGGTGCGGAAGGTCGCGGCCGCCCGCGAGCGTATCGCCGGCATCGCGCGGTCCAATGGTCTTGTGCCGTTGCCATCGGCCACGAACTTCGTGGCGATCGACTGCGGCAGTGACGGCGACGGCGCGCGCCGCATGCTGGACAGGCTTCTCGCGCGCGGCGTCTTCGTGCGCATGCCCGGCGTAGCGCCGCTCAATCGCTGCATCCGCGTGACCGCGGCCCCCGAGGCGGAACTTGCTGTCTTCGAGGCCGAATTCCGCGATGCGGTCATGGCAAATCACTGAATGAGGTTGCTGCCGGCCCGGCGCACGGCTGCCTTGCACGGTGCGGCGTTGACGGCACGAAGCCCCCGCCCTTACAAGCGTCGCGGCGATGATTGCGGCAGCTTGGGGAAGCCTCCTGATCGGGTCGCACCTGCGGATTGTGACGAGATATGGCAGATGACATGACCCGTGCCGCACGGCCGGAAGACCTCGCGACCGCGCTTCGGGTGCTGGCGATGGACTCGGTACAGCATGCCGGTTCGGGCCATCCGGGAATGCCGATGGGCATGGCCGACATCGCGGTGGCCCTGTGGCATCGACATCTGCGTCACAATCCGGCCGACCCCGGCTGGCCCGACCGTGACCGCTTCGTCCTCAGCAACGGCCACGGCTCGACGCTGCTCTACAACCTGCTGCACCTCACGGGTTATGACCTCGGCATCGAGGACCTTCGCAAGGCCAGGCAGTTCGGCAGCCGCACGCCCGGACACCCGGAGTATCGCATCACGCCCGGAGTCGAGACCACCACGGGGCCCTTGGGGCAAGGCTTGGCCAACGCCGTCGGCATGGCCCTGGCCGAACGTCTTCTGGCCGCCAGCTTCAATCGGCCTGGCCACGCCATCGTGGATCACTTTACCTATGTCTTCGCGGGCGACGGCTGCCTCATGGAGGGCATTTCGCACGAAGTCAGCTCGCTGGCCGGCGCGCTCGGGCTGGGCAAGCTGATCCTGCTCTATGACGACAATGGCGTCTCGATCGATGGCGATGTCACCGGCTGGTTCGCGGATGACACGCCGAGGCGCTTCGAGGCCTATGGCTGGCAGGTGATGGCCAATGTCGACGGTCACGACATCGACGCCGTGGACGCGGCGATTGCGGCCGCGAAGGCCGATCTGACCCGCCCCAGCATCATCTGTTGCAAGACCGTGATCGGCAAGGGTGCGGCGACCATGGCGGGCCACAAGGACTGCCACGGAGCACCGCTCGGCGAGGCCGAGGTGGCGCGGACCCGCACGGCACTGGACTGGCCGCACCCGCCCTTCGTCGTGCCGGAGGCCATCGCGCGAGCCTGGAATGCGACCGTGGCCGGCGCCGCCGCGCAGGCTGAGTGGCAGCGCAGGTTCGACCTCTATCGGGCCGTGTTTCCGTTGGAAGCGGCCGCCTTCGAGCGTCGGATGAAGGGCGAACTGCCGGGAGATTTCGCGGCCCTCGCGCAGGGCATCGTCGACAGCGCCGTGAGCAAGGCACAGGGCGTTGCCGGCCGCAAGGCGAGCCAGGACTGCATTGCCGCGCTTGCCGCCGGACTGCCGGACCTGGTCGGCGGCTCTGCCGATCTCTCGACCTCGAACCTGACCGTCTGGAACGCTGCGCGCACGATCAGCCGCGATGGCGACGGGAATTACATTTCCTATGGCGTTCGCGAGTTCGGCATGGCCGCGATGATGAACGGCATGCTGAGTCACGGCGGCCTGCGTCCCTTCGCTGGAACCTATCTGGTCTTTTCCGACTACTCACGCAATGCGCTACGCATGGCGGCGCTGATGGGGCTGGGAGCGATCCATGTCCTGACGCATGATTCCATCGCCGTCGGCGGCGACGGTCCGACACACCAGCCTGCGGAGCACCTGGCGTCGCTCCGGCTCATTCCGAACCTCGATGTCTGGCGGCCCTGCGACAGCGTCGAAACCGCGGTGGCCTGGACTGTCGCGCTGGAGCGCCGCAGCGGACCCACGGTGCTGGCCCTCAGCCGGCAGACCATGAACTTCAAGACGCGCTCGCAAGAGCAGATCCGGGATATTCGCCGCGGTGGCTATGTGCTGCGCCGCGAAGAAGGGCCGCTCGCTGCGGTGCTCATCGCCACCGGTGCGGAAGTCGACCTGGCCCTTGTCGCATGCGAGCGGCTGGCAAAGCAGGGGCTCCAGGTGCGGGTGGTCTCCATGCCGTCGACGCTGTGTTTCGACCGGCAGGACCTCGCCTGGCGGCGCGCGGTGCTTCCGCCGGGCGTGCCGCGCATTGCCATCGAAGCGGGGGTCACCGATTACTGGCGGAAGTATGTGGGGCTCGACGGGATCTGCATCGGCGTTGACGATTTCGGCCATTCGGCGCCGCCCGAGACCCTCTTCGCCCATTTCGGCGTGACCGCCGATTCCATCGTCGCGGCGGTGCAGCGGCTGCAGCAGGACAGCCGCTCATGACGCTGGCTGCATGGCATCCGGTCTTGTCTGTTCGCAAGCGCAAGGGCGTTGCCTCCGCCGCGCCCAGGGACTATGCGGGTCCCGACATTCCCTTCCAACGTCTCGACTCCAAACCTCCTCCAGAAAAGTGACAGGCTGACATGTACAGACTCGACAAGAAGCTCGCCCGCATCCGCGCCGGAAAGTACACGCGTTCCGACTTCATCATCGCCGACGCCAAGGACGGTGACATGGGTCCGAGCATGACCTCGACCGGTCCCAAGCGCGGCAAGGACGGAAAGTGGACGCGCTACTATACCCGTCCCGAGTTCCTGCAGAACATCAGGGCGATCATCGAGCAGGACATCGTCGATATCATGCTGACGTCGGCGTCCAACCTGGAAGCGCTGGTCGAGATGGGCGCCTATCGCAACAGCGTGGTCAAGCCGGCCATCCGCGCCAACGACACCACCGATGTCTGGGTCGTGCGCGGCGCCGACTACGCCAAGAAGCCGTCGCGCCCGTTCCGTACCGCCAACCTGTCACGGGTCATGCATGGCAGCCTCACGCCGAGCCCCGGCACGCCGGTCACCGGGACCGACCTGGGCCTCTATTCCGTGACCTTCAACAACGATCTCGATCGCGACTATGCATCGCTTGAGGCTTTCACCGCCTTCCGCGAGGACGCGGCCCGCAACGGCTTCAAGTATTTCCTCGAGGTCTTCAATCCCAATGTCGACTGCCGCATCGACCCCGAGCAGGTGCCGTTCTACGTCAATGACTGCATCATGCGCTGCCTTGCCGGCGTGACCAAGTCGGACCGTCCGCAGTTCCTCAAGATCCCGTTCAACGGGCCCAAGGCGCTTGACGAGCTGGCCTCCTATGACCCGAGCGTGATCGTGGGCGTGCTGGGCGGCGGCGCCGGCACCACGCGCGATTGCTTCGAACTCATCAACCAGGCCGAAAAATATGGTGCGCGCGTGGCACTGTTCGGCCGCAAGATCAATCTGGCCGAGGATCCACTGGCCATGGTGTCGTTCATGCGCGAGGTGGCCGGCGGCAACATCGCGCCGGGAGAGGCGGTGAAGGCCTATCACGCGAGTCTGAAGAAGAGTGGCATCACGCCAATGCGCGAGCTGGCGGCCGACAACGAGATCACCGAGAAGGTTCTGAAGGGAGCCTGAGATGGCGACGTCAGCACGGCGGGGTTTCGTGACCGGCGGCACGTGGTGCGTCGACATCAACAAGATCGTCAGCCACTGGCCGCAAGAGGACGGCCTCGCCGAGTATCTCGGCGAGGAGCGCGCCAATGGCGGATCGGGCAGCAACTTCGCCCTCGACATGCGCCAGCTCGATCCGGAGATGCCGCTGGAGACCATCGCTCTGGTGGGCGACGACGATGACGGCCGCCTGCTCATGGAGATCGCCGACAAGGCGCGGATCGGGCGGGCGCAAATGCATGTCTCGCGGGATGCGCGCACGCATTATACGGATGCCTTCGTCTCGGAACGCAGCCACCGGCGCACCCACATCTACTTTCGTGGAACCTCGGCGCTGTTGTCTCCCGATCATTTTGACTTCAGCAAGGTTGGTGCCCGCTACCTCCATCTTGGACTGCCCGGCGTCCACCGCATCATGGACGAGGCCTGGGGCGGCGACGCCAACGGCTGGGTGACGGTCCTCAAGAAGTCGCGCGCGGCTGGACTGCTGAACAACCTGGAGCTTGCCAGCGTCGGCAGCGAGGCCATCCGGCGCATCGTACGGCCATGCCTGCCGCATCTCGATACGTTGGTGGTGAACGACGTCGAGATCGGCGCGCTCGCGGAGCTCGAAACCTCGCCCGACGGCGTCACCGACATCGCGGCCAGCGAACGCGCGGCGCGCATCGTGCTCGACATGGGGGTGAAGGACCTCGTCGTCGTGCATTCGCCCGTCATCGCCATCGCCGTGACGCATGGCAAGCCGACCGTGTCCAAGCGCTCGGTGAACATGCCGGCCGATCAGATCGCCAGCGCCAATGGCGCGGGAGATGCCTTTGCCGCCGGCATGATGTATGGCGTGCACGAGGGTTGGGAGGTGGGGCGCAGCCTGGAACTGGCGCATGCCAGTGCGGCCTGCTCGCTGCGCAGCCTTGCGACCACCGGTTCCATCGAGCCGTGGCAGGATTGCCTTGCCCTTGCCGATCGCTGGGGCTGGCGCAGCTGAGACCGCGATGGCGGTCGACAGCCGAGACCCGCTATCGTAGCCTCCAATCCGCGGCAAGTTCTGGGAGGATCGCATGGCGCATAATTTCCTCAGCCGGCTGACGGGTTCATTCGCAATGCCCGCGGCCGAGAATCCGACGGTCGCCATGGTCGAGGCTGCCTATCGGCACCATGGCCTCGACATCCGGTACATCAATTGCGAGGTTCCGCCGGAGCGACTTGGCGATGCGGTCAAGGGCGCGCGCGCCATGGGCTGGATCGGGTTCAACTGCTCCATTCCGCACAAGGTGGCGGTCATCGATCATCTCGACGGGCTGGGCGAATCGGCGGCGGTCATGGGGGCGGTGAACTGCGCGGTGCGCCGTGGTGACCAGTTCATTGGCGAGAACACCGATGGCAAGGGGTTCCTGCAGTCGATCCGGACCGTGACCGACCCGGCGGGCAAGACCATTGTCATGTTCGGGGCCGGCGGCGCGGCCCGGGCGATAGGCGTCGAGCTGGCCTTCGCAGGCGCGAAACGCATCATCGTGGTGAACCGCAGCGAAGACCGGGGCAGGGCGCTGGTCGAGCTTCTGAACGGCAAGACGAAGGTGGAGGCGACGCTGGTGACCGGCGATCGGCCCTATCGCGTGCCGGAATACGCACAGATTCTGGTCAACGCCACCTCGATCGGCCTCTATCCGGATGTCGAAGGCCGACTGAATCTCGATGTTTCAAGCCTCCGGCCCGATCTGGTCGTCGCCGACGTCATCACCAATCCGCCGCGCTCGCCGCTGATCCGCGATGCCGAGGCCCGCGGTTGCCGCACTTTGGACGGGCTTGGCATGGTGGTGAACCAGGGTGTCATCGGCATCAAATATTGGACCGGCCTGGATGTCGACGCCGGCGTGATGCGCCGCACACTCGAGCAACTGTTCAGGTCTTAGGCCAGTTCAAGCGCTGCCCATTAATAAATCAGACCGATTGATTTATTGACAAGCCCCGACTTTTGAGTCCTAATCCGGTCGACGACGCCGGGCCGCGAGGCCTGCGGTTTCGTTTGAACGAAAAAAACATTCTGACTCAATCCGCCCCGCAAGAGGGGCTCAGTTTCGATGGGAGGATCCACGTGAAATCTGCACTCAAAGTTGCTCTGCTCGGTGCCGCCGCCATGGCTTTCTTCGGCACGGCGCAGTCGCAGGCCGCCGGCATCGGCGCCTGCCTGATCACCAAGACCGAGACCAATCCCTTCTTCGTCAAGATGAAGGAAGGCGCCCAGGCCAAGGCCGCCGAACTCGGCATCGACCTCAAGGCCTATGCCGGCAAGGATGACGGCGACAACGAAGGTCAGGTGGCCGCCGTCGAAACCTGCATCGCCGATGGCGCCAAGGGCATCCTGATCACGCCGTCCAACACCAAGGCCATCGTGCCGGTCATCAAGAAGGCCCGCGACGCGGGCATTCTCGTGATCGCCCTCGACACGCCGCTCGATCCGATCGACGCCGCCGACCAGACCATGGCCACCGACAACTTCCAGGCCGGCTTCCTCATCGGCGCCTATGCCAAGGCCAAGATGGGCGACGCCGCCAAGGATGCCAAGATCGGCTTCCTCGACATCAACCCGCAGCAGGTCACGGTGGACGTGCTGCGCGACCAGGGCTTCATGAAGGGCTTCGGCATCGACGTGAAGGATCCGAACGTGATCGGCGACGAGGATGATCCGCGCATCGTCGGCCATGACTACACCAACGGCAATCCGGAAGGTGGCCGCAAGGCCATGGAGAACCTCCTCCAGATCAACCCGGACATCAACGTGATCCATACCATCAACGAGCCCGCTGCCGCCGGCGCCTACGAAGCCCTCAAGGCCGTGGGCAAGGAAGGCCAGGTCCTGATCATGTCGGTCGACGGCGGTTGCCCGGGTGTGAAGGACGTGGCGGCCGGCATCATCGGCGGTACCTCCCAGCAGTATCCGCTGCTCATGGCGTCGATGGGAGTGGAAGCGATCAAGAAGTTCGCCGACACGGGCGAGAAGCCGAAGGCGACGGAAGGCAAGAACTTCTTCGACACCGGCGTGGCCCTGATCACCGACAATCCGGTCGATGGCGTTCCGTCCATCAGCACCAAGGAAGGACTGGACAAGTGCTGGGGTTGATCCCCGCATCGATTCAGTGAAGTATCGTTCCGACACGGAGGGCGGCCCGCGTGGCCGCCCTCTCTCTTAAAAAACAAAAAAGCAGAGGCCGGGTCTTCGCCGGCGCAAGGGGAGACGGGGAATGGCCAAGGCACAGGAGTTCGAGAAGGTTCTCGATGAGAGCGACAAGTCCGTCGCATCCTTCGATCACGGACGATCGCCGCTGGAGAAGATTCAGCACTTCCTGCACTCCAACCAGGCCGCCGTTCCGCTGATCGTGCTCGTCATGTCGGTGGCGGTCTTCGGCCTGCTGGTCGGCACCAAGTTCTTCAATCCCTTTTCGCTGACTCTCATCCTGCAGCAGGTGGCCATCGTCGGCATCGTCGGCGCGGCCCAGACGCTGGTCATTCTCACGGCCGGCATTGACCTCTCGGTCGGAGCGGTCATGGTCCTGTCATCGGTCGTGATGGGACAGTTCACGTTCCGATACGGCATTCCCGTCCCGCTCTCCATCCTCTGCGGACTTGTGACGGGCACGCTGTGCGGCTTCATCAATGGCTGGCTCGTCGCCCGCATGAAGCTGCCGCCCTTCATCGTGACGCTGGGCACCTGGCAGATCTTCAACGCGATCAAGTATCTCTATTCGGCCAACGAGACGATCCGGACGCAGGACATCGAGGCGCAGGCGCCCCTGCTGCAGCTCTTCGGCACCCAGCTGAAACTGGGCGGCGCGGTGTTCACGCTTGGCGTGATCTTCATGGTGCTGCTGGTCGTCTTCCTCTGGTACGTCCTGAACTACACCGCCTGGGGCCGACGGCTCTATGCGGTGGGCGACGATCCGGAAGCCGCGGAGCTGGCGGGTATCCGCGTCGACCGCATGCTGATCACCACCTACACGCTTGCGGGATTCATCTGCGGCATCGCGGGATGGGTCCTGATCGGCCGCATCGGGTCGGTGTCGCCGACGGCCGGCGAGTTCGCCAACATCGAGTCCATCACGGCCGTGGTCATCGGCGGCATATCGCTCTTCGGCGGGCGCGGGTCCATCCTCGGCATGATCTTCGGCGCCTGCATCGTGGGCGTCTTTTCGCTGGGCCTGCGGCTGCTCGGCACCGACCCGCAATGGACTTACCTGCTGATCGGCGTGCTCATCATCGGCGCCGTCACGGTCGATCAATGGATCAGAAAGGTATCAGGCTAATGGCACAGGAACCGATCCTCACCGGCCGCGGGCTGGTCAAGCGCTATGGCCGCGTCACGGCCCTCGACAATGCGGATTTCGATCTGTACCCGAACGAGATCCTGGCCGTGATCGGCGACAATGGCGCGGGCAAGTCGACGCTCATCAAGGCCATCTGTGGCGCCGTGCAGCCGGACGAGGGCGAAATCAAGCTGGAGGGCACGACCCTCAACTTCAAGTCGCCCATGGACGCGCGGCAGGCGGGCATCGAGACCGTCTATCAGAACCTCGCCCTGTCGCCCGCGCTTTCGATCTCCGACAACATGTTCCTGGGGCGCGAAATCCGGAAGGAAGGCGTGCTCGGGTCATTCTTCCGCATGCTGGACCGCGGCGCGATGGAGAAAAGGGCGCGCGAGAAGCTGACGGAACTGGGACTCATGACGATCCAGAACATCTCGCAGGCGGTCGAGACCCTGTCGGGCGGCCAGCGCCAGGGCGTTGCCGTCGCGCGCGCGGCGGCCTTCGGCTCGAAGGTCGTCATCATGGACGAACCGACTGCGGCGCTCGGCGTGAAGGAATCGCGGCGCGTGCTGGAACTGATCCTGGACGTGAAGCGCCGGGGCCTTCCGATCGTGCTGATCTCGCACAACATGCCGCATGTCTTCGAAGTGGCCGACCGGATTCATATCCACCGGCTTGGTCGCAGGCTTTGCACCATCAACCCGAAGGACTTCTCGATGTCCGACGCGGTTGCCTTCATGACCGGCGCCAAGACCCCGCCGAGCGAGCTGATGGCCGCCTGAAGCCGGACTCTCTTGCCTAGAGGTCGTGAGCCTTGAACCAGGCGCGCAGGCGGTCGAGGTCGGCGGCTGACCAGCCTTGCGGTTCCGTCACCGCAATCCAGCCATCCAGATAGTGCGCGGCGGCATAGACGTGTCCCATGCCGCGCGGTGTCGTGGTGGCTGTCATCATGTCGCAAATGAGCTGTAGGAACGTGACGACCGGCGCCCAGCGCAGGTCGGGAGAGACGTCGGGGCCGCGTGGCGCCTTCAGCCAGTCGGGCGACCGATACAGGCTGCTTTCCTCGAAGAAGGTGATCGGATCCGAGGCGTACTGGAGATAGACCATGCGGATCGGTCCCCAGCTCGCACCGGGGATGTCGAGTGAATTGGTCTGCGAGGTGAAGCGGAACAGCGAGCTGTCACGGAAGCGCGGCAACCAGGCGGGCGTGCCGGGAACGCGATCACGGGTGATCTGCCGCCAGGTCCGGCTGGCGAAGGGCGGGCCCACCCAGAGCGCGCCCTGATAGGGATCGGCGACGATGTCGAAGAAGTCGGCCGACAGGTCCGAATTCAGTGACCCGAGGCTCAGGCCGAAGAGATAGAGTCGCGGCCTGGTTGCCGCCGGCAGCTTGCGCCAGTGATCATAGACGGCCCTGAAGACCGCAATGGCGGTTTCGTGGCCATACTCCGGCTGTACCAGAAGCGACAGCCAGCTCGGAAGATAGGAATACTGCACAGACACCGACGCGATGTCGCCTTGCTGCAGGAACTCGACGGGTGCCATGCCGCTTGGATCGACCCAGCCGGTTCCCGTGGGCGTGGCGATGACCAGGACGGCGCGCTCGAAAGCCCCGGTCCGCTGCAACTCGGCGAGCGCCAGGCTGGCGCGCTCCTCGGGCGTGTCGGCCGAGTTGGCGCCGACATAGACGCGTATGGGTTCCATCGCGGGCCGGCCCGAGACCGCCGCAATGTCGTCGCGACTGGGTGCGGCAAGAACGCGGTTGCGGCCTTCGGCGCCGAGCGTGTCCCACGATATGAGGGACGTCGCGCTGCCCGTCTTCAGCGGGTCCGCCGGCGCTGCGAGGTCGGGCGGGATGAGCGCGTCGACGCGGCGGTACATGCCATCCAGAAAGCGCAAGGCGCCGTTGAGGAACACGCCGCTGCCGATCGACCAGAAGACGAGTGCGGCGAGGACGAGTCCCGAGAGATAGGCGACGCGGGGCGGAAGCAC
This sequence comes from Hyphomicrobiales bacterium, assembly GCA_046349195.1. Classification (GTDB taxonomy): domain Bacteria; phylum Pseudomonadota; class Alphaproteobacteria; order Rhizobiales; family Aestuariivirgaceae; genus Aestuariivirga. Next base: position 221,729 of record JAXMCU010000003.1, read on the forward strand.
CCATCCCAGCCGCGCGGCGCTCACCACGGCCAACCGGCGGAACAATCGGCCAAGCAGGAGCAGCAGTCCCGCCACGGCGAGGCTCACGGCGGCGATGGTGAAGGGTCGCGCGCTTTCGACCGGCGCCATGTGCATGACCCGATGGATCGCGTTCTGCCAGTGCGTGGCGTTGGCGAGCCCGAAGATCGCAAGGGCGGCCGCGAAGAGGGCGGAAAGGGCCAGGGCCGCGCGTTCCAGTCGTTTGCCCGCGACCGACGGGAAGCCGAGCCAGCGCCAGAGAAATCCCAGACCGGCTCCGATTCCATAGAGACTGGCGAAGGCGAGGCCGGCAACCGCGCCCTGCAGCAATCCCGTGCGCGGAATCAGGCTGGGGGTCAGCGCAGCGAAGTAGCCAAGCCCGCCAAGGACGAGGCCCAGTGCATGCGGGGCCGAAAGCAGCGGGCGGTCCTGGAACACGGGCGGTCGTCTGGTCATGGGTTGGCGGGCCTTCTTGTCTCGGGCAGGCGGAAATGCTGGACCTCGTCCGCCGGATTCAGGCTACTTGGCAGGGCGAACGGCTTCAACTATGCACAGTGGCCTCCACGCCGGCGCGTGGTCAATCCTCTCAATGCAGAAATCCGGGATCGGCGATGACGGACGGCGCGAGTGACTACAACAGGATGCCGCTCTGGTGTCTGGTCATGCCTATTCTTGCCGCGGCCCTGGTCGCCGTGGAATTGTCCGATCTCGTCAATGCGCACAGTGCCATCTATGCCGTGGTTGCAGCGCTGCTGCTCGGCGGCGCGGTCTTCGCGGCTGTCCGCCATGCCGAGGTCCTGGCCGTCCGTGTCGGAGAACCGTTCGGATCCATCCTGCTGGCCCTGGCAATCACCACGCTCGAAGCCGGGCTGATCATCTCGGTCATGGCTTCGGGCTCGCAGGGCAGCGACACGATCGCGCGCGATGCCGTGTTCTCGGTGGTCATGATCGTGCTCAACGGCATCGTGGGACTGTGCCTGGTGATCGGCGGCGCGCGCTATTACGAGCAGGAGTTCCGGGTCCAGGGAGCGGCGGGAATTCTCAGCGTCATCGCCACGCTCGCCATCATCGCCCTTGTGCTTCCCAACTACACACTGACGTCGAATGGCGCCAGCTATGCATCGAGCCAGATGCTCTTCGTGTCGGCATCCTCCCTGTTCCTCTATGGCGTGTTCGTCTTCGTGCAGACGGTGCGGCATCGTCAGGACTTCATCGTCGACGAGCTTGCGGTCGAGCATCATGCGCTCCCGGGCCGGCGTGCCGTGCTGCGCAGCGCGGCGTTGCTCGCCGTGAGCCTCGCGTCGGTCGTCTTCCTGGCCAAGTCGCTTTCACCGCTCCTCGACGCGGCGATCCTCTCGCTCGACATGCCCCTGGCGGTGGTGGGGGTGATCATCGCCATCATCGTGCTGTTGCCGGAAGGCGTGACGGCCATCAACGCGGTCCGCCGCAACCGGCTGCAGACCAGCCTCAACACGTCGCTGGGCTCGGTTCTGGCCAGCATCGGCCTCACCATTCCCATCGTCGGTGTCGCATCGATCGTGCTGAAGGCCCCGCTGACGCTGGGCCTGGACGGCGAGGGCACGGCGCTCCTGATACTCACGCTCTTCGTCGTCGCGCTGTCGCTGTCGACCGGACGGACGACCGTGCTGCAGGGCGCCGTGCATCTGGTGATCTTCGGCGTCTTCGTGTTGCTGTCGGCGATCCCCTGAACCGCAGCCCGTTCAGGGCAGGGGCGCATCACGCTCCAATTCCGCCGAGTGGCCCGCCTTCCAGCGGTCCAGACGCGAGGTCGTGGATTCCCCGGAGCCGAAGTCGCGTGACAGTAACACGGCGGCGGTGACCGCGACTGGCCCCGAGGTGACGGCGAAGGACAGCGCCATGACGATCAAGGCAATGAGGCCCGAGTCTGAGCTTCGCATCATGTGACCGATGCCTCCGACGTCCATCAGCAGCAGCAAAGCCATGATCAGCCAGCCTGTCAGCACGCCGAGGAGGGTCCATTTGGCGACGAAGGCCACGAGCTTCGGCATTTGCCGAAGCGAATGGCGTATCCGGCTGATTGCAGTGTGGATGGTCTTGCGCATCGCCTAGAGGATCGGCTGCCCGCGTTCCGGATGAGTCTGGCGAGGTATAATGGCAAAACCTGCAACGAGCACGGCGCCGGCGATGAGAATGGCCGGCCAGTAGATGCCCGTGGCGCTCGAGATGAATCCGAACATCAACGGACCGATGGCCGCCGTCAGCCGGTTGAAGAAGGCCGCGAAGCCGAACATCTCGGCCGCATGCGACTCGTCGATCACGGTTGCCACCAGGCTTCGCGCCAGGGCGTTGGTGGGACCAATCGCCAGGCCGAGGCAGATCGCGACGGCCAGTCCCTCCCACCAGCCCGAACCCGTGACGAGAAACATCATCAGCGTGATCCACACAGGCAGGAGGCTGAAGAGAAGCAAGAGCGGATCCATGCGCCGGGCCAGCCAGCCGGCGAGTAGCGTCGAAGGAATGGACAGGATGCTGAAGATGGCGCTCAGGACGGCCACGCGTTCGACCGGCAGACCGAAGTTGCTGGCCAGCATGATCGGCGTGAAGAGCGCCAGGGTCGAGACCGCCCCGGTCGAGAGATGGGCCCCGACGATCAGGCGCGGCACGTGGCCGCCGTGGCGCCAGAGGTTCAGCGTCGTCCGGACCTGGCGCCAGGACTCCGTCCAGACCTGCGGCGACAGGGGCAGCGAAGAGGTTCCGGAGGGCGACCACTGGCCGATGACAGAGATTCCCGCAACGATGGCAAAGTAGACCCCGACCACTGGAAAGGTAAGCGCGAAGCCCGCCGGGTCCGTGGTGACGTCGGAATTCATCATGCTCTTGCTGAGACCAAAGCATACCAGGCCGCCGACATAGCCGAGCCCCCAGCCCAGCGCCGAAAGCGACGACAGGTCCGCAGCCGAGGCACCCACCGCCACGTTCTTCATCAGGGCGTCATAGAGACTGGCGGCAACGAGATAGGCGACGAGCGAGATGCAGAAGGTCGTGGCGATGACCGCAGCGCTTGCCGGCAGTGCAAGCATGACGGTGCTCAGGCTGCAGGCCGCGGTGAAGCAGGCGAGGAAGCGCAGCCGCGAATTGCTGCGGTCGGCGGCCGCGCCGACGAGAGGCGAAAGCAGGCCGGCGACAATGCTGGAGATCGCGATGAGCGCACCCCAGATCGCCTCGCTCCACGGCGCGTTGGCGAGGACATGCAGCTTGAAGTACAGCGGAAAGGCAACGGCCGTGATCAGGAGAACGTAGCCGGAACTGGCCACGTCGTAGAGAATCCAGGACGCCTGCCGGAACCGAAGGCCTGACCTTTGCATGTCAAAAAGGCTCCCATCGCAAGCGTCGGTCGGCGCCGACCTGCCGTGTCATCGGACTCCGTCGCTGCTGTTCTGGACACAACCGCCAGAGCAGCGGGTGCAGCAATCGGCGTCCTGCACGAGAAGTTACTGATCCTGTGACTGCTTTCAATGGCTCTGACGCTGGGACCGGTTTGACGAGTGCTGAATGTTTCTAATACATGCTTAAGTAGATTATGCCTCGTTCTGCGCCCTTTGATTGTCCGACGGTTCGTCGCTGGCCGTTCGTCCGCCGTGGCGACTGGACCGCGCGGTGCCAGCCGATATAAGTGCCAGATGCCGACGAACTATCTTGCTGCCGTTCTACTCGCCCTTTTCCTTGCCATCGGTCCCCGTCAGGCCGCTGCAACCGAGGCGCAGGGCTTCGCGGGCAGCGCGTCCTGCGCACAATGCCACGAGTCCGAGACGGCAGCCTGGCGGTCGTCGCACCATGGCTGGGCGCTGCGCGAAGCCGGACCGGAGTCGGTCCTGGCTGACTTCAATGACAAGACGTTTTCCAACAAGGGCGTGGTCAGCCGTTTTTTCCGGGACGGCGGCAAGTACATGGTCGAGACCGATGGTCCCGACGGGAAGCTCCGGACCTATGCCGTGAAGTACACGATAGGTGTCACGCCGCTGCAGCAGTATCTGGTCGAGACGGAGAAGGGTCGGCTGCAGGTGCTGGACCTGGCCTGGGACACGGTCGCGAAGACCTGGTTCCACCTCTATCCCGACAGCGACGTGGGTCATGGCAATGGCATGCACTGGACCGGTTCCTACAAGAACTGGCAGGCGCGCTGTGCTGATTGCCACCAGACCGGTTTCGACAAGGGCTTCGATGCCGCCACGGATTCCTACCACAGCAAATGGCAGGAGCTGACGGTGTCCTGCGAATCCTGCCATGGGCCTTCCGCCGCGCACGTGGCTTGGGCAAAGCAAACACCCCGATCCTCGCCGGTGCCGCCGATGATCAGGCTGGGCCCGGGCCAGCAGGCCAACGAGCTTGCGGTGTGCGGCCCCTGCCACTCGCGCCGAGAGGCCTTCTCGCAGACCAGCGCACCCATCGGCAGCGCATTCGGCGATCACTACAATCTTTCGCTGCTGAGTCCCGATCTCTATTTCGGAGACGGCCAGCAGAATGCCGAGGTCTTCATCCTCGGGTCCTTCCTCCAGTCGAAGATGAAGGCCAGGGGCGTCACCTGCTCGAATTGCCATGACCCGCATTCGGCCGGCTTGGTGGCGGAGGGCAACGCGGTGTGCACGCAGTGTCACAATCCCGCCGGCAACGCCGGGTTCCCCACGCTATCGCGCAAGGACTATGACACGGAACAGCACACACATCACAAGGCGGGAAGCGAGGCCGCGCTCTGCGTCAGCTGTCATATGCCGTCGCGCAACTACATGGTCATCGACGGACGGCGCGATCATTTCTTCCGCATTCCCGACCCGCTCCAGTCGCAGGCGGCTGGAGCGCCTGACGCCTGCACCGGCTGCCATGACAAGGAAACGCCCGAATGGGCCGCCGCGAAGATCGCCGCGTGGTTTCCGGTCGCGCACCGCAGCTGGCAGGACCGCGGCGTCTTCGTCGCCTTCAATCGCGGCGAACGGACCCAGCAGGTCTTCGATGCCCTGGCGACCTACGCCTTTGACCTGGAACATCCGGACGTGGTCCGCGCCACGGCGGTCACCAACTTGCGTGAAGGAACAGGCCCGCAGGTCAATGAGCGGCTGAAGTCTCTGCTCAGCGACAAGAGCGAACTGGTCCGGGCCGCCGCGCCAGCCCTGTTCCGCCGGATCGACCCGACCGAGCGTGCCGCGTTGCTCACGCCGCTGCTGTCCGATCCGTCTCGCGCGGTGCGCCAGGCGGCCGCTGTCGAGCTTGCGGGCGGCAACCTCACGGCGCTCGATCCGCCGGCCCAGAAGTCGCTGGCAGCAGCGCTCGCCGAGTATCTGGAATCGCGCAAGGCCAATGCCGACATGCCCGAGGCGCACATGGCGCTTGGGGGGCTCGCGCTGAGCATGCGCAAGTGGGACGAGGCCGAGGCGGCCTTCAGCGAGTCGGCCAGGATCGATCCGCAGCTCGAACAGGCCTGGGTGACGCTTGCGCGGTTGCGGGCCGCATTGGGAGATGATCAGACGGCGGAGCAATATCTGCAGCGTGGCCTCCAGTACCTGCCGAAGGGCGTTGACCTGCTCTTCGAGCGCGCGGCGCTCGAGCAGCGGCGCGGCAATGATGCCCGGGCCGTCGATTGGTACCGCCGCATCACGGCGATCGATCCCAATCTCGTTGATGCCTGGCTTGGCCTTGGCGCCGCCGCACTCCGCAGCAGCCAACCGGCGCTGGCCGTCGATGCCGCCAGCCGCGCCGTGGCGCTGAACCCCGCTCTTGCGGACGCGCATGTCATCGCGGCCTTCGGCAGCTATGCGCAAGGCGACGTCGGGAAGGCAAAGGCGGAGGCGCTCCGGGCCCGCGAACTGGCGCCCGGCATCGAGCTCCCGCCGGAACTGGCAGCGCTGCTGAAGCCGTAACCAGGATTCCGCGGGCGCCCTTCTGCCTTGAAGGCAAGTTTGTTATAGAGATCCGGTCAGGACCGATGCCGTTCGGCCCATCGCGGACCCGGGCGGATCAGCAGTCGGCAATCCGGGACAGTTGTGCGGCCAAGTTTGTCGGCGGACCGACAATCTGGCCGTCGAAATTGTGGTCTAAGTCGCTGACGGGCTTGCATGCCGGTCAAGGCGACTTGGCAAACGTCCGCGTCGGGCCTCGCATGGGCGGGGCGGGAAGCGATCAGTCGGCGTCGGAACGTGGGAGCGGTCATGAACCAGGAGTTGAGCGAATGCTGATGAACAAACCTTCGATGGCAGTCTGGCTTGCTGGCGCGCTGCTGGCCGCCGGGCTCGCTCCGTCAGCGGCCATGGCGCAGGCCGAGTCTGCCGTGGCCAGCGCCGAGTCTGCCGCCACCGCGGTGGACGAGGCCGAACCCTTGAGCCCCGAGGAGATGGAAGTCCTCGTCGCCAGGATCGCGCTCTATCCGGATGACCTCGTCGCGGTGATCACGGCCGCCTCGCTCTATCCGCTGCAGATCATCGAGGCGGAGCGCTTCCTCGAGGACAGCAAGACGAAGAAGGACCTGAAGCCCAAGGCGACATGGGACGGCAGCGTCGTATCGCTGCTCAACTATCCCGAGATCGTGAAGATGATGAGCGACGACCTCGACTGGACGCAGCTCCTGGGGCAGGCCATCGTCGACCAGCAGCAGGATGTGCTGAACGCCATCCAGCAGCTGCGCGAAAAGGCCGTCGCCGAAGGCGTCATCAAGACCGACGACAAGGTCAAGGTCGTCAACGAGGGCGACAACATCGTCATCCAGCCGGCCAGCACGGAAGTCATCTACGTTCCGCAGTATCCGCCGGAGATGCTGTACGAGCCGAATTATGTCTACCGGCCCATTACCTACTATCCTGATCCATATCCCTATTACTGGAATCCGGTTGCGCCCTTCTTCGCGGGAGCGATTACCGGGGCAATCTGGGCGGGCGTCGTGGATTGGAACGATGGGTTCTGGGGTGGCAACTGGGGCCACAATCACTGGAACAACGACATCAACATCGACTGCAACAAGTGCATCATCGGCGGCGATTTCAACGGCAAGCTCGACATCAACAATGTCGACTGGACCAAGATCGACCGCAGCAAGATCAAGTTCGACAAGAACCAGTTCAACAAGATCGACCGCACGAACATCAAGAACAACCTGAAGGACAATGACCGCAACAGGATCACCAACAAGGCGGGCGACCTGAAGGGCAATCGTCCAAGCACGCTGCCGGGCAAGGGCAGCAGGCCGACCAAGGACGTGCGGGCCAGCACGCTCGAAGGCCTCAAGAATCAGCAGGGCGCGCGACCTGGCGACAAGATGGCCCGCCCCGGTCAGGGCGCCGGCGACAAGATGGCCCGTCCCGGCCAGGGAGCTGGCGACAAGATGGCGAAGCCCGGCCAGGGCATTGCCAACAAGCGGCCCGAAGGCGGCAAGATCGACCGTCCGGTGGGCAAGCCGAAGCCCGCGGCCCGGCCCGACAACCGTCCGAAGAACCCGTCGCCCATCGGCGACATGACGCGGGGACGAGATGCCAAGCTGCAGTCGGACCGCGGCGCCAAATCGATGGGCGGTGGCTTCAAGCAGCCGCAGCTTGGCGGCGGCGGTGGTGGTGGTGGCCACCAGATGAAGAAGCGCCCCATGCCGCACGGTGGCGGTGGCGGCCGTGGTGGCGGCGGTGGCCGCATTCGGCGCTGAGACCTGGATCGAGAGGATTGAGGACATGACCATGATCATCAAGAAGCTGATCGTCCCCGCACTGCTTGGCGCGTCGATCTTCGGCGGTGGGCTTTCCGTGACGGTTCCGGCCTATGCGCTGTCCGACCGGCTCGAGGCCTTCATCGGTGCCGAGCCTCCGGAGTTCGCGACTCCGGAAGAGGGCGTTGCCGCCTTCAAGGCCGCCATGGCCACCGGCGACGTCGGCCAGATTTCCAAGCTCCTGGGTCTCGACCCCGAGAAGGTGAAGGCTGCCGAGGGCATCGGTGACCGCATCGCCGAAATGAAGGAGGCGACTGCCAAGCTGGTCACCGTCGAGGGCGAGGGCAAGGAACGCATCATCGACATCGGACCGGATGTGTGGCCGTTTCCCTTTCCACTGGTGAAGAGCGACAAGGACGGCAAGTGGGCCTTCGACACGGTGGCTGGCATCGAGGAGATCGTGAACCGCCGCATCGGCGAGAACGAGCTTCACGCCATCGAGACGGCGCGGACATATGTCGAGGCGCAGCGCGACTATGCCGCCGAGGACCGCGACGGTGACGGCGTGCTGGAGTATGCGCAGAAGCTGATCAGCACGCCGGGCAAGACCGACGGTCTCTACTGGCCGGTGGAGCAGGGCGATGGCGTCAGCCCAGCTGGCCCCAACATCGACCAGGCGGCCCTCGACAAGGCGGCCAAGGGCGATGGCTACTTCGGCTACAAGTTCCGCATCCTGCGCGGCCAGGGAAATCAGGTGGCTGGCCGGCGCTACGACTACGTCATCAATGGCAACATGATCGGCGGCTTCGGGCTCATCGCCTGGCCGGCACGCTATGCCGAGACCGGGGTCAGCACCTTCGTGATCAATCACGCCGGAATCCTCTATGAAAAGGACCTCGGACCGGATACCGAGAAACTGGTGGAGCAGATTCGCCGGTTCAATCCCGATGCGTCGTGGGAACTGGTAAGCGAGTAGATCGGCTGCTGCCGCCGCGAAACCGGAATGAGACACGACAGTCGGTTTCGTGATCAAAGGGCAACAGGAGTGGGGAACTGACATGAAGAAACTATCCGCCGAACTCTTCGGCACATTTTGGCTTGTCCTCGGCGGCTGCGGCAGTGCCGTGATTTCCGCGGCATTCCCGGAGGTCGGCATCGGATTGCTGGGCGTGGCCTTTGCTTTCGGCCTGACCGTGCTGACCATGGCCTATGCAGTGGGGCATGTGTCCGGCGGACATTTCAATCCCGCGGTCACGGTGGGTCTCGCCGTGGCTGGCCGCTTCAGCTGGAGCAGCGTGCCGGGATACATCGTGTCCCAGGTCGTCGGATCGATCCTGGCCGCTTTCGTCCTCTATCTGATCGTCACGGGCAAGGCCGATGCGGTGGTCGGAAACTTCGCCGCGAATGGCTATGGCGAACACTCGCCGGGCAAGTATGGGCTGTTTTCGGCCCTGATCACGGAAGTCGTCATGACCGGCTTCTTCCTGATCATCATCCTGGGCGCCACCAGCCGCAAGGCGCCGGCCGGGTTCGCGCCGATTGCCATCGGCATGGCGCTCACGCTCGTGCATCTCTTTTCGGTGCCGGTGACCAATGCGTCGGTCAACCCCGCGCGGTCGACGGGCGTGGCCTTCTTCGCCGAAGGCGGCTGGGCGCTGGGGCAGCTCTGGCTGTTCTGGCTGGCTCCCATCGCCGGAGCGGCCATCGGCGCGCTGATCTATCAGGCGCTGCTCTCGGAGGACTGACAGAGCGGAACTTACCATATTGTCACGAACGGGGCGGGGTCTGCCTTTGCGGCTCCCGCCCTTGTCGTGCTAGCCTGCCAACAAATTGAAACTTAACCTATTCCGCCGGATTTCCGGAGTCCGGGAACCGCCGGCGGATCGCAAGACAGAACACATGCCGACAAGGATCGACCGCCGCGCATTCTCGCTTGGAGCCGTATCGTTGGGGCTGGCCGGCTGTGCCAGCGCCTCGGTCGAAGACCTGCGCGATCCCGTACCCGAACCTCTGCTGAGCGTGGCGCAGGTCCCCGGCTATCACAACATCCGCTACTGGGGCGACGACGCCACGTCCATCGACCCGGCACTGCTTGCCGAAATCGCCGAACAGCAGAGGCGCGGGCTGAAGTCAAACCGCCGCTACTTTCTGGCCATTTCCGGTGGCGGGAGCAGCGGCGCCTATGGCGCGGGTGTGCTTTTCGGCTGGTCCGCCGCGGGCACGCGGCCAGAGTTCGCCATCGTCACCGGCATCAGCACGGGTTCGCTTTCCGCTCCCTTCGCCTTCCTTGGGCATCCCTATGACGACGAGCTGCGGGCCGCCTATACCGAAGTCGAGGGCGAGGACATCTTCGTCCGCCGCAGCATATTCGGAATCCTCGGGTCCGACTCCGCCGCCGACAACACGCCGCTGCGCAAGCTGGTGTCGAGCTATGTGAGCGAAAAGATGCTGCGCGCCATCGCGCATGAACACGCCCGTGGCCGCAGGCTTCTGATCGGCACGACGAACATCGATGCCGAACGCCCCGTCATCTGGGACATCGGCGCCATCGCCAGCAGCGATCAGCCCGGCCGCGAGAAACTGATCGAGGATATTCTGGTGGCTTCGGCCTCGATTCCCGGCGTGTTCCCGCCGGTACGGCTGAATGTGGTCGCCGATGGCCGGCAATTCGACGAGCTGCATGTCGATGGCGGCACGACCAACCAGGCCTTCCTCTTTCCGTCGAACTTCTCGGTGCGCGATGCCGACGAGGAGTCCGGTTTCAAGCGGGAACGCACGCTCTATGTGATCCGCAACGGAAAGGTGACGCCGGAATACTCCAAGGTCAAGCCAAGGCTGACCGCCATCGTGGGGAAATCGATCAGCTCG
>JAXMCU010000004.1:0-196570 GCA_046349195.1 Hyphomicrobiales bacterium
GGACGATGATGATCGCATCCTTGTTCACCTTGAGCGCGGCCTCGGCCCAGGCGTCGACCAAGGCCGGGCAGTCTTCCAGCTTGAGCGCCGTCTTCGATCCGATCGATCCGCCGGTGGTAAGGCCCAGATGGCAGACGATGATGTCGGCGCCGGCCATGGCCATGGCCTCGGCTTCGCCGGCGTTGAAGACATAGGGCGTGGTGAGCATGTCCTTGCCGTGGGCGAGGCGGATGAGATCGACCTCCTGGCCATAGGACATGCCGGTCTCCTCCAGATTGGCGCGGAACACGCCGTCGATGAGACCGACCGTCGGAAAATTCTGGATGCCCGAGAAGCCCAGCGCCTTCAGCTCGTCAAGGAAGGTGTCGAAGATGCAGAAGGGATCGGTGCCGTTGACACCGGCCAGCACCGGCGTGCGGCGCGTGACCGGCAGGACCTCGCGCGCCATGTCCCTGACGATCTCGTTGGCGTTGCCATAGGCCAGCACGCCGGACAGCGAGCCGCGCCCGGCCATGCGGTAGCGCCCCGAATTGTAGATGACGATCAGGTCGACGCCGCCCTCCTCCTCGCACTTGGCCGAAAGCCCGGTGCCGGCGCCGCCGCCCACGATGGGGATGCGGCGGCGCTTCATGTCCTGAAACCTGTCCATCAGGACCTTCCGGTCGAAACGCGGCATGCGATTGTTCCTTTCCTCGCGCGGATGACTGCCCTGCAGATAGCCCGAAGGCCGCGCCCTCGCAAACGGCTTCGGGGGCGCGCTAGGCCGGTGCGGCGTCGCGGCCCATCTCGCGCAGGAAGCCGCCCGCCGCGATCTTCTTCGCCATCTTCCGGTTCATGGCCAGGCTGAGCGAGGTGCCGAGATCGGGCTTCGCCAGCATGAGTTTCTTCAGTTCGGCGGAATTCCAGACGAAGTAGGGCGTTCCCGGTTCGAGCGTCACCGTGGCCGAGGCGGGCTGCGCGAGCAGCAGCGCGATCTCGCCGATGAAGGTGTCAGACTCTGTCATGGCGCGAACCCCCTTCTTCTCGATGAGGATCTGGCGGTCGAGCACGAAGTAGAGTTCGTCGAGCGGCTTGTCTTCCACGGTGATGGTGAGATGCGATTCGGCCACCTGCTCATGGCCGATCCTGAGAAACTGGCGGAACTGGCCGGGCGTGAGGTCTTCCAGAAGATCGAAGAGCCGCCGCTCGTTGCGGTCAAGCCGGAAATGCATCCTGTCGGCGGCGATCAGGGCGATCATGGCGACGTTCACGATCGAGAACATGGTGCTCCAGAAGATCCCGCCCCACAGCGGGATCTCGGGCGCGAAGTAGAAATAGAGAATGTAGACGAAGTCGCCGGCGATGATCAGTGCCCGGAGGATCAGCTGGTTCCTGAACAGGAATCCAGCCAGATAGAGCAGGGCGCCGACGTGGACGATGTTCTCGCTGACCAGAAGATGATCCAGCATCCAGGCGCCTCACGTCGGATCGGCATTCAAGGCGGATGGGCCTGTGCTCAGGCCGCGGGCCGGTTGGCGAGGGCACGGTCCAGTGCGGCGCGCACCCTGCGGCCAAGCTCTGCGATCTCGGCCTCGGTGATGATGAGCGGCGGCGCCATGACGAAGCAGCCGGCCAGCGGCCGCACGATGACGCCCTCGGCGAGGCCCGCCTCGTAGACGTCCTTGGTGGCGCCGCCGACCTTGAGGCTGGCGGCCGGACCGGCGCGCCCTTCGCCCGGATAGGCCACCTCGACCGCCCCGGCCAGGCCCCACTTGCGGTTTCCGACCACGAGCGGATGATCGAGCAGGCTGTCCATCATGCGGTTCCAGTGCGGCATCATGCGCCGGACATGGCCCAGCACGTCGCGTTCCTCGAAAATGTTCAGCACCTCGAGCGCCACCGCGGCCGAGACCACATGGGCATGGTGGGTCGCGCCATGGGCGAACCAGCCCTTGGCCTCGTTGCCAAGGTCGAGGCGGCGGTTGAACTCCTCGCCCATGATGATGCCGGCAATCGGCATGTAGGCGCCGGAGATGCCCTTGGCGCAGGTCATGCAGTCGGGCTCGAGGCCCATGGCCTCGGTCGCCCACATGCGGCCGGACCGGCCGAAGCCCGTCACCACCTCGTCGATGAAGAGCTGGATGCCATATTTCTTCAGCACCTTCGTGATCTTGGGGAAGTAGCTGGCGGGCGGCGGGAACATGCCCGACGAGACCGAGACCGGCTCGGCGATCATGGCGCCGATGGTCTCTGGCCCCGCCGCCAGGATTGCCTGATCCAGCTCCGCGGCGAGCCGGTCGGTGAAGCCCTCCTCGTCCTCGCCGGGCAATGCCGCGTTGGGCCAGCTCGGATGGCTGACCTGCACCGAGAATCCCATGGGGATGCCAAAGCTTTCATGCAGGTCCTGCGAGCCACCCAGCGCGGAGGTGGCGATGGTGGAGCCGTGATAGCTGGCCTTGCGCGAGATGATCTTGCGGCGCTGCGGCTCGCCGGCAAATCCGTTGCCGTACCACATGAACTTCAGGAGATGGTCATTGGCCTCGGAACCGGTGGTGGAGAAGTAGATACGCGGGTTCTTCACCGGCGACAGCGCTGCCAGCCGCTCGGTCAGCTCCATGACCGCCGGGACGGTGCGATGGATGGCGGAGGAATACATGGGCAGCGTCTTCATCTGGCGATAGGCGGCGTCCGCGAGGCGGTCCTCGCTGAAGCCCAGCGAGACGCAGTAGAAGCACGACACGGATTCGATGTAGTCCTTGCCGTTCTCGTCGAAGATGAAGATGCCCTTGCCCTTCTCGAAGACCAGCGGTCGCTCGGTTTTGAGCCGCTTGAGGTCACTGAAGCCGAGCAGGATGGAATCGTTTCGATAGTTGCTGCTCTTGACTTCGATGTTCATGACTGCCGGCTCCTGCTACTGGGCGGCGGAAGCCTATTCGCATTCGACATGTTGTCAATACGCGCAGGACAACCCCGCGGCGCCGCGCCCGCTATTGACAGGTCCGCCGCAATCGGCGGATGCTCGCGCTCCCACCTGGACGTTTTTCATGAATGGCATCATCGACAAGCCGGCCGTCTTTCCAAGCCTGAAGGGACGGAGCGTCTTCATCACGGGTGGGGGCAGCGGCATCGGCGAGAGCCTGGTCGAGCATTTCTGCCAGCAGGGCGCCCAGGTCTGCTTCGTCGACATCGCGGAAGAGGCCTCACGCGCCGTGGTGGCGCGGATCGCGGCCGCGGGCCACGTGGCGCCGCATTTCATCAGGTGCGACATCCGCGACATCGAGGCGCTGCGCCAGGCCATCGCCGAAGCCGGCCGGCGGCATGGACCGGTCCGCGTGCTGGTGAACAACGCCGGCAACGACGACCGGCATTCGACCGAGAGCGTGACCGTCGACTACTGGGACAACCGCATGCAGGTGAACCTGCGGCACCAGTTCTTCGCGGCCCAGGCGGTGCGGCCGCAGATGCGCGACGCGGGCGGCGGCTCGATCATCAATTTCGGCTCCATCACCTGGCTGGTCGGCGATCCCGACTGCCCGGCCTATGTGACGGCCAAGTCCGCCATCGGCGGGCTGACCCGCGCGCTGGCGCGCGAGCTGGGCCCCGAGCGCATCCGGGTCAATTGCGTGCTGCCCGGCTGGGTCATGACGGAGCGTCAGGTGAAGCTCTGGCTCAACGCGGCGGGCGAGCAGCAGATCAAGGACCGGCAATGCCTGACGGAGAAGCTCTATCCGCCCGACATCGCGCGCATGGTGCTGTTCCTTGCCGCCGACGACAGCCGCATGTGCACCTCGCAGAACTACATCGTCGACGGCGGCTGGGTCTGAAGTCTGACATCAAGAACAACGGGAGGACGTCCAAATGACAGTGAAAGTGAGCCGGAGAACGGCACTCGGCATGGCGCTGGCGGCGCCCGCCATCTTGCGCAGCACCAGCGCCTTCGCGGCCAAGGAGCTGCGGGTGATGGCCTGGCAAGGCTATGCCGACGACGACTGGGTCAAGGAGTTCCAGGACCAGAGCGGGGCCACGGTGAACGTCGTGTTCATCGGCACCGACGACGAGATCTGGGCCAAGATCAAGGGCAGCGAGGGCAAGGACTTCGATCTCTTCGCGGTCAACACGGCGCAGCTGCAGCGCTACATCGACGGCGGCCTGGCCACGCCCTTCGACCTGTCGAAGATCCCCAACCAGAAGGACGTGCTGCCGCGCTTCCGCGACCTGTCCAAGGTCCGCGGCGTGATGCGCGACGGCAAGGTCTACGCCATTCCCTTCTGCTTCGATTCGATCGGCATCATCTACGATGTCGACAAGGTCTCGCCGCCGCCCGACAGCTTCGAGAGTTTCTGGGATCCCAAGTTCAAGGGCAAGATCCTGGCCTACGACAATGGCGAACACAATTTCTCCTTCACCGCGCTCACCCTCGGCATCGAGGATCCCTTCCACCTGTCGGCGGAGCAGATGGCGCAGATCAAGGACAAGCTCATCGCGCTGAAGGGCAACGTGCTGAGCTTCTACACCACGCCGGACGAGGCGCTGCAGCTGTACAAGAACAATGACGTGGCGCTGATCTGGGCGAACTACGGGCAGCAGCAGGTCAAGGCGATGAAGGATGCGGGCGCCAACATCGCCTACGTCAATCCGAAGGAGGGTGCGCTTGCCTGGCTCGACACCTGGGCCATGACCAGCGGCGTGCAGGACCAGGACCTCGCGTCGGCATGGGTCAATTTCCTGCTGCAGAAGAAGATCGGCGAGCAGCTGTCGCAGCGCACCGGCTTCGGCAACACGGTGGTCGAGACCGGCAGCGCCGGCGCCAACGACAAGCTGGTCTGGCTGGAGTTCGTCGAGGATCCGACCAAGCGGTCCGACCTGTGGAACGAGATCAAGGCCCAGCCCTGATCTTCTGGCTGAGCAGCGAGGCCCGGCCGCATCTGGCCGGGCCTCTCCCTGTCTAGGACGGACGCGCGATGCTGTTTGTCGGCACTGCAGGCAAGGGTTCGGGCCCACGGCTGCTGGCCTTCGTGGCCTATGGGCTGCCGCTGGTCTTCATCGTCGCGCCCCTGGCCAGCTTCCTGGCCTACAGCTTCTTCCGCATGGACCAGGGCCAGATCGTCCGCGACGTCAGCCTCGCCAACTACATCCGCGTCTTCACCGACGCGATCTTCCTGCCGGTGCTGTGGCAGACCTGCCTGCTGTGCCTCGGCGTCACGGTCCTGACCATCCTCTTCGGCTATCCCGTCGCCTTTCTCCTCGCCAATCTCGGCGGGCGGCGTCGGCATTTCCTGCTGCTCATGGTCCTGGTGCCGCTGCTGATGAGCTACATCATCAAGATCTACGCCATCCGCAGCATCCTGGGCGGCAAGGGCTTCCTCAACCAGTTCCTGCTGTGGAGCGGCATCGCCCATGAACCGGTCACGCTCTTCGTCTTCAATCTCAACGCGGTACTGCTGAGCCTGACGGTCCTGCTCATTCCCTTCGCCATCCTGCCCATCTTCCTGGCGCTCGAACGCATCCCGCGGAGCTTCGTCGAGGCCTCGGGCGATCTCGGCGCGTCCGGCCTGCAGACCTTCGCGCGCATCATCCTGCCGCTCAGCCTTCCGGGCGTGGCGACGGCGGCAACCTTCGTCTTCGTCCTGGCCATCGGCGATTTCCTCACGCCGCAGATGGTCGGCGGGCAGAGCGGATTCACCTTCGGCCGCATCGTCTTCAGCCAGTTCGGCACGGCCTTCAACTGGCCCTTCGGCGCGGCTCTCGCCACGATCCTGGCCGTGGTGGTCATCGCCGTGATCTCGCTCGGCAACCGGCTGGAGCGCCGCGGCACATGATGCAGCTGTCGTGGCCGGCGAAGGCGCTGCTCGGAACCATCACCCTCGTGGTCTTCGCCGTGCTCTATGGGCCGCTGCTGATTCCCATCGTGTCGTCCTTCTTCGTGGTCGCGCATGGCGACGTGCAGTGGGGGGCGCCCTCGCTCGGCTCCTATGCGGCGCTCGCCGCCAATGCGGGAATCCTGACGGCAGTCGGCAACACGATGCTCGTCGGGTTCTCGGCCACGCTCCTGTCGCTGGTGGTGGGCACGCTGCTGGCGCTGCACTATTGCGGCGGCAGGTCCGCCGGCCGCGAAGCGATGCAGTTCGCCGTCTTCCTGCCCTTCCTGATGCCGCCGATCATCACCGGGCTGGCCCTGCTCATCTTCTTCCGCGAAACCGGCATCCCGCGCTCGCTGGCCACGGTGATCATCGGGCACACGGTCTTCATCCAGGCCCTGGCCTACCGCACCATCGTCATGCGCCTGCAGTCGCTGGGACCCGCCATGATCGAGGCCTCGACCGATCTCGGCGCCACGCCCTGGCAGACCTTCGTCCACATCCTGCTGCCGAACCTGCGCAGCACGCTGATCGGGGCCGCGGTTCTCGGCTTCGCGCTGTCCTTCGACGAGACCATGATCACGCTCCTGGTCACCGGAACCGACAGCACGCTGCCGGTCAGGCTCTGGGCCATGATGCGGCTGGGCTTCGCGCCCGACATCAACGCCCTGGTCGCCATCATCCTGGCGCTGACCATCCTGCTCTGCGCCGTTGCGGTGCGGCAGCTGCTGCCGGCCGGGACCGAAGAGGCCCAGGGATGATGCCGCCCCGGCCCTGTCAGGCCGATGCGTTTCTGCTAGACTGGCCGTCATCGCGAACGACCGGACGCCCCGCAGCAGGACCAGACGAGCCCGAATGACCGACAACGGATTGCAGGCCTGGATCGGACGCACGGAAGTCAGAGCCGACGAGATCCTCGGCTTTCCGGCCCGCGCCTTCGCGGCCACGCTGAACCAGGATGCCGGCGAGCCGTGGCAGCACGGCACGCCGCTGCCGGACCTGTGGGTCTGGCTCTATTTCCTGCCCGTCGTGCCAACGCGCGAGATCGGCAGCGACGGACATCCGAGGCGCGGCGGGTTCCTGCCGCCCATTGCGCTGGAGCGCCGCATGTGGGCCGGCAGCCGCTGCGTGTTTCATGGCGCGCTCCGCATCGGCGACAGGGCGGAACGGACATCGACCATCCTCAGGATCGCGGAAAAGACCGGCAAGACCGGACCGATGGCCTTCGTCACGATCCGGCACGAGATCAGGGCCGACGGACGCATCGCCTTCGAGGAGGAGCAGGACATCGTCTACGTCGCCATGCCCGACCGGCCCGTGACACCCGAGCCCGTGCCACTGCCCCCTTGTGACTGGCAGGAGACGGTCACGGTCGATCCGGTGCTGCTCTTCAGGTTCTCGGCGCTGACCTTCAACGGCCACCGCATCCACTACGACCGCGACTACGCGACCGGGACCGAGAAGTATCCCGGGCTGGTCGTGCATGGCCCGCTTCAGGCGCTGATGCTCTTCGAGGCCGCGAGACGCCATGCGCCGGGCCGGCGCCCGGCGCGGTTCGAGTTCCGCGGCATCCGCCCGATGTTCGACCATGGTGCCCTGACGCTCAATGGCCGCGCCCGCGCCGACGGCGGCGTCGACCTCTTCACCGGAACCACGAGCGGATCCATGGGACTGCAGGCTTCCCTGCAGTGGACGGACGACGGGAGCGCGAATGGCTAGAATTCTGGACGGGCTGCGGATTATCGAGGCCTCGGCCTTCGTGGCGGCGCCTCTCGCCGGCATGACCCTGGCGCAGATGGGCGCCGACGTGATCCGCATCGACCGCATCGGCGGCGGCCTCGATCATGGCCGATGGCCGGTGACCGCCACGGGGCAGAGCCTGTTCTGGGCCGGCATGAACAAGGGCAAGCGCAGCCTCGCCATCGACATGGCCTCGCCTGCCGGCAAGGAGATCGTCACGCGGCTGATCTGCGCGCCCGGACCGGACCGCGGCGTCTTCCTCACCAACCTGCGCGCCCGCGGCTGGCTCGACTACGATGCGCTGCGCAAGCACCGCGAGGACCTGATCATGATGTCGGTCACCGGCGACCGGCATGGCAACCCGCAGGTGGACTACACGGTCAATCCATCCGTCGGCTTTCCCACCGCGACCGGTGCCGAGGACTCGACGGAGCCGGTGGGCCATGTCCTTCCCGCCTGGGACTGCATCGCCGGACAGCAGGCGGCCCTCGGCATCGTGGCGGCCGAGCGCCACCGGCTGCGCACGGGCAAGGGGCAGCTTGTCGAGCTGGCGCTGAAGGACGTGGCACTCGCCATGCTCGGGAACCTCGGCATCATCGGCGAGGCCACGGTCAACGGCTATGACCGGCCGAAGCTCGGCAACGCGCTCTACGGCGCCTATGCGCAGGATTTCCCCTGCGCCGACGGACGCCGCGTCATGGTGGTGGCGCTCACGCTGAGGCAATGGGACAATCTCTGCGCGGCAACCGAATCGCGCACGGCCTGCGAGGATCTGGCGCGCCGTCTCGGCGTCGATCTCCGGCTGGAGGGCGAACGCTTCCGGGCGCGGCATGCCATCACCGCGCTGCTGCAACCGTGGTTCGCGGCCCGCCGCGTGGATGACTTCGCCGCGGCTTTCACCAGGCAGGGCGTCACCTGGAGCGAGTACCGCAGCTTCCGCCAGGCCGTGGAACAGGATCCCGACTGCTCGCCGGACAATCCCCTCTTCGCGATGACCGACCAGCCCGGCATCGGCCGCTATCTCGCGCCGGGCCTGCCATCGAGCTTCTCGGAGCTGGCACGCGAGCCGGCGAGGCGGGCGCCGCTGCTGGGCGAGCACAGCGACGAGATCCTGGCCGAGCTCGGCTACGGGCAGCGGGAGCTGGACCGCCTGCGCGCCGATGGCGTCATCGCCAGCGCGCGCGCCTGACAGCGGACTTGCGGCCACTCTCCGGATATTGTGAAGTCGCCCCGGCGCGACATTGCGCGGACTGGCTTCACGGGGCTCGCACATGAAGACATTTGGAAAGCTCCTGGTGGCCAACCGCGGCGAGATCGCCATCCGCGTGTTCCGCGCCGCGACCGAACTGGGCATCCGCACGGTCGCCATCTATTCCAACGAGGACCGCTTCTCGCTCCACCGCTTCAAGGCCGACGAGAGCTATCTGGTGGGCGAGGGCAAGGGCCCGGTCCAGGCCTATCTCGACATCGACGGCATCATGCGGATCGCCAGGGACGCCGGCGTGGACGCGATCCACCCGGGCTACGGCTTCCTGTCGGAGAGTCCCGATTTCGCCGAGGCCTGCGCGCGCCATGGCATCGTCTTCGTCGGCCCCGCCCCGGACACCATGCGTCTGCTCGGCAACAAGGTGGCGGCGCGGGAGCTGGCAGTGAAGGCCGGGGTTCCGGTCATGCCGGCGACGGGACCGCTGCCCCTGGACCCCGCGCAGATCCTCGCCCAGGCGAAGGCCGTGGGATTGCCGGTGATGATCAAGGCGAGCTGGGGTGGTGGCGGCCGCGGCATGCGCGTGGTCCGCGACGAAGCCAACCTGATCGAGCAGGTGGCTGCCGCCCGGGCCGAGGCCAAGGCCGCCTTCGGCAAGGACGAGGTCTATCTCGAGAAGCTGGTCGAACGGGCCCGCCACGTGGAGGTCCAGCTGCTCGGCGACACGCATGGCAACATCTATCATCTCTACGAGCGCGACTGCACGGTGCAGCGGCGCAACCAGAAGGTCGTGGAGCGGGCGCCCGCCCCCTATCTCGACGATGCCCGGCGGCGCGAGCTGACGGACTCGGCCCTGCGCCTGGCCCGGGCCGCGCAATACGTGAATGCCGGCACCGCCGAGTATCTGATGGACAGCGACACGGGGGCCTTCTACTTCATCGAGGTCAACCCGCGGATCCAGGTCGAGCACACGGTCACGGAGGTCGTGACCGGCATCGACATCGTGAAGGCGCAGATCCGCATCGCCATGGGCGGCAGGCTCGGCACCAGCGAGACCGGCGTGCCGCCGCAGGCCGAGATCCGCCTCAATGGCCATGCGCTGCAATGCCGGGTGACGACGGAAGATCCGCTCAACAACTTCATCCCCGACTACGGGCGCATCAAGGCCTATCGCGCCGCCACCGGCTTCGGTATCCGGCTTGACGGCGGGACCGCCTATTCGGGCGCGGTCGTCACCCGCTGGTACGACTCGCTCCTGGAAAAGGTCACCGCCTGGGGATCGACGCCCGCCGAGGCCATCGCCCGCATGGACCGGGCGCTCCGCGAGTTCCGCATCCGGGGCGTTTCGACCAACCTGCAGTTCGTCGAGGGACTGATCGCCCATCCGAAATTTCTTTCGGGCAGCTACACGACGCGCTTCATCGACGAAACGCCCGAGCTCTTCGATCTGCCGCAGCGCCAGGACCGGGCCACCAAGCTGCTCGGCTTCATCGGCGAGGTGATCGTCAACGGCAACCCCGAGGTCAAGGGGCGGGTGCGGCCGGCCCGTTTCCACGCGGCGGCGGCACCCGACGTGCGCGGCACGACGCCGGGGCCGGGACTCAAGGACATGCTGGAGCGCCAGGGGCCGAAGGCGGTGGCCGACTGGGTCCTGGCCAGCAAGCGCCTGCTGATGACGGACACGACGATGCGGGACGCGCACCAGTCGCTGATGGCCACCCGCATGCGCAGCCACGACATCGTGCGGATCGCGCCGGCCTATGCGGTGCTGCTGCCGGACCTGTTCTCGGTGGAATGCTGGGGCGGCGCCACCTTCGACGTCGCCATGCGTTTCCTGCGGGAGGATCCCTGGGAGCGGCTCGCCCGCCTGCGCGCGGCCATGCCCAACCACCTGCTGCAGATGCTGTTCCGCTCGGCCAATGCCGTGGGCTACACAAATTATCCGGACAATGTCGTGGAGTATTTCGTCGACCGCGCGGCCCGTTCCGGGATCGACGTGTTCCGCGTCTTCGACTCGCTGAACTGGGTCGAGAACATGAAGGTGGCGATGCAGGCCGTGCTGCGCTCGGGCAAACTGCTCGAGGCAGCCGTCTGCTACACGGGCGACATTCTCGACCCGTCGCGGCCCAAGTATGACCTCGGCTACTATGTCCGGATCGCGCGCGAGCTGGAACAGGAAGGCGCCCACATCCTGGGCATCAAGGACATGGCCGGCCTGCTCAAGCCGGCGGCCGCGCGGCTGCTGTTCTCGACGCTCAAATCGGAGATCGCGATTCCCATCCACTTCCACACCCACGACACCAGCGGCCTGTCGGCCGCGACAGTGCTGGCAGCGGCAGAGGCGGGCGTCGATGTGGTGGACGCCGCGATGGATTCGATGAGCGGGCTCACGTCGCAGCCGCCACTCGGCTCGATTGCCGCCGCACTTCGCGGCACGCCGCGCGATCCGGGGTTCGATCCGGACGCGCTGGAGGCCATCGCCAGCTACTGGGCCCAGGTCCGGGAGCTCTACGTCGGCTTCGAGAGCGACATCCGCTCGGGCACGGCCGACGTCTACCGCCACGAAATGCCGGGGGGCCAATACACCAACCTGCGCGAACAGGCCCGCTCCATGGGCATCGAGCACCGCTGGCCCGAGGTGAGCAAGGCCTATGCCGAGGTCAACCGCCTGTTCGGCGACATCGTGAAGGTGACGCCCTCATCCAAGGTGGTGGGCGACATGGCGCTGATGATGGTGACCGGCAACCTGACCGCCGCCGACATCGCCGATCCCCAGAAGGAGATGGCCTTTCCCGAATCCGTGGTGTCGCTGTTCCGCGGCGACATCGGCCAGCCGCCGGGCGGCTTTCCCCCGGCGCTGCAGGCCAAGATCCTCAAGGGCGAGACGCCCAATCGCGCGCGGCCCGGATCGCTGATGCCGCCTGCCGACCTGAGCCACCAGCGCGCCCTGGCCGAACAGAAGACCGGCCGCGTCGTCGGCGACAATGACCTGGCAAGCTTCCTCATGTATCCGCAGGTCTTCGCCGACTTCGCCAGGTCGGTCGCAACCTATTCGGACCTGTCGGTGCTGCCGTCCAAGGTCTTCTTCTACGGTCTCGCGCCCAACGAGGAATTCACCTTCGAGATCGACCGCGGCAAGTCGCTGATCATTTCCTATTCGACGGTGGGCGAGATCGACGACGACGGCTACGTGACGGTCTATTTCGAGCTGAACGGCCAGCCGCGTCCGATCCGGGTCCGCGACCATGCCAAGAAGCCGCTGCGCGAGGCGCGGTCGAAGGCCGATTCCGCCAACCCCGCCCATCTGGGCGCGCCCATGCCAGGCCTGGTGGTGGCCATCTCGGCCAAGCCGGGCGACAGCCTGGCTAAGGGCGATGTCATCCTCCATCTGGAGGCGATGAAGATGCAGATGGCGGTCAGCGCCGAACGGGCCGGAACCCTGCAGCGGCTGCTGGTGAAGGTGGGCGACCAGGTCGACGCCAAGGACCTCCTGGCCGAGATCACCCCGGCCTAGGTCTCCCGGACGATCGATGCCGCAATGCCTAGGGCTTCTTGAAGGCGGCGTTGACGTCGTCTTCCGTCACCCGCGCGCCCGGCACGCCCGGCTGGTTCAGGTTCTGCTCTTCGGTGCCGTCCCCCATCATCCCGGGGTGTGGTGCCCTGGCGACAGCGGCAGCGGCCTTCTTCTCGGCCGCGACCACGGGCGACACCGGGGCCTTGGGACGTGGCGCCGTCTTGCGGGGCTTCGCGGCAGGCTTCCTTGCGACTGCCTTGGCCTTGCGCGGCGCCGCCTTCGCGGACTTCGCCGGCTTCCTGGCGGCTGACGTCGCAGGTTTCTTGGTGGCCTTGGACTTGGCAGACTTGGACTTTGCGGCCGCCTTGGCCGGCTTCCTGGCCACCTTGGCCTTTGCGGGCTTGCGCTTCGAGGCGGTCTTGCGAGCAGGCTTTCTTGCCATGTGAAACTCCCGAGAATCAGGTTGAGACCAATTTGGCCCATAACATGGATTTGCTGAGTCGGCACGACGCTTCGCCGGATATCCAAGGCAAGTTGGCCCGGATGCGGCATCGGGGTGGCGCATGGCGGCCCGGCCTGCGGCGCGCAGGTGATTGTCTTGCCCCTGCCGGTTCAGGGTTTAAATCATCTACCCGAAACATCGGCAGGCGGCGCCAGACCACAGTGGCGCCAGATGCCGCAGGCAAGGATCCTCATGAGCCGCACCGCCGCCACCCACATGTCCCATGCCGACATCCGCACCATCGTGATCGGCGTGGGCGTCGCCATGTTCCTGGGGGCGCTGGACCAGACCATCATCGCGGCCGCGCTGCCGGCCATCGCCGGCGAACTCGGCGGGTTCGATGCCATCTCCTGGGTCGCCAGCATCTACCTGCTGACGGCCACGGCAGTCACCCCGCTCTATGGCAAGTACAGCGACATCAAGGGACGCCGGGCCGCACTCACGCTGGGGATCGCGGTCTTCGCGCTGGGCTCGGTCGCCTGCGCGCTGGCGCCGAGCATGATCTGGCTGATCGCGGCCCGCGCGCTGCAGGGCCTGGGCGGCGGCGGCCTCATTTCGCTGGCCCAGACCATCGTCGCCGACATCGTGGCGCCGAAGGAGCGCGGCCGCTACCAGATCTATTTCGCCAGCGTCTTCCTGCTGTCGAGCCTGCTCGGACCCACGCTCGGCGGCTTCTTCACCCAGCACCTGCACTGGACCCTGATCTTCTGGATCAACGTGCCGCTCGCGGCCCTTGCCTATATCCTGAGCAATGCGGCGCTGAAGCGCCTGCCGCGCCACGAGCGGCCACATGAGCTGGATGTAATGGGCGCGGTGCTGCTGGTCGCCGCCACGGTGACGCTGATGCTGGCCCTGCATGAGGGCGGCACCAGCTATGCGTGGATCTCGCCGCAGATCCTGGGCCTCGCTGCGGCGTCGCTGGCGCTGTGGCTGCTGTTCGTCTGGCGCATCCGCCGGGCACATGAGCCGCTGATCCCGCTCTCGATCCTGGGCAACCGGGTCGTCTCGGGGGCCACCGTCGCCGCCTCCTGCGGCATGGGCGCCTATATCGGCCTGTCGATCTACCTGCCGGTCTATTTCCAGTCGTCGCGCGGCATGACCACCGCGGCGTCCGGGCTCGGATTGATCCCGCTGATGGTCGGCACGGTGGTGGGCGCGACCATCGCCGGCCAGCTGATGGGCCGCATCACCCACTACAAGCGGATTCCGGTCATCGGCCTCATGGTGGCAACACTCGGAGCCGTGGTGCTGACCCTTCGCGCCGACCAGCTGCCGCTGCCGGCCTTCGAGATGATCCTGGCGCTGATCAGCGTCGGCCTCGGCACCGTGCTGCCGACCACGACAGTCGTCGTGCAGAACGCCGTCGAGCTGCATCAGCTCGGCACCGCGACCGGCACGATGAACTTCTTCCGCCAGCTGGGAAGCGCCGTGACCGTCGCCATCTTCGGCGCCCTGCTCAATGCCTCCGGTGCCGGACAAGGCGAAGGCGGCTTCACGGCCATCTTCGCGGCCACCGCCATCGGCTTCGCCATCGCCTTCTGCTTCATCCTGTGGATGAAGGAACAGCCACTGCGCTCGGCGGCGCGCCACGCCGCGGAAGCGGTGGTGGCCGACTGAGCCGCCGTCACACGAAGACGTCGACCTTCTGGAAGGTGGTGACGTCGATCAGCCCCTCGTCGGAGATGCGCAGCTCCGGAATCACCACCAGCGCCAGCAGCGAGTGCTGCATGTTGGCGTTGTTCAGGTTGCAACCGCAGGCCTTCATGGCCGCGACCAGCTTGCCCGCCTTGGCGGCGACGATCTCGGCGCGCTCGTCCGACATGAGGCCCGCGATCGGCATCTCGACCCGGGCCAGCTCCTGGCCCCCGGCGACCAGCACGAGGCCGCCGCCGATCTCCTTCAGGATGTTGGCGGCCTGGGCCATGTCCTCCTTGTTGGTGCCGACCACGATCATGTGATGGCTGTCGTGCGCGACGGTCGAGGCGAGCGCGCAGTCGCGGGTGTAGCCGAAGCCCGAGACGAAGGCATTGACCACCTTGCCGGTGGCGCGGTGACGCTCGACGAGCGCGATCTGGCAGACGTCGCCCGCCCGGTCCATCTCGACCAGGCCCGACTCCACCTTCAGCGTCTTCTGCAGCGCCTTGGTCGGCGCCTGGTTCTCGATGACGCCGATGACACGGACGTCGACCTGGTTACGGCCCTTCGGCGCCACGACGTCGAAGTCGCGGGCCGTGAGCGCGCGCTTCATGTTCATGGTCTGGCGCGCCGACCGGGGATAGGGAAAGGCCGGGATGTCGGCGGTCAGCTTGCCGTTCTCGGCGAGAACGCGGCCGCGCGCGATCACCATGTCGATCGGCAGGGCCACGATGTCAGACGTCAGGATCAGGTCGGCGCGGCGCCCCGGCGTGATCGACCCAAGCTCGCGCTCGAGGCCGAAATGCTGGGCCGTGTTGAGCGTGGCCATCTGGATGGCGGTGACCGGCCTGAGGCCGAGCGAAATGGCGTGGCGGACGACGCGGTTCATGTGCCCGTCGTTGACCAGCGTGCCGGAATGGCTGTCGTCCGTGCACAGAACGAAGCTGCGCGGGTCGAGCCCCTGTTCGGTGACGGCCTTGATCTGCGCTGCGACGTCGAACCAGGCGGAGCCGAGGCGCAGCATGGCGCGCATGCCCTGGCGCACGCGCGCCACCGCATCCTCTGCGCGGGTGCCTTCGTGATCGTCGGCGGGACCTCCCGCCACATAGGCGTGAAAGGGCCGGCCGAGGTCGGGCGAGGCATAGTGGCCGCCCACCGTCTTGCCGGCATTCTGGGTCGCGGCGATCTCTGCCAGCATCTTGGCGTCGGCGGCGATGACGCCCGGGAAGTTCATCATCTCGCCGAGCCCGATGATGTTGGGCCACTGCATGGCCTCGCGCACCTCGTCGGGGCCCAGCGTGGCGCCCGGATTCTCGAGGCCCGGCGCGCTCGGCACGCAGGACGGCATCTGCACGAAGACATTGACCGGCATGGCCATGGCCTCGTCGTGCATGAGCCTGACGCCCGGCAGGCCGAGTACGTTGGCGATCTCGTGCGGGTCGATGAACATCGTGGTCGTGCCGTGCGGAATGACGGCGCGGGCGAATTCGGTGACGGTCACCATGCCGCTCTCGACATGCATGTGACCGTCGCAGAGGCCCGGCACCAGATATCGGCCATTCGCCTCGATGACCTCGGTGCCCTTGCCGATGCAGTGGGTGGCGTCGGGCCCGACATAGGCGAAGCGCCCGGCGGCAATGGCGATGTCCGTGCCATCGATGATCTCGCCCGAATGCACGTTCACCCAGCGGCCCTTGCGGATCACCAGGTCGGCGGGCGCGCGGCCCATGGCGGTGTCGATCAGGCGGTGGGCCGCTTCGGGCCAGGTCTTCAGCATGGGATGTTCCTTGCAGTCATGATGTCTGGCCAGGGAAGCGCACCACCTCGACGCAGTAACGCGGCACGTAGTGGGCGGCCTGGCGCTGGTAGAATTCGATGCAGAAAGATTGGAAGGCGGCAAAGCGGCGCGACACATAACGCTGGCGCGGGTGGAGAAGATTGATCGGCACCTCGGGCGAGCGCCAGTCCGGCAGGACGGGCACCAGGTGGCCGCGCTCGCACTCGATCGCCGTGAAGAAGTCGGGCAGATAGGCGATGCCTTCTCCGGCGACGGCGAAATACTTGATCATCCAGTAGTCGTTGGCGGTGCACATGGCACCTGGAAGCACGTCGGCGACTTCCGGCTCGCGCTTGAGGTGCCAGCTCTGCAACCCGGTCGGCATGCGGTAGGAAATGCCGCGATGGTCATGGAGCTCGGCGGGGCTACGCGGCGTTCCCTGGGCCAGCAGATAGGCGGGACTCGCGTAAAGTCCGTAGCTCGCCTGGGCCAGAGGCCTGGCCACATAGTCGATCCGCGACGGTTCGCCCCAGAAGAAGATCCCGTCCAGCGCACGGATGCGGTCCGGCGTGAAGAGCAGGCCCGGGGTGAGAAAGATCACGTCGATCCTCACCTGCGGATAGCGTTCGCGGAAGGCGAAGAGCAGCTCGGAGGTGAAGGTGGTGCCGAATTCGCCGGTCGAGCCGATGGTCAGCGTGCCGCCGATCTCGTGGCGCATCGCATTGACCGCCGCCTCGGCATGATCGCAGCTTTCCTGGATCCGGTAGGCGTGGGCGAGGAATTCGGTGCCTGCGTCGGTCAGCGCCATGTCGCGGCCCTCGCGCACGAAGAGCGCCACGCCCAGCCGGTCCTCGAGCTGGCGGATCTTGTGGCTCAAGCTCGATTTCGGCAATCGATGCAGCCTGGCGGCCTGCGAGAGCGACTGCGTCTCCGCCACCTTGATGAAGCTGTCGATTGCATCGAAATCCATGGTTCGTTCAGGATTCTGGACAAATCGTCCAACGGATCGGCATCAATATCCTATTGCGTGGACAACATAGTCCGGGAATATTTCGACTGGCAAGATCAGGGCGCGGAGACCGACGAGATCATGGCGCAGGGAGTCCTCACTCCGCCACGCGCATCAAGCTTCACCGAAGGCAGCTGGCGTCTGCTTGCCTCCTTCTGGCATCCGGTCGCCTATTCGGCGGAGGTCACGACGAGGCCCGTCGCCGTCCAGCTCCTCGACCAGCGGCTGGTGGTCTATCGGGTAAATGGCACGGTCGCCATCGCCAACGACGTCTGCATCCATCGCGGTGCGCCCCTTTCCAGAGGCGCGATCGCGGACGGCACCCTGGTCTGCCCCTATCACGGACTGCGCTTCGACGGGTCGGGGCGATGTGTTGCCATCCCCGCGGCCGGACCCGGCGCGGTCATTCCGGCCCGGCTGCATCTCGCCACGCATCTGGCGGCGGAGCGTTACGGCATCGTGTGGTGCTGCCTGTCCGGGGAGCCGCGCGCGCCACTCCCTCACTGGCCGGCACTTGACATGCCGGGCCTGCAGACCGTCAGCCTTGCGCCCGCCGACTGGGCCTGCTCGGCCTTCCGCCACGTCGAGAACTTCAACGACGTCGCGCATTTTGCCTATGTCCATGCCGGCACCTTCGGCAATCCCGACGATCCCCTCGTGGCCCCGCACGACGTGACGGCAACGGAATTCGGGCTGCGGCGGTCGCTGCCGGTGAACCAGATCGACCGCGACACCTTCAGTGCCACCGCAGCGCCCGCCACCGTCATGCGCTACGACTACGACTATGCGCTGCCCTTCAGCTCGGCGCTCACCATTGCCAGCCCCGATGGTCGGCACGAATACATCTATGACGCCGTATCGCCGGTTTCGGCCGCCAGGTCGCGCATCTTCATCGCCAAGGCGCGCGACTACGACCTCGACCAGCCCATCGCGGACTGGATCGCCTTCCAGCAGGCGGTGAACGAGGAGGATCGCTGGATCGTCGAGTCCCAGCAGCCCGAGGAGATCCCCATGGATCTCCGGGCCGAGGCCCATATCCTGGCCGACGCCTGGTCGATCGCCTTCCGGCGTCTCTGGGCGAAGTTGGGGTATACCGTATACTAGCAATCGCAGGAGAGAGAATTGCCGCAGTTTCGGGACTACATCCGCGCCGGCCGCGCCGAGATCAAGGCCGACCGCATCGTGCGCAACGGCAAGCTGGTCAACGTCGCCTCCGAGGAGATCTACCCGGCCGACATCGCCATCTACGGCGCGCGCATCATGGCGATCGGCGATGTCACGCCATACGTCGGCAAGGAGACCGAGGTCATCGATGCACAGGGAGCCTATCTCTGCCCCGGCATGATCGACGGCCATCTGCATGTCGAATGCTCCAAGATGTCGATCACCAGCTTCGCCAAGGCGGTGGTGCCGCTGGGAACCACGGCGATCGTGTCGGGCCTGGACCAGATCCTGGTGGCGGCGGGCGTCGAGGGCGCGCGCGAGTTTCTCGACGAGGCGGCGCAGAGTCCGCTCAAGGTGTTCTGGGGCGCGCCCTGCAAGACGCCCTATACGCTTCCCGTGTCCAATGTCGGGCACTACTTCGGGCCCGAGGATCATCGCGCCACGCATCACTGGCCGGAATGCGTCGGTATCTGGGAAACGGTCCGCGAATTCGTCCAGGAGATGGACGAGAAGGTACTCGCCGCACTCGAGATCGCCGAGAAGAGCCGCCTGCCGGTCTTGGGCTGCAGCCCCATGGCACGAGGCCCCAAGCTCAATTCCTATCTCCAGTCGGGCGTGCGCGCCGACCACGAAAGCTACACGGCCGAGGAATTCCTCGAGAAGCTGCGCAACGGCATGCATGTGGTCATCCGTGAATCCTCGATCTCGCATTTCCTGACCGAGAACCTGCGCGTCGTCACCGAGATGGGCATCAGGGCCACGCGGCGCATCAGCTTCTGCACCGACGACGTGGTGGCAAGCGACATCCTCGTGCGCGGCCATCTCGACAACATGGTGCGCATGGCGATCGGCATGGGCATCGCACCCATGGCAGCGATCCAGATGGCGACCATCAACGGCGCCGAGGCGCTGCGCATCGATCACAAGGTGGGTGTCCTGGCGCCCGGACGCTCCGCCGACATCGTGTTCGTCGACGACCTGCGCGACTTCCGGGTGCGCCGCGTGATGACCAATGGCCGGATGGCGGCCGAGGACGGCCGCATCATCGGGAAGCTGGATCCGCCACCCCGGTCGGACCGCCTCATGCGGACGTTCAAGGTCGATCCGGTGAGGCCGGACGAGTTGCTGGTCCGCGGCAAGGGACAGGGCTCGCGCGCCAAGGTGATGGCGATGGCCGTGACGCCGGAGAAGATCTTCGTGCGCAAGCGGCGCGACGTGACGCTGGCGGCAGTCGATGGCATCATCCAGGCCGATCCGTCACAGGATGTGCAGTATGTGACGGTGGTCGAGCGCTATGGGCGCACCCGCAACCGACCGGTGGCCTTCATGTCGGGATTCGGACTGAGGTCGGGCGCGCTCGCCACCTCGACGGCGCCCGACGACAACAACATCGTCTGTGTCGGGACCAATCCCGAGGACATGGCGGTGGCCATCAACCACATCATTGCCGGAAATGGCGGGCAGGTTGTGGTGGACAAGGGCAAGGTCACGTCGTTCCTGCCGCTGCCCATCGGCGGCATCGTGTCCGACCTCGACCCGCAGGAGATGGCTGAACGTGAAACCGCGCTCGACGAAGCCGCCCGGGCCCTTGGCTGCCAGCTGCCCTGGCCCTTCATGTACATGTTCGTGCTTCAGATCACCGCCATTCCCGACTATGCCATCACCGACCTTGGCGCCATCGACTGCATCGACCTCAAGGTGGTCGATCCGGTCTATGCGCCGTTCTGACACTGCCCAATCACCGACAAGAAGGAGGAGACGATGAACACCAAGATCGCAACTGTCCTGTTCGGCGCCTGCGCGGCGATCCTCGCCATGACCGCCGCCGCACTGGCCGACAATCCGACCAAGCTGAAGATTGCCGGCATCCTGTCGGCGGGCAAGGAATCACCGTGGGAAACGTCCTTCGTCAATTCGATGAACCGGGTCATCGCGGCCAAGCCGCATGGTCTCGACGTCGAGGTGGACTATACCGAGAACGTCTATGACAATGCCGAGCAGGTGTTCCGCACCTATGCCGAGACCGGTGAATACGACATTCTCTTCGGCGACACGGCCTATGCCGATGCCATCGAGAAGCTCAAGGACGAGTTCCCCGACATCATGTTCGTGATGTCCGGGTCGGGCAACCGCGGGCTGGGAGGCAACGCCTACTGGGTCTTCGTGCACGCCCACGAACCCGCCTATGTGATGGGCGAGATGGCCGGCAAGCTGACGAAGTCGAATGTCGTCGGCGCGGTCTCGACCTATCCGGCCGAAGACACCAACGACCAGCTCAACGCCTTCTTCGCGGGCGCCAAGGCGGTGAATCCCGACGTGAAGCAGAAGGTCACCTACATCCAGTCGTGGTATGACCCGACCAAGGCCAACGAGGCGACCTCGGCGCAGATCGCCGCCGGCGCTGACATGATCTACCAGATGTCGGGAACCTTCGAGGTCTGCGAGCAGAAGGAGATCGGCTGCTTCGGAAACTACGTCGACATGTCCAGCTTCGCGCCCAAGTCGGTTGTGGCCTCGGCAATCGTGAACTGGGATCCGCAGATCGACTGGGTGATCGACCAGTGGTGGACCGCCAAGACCACCGGCGCCAAGTTCGATGCGCCGAAAGACCCCAAGTGGTTCAGCTGGAAGGAGGGTTCGGGTGACGTGGTCATCGGCAGCGGCTGGGCCTCCAAGCTGCCGGCCGAGGTCAAGAAGATCGTGGACGAGTCGACCGCCGCCATCAAGAGCGGCGCCAAGGCGGTTGAACTCAAGCTGGACGAGGTGAAGTCGGAATAGGCCGGCCGCAGCGACCACGCAGGAGGCTGGCAGGCTTGGCCGCCGTCCACAGCATCGCGCCACGGCTGGAGGTCCGCGGCCTGACGAAGCGCTATGGATCGGTGCTGGCGAATGGCGATATCTCGCTCAGCGTGCAGCCGGCCGAGCTTCATTGCCTGCTGGGCGAAAACGGCGCCGGCAAGTCGACGCTGTCGGCCTGCCTCTATGGCCTCGTCCTGCCAGATGCCGGCGAAATCCGCATCGATGGCGCTAGACTCGACCTGCGCAGCCCCGCCGACGCGATCCGGGCCGGAATCGGCATGGTGCACCAGCATTTCGTGCTGGTCCCCAGCTTCTCGGTGCTCGAGAACATCGTGGTGGGAACGGGTACCGGACTGCGGCTCGACCTGGCGGCGGCGCGGGACCGGATCGGCGCGCTGTGCCGGCGCCTGGGACTCGAGATCGACGTCGACCGACCGGTCTCCAGCCTGGCCGTGGGCGAGATGCAGTGGGTTGAAATCGTCAAGTCGCTGTATCTTGGCGCGCGCCTGCTGATCCTCGACGAACCGACCGCCGTCCTGACCCCGCAGGAGTCGGAACGCCTCTTCGGTCTCATCGCGCAGCTGAAGGCATCGGGCATCTCGATCATTCTCATCACCCACAAGATGAACGAGGTGATGCGCTCCGACCGGGTGAGCGTGCTGCGCAAGGGCAGGCTGGTGGCCACACTCGCCACCGCCGGAACCAGCCGCGACGCCTTGACCGAACTGATGGTGGGGCGCGCCGTGCATCCCGTGGCGGCACGCGATGGGGCGGCGGGGCAGGAACAGCGCCTTTCGATCCGCGGCCTGTCGCTGAGTGCCGCGCGGGGCAGCCTGATCTCGGCCATCGACCTCGATGTGGCGGCGGGGGAAATCCTCGGCATCGCCGGCGTGGCCGGCAATGGCCAGGACGAGCTGCTCGAGGCCATCGCCGGCCTGAGGCCGCCGCGCGGCGGCCGCATCGTGCTCGATGGCGAAGTCCTCACCGGGTTGGACGCGGGCGCCGTTGCACGGCGGGGCGTGGGCCATGTGCCGAGCGACCGCTTCCGCGACGGCCTGGCGCGGGACTTCAGCATCGCGGAGAACCTGGTGCTCGGGCAGCAGTGGCAGCGCCGCTGGCGGCGGGGACCCTTGCTCGATGGCGCAGCCCTCGCGGCCAACGGCGCGGCAATGATCGAGCGTTATGCCATTGCCGCCACCGGGCCTGAGCAGTCCTGCGGGCGCCTGTCGGGCGGCAATGCGCAGAAGGTCATCATCGCGCGCGAATTCGCGAAGGCGACCGCGCTCCTGCTGTGCAACCAGCCGACACGCGGCGTGGACGTGGGCGCTATCGAGTTCATCCATGGTGAAATCCTGGCCAGGCGGACCACCGGCTGTGCCGTGATCCTGGTCAGCGAGGAGCTTGACGACCTGATCGCGCTGAGCGACCGGATCGCCGTGATGTTCGGTCACGAGATCATGGGCACGTTCGCGCGCGGTGCCTTCGACCGGGCGGCGATCGGGCGCCTGATGGCGGGCGTGAAGGCGGCATGAGCGGGCTGGACCGTCTCGGCTGGCGCGTGGAGCGCGCCGACGCGAGCCCGGCGCGGCGGGCCCTGTCGATTGCCGTCGCCCTCGTGTTGGCTGTGCTGCTGAGCGCCCTGCTGTTCCGTGCGGCCGGTGCCAGTCCGCTGGCGGCCTTCGCGGCCCTCCTGAAGGGCTCGCTCGGCTCGTGGCGGAGCGCCACCGAGACGCTGGTCAGCGCGACGCCTCTCATCTTCACCGGACTGGCCACCGCCGTGGCCTTCCGGGCACGCGTCTGGAACATCGGCGCGGAAGGCCAGGTCTTCGCCGGAGCGATGTTCGCCTACTGGTGCCAGCACGGTCTTGCCGGAGCCCCGGCCGCGATCCAGATCCCGGTGGTGATCTTGGGCGGGCTCGCGGGTGGCGGCCTCTACGCCGGCATCGCCGCCGTCCTCAAGACACGTTTCAATGTCGACGAGGTGATCTCCACGGTGATGCTCAACTACATCATCGTCTATGCGCTCTCGCTCCTGCTGCTGCAGGGGCCGTGGAGCGAGCCGGGCGCCTTCTTCGAACAAACCGCCAAGATGGACGAGGCGAGCCTCTTGCCGCTGCTCTTCGGCAAGTCGCGCCTGCATGCGGGTTTCCTGCTCGCACTCGCCGCGGCGGCCGCGGTGCAGATTCTCATGACCCGGACACCGGTGGGCTACGAGATCCGCGCCGCCGGTTCGAACCTCCGTGCGCTGGAAGTCCAGGGCACCCGGCCGGCGCGCGTCATTCTCATGGTGATGATCATCTCGGGCGCACTTGCCGGGCTTGCCGGCGTCGCGCAGGTCTATGGCGTTCACTACCGGCTCAAGGCCGGCGCGCTTTCGGGCTATGGCTATACCGGCATCATCGTGGCCATTCTCGGCCAGCTCAATGCCTGGGGCGTCGTCGCCGCGGCGGTGGCCTTCGGCGCCCTCGTCACCGGCGCAACCTTCATGCAGGTCAAGACCGGGGTTCCCTCGGCCCTGATCTATGCCGTCGAGGCCATCCTGCTGCTGTGCTATCTCGCAGGCTGGGCGGCCTCAAGTCTGCGCCTGCGGCGGGTGACCCATGCTCGCTGACCTGCTGCAGACCAGCGTGATCGTCAGCATGCTCGCCGCCACGGTGCGCATCGCGACGCCCCTGCTTCTCGCGGCCATCGGCGAACTCGTCGCCGAGCGCAGCGGCGTCTACAACATGGGGCTCGAGGGCACCATGCTGATGGCGGCGCTCACCGCCTATCTTGCGGCCCATGCCAGCGGCAGCCTGTGGATGGGCGTTGCCGCCGCCCTGCTCACCGGCGCCATGATGAGCCTGCTCTTCGCGGTCCTCGTGATCACGCTCCAGGTGGAGCAGATCGTGACCGGCCTCGCCATGAACCTCCTGGGCTCGGGCCTCTCGGTCTACTGGCTGCGCGCCGCCTTCAAGGGGGAAAGCCAGATTCCCGCGACTCCCATCTTCGAGCCCGTGCCGATCCCACTGTTGCACGATATCCCCTTCGTCGGTCCGGTGCTGTTCGAGCAGAAGTCGCTGACCTACGTGGCGCTGCTGTCGGTTCCCGCCGTGTGGTACTTCCTCTATCGGACAAGGCCCGGCCTCGACCTGCGCTGCGCCGGCGAGAATCCAAAGGCACTCGACATCAAGGGGCTCTCGGTGCGCGGCCGCCAGTATGCGGCGGTGGTCTTCGGGGGCGCCATGGCGGGACTGGCCGGCGCCTTCCTCACCGTGGCCTCCGCCGCGCGCTTCGCGCCGGACATGACCAACGGCCGCGGCTGGCTCGCCATCGTCATCGTCATTGCCGGCATGTGGCGGCCGGTGCCCATTCTGGTGGCCACGCTGTTCTTTTCGTTCCTCGATGCCCTGCAGCTTCAGATCCAGGGCATCGGAATCACCGTTCCCTACCAGTTCATGCTGGCGCTTCCCTACCTGGTCGCCATCCTGGCCCTCGCCGTGCGGCGCAGCCATGCAGGCGCGCCAGCCATGCTGGGCACGGCCTATCGCCGGGAATAGCGCAGGCGGACGATCGCGCCGGGTGGCCCAGGACTCACGGCGTGCGCGCCGGGGTCGATTGCCGAAGCACCATGTCGTAGCCGAGATCGACGGTCTCTTCCGTTGCGGGAAGTGCAGTGCTGAGCAGGCGCAGGACTCTCTCCGCGGCAAGCTTTCCCATCTCGTAGCGCCGGGTCGCCACCGAGGACAGCGACGGCGAGGAAAAGGCAGAGAATTCCAGGTCGTGAAATCCGACGATGGCGATGTCGGCCGGAACGCGGAGCCCGATCCTGCGGCACTCCTGCAGGGCGCCGAGCGCGAGGTTGTCGTCGATGCAGAAGAGCGCTTCGGGAACCTCCTGCCTGTCCACCAGCGACGACATGAGCCGCGCACCGAGCGCGATGGAGCTTGGCCTGTCCACCGACACCACCTGGATCCGGTCGCCAAGTCCGGCGTCGGTCATCGCCCGGGTGTAGCCACTGAGGCGCTCGACCGCCCGCTCGTCGCGCTGGCCCATGAAGAACCCGACGCGCCGATAGCCGAAGCCCAGGAGCGTGGCCGTTGCGGCGTGGCCGGCCGCCACCTGGTCCAATCCGATGTTGATGCCGACCGGTTGTTGCGAGATCTGGAAGGTCTCGATCACCGGAATGCGCGATTGCTCCAGCAGGCGCCGCGCCAGCGGCGTGTGGTTCACGCCCACGATGATGATCGCCTCGACGCGCTGGCCGAGCAGCGTGCGGATGGCACCCTCTTCCTCCTGCTGCGAATAGCGGCTGTTCAGGACCAGGACCTGGAAGCCCACGGGCAGGAAGACCTCGTGGATCGCCTGCAGGTATTCGGCGAAGATCACGTTGTAGAGGGTGGGCACGATCACCCCGATGGTGTGGCTGCGGGCGGACGCCAGCCGGCTGGCGGCGACGTTGGGCACATAGCCCAATCTCATGACAGCGCCATCAATCCTGCGCCGCAGCACGGCCGAGACCTTGTCCGGGTCGCGCAGGGCGCGCGAAACCGTGATCGGACTGACCCGCGCGAGCCGCGCAACGTCGTCTAACGTTATGCGTTTCTTGGATTTTTTCTCCGTACTCATGACGCCTTCGAGTCTTGCCGTGCTGTCGATATAATCGACAATTGCCCCGCACTGCAACGAATCGTTGGAATCCCGACAACCTCAATTGACAGCGCTGTCACCTCTGATAAGGTTTTGTCGCGCACAGCTTTTCACGAGCCGTGGCTGAAGGCGCTTTGACAAGGATACACGGCGCAGTTCTGGGAGGAACAAGATGAGCGTATTGAAGCAGAAATCCGGCTTGCTGTTTGCGGGTGCCGCCCTTGCCCTGTTCACGAGCTTCGTCTCGGCGGCATCGGCCTTCGAGACCGTCAGCGGCCCGGCCACCGATGCCAACTGCATGGTGCCATGGTCCTCGGAAACCAAGTTCTACCAGTTTCCAAAGAAGGAAGGCCCATACCGCATCGCGCTGGCCAACGGCTATATCGCCAATACCTGGCGCATCCAGATGATCCAGACCGCCAAGGCCTATGCGGCCCAGCCCGAGGTTGCGGCCAAGCTGAAGGAATTCAAGGTCGTCTCGACCGGCGAGGACGTGCCTGCGCAGATCTCGGCCATCAACAACTTCATCGATGCCGGCTATGACGCCATCGTGGTCAACGCCCAGAACCCGACGGCCTTCGGCCCCGTCATCAAGCGCGCCAAGGAAGCCGGCGTCGTCCTGGTCGCCTTCGACAACATCCTGGATACCGAGGACGCGATCAACGTGAACGTCGACCAGAAGGGCCTGGGCGTGCTCTGGGCCAACTGGCTGATCAAGCACATCCCGGACGGCGGCAAGATCCTCGAGGTGCGCGGCGTCGCCGGAACCTCGGTGGACACCGACCGCCACAACGGCATCCACGAGACGCTCGACGCCAGCGGCAAGAAATGGGAGGTGACGGAAGTCGTGGGCAAGTGGGATGACGGCGTGGCCCAGAAGGTCTCGGCCGATGCCATCACCACCAACGGCCCGTTTGCCGGAATCACGGCGCAGGGCGGCGACACCGGCGTGGTCCAGGCCATGATCGACGCCAAGCATCCCTTTGTGCCCTTCGGCGGCGAGACCGAGAACGGCTTCCGCAAGTTCTGCGCCAAGTATGCTGGCGAGGGACTGAAGTGCTCGTCGGCCGGAACCGGACCGGCGCAGGTTGCCGTCGCCATCAAGGTGGCGCTTGCCGCCCTTGACGGACAGACGGTGCCGCAGTCGATCAAGCTGCCGACCGCCATCGTGGAAGATCCGAACTTCAAGGAAGGCCAGGACTACTATCCCGACCAGTCCGACAACTTCTTCGTGGGCAATTCCTTCCCGACCTGCGGCATCAACTTCACGGCGCAGGAAATCATGGGCCAGACGAAAGAGAACCAGTAGCCTCCCCTCTGGTTCCGGTCGTGCCGCGAGCCTGGGGCTCGCGGTACGGCCTTCCTGTCTCGCGAGGTCCGATGACAAAGCCTGTCCTTTCCATGCGGGGCGTATCCAAGCGGTACGGCGGCGTGACCGCGCTGGTTGACGCGGACCTCGACATCATGCCCGGCCGCATCCACGCCATTCTCGGCGAGAATGGCGCCGGCAAGTCGACCCTCATCAAGATCATGGCCGGCGTCGTGACACCCGACACGGGCGAGATGCTGCTCGACGGCCGGCCCGCGAGCTTCCCGGGTCCGGGCGCCGCCAACCAGGCCGGCATCGTCTGCGTGTTCCAGGAATTGTCGCTCATTCCCGATCTCACCGTGGCCGACAACATCATCATCAGCAATCCGCCGACGCGGCTCGGGCTGATCGACCGCCGGTCGCAGCGACAGCTGGCGGAAAAGGCGCTGGCCGAAGCCGGCGCCGGCGACATTCACCCATCCGCTCTCGTCAAGGACCTGTCATTGTCCCGCCGGCAGCTGGTGGAGATCGCCAAGGCGCTGGCCCGGTCTCCCAGGGTCCTGATCCTCGACGAAGCCACCTCGGCCCTCACAGCGGCGGATGTGGCGAATGTCTTCGCGGTCATCAAGCGGCTGAGGAGCCAGGGCATCGCGATCGTCTATATCTCGCACCGGATGCACGAGATCGCCGAGCTGGCGGATGACTGCTCCGTGTTCCGCAACGGCCGCAAGATCGCGACCTACGAGGCGGGAACCAAGTCGGATACCGAAGTCGTCGAGCTCATGATCGGACGCGAATACAAGAACGTCTTCCCGCCGAAGCTGCCGGAGCAGCCGCGCGGCGTACCGGCGCTGTCCTGCCACGGCCTGTCCTGGACGACGCGCCTACGGGACATCGACCTCGACGTTCATCCGGGCGAGATCGTGGGCCTCGGCGGCCTCGACGGCCAGGGCCAGCGCGAGCTTCTCCTGGCCCTGTTCGGGGCCCTGCGCGGCGTCAGCGGCCAGGTCGACCTCAATGGCGGGCCCGGTGCGCTGTCCGACCCGGCTTCGGCGAAATCCCCCCGGCACCGCCTCGCCTTGATCCCGGAGGACCGCAAGACCGAAGGACTGATGCTGCCCATGTCGGTCGCCGACAATCTGTGTTTCTCCGCGCTCGACCGGATCTCGACCGCCGGCATCATCGACCGCGACCTTGCCGACAGGAAGATCCGCGAGATGATCGAGCTGCTGTCGATCAAGGTTGCAGACACCGGGCTGCCCGTATCCTCGCTCTCGGGCGGAAACCAGCAGAAGGTCGTCATTGCGAAATGGCTTATGAACGATCCGCGCGTGGTCCTGCTCAACGATCCGACTCGCGGCATCGACGTCGGAACCAAGCAGGAGATCTATGCGCTGCTCCGCCGGCTCGCCGGGCAGGGCGTCGCCATCCTGTTCTACTCGACGGACTATGACGAGCTGATCGGCTGCTGCGACCGCGTGCTGGTCATGTATGACGGGAAGATCAGCCGGGAGCTGAAGGGCGACGCCATCACGGAACATGCGCTGATCGCCAGCGCGCTCAACATCGAAGGGTCCCATCCCCAATGAGCGAGTGGCGCTACTGGTACACGGAGAACAAGGGCACGCTTCTGGCCATTGCCCTGTTCGCGGCCATGTTCGTGCTTTATGTCAGCAATCACCCTGCCGGCTTCACCGCGAACGTGGTCCAGACGGCCGCCAACAAGGCCACGCTGCTGGCCTTCGTGGCCATGGCCCAGTCCTTCGTGATCATCACCGCCGGGATCGACCTGTCGGTCGGCATGATCCTCATCCTGGCCAACTGCCTCGCCTCCTGGATCGTGGTCGGCTCGGCGGCCACGACGACACTGGGCATTGCCGGCGTCCTGCTCTCGGGGGCGCTGTGCGGGGCGCTGAACGGCGCCATCGTGATCTTCGGGCGGCTGCAGCCCATCGTCACCACCATCGCCACCGGCGCGGTCTTCTATGGGCTGGCGCTGCTGTTGCGGCCCTTTCCGGGCGGCTCGGTCAACGAGACACTGGCCGACATCATGACGGGCAAGCTTTTCGGCCTGCTGCCGATGAGCTTCGTCGCGCTTCTGGGCGTCGTGCTGGTGGTCTGGCTTCCCTTCAGCCGCTCGGTCATCGGGCGCGCCGCCTACGCGGCGGGATCATCCGAGGCCGCGGCCTACATGTCGGGCGTGCCGGTCAAGCAGGCCAAGTTCACGGCCTATGTGCTATCCGGCCTTCTGGCCGCGGTGGGTGGACTCTACCTCACCTTCTTCTCCTATACCGGCGAGGCGGCCTATGCGAGCGGCAGCACCTATACGCTGTTCTCGATCGCCGCCGTCGTGCTGGGCGGCATTTCGCTGATGGGCGGCCGCGGCAGCGCCATCGGCGCGATCTTCGGGGCGCTGGCCTTCCGCACCATCGGCGACCTGCTCTTCGTCTTCGATTTCGATCCGCTGTGGCAGCCGCTGTTCCAGGGCGTCGTGCTGATGCTGGCCGTCAGCATCAGCGCCTTCGGGCTGCTGCGGGTGAAGAACAAGCTGGACTGGTTCCCATGACCATGCCTGATGCCACCGCACCGAGACCGAAGCTCCGGCTGCCGAAGGGCGTGGACCCGGCCGTGCTCATCGCCTTCGGCTGCATCCTCGTCCTGCTCCTGGTGGGCGCGACCTATTCGTCGAACTTCCTGTCGCCCGCCTATCTGCTGCAGCAGCTCAAGGTGGCGTCGTTCCTGGGCGTCGTGGCCACCGGCATGATGATCGTGATCCTGCTGGGTCAGATCGACCTGTCGGTGCCCTGGGTGATCACGGCCGGCGCCATGATGGCCTGCGCGGCCGCGGGGCACGGCACGATGGGCGCGGTCCTGGCCATTCCCTTCGGCATTGCCTGCGGTGCCGCGATCGGCCTGGTCAACGGCTTTGCCACCGCCTATCTGCGGATCCCGTCGATGATCATCACGCTCTCGACCAATGCCGTCACCCAGGGCCTGATGGTGGTCTACACCGGCGGCTTCTCGCCCCAGGATTCGGCTTCGCCGGCGATGCGCTACCTGGCCACGGGCGAGCTCATTCCCTTTGTTCCCAACGGGGTCCTGGTCTGGCTGGCGATCGGGCTTGGCACCGTCTTCCTGCTCAACCGCACCACCTTCGGCCGATCCGTCTATGGCATCGGCAATCGCGAGCGGGCGGCGTTCCTGTCAGGCATCAGGACACGCCGCGTGGTCATGCTGGCCTTCGTCATGTCAGGCGCGCTCAGCGCGCTGGGCGGCGTCCTGCTGGCGGGCTACGCCTCCAAGGCGGCCCAGTCGATGGGCGATGCCTATCTGCTTCCGGCCATCGCGGCCGTGGTGCTCGGCGGCACGAATGTGCTGGGCGGCCGCGGCTCCTATCTCGGTACCGTCGCCGGCGTCATCCTGATTACCCTCCTGCAGTCCATCCTGTCGGTCATGCAGATCGACGAGGCCGGACGCCAGCTCATCTTCGGCGCAGTGATCGTGGCCATGCTGCTGCTCTATGGCCGGCAGGCGGCGCAGTAGCGGCACGACAGCTCCGGCCGAAGATCAGACGCTGCGGTGCTGCCGCCGCCAGGCGCTCGGCGAGGAACCGGTCCAGCGCCGGAAGCTGCGGGTGAAGACGCTGGCATCGCCGAATCCCAGTGCCACGGCAATCTCGGCGAGAGGCGCATCGCCGCGCGACAGGAGATGCCTGGCCCGCGTCGACCTGACGTCATCAAGGATGAGCTGGAACGAGGTGTCTTCGCGCGCCAGCATGCGGTTCACGGTTCGGCTGGAGACGCCGAAGCTCCGCGCCAGCGCCGGCAAGGACATGTCCTCGAGTCCCATGGCGGTCGTCAGGAAGAACCGTACCCGGTCTTCCACGGGACGCGGCGGCGATCCCGGATCGGTGGCCTTTGCAATCTGCCCCCGCGGGACCGGCCGGTCGAGGTCGGCCAGCGGGAAGACGATTGCATCCTGAACCGAATTGAACCGCAGCGGTGCCCGGAAATAGGATGCGTAGGGCCGCACGTCCCTGGGCCGGCGCCGCGACAGGTGCACCTCGTGCGGAACCCACTCCGGCCCGCACAGGCGCTGCATGCTTCGCATCATCATGGCAACGACGCTGTCGAGGATGACGCTCACACCCTCGAAATCGGCGTGGCGAAGGTCGTATTTGAGCGTGGCATCCCTGTCCGCCACGATCAGCGACAGCATGGCGGCACGGTTGTTGTGATGCAGCAGCCGGCAGAGATTGCGCAGCGCGGTCCGGACGTCGGGCCCTTCGGCCATGATCAGGCCAAGCAGGCCCAGCTTCTCGATTCCGAAGTGCTGGGCGAGCAGCAGGCCGATGTCCTCGCGCCTGGTGCTGCA
The DNA here is from genome assembly GCA_046349195.1 of Hyphomicrobiales bacterium. Classification (GTDB taxonomy): domain Bacteria; phylum Pseudomonadota; class Alphaproteobacteria; order Rhizobiales; family Aestuariivirgaceae; genus Aestuariivirga. The sequence continues at coordinate 31,494 of JAXMCU010000004.1, forward strand.
CACCGCCAAGTGGAAGAGATGGCCAAGGACGCGCATGTCGATGCGGTTCTCGGCATGATCGAACAAACGCACGTCCAGCCCTGCCGCGCGCAGGATCGGCAGCGGATCGACGCCCAGGCTGCGAATGACGTCCGGAAGTGCCTGGCTGGGGCCCATTCGAAATGTCGTTGTGTCGGAAGTCATGCGCGCTCTTGGGGGTCGGACCGGGGCCGCGCGGCAGGGAAGGCCAGGTGGCGTCGATTGTCAATTGCCGTCCGCCCGCGTGTCCCAGGCTGAAGGGGCGCCCCCGTGACCTGCTGCCAGGGGATGCCGCAGACTGTCGCCAATCTCATCGCAACGGACCCGCGCAGCGGCGACATCGCTCCAACCAGACTTGCAACGCGGCCTGACTTGGGTCACACTTTTACAGATCCGACGTGCGATCGAGACCGTCCCAGCTGGCCGCCGAGTTCAATTTGAGGGCAGTTCCATCACATGAGCGCCGGAGGGCATCGAGACCGCACAACCATCGCGTACTGTTTTGATAGAACGTTCTCAAAATATGCGGCCGTTTCCACTTAGTCACTCAGTTCCAGCAGCACGGCGCCCCTGAACGTCTTCTGGTGTGTTCCGGAAGGAGACATGGCCGTGGCAGAAGAGCTGAGGGCTAAGGTGGACCTGCATCCGAGGATCAAGCTCCAGATCACGCCCTTGAAGAGCGGGATCTTCCGAGGTTGGACAACAAACCACCACCTCCCACTGGCCGTCTATCTGAGGCTTCTTCTTGCCGACAGCATCGATGCCAGCAAAGTCGTCTACGTTGACTCAGACACCCTCGTCCTGAAGGACCTGACCCAGCTGTTCGCGATTGACTTGGGAGACAGCATGCTTGCCGGAGTTCCGGATCCCGGAGGTGAACAGTTCAGCAGAGTTCCGCGCCACGAGGGCGATCCCTATCTGAACTCCGGCGTTCTTGTCATGAATCTCGATCTCATGCGGCGGGATGGTTTTCTGGCGAAATGCGAATCCATCCATGACCGCTATGGCCGTGCGCTGACATGGCAGGATCAATGCATTCTCAACAAGTATGCCGAAGGACGGAAGATTGCCTTGCCCGCAATGTGGAACAGACTCGTTCAGTCGAACAGCTTGAGCTTGTCGGAAACGGAGCAAGCTATCTCCGCCGATCAGTCCGCGATCGTCCATTTCGTCAGCGTGGTCAAGCCGTGGCAAGAGTGGTGCAATCCCATCATCTCCAGGTTCTGGTGGCGCTATGCCCGCGAGTCCGGAGTGGCTGGGTTGACGCCCCAGAAAATCCAGAGACTGGAGCAGGCGATAAGCCTGGCCAACGCCTGTGATCAGATCGAAATGTACGAGACGGCGAGCAATGTGAAGTCGGAGATCATCAGGAAACTCCTGGCACGACAAAAGACACATTGAGGCCATTCATCCGCACAAATGGATGTTCCATACGAGGCGCATGGCCCGACCCGCCAACCGCGCCGACACGCCCAGCTTGCGGGATCAACGCACGTTCAACACGCGTCCAGCTGCTGTTGTACTGCGACTGCGCAACTTGGCGCGCGGCCTGTGCTTGGAGTTTTTCGCGGGCGGTCTGTTGCTGACGCGGTTCGGCGCATATGCCCAGCCGTGCCAGCCCATGCACCAGACCGGGCGAGTGCGCGTGCCTTCTCATCACTGGCATGACAGACGGATCGCCATCACGCCAAGGGCGCGCCATCCTTCGTCCAACGGTTGCAGCTTGGGGAGATCGCGTTCCATGGACGCAGCGTCCAAAGATCGGGCCGCCAAACAGTGCAAAAGCTGAAAGAGCCCAAACAACCTCGGTAAATCAAGATGATGGCCGAGATGATGGCGGAGAGGGAGACCGCCGCACATCTGAACGCCTCTGTCTACTGATGTTCGCCGACGGTTTGATTTAGATGCTTTCTGTATGGCTTTCTCGCTGTCGACAATCGTACCCATCCACTGACGTCCGCCTCAATCCGGCCTTTCTGGTAGGGCACATGGTAGGGCAGAAATCGATGGAGGACGGTCGCCATGGCAGGCAGGCTCAATGCTCGGAAAGTGGAGACCCTCGCGAAGCCAGGCCGCTATGCCGACGGCGGCAACCTCTACCTCCGGATCTCGCCCAATGGCGGCAAGCGCTGGATGTTCTTCTACCGGTTCGGTGACCGGCGCCGGACATGGGGGCTGGGAAGTGCCGGTTAAAGGGGAGGTGTCCCTGGCAGAGGCCCGGCAGAAGGCCGATGCTGCTAGGGCTATCCTGAGGTCCGGCATCGATCCGATGACGGTCATGGGCAAGGAGGCCTCGGGAGAAGGGCCGACCGGACCATGCCCACCTTCGGGCAGTTCGCGGACGAGTACATTGCCGCCCACCGGCCCAAGTTCCGGAACGAGAAGCACGCCGCCCAGTGGGAGATGACCCTCAGTGACGCCTACTGCAAGGCCATCCGAACCCCGCGGTCAACGCGGTGGATACCGAGGCCATTCTGAAGGTCCTCCAGCCCATCTGGTGAAGGTCCCGGAGAACAGCCCTCCCGGCTGAGGGTGGGCCGGATCGAGTAAACGTCCCGGATGCCGCCAAGGCCCGGGGCTTCCGGTCAGGCGAGAACCTCGCCACATGGCGCGGTCACCTCAAGACGCTTCTCCGGCCCGCCAGCGGCCTCACCTGGGCCACCACGCTGCACTGCTCCTCCTATGACGACCTTCCCGCCTTTATGGCTGCCCTCAGGACCAGGACCTCACCGCCGCCCTGGTTTCCTCGAACTCTGCATTCCGACGGCCACACGGTCCGGTGAAGTCCCCACGCCAGGTGGGAGGAGTTTGACATCGCCAAGGGTGGTATCTGGACGGCCCTGGCCAAACGGATGAAGGCAGCCACGAGCACCGCATCCCGCCTCAGGCGGGCCATCGACCTCCTGAAGGCCAACCCCGGCTTCCTCACAATGACCACGTCTACCGGCCAAGGCGCGCCGCTTCCGGCATGGCGATGACTGCGCAGCCCGCCGCACGAACCGGGCGACATCACCGTCCACGGCTTGCCCACCTTCCGGGACTGGGCTCGAGCAGACGTCCTTCCCGCATGAGACCGCGAGCATGCACTCGCCCACCGGATCAGCGACAAGGCCGAAGCGGCCTACCGGCGCGGTGACCAGTTCGAGAAGCGCCGGAAGCTGACGGAGGCTTGGGCAACTTTCTGCGAGGGCTAGGGTTGGAGGAAAGGTCGTGAAATTGAAGGTCTAGAACCGTGAGCAATATCTTGTTCGTTTGTGGTAAGGCCCGAGCAGGCCAACGGCTGCGGCGGTCGCCGCTACATCTTGGTCAGCAGACCGATTTCGCAGGGTTGAGCGCCGATGCTGACGAGCGAATTGGCACGGAACATGTAGCCTGAACGGGTTCAGACGACGAAGCTGATACCGCGAGCGTACGCTTCGTGAAGAATAAGGAAACGGGTGAGATGGATCAGGTGGCATTGCCTGCCAGATGGACGACCAGGCGACACAGTGCCCAAGTTTGCCTTCCTGCAAGTGACGGCGACGCCCTACAAAGCCAGAGAGGCAAAACGTTGAGCTCGGATAACGTTACGAATTGTCACCAGGACGTGGTGGAGGCTGCTTCAAAGCTGTTTCATGACGCCTGGCATGAGACGCAAGCACCCCTCCAACATCCTTGTCTTGCTGCAAGGAGACCACTGCAGTTTTTCCGGCAGCGCGTCGACCAACGCTTGATGACAAGCGCTGTTGTAATTGTCGATGATGAATGTGCTGGCTATGCCGCATGGAACGAAGATCAACTGGCGTCACTTCCTTCGTTGCCCGAAATTGGCGGAGTCGCGGGCTAGGCCAGGCACTACTTCAACATTGCGAGAGCTGCATGATGCGCCAAGGCCTTGAGTTCATCTGGCTTAACTGCATCCTCGGTAATCTCGCCGCCCGTCGTTTCTATGAGCGTGCTGAAGCTGGTTTTGCGGCGAAGAACGCAGTTGGCCAGTCGAGTAAGACGATGCCGAAGTGCACGCCTGATCATGCGCGTCTGTTAAAGCGCCACGCTTCTGGCAGTTGAATATTTCTGCGCTGCGCAATGGCAAGGCTACTGGCGCACGAGGGCCAGTTTCTTCTGGCGACTGGGCGCGTTTACGCCAAAAATTGACGTAACGTCAATCAAGAATTGCTTCTGAAAGCCTTCGGTATTCTTAATGCAACCGCAACGTTGCCGCTGCAAAAGGCACATTGGCGGCGGCAGTTACCATGCTGGTGGTCTGGGCCCTCATTGGAAATGGATACCAAGGTGAGGGACTGGCTTCAGGCCCACCTGCAGCGGCGGGAACACAGCTGGCATAGCTTCCATCACCTGGCGCCTGGAGAACGCACCGGAGTTGCTCGACCAGGCTCTAGAGCATCAAGCCTGCAGCAATCTGCTTGTCTTTTGGAGATCCACGCAGATTTGCTCCCAAGGTGGTTAGGAGTGGAGTTCCCTAATCTGCCAGGTGCAGTCGCTCGAAGGCGCGAGGGTGGCGGTGGAAGCAGGAGCGACAATCATTGTTGCTCAAGGCACCGAAGCAGGCGGACATGGCGCTACTAGATCCATGTCATCCCTGGTTCCTGAGGTCGTCGACCTCGTTGGCCAGATTTCACCTGACACTTTCGGGTTCGTTCAGCGGGCGGAATTGCCGATGGAAGGCTTGCCGCTGCTCTCATGCTAAGCAGACGGCGTAATGATGGGGACGCGGTTCTGATGACAAATGAAGCAACGTTCCCTCTGGGTTCCATGAAGCAGCCCTGAGAGCAGACGGTGATTCAACCATCAGAACCTGCCGACATTGTGCGGCGTTAGACTGGCCTCCAAGCTGCTCACTATCAGAACATTGAAGAACAAGTTCGTCGAGCGCTGGCTTGGAAACGAGGAAACTCGAAGTCTGTAGCCGATGAAGAGTTGGAGAAATTTCAACAAGCCTGGGTTGACGGAGACGCAGAAAACAGTGCAGTGGTTGTTAGCGAGTCAATTGGACTGATCTGGCGCGTAGGAACCGGTGGAGGCGGCGAAGGTAGAATCATTCAGCAAGCAGAGAAGGCATTGAACGCATTTGCTGACCGGAACCGCCTTCACTATAGCAGCGCCAAACACGAGCGTTCATCTCCGCCGCATGAACCGGGGACATCACGGTCCACGGCTTTCCGCTCCACTTTCCGGGATTCCGCTGGAGCAGACCATTCCCGCACGAGACCTGCGAGTGCTCGGCCTACTGGATCAGCGACAAGGCCGAGGCTGCCTGGCCGCCGTGGCGACCAGTTCGAGAAGCGCCGAAAGCTCATGGAGGGCGTGGGGGCGCTTTGCGAATGCGACGCCAATGCTAAGGTATTACTGATGAAAGAAGCGCGTAAATGAACATCCACCCCGAAGAGCTCCAATCCTTCTACAGCTTCAGGCACAGCTTCCGATGCGCTGCGCCGTTGCAATGCTCCTGCCGATACCCTGCAGGCGCCCGGGAGGTTGAGTCAGTCACCGGATTCAACGCGGGGAAGGTCGTCGGCAGCGACTACGGCAACAAGACGGCCGCCGATCTGCAGCGGGCATGGATCGTGAAGTTTCGTATCCGGGGCTCGACCTAAGCCGGCGGAAGAACTTCGACAATCCTCGCGTGCGCGTACTGCTCCGAAAACCCATGTCGCTCGGTTGATTGCATGGCGCCGCTTTGGCTAACACGCTACGGCCTCATGGCTCGCTCGGCTACAGACCGCCAACCCTGAAGTTCATCCCTGCAAACGGCAGGCGGCGGCTGCGCAATCCCACCGGCTTCGCCACCCGCGCTGGCCCCGAAGCCGTCATTGCACTAACATTCCACCCAGATCACTGAATGGGGCTGATCAGCCTAGGCACTACTCGAGCGGTAAGTAGAGGCTGACTCTGGTGCGATGAGACGGGCGGTAAATGCATAATGACTACCAAAGTACTTGTTTTAGTCACCGATGAGATCAGTCTTCGTCACCTGGAGCCAGTATGCCAGGAACCGAACTCGCGGGCCGTGGATTTCAAGATCTGTGTAGTTGATTTCAACAGCATGCTAGAACTCTAAGTCATGCGCTTTTTCGCGGCGAAGAAGCCCATGTTCGAGCTGATTTACCTATCAAACAATCCCGTGAACAGAAGCCACTGCATGAACTATTGTGAGCTTTCCTCACGGATTCATGTTCGGGAACAACGCCTGAGCCTCAAGAGAGCGCTAACCGGTGATGTATACTGCGGGTTCTCGCCTGCCGAAAAACTCTATATTGATCAACATCTGAGGGAAGATGCCAAGAAGTTCAAGTTTGTTATGACGGGCGCTCCCCACAATGACAGACTACACAAATTCCTTGGTATGTCGGAAGTTGATAGACTGAGCATCAAGAAGAAGCAGCTATTGAAGCTTGGGCTAGATGGCGACAAGAAGACGATACTAATCTCATCGCACTGGTCTTCAAGCGGCAATCTACGCAAGTTCGGTGGATCGATAGTGGAAGCGATCTGCTACAATTTCCCACACCATCAAGTCGCGGCTAGTTGTCACCCTAAACTCTGGTCAAATCCACAGGACGAGTATTCCGTAGTCAACGGTGGACTGACGCCGATTTGATTTCGCCGGTTCCGCAAGATGCTGGCTGAAAAGGAGAGGCAGCTCCCTCTCAAGTGCATATTTGACGAAAGTGTTCAGGATTACTATGTGTTGCAGATATTTTGCGGGCGATTTCGGCTCCGATGGTTGAGGCATCGGTGTTTGATGTTCCTCTTGTAACAAGAGAGCTGTCGAACATATTCGACGAGGAGGTCAGGAAATTTGTGCATTACGCCAGTCTGCAGTTTTCCAATCTTGAACAACTGATCCGCAGTGTAAGCAAGTATAGTAACCAGCCGGATCTTAAGAAAGACGGCCGTCGGAAACTCAATCAACTGTTCATGTACAACATTGGAGGCGTATCGAAGGCACCATGACTTGATTGAGAAACGGCAGAAAGATTCGTTGTTGGGTGTGTAGCATTTGAACCAGCCAGTCCCGCAATCTACAGGATCGTCCTTTAAAGTTCACCTTAATGGCGTCGCGACCAGTTCGAGAAGCGCAGAAAACTGATGGAGGCCTATGACTTTTGTAACAGCGACAAGCAGAGCAGAAGATAGTCAACACGAGACGATAGAGGCTGCGGTGGTCGATGCCGTGCGTCGAGAAGAAGTCCGTAGGGCGTCGGCAAACTTAACGGGAATATCGGCATGCCTCGTGATCTTCTTTGTTAGCTAAACCCAAGCATCCGAGGAGATTGTTGCCATCGCCGAACAGACGGACTAGTTCAGAGTGCGTGCAGTGGGAAGTGTTCAGAACATCCTTCTAAGACATGAACTACTAGAGAGTTGATACAATGAGACGTTCGAAACCGCCAGTCAAGACGCCTGGGTGAAGGTCGTCGGGATGCTCCAGCAGAACTGGGCTCTGATAGAACCGCAGGGGCACTCGCTCCGTGTGAGATTCATTAGCCAACGTGCGTATGTCTTTTGATGAACTTTTCTTCGAAGACTTAGTAACCGCTAGAATGGCACTTAAACGGAATGGCTGAGGTATAGTTGCTCAGCGGAATTGCAGAACTTCTGCGACCACCAGAGAGACCATTTCACTAGGACAAACACCCAACGGGCGCATCTACTCATCCGGCCGATGCGGTAGGAGAATTTGGCATGGACGGATCTCACGAATTTGCTGAGCATCTATGACCAGGGCACTCTAGTTGGCCCTCTGAGACTATTGTTACCGCAATCACTTCCGCAGACCTGGAGTGACATCGACGATCATTTGAACCAGCCAGAATAGGGCATATACAGGATTTACTCCCACTACTTCGACTCTCTGACCTACCCTAAACCCGTTTGACAACACGACCAAAAATTTCAGCCATTGCAGCATAGTTCCATCCCCTCAAATCATCTCTAGTCTAGCAGATGTACATCGTAGACTTCAATAGGAGCAACTCTATGTCCGACCTTCTCAATGCGCTGAGGATAGGCCAGAGCTATACACGCAGCGCCTTGGCTGACTGCCTACGAAGCCATCTTTGGCAACAAGCCGAGAAGGCATAGCTGCTCTTGATGACTCTTACATTCTCTTCTTCGTTACGCTGGACAAGGCGAGCGCAGATCATGTCAACAGCAATGACTACTTCGATGGGCTCACATTTCACTGGGAGAGCCAAAATCAGCAATCTCCTCAAACACCGCAAATGGTCAAAATCATTAGTTCGAAGGTGATGCCTTTACTATTTGTCCGTCAGTTCGCAGCCATAGGAGGTGTTAGACAACCATTCATCTACGCTGGTCGCTTATATTATTTATGGCATGACCTGCACACTCAAGAAACCCAGTACGGTTCTTGTTCTCAGCTACTGATCTGACAGAGGACGCGAAAGGCCCTCTTGTGACGCTGTTGAAATGGAGGCCAGAAGAGAACAAGTCCACCCCAATACCTGAAGGAGCAATCACTAGAGCTCAGGAATACAACAAAACGCGTGAATGCGAAGAAGTCACTCCCGAGAACAACGAGAGCAAAACAAAAGTGGCCAGAATGGAGGCAAAAGGAAAGTGATCCAATTCTTCTTGAAAAAGATAGAGGAATACGCCATGAAAGTGCTGACGGATCACTATAAGGAGAAAGGATATCTCGCGGCTGATGTGCTCGGCGACCAAACCTGTACGATCTGTACTGCGAGAAACAAGTGAGAGCCGGCTCGCAGAATTGAAGTAAGGTACAAGAGGTGATGGATTCGAGATTATTCTTACCGCAGTGAGGTGAAGTCGCACTAGACCAGAAGAGCATCACTGATCTCGCAGTTTGCTACAACATAGTCATAGTGGGCGAAGGATCTCGCGGCGATTGCATTGTAGGCGGAGAGAGCTGATTAAGAAGAATCCGCGCCCCCAGACCGAACACCTGGTACCGACACAGTATCGCTACAGGGTAACGCGAAGTGAACGGCGACCCATACCAAAGGTCCTCACACGTGACCTGGTATCATAGCGAACTCATAAGTCAGCCGGCCCGTTTTGGATATCACCTTGGTCAAATCTAAACCGACTTTACGTTTGCGTCCTCTGGAGAGAGAGCGAAGTGTTCGATGAGAGGAACTAGGCCAATAGCTATGGAATAGAGCCGATGCCGACTGCGGTGTTGGCGCCGAGTTCGACAAGCGCCGGAAGCTGATGGAGGCTCAGCTTACTTCTGCCAGAACAAAATCAAAGAAGAAGCCGTTAAGCTTAGAGGCCACGCAGCCTATGATTGCTTTACGCTGCAAGCGGGCGAATTGGTATGCGTCTCTTGCTGATTGTCGTCTTTATGGTGATTGCGTGCCACTATGTTCGGCTGAAGATTAGAAAGGAACTATCGTTGGTGCAGGATGGACTTCATGCACCGCATTTGCTCAACATTACCAGCAGACTCCGGCGCATCGAGGAATACTTTGCGTGGGTTCAGGTTACATGACTGGCATAAATGATAGCGCGCTGCTCACTCGAAAGAACCTGCGTGAATGCGAATTGAAGAGCAGAAACAACATATATCAGAAAGTTATCGCGACGAACACCTCCGGAAGAACGTCCGTCATATGCGTGACTATACAGCCACCTGCCCGCACGGTGAAGGTCAATGGCAGCCTCGGTAGCTAGCGGGCCACGACGCAAACGTTATTCCCGCACGAGACCCCGGGAGCAGAAACCTCTCACCGCATCAGCGACAAAGGCCGAGGCTGTCAACTGGCGCGGCGACCAGTTCGAGAAGTCGGAAGTTGATGGACGCCTGGGCCAACTTTTGCAATGATGTGACCAAGGTGTCTTTGATTGGCTATCACCAGACCCTACTGTGACGCTTTCTAAACACTGCCTTATCCGAGCTGCCCCACTTATACTCAGTAACCGACGATACTACGGAGACAGCAATGGCAGACCTCAAGACAATCTTACGCACCGCAATAAATGCATTCATTTGGATCCTGATCACCCTAGTCGCCACAGTGCCCATATTTGTGTTGTGGCTTCTTAGTACCTGTTCTTGTATCGCTGTGGTTCCCGCAGATTGGATCTTCACCAATTGGTTTTTTCACATGGCCAGGCTTGGTGATTCTTTGAAGTAGTGAATGCATTGTTTTTGTGGACTTGCCTTTCTCGGCATTTTACCGCCTTCTGGCTTCAAAATCTAGAATTAAAAAGGCACAGAAATCACAAGCAGAGACAAACGAACTGACGTTGAGGGCGTCACGGTTGCTGCTTTTAAACATCAGGATAGATTTGCTGCAGAAACCTCAAACAATACAATCCCGGAAAATCGTGTTCAAGGAACTAGGCGATAAGACGATACCTCCCCAGCTTTGGAGTATCTCTCAGCAGTTGGCGGCTGAAGAAGTGTGCAGAACATATGATATCGTCTCAATCATGATTAAACACGGGCTCACTCAAGAGAGGCTATTCTAGACAACTGGCGCCACTCAATGGGTTGTTGGCAGATCTTGAGCCGTTCGTCGTTATGCAACGCAAAGACCGAGGAGGACTTTCTGCGGCTGAGCCCAGCCGTCCACTGAGCTGCTGTTCTCGCGGACGAGGAAGATGCAGTTGGAAGCGCAATCAAATAGCAGTGTGTGAACTCATGCTCTTAGATTATAAACGGCAACCAGCTCTGCACATCAGCAACAAGACCTAAGAAGTTTCCACGCGGCAACCACCTGATAGCGCGGCAAGCTGATGGCGACTTGGGCTTCCAATTGTACTTGCGTGAGCCCCGCAAACTCATCCAAAAGTAGAAGAGTCTCGACGGCCTCAAGAGAAGGAGTTGATGATGAAGAAGAGCCGGTCTAGCGAGAGCAGATCATTTTATCCTGCGGAGCAGGTGGGCTGACCGATATTTTGTACCAGGACGTTTGAGAGACTATTGCATGTTTGGCTGTCCGTCGAGTGCCGGCGGTGGTGCGGTTGTTGCGGGTGCCGGTGGACGATAGCCAAGTGCCGAGTGCGGGCGCTTTGTGTTGTAATGGATACGCCAGTTCTCGATGACGACCTGCGCTTCCCTGAGGCTATAGAAGATCTCGCCATTGAGGCATTCGTCCCTGAGCTTGCCATTGAAGGACTCGCAGTAGCCATTCTCCCACGGTGATCCAGGTTCAATGTAGAGGCTCTTCGTGCCGAGCGTTGTCAGCCATTCCCGGAGGACCTTTGCTACCATTTCTGGACCGTTATCTGAACGAATGTGGGCTGGGATGCCGTTCATGAGCATGGCGTCGGCCAGGGTCTCGATGACCCCAATGGCGTTGATCCTTCTGGCCACACGGATCGCCAAGCACCTGCGACTGAACTCGTCGATCAGTGTCATCAGCCTGACGCGTCGGCCATCGTGGGTTTGGGCCTCGACGAAGTCGAAGCTCCAGACGTGGTTTGGGTATTCCGGTCTCAGCCGGAGGCAAGAACCATCTGCAAGCCAGAGCCTTGCTCGCTTGGGCTGCTTCCTGGGCACTTTCAGCCCCTCGCGCCGCCAGATCCGCTGAACACGGTCCTTGCCCACCTCAATGCCACCATCATTCAGCATTGCCGTTATTCTGCGATAGCCGTAACGACCATACTCAGAGGCCAGGTAGACAACGTTCCGGGTCAGCTGATCTTCGTCAGGCTTCAAGGTCGGGACATATCGCTGCGTCCCTCTCGGTTGCCCAACGATCCGGCAGGCGCTGCGTTCGCTGAGGTCGTACTTCTCGCGAGCCGCATCAACCGCCTGCCGGCGCCGCTCAGGGCTTACAAGTTTCCCTCGGCAATATCCTTCAGGACCTGCTTCTCGAGCGATAGATCAGCTACCAGCTTCTTCAGCCTGCCGTTTTCCTGCTCCAGCTGTTTGAGCTTTCGCGCCTGCTCGACGTTCAGGCCACCATATTCTTTCCGATACCGGTAGTAGCTCTGTTCCGTCAGCCCGACATCCTTGCAGGCCACAGCGATACTTTTGCCCTGGCCTTGCAGCACCTCGACCTGCCGCAGCTTCGTGACAATCTGCTCGGCTCCCAACCTCTTCCTCGGCATTTTCTTTCTCCCTTCAAGGCTATCTTCTCTCAATTCGCCTGGTTCAGAAAATGCAGGTCAGGTCAGTGAGGCCGAGATGTTGTTCGCTGTGTCCGGTCGGCTTCATCTGGGGGCCACTTTCCGGCAATATTGTTGCGCTTGCTGCTCCAGTGGCTCTGTGGTGAAGCCGTAGTGGCTCTCTGGTGAAGCCGCGAAATGGAATTTTCCATCCTGCCAGCGCATAAATGCCTTTGAGGATTTCTCGCCGGTGATATCGCAGCGATAGGTATCGCCAACCGCCACTCTGTCGAGCGCTGCAGCCAGTTTTTAATGTTGAAACCGCTCTTCCGAACGATTTCACGGCGCCGCGATCCTTCAGCTCATCAAGAGCACGTCCTGCCAGGCACGAGAAAGGCAGCAAATCGGCGAGGGTACGTTTCGATAGCGCGATCCTGCCATTGTTGCGTACCGTCGTACAGGCAATGAGTTCAATAAAGGGGTGCACCTCGCAGGAGGGGAAAGAGATCTCCACGCAGGAGAGCGAAGCATGTGCGCTCCAGCGGCACAAACGACGACAACCGCCGGCGCGACCGGCCTGTAGAGTCGTGCTTTTCTTGGCATTCGAAAGCCCCAGGATACGAGAGCGTATTGAATCCATAGAAATGGGCGGGCTCGACCCATCAGGTTAGTCGCTGAAATCGACCGGCTTGTTGCTGACCTGCGCTATCAGCCGCGGAGTGAACCCGGCCGAAGAAGGGATTCACCCTTATCTGCATCGGGCTACAGGACGTGCCGAGGAGAAAACTTCCTGACCTCGGAGGGTTCTCCGGGCTAATCCAGGCACTTTGCCCGGATGGCGCGAATCGGAGATCTAGGTGGCTGGCTCGCCCAAATGTCGGGCCCGAGAGAACAGGGTAATTTGCCAGCCTTTTCGCCAGGGGCAGTGATCAATGAAGTGACTAGCGTCCACGGCAGTTGTCCAGGGCCCAACACCTGCCAGCGGTCAATGCGGTAGCGCGCGTCGCGTAGTCAGCTGATCGCGGCGTTGCAGTTCAGGAGCGGGGGTGGTACGGGGAAATGCTTGTTGAGAAAGAATTTCGGCCCGGCCGTTGCAGAGCGCCGGGCCTTTCTTGTCATGCATCTCCTGTCCTCCTCGTTGGCCTTCGAAGCAATGAAGGCACGCAGAGACGCCAAGGGGACAACGGACTTGGGCTTCAGGATCTTGGATCTCTGCTTCGAATTCACCAGCTCATAGAACTTGCTGCGACCGCGCCGATCAAACGGGCCGCGTCGCTGACGGGAACAGCCAAAGGTTCGGTCATGGGTTTGTCCATTGCGTGAGCGGCCTATTCCGCGACACGATGGACAGTTCAGATATCGCTATAAGCGCATCCTGGCGAATACATGTTGGTCCAGTTGCGCCTTTAACTTGGATTTCCGTCCAGGCGGTTATCTTCAACCACCCCAGGTGGATGAATGTCACGATTGTCTGCCCAGAGGCGATGCGCCCCCAGATCGACCAATACCATATTTTTCCATGGCCTTGCTGAGTGCTGACTTCTGGAGTCTTCCGGCATTCAGGGCCATGGCAATGCCGCCAGACTTGCAGCCCCTTGAGAGATTCATTTCTTTTGCCCTTTCTACGAAATCGAATTCTGAACTGCGTTCGGACCCCAAATCCTTTCTTCACTGGCTCGACCAGCGCAGCCAGAGCAAGCCGAACTTCTTCGAATTGGGGCCTCACTTTAAAGCAATGAGGCAAGCAAATGTCAGTCCTACATTCTCCGTAAACTCGCCAGCGTATTCCCTTCTGAAATTGACTTTCTTGTCTTTTTCCATGCTCCTCGGAGGTAGCGAATGAGAAAGACGCGTTCTGCATTGAGCGGGACATTCGGCGCATCCAAGCGAGAGAACCAATGCAAACCATTACGGCTACACAGGATTCTTAAGATCCTGATCTAACTCGATATTATCCGACCGTAACGATTTCATGGAAGTCCGGTCGGAATGAGACGGCGGGGCTTCTGAGACCGAATTTCAGCTCCGGCGCAGTCTCAGAAGTACGGTCGCCTCTGCCAAACCCTTTTGAAACCAAAAGGAATTTCGGCGCTCATCGGGGCCGTGTTGGAGTTTGCACTGGTAAAGTGGCGGAGAGGGAGGGATTCGAACCCCCGGTACGGTCACCCGTACTCCGCATTTCGAGTGCGGCGCGATCGACCACTCTGCCACCTCTCCGCATTGCCGGGTGCCTGTGGACCGCAGGCGGCTAGATAGCGAAGACGGGGTCCGCTGCCAACCCCCTTTGTCGTGGTTGACTTGGGGGCCGGAGGTGTTAGAAGCCCCCGCCATGACCGAAGGCAGGATGCAGAGCCTCGTTCCGACCGGACCCGCGCCGACGCCCGTCGTGCCGGCCGCCGGACCGCGCCTGCCCGCCTCCGGCGCGATCACGAAAACCGCGAAAACCGCCTGAGCCTTCCCCCCGGCCTTCCCCCGCGGGGGTGGAGGGCCGAACTTCACTTGCCCGCGTGCGGAACCGCACTGGTTCATGGGGGACGGGACGGACAACGCGAAGGAGACATCCATGGGCTACAAGGTTGCGGTCGTCGGGGCCACCGGCAATGTGGGCCGCGAAATGCTGAACATCCTGGCCGAGCGCCAGTTCCCGGTGGACGAGGCCTTTGCCATCGCCTCCCGCCGTTCCATGGGCACGGAAGTGTCCTTCGGCGACAAGACGCTGCGCTGCCGCGACCTCGAGCAGTTCGACTTCTCCAAGGTCGACTTCTGCCTGATGTCGGCAGGCTCCGCCGTCTCGAAGGAGTGGTCGCCAAGGATCGGCGCCACCGGCTGCATCGTCATCGACAACTCCTCGTGCTGGCGCTACGACCAGGACGTGCCGCTGGTCGTTCCGGAGGTGAACGCGCATGTGCTGGAACAGTACATGAAGCAGAACACGCGCAAGAACATCATCGCCAATCCGAACTGCTCCACCGCCCAGCTCGTGGTGGTGCTGAAGCCGCTGCATGACGTGGCCAAGATCAGGCGCGTGGTGGTGGCGACCTACCAGTCGGTGTCCGGCGCCGGCAAGGACGCCATGGACGAGCTGTGGAACCAGACCAAGGGCATCTTCGTCACCGACGCGCCCGAGCCCAAGAAGTTCACCAAGCAGATCGCCTTCAACTGCATTCCCCACATCGACGTGTTCATGGACTCGGGCGACACCAAGGAAGAGTGGAAGATGAATGCCGAGACCAAGAAGATCCTCGATCCCAGGATCAAGCTGACCGCAACCTGCGTGCGCGTACCGGTCTTCGTCGGCCATTCGGAAGCGGTGAACATCGAGTTCGAACAGCCGATCTCGGCGGAAGAGGCGCGCGAGATCCTGCGCGAGGCGCCGGGCTGCATGGTGGTCGACAAGCGCGAGAACGGCGGCTACGTCACCCCCGTCGAATGCGTGGGCGACTATGCCACCTTCGTCTCGCGCATCCGC
Organism: Hyphomicrobiales bacterium; assembly: GCA_046349195.1. Lineage (GTDB taxonomy): Bacteria > Pseudomonadota > Alphaproteobacteria > Rhizobiales > Aestuariivirgaceae > Aestuariivirga. Next base: position 47,029 of record JAXMCU010000004.1, read on the forward strand.
GAGGATGCCACCATCGAGAACGGACTCAACATGTGGATCGTCTCGGACAACCTGCGCAAGGGTGCTGCCCTCAACACGGTTCAGATCGCCGAGAGCATGATCAACCGCGGGCTGCTCAAGCAGGCGGCCTGAGACCACAGACGGTCCCGAAACGGAAAGGGCCCGGCAGTCTGCCGGGCCCTTCGTGTTTCCTGCGCCGGAGTCGGATCAGGCGGCTTCGTCGGCCTGGACGTCGTCCTCGCCCTTCTCGGTGCCGGCCGGACGCTTGGCATTCTTCGCCAGATAGTCCTCCAGCTCCTTGATGGCCTGGTCGTCGTCGATCTTCTTCACGGCCGCGATCTCGCGAGCCATGCGCTCGAGGGCCTGCTCGAAGAGCTGGCGCTCGGAATAGGACTGCTCGGGCTGGCGCTCCGACCGGTAAAGGTCGCGCACCACCTCGGCCACCGCGATGAGGTCGCCGGAATTGATCTTCGCATCATATTCCTGGGCCCGCCTCGACCACATGGTGCGCTTGATGCGGGCGCGGCCCTTCAGCACCTTCAGTGCCACCTCGATCTGGCCCTTGTCGGACAGGCGGCGCATGCCCTTCTGCTCGGCGCGGCCGGTCGGCACCTTGAGGCGCAGCTTCTCCTTCTCGAAATCGACGATGTAGAGTTCCAGCTTGGCGCCGGCGATCTCCTGCTCCTCGATCTGCACGATCTTGCCAACGCCGTGGGCCGGATAGACCACCAGTTCGCCCGCCTTGAACGACAGTTTCTTGGGCGCCGGCGTGGCCACCACCGGTCCGGTCATGACCGGCCGGGCGGCGGGCTGCACGGGCGCGGGTGCCGGGGCGGCCGGGCGCACCGCCGCAGCCGGCTGCCGGGCGGGAGCCGCGGCGGGCTGTCTGGCAGGCGCGGCAGGACGGGCCGGCGCAGGCTTGGCGGCCACCGGCTTCGTGACCGGGGCCGGCTTGGCGGCGGGCTTCGCCGCAGGCTTTGCGGCGGCCTTCGGCGCGGGTTTGGCAACTGTCTTGGGAGCGGTCTTCGCCAGGCTCTTGGCCTTGGTCTTGGCGACCGGCTTGGACACTTTCTTCGGGGCTGACTTGCTCTTGGCCTTGGCGGTCACCTTGGCTGCGGTCTTGCTCTTGGGCTTCGTCTTCATGGTTGTCCTTCGCCTTTTCCCACTACCAGAAGCATGTGGCTCGAATACGGCAAGCGATCGTCGGAGCCCGGGTCGGCCCTTTCCGGCAGCGCTTTCGGCTGATGTTCCACCGCATTTCTGGCCATCACCGGGAAGGGTGCCCGCAGACCCCGTTCGCGCCGCGTGATATCCGGCCTCAAGGCGAAAAAAATCCGAGCTTTGCGGCCCGGGGGAAGACATCCAATTCAATTACATGCTCATTAACTGCAATATATCACAAGATGAGCCGTTTTTAAAGCCTTGCCTCTCCGTGTACGGTGCAATTTTGCACAGCACACAGACAAATCCTCTTCGAAAGGTTAACGAATCCGGAGCAATTGTCCCGGATCTTGCAGCGACGGCATGCCTGCCCCGCAGATTCCGTCGGATCAGTCGCCCTCGCCGGGGTTGGGCGAGAAGAACTTCTCGAGCTTGCCTTCCATGCCGTCGAAATCCTTGCCATCGGCCGGCGCCTCGCGCTTGACCGTGATGTTGGGCCATTTGCCGGCATATTCGGTGTTGAGCTTCAGCCAGGCCTCCAGGCCGGGCTCGGTATCCGGCTTGATGGCGTCGGCCGGGCATTCCGGCTCGCAGACCCCGCAGTCGATGCATTCGTCCGGATGGATGACCAGCATGTTCTCGCCCTCGTAGAAGCAATCGACGGGGCAAACCTCCACGCAATCCATGTACTTACATTTAATGCAGTTTTCGGTGACGATGTAGGTCATTGAAGCTCAACCATTGTCCAAAGCGCACGAATGTCTAGCAATATCAGGCGCCGGATGCATCCACATTTTCGCCCGGCCCGCCATGCGCGGGGCTGGCGGCCAGATCCTCGTAGAGGGTCCGTGCGAGGCCTGCCGGGCCGCGCCGGAGCGCCAGACCCAGCACCCGGACCACCCTGACCTGGCCATGCAGCCCGAGGGTCAGCACGTCGCCCGGCCGCACGTCGTGGCCCGGCTTCACCACCCGGATCCGGTTGAGCCGAACCTGCCCTGCAACCACAAGTTCGGCCGCGAGCACACGGGTCCGGGCAAAGCGCGCAAACCACAGCCACTTGTCCAGGCGCTGGCAGCCCCCGGTCCGCGGCGCGCCCGTCAAGGCTTGGCCGCGAGCTTGGCCTTGAGCGCGCCGAGAACGGCAAAGGGAGAATCCGGATCGATGGGGCGCTCCGGGCGGGGTTTGCGCTCCTCGCGCGGCGGCCGGTCGTCACGCTTCGGCTTGCGACCGTCGTTGCGGAAGGAACCCGGGCGCTTGCCCCGCGGTCCCGCCTCGGCCGCCTGACCGTCCTTGCCCGGTGCGACGGCGGCGCGCGGCTTCTCCCGGTCCTTCGGCTTCTCGCCGCGGTGGCGAAAGGGACCGGTGTCCTTCGGCCACCAGACCTCGATCTCGATCTCCTCCGTGTCCGGGGCGGGAGCCTCCACCGTTTCGGTAGCGGCAGTCTCCACGGGAGCTTCCGTCACGGCAGGCGCTGCCACATCGGATACCACGGCGTCGGGTGCTTGGGCGGGCGCAGGGTCGACGGCCACGGCGGAATCCAGGACGGGTGCGGAATCGGCCGCTGCGGCATCTGCCTGAGCGTCCGCGGCCGAGTGTGTCTCGGCCACGATGGCCGGTGCGGTCGCAATCGGTCTGCGGACCTTCCGCTTCTGCATGCGGAAGTCGAGGCTCCTGAGGATGCCGATGAAATCCTCGCCCGAACAGCCGACCAGCGACATCATGTCGGGCACCACGGTGAAGCCGCCGCCCTCGATCGAGCCCGCCGGCCGCGCCTCGTCGGGGAAGCGCGGACGCCAGAAGACCCGGTCGCGGATGAGATCCGCCAGGCGTTCCAGCATGTCGATGCGCACCACCCGGTTGCCGCAGATGCGGTAGCCGCAGATGCCATAGAAGCCGCGCGGCGTGGAGCGGTCGAAGACCGCGGAGGTAAGCCCCTGTCCCGGCGGCTGCGGCAGGTTGGCGAGATCGAGCTTGCCGTCCTTCTGCAGCTGCAGCGCCCAGAGCAGCAGGCGCAGTTCGGTGGCCGCCGGCTTGAGCATGGCCGGAACGAAGATGTTCACCGCGCCGAAGCGCACGCCCAGGGCGCGCAGCTTGGCGCGGTCGTCCTGGGGCAGGGCCTTGATGTCGTCCGCCACCAGGTCGCGCGGCAATACGCCCAGCGTCTCGGAGATGCGGAAGGCCAGGCCGCGGGCGAGGCCGTCCAGGCCCTCGCCGTCTTCCAGCTTGAGCAAAGGCTCGAGAGTCGCCGCCACATGGCGGTCGAGGAACTTCTGCAGCCGCGCCTGCACCTCCTCGCGGTCGCCGCCGCTCAGCTGGTCGCCGGCCAGAACCGCGGCGCGCGGCTTGAGCAGCCCGGCACCCGGCTCGACCTTGCCGATGGCCGCGCCATGCCAGACGATCTGGCCGTCGCGGGTGAGCCGCAGGGCCGGATCGGGCGATGCCGCGACGGCCTTGGCGCGGGCCAGGATCTCGGCGGCGACGGCGGAGAGCGCGGCGGCCTTCAGGGCGCGGGCCTCGGCGCCCTCGCCGGTGCCGTCGGCCAGGAAATGGAAGCCGCGGATGCGGCCCACATATTCGCCCTCCACATGGATGGCGCCGTCATCTTCCACTGTCGACATCAACTCTTCCTTCTGGGCCAGGCGCTTCATCAGCACGCTGGTGCGGCGGTCGATAAAACGCTGAGTCAGGCGCTCATGCAAGGCGTCCGACAGCCTGTCCTCTATCTCCCTGGCCCGCGCTTGCCAATAGAGCGGCGCCTTCAACCAGTCGGCACGGTTAGCGACGAAGGTCCAGGTCCGGATGTGCGAGATGCGGTTGGAGATGGTGTCGAGATCGCCGCCGCCATTGTCGCAATGCGAGAGCTGCCGCGCGAACCAGTCCTCGTCGATGTGCCCGTCTCCGGTCTGCAGGAACTGGAAGATGCGGCCGATGATGCTGGCGTGCTCGGAGTTGGAGATGTTGCGATAGTCGGGAATCTGGCAGACGCCCCAGAGCCGCTCCACGTCGGCCGGCCCCTTGGCGAGATCGGCGACCTCGGGATCGCGCATCATGGCCTCGAAGGCCATGACATCGGCGCTGGGCTGGGCGCGGGTGAGGCCTTCGACGCGCGGCAGCGCCGCCAGCGATCGCTGCAGCCGGTCGAGCGAGGCGAAGTCGAGGTCGCGGTTGCGCCATTGCAGCATGCGCACGCTGTCGAAGGTGTGGTTCTCGAGACGCTCGACGGTCTCGTTGTCGAAGGGATCGGCCTCGCCGGTCACACCGAAGCTGCCGTCGTTCATGTAGCGGCCGGCGCGTCCCGCCACCTGTCCGAGTTCGCCCGGCGTCAGCTGCCGGTACTGGAAGCCGTCGAACTTCCGGGTCGAGGCGAAGGCGACATGGTCGACGTCCATGTTGAGGCCCATGCCGATGGCATCGGTGGCGACGATGTAGTCGACGTCGCCCGACTGGTAGAGCGCCACCTGGGCATTGCGCGTCCGCGGGCTGAGCGCACCCAGCACCACCGCGGCCCCGCCGCGCTGGCGGCGGATGAGTTCGGCCACGGTGTAGACCATCTCGGCCGAGAAGGCGACAATGGCGCTGCGCCCCGGCAGACGCGTGATCTTCTTCTGGCCGGCATAGGTGAGCTTCGAGAATCGCGGACGCGACACGAAGCTGGTGCCCGGCAGCAGCCGCTCGAGAATGGGCCGCATCGTGGCGGCGCCCAGCAGCATGGTCTCCTCGCGGCCGCGGCGGTTCAGCACGCGGTCGGTGAAGATGTGCCCGCGCTCGAAGTCGGCGCAGAGCTGCACCTCGTCGATTGCGAGGAAGGGAACCATCACGTCTTCCGGCATGGCCTCGACCGTCGAGACCCAGTAGCGCGGACTGGCCGGGATGATCTTCTCCTCGCCGGTGATCAGCGCCACGCTGGCATCGCCCGCGCGCTGGCGGACGCGGTCATAGATCTCGCGCGCCAGAAGCCGGAGCGGCAACCCGATCATGCCGCCGCCATGCGCCAGCATGCGCTCGACGGCCAGATGCGTCTTTCCGGTATTGGTCGGCCCCAGGACGGCGGTTACATTCATGGCGGGGGGCATGGCGGCACTGTCTCGGTCGTTCCCTTCGACACTTGGGGCGCTGGCGCCGCAAGGTCAAGGGTCATGGCTCCGGCATTGCGGCAGGGATGAGCTTCGGTGTTAAAGAGGCGGGCAAAGCCCAGGACCAGCTTCCCGTGAACCAGATTTCCGTCTTCGATGCGCCACGGCCCGCCTTCACGGCCGACTCCGTCGCCGGCCCGCTCGAGCGCGACTACGGTCTCGTCGGCCGGATCAGCGAACTGGTGAGCGAGCGCGACCAGAATTTCCTGGTGGAAAGCGCCGAGGGGCGCTTCGTGCTCAAGATCGCCAATGCACGGGAGGACCGCGCGCTGCTCGACCTGCAGACGGCGGCGCTCCGCCATATGGCGATCGCCGATCCCGGCCTCGGCGTGCCGCGCATCCGGACCGGCCGCAGCGGTGCTGACGTGATCGACTGGCCCGGACCCGGCGGCGGCAGCCACGCGGTGCGGCTTCTCAGCTACCTGCCGGGCGAGCTCTTCTCCGGAGCGGCGAAGACGCCGGAACTCTTGGCAAGCCTCGGCGGATTCATGGGCCGCGTCTCGCGCGCGCTGCAGGGCTTCGGCCATGCCGCCGCGCATCGCGCGGGCTTCCTGTGGAACCTCGACGAGGTGGCCCGCCTCAGACCGTGGATTGCCGATGTGGTACCCGGCCGCCGCGCGCTGCTGGAGCGCATCTTCGCGCGCCACGAGGCCCGCGCGCTGCCGCGGCTGATGCAGCTGCGCGGCGCGGTGCTGCACCAGGACGCCAACGACAACAATCTTCTGGTCACCCAGGGCAAGGTCACGGGCCTGATCGACTTCGGCGACATGGCGCAGGGACGCCAGATCAACGAACTGGCGGTGACGCTGGCCTATGCGCTGCTCGACGCCGACGACATCCATGCCAGCGCCGCGCCGCTGATCGCCGCCTATGCCGCGGACTTTCCCGTCACGGGCGAGGAGGCGGAGGTGCTCTTCGACCTGGTTGCGGCGCGGCTCGCGGGCAGCGTCTGCATCTCGTCCCACCGTGCGGGCGCCTTTCCCGACAACGACTATCTTCTCGTCTCGCAGGCGCCGGCGCTGCGGCTGCTCGACCGGCTCGACCAGACCAACCCGGCCTTCCTCGCGGCCTTCGCCCGTCACGCCGCGGGGCTGGCGCCGGTCGCGGCCCACGATGCCATCGTCGGTTGGCTGGCGTCGGAGGACTGCCGGCCCGCCGGCATGTTCGACATCGATCTGAACCGCAGCGGCCGCTGCCTCCTGTCGCTGACCGGGCAGGCGCCCGGCATGGAGCACGCCGGCGATCCGAAGGCCTACTGGTCCTGGCTTGAGTCGCGCATGCGGCGGGACGGCGCGCGCTTCGCCATCGGCCTCTACGGCGAGGACCGTGACGTCTACAAGGGCGACCAGTTCCGCACCCCGGCCTCGCCCGAGTGGCGATCGCAGCATCTCGGCGTCGACATCTTCATCGCCGCGGGCACGCCGCTCCATGCGCCGCTCGCGGGCCGCGTGCTGAGCGTCGCCGACAACGCGCTCCCCTTCGACTACGGACCGACCGTGATCCTCGAGCACCAGGCCGGCGAGGGCGGCCCTCCCTTCTGGACCCTCTACGGCCACCTCTCGCGCGAGACGCTCGCGATGGTGCATGACGGCATGGCGGTGGAAGCCGGGCAGCTGATCGGCTCCATCGGCGACCACGACGTGAACGGCGGCTGGGCGCCGCATCTGCATTTCCAGATCATCACCGACCGGCTGGGCAAGAGCGGCGAGTTCCACGGCGTGGGCCAGCCCTCGCTGTGGCCGGTGTGGAGTCGCATCTCGCCCGATCCCAACCTCATCCTGCGGCTCGCGCCCGAGAGCTATCGTGCCGATTCCACGCCGCCCGAGGTGCTGCTGCCGCGCCGCGCCGCGCTGCTCGGCCCCTCGCTCTCCATCAGCTACGCGAAGAAGCTCAAGATCGTGCGCGGGCGCGGCGCCTATCTCTACGATCACACGGGCCGGGCCTATGTCGACGGCGTCAACAACATCTGCCATGTCGGGCATTCGCATCCGCATGTGGTCGAAGCCCTGGCGCGGCAGGCGGCGATCCTCAATACCAACACCCGCTACCTGCACGACACGATCCTCGACTACGCGGCGCGCCTGGGTTCGCTCTTTCCAGGGCCGCTGTCCGTGGTCTACCTCGTGTGCTCCGGATCCGAGGCGAACGAGCTGGCGCTTCGCATGGCGCGCACCGTGACCGGGCGCCGCGACACCATCTGTCTCGACTGGGGCTATCACGGCAATACCAGCGGCCTGATCGAGGTCAGCCCCTACAAGTTCAACCGCAAGGGCGGACGTGGCAAGCCCGACCATGTCGAGATCGCCGAACTGCCCGACCCGTACCGGGGACGCGTCAAGGGCATGGGTGCGGAGACGGGTGCCGCCTATGCCCGGTCGGTGGCGGAAAAGATCGAGGCCATCCACGCCCGCACCGGCGCGGGACCCGCCGCCTTCATCGCCGAGGCGGTGTCGGGCTGCGGCGGCCAGGTGTTCTTTCCCGAGACCTATCTCGCGACGGCGGCCGCCGAGGTGCGCAAGGCGGGCGGGCTGGTGATCGTGGACGAGGTTCAGACCGGTTTCGGCCGCATCGGCAGCCACATGTGGGCCTTCGGGCCGCAGGGCCTGGTGCCCGACATCGTCACCCTGGGCAAGCCCATCGGCAATGGCCACCCCATGGCCGCCGTCATCACGACGCCCGAGATCGCGCGGGCCTTTGCCAACGGCATGGAGTTCTTCTCGTCCTTCGGCGGCAATCCGGTGTCGGCCGCCGTCGGCATGGCGGTGCTCGACGTGATCGAGCAGGACGGGCTTCAGCAGAAGGCGGCCGAGACCGGCGCCCATCTGCTGCGGGGCTTCGCCGGCCTCGCCGCGCGCCATGAACTGATCGGGCACGTGCGCGGCCAGGGTCTGTTCCTCGGCGTCGAGCTGGTGCGCGATCGCGCGACACTGCTGCCCGCCACCGAAGAGGCCGGACGGATCGCGAACCTCATGCGCGAGGACGGCGTGCTGATCTCGACCGACGGCCCCTTCGACAACGTGCTCAAGATCAAACCGCCGCTGGCCTTCGGCAGGCCCGAGGCCGATCTGATGCTCGACAGCCTCGACCGCGCGCTGGGCAAGCTCGCGCCGGTTTGACGCGCGAGGGAGGTTCGGGCTACGAGAGCGCCATGCAGTATCTGGCCAACCCGGCGCGCTTCCTGAAGGTTGCGAATGCCGTTCTTCCCACTGTCTGGATCATCACGCTCGTCCTGATGGCCGTCGGCCTCTATGGCGCCTTCGTCACCGTGCCGCCGGACTATCAGCAGGGCGAGACGGTGCGCATCATGTATGTGCATGTGCCGGCCGCCTGGCTGGCGCTGCTCGTCTACACGGTGATGGCGCTGGCCAGCGCCATCGCCGTCATCTTCCGCCATCCGCTGGCCGATGTCGCGGCCAAGACCGCGGCACCCATCGGCGCGGTCTTCTGCTTCCTCGCCCTGGCCACGGGTTCGCTGTGGGGCAAGCCCATGTGGGGCACCTGGTGGGTCTGGGACGCGCGGCTCACCTCCATGTTCGTGCTCTTTCTTCTCTACATCGGCTACATGGCGATCTGGCAGGCGATCGACGAGCCGCACCGGGCGGCCATGATCGCGCGCGTCGTGGCGCTGGTGGGCTTCGTCAACATTCCCATCGTGAAGTTCTCGGTCGACTGGTGGAATTCGCTGCACCAGCCCGCCAGCGTGTTCCGCATGGGCGGGCCCACCATCGCCGCCTCCATGCTGTGGCCCCTGCTGGTGATGGGCCTCGCCTACAGCTTCCTGTTCCTGGCGCTGCACCTCACCGCGATGCGGGCCGAGATCGCGGCGCGCAAGATCCGCCAGATCCACATTGCCGAGACCGGAGGGCGCTGATGGATTTTTCGGCTCCTCACGTGGGCTTCGTGATCGCGTCCTACCTGCTCAGCCTGGTGCTGATCGTGGCACTCACGATCTGGACCCTCGGCCGTGACCGGAGATTGCGCCACGAGGCCCAGCGGCTCGAGGCCGAGCGCCGCAAGGACACGGCATGAGCGCAGAGAGACCGTCCTCCGCGCGACTGTGGCTCGCGGCCATTCCGGTGCTCGTCTTTCTCGCCCTGGCCGCGGTGTTCTGGCGGGGCCTGTCGGGAAATCCCTCCGAGATTCCCTCGGCGCTGATCGGAAAGCCGGTGCCCGACTTCACGCTTCCGGCGATCGACGGACTGGGCGTGCCCGGCTTCGACCGCGCCAGCCTCACCGCCGGCCAGGTGACCCTGGTCAATGTCTGGGCCTCCTGGTGCGGCCCCTGCCGTATCGAGCATCCGGTGCTGATGGAGCTCGGCAAGCGCAGCGACATCAGGCTCTACGGACTCAATTACAAGGACGAGCCGGAAAACGCGCGGCGCTTCCTGGGCATGCTGGGGCAGCCCTTCGCCGCGGTGGTGGCCGACGAGGCCGGGCGCGCCACCGTCGACTGGGGCGTCTATGGCGTGCCGGAAACCTTCGTCATCGACGGGGACGGCATCATCCGCTTCAAATGGATCGGCCCGATCACGCCCGAGGCGGTGGCGGGCGATTTCGGAGCGGAGATCGAGAAAGCCAAGCAGAAGCGCCCGTGAGGGCGGGCGGCACTCAGGCGCGCTTGCGGGTCTTGATCTTGCGCGCCGGAACCGCCGGTTCACGCTCTTCCACCTTGTCCATTTCGGCCGCGAGCACGGCCAGCGTATCGATGAAGGACCGCCGGTCGGCGGAGGGAACCAGCGACAGGAGCTGGCGATCGACCTCATCGGCTCCGGGCGAGGCCAGCTTGAGCATCTTCTTGCCGACGGCGGTGATGCGGATGGCGTTGGTGCGGCCGTCGTCCTTGGTGCGCTTGCGCTGCAGGTAGCCCTGCGTGAGCAGGCGGGCCACCAGGTCGGCCAGCGTGGAGCGGTCGATGCCGGTGAGCTTGACCAGGTCGGTCTGGCTCTTGCCGTCATTGTTGTCCACCGCCAGCAGCACCGTGTACTGACGGTGCGTGAGACCGGACTTGCCGACCTCGGACATGTAGATGTGGTTGGCGAACTGCGCCGCCCGCTTCAGCAGATGCGATGGCGATCGCGAGAACTGTTTCACATCCTTGACTGCCGTCATGAACCCCTACTCCTGCCCCTTGGCGTCGTTCCGCCACGCACCTGTTTATCTGGAACCGGTGCCTGTCCCGCATTTCGAGTCCCGCGCATTCCACCCGGCCGCATCCGCGAGAGCCATCGTCGAAGCCGCGCTCTCCTAGCGGCTCGCTTCCGCCGTCGCAAGCAAAAAGGACGAGGCGCGTCATGCCGGAAGAATGCTCGGCCACTCTCGCGGCCGAGTTAAAATGATCAGAACACGGAATTCAACTCTTGACAACGGACGAGTGACCCTTCTGCGAGCAAGGGCGTCGACATGACGGCGGGCGATGTCGAGGCCAGGAGGGCGCCGCAGCAATCGTCCGTCGGCAGATCGTTACGGGGGCGGTCGCAATCCCGGCCAGCATCTGCCAGCGCCACAGGTCCGGTGACTCACGAGGATGATTTCGGTCCGTCCTCGATCATGTGCTTGGCCATGAAGGGCGCATTCGCAAAGGCGAAGACAAGCGTGAGCGGAAGCAGGCCGAAGACCTTGAAGTTCACCCAGGCATCGGTCGACAGGTTGCGCCAGACGATTTCATTCAGGACAGCGAGAAAGAGGAAGAAGATGCCCCAGCGAATGGTCAAGGTCCGCCAGGCCTGTTCGGTCAGCTGCACGGTCTCGCCCATGACGAGCTTCAGATAATTGCGTCCGAACAGGACGCCGCCGAGCAGGATCATGCCGAAGAGGGCGTTGATCAGCGTCACCTTGACCTTGATGAACAGGTCGCTGTGCAGCCACAGGGTCAGCACGCCGAAGATGCCGACGAAGACCGCGGAGACCAGAGGCACCATCGCGATCTTGCGGGTCAGGATCCAGGACGCGGCCAGGGCCACGGCGGTGGCGGCCATGAAGATGCCGGTGCCCCAGAAGATGCCCGCCTTCCAGTTGGCGATGAAGAAGGCGACCAGAGGCCCCAACTCGATGAGCAGCTTCAGTCCCTGGTTCATTGGTCCTCCAGTCCGGCAATGGCACGGGCGAAGCCTTCCGCCTCGAAGGGCTGCAGGTCGTCGATGGTCTCGCCCACGCCGATGGCATGGACCGGCAGCTTGAACTTCTCGGCGATGGCAACCAGAATGCCGCCGCGGGCAGTGCCATCGAGCTTCGTCATGATGATGCCGGTCACGCCCGCGACCTTGGTGAAGATCTCGGCCTGGGCCATGGCGTTCTGGCCGGTCGTGGCATCGAGCACGAGCAGCACGGCATGCGGCGCCGTCTCGTCCTGCTTCCTGATCACGCGCACGATCTTGTCGAGCTCGTCCATCAGATAGGCCTTGTTCTGCAACCGGCCGGCCGTGTCGATGAAGACGATGTCGGTGGCGTCGGCCTTCGCTTCCTTGATGGCATCAAAGGCAAGCCCCGAGGCATCGGCCCCGGTCGGTCGCGACATGGTCCTGGCGCCGATGCGCTGGCCCCAGACCGTGAGCTGCTCGATGGCGGCGGCGCGGAATGTGTCGCAGGCCGCGAACATCACCTTGAAGCCTTCGCGCGTGGCGATGGCGCCGAGCTTGCCGATGGTGGTGGTCTTGCCGGCGCCGTTGACGCCGACGACGAGGATGATGAAGGGCTTCTCGGCGCCGAAGTTGAACGGCACCTCCACGGGCTTCAGCACCTTGGCAACCTCGGTCGCCAGGATGCGCTTCACCTCTTCCGGATCGATCTCCTTGTCATAGCGGCCCTCGGACACGGCGCGGACGATGCGCTCGGCCATGGGCAGTCCGAGATCGGCCTGCAGCAGGACATCCTCGAGATCCTGCAGCGTGTCGCGGTCGAGCTTGCGCTTGGTGAAGATGGAGGTGATCGATCCGGTGATCGACTTCGACGATTTCGAAAGACCGTCCTTGAGGCGCGAGAACCAGCCCTTGCGCTGTTGCGCAGCCTCGGCGGCATCGGGCGGCGGGGCTACGGCCTCGGCAACGGGTGCCGGCGGGGGCGGTGCCGCTTCGAGGATTGGCGGCGGGGGTGGCGGTGGCACCGGTACGGGCAGCGGAGCCTCGACCGGGATCGTGGCAGGTGCGGGCGGCGGCGCCTCGGGTTCCGGTTGAACGATCTCCACGGGAACCGGCCTGGCCACGGGCTTCGGCGCCGGCTTCGGCTTGGCCGGTGCCGCCTTGGGTTCAGCCTTTGGTGCGGGCTTGGCCGGGACGGGGTTCGGTTCCGGCGCTTTGGGTGCAGGCTTCGCCTTCGGTTCCGGCGCCTTCGGTGCGGGCTTAGCCTTCGGTTCCGGCGCCTTGGGCGCAGGCTTTACCCTGGACTTCGGCGCCGGACGCGGTTCGGGCTCGGGCTTGGCCTTTGCGACAGGTTTCGCCGGCGCGGCCGCAGCGGGCGCGGGCAGATCAGATGTCTCGATCGCAGGCGCGGGCTCCGGAGCGAGTTCGGCTGCAACATCGGCGGGAGGCACGGGCGCGGCTTCGACGACCGGTGCAGGAGCGGGTGCGGCAGGCTCGGGCGGTGCCACGGCCACGGTCTCGGCAGGCGGCACCTCCGGTTCCGGGGCCGGCAGGGCCTCAGGCGCCGGCGGCGACGGCTCGTCCTTCTTGCCGGTGATCCGGTTGAAGAGCTTCTTGAAGAAACCGCTCATGCCGCGAGCCTGGCCTCGAGATGGCCCGGTCCGCGCCCGGTGACGCGGGCCCGGACGATGGCACCCGGGGCCATGCGGCTGGCGAACTTCACCTGGGCGAAATGCTCGGTGCGGCCCATGGCCTCGGTCTCGACCAGCACCTGGCGGGTGGCACCAACCTCGGCGGCGAGAAACCGGTCGAGCCGTGCCGCGCCGGCCTCGCGCAGGCGCTGGGCCCGGGCCTTGATCACGGCCCTGTCCAGCTGCGGCATGCGCGCCGCGGGCGTGCCGGGCCGCGGCGAGAAGGGAAAGACGTGGAGGTAGGTCAGCCCGCAGTCGTCGAGAATGCGCAGCGAGTTCTCGAACATCTCCTCGGTTTCAGTCGGGAAGCCGGCGATGATGTCGGCGCCGAAGGCGATGCCCGGACGGCGGGCGCGCAGCTCGGCGCAGAAGGCGATGGAGTCCTCGCGCGCGTGACGCCGCTTCATGCGCTTCAGGATCATGTTGTCGCCCGACTGCAGCGACAGGTGGATGTGCGGCATGAGGCGCGGCTCGCCGGCGATGACGTCCATGAGTTCGGGATCGGCCTCGATCGAATCGATCGATGACAGGCGCAGCCGCTTCAGATCCGGCACCAGGCGGAGGATGCGCGCCGCGAGGCTGCCCAGCTTCGGCGTGCCGTCGAGATCCGCGCCCCACGACGTCAGGTCGACGCCGGTCAGCACCACTTCCGAATAGCCGCTGCCCACGAGGCGGCGCACCTGTTCGACCACGTCGGCGGCGGCAATCGAGCGCGAGTTGCCGCGTCCAAAGGGAATGATGCAGAAGGTGCAACGATGGTCGCAGCCGTTCTGCACCTGGACGAAGGCGCGGGTGCGTTCCGTCAGCCCGTCGATCAGGTGCGGGGTGGCGGTCTTCACCTGCATGATGTCCGTCACCGCGACCCGCGGTGCGTCCCTCGCCGTCCAGGTTTCGGCCGCGAGCTTTTCGGTGTTGCCCAGAACCCGGTCGACCTCCGGCATGGCCGCGAAGGACTGCGGGTCGGTCTGGGCGGCGCAGCCGGTCACGATGATCCGGGCGTCCGGATTCTCGGCCCTTGCGCGGCGGATCGCCTGGCGGGCCTGGCGGGCCGCCTCGCCGGTCACGGCGCAGGTGTTGAAGACGATGGCGTTCGACAGTCCGGCCGCCTCGGCATGTCCGCGCATCACTTCGGACTCGTAGGTGTTGAGACGGCAGCCGAAGGTCACGAACTGCGGTTCGGTCATGGCCTAGACCGCCAGATGGGCGGGAAGATCGCCCTCGAAATCGTAAGCGACCGGGCCGGTCATCAGGATATGGCCGTCGCTCTCGCGGCATTCCATGAGGAGGTCGCCGCCCGGAAGCGCGATCGTCGCCTTGCGTGCCAGCATGCGGATGCGGACGCCCGCGGCCATCACCGCGCAGGCCGCGGTGCCGCAGGCCCTGGTCAGCCCCGCACCCCGTTCCCAGACGCGGATCGTGGCGTGATCCTTGGCGTCGACCCGGGCCAGCGTGATGTTGGCGCGCTGCGGGAACAGCGGATGATGCTCGAGCATCGGCCCGACCTTTCCCAGGTCGACAACATCGAGGTTCTTCACCCAGAAGATGCAATGCGGATTGCCGACGTTGACGACCGACGGCGAATGGATGAGCGGCGCGTCGATGGGTCCAACCTGCAGCTCGATGTGGCGGGTGTCGTGGAACTTCTCGGACAGCGGTATCTCGGTCCAGTCGAAGCGTGGCGCGCCATTGTCGATGGTGACGAGGCCGTCACCGGCCCGTTCGGCCAGCAGCAGGCCGCCCTTGGTATCGATGGTGGCGCGGCTCGTCTTCTTCTCGTTGAAGACAAGGTCGGCGATGCAGCGCGAGGCATTGCCGCAGCTCTCGACCTCGCCGCCCTCGTTGTTCCAGATGCGCATGGTGACATCGGCACGCGTCGACGGTTCAAGCACGATGAGCTGGTCGCAGCCGATCCCGGTCTTGCGGTCGGCAATGGCGCGCGCCGCCGCCTCGGTCATGGCCAAAGGGGCCCGCCGCGCGTCGAAGACGACGAAATCATTGCCAAGTCCGTTCATCTTGCGGAAATGGCGTGGTGCTGGAGCGCTCATGACCGCGCTTATATGGGAATTTCCGGTCGAAAAGCTAGAGCGCCGCCCGGCCGCCCTGGTCCAGGTCCGGCATCCGGACTTGCAAGGACGCTGCGCATTGGTCAATCTCGCTGCAGGGCCATTTGGCCGATGGTCCGGAACGGGAGCGCCTGCATGCAGATCACACGCCGTCAGCTACTCGGGGCATCGACGCTGACAGTCCTGCTTGCCGGCTGCGATTCGGAGCCCCAGCCCGCGCCGCAGGCCGCGGCAGCGCCGCCGCCGTCGGTCAGCGTGGTCAAGGCCGAGATTCAGGACCTGCGGCCGTCGTTCCGCTTCAACGGCCGCGTGACGGCGGTGGACAAGGTCGATCTCCTGGCCCGCATCGACGGGTTCCTGGAGACGCGCAACTTCACCGAAGGCCAGGACGTCAAGACGGGCGACCTGCTCTTCGTCATCGAGAAGGCGCCCTACGCGGCGCGGGTGGCATCGGCGCGGGGCGCGGTCGAGACCGCCCAGGCAAGACTGGAGCGCACCGAGATCGAGTACGAGCGGCAGGCGACCCTGGTCCGGAAGGACGTGGCCGCCCGCAGCAAGCTGGACGACGCCACCGCGGCCCGCGACGAGGCCCGCGGCGAGCTGAACCGGCTGAAGGCGGACCTGCAGCAGGCTGAACTGCAGCTGGGCTATACCGACATCCGCGCGCCGATCTCGGGTCGCATCGGCCGCTCGCAGTTCGCGCCGGGCAGCTTCGTCAGCCCGTCGAGCGGAACGCTGGCCACGATCGTGAGCCAGGACCCGATCGACGTGGTCTTCCCCGTCACCCAGCGCGAGATCACCGCGGTCCGCGAGCAGCGCGGCGGCGACGGCACAGCGACGGACGTTGCCGTCTATCTGCTGCTCGGCAAGGACAAGCGCTATGCCCATGCCGGCCGGATCAATTTCGTCGACGTCTCGGTCAATGCCGGAACCGACTCGGTCGAGATCCGCGCCAGTTTCCCCAACCCGGAGCGGCTGCTGGTCGATGGCCAGCTGGTGACCGCCGTGGTCGAGGACGACAAGGCGCTGCCCTCCCTGGTCATTCCGCAGGTCGCCATCCAGATCGACCAGTCCGGGCCCTATGTGCTGGTGGTGGGCGCGGAGAACAAGATCGAGGTGAGGCGGGTCGTCCCTGGCGCCACCGCCGGCATGGGGATCGCCATCAGCGAG
Organism: Hyphomicrobiales bacterium; assembly: GCA_046349195.1. Lineage (GTDB taxonomy): Bacteria > Pseudomonadota > Alphaproteobacteria > Rhizobiales > Aestuariivirgaceae > Aestuariivirga. The sequence continues at coordinate 63,321 of JAXMCU010000004.1, forward strand.
GGTCTGAAGGCGGGCGAGATGGTGGTGACCGAGGGCGTGCAGAAGGTGAGGCCGGGCCAGACCGTGCAGCCGACCGTCGTTGCGCCGGAGTCCTGAGCATGTTCTCCGGGATCTTCATCGACCGGCCGCGACTCGCGGTGGTCATCTCGCTGGTGATCACCATCGCCGGCCTGGTCGCCATGCTGGGCCTGCCGGTGGCGCAGTTTCCCAACATCGTTCCGCCGCAGGTCTCGGTCACGGCCTCCTATGCCGGCGCCAGTGCCGAGGTGGTGGAGGCCACCGTGGCCCAGCCGCTCGAATCGCGCGTGGTCGGCGTCGACAACATGCTCTACATGAAGTCGAGCAGCGGCAACGACGGCAGCTATTCGCTGACCATCACCTTCGCCGTCGGCACCAATCCCGACCTCAACACCGTCAATGTCCAGAACCGGGTGAGCCTGGCCGAGGCGCAGCTGCCGCAGGAGGTGCGAACCCAGGGCGTCCAGGTCACCAAGAAGTCGTCGGCGATCCTGCAGCTCGTCGCCTTCACCTCCGAGGACCCGGCGCATGACCAGCTGTTCCTGTCGAACTATGCCACCATCAACATCATCGATCGCCTGAAGCGCGTGCCGGGCGTCGGAGACGTGCAGCTGCTGACGCCCTCCGACTACAGCATGCGGATCTGGCTCGATCCGCAGCGGCTGGCCGATTTCGGCATGACCCCGGCGGACATCATCGATGCCCTTCGCAAGCAGAACCTGCAGGCGGCCATCGGGCGCATCGGCGCCCAGCCGGCGCTTCCCGACCAGCGCTTCCAGATGACGATCCAGACCCAGGGCCGGCTCACCTCGGTGGAGGAATTCGGCAATGTCGTGGTAAGGGCCGATCCTGGAGGATCCTTCGTGCGCATCCGCGACGTGGCGCGCGTGGAACTGGCCGCGCGCCTGTCCGAGCAGCAGGGCCGCCAGGACGGCAGGCCCGCCGCGGTGATCGGCATCTACCAGGCGCCGGGGGGCAACGCCATCGCCAGCGCCGAAGCGGTCCGCGGCCTTCTCGAACAGGCGAGCACGCAGTTCCCGGACGGCATGGCCTACAAGATCACCTACGACACGACGGTCTTCGTGGCCGAAAGCATTCACGAGGTGATCAAGACGCTGCTCGAGGCCTTCGCCCTCGTGGTGATCGTGGTCTTCCTGTTCCTCGGCTCGCTGCGCGCCACCATCATTCCGCTGATCGCCGTTCCCGTGTCCCTCATCGGCACCTTCGCCGTGATGATGGCGATGGGTTATTCCGCCAATACCGTCTCGCTGCTTGCGCTGGTGCTGGCCATCGGCATCGTGGTCGACGATGCCATCGTGGTGGTGGAGGCGGTGGAAGCGAAGATGGAGGCCGACCACGCCATCACGCCGGCCGAGGCGGCGCGCCAGGCCATGACCGAGATCACCGCGCCGATCATCGCCATCACGCTGGTGCTCATGTCGGTCTTCGTGCCGGTCGCCTTCATTCCCGGCATTTCCGGCGAGCTGTTCCGCCAGTTCGCGGTGGTCGTCACCGTGTCGATGATCATCTCGGCGATCAACGCGCTCACCCTGTCACCGGCCCTGTGCGGGGTGCTGCTGAAGAACAGCCACGGACCGAAGCGCTTTCCCATCCGCCAGATCCTGGGCGGCATCAACCTGGCGCGCGACGGCTATGCGGCGGTGGTCAAGCGCCTGGTGCGCGTCGCCATCCTCGGCATCGTGGCGCTGGCGGTGATGATCCCCGCCACCGGCTGGCTGTTCAAGACCACGCCCACGGGCTTCCTGCCGGCCGAGGACCAGGGCGCCATCTTTGGCGAGATCGTGCTGCCGGAAGGCTCGTCGGTGAACCTCACGGCGGAGGTCGCCCGCCAGGTCGAGGACATCGTGCGGCAGGTGCCGGGGATCGACGGCGCCATGTCGGTCGTCGGCTACAGCATGCTCGACGGCCAGGTCAAATCCAACGCCGGGCTGCTGGTGCTGACGCTCAAACCCTTCGCCGACCGCAAGGACCCGGCGCTCGCCGTCGATGCGCTGATCCGCCGCCTGTCGGGCGACACGCAGCAGGTGCGCCGCGCCAACGTCATCTTCTACAACCTGCCGCCGATCATCGGCCTGGGCAGCGGCAGCGGCTTCGAGTACCAGCTGCTCAGCATCGCGGGTGCCCCTGCCTCCGACATCGCGGCGGTGGCGCGCGGACTCGTCTTCGCCTCGAACCAGAACCCGATGCTGCAGCGGGTCTTCACCACCTTCTCGGCCAATACCCCGCAGCTCTGGCTCGACATCGACCGCGACAAGGTGCAGACCCTGGGCATCCAGATCTCGGATGTCTTCAGCACCATGCAGGCCATCCTGGGCAGCGCCTATGTCAACGACTTCAACCTGTTCGGCCGCACCTGGCAGGTGGTGGTGCAGGGCGAGGCCGCCGACCGCAGCAAGATCGACGACATCTACCGGATCAATGTCCGCAACAAGTCGGGCGAGATGGTGCCGGTCAGGGCCTTCGCCGAGGTCAGCCTCATCCTCGGGCCGCAGTCGCTGATCCGCTACAACAACCTGCGCAGCGCGACGATCAATGGCAGCCCGGCGCCCGGCCGGAGCTCGGGCGAGGCGATCGCGGCGATGGAGCAGGTTTCGGCCACGACGCTGCCCCAGGGCTATGGCTACGAATGGACGGGAACGGCGCTGCAGGAGAAGGAAGCCAGCGGCAAGACCACCGTGATCCTGGGACTCGCCCTGCTTTTCGCCTATCTCTTTCTCGTGGGTCTCTACGAGAGCTGGACCATTCCCATCGCCGTGCTGCTCTCGGTCACGGCGGGGATCATGGGCTCGATGCTCGCGCTGAAGATCTCGGGGCTCGATAACAATCTCTACGCCCAGATCGGCCTCGTGGTGCTGATCGCGCTGGCGGCGAAGAACGGCATCCTGATCGTGGAATTCGCCATGGAGCGGCGGCGCCAGGGACTGGGCATCGCCGATGCCGCCACCGAGGGGGCACGGGAACGCTTCCGCGCGGTGATGATGACGAGCTTCGCCTTCATCGCCGGACTCATCCCGCTGGTGGGCGCCGAGGGTGCCGGCATGCTCAGCCGCAGGGGCGTGGGCACCGCCGTGTTCGGCGGCATGCTGGCCGCGGCGCTGGTCGGCATCTTCCTCATTCCGTTGCTCTACGTCGTCTTCCAGTGGCTGCGCGAGACGGTGAAGGGCAAGCCTGCCCCGGCCTCACCGGCCGAAGCGGAGCCCGCCGGTTCATGACCACGCCCAACCGCTGGAAGCGCTATGCCGACTGGGACCAGAGGCCCCTGCGGCTCGACCGCTTCGCGGCGGAAGACGCGGCCAACGGCTTCAGCGCCTTCGCCAGTCCCTTCGATCCCAAGCCGGGGGTCGACATCCGCAATGGACGGGTCGTGGCGCTCGACGGCGTGCTGGAACACGACTTCGACATGATCGACCGCTTCATCGCGACGCACCACATCGACTTGGCCGTGGCTCCCGAGGCCATGGCGATGGACTCGGCCACGGTGGCGCGCATGCTGGTCGACATGAACGTGCCGCGCGAGGACCTGGTGCGGCTGGCGCATGGCATGACGCCGGCCAAGCTGGCCGAGGTCGTGTCCCATCTCAATGCACTGGAAATCGCCTTCGCCTATTCCAAGATGCGGGCCCGCAACACGCCGGGCAACCAGGCGCATGTCACCAATGCCAAGGACGATCCGCTGCAGCTGGCGGCCGATGCCGCCACCGCGGTGGGCTTCGGCTTCGACGAGATCGAGACCACCATGCGGGTGTCGCGCAATGCCTGGTCCAATGCGCTGGCCTGCGCGGTGGGCGGTGCGGTGGGCCGCTGGGGCACGCTGTTCCAGTGCTCGAGCGAGGAGGCCGAGGAACTGCGCATCGGCATGGCGGGCTTCACCTCCTATGCCGAGACGGTGTCGGTCTACGGCACCGAGAAGACCTTCGTCGACGGCGACGACACGCCCTGGTCCAAGGCCTTTCTCGCCGCCGCCTATGCCTCGCGCGGCATCAAGATGCGCTGCACCTCGGGGGCGGGCTCGGAACTGCTCATGGGGTTTCACGAGTCGAAGTCGCTGCTCTATCTCGAGGCGCGCTGCCTCTGCCTGCAGCGCGGCATGGGCGTACAGGGCACGCAGAACGGCGGCATCGACGGCGCGCCGCTCACCGCCACGGTCCCGGGCGGCGTGCGCGAGCTCATGGCCGAGAACCTCATCGCCGTGTGGCTCGATCTCGAATGCGCCTCGGGCAACGACGCACGCTCGACGGAATCGGAGATTCGCGTGGGCGCCAAGATCCTGCCCTATCTGGTGGCCGGGTCGGATCTGATCTGCTCGGGCTTCGGCTCGATCCTCAAGTACGACAACTCCTTCAACCCGTCGCTGCTCAACGGCGAGGAGCTCGAAGACTACCTGGTGCTGCAGCGCGACTTCGAGGCCGATGGCGGGCTGACGCCTCTGCCCGAGGGCAAGGCGCTGGACCTGCGCCGGCGCGCGATCGCGGCCATCTCCGCGGTGTTCGAGGAGCTGGGTCTGGCCCGGCCGACCGCCGAGATGAAGGAGAGCGTGGCCGTGGCCTCGGGCTCGGACGAGACGCGGAGCTTCACGCCGCGCGAGGCGGGATTCATCAGCGCCGCCATCCAGGAGCGGGGCATCACCGTCATCGAGGTGATCCAGGCCCTGGCCCGGCGCGGGTTCCGCGCGGAGGCCGAGAACCTCCTCAACGTGGTGAAGCTCAGGGTCTCCGGCGACTACCTGCAGACCTCCGCCATGATCCGCGACGGCCGGATCGTCAGCGCGGTCAATGACCCGAACCGCTATCTCGGGCCCGGTACCGGCTATCGCGTCAGCGAGGACCGCCGCCGCGACATCAACGCCATCCGCGACGTGCTGGACCAGGCGGAGGTGCTGCGGTCCGAGGGCCTGCACGAGAAGGAGGAACGGCTGCGCATCCGCTACCGCGACCTGGGGCCGGCCCAGCCCGGCACCGCGGCCGGGGACGTGGTGATCGGCATCAGTCCGGCCTTCGGCGTGAAGCTGTTCCAGACGACCGCGGGACATCGACTGTCGGAAGTGCTGCACGAGATCACGACGGCGATCCGGCAGCGCGGCCTCACGCCCCGCGTGGTGCGCTTCCGGCACACGGCCGACACGTCCTTCCTCGGCCTGTCGGCAGCGCGGCTGGCCGGCAGCGGCATCGGCATCGGTCTCCAGGCCAAGGGCACGGCGGTGATCCACAGCCGGGACCGGCTGCCGCACAACAATCTCGAACTCTTCTCCAATGCGCCGATCACCCAGCTCGCCCACTATCGCGGGCTGGGCGCCAATGCCGCGGCCTATGCCCTTGGCGAAGTGCCCGAACCGGTGGTGGTGCCGCAGCATGGCGAGGCCATGGGATCGCGCTATCACGCGCGCGTCGCCATGATCTACGCGATCGAGACCGGCCTCACCGCGGAGGGCGCCGCACCGGAGGAGGTGGAGGTGATCTTCACGGGAGCAAAGACATGAGCCTGCGCCGGTCCGACTATCCCCTCGCCGAAACCCAGCCGGAGCGGATCGCGGGCCAGCGCGGCCGGCGCCTGTCCGAGATCACGCTCGATGCGGTGCTGGCGGGGGACGTGACCATGGACGATCTGCGCATCACGCCGGCTGCGCTCCGGGCCCAGGCCGAGATCGCCCGTGATGCCGGCCGGCCGACGCTGGCCCTGAACTTCGAGCGGGCCGCCGAGCTGGTCGAGGTGCCGCAGGACGTCATCATGCGGGTCTACGAGCTGCTGCGGCCGGGCCGGGCCCGCAGCAAGGACGACCTGCTGCAGGCCGCCGCCACGCTTCGCGACGAACACGGCGCGGCGCGCATGGCCGCCTTCGTCGAGGAGGCCGCGGCCGTCTACGAGGACCGGGGTCTGTTCACCTATCGCTTCTGAGGGCCACCGATGAGCTGGAAGACCAAACATCGCTCACTCTATTATCTGGGAGCGCCCGACCCGGAGGATCCGGTGATCGATCCGCGCCAGACCGCGCTGCTCGTCATCGACGTGCAGAACACCTACCTGGAACGTCCCGACCGGGACGGCCTGACGCCCGAGGAGCAGCGCCGCCACGATCTGTGGACGCCCTTCCATGACCGCATGCGGACCACGGTCATTCCCAACACGGCGCGGATGCTCGCGCTGGCGCGACGCGCCGGAATCGAATGCCTCTTCGCCCGGATCGCCTGCCATACCCGGGACGGGCGCGACCGCTCGCTGTCGCAGAAGCTTCCGGGCTGGAACAACCTGCTGCTGCCGAAGGACGAGGTGCCCTCGCAGCTGGTGCCGGAACTTCAACCAGCCGGCGATGAAATTGTCGTCACCAAGACCACGGATTCGGCACTGACCGGCACCAACCTGCGTCTCATCCTGCACAACCTCGGTATCCGGACGGTGATCTGCTGCGGCATCTTCACCGACCAGTGCGTGTCGTCGACGGTTCGCAGCCTGGCCGACGAGAGCTATGCCGTGATCGTTCTCGACGACTGCTGCGCCGCGGCCTCGGATGATCTTCACGCAAAGGAACTGGAGATCATCAACATGATCTACTGTCACGTCATGTCGAGCGGCGATCTGGCCGACATCCTCGGCCGACGCGGGGTTTCCTGAGCAGAATCGCTCTTTACTCGGATGAAATTTTGGTGCTGAATTCGTCGTGGGGCTTCCAGGCGGAAGATACACCAAATCAACATACAGGGAGTGAGACATGGCCAACGGCAGCAGGATTTCACGCCGCAATTTCATGATGCAGTCGACGCTCATGGCCGCGGCCTTCGCCGGCGCCGGAACCGTCCTGCCGCGCGGGGCGCAGGCGGCCCGCGACAAGGAACTGAACATCCTGTGCTGGGAGGGCTACAATTCGGCCCAGGTCCTCGACCCGTTCCGCACCCAGACCGGCGCCACGGTCAAGGCGGAATCGCTGACCAACGATCCCACCATGATCAACCGCCTGCGTGCCGGCGAGACCAATGTCTGGGACCTCATCAACGTCAACAATCCCTGGGCACGGAAGGTGATGTTTCCGGAGAAGCTGATCAAGCCGCTGGACCGCGCCAAGTTCGAGCCCTTCTTCGACAAGATGATGCCGGCCTTCAAGCCGCCCTACAAATGGGCCATGGACGATTCAGGCACCGAGCTCCTTGGCATGGCGCAGCGCTTCGGGCCCTACAGCTTCGTCGTCAACACCGACAAGGTGAGCCGCGCCACCGCCGAGGATCAGGGCTGGAACCTGTGGAACGATGCCGCCAACGACGGCAAGTACGGCATTCTCGAGTCGGACGACTGGAACGTCTTCAACATCTGCTGCATCGCCGGCTTCGATCCGTTCAAGACCCACTCCGACGCGGAGGTCGCGAAGTTCACCGAAACCGCCAAGCGCGTCTTCAAGGGCGCCAAGGTGGTGGGCGACATCGCCACCATGAACCAGGCGCTGGTGGCGGGCGAGATCGACTTCCACCTCACCGGAGGCACCTACTCGGCCTCGCCGGCGCGTGCCGACGGCCATCCCGAGATCCGGGGCATCACGCCCAAGTCGGGCCCCATGGAGGGTGGCAAGGGCGGCATTGCCTGGATCGAGATCACGTCCACGGTCAACAATCCCGAGCTCTCGCCGCTCGCCACGCAGTTCCTGGAATATGTGCAGGCGCCCGACAAGGCGCATACCGTGGCCTTCGCCGAGGGCACCTTCAATCCGGTGGCGCAAATGGGCAATCCGGACTGCTTCAAGCTCTTCACCAAGGACGAGCTCGACGCCATCCAGTGGGACAGCCTGGACGAGGAAATGGCGCGCTCGGTCGAGTACGACATCGTGCCGGACTACGACAAGCTGCTCGACATCATGACAGCCGCGAAGCGCGAAGCCTCCGGCGGCTGAGCGCGCGGCAGACGACAGAGCCCCCTGCGATCTCGTCGCAGGGGGTCGCTTTTGCGGAGAGTGGCCGATCCCGATGCCTGACACACCCCCGATCCTGTCGCTCAAGGCGGTCCGCAAGATGTTCGGACCGCAGGCGGCCGTCGACGCGATCGACCTCGACATCGCCGAGGGCGAATTCTTCACCATCGTCGGACCCTCGGGGTCGGGAAAGACCACCATGCTGCGCATGCTGGCGGGGATGGACACGCCCACCAGCGGCGACATCCTGCTGCGCGGCCAGCGCATCAACGACATTCCCGCCAACAAGCGCCCCACCTGCATGGTGTTCCAGTCGCTGGCGCTGTTCCCGCACCGCACGGTCGGGCAGAACATCGAGTTCCCGCTGAAGATCCGCGGCGAGGCGCCGGAGAAACGCAAGGCGCGCGCCCTGCAGCTCATGGACCTGCTGCGCCTTCCGCAATCCTACTACGGCAAGAACGTCCTCAAGTGCTCGGGCGGCGAACGCCAGCGCGTGGCCCTGGCCCGTGCGCTGGCCTACGACCCCCAGATCCTGTTCTTCGACGAGCCGCTCTCGGCCATCGACTACAAGCTGCGCAAGACACTCGAGAAGGAACTCAAGGACATCCACCGTGAAACGCGCAAGACCTTCGTCTACATCACCCACTCCCTCGAGGAAGCGATGGTGATGAGCGACCGCATCGGGGTCATGCGGGCCGGCAAGCTGGTGCAGGTCGGAACGCCGCAGCAGATCTACTCGACACCCAACACGCGCTTCGTCTCGGAGTTCGTGGGCGACGTCAACGTCCTGGCGGTCGGCGTCGACACGCAGGGCAGGCTGCACGAGACGGCCACCGGGCTGCAGGTGAAGGGGCCGCCGATCCCGCCGGGCTTCAGCCAGGGCCATCTGGTGATCCGGCCCGAGTTCCTGCGCTTCCTCGATGGCCCGCAGCAGGCCGACAATGCCCGGTCCGGCACGCTCTACAACGAGTATGCGCTGGGCTCGCGCATCCAGTACCAGGTCCGCGTCGGCGACAGTGTATTCCTGGTCGAGAAGCTGCGCCAGCAGCCCTTCACCGGCAGGCTCGACGACACGGTGACCATCGGCTGGGATGGCAGGGACGCCATCCTGGTGACGGACTGAGCCATGGCCCTGTCGCAAGGTTCCCGCTCCGCCGTCCCCGTCATCCTGTTCCTGCTGGCGGGCTTTGCCGCGCCGCTGCTGGCAGTGATCTGGTTCAGCGTCATGCCGCCGCGCAGCTTCTCGCTCGCCGGCACGCCCACGCTCGAGAACTACACGACCATCTTCGAGGGCACCAACTACATCTCCTTTGTCTGGTCGCTGGGCCTGGCCGTGGTCACGGTCGCGCTTCTGGCGCTCGTCTGCTATCCGGTGGCCTATGGCCTGGTCCGGGTCTTCGGCCGGTGGGCGACGCTGCTGACGCTGCTCTTCACCATTCCGCTCTTCGTGTCCGAGAACATCCGGCTCTATGGCTGGGTCCTGTTCCTGATCAAGAACGGGGTTCTGCTCGGCTCGCTGAAATCGCTCTTCGGATTGCAGCTGGAGAGCATGCTGTTCACGGTCCCGGCCATCATCCTCGGAATGGTCTATGTCTATCTGCCCTTCATGCTGTTTCCGATGACGCTGGGCATCAGCATGGTGCCGCAGGAGACGCGCGACGCGGCCTTCGATCTCGGCGCCACGCGCTGGCAGGTCTTCAAGGAGGTCGACCTCCCTCTGTCGATGCCCGGCATCGTGATCGGCTTCCTGCTGACCTTCGTCCTCGCCATCGGCGCCATTGCCGAGGCCAAGGTGCTGGGCGGGCAGAGCGTCATCCCGATCACCCACGACATCGAGATCGCCTTCACCTACCAGCAGAACTGGCCTCTGGGCGCTGCCCTGTCGGTGCTTCTCATGCTGGTCGTCGGCACGCTGGTGATCCTCGCCCTGCGACGCTTCGATCTCGACACCTTCCTGGGCCGGAGATAGGCGATGGAGAGCAGCGGCCAGCGCGCGCGCCATGCCCTGATCACCGCCTGGACCCTGGTGGTGATCGTGTTCATCTATCTGCCCACCATCTGCATCACGCTGGCCTCGCTCACCGCCAGCCGCTACTTCCAGTTCCCGATCAGCAAATGGGGGCTGGACTGGTGGGCCAAGACCTTCAACTCGATCGAGATCCGGCAGCTCCTCGCCACGTCGATCACCATCGCGCTCTGCGTCACGGTGGTGGCGGTGGTCATCGCCTTCTTCGGCGCACTGGCCTTCGCCCGCTACGAGTGGAAGGGGCGCTCGCTCTATCAGAAGCTCATCCTGCTGCCGATCTTCTTTCCGCAGTCGGTGCTGGGCCTCGCCCTGCTGCTGTGGTTCAACACGCTCGGCCTGCCGCTGTCGTGGAAGACCGCGGTCTTCGCCCATCTCGTCTGGATCGTGCCGGTGGTGACGCTGGTCATTTCCATCCAGGTCTACAGCTTCGATCCGGCGCTGGAGGAGGCCGCCTTCGACCTCGGCGCCACGCGCTGGCAGGTGCTGCGCGAGGTGACGCTGCCCGTGCTCTTTCCCGGTCTCTTCTCCGGCGCGCTCTTCGCCTTCCTCCTGTCCTGGGGAAACTTCCCGCTGTCGCTCTTCACCACCGGTGCCGACACGACGGTGCCCGAGTATCTCTACGCCAAGATGGTGGCGGGCTACACGCCCGGCGTGCCGGTGCTGGGCACCTTGTCGACCATCGGCGCGGCCATCCTGCTGATCGGCGGCTATGGCGCCATTCTCGCCATGCGCCGCGCCAAGACACGCGACGAAATGGGGAGGACATGATGACGCAATCGCTGAAGGGCCGGTCGGCCGTGGTCACCGGAGGGTCCAAGGGAATCGGCAAGGGCATCGCCCGGGTCCTGGCACAGGCCGGAGCCAGGGTCGCCATCGTCTCGCGCCATGCCGACCAGGCCGAGGCGGCAGCCCGGGAGATCGGGCACGGCGCCTTCGGACTGGCCGGAGACGTGACAGCGCTGGCCAGCATGGAGAAGGTCATGAAGGCCGTCGCCGACCGGAACGGCGGTCTCGACGTGCTCTGCGCCAATGCCGGCATCTTCCCGCCGGCGCGGCTCGAGGAGATGACCTCGGCGCAGTGGGACGAGGTGATGGACACCAATCTGAAGGGCACCTTCCATGCGGTGAAAGCCGCCGTTCCCTATCTCAAGACGTCGGACCAGGGGCGCATCGTTCTGACCTCGTCGATCACCGGCCCGGTCACCGGTTTCCCCGGCTGGACCCACTACGGGGCAACCAAGGCGGGGCAGCTCGGCTTCATGCGCACCGCCTGCCTCGAACTGGCGCGCTATGGCATCACCGTGAACGCGGTGCTGCCGGGCAACATCCTGACCGAGGGCCTGATCGGCATGGGCGAGGACTACCAGAAGACCATGGCGGCCTCGATCCCGCTCAAGAAGCTGGGCACGGTCGAGGACATCGGCCATGCGGCGCTCTACTTCGCGTCGAAGGAGGCGGGCTATGTCACCGGCCAGACCATCATCGTCGACGGCGGCCAGATCCTGCCCGAGAGTCTCGAGGCGCTGAACCAGGGGTGAGGCGTCAGCCGAAGCGGCGCAGATAGTCCTCGCAGAGTCCCATGGTGCCCTCCGTGTAGGGAAGTCCCATGGACCTGGCGAGGTCGGTCTCGGCGTGCGAGCCGATCCAGGCCACCAGCAGCAGCCGGCGCAGCATCACGAAGGTGGGGATCTCGGCCTCATCCTCGCGGCTCAGGTCGATCACCCGGCGGTAGCCCGTTTTCCACGCCTCGATCAGCGCCGGAACCTGCGGCTCGTGCTCGTAGAAAGAGATGGGCGTTGCCGCATCATACATGTACCAGCCGAAGCCGCAGTCGTCGAAGTCGATCACCTTCACCGCCCTGCCGTCGATCAGGAGATTGGCGAGACGGAGGTCGCAGTGGATGAGGCCGAAGCGTTCCGGTCCCTTGCCGAAGGCCGCGAGCCTCTGGCCGATGCGGTCGACGGTGCGGCCGAAGAGCCGGGTCTTTTCCGCATCGACGCCCATACCATCGCGCCAGCGGCCCCAGTGCGGCTTGTCCTCGCCGAGGCTCGTCGCGAAATCCCAGGTGAGGCGGGTGAACCAGGCGGGCCTCTGCCACTGCCGCGCATGGAGATGCATGCGCGCGGTGACCTCGCCCAGCACCTCGAAAGGGCCTGAGAGATCCTCGCCGATGCCGGGCTCGACGCCGGCCTCCCAGTCGAAGAGCACGATGTTGCGCGGCCGCGGCAGGCGCGGATGCGCGACCTGCTGGATGATCTCGCCATCGCGGCCCGTCACCGGCGCGGGCGTCACCACCACGCCGGTCCGGCGCAGGTCGACGAGCCAGGCCAGCTCGGAGGCGATGGCGGTTCGCGAATGATAGCCGTCGCGGTGAATGCGCAGGGCCCACCGCCGCCCGTCGGGTGCATCTACCTTGTAGGTGGCGTTTTCCGACAGGTTGATCAGGGCCACCGCAAGGCCGGGCGGCAGGTCGTAGCGCGCCGTGGCCGCCTCAGCCAGTTCGAGCAGGATCGACAATTGCCGCTCGTGGGGAAGGGCCTCGAAGTCGGTCACGCATGCCTCCGCCGGCCCAGCCCGTCCATCAGGCCCGACCCTGTGCTTCATGCAGCAATTCGCGCGCGCGCGGCATGGCCGCATCGAAACGCTCCATGATGTCGCGGCAGGTCGCGGGATCCAGCAGCACGCCGGGCTTCCATTGCAGCACCCGCTTGTCGAGCGAGGAGAAGATGGCCCAGACGCCATGCTCATAGAGCGCGCGCGACACGAAGGTGGCGCCTTCCGGATGATTGCCGAACTCGAGTCCCAGGATCACGCCCTTCTGGCGCACGCCGGTGAAGATGTCGCCATGGCGGTCCATCATGGCGCGCATGTTGTCGCGCATGAAGTCGGTGACGGTGCCGACATTCTCGATCAGGGCCGGCCGCTGCAGCATCTCGATGACCTTGTAGGCCACCATGCAGCCCAGCTCCGCGCCACCGGAGGTCGAGATATGCGCGGCACCGTCCTCGTGCAGCCAGCCGCCGGCCCTCTCGTTCACCAGCGTGGCGCTGATCGGATAGAGGCCGCCCGACAGTCCCTTGGCCGTGACCATGATGTCGGGCTGGATGCCATGGGCCTGCCAGCCCCACATGCTGCCGGTCCGCATCAGCCCGGTCTGGACCTCGTCGGCGATGTAGAGGGCGCCATGCTTCTCGCACAGCGCCTTGCAGGACTGGAGGTATCCCTCCTTCGGCATGGGAAAGCCGTAGGTGGCGGGGATCGTCTCCATGATGAGGGCCGCAACGTCGTTGCCGGACAGGGCCCGTTCCATGGCATCGATGTCGTTGAAGGGCACCTGGATGAAGACGTCCGGCTGGTCCGACAGGAAGATCTTGGTGAAGCGGTCGTCGCCGGTGGCCACGGACAGGCCGGAGTGCCCATGATAGCCCTTGACGATGGAGACGATCTTGCGGCGCCTCGTGGCGTAGCGGGCACTCTTGATCGCAATGTCCACCGCCTCGGCGCCGCCCGGCGCGAAGACCGCATAGGACATGCCGGGCGCCACCTTGACCAGCGCCTCGGCCAGCGCCGCCCGGGCAATTGACGGAAACCAGTGATTGCCGATGTCGAAATGGTCGAGGGCGGACTTCAGCGTCTCCACCAGTTCAGGGTGGCGATGGCCGAAATTGTAGGTGCCGCCATTGAGATGCAGGTCGATGAGGCGGCGTCCCGACATGTCATAGAGGAAGTAGCCCTCGCGCCGGTCGATCACCAGGTCGATGCCGGCCTTCAGCCAGAACCTGGTCTTGTCGGGGTTCCAATAGCGGATGGCCTTGTCGAGGACGTCCTGCTTCGACTGGAAGGTGAACAGGCCATAGTCGAACATCGTTGCTCCTTCGCTGGCGCGCGGCCGAGCTTACAAGTCCCGCAATCAACTCCACAAGGTGCCGAAAGGGACGGCTCCGGTCCCCGCCGGCAGGGCCCTCCTTCTGGTTGCCGTCGCCGCGTCCCGGCGCTATCCTGCGCAATCATTCATTAACCCGTTTTGTTAATGAATTCGTGGTGATCTTGTGAGCGGCGGCAGGAGCCACCAGAAGACGTAAGGTTGTAGACGACAGGTGGGTTGAGCGGCCGTGGCGCAGACATGCTCGGGCTAAGGCGGTGGACCTCGCGGGGCGGGTCCTGGGGCAGCGCGCTTGCGCTCGCTGCCGCATGCGCCATGCTGACGCCATCGCCGGCCCAAGCCTTCGACCTCTTCGGCTTTCACCTGTGGGGCGAGAAAGAGGACCCGCTGAAGGACGTGATCGTCGATCCGGTGACCTACGAGCCGGTGATGGCGCTCACCGTCGACGATCCCAAGATGCTGCGGAGCCTCGAATCGGCGTCCCTCCTGATCAGCCGCAAGGCGGTACCCCCCTCCGGCACCGTGGGCCTGCTGCAGCGGGCCAAGGACGACCAGGCCAACCTCATCGGCAAGCTCTACGAGGACGGACGCTTCGGCGGCATCGTGAAGATCCGCATCGACGGCAGGCCCATCGAGGAGATTTCGGTGATCGAGACCTTTGCCAGGCCCGGCGGAACCGTGCCGGTCTCGATCAGCATCGATCCCGGGCCGCCCTTCAGGTTCGGCCGCATCACCGTTGCCGGGGCCGACCGCCAGGTGGGCGCCGAAGGCGTGGCGAAGGAGAAGCTGGTCAGCGGCGGTCCGGCCTCGTCGACCGCGGTTCGTGCTGGCGCGGAGGCCCTGGTGCTGGCCTGGCAGCGCGAGGGGCATCCCTTTGCCAAGATCGACCGGCAGGAGGTCGTCGCCGACCATGCAACCGATACCGTCGACGTGACCTTCAGCGTGGCGCCCGGCCCGGTGGCCACCATCGGCGAGGTGACCGTCACAGGAGCGGAAACGCTCGAGCCCGATTTCATCCTGCAGCAGGCCGACGTGCCCGTCGGCGCGCGCTTCAGCCCGGACATCCTCGAGCGCACGCGGCGCAACCTGGCCCGGATCGAGGCCCTGGGCAGCGCCATCGTCAGCACCGGCGACCATGTCGACGCGCAGGGCCGTGTCCCGATCCTCATCGAGGTCTCGGAACGCAAGCTGCGCAGCATCGGCGTCGGCGGCTATTATTCCTCGACCGACGGACCTGGCGGCCAGTTCTTCTGGCTGCACCGCAACCTCTTCGGCCGCGGCGAGACGCTGCGGCTCGAGGCCGATGCCGGACGCGAGTTCACATCGGGCGGCTACAACAACTTCGACACCTACAACTGGCGCGCGGGCTTCGACTTCACCAAACCCGGCATCTACGGGCCGCGGGTTGACTGGACCGTCGACGGCGAAGTTCTGCAGGAGGACACCGATCCCTATTTCCGGCGCGGTGGCACGATCAACACGGGACTGTCGTGGCGCTACAGCGACCAGCTCACGCTGACCGGCGGCATCTTCTACGACTATGCGCATATCGAGGATGCCTATGGCGACGGCGATTTCTCGACGCTGGGCCTGTCGGGCACCGCCACCTACGACACGCGCAATTCGGTGATCGATCCGACCTCGGGCCTCTATGCCTGGCTCCTGGCCGAACCGCAGTATTCGATCGACACCAGCAGTCCCTTCTTCACCGGCGATGCCGAGCTGCGCCTGTACCATGCCCTCGACGCCGATGCCCGCTACGTGCTGGCGGCGCGTGGCCGGGTCGGTTCGATCCTGGCTGCCGACCTCGAGGACATTCCGGCGCATCGCCGCTTCTATGCCGGCGGCGGCGGATCGGTGCGCGGCTACGACTATCTGGGCATCGGCCCCAGGCTCGCGGGATACGGCCCGACCGGCGGCCTGTCGCGCGCCGAAGGATCGCTGGAGGCGCGCGTGAAGATCACCGACACCATCGGCATCGTGCCCTTCGTCGACGCCGGCTACGTGGCCGAAACCACGCTGTTCCACGGCAACGAGGAGTTCCGCTGGGCCGCGGGCCTCGGCCTGCGCTATTACACGGCCGTCGGGCCGATCCGGCTCGACGTCGCCGTTCCCATCAACCCGGGTGCGGGCGATCCGAATTTCGCCCTCTACTTCGGCATCGGACAGAGTTTCTGATGAAGCGACTGATCGCCATGGTCCTCGTTGCGCTGACGCTGGCGGCAGTGCCCGCGCGCGCCCAGGAAGCGGCCAAGGGCTTCGTCGAGCGGCTGCTCGAGAGCGTGCTCAGCGCCGAGGGCCGCAGCCTCAGCATCGAGGGCACCAGCATTTCGTTCAGCGGCGACGTGACCGTCGCCAAGGTGACCGTCCGCGATGGCACAAATTCGTGGCTGGAGATCGAGAACCTCGCCCTGGTGTGGCGGCCACTGTCGCTGTTCGGAAAGCAGCTCGACGTCACCTCGCTCACCGCCGACAGGGTCCATGTCTTCCGCCTGCCGCAGTCGCCGGAAGGCAAGGTCGCGGCGCCGCAGGAACTGAAGGACCTGCGGGCCGCCATCATCCGCGAGCTCAGCATCGCGCGCCTGCAGATCGACAGCCCGGTGTTGGGCCAGGATGTGGAGATGAAGCTCGCGGGTTCGGCCGAGATCACGGCCGCCCCGATCAAGATCCGCGCCGACATGACGGCCTCGCGTCTCGACGGCCGCAAGGGCGACCTCAGCGCCCGCGTGGTGCTCGACCCGCAGACCCGACAGGTCACGGTCGACGCCGGCTTCTCGGAAGAGGCCGATGGCATCGTCGCCCGCCTGCTGTCGCTGCGCGGGCGCCCCTCGGTCGATCTCGCCGTTTCCGCCGCGGGCAGCTTCTCGGACTGGGACGGACAGTTCAGCCTGAGCCTCGACAAGGCCGAGCGCTTCGCGGGCACGGCACGCGCGGCCAGCGCCGACGGCGCCCAGACCATCAGCGTCGACGGTGGCGGCGAGCTGGCCGCGCTGCTTCCCGCCTGGCTGGAGCGGCCCTTCGCCGGGCGCTCCACGCTGTCCGTCCGCGCCATGCTTCCGGCGGGCGCGGGAGCGGCCGAGATCGACCACATCACCCTCGACAACGCGGCCTATGGCTTCAGCGCCGGCGGCACGCTCGACTGGACCGGAACGCGCAGCAACCTGACGGCCAGGCTCACGGCCAAGGACGCAAAGGCCGCCTTCGACCTGCCGGTCACGGCCCTGGGGCAAGGCAGCGTCGCGGGCCTCGCGGTCGAGGCACAGGTGACGGGACCGCTCACCGCGCCAGCCTGGCACGCGACGCTTGGCTGGGGTGCGCTCGCCACCGATCGCATCACCCTGGAGCAGACGACCGCGAAGCTTGCGGGCCAGGGCCTCGCGCCGCTCGGCTTCACCGGCGACTTCGCCGCGACCGCGATGCAGGGCCGTGTTGCCGACCTGCCGCCGGCCCTCCTCGGTCCCTGGCGCGGCAGCATCACGGGCACGCGGGACGCGAGCGGCCGCCTCGACATTGCCTCGTCGTCGCTCACCACCGGCGCGGTGGCCCTCGAGAGCAAGGGTCAGGTCGACACCTCCTCCGGCCGCTTCGATCTCACCATTGCCGCGAAGGCCGACAGTCCGGTCACCGGCATGGCGCTGGCCGACAGGCTCCTCGACGGCCCCGTCACGGCGCAAGGCCATGTCACGGGCGACGGCGGCGGGATGCTGACCCTCGACGGCGTCAACCTGACGAGCGACGCGCTGGCCGCGGTCCTGTCCGGCACGGTTTCGGGCCGCGATGCCGACATGACGCTCGACCTCACGCTCGCGGACCTCGGTCGCCTGCATGAGGGACTTTCCGGTGCGGCGCGCTTCGACGCGCGTGTCGCCGGAGCCTGGGACGCCCTCACGGCACAGCTTCGCGGCACGGGGACTGACGTGACGCTGATGGGCAAGGCGCTCGATGCGCCACAGGTCTCGGCGGATGTCGTCGACCTGGTCCGCGCGCCGCAGGGACATGTCTCGGCGAGCGGCCGCCTGGCGGGAAAGCCCGTCGATGTGCAGGCCGCCTTCGAGACCGACGCGGAGGGCACACTGGTGCTGCCGGCGCTGTCGGCCAGGGCCGGGGCCGCGACGCTCACGGGCACGCTGCGCTGGCCCCGCGATTCTGCACCCACCGCGTCGCTGACCTTCGACGCACCGGATCTGGCCGAGGTGGCGCCACTGTTCCTGACCGAGATGGCGGGATCCGCCGCCGGCAGCGTCACGATGACCGGCACGGGCAGTGAACACGACACGGCGATCCGATTCACCGGCAAGTCCATTGCGACTCCGTCCTTCGCGGCGAAGTCGGCCACCGGCAATATCCACATCGCGGCTCTCTTCGACGTGCCGCGGCCATCGGGCGAGGTGGCACTGGTGCAGGCACGGATCGGGGGCCAGCGCTTCGATGAGGCCCGGCTCACGGCGACCGCGACCGGATCCAATGCCTATCGCGTGGCGGCAAGGCTCAGCGGGCAGGACCTCTCGCTCAGCGGCAACGCGGATGTCACCATCGATGGCTCAAGCGCCCGCTATGCCGTGTCGGGACTGAGCGGCAAGTTGCGCGGCGTGCCCTTCTCGTCCGCGAAGACGGTGGTCCTCACGCAGCAGGGTGAACGGCTTTCGCTCGAGACCACCACGCTCAGGGTCGGCAAGGGGTCGGTGACCGCCGGCGGCCAGCTTCTGCCCCGCCTCGATGCCAAGCTGCGGATTGCCGCGCTGCCGCTCGCCGCGCTGCAGGGCCTGGCGAACCAGCCCGGCCTGCAAGGCATCGTGACGGCCGAGGCCGACCTCACCGGACCGCCCGCTGCTCCCGAGGGCCGCTTCCGGGTCGCCGTGACCGGTGCTGCGACCGAGTCCCTCCGGCGCCTGGGGATCAAGCCCGTTTCGATGACCGGCAGCGGAACGCTCAAGGCCGGAACCGCCAGCGTGACGCTGAAGGCCGAGGGTGGCCGCGATCTCAGCGTGACCGGCAACGGCAGCGTGGCGCTCGACGGATCGCGCCTCGACATGACGCTTGCCGGACGCATCGGCGCCGCCGTGCTCGCCGACCGGCTGGCGCAGAGCGGCATACGCGCCGGTGGCACGCTGGCCTTCGATGTCCGCCTCGCCGGCCCGGTGCGGACGCCCGAGGTCAACGGCCGCATCAGCCTGAGCAAGGGCCTGCTCGGCGACGCCGCGGGCCGCTTCACGCTGCGCGATGCCGCCGGCACCGCCGAGATCCGGGGCCGCACCATCCGCATTGTGACGCTGTCGGGCGTCACCGGCCGCAATGGTCGCGCGACGGCGACCGGCACGATCGGACTGGAGGGCGATCTTCCCGCCAATCTCGACGTGACCGTGACCAATGGCATGTACACCGACGGCAGCTTCGTGACCGCGCGCTACGATGCGCGGCTCAAGATCAGCGGGCCGCTGCTGTCCGCGCCGCTTGCCACTGGCGAGATCGACCTGCGCGGCACCAAGATCACGCTCAGCGAACTGCCGCAGCGCGCCCTGACACCCGACGACGTGAAGCACATCAATGCCTCGCGCGCCATCCTGCTGCAGGACCGCGAACTGCGCCGCAACCGTCCGACCGGTCAGTCGAATCTCCGCGTCGACGTGCGGCTGCGCGCGGTGGACGACGTCTCGGTGAGCGGCCGTGGGCTTCATGTTGTCCTCACCGGCGGCCTGCGCATCTATGGTCCGATCGACGGACTGGCCGCCGACGGTGCGTTCCATATGGTGCGCGGGCGGCTGACGCTTCCCGCCCGCAGCCTCGACTTCGAGCGCGGCACGCTGACCTTCGACCGCGACCTCGACCCCAAGATCGACTTCGTGGCGGTCTCGCGGCGCAAGGACGCGACCATCACCCTGGCGGTGTCGGGCTATGCCAGCGAGCCCTCGATCCAGGTGACCTCGTCGCCGCAGCTTCCACCGGAAGAAGCCATGGCGCGACTGATCTTCGACAGCTCGATGCTGCAGCTCTCGCCGCTGCAGATCGCCCAGATCGCCAGCTATGTCGCGACGCTGTCCGGGGGCGGCGATTCGGGGCTGCTCAGCGGGCTGCAGAATGCGCTGGGCCTCGACCAGCTCTCGATCACGGAAGGCGAGGGGGGCGACACCCAGGTGGGACTGACGAAGCGGCTGAACGACAGGCTCTCGGTTGGTGTCGAGCAGAGCACGCAGAACAACACGACGCGGGCGATCATCGACCTGTCGGCAACGCCCGAGCTCAAGGTCAGGGGCTCGATCGACTCGCAAGGGTCCTCGCGGATCGGCGTCTATTACGAGAAGGATTATTGAAGCGCGTCCGCCGGCGTGGGTTCGTCCGCCGCGGGTTCCGCCGCCACGGAGTCCGCGGCGGGCAATTCGCCGCGGTCGATCAGGTCGCGCATGAACTCGCGCAGCGCCTCGGCCCTCACCGTGATCGGCAGGCGTTCGGAAGGATAGTTTCCGGCACCGACGACACAGCTGATGCGGAGATCGGGGAGCTGCTCCAGCCGATGCCAGTTGCCGATCTCGTATTCGACGAAGCCGCCCTCGATGGAAGAGAAGAGCAGCGAGATGGTGCAGCACAGGACCTCGCTGCCAGGTTCGAGGCGCGACTGGCGCGCGACCGGCGCGAAGCGCCGCATGCGGCGGATCGAGACGACCTCGTCCATGGTCCAATCCGGCGCCGGCCGGAGCTGCAGGCCTAGGTCGGTCAGGCAGAAGAAGGGCTGATGCGCGATGTGCGTCGACTTGTTGAGCAGCGTGATGCTGATCTCGCAGGTGCCGCTGGTGCTATCGACCGGATGCGGCACGAAGCGGAACGACGTCATCGGCTGGATGAGTTCGGTCTGGGCATTGCCATCGACTGGCGCGGTCGAGAGCAGAACCGGCGCATTGCGGGCGCCATCGCGCAGCTTGGGATCGAGGGCCAGGCGGGGCCTGCCATCGGCCACGGGCCGGGTCGGCAGATTGCGCGGCAAAGCAAGGGGTAGTTCCTCGACCTGATGGTCGATAGGATTCCCTTGTATCTGTGGCAACGCCTGATTCATCTGCTGCTCCTATCAGGACTCATAGCACCCAACTCTCGTTCCTTCGTTAATCGACATGGTTTCACGGGGCTTGACGGATCCGGGCGAGATTGCGCCAGCATCTTCACATGTCGCTTACCATGATGCATGTGGGGTTCTGTCCCGAACGAGGAAACCGGGGTGAAATCCCGACGCGAGGTGTCGCCTGATGTCAAAGTCGTCCCCGAAGCCCATCATCTACCACATCCCCGTCTGCCCCTTCTCGCAGCGGATCGAGATCCTGCTGGCGCTCAAGGGCCTGCGCGAGGCGGTTGACTTTCGGGTGGTGGACATTACCCGCCCGCGCGACCCCGCACTGCTGGCCAAGACCCGTGGCACCACGGCGCTGCCGGTTCTCGAACTGGAGGACGGGCGCATCATCAAGGAGAGCCTCGTCATTCTCCGCTACATCGAGGACCGCTATCCGGTTCCACCGGTGGCGCGGGCCGATCCCTACCGGCGGGCGGTGGAGAACATGCTGATCGCGATGGAAGGCGACTTCGGCAATGCCGGCTACCGCTTCGTCATGAACCGCGACCAAGACCGGCGCGACAGCCTCGCTGCGGCCATGGACGCACAATACGAGAGGCTCGACGAATTCCTGCGGTGGCAGGCGGCGGACGGGGACTTCCTGTTCCAGGACTTCTCCCTCGCCGAATGCGTCTTCACCCCGTTCTTCGCAAGGTTCTGGTTTCTCGACTATTATGAGGGCTACGAGATCCCGGCCCAACTGGCGCGGGTCCGGCGCTGGCGTGACGCCTGCCTTGCCCACCCGGCCGCGCAGCAGGTGAGCTACGAGGAAATCGTCAAGCTCTATCATGACTATGCCCTGGGCAAGGGCAATGGCGCCCTGCCCGAGGGCCGAAGCCGCTCCAGCTTCGTCTTCGACCCGCATTGGCGCGCGCGGCCCTGGCCGCCCCGCGACAAGTGGGCGGCGCCCGTCTCGGATGGCGAGCTGGGCCTGGTCTGATGCCCCGGAACAATCTTTAGGTGCGCACCTCAAAAATCACTTGAATAAATCACGGGAGTTGATTTATTGCCGGGGAGAGATTGCACGGACTTGCGGGCATCACCTATAAGCGTCGCCCGGCCAAACCGCAGCCCAGGGAATGAGGGACGATGATCAAGCCAGCGCCGCGCGCCACCGATGCCGAGACCATCCGCGCCGAGATCCTGGAAAAGCTCGCCTATGCGATCGGCAAGGATCCGGTGGTGGCCAAGCGCCACGACTGGCTCAATGCCACCATCCTGGCGCTGCGCGACCGCATCATCGACCGGTGGATGGAGTCGACCCGCCGCGCCTATCAGGTCAAGGCCAAGCGGGTCTATTACCTGTCGCTGGAGTTCCTCATCGGGCGGCTGCTGCGCGACGCCATGAGCAATCTGCAGCTGACCGGGGCCTTCCAGCAGGCGCTCGAGGCGCTCAACGTCGATCTCGATCTCATCGCCGCGCTCGAGCCCGATGCCGCCCTCGGCAACGGCGGCCTCGGCCGACTCGCGGCCTGCTTCATGGAGAGCATGGCGAGCCTCGACATTCCGGCCTACGGCTACGGCATCCGCTACAACCACGGCCTGTTCCGCCAGAAGATCGTCGACGGCTGGCAGGTGGAACTGCCGGAAGATTGGCTGGAGAACGGAAATGCCTGGGAGTTCCCGCGCCGGGAGGCCGCCTACGAGATCGGCTTCGGCGGGCACGTGACGCTCGACGGCGAGCAGGGCAACAGCCACAAGCGCCGCTGGCACCCCGGCGAACGGCTGGTGGCCTCGGCCTGCGACACGCCGATCGTCGGCTGGCGCGGCAAGCGCGTCAACACGCTGCGCCTGTGGACGGCCCGCGCCGTCGACCCGATCCGGCTCGACGCCTTCAACAGCGGCGACTATGCGGCGGCACTGGGCGAGAGCAACAAGGCCGAGATCATCACCCGCGTGCTCTATCCCTCGGACTCCACGCCCGCCGGACAGGAACTGCGCCTGCGCCAGGAATACTTCTTCACCGCGGCCTCGCTGCAGGACATCGTGCGCCGGCACCTGCAGCAATACGACGAGGTGCGCTCGCTCGCCGACAAGGTGGCGATCCAGCTCAACGACACCCATCCGGCCGTGGCCGTGGCCGAGCTGATGCGCATCCTCATCGACAACCACGGACTCGACTGGACCGAGGCCTGGGAGATCACCAAGGGCTGCATCGGCTACACCAACCACACGCTGCTGCCCGAAGCGCTCGAAAGCTGGCCGGTTCACCTCTTCGAACATGTGCTGCCGCGCCACATGCAGATCATCTACGGCATCAACGCCAAGCTCATCGCCGAGGCCCAGGCCCGGCCCGGATGTACGCCGGACTTCCTGTCCTCCATCTCGCTCATCGACGAGCACAACGGCCGGCGCGTGCGCATGGGCCAGCTCGCCTTCGTCGGCTCGCACAGCATCAACGGCGTCTCGGCGCTGCATACCTCGCTGATGAAGGAAAGCGTATTCCGCGACCTGAACAGGCTCTATCCCGGCCGCATCAACAACAAGACCAACGGCATCACGCCGCGGCGCTGGCTGCTGGGCGTCAACCCGCAACTGGCGGAGCTGCTCTGCGAGGTGGCCGGGAAGGAGGTGCTCGACGACGCGGCCCTCCTGATCAAGGCCAAGCCCCTGGCCGCCGACGCCGGCTTCCGCGAGCGCTTCGCCAAGATCAAGCGCCGCAACAAGGAGGAACTCGCCAACCTGATCGCCGCGCGCATGGGACTGAGACTCGATCCCGCCGCCATGTTCGATGTTCAGGTCAAGCGCATCCACGAATACAAGCGGCAGCTGATGAACATCCTCGAGACCATCGCCCTCTACAACACCATGCGCGCCCATCCCGACCGCAACTGGGCGCCGCGGGTGAAGATCTTCGCCGGCAAGGCCGCGGCCAGCTATGCCCAGGCCAAGCTCATCATCAAGCTCGCCAACGACGTGGCCGGCGTGGTCAACACCGACCCTGCCACGCGCGACGTGCT
Organism: Hyphomicrobiales bacterium; assembly: GCA_046349195.1. Classification (GTDB taxonomy): domain Bacteria; phylum Pseudomonadota; class Alphaproteobacteria; order Rhizobiales; family Aestuariivirgaceae; genus Aestuariivirga. The sequence continues at coordinate 87,210 of JAXMCU010000004.1, forward strand.
GAAGGTCGCCTTCGTGCCCAACTACAACGTCAGCCTGGCCGAGGTGATCGTGCCGGCCGCCGATCTCTCGGAGCAGATCTCGACGGCGGGCATGGAAGCCTCCGGCACCGGCAACATGAAGTTCGCGCTCAACGGCGCGCTCACCATCGGCACGCTGGACGGCGCCAATGTCGAGATCCTCGAACACGTGGGACGCGACAACATCTTCATCTTCGGCATGACCGCCGACGAGGTCGAGGCCAAGCGCCAGCAGGGCTACAACGCGGGCGCCACCATCGAGTCGAACCTCGACCTGAAGGGCGTGCTCGACGCCCTGTCCTCCGGCGTCTTCTCGCCGGACGATCCCAACCGCTACCGGCCCATCGTCGACGCCCTCTATCACGGCGACTGGTTCATGGTGGCCGCGGACTTCGCCTCCTATGCGAAGATGCAGCGCCAGGTCGACGCGCTGTGGCACAGGCCGCGGGACTGGACGGAGAAGGCGATCCTCAATACGGTGAACATGGGCTGGTTCTCGTCCGACCGGACGATCCGCGACTATGCCCGCGACATCTGGAACGTTCCTGTAGCCTGACGCGAGGAACCGCATGGCCAAAGCTGCCTGGAAGACGGATGACGCCGAGATCGCGGCCCTGGTGGCGGGCAGCCATGGCGACCCGTTCAGTCGGCTGGGCCTGCATCAGTCGGGCAAGAGCTGGATCGCGCGCACCGTCATCCCCGGCGCGGAGGCGGTCGAGGCGCTGGATGCCGGGGGCAAGCCGGCCGGGCAGCTCGAGCGGCGCGGAGACGGGTTCTTCGAGGGTCCGGTCAAGATCAAGGAGCGGCAGACCCTCGCCTATCTCGCGGCCAACGGCCAGGGGCAATGGACCGTCGTCGATCCCTATCTCTTCGGTCCGGTGCTGGGCCCGCTCGACGACTACTACATCGGCGAAGGCAATCACCTGCGGCTCTACGACCGGCTCGGCGCCCATCCGCTGCGCCACGAGGGCCATGACGGGGTGCACTTCGCAGTCTGGGCGCCGAATGCCTCGCGCGTCTCGGTGGTCGGCGACTTCAACCACTGGGACGGACGCCGCCATGTCATGCGCAAGCGCCTCGACATCGGCGTCTGGGAAATCTTCGTTCCCGGCGCAAGCCAGGGCCAGGGCTACAAGTTCGAGCTTCTCGATGCCGGTGGCCGGCTGCTGCCGCTGAAGAGCGATCCCTTCGGATTCCACGCGGAACTGCGCCCCAAGACCGCTTCGCGCGTGGCGGATACGGGCCATTTCGCCTGGACCGACGAGGGCTATCTGCAGTCGCGGCGCAACCGCGACCCGCGCCGCGTGCCCATGTCGATCTACGAGGCGCACCTGGGATCGTGGAAGCGCAGGGACGGCAACGCCTTCCTGAGCTACGACGAGCTCGCGGCCGACCTCATCCCCTATGTCGTCGACATGGGCTACACCCACATCGAGCTGCTGCCGATCACCGAACACCCCTTCGATCCGTCCTGGGGCTACCAGCCGACCGGGCTCTATGCTCCCACCTCGCGCTTCGGCGACCCGGCCGGCTTCGCGCGCTTCGTCGACGCCGCGCACCGCGCCGGCATCGGCATCATCCTCGACTGGGTTCCCGCCCATTTCCCGACCGACGAGCACGGGCTGGCCCGCTTCGACGGCACGGCGCTCTACGAACACGAGGATCCGCGCCAGGGCTACCATCCCGACTGGAACACCGCGATCTACAATTTCGGGCGGCGCGAGGTGACAAGCTACCTGCTGAACAACGCGCTGTTCTGGCTGGAACGCTATCATCTCGATGGCCTGCGCGTCGATGCCGTGGCCTCGATGCTCTATCTCGACTACTCGCGCAAGGACGGCGAGTGGATTCCCAACAAGCATGGCGGGCGCGAGAACCTCGAGGCCATCGCCTTCCTGCAGCGCATGAACCACGAGGCCTATGGCCAGAACCCGGGCATCGTCACGGTGGCCGAGGAATCCACCGCCTTTCCCGGCGTGTCGAAGCCCTCGCATGCCGGAGGGCTGGGCTTCGGCTTCAAGTGGAACATGGGCTTCATGCACGACACGCTGCAATACCTGAAGCGCGAGCCCGTGTACCGGCAGTACCATCACAACGAGCTGACCTTCGGCCTGCTCTATGCCTTTTCCGAGAATTTCGTGCTGCCGCTGTCGCATGACGAGGTGGTGCATGGCAAGGGCTCGCTGCTGGCCAAGATGGCGGGCGACGACTGGCAGAAATTCGCCACGCTTCGCGCCTACTACGCCTTCATGTGGGGCTATCCCGGCAAGAAGCTGCTGTTCATGGGCCAGGAACTGGCGCCCTGGACGGAATGGTCGGAGGCGCGCAGCCTCGACTGGCACCTGCTGGACCACGCGCCGCATCGCGGCATGCAGAGCCTGGTGCGCGACCTCAACGGCCACTACCGCGGCCTGCCGGCCCTGCATGCGCGCGACTGCGAGCCCGAGGGCTTCGAGTGGCTGATCGCCGACGACCAGCAGAATTCGGTCTATGCCTGGCTGCGCCACTCGGGCGAGGGTCATCCGCCGGTGGCGGTGGTGTCCAACTTCACGCCGGTGCCGCGCGAGGGCTACGAGCTGCCCCTGCCCCGCGCCGGACGCTGGCGCGAGATCCTCAACACCGACGCCGCCCACTATGGCGGCAGCGGGCTTGGAAACATGGGCGCCATCCAGGCCGAGCCGCGGCCCAGTCATGGTAAACAGGCCTCCGCGAAAGTCCTCTTGCCGCCGCTCGCAACTTTGTATTTTCTGTTGGAAGAATAAGAAGAGAACGTCAGTACCGGGAGGGAGTTTCAATGTCGGAGCTGCGCAAGGTCTCACCGCTGGCCCGCGATGCCATGGCCTATGTCCTGGCCGGCGGCCGCGGCAGCCGCCTCATGGAGATGACCGACAAGCGGGCCAAGCCCGCGGTACCCTTCGGCTGCAAGTCGCGCATCATCGACTTCGCGCTGTCCAACGCGCTCAATTCGGGCATCCGCCGCATCGGGGTCGCCACGCAGTACAAGGCGCACAGCCTGATCCGCCACATGCAGCGCGGCTGGAACTTCTTCCGCCCCGAGCGCAACGAGAGCTTCGACATCCTGCCCGCCTCGCAGCGCGTCTCGGAAGACCAGTGGTATGCCGGCACGGCCGACGCGGTCTTCCAGAACCTCGACATCATCATGAGCTACGGCCCGAAGTACATGGTGATCCTCGCGGGCGACCACATCTACAAGATGGATTACGAGCTGATGCTGCAGCAGCACGTCGACTCTGGCGCCGACGTGACCATCGGCTGCCTCGAGGTGCCGCGCATGGAGGCGACGGGCTTCGGCGTCATGGCGGTGGACACCAAGGACCGCATCACCGCCTTCGTGGAGAAGCCCAAGGATCCGCCGGGCATTCCGGGCCATCCCGACATGGCGCTGGCCTCGATGGGCATCTATGTCTTCGAGACGGCCGCGCTGGCCGACCACCTGCGGCGCGATGCCGAGGACAAGACGTCCAGCCGCGACTTCGGCAAGGACATCATTCCGCACATCGTCAAGCACGGCAAGGCGGTGGCGCACCGCTTCACCAATTCCTGCGTGCGCTCGGCCCAGGAGACCGAGGCCTACTGGCGCGACGTCGGCACGGTGGATGCCTATTGGGAAGCCAACATCGACCTGACCGAGACGCTGCCGGCGCTCGACCTCTACGACCAGAACTGGCCGATCTGGACCTACAGCGAGGTGACGCCGCCGGCCAAGTTCGTGCATGACCTCGAAGGCCGGCGCGGCAGCGCCGTGGCCTCGCTGGTCTCGGGCGGCTGCATCGTGTCGGGCGCCGCGATCAAGCGCGCCATGCTCTTCACCAACGTGCGGGTCAATTCCTTCTCGTCGCTGGAAGAGGCGGTGGTTTTGCCCAACGTTAACATCGGCCGCAACGTGCGCCTCCGGAAGGTGGTGATCGACAGCCGCGTCGACATTCCGGAGGGACTGGTGGTGGGCGAGGATCCGGAACTCGACGCCAAGCGCTTCCGCCGCACCGCCAGCGGCATCTGCCTGATCACCAAGCCGATGATCGATCGCCTCGAGTCATGAAGGTTCTGTCGGCGGCCGCGGAAATCTATCCGCTGGTGAAGACCGGCGGGCTGGCCGACGTGGCGGGCGCGCTGCCGGCCGCGCTCAAGGGCCATGGCGTGGCCATGCGCTGCCTGGTTCCGGGCTATCCCTCGGTCATGGCCCGCCTCGAGGGCAGCGCCGTGCTGCACCGTTATGCCGATCTGTTCGGCGGTCCGGCGAGTCTGCTCTCGGGCAGGGCCGCAGGTCTCGATCTCGTCGTCATCGACGCGCCGCATCTCTTCGACCGCGCCGGCAATCCCTATCTCGGTCCCGACGGTCTCGACTGGCCGGACAATGCGCAGCGCTTCGGCGCGCTGTCCAAGGTGGCGGCGGACGTGGCGCGTGGCCAGGTGGCGGGCTATCAGCCCGACGTGCTGCATCTGCATGACTGGCAGGCCGCGCTGGCCGCGGTCTATGTCAAGTTCCTTGGTGGCCCCAAGACGCTGCTCACCGTGCACAACATCGCCTTCCAGGGCCAGTTCCCGGCCTCGGTCTTCGCCTCGCTGCAGCTGCCCGCCGCGGCCTTCGCCATCGACGGTGTCGAATACTACGGCAGCGTGAGCTTCCTGAAGGGGGGCCTAGCCACCGCCGACGCCATTTCCACGGTGAGCCCGTCCTATGCCCAGGAGATCTGCACGCCCGACTATGGCATGGGACTCGATGGCCTGCTCCGGTCCCGCCATGCCGTGCTGAGCGGCATCGTCAACGGCATCGACACCGAGGTGTGGAACCCCGCGACCGACACGGCCGTCGCCGCCACCTATACCGCCAAGACGCTGGCCCGGCGGCGCGCCAACAAGCGCGCGGTCGAGCAGCGCTTCGGCCTGGAAGAGGGTGACGGCATCCTGCATGCCGTGGTCAGCCGCCTCACCTGGCAGAAGGGCATGGACATCTTCGTCGAGACGCTGGACCAGCTGGTGGCCTCGGGCGCGCGGCTGGCGCTGGTCGGCACGGGCGAGCAGGCGCTGGAGGACGGCGTGCGCGCCGCCGCCTACCGCCATCCCGGGCGCATTGCCGCGATCATCGGCTATGACGAGGGCCTGTCACACCTGTTGCAGGCCGGCGCCGACACCATCCTTGTGCCGTCGCGTTTCGAGCCCTGCGGACTCACCCAGCTCTACGGCTTGCGCTACGGCTGCGTGCCGGTGGTGGCGCGCACCGGCGGACTTGCCGACACGATCATCGACGCCAACGACGCAGCGCTTCATGCCGGCGTGGCGACCGGCTTCCAGTTCGCGCCGGTGGAGGCAGCGGCGCTGCAGCATGCCCTGGCACGGGCCCAGAGGGTCCATGCCGATGCCAAGGCCTGGGGCAACATCCAGAAACGCGGCATGGAAGCGGACGTGTCCTGGGAGCGCAGCGCCGCCGACTACGCCAACCTCTACCGCAGCCTTTCCGCAGCATGAGTTTCCGCGCATGATCCAGACTGTCGCCACCAAACCCTTCGACGGCCAGAAGCCGGGCACTTCGGGCCTGCGCAAGAAGGTGCCGGTCTTCCAGCAACCGCATTATGCGGAGAACTTCATCCAGTCGATCTTCGACGCGCTCGATGGCTTCCGGGGCCGCACCCTGGTGATCGGCGGCGATGGCCGCTACTACAACACCACCGTGGTTCAGACCGCGATCCGCATGGCCGCCGCCAACGGCTTCGGCAAGGTGATGGTGGGACGGGGCGGCCTGCTCTCCACGCCGGCGGCCTCGCATGTCATCCGCAAGCACAAGGCCTTCGGCGGCATCATCCTGTCGGCCAGCCACAATCCGGGCGGACCGGACGGCGACTTCGGCATCAAGTTCAACGCGGCCAATGGTGGGCCGGCGCCCGAGAAACTCACCGACGCGATCTATGCCAGGACACGCACAATCACCTCCTACAAGACGGTGGCCGGCGCCGACATCGACCTCGGACGCCTGGGCAATGCGGAAGTGGGCGGCATGCGCGTCGAGGTGATCGATCCGGTGGCCGACTATGCCGCGCTGATGCAGCAGCTCTTCGACTTCGATGCGATCCGTCAGCTGATTGCCGGCGGCTTCACCATGCGATTCGACGGCATGGGCGCCATCACCGGTCCCTATGCGACGGCGATCCTCGAAGGCCTCCTCGGTTTTCCGAGGGGAACGGTGATGAACGGCACGCCGCTGCCGGACTTCGGCGGCCATCATCCCGATCCCAACCTGGTCCATGCCAGGGAGCTCTGCGATCTCGTGCTGGCGCCCGGCGGTCCGGACTTCGGCGCGGCCTCGGATGGCGACGGCGACCGCAACCTCATCATCGGCCGCGGCATGTACGTGACGCCGTCGGACTCGCTTGCCGTCCTCGCCGCCAATGCCACGCTGGTGCCGGGCTACAAGGACGGCCTCGCCGGCATCGCGCGGTCGATGCCGACCAGCGCCGCCGCCGACCGCGTGGCCGAGAAGCTGCGGATCGCCTGCTACGAGACGCCGACGGGATGGAAGTTCTTCGGCAACCTGCTGGACGCGGGGCTTGCCACGCTGTGCGGCGAGGAGAGCTTCGGCACAGGGTCCAACCACGTGCGGGAGAAGGACGGACTCTGGGCCGTGCTCATGTGGCTCAACGTCCTGGCCCGGCGGCGCGAGAGCGTTGCCGCCATCGTGCAGGGTCACTGGCAGAGCTTCGGCCGCAACTACTATTCGCGGCACGACTATGAAGAGGTCGAGTCGGAGGCCGCCAACGGACTCATGACGGCACTCCGCGCGAAGCTGCCCTCGCTCAGGGGCCAGCATGGCATCGAAATGGCCGACGACTTCGCCTACGACGATCCGGTGGATGGCTCGCGCACCACGGGACAGGGCATCCGGCTGCTTTTCGCCGGCGGCTCGCGCATCGTCTACCGCCTGTCGGGCACCGGCACGGCAGGGGCCACCTTGCGCGTCTACATCGAGCGCTACGAGCCGGACGCCGCGCGCCATGGCATCGAGACCCAGGCCGCGCTGGCCGATCTCGTGGCGCTGTCGCGCAGCCTGGCCGAGATCGAGACGCGTACCGGACGCAGCGCGCCCACGGTGATCACCTGACGCTCGGCCTGTCCAGCGGCAAGGGCGCCGCCACGCCGCCTGGCGTGACCGTCGGCGAGGGTGGCGCCAATGTCGCCGTGGTCTCGCGCCACGCGCAGCGCGTGTTCATCTGCATCTTCGACGAGACCGGCGACATCGAGCTGGCGCGTTTCGCGCTGCCCGGGCGCCTGGGCGACGTGCACTACGGCTTCGTCGACGGCCTGACCGCCGGCATGCGCTACGGCCTGCGGGCCGAGGGCCCCTGGGCGCCTGAGGACGGACATCGCTTCGATGCCACGAAGCTGCTGGTGGATCCCTACGCCACCCGCATCGACCGGCCTTTCCGCCATCATGGCGACCTGACGCAGCGCGGCGTCGATACGGCACATCTGGTGCCGAAATGCATCGTCATGGCAGATGACACGGCCTGCGCGCCGCGGCCCGTGACGCGGCCGGGCGTCATCTACGAGCTTCCGGTCAAGGCCTTCACCATGCGCCACCCGGAGATCCCCGAAGCGAAACGCGGCACGATTTCTGCCTTGGCCGAGCCCTGCGTTCTTGCTCATCTCACGTCGCTCGGCATCGACACGGTCGAACTCATGCCGCTTGCAGCCTGGATCGACGAGCGCCATCTGGCGGGCCTCGGCCTGGCCAATGCCTGGGGCTACAATCCCGTGACCTTCATGGCACCCGACCCGCGGCTGGCGCCCGGAGGCCTTGCCGATGTGCGCGCGGCGGTCGAGGCCCTGCACGGCGCGGGGCTGCAGGTGGTCCTCGACGTGGTCTTCAACCACACCGGAGAGAGCGACGCGCATGGCGCAACACTGTCGCTGCGCGGCCTCGACAACGCGCTCTACTACCGCCATGACGGCGGCACGCTGGTGAATGACACGGGCTGCGGCAACACGCTGGCCCTCGACCTTCCCGCAACCGTCCAGCTCGTCATGGACGCGATGCGGAGCTGGGTCCTGCGGTCCGGCATCGACGGATTCCGCTTCGACCTTGCCACGGTGATGGGGCGCACGGCCACGGGCTTCGATCCCGCGGCTCCGCTATTGGCGGCGATCGAGCAGGATCCCCTGCTCCGCGGGCGCGCGATGATCGCAGAGCCCTGGGACGTGGGGCCGGGCGGCTATCAGCTGGGGCGTTTTCCGGCCCGCTGGCAGGAATGGAACGACCGCTTCAAGGATGACGTGCGCCGCTTCTGGCGCGGCGATGCGGGGGCCGCCGGCGCCTTCGCAACCAGGCTCGCCGGATCCTCGGATGTCTTCGATGCCAGCCGCGGCCCCTGGGCCAGCATCAACTACGTCGCGGCCCATGACGGCTTCACGCTCCGCGATGCCGTGACCTATCGCGAGAAGCACAACCATGCCAATGGCGAGGGCAACCGCGACGGCAATGCGCACGAACCCACCTGGCCTGGCGGCAACGTGCGCGCCCTGCTCGCCACCCTGTTCCTGTCGCGCGGCACGCCCATGCTGACGGCGGGCGACGAATTCGGCCGCAGCCAGGGTGGCAACAACAACGCCTATGCCCAGGACAATGACGTGAGCTGGCTCGACTGGGCGGCGGCAGATGGCGAACTCCTGCGCTTCACCGCCGAACTCGTCGCCCTGCGCAAGGCATGGGCCGTGTTCTTCACCGGCGGATTTCTCACCGGCCTGCCCGATCCCGACTCCGACCTTGCCGACGCCGCGTGGATCGCGGCCGACGGCAGCCGCCTCGACTGGGCCGACGCGGCGGCGCGCGTCGTCGGCCTGGTGCTCGCGCATGACGACCGGCGGCTGGCGCTGTGGTTCAACCGCGGCCCGGATATGGTGATGCCACGGGCACCCGCGCGCGAGGGCTGGCGCTGGTCGCGCATCTTCAGCTCCGGGGAAGGCCCGGGCGTGCCGCCGCAGTCGGTCGCCGTCTTCGCGGAAGAGCGCCTGCGCGGCAGCGGCATCTCGGACGACCGGCTGGGTCAGCTCGCGCGAGCCGCCGGCATCGAGCCTGAGTGGTGGGAGGTTGACGGGACCCATCATGCCGTGACACCCGACACGCTCCGCCATCTGCTGTCGGCCATGCGGCTCGGTCACGCCACGGCCCATGATGTGGAGGACAGCCTGCGGCAGCTGCGCGCAAGGCCGCGCCCGCGCGTGGCCCAGGCCGGGGCCGCGATCACGCTCGGGCCCGCCACTGACCGGCGGCGGCAGATGATCGTCGCCAGCGACTCCGGCGAGGAGCGGCGCATCGATGTTTCCGCGGGCAACGCGCCGCGCGTGGAGCTGGCGTCAGGCTACCACCGTGTCTGGTGGGCCGAGGATCCCGACCGGGCGATGCAGGTCATTGCCTCGCCCGGTTCCTGCCATCTGCCGGATGACATCGCGGCCGGGCGGCGGGTCTTCGGCATCGCCGCGCATCTCTATGCCCTGCGCCACGAAGGCGATGGCGGCATCGGGGACTTCGAGACCCTGCGGCGCCTGGCCGAGGTCACCGCGCGCGGCGGCGGCCGCTATGCCGGACTCAATCCGCTGCATCACATGTTCCCGAGCGACCGCTCGCGGGTGAGTCCCTATCAGCCGTCCGACCGTCGCTACATCGACCCGATCTACATCAGCATCCCGCGCCTGCTGGAGCGCCTGAAGCTGCCGGCCACGGCGCGGCTGGCCGAGAAGCACGCGGCGGGCTTCGCCCGGCTCGAGTCGCTGTCGCATGTGGACTATGCGGCCGTGTGGAGCGCCAAGCAGGCGCTGCTCGAGGAGGCCTTCCGCGAGTTCCGCGGCAGCCCGGACTTCGCGGCCTTCGTCGCGGCCGGCGGCGCTGCGCTCAAGGCCCACGGTCAGTTCGAGTCAGAGAAGGCCGGCGAGACGCCGTCGCGCGCGCGTATCGCGTACCGCGCCTTCCTGCAGTGGGTGGCGGAAGGCCAGCTCGCCGCGGCGGCGCAGTGCGAGAGCCTCTATCGCGATCTCGCACTCGGATCGGCCTTCGATGGCGGCGAAATCGCCGAGGCGCCCGCTGACCATGCCGTGGGCGTCTCGCTTGGGGCCCCGCCCGATCCCTTCTCGCCGGACGGCCAGGTCTGGAACCTGCCGCCGTTCTCGCCGCTGGCCCTGGCCGCACGCGGTTTTGCGCCGCTGCGGTCGGTGCTGCAGGCCAACATGCGCCATGCCGCGGCGCTGCGCATCGACCACATCCTCGGCTTCATGCGCCAGTTCTGGGTGCCGCGCGACGCCGCCGGCGCCGCTGGCGCCTATGTGAACTTTCCGCTCGACGCCATGATCGCGGTCACCGCCATCGAGAGCCGCCGGCGCAACTGCCTGGTGGTGGGCGAGGATCTCGGCACCATTCCCGACGGGCTGCGCGAGCGCCTGCAGGCGGCGAACATCCTGTCCTACCGGGTGCTCTGGTTCGAGCGCGACGGGACGGGCTTCAGGCCGCCGGACTCCTATCCCGCGCTGGCCCTCGCCTGCCTCGCCTCGCATGACCTGCCCACCTTCCGCGGCTGGCGCGAGGGGCTCGACATCGCCATCGACCTCAGCCTCGCGCGCATCGATGCCGGCGAGGCCGAGCGTCGCAGGCTGCGCCGCGCGGACGAGACGGCTGCACTCGATGCCGTGGCGCAGGCTGCAACGCATGGGCTGCACGATGCGTCGGTGGCCGCCCACGGCCTGGTGGCCAAGACGCCTTCGCGGGTGATGCTGGTCCAGGCCGACGACCTCGCCGATGCCACCGAGCCGCTCAATGTGCCGGGTACCGATACCGAGCGTCCCAACTGGCGCAGGCGACTCGCGCCCACCATCGAGGCGCTGGCCAAGGGCCGGCTCGCCGCCGACATCCTGGCGCGGGTCAAGGCGGAGCGCGGCCCGTGAGCGAGCGCGTCAGGATCGCCAGCGTCGAGGCCCTGTCGCACCGCTGGGCGAAGCTCGACCGCTATGTCATCGACTACCGCCGCAGCGACGGCCGCAGCGAACGCCTGGTGCGCGAGGTGCACGACCATGGCCATGGTGCCGCGGTGCTGCCCTTCGACGCGGCGCGCGGCACGGTGCTGCTGGTGCGGCAGTTCCGGCTTCCCGCCTTCCTGCATGACGGCGATGGCCACATCATCGAGGCCTGCGCCGGACTTCTCGACGGCAACGACCCGGCCGACTGCGCCAGGCGCGAGGCGCTGGAAGAGCTTGGCTATGCGCTGGGAAACCTGCGCCAGGTGGCGAGCGTCTACTCGACGCCCGGCGCGGTGACCGAGCGGCTGACCCTGTTCCTGGCCGACTATTCTGCCGGCGACCGCGTGGGCAGCGGCGGCGGACACGCACACGAGGGCGAGGACATCGAGGTTCTCGAGATGCCGCTGGACGCGGCGCTGGCGCTGATGCGCGCGGGCGGCATCGCCGATGCCAAGACCGTGCTGCTGCTCATGGCGCTGGAGCGCGAACGCAGCCTTCCGCGGTGATGGAGCCGTCCGGCCGCAGCACGCGGCTGTCGCCGCCGGACGAGACGATGCGGATGCCGGCGGTCGCCACCAGGGGCGCGACGCAGCGATAGTCGAAGCGCTGCGGCACCTGGCCATGCAGGGTCGCGATCTGGTTGAGCATGAGCGTTGCCTGCAGCGGTCCCTGGACCAGGGGGCCGGCATAGCCTTCGCTGCGGCTGAAGGCCTCGTCGTAGTGAATGCGATGGGCGTTGAAAGTGAGGGCCGAGAATCGGAACAGCAGGACCGGACCCGCATCGAGCGTCCAGTCGAGGCCAGCAGCGAGGGGGTCCGCCGCTTTTCCCTGGCCGATCGTGGACGCGGCCGCCCGAAAGACGAGATCCTGGCGTTCGCGCACCGCGAGGATGCCTTCGGCCTCGATCAGATGCCGGATCGAGACGAAGTGGAGATCGCCGGAGGCGCCGGTGCGGCGCTCGATGGCCGCGACGGAGCTGTGGCGCCGGATCGACGCGCCGAGGCGAATGGGCGCCAGGGACTCGACGCTGCCGCCCGCCCACATGCGGCGCGGCGCGGGGATGGGCGGGACGAGGAGCCCCTTGGCCTGGCTCCCGTCCTCGCCAAGCGCCGCCATGGCCGGAAGCGGCGGAGCGAGAGCCCAGTGGAAGCCGGGCGGCGCCGTGTCCGGACGCTCCGGATCGAAGAGATGCGGGGCCAGGGTCGCCCGGAATTCGCCCAGGAGGCGCGCCGTGACCGTGTCCGACGTCTCGGCCGCGCGCCCGATCCAGTCCTGAAACTCGTTGTCGCCCATGCAGGACCTCCGTCTGAATCCTACAGTCTATTTCAACAAAATCAATAAGATAACAGATTCGACTGGATTTTGAATGATAGTTCAGTCAAAATGACCGCCAATCCCTCACACGCAAGATCCGGAGATCGACCATGGATACCCCACTCAAGAATTCGCCCGCGCCGCCCGGCAACGACTGGGACCGTCGCGGACTTCCGGCCTGGACCTATCACAGCGAGTCCCTGCTGCAGCTCGAGATCGACGACCTGTTCCTCAATCACTGGCAGCTCGCGGGCCATGTCAGCGACGTGGCAAGGGCCGGCGACTATTTCACCCTCGACATCGCCAACGAGCGCGCCGTCATCGTGCGTGGCGACGATGGCGTGGTGCGCGCCTTCCACAATCTCTGCCGCCACCGCGGCTCGCGCGTGGTTGGCGACAAGCAGGGCCATTGCAAGAATGCGCTGATCTGCCCCTTCCACGGCTGGGTCTACAATTTCGACGGCAGCCTGCGCGGCGCGGCGCGGCCCAACAGCTTCGCGGGCCTCGACAAGAAGAAGTTCGGGCTGAAGCCGATCGAGACGGAAGTCTGGATGGGCTTCATCTTCATCCGCTTCAATCCGGGCCCGCAGGGCACGGTGGCCGAGGTCATGGGCCGCTTCGCGCCGGAACTCGCCCACTACCGGATCGAGGAGCTGGTCCCGGCCGGCGGCTTCCATGAATTCACCACCGCGGTGAACTGGAAGTCGGTCCGCGACGTGGACAACGAGGGCTATCACGTGGCCATGGCGCATCCGGCGCTGCAGGATCTCTATGGCGCGAGCTACTACGACGAGCCCTTCGCGGGCGGCGTGAGCCGCTCGACCGGCACCTACAGCACCCATGGCGGCCGCCGCTGGAGCGTGCGCCAGTACCTCAAGCACGCCCCGGAACAGACCGCGCTGCCCGAGGACCTGCGCCGGCGGTGGAGCTATTTTGGCCTCTTCCCCAACTGTGTCATCGCCGTGACGCCGGAATCGGTACAGTTCTACCAGGAATTCCCGCTGGGCGTGTCCAAGACGCTGCAGCGCGGCGCCGTCTATCGCCGCCGCGACGAGACCCGCGAGGAGAAGCTGGCCCGCTATCTGGCCCGGCGCATCGACCGCGACACCGGCCGCGAGGACGTGCAGCTCACCATCTGGTCGAACGAGTCGATGAAGTCGAAGGCCTTCGACGACTTCCACCTGTCGGACCTGGAGCTTGGCGTGAAGACCCACCACGACCACATCCGCCAGGCCCTCCCGGTGGTGACACTGGCGCAGGAGCCGAAGGACGTGGGCCTCGCGGAAGCCAACCGCAGGCTCACAGAAGCTTAAATTGACAGCCGGTGATTTCCGGACTGAATTGACGTTCAACGAACAACGGACAAGAATCCGATCAGGAGGAGTACCATGTCGAAACTGAACCGGCGCAAGGCCATGGCCGCCATCGGCGGCGCCGCCGCGCTCTCCATGCCCTATATCCGACGCGCGCGCGCCGACGGCGGGCAGCTCAACGTCTACAACTGGGCCGACTACATCGGCGAGACCACCATCGAGGATTTCCAGAAGGAAACCGGCATCGCGGTCACCTACGACACCTACAGCTCGGCCGAGGAGATGCAGGCCAAGATGCTGGCCGGCAGCACCGGCTACGACGTGGTCGACATGTCGGGCATGGAAATGCCGCGCTTCATCAAGGCCGGCATCTACCAGAAGCTGGACCGCGCCAAGCTGCCGGGCTGGGGCAACCTCGATCCCGAGGTGATGCGCATCCTCGCCGGCTGGGATCCGGGCAACCAATACGCCATTCCCTACATGTGGGGCTCGGTCGGCTTCACCTTCAACGTCGACATGATCAAGGAACGCCTGCCCGACGCCGACCTCGAATCGCTCGACACCATCTTCAAGCCCGAGAACGCGGCCAAGCTGGCCGACTGCGGCATCTCGATCCTCGATTCCCCGGCCGATGTCATTCCGATGCTGCTGAAATACGTGGGCAAGGACGGGGACTCCAAGAACGTTGACGACTACAAGGCCGTGGTCGAGGCCTTCAAGCCCATCCGCGAATACATCCGGACCTTCGACAACACCAACTACCTGAACGCCATCCCCAACAAGGAACTCTGCGTCATCAACAACTGGTCGGGCGACTATTCCACCGCCAAGACGCGGGCCGAGGAAGCGGGCGTCCAGCTCAATCTCGCCTACTTCGTTCCGAAGACCGGCGCTCCGGCCTGGGTGGACTGCATGTGCATTCCGGTCGACGCGCCGAATGTCGAGAATGCCTACAAGTTCCTCGAGTATCTCCTGCAGCCCGAAGTGATCGCGAAGTGCACCAACTTCACGAACTACGCCAACGGCAATCTCGCCTCGAAGAAGTTCGTCGATCCCGCCGTCCTGTCCAATCCGGCCGTCTATCCGGACGAGGCGACGCTCAAGCGGCTGTGGACACCGGCCCCGCTCAACGAGGACCAGTCCAACGGGATGACGCGGGCCTGGAGCGAGATCAAGAGCGGCTGAGAACGGCAGCCCGGCCCCTGAGGCCGGGCTTCCTGTCTGGGGGGAGAGAATGGCCGAGACCAAGACCGCTGCAGCGGCGCCATTTGTCAGGATCGACGGGGTCACCAAGACCTTCGGCACCTTCAAGGCCGTCGACAACGTGTCGCTCGACATCGCCAAGGGCGAGTTGTTCTCGCTGCTCGGCGGGTCCGGCTGCGGCAAGACCACGCTGCTGCGGATGCTCGCGGGATTCGAGGTTCCGACCTCGGGACGGATCTTCATCGACGGGCAGGACATGACCGACCTGCCGCCCTACGAGCGGCCGGTGAACATGATGTTCCAGTCCTATGCGCTGTTTCCGCACATGACGGTTGAACAGAACGTCGGCTACGGCCTCAAGCACGAGAACATGACGCCCGAGCAGCGCAAGGCCCGGGTCAAGGACATGCTGGATCTGGTCAAGCTCTCGGAATATGCCGGGCGCAAGCCGCACCAGCTCTCGGGCGGCCAGCGCCAGCGCGTGGCCCTGGCCCGGGCGCTGTCCAAGCAGCCCAAGCTGCTGCTGCTCGACGAGCCGCTGGGCGCGCTCGACAAGAAGCTGCGCGAGTACACCCAGTTCGAACTGATGAACATCCAGGACCGGACCGGCATCACCTTCATCGTCGTGACCCATGACCAGGAAGAGGCGATGACGCTGTCGAGCCGGATCGCCGTCATGGACCGCGGCGTGATCCGCCAGGTGGGCTCGCCCACCGACATCTACGAGTTTCCCGCCAACCGCTTCGTCGCCGACTTCATCGGCTCGATCAACCAGTTCGAGGGCGAGGTGCAGCGCGTGGCCGGGAAGGAAGCGGAGGTCGCCTGCCCGGCGCTGGCCGCACCCATCCGCGTCGCCACCGAGACCGGCTTCGAGACCGGCGCCAGGATCACGGTCGCCGTCCGCCCCGAGAAGATCTCGATCAGCCGGAAGACACCGGCCGCCGGTCCCAACATCATCAAGGGCACGGTGCGGGACCTCGGCTATTTCGGCAAGGACTCGCTCTACCGCGTCAAGCTGGCGTCGGGGCAGCTGGTGCTGGTCAACAGCGTCAATGCGAAGCGCCTCGACGAGGATGGCCGCGTGGCGCAATGGGAAGACGAGGTCTGGCTCAGCTTCGAACCGTCTTCCGCTATCCTGCTGACGGACTAGGGCCATGTACGACTGGTTCAACCGCAAAGGCTGGCGCGACCTGATCATCGGCACGCCCTATGTCTGGCTGGTCGTGTTCTTTCTGGTGCCCTTCGTCATCGTGATCGCGATGAGCGTCGCGGTCAGCATGCCGACCTCGCCGCCCTTCGGCTATCTCGAGGGCTTTCCCTGGATCACCTCGCGCAACTTCGCGCGCCTGTTCGAGGACACGCTCTACATCCGCGCCTTCGCCAGCTCGGTGTCCAACGCCACGCTCGCCACCGTGCTGTGCCTGCTCGTCGGCTATCCCATGGCCCTGGGCATCACGCGGGTTTCGAAATCCTGGCGCAACATCCTTCTGATGCTGGTGATCCTGCCGTTCTGGACCTCGTTCCTGCTGCGCGTCTATGCCTGGATCGGCATGATGGGATCGAACAGCTGGTTCAACAAGCTGCTGACCAGCCTCTACAATCTCGTCGTGCCCAGTGCCTGGGCGCTGAACTCCATCCCGATGATGAACACCAGCTTCGCGGTGGTGCTGGTGATGGTCTATTCCTACCTGCCCTTCATGATCCTGCCGCTCTACGCCAATCTCGAGAAGCTCGACATGACGCTGAACGAGGCGGCGATGGACCTGGGCTCCAGGCCGTGGCAGGTGTTCCGCGACGTGACGCTGCCGCTCTCCATTCCCGGCATCATCGCCGGCGGACTGCTGGTCTTCATTCCGGCGACCGGCGAACTGATCATCCCGAGTCTGGTTGGCAGCGCCTCCAATCCGATGATCGGCCGCGTCATCGCCGACGAATTCAATTCGGCCCGCAACTGGCCCATGGCCTCGGCGGTCGCGGTGGCGCTGCTGTTCCTGATGGTGCTGCCCATGGTGATCTACAATCACTACGAGGCCAAGGCCCAGCACGCGGGAGATGCCTGATGCGGCAGCGCCCGGTCTTTCTCATCACCTGCCTGTGCTTCGGCTTCGCCTTCTTCTACATCCCGATCCTGTCGATGATCTTCTTCTCGTTCAACAAGTCGCGGCTGGCCACCGTGTGGGGCGGGTTCTCGACGCAGTGGTACGGCAAGCTCTTCGCCAACGACCAGATCATGAACGCGGCCCTGCTGTCGCTGAAGATCGCCCTGGTCAGCGCCACTTTCGCGACCATCCTCGGCACGCTGTGCGGCCTGGCGCTGGCGCGCTTCTCGACCTTCCGCGGCCGCACCCTGTTTTCCGGCCTGGTGACCGCGCCGCTGATCATGCCGGAGGTCATCACCGGCATCTCGGCGCTGCTCTTCTTCATCTTCATGGCGGAACTGGTCGGCTGGCCCGCCAAGCGCGGCTTCACCACCATCACCATCGCGCACATCACCTTCTCCATGACCTATGTCGGCGTGATCGTGCAGTCGCGGCTGTCGTCGATGGACAAGTCGATCGAGGAAGCAGCCATGGACCTGGGCTCCAGGCCCTGGCAGGTGCTGCGCGACATCACCCTGCCGGTGATCTCGCCGGCCATCGTGTCGGGCTGGCTGCTGGCCTTCACCATTTCGCTCGACGACGTGGTGATCACCAGCTTCACCACCGGTCCGGGCGCTACCACGCTGCCGATCCTGGTGTGGAGCAAGGTCCGCCTCGGCGTGACCCCCGACATCAACGCGCTGGCGACCATCATCATCTCGGTGGTGAGCATCGGCGTTGCCATCGCCGGCTTCCTCATGCACCGGGCCGACAAGATCAGGGAGCGCGACATCCAGATGGCGATCGCGGCCAACAAATGATCCGGATCGAGACCGACGAGGACGCGCGCCAGTACGAGCTGCTCATGTCGCCCAGCACGGCGCATGGCGCGGCGCTGTGGCGCTACGGCGCGGCCATGCATTTCTTCGCCCGCGGCCAGATGCCGGCGGAGGCGCTGGAGGTCTTCCGCATCTGTTCGCCGCTCGACGGCGAGGATCCGCGAAAGCTGCTGGCGGCGCGCGGCCTGGCCAGCGTCATCGAGCTTGCAACACCAGTCTGAGAGGACGTGACCACATGAAACCCGTGAAGCCAGAGGACCGTCGCGTCGTGAACATCAAGGAGGGCGACTACAAGCCCTTCGTCTACGAAGACGGCGCAGCACTGGGCGACAGCATCCTGCAGCTCGACGACAGCCAGCCGCTGGGAACCGGATTCCACGTCTACCGCATGCCGCCGGGGATGACCACGCGGCCGCACCGGCACAATGGCCACGAGCAGTTCCTCATCCTCGAGGGCGAGCTGATCGAGAACGACGGCACCGTGTTCAGGACCGGCGACCTGGTCTGGCTGCGCGACGGCACCGAGCATTGCTCGCATACGCCCAACGGCTGCCTGCTGGCCGTGCATATTCCGGGACCGGAGTTTCCGGTCGACTGAGGCTCAGCTGCCGAAACCGTCCCAGAAGGCGCGGGCCTTGGCGAAGAAGCCTTCCGACTCGGGGCTGTTGTTGCGCGCCTCCTTGTCGAATTCACGCAGCAGCTCGCGCTGGCGCTTCGACAGGTTGACCGGCGTTTCCACCGCCACCTGAATATACATGTCACCGAACTGAGAGGAGCGCAGCACCGGCATGCCCTTGGCCTTGAGGCGGAACTGCTTGCCGGTCTGGGTCCCCTCGGGAATGCTGACGCGGGCCTTCTTGCCGTCGATGGTCGGCACCTCGATCTCGCCGCCGGTGGCAGCCGTGGTCATCGACACCGGCACCTTGCAGAAGAGGTCCGACCCGTCGCGCTGGAAGAACTCGTGCGGCCTGACCGACAGGAAGATGTAGAGATCGCCCGCGGGACCGCCGCGCATGCCGGCCTCGCCCTCGCCCGCCAGGCGGATGCGCGTGCCATCCTCGACACCGGAGGGAATGTTGACCGAGAGGGTGCGTTCCCGGGTGACACGGCCCTGGCCGCCACAGGCGCTGCAGGGATCGGCAATGACCTGGCCGCGGCCCTGGCAGGTGGGACAGGTGCGCTCGACCGTGAAGAAGCCCGACTGCGAGCGCACCGCGCCGGCGCCGCCGCAGGTGCCGCAGGTCTTGGGGGTGGAGCCGGACTTGGCACCCGAGCCGCCGCAGGTCTCGCAGGCGACCGAGGAGGGCACGCGAATCTGCGCCGTCTTGCCGGTGAAGGCCTCGGTCAGCGAGATCTCCATGTTGTAGCGGAGGTCGGCGCCGCGCGCCGCGCCCGAGGCGCCACGACCACGGCCGCCACGGGCCCGTCCGCCCATGAAATCGCCGAAAAGATCCTCGAAGATGTCCGACATTGAGGAGTTGAAGTCGGGACCGAATCCGGCGCCGCCACGGCCGCCGCCCATGCCGTTCTCGAAGGCCTGGTGGCCGAAGCGGTCATAGGCCGCCTTCTTCTGCGGATCGCGCAGGACCTCGTAGGCTTCGTTGACTTCCTTGAAGCGGGCCTCGGCCGTCTTGTCGCCCGGGTTGGCGTCGGGGTGATACTGCTTGGCGAGCTTGCGATAGGCGCTCTTCAGTTCCTTTTCGTCAGCCGAGCGGCCAACCCCCAGAACCTCGTAGAAATCGCGTTTGGCCATAAACCATCACCGTCAGGCGGTTGAAACACTAAGCCTATAGCAGACCCCATCCCCGGGCGTGAGCCTCAAGGATGGGGAATCCGCCATTTCCTGTCTTACGACCGCTTGTCGTCGTCCTTGACCTCGGTGAAGTCGGCGTCGACGACGTCATCCTCGGGATTGGAACCCGCGCCCTGCGGCTGCTCGGCGCCGCCGGCGTCGGCCGCCTGCTGCTTGTAGAGCGCCTCGCCGATCTTCATCGCGGCCTGCGACAGCGTGTTGGTCTTGGCCTTGATGTCGTCGGCATCGCTGCCCTCGAGGGCCGACTTGAGGTCGGCGATCGCGGCGTCCACCACCGACTTGTCGGAGGCGGCCAGCTTGTCGCCAAGCTCGGCCATCGACTTGGAGGTCGAATGGATCAGGGCTTCGCCATGGTTCTTGGCTTCCACCAGATCCTTGCGCTTCTTGTCGTCGGCCGCGTTGGCTTCCGCCTCCTTGACCATCTTCTCGATCTCGGCGTCGGAGAGGCCGCCGCTGGCCTGGATGCGGATCTGCTGCTCCTTGTTGGTCGCCTTGTCCTTGGCCGAGACGTTGACGATGCCGTTGGCGTCGATGTCGAAGGTGACCTCGATCTGCGGCACGCCGCGCGGCGCGGAGGGAATGCCGACCAGGTCGAACTGGCCCAGCATCTTGTTGTCGGCCGCCATCTCGCGCTCGCCCTGGAAGACCCGGATCGTCACCGCCGTCTGGTTGTCGTCGGCGGTGGAAAAGACCTGGCTCTTCTTGGTCGGGATCGTGGTGTTGCGGTCGATCAGGCGGGTGAAGACGCCGCCCAGGGTCTCGATGCCCAGCGACAGCGGGGTCACGTCGAGCAGGAGCACGTCCTTGACTTCGCCCTTGAGCACGCCGGCCTGGATCGCGGCGCCGATGGCCACGACCTCATCCGGGTTCACGCCCTTGTGCGGCTCCTTGCCGAAGAACTGCTTCACCACTTCGATGACCTTGGGCATGCGGGTCATGCCGCCGACGAGCACGACCTCGTCGATCTGGCCGGCGGTGACGCCCGCGTCCTTGAGCGCCTGGCGGCAGGGCTCGATGGTCTTCTGGATCAGGTCGTCGACCAGCGCCTCGAGCTTGGCCCGCGTCAGCTTCAGCGTCAGATGCTTCGGACCCGAGGCATCGGCGGTGATGAAGGGCAGGTTGATTTCGGTCTGGGCCGAGGACGACAGCTCGATCTTGGCCTTCTCCGCAGCCTCCTTGAGGCGCTGCAGGGCGAGCTTGTCCTTGCGCAGGTCGATGCCGTTCTCCTTCTTGAACTCGTCCGCGAGATAATCGACGATGCGCATGTCGAAGTCTTCGCCGCCGAGGAAGGTGTCGCCGTTGGTCGACTTCACCTCGAAGACGCCGTCGCCGATCTCGAGCACCGAGACGTCGAAGGTGCCGCCGCCGAGGTCATAGACCGCGATGGTGCCGGCCTCGCGCTTGTCGAGGCCATAGGCGAGCGCCGCCGCCGTGGGCTCGTTGATGATGCGCAGCACCTCGAGGCCGGCGATCTTGCCGGCATCCTTGGTGGCCTGACGCTGCGAGTCGTTGAAATAGGCCGGGACGGTGATGACCGCCTGGGTGACGGGTTCGCCCAGGTAGCGCTCGGCCGTTTCCTTCATCTTGGTGAGGGTGAAGGCGGAAATCTGCGAGGGCGAATACTTCTTGCCGCGGGACTCGACCCAGGCGTCGCCATTGTCGGCCTTGATGATGTTGTAGGGAACGAGCTTCTTGTCCTTGGCCACCATGGGGTCATCCATGCGGCGGCCGATGAGGCGCTTGATCGCGAAGAAGGTGTTCTCCGGATTGGTGACAGCCTGGCGCTTGGCCGGCTGGCCGACGAGGGTCTCGCCGTCGGCGGTGAAGGCGACGATCGAGGGGGTGGTGCGGGCACCTTCCGCGTTCTCGATGACCTTCGGGTTCTTGCCTTCCATGACCGCGACGCAGGAATTGGTGGTGCCGAGGTCGATGCCGATAACTTTAGCCATGTATATCCTCCTTATGGCAGGCGCGCCTGTGGAAGCCCGTTGGGCGGCACTTCCTTTGCCCCTATCCGGGGGGCTGCCTCCTGATTGACATATGGGAACCGCCCGCCCGAATCCCAAGGGGCCGTCCGCTTGCCGGCTATATAGGCAGGGGGACCCGGCCCATCAAGCGGCGACGGCAGGATTTTCCGGCCTCATCCGCCCGTGTGCAGGTAGCGGTGCACCTCCGGCTTGGCATGGCGGCGGCGGTAGGCCGAGATCGGAAAGATGAGGAACCAGAAGACCAGGCCGTAGGTCGTATGGACCAGCGCCACGGGGATCGAAACCACGAAGATGGCAATGGGCACGAGGCAGGCCACCACCCCATAGTCGAAGACCTCGCGGGTCACGGTGGGGCGCGTCCGCCGCAGCCGGTAGGCCACGACGAACATGATCAATTCCAACACGTTGAGCACGACGAGGTTCCCGGTGAAGATGAGGAAGGCCATGATATTGTTGTCATAATGGCTGATCAGCGAGACCGGGAAGGGCATGAAGGCCACGAAGGCGAGATAGAACATGTTCAGCGTCATCAGCGTATGGCCGATGGTCTTGAGGCTGGCCATGAAGCGGTGATGGCTGATCCAGGTCATGCCGATCAGCCAGAAGCACAGGAAGAAGCCGATGATCTCGGGAGTGTTCCGCCGCAGCGTGTCCAGCACCATCGACGGATCGCTGTCGTTGAAGCCCATTTCCGGGATCTTGATGTCGACCACCAGCAGGGTCATGGCGATGGCATAGATGGCGTCGCTGAAGAAGGCGACGCGCTCGAATTCCAGTCCGCGGCTTTCGCGATTGAAGGAGTCCTCGACGTGGGCCGGGATCTGTTCCTCGTTCATGGCCGGTCCCTGCCGAAATCCGGCGGCAGCAGGACCACGCTTTCCTGTTCGTTGGGATCGGTGCGGGCGATCACGGCGCGGACCGGCTTGTCGGTGGGATTGTAGGGCTGGTGCGGCACGCCGGCGGGAATGTAGCAGAAGTCGCCGGCGGCCAGCGTCATGACCTGCTCCAGGTGTTCGCCATGGCGCATTTCCGAGGACCCCTCGAGCACGTAGATCGCCGATTCGTGGCTGGCGTGGTAATGCGGCCGGGCAGATCCTCCCGGCGGGATGGTCACCAGATGAAGACAGAGCTTTTCCGCGCCGGCCGACTGCGCCGAAATGCCGGCGAAGTAGTCCAGCCCCTGCTTGCCGTGAAAGGCCTCGCCGCCCCGGATCAGCCTGCAGTCCTTCATGGCGCCTCCCCCTTGCCCGCTAGGGTCGAACGCGCCAGAGATTAGCGCAATGGTTCCCGGGTTAAAGCATTTTCCGGAGTTTCTCGACCGGTCCCGGCAGGAGGAGCTGGCCGCCATCCTGCGCGACTGCGTCGGCGAGTCACCCCTGTTCGCCCCGGTGATGCCGCGCACCGGACGTCCCTTCACGGTGAGGATGACCAATCTGGGATCCCTGGGCTGGGTCTCGGACCGCGCGGGCTACCGCTACCAGCCCCTGCATCCCGAGACCGGGGCGCCATGGCCGCCCATCCCCGAACCGGTGCTGGAAATCTGGCGCCAGGTCGCGGACTATCCGCATCCACCCGAAGCCTGCCTGATCAACCTCTATCGCGGCGGCGCGCGCATGGGCCTGCACCGCGACGCCGACGAGGAGGATCACGACGCGCCGGTGGTGTCGATCTCGCTGGGCGACACGGCCGTGTTCCGCATCGGAGGGCAGCAGCGCGGCGGCCGCACGGCGACGCTGAAACTCGCCTCCGGCGACGTCCTGGTCATGGGCGGCGAGGCGCGCCACTGCCATCACGGCATCGACCGGGTGCTGGGCGGCACCTCCACCCTGCTGACTGGTGGCGGCCGCATCAACCTGACACTTCGGCGCGTTACCCGGGCGGGGCGCTAGCCCTTCCAGCCGTTGAGGCGGGCGTTGTTCTCGGAGTTCTTCTTGGACGAGAAGGCTTCGGTGGACTTGCCCACCTGCTTCTTGTTGGCGGTCGAGAAGCAGCGCCAGCGGTAGCCGCCACGCTTGTCGCGGTAGAACTCCCACCTGTCCCCGGCCGTGTCGCGTTCGGCATTGTCGACGCAATGCTTGCGCGACGAATAGCCCTCCGAGGCACCGCCGACGATCTTGCCGTTCTCGGCCGTCCGCCGCCAGCGGAATTCGCCACGCTTGTCCTTGTAGATCTCGAGCTTGTAGTCGGCCACGGCTCCTCCACCCAATTGAAAGCCAGAACACAAGAGTACCAACTTAAGTTTGTATAGTTGGTCGGCCCTTGTCCAGAGGATGGCAGAAGATTTGAGACGGTTTTGGGGGCGTCAGTCCGCCGCCTTGGCCACGCCGACCATGGCGGGCCTGAGGCAGCGGTCGCCGATGGCGAAGCCCGACTGCATCTCCTGCACCACCGTGCCCGGCGGATGGTCCTTCGTCGGCACCTCGAACAGGGCCTGGTGCAGGTTGGGATCGAACTTGTGGCCAACCGTCTCGACCCGCCGGATGCCATAGCGCTGGAACACGTTCATCAGTTCCTTTTCCGTCATTTCGACGCCGGCGATGAGATTGCGGATGACGGGGTCGGCGCCGTCCTTGTCGTCCTGGCTCATGGCCGAGACGGCGCGCTGCATGTTGTCGGAGACGCTGAGCAGGTCGCGGGCAAAGTTGGTGGCGGCATAGAGCGTCGCCTCGGCCTTCTCGCGCTCGGCCCGCTTGCGCAGGTTGTCCATGTCGGCGGCGGTGCGCAGCAGGCGGTCCTTCAGGGCGGCGACCTCGTCCTTGAGCATGGCGATTTCGAGGTCGCGCGCGTCGACCTCGGCCTCCGTGATGGGAGCGTCCCGCTCGGGGTCGTGCGGCTCAGGGGTGGTCGTGTCGTCAGCCATGCTCACGGTCTCTCTGCCTTTTTTCGGGGATTTGCGACGCATATCGGCTGGCGGGACCAAAAAATCAAGTCAACAGGCGGCCGAGCACCTTGGCGGTGTAGTCGACCATGGGAATGATGCGGGCATAGTTCATGCGGGTCGGGCCGATGATGCCGAGAACGCCGACGATCTTGTCCTCGCTGTTCTTGTAGGGCGCGGCGACCAGCGAGGACCCCGACAGCGAAAACAGCCGGTTCTCGGACCCGATGAAGATCCGGACACCCTCGCCGGCCTCGGCCAGGCCCAGCAGCTGCACCAGTTCGCTCTTGTTCTCGATGTCGTCGAAGAGCCTGCGGATTCGCTCCAGGTCGGCGACCGCGGTGGCATTCTCGAGAAGGTTGGCCTGGCCCTTGACGATCAGGGTCTTGCCCTGGGCATCCAGGTCGCCCGACCAGACCGCCACGCCGGCCTCGACGATGCGCGCCGAGACCTCGTCCAGCTCGCGGCGCAGCTGGGTCATCTCCTCGCGCACCACCCGCTGGACCTCGGCGATGGTCTTGCCCTGGAAGCGGGAGGACAGGTAGTTGCCGGCGGCAATGAAGGTGGACGGCGGCAGGCCACGCGGCACGTCGATGACGCGGTTCTCGACCGCGCCGTCCTCGCCCACCAGGATGACCAGGGCGCGGCCCGGCGACAGGTTCACGAATTCGATGTGCTTGAGGCGCGCGTTCATCTTGGGCGCCAGCACCACGCCGGCGCAGTGCGACAGGCCGGAGAGCAGCGTGGTGGCCTCGCCCAGCACGTCCTCGATGCGGCGGGGCCGGTTCGAGGCGGCGATCTGGGCATCGATCCGCGACCGTTCCTCTGAGCTCATCGAGCCGACTTCCATCAGGGCGTCGACGAAGAAGCGCAGGCCAAGGTCGGTGGGGACGCGGCCGGCGCTGGTATGGGGCGAGAAGATGAGTCCTGCCTCTTCCAGGTCCATCATGACGTTGCGCACCGAAGCCGGCGACAGGCTTTGCGGCAGGATGCGCGAAATGGTGCGCGACCCGACCGGCTCGCCGGTTTCCAGATAGGTATCGACGAGGCGCCGGAAGATGTCGCGCGAGCGCTGGTCGAGCCCGGCGACACCCGGCAGCTTGTCGTCGAGGAAGGGCCTGGGCGGAATGATGCTCATGACGGCAATGTAGAAATCAAGTTGGCTGAGGTCAATTGTGGGGCTAGAAGTCCCCCCTTCACGAAAGGAACCCGATCATGCGTCCATCCGGGCGGAAACCGGACCAGCTGCGCGCCGTGAGCTTCCAGCGCGGCTTCACCAAACATGCCGAGGGCTCGTGCCTGGTGCGCTTCGGCGACACCCATGTGCTGTGCACCGCCTCGCTCGAGGAACGGGTGCCGCCCTGGCTCAAGGGCGGCGGCAAGGGCTGGGTCACGGCCGAATACGGCATGCTGCCCCGCGCCACCGGCGAGCGCACAAGGCGCGAGGCGGCGGCGGGCAAGCAGTCTGGCCGGACCCAGGAGATCCAGCGCCTCGTGGGCCGTTCGCTGCGCGCGGTCGTCGACCTGGTGGCGCTGGGCGAGCGCCAGATCACGCTCGACTGCGACGTGCTGCAGGCTGATGGCGGAACCCGCACCGCGGCCATAACGGGGTCGTGGGTGGCGCTGCACGACTGCCTCTCGTGGATGCAGGCCCGGGCCATGTTCAAGAGCTTCCCGATGAAGGACCATGTGGCGGCCATTTCCTGCGGCATCCACAATGGCGTGGCGGTGCTCGACCTCGACTATGCCGAGGACTCGACGGCGGGTACCGACGCGAATTTCGTGATGACCGGATCGGGCGGCATCGTCGAGATCCAGGGCACCGCCGAGGGCGAGCCCTTCTCGGAGGCGAGCCTGCACCAGCTCCTGGCGCTGGCCAAGGCGGGCATCGGCGAACTCGTGGCGCTGCAGCGCGCGGCGATCGCCTGATGCGGGCCACGCGGATTCTCGAAACGATCCTCTATGCCGGCGACATCGCGGCGGCGCGGGACTTCTACACGAGAGTCCTGGGCCTCACGGTTCATGACGAGGTGCCGGGCCGCTTCGTCTTCTTCCGCATGGGTGGCCAGATGCTGCTGGTCTTCAATCCCGATTTGACCGCAACGCAGAGCGCCACGGCGGGCCCGCCGCCGCATGGCGCCAGGGGCGCTGGCCACGTCTGCTTCCGCAGCAGCCGCGAAGGGCTGGCGCGCTGGGAGGCGCATCTGGCGGCGCAGGATGTCGCGATCGAGACGCGCATCGCCTGGCCGGGCGGCGGGCACTCGATCTATTTCCGCGACCCGGCAGGAAACAGCCTGGAAGTGGCCGACGGCGGCATCTGGGGCTTGCTCGACCCGCGCAGCCTCGCGGGCGAGCGCATCGTGATCGCCACCCACAACAGGGGCAAGCTGGCGGAGTTCGCCGACCTGCTGCGGCCGCATGGCGTGACCGCCGTGTCGGCCGGCGAGCTTGGACTGGCGGAGCCGGCGGAGACCGGCACCAGTTTCGCCCAGAACGCGCGCATCAAGGCCGAGGCCGCGATGCAGGCCACCGGCCTCGTCGCCCTGTCGGACGATTCCGGGCTCTGTGTCGCGGCCCTCGATGGCGCGCCCGGCGTCTATACCGCCGACTGGGCCGGGCCCGAGCGCGACTGGACCCGCGCCATGCGCCTCGTCGAGGAGAAGCTTCAGGCCAGGGGCGCGGTCACCCCCGAACAGCGCCGTGCCGAATTCGTCTGCACGCTCTGCGTCATCTGGCCGGACGGCAGCGAGCGCCAGTTCGAAGGTCGCGTCGCCGGCCATCTTGTCTGGCCACCGCGCGGACAGCTGGGCCATGGCTATGACCCGATGTTCGTGCCGGACGGCAGTGACAGGACCTTCGCCGAACTCGATCCGGCCGAGAAGAATCGCATCTCGCATCGCGCCCGGGCGCTGGAGGGCCTGAGCCTTGAGCTCCTCTGAGCCCTTCGGCATCTATGTGCACTGGCCCTTCTGCAAGGCCAAGTGTCCCTACTGCGACTTCAACTCGCACGTGCGCCATGGCGCGGTGGACGAGATGTCCTTTGCCCGCATGCTGGTGCGCGAGCTCTCGTGGTTTGCGGCGCAGACGGCGGACCGGACGGTCACCAGCATCTTCTTCGGCGGCGGCACGCCCTCGCTCATGCCGCCAGCCGCCGTGGGCCATGTGCTCGACGGCATCGCGGGTCTGTGGCCGGTATCCGCCACGGTCGAGACCACGCTCGAGGCCAACCCGACCTCGATCGAGGCGGAGAATTTCCGCGGCTATCGCAGCGCCGGTGTCAACCGCGTGTCGGTGGGCGTGCAGGCGCTGGACGATGCCGACCTCAGGGCGCTCGGCCGCCAGCACAGTGCGTCCGAGGCACTGGCAGCCTTCCGGCTGGCGGCGCGCATCTTCCCGCGTGTCTCCTTCGACCTCATCTATGCACGGCCAGGCCAGAGTGCCGCGGGCTGGCGGGCCGAGCTGGGCCGGGCGCTGGCCGAACAGCAGGGCCACATGTCGCTCTACCAGCTGACCATCGAGCCCGGCACCGCCTACTTCGACTTGCAGGCGAAAGGGGCGTTACGGACTCCCAACGATGACCGCGCGGCCGATCTCTACGACATCACCCAGGACCTGACCGAGGCCGCGGGCCTTCCGGCCTATGAAGTGTCGAACCATGCCGCGGCTGGCCAGGAATCGCGCCACAACCTGCTCTACTGGCGCTATGGCGAATATGCCGGCGCCGGACCCGGTGCCCACAGCCGCCTGGGACAGGGTCTGGCCCGGGAGGCCCTGGTGGCCGAGCGCCATCCCGAGACCTGGCGCGAGCTCGTCGCCAGCCAAGGTCATGGACAGGTGACACGCAGCGCGGTTGCATCCGAAGACCAGGCATCCGAATATCTGCTGATGGGGCTGCGCATCGCCGAGGGCATCGCGCTGCCGCGCTATGCTGCGCTGGCCGGCCGCGACATCGATCCAGACAGGATCGCAGGGCTCGCGTCCCTGGGCCTGGTGCGGCGCGAGTACGATCGCCTGGTGGCGACCGCGCAAGGCCGCAAGCTGCTCAATGCGGTCATCGCCGAACTTGCGGCCTAGGGTTTCGGCTCGGCCGGAGCAGGTTGATCCGTGGGTGACGTGGGCGAGTCCTTGAGCAGGTCGCCAATCTTGCCGCCGCCACAGCCTGCAAGACCAAGGCAAAGGGCCAGGATCACGGCAACTCGCCACTCCCGTCCGCGTCCAAGCCGCGCTAGCATCATCCGCATCCCTGCCCGTTCCACTCGGCTCCGGAGAACCATGATCAAAGAGGCCTCTCGACCACCCCGGCGCTACAGCATCGGCGCGTTCGCCTTCGACGCCGAGACCCTTGCCCCCGGCCTATACATCGTCGCCACGCCCATCGGCAATCTCGGCGACGTGACCTTGCGCGCCCTGGCGACCCTGGCGGCGGCCGACACCGTGCTCTGCGAGGACACGCGGATCACCGCCCGGCTCTTCGAGCGCTTCGCCATCCGCACCCCGCTTGCGCCCTATCACGAGCACAATGCGGCAAAGGTGAGGCCGGGCATCCTGGCGCAACTGAAGGAAGGCCAGCGGATCGCGCTGGTGAGCGATGCCGGCATGCCGCTGGTCTCGGATCCGGGTTACCGGCTGGTGCGCGAGGCCATCGCCCAGGGCAGCGCCGTCACCGCCTGTCCGGGGCCCTCGGCGGTCCTGACCGGTCTCGCCCTGTCTGGGCTGCCCAGCGACCGCTTTGCCTTCCTCGGCTTCGTGCCGCAGAAATCCGGCGAGCGGCGAAAGCTGCTGCAGGAGATGGCGCCGCTGCGCGCGACGCTCATCTTCTTCGACAGCCCGCACCGCATCTGCGACACGCTGGCCGACATTGCCCAGATCCTTCCCGGACGCGAGGTCGCCGTGGCCCGCGAACTGACCAAGCTCTACGAAGAGATGCTGCGCGGTCCGGCGGCGGAGGTGGCCGCGACCCTGGCCGGCCGGCCCGCGATCAAGGGCGAGATCACGCTGCTCATCGGCCCGGCGGCGGATCAAGCCGCGGCGATCAGCGACGCGGAGCTCGCAGCCGAGATCGCCGTCGTCCTGACGCAGCTTCCAGCCTCGCGCGCGGCAGTCGAGATCGCCCGGCGGCACGGGCTTTCGAAGAAGGAGGTCTACGACCGCATCCTGGCGCTCAAGTCCGCCGATGGCTGAGCTTCGACGCCGCCGGGCCGAGCGCACGGGCCGGGCCGCGGAAGTGGTGGCGCTGCTCTATCTTGGCCTCAAGGGCTACCGCCTGCTGGCACGCCGCTACAAGTGTCCGTCAGGCGAGGTCGACCTGGTGATGCGCCGCGGCGACACCACGGCCTTCATCGAGGTCAAGGCGCGGACCACGGTCGATGCCGCGGTCGCGGCGGTGACCGGACGCCAGGCGCGGCGCATCGCGGCGGCCGCGCGCAGCTACATGGGACGCGATCCGCTGGCGGCGCGCCAGGCCTGCCGTTTTGACATCGTGGCCGTCAGTCCCTACCACTGGCCCCGGCATATCGAGAACGCATTCCACGGAGACGCCTGACGATGACGCTGAAGGTTGCGGTCCAGATGGACCCCATCGAATCGATCAACATCACGGGTGACTCCACCTTCGCCATGATGCTGGAGGCGCAGCGCCGCGGCCATCGGCTGTTCTACTATCAGACGCGCAGCCTGGCCCTGGGCGACGGCAGCCTCTTCGCCACAGGCCACGACATCACGGTCAGGGACGAGACCGGCAGCCATTACCAGCTGGGCGAGCGCCGGCGCGCCGACCTCGGCAGCTGCGACGTCGTGCTGATGCGGCAGGACCCGCCCTTCGACATGGGCTACATCACGGCAACGCATCTGCTCGACCACATCCATCCGCGCACGCTGGTGGTCAATGATCCGACCGAAGTGCGCAATGCGCCCGAGAAGCTCTTCGTGCTGCACTATGCGCAGTTCATGCCCGAGACCCTGATCACCCGCGACCCTTCCGAGATCGCGGCCTTCCGGCGGGCTCATGGCGACATCATCCTGAAGCCGCTCTACGGCAATGGCGGCGCCGGCGTGTTCCGCCTCGGCGAGGGCGACCAGAATTTCTCGTCGCTGCTCGAGCTCTTCACCCAGGCCTTCCGCGAGCCCTTCATCGCGCAGCGCTATCTGCCCGCGGTGCGCCAGGGCGACAAGCGCATCATCCTGGTCGACGGCAAGGTGGCGGGCGCCATCAACCGCGTGCCGGCGGCGAACGAAAGCCGGTCCAACATGCATGTGGGCGGCAGGCCCGAGCCTGCGACACTCACGCCGCGCGAACAGGAAATCTGCGAAGCCCTGGGGCCGGACCTCAAGGCCCGCGGCCTGATCTTCGTCGGCATCGACGTGATCGGCGACCGGCTGACCGAGATCAACGTGACCTCGCCCACTGGCATCCGTGAGGTGAAGCGTTTCGGCGGCGCCGACATCGCGGGCCTGATCTGGGACGCGATCGAGGCGCGTCGCTAGCATTTCATAAATATCTGAAATAACGACATAAAGTTCCTTTGCTGTGGTAACGGGGCGCGAATCTCGCAGGGCTTGCGTCGAAGGTTGTATATGATAACATGCGAATATACTAAATATATGAGGCTGACCCCGACCCGGGGTTCAATGTGGAGGACCTGACATGGCGCATGTTGTCATTCTCGGAGCCGGACTCGGCGGCACGATCATGGCCTACGAGATGAAGGAAAAGCTGGGACGGGACGACCGGCTGACCGTCATCACCCGCGAGCCGAAGTACCACTTCGTCCCCTCCAATCCGTGGGTGGCGGTGAACTGGCGCAAGCAGGAGGACATCGAGGTGGACCTCGCGCCGATCTTCGCGAGGAAGGACATCGGCTTCAGGCCCGTCGCCGCCAGCAAGCTGGATCCCGAGGCCAGGCGCGTCCATCTCGAGGATGGCACAAGCGTCGACTACGACTATCTCATCATCGCCACCGGGCCCGAACTTGCCTTCGACGAGATCGAGGGGCTCGGGCCGCAGGGCCATACGCAGTCCATCTGCCATGTCGAGCATGCGAAGCTCGCAGGCCAGGCCTTCGAGGAGTTCTGCAGGAACCCGCAGCCGGTCGTCATCGGGGCAGCGCAAGGCGCCTCGTGCTTCGGGCCGGCCTATGAATTCACCTTCATCGTGGAAACCGAACTGCGCCGCCGGAAGATCCGCGACCGTGTGCCCATGACCTTCGTCACGGCCGAACCCTATATCGGCCATCTGGGCCTCGACGGCGTGGGCGATACCAAGGGCCTGCTCGAGAGCGAAATGCGCAATCATCACATCAAGTGGATGACCAGCAGCCGCATCAAGACGGTGGCGCCGGGCAAGATGACGGTCGAGGAGATCGCCGATGACGGCAGCGTCAAGGCCACAAGAGAACTGCCCTTCGGATTCTCGATGATCCTGCCGGCCTTTCGCGGCATTGCCGCGATCCGCGGCATCGACGGGCTCACCAACCCGCGCGGCTTCGTGATCGTCGACAAGCACCAGCGCAATCCCAAGTACCCCGAGATCTTCGCCATCGGCGTCTGCGTCGCCATCCCGCCCATGGGGCCGACACCGGTTCCGTGCGGCGTGCCAAAGACAGGATTCATGATCGAATCCATGGTCACCGCGACGGCGCTCAACATCGGCGGGTTGCTGAAGGGCGAGGCACCGCAGCACCAGGGAACCTGGAACGCCGTGTGCCTTGCCGACTTCGGAGATTCCGGCGTGGCCTTCGTCGCCCAACCGCAGATCCCGCCCCGCAACGTGAACTGGTCATCCTCCGGAAAGTGGGTGCATGGCGCCAAGATCGCCTTCGAGAAATACTTCCTGCACAAGATGCGGCGCGGCACCAGCGAGACCTTCTACGAGAAACTGGCGCTCGACGTGCTGGGGATCGGAAAGCTCAAGCACATCACCAAGACAGAGCAGCTTGCCAAGGCGCCAACCGGCGCGCCATGATCGACGCATGAACGTCACGGTCGGCCTCAGCCGCGCAATTCTGTTTGCCGCCGCGCTTGCGGCAGCGGCCGCCCTGGTCCAGGCCGGCGAGAGTCTGGAGCGCGCCCAGCAGGACTTCATGGCCCTGTGCGCGCCCTGTCACGGGACGGACGCGCATGGCGATGGCCCGGCGGCCAAAGCCCTGAAGACGCGGCCGGCCGATCTCACCCGCATCGTGGCCCGCTACGGCACGTTCCCGCGCGACCGGATTGCGGCGGCGATCCTGGGACTCGACATGCCCGATTCCCACGGTTCGCGGGAGATGCCGATCTGGGGCAATCGCCTCGTCGACGAGGCGCTGAAGGACGACACGTCGGTCACCGCGGCCAAGGGCGCCGCCGCCGACGTCGAAGCCCGGATCGAGGGTCTCGTGGCCTATCTCAATTCGATCCAGTCCGGAGACTAGGTGGCGAAGCCACCTGGATTGCTCGGTCGGGGAGCGGCTGGGACGCCGCGGCGGGGCCAGCGACCGTGCCTGGCTACTTCAGGCTGATGATATAGGCAGCCAGGGCCTGCACATCGACGTCGGGAAGTTTCGACAGATTGGCCTGCACCTCTCCCATGCCGCCGGACGAGAGATGTTCGTAACCCATGATCTCGCCATTCTCGAGGGCGGAGGCCAGATCGGCGGCATCCTTGTACTTGCCGCGACCGACGAGGTCGCGCAGGGAAGGCACCTTGCCCTCGCCGCCCGGATGCGGCCCGCCGGCGAACTGGTGACTCCAGTCCGGCATCATCAGGGCATTGCGCGGGGTGTGACACTCGTTGCAATGGCCAGGACCGCTGGCGAGATAGGAGCCCCGGTTCCAGGTCGCATCGTGCTGCGGATCGGGCTGCCAGGCGGCAGTGTCGAAGCCGAGGCGCTTCCACAGCCCCACGCCGCGCCGCAGCAGCCATGGCACCGGAATTGCCGCGGCCTGAGCGGGTGCCGTGACCGGCGCAAGGCTGTCGAGATAGGCCTTGATGTCGAGGACGTCCTCGGTCCGCATGCGCGCGTAGGAGGTGTAGGGAAAGGCGGGAATGAGATGTTCGCCGTCCGGCGCGATGCCGCGTTGCACGGCATTCACGAAATCAAGGTCGGACCAGGCGCCGATCCCTGTCGCCGGATCCGGCGTGAGGTTCGGCGGGTAGAAGGTGCCAATCGGTGTCTTGAAGGGCGCACCGCCCGCCGGAAGACCCGCATCCACGTCCTTCAGCGCCGGCCCCGGCTTGTGGCAGGACAGGCAACCGGCGGCATCGAAAAGCAGCTTGCCATTGGCGATGTCGGCCTGGCGGGCGGGAAGGCTCGTTGCGGGCAGGGGATCGGGCGCGCTCAGGGCCCAGGCCGCAGTCAGGCCGAAGATGGCGACGACGGCACAGGCGCCAAGGATGCGGGTCAGCCGGCTCATGGGACGGGTCTACTGTTCCGCGGCACGGAAGGTTTCATGGCATCCCTTGCAGGATGCCCCGAGCGCCGGAAATGCGGCCTTGAAGGACGCCATGTCGGTGCTGGAGGCAAGTCCCGCAACGGCGGTGTCGAACTTCGTCCAGGCCTCGGCGAAGCCGGCCGCGTTGCTCCAGACCTCGGGCTTCGCGTCCGTCTTCACGGTGGTGCCGGTCTGCGCGGCGGCATTCCACACATCCTTGGTCTGGCCCTCGGCGCGGGCATCCTTGATCATGAGGACGGCGCTCTGGACAGCGGCGTTGTCGTAGGGCGTCTCGCCCTTGAGGATGGACACGAGGACCTTCATGGCCTTCATGTTGGCCTTCATCTCGCTCTGGCGGGCGTTGATCATGTCGTCGGGCGACGCGGCGGCAAGCACCGCACCGGCGCCGATCGCGACGGCGCCGAGGGCCAGCATGAGGGCTGCGGCCATGGTCTTCTTCATTGGTGGGATCTCCTGGACTGGCGGACGGGAAGGATGGCCGGAGTGCCACAGGGGCGCTCCGGCCAATTGCAGGGGTCTTACTTGCAGGCCTTTCCTTCCTTTGCGGTGAAGGTGAGCTTGTCGCCCTTCACCTTCACGCCGCTGATCGTGCAGAGCACGCCTTCGTCCGGTGCCGAGACCTTGAAGTCATAGGTGCCGTTGGCAAGTGCCGCGATGGTCACGGTCTTGCCGTCGTCCAGGGCGCCTTCCTTGATGCCTTCCATCAGATTGGCGCCGAAGGCGCCCTTGCCGGCCGGCGAGGCGAAGAGTTCGTCGATGGGAAGGCCACTGTGATTGGTGACCGTCAGGCCTGCCGCGAAGGCGGAAGAGGCGAAGAGCATCACGGGCAGGGCAAGGAAAAGAGGCTTCATCTGTAACATCCTGTTTGTCATCGTTCGTGGATTCATGGGTCCGGCACAAACCGGCTCCGATTCGGCCGCCTCAGCAGCGGTCGGTGCCGAATTAGGGAAGGCCGGGCACGGCGGGAATTGGGCAGGAGTTTAGGGCCGGCAAAATGAGCGTGGAGCGGATGCCCCTAAACCCGGGTTTAGGGGTCCTGATGAACAGACTCTTACTGTGTCGACCTATTTCGGGATTCACCCCTTGTCCGAGGTCAGGAGCGGACGTCCCATGAGGGTTTCCATGATGTTGCTCAGCACCTCGGCGCGGTTGCGCGCATTGGATTTGCGGTAGATCGCATTCAGGTGAGCCTTGATCGTGCCCTCGGCCGTGCCGCGGACTGACGCAATCTCGGCAATGCTCAGTCCCCTGACCATCAGTCCCGCAACATCGCGCTCGCTGGCCGTCAGGTTCCAATCGTCGAAATGACTGTCAATGATGGTCTGGAGCTCCGAGGACGCAAGGCCGATGCTGCGTTCGAGTGAGGCCTTTCGCCGCAGCAGATGCACGAGATAGAACACCTCGAAGCCAATTCCCACCAGGAGGGCGAGGCTGGCGAGGCCTTCGGGAACGAACCGCCAGATTTCGAAGGGTGCGTCCGAAATGTCGGTCAGGACATCTCCCAGGAACACCAACGCACAGACAACCTGCGCGGCAATGAGGGCAATGATGAAGCGAGGCATCTGCATGATGGTTCGGGCTTTGCAATATCAGGTGCCGGATATGATGGCAATTGCATGGACAACCCGGGATACTGATGGCCTTTGGTGAGCTTATGGCATGTCTCTCATCCCCCTGCCGTCAATGGTGGCACAGAGGTTTCCAATGCTGCAGAATCGGTTCGGCGCCGCGAGATGGACATCAAGGTCGCAGATGAAGAATGACATTGCATCTCAACGTTGTGCGACCGGGGTGTTCGATTCTTCCATCCTGCTAAGCACCCGGATCGGCTCAACGCGATCGGTGCAACAACGACCAGGCTCAGGTCGAGGCGCCCTCTGGAGATCAGCCGGCCAAGCCTTTCCCGCCCCACGACAAATGCACCACCAACTGTCATCTGGTTGACATGTGATGGCGACATGAAAATGCCTGTCATCCACAGCGGGAGCAGCCGTGGCCTATCTTCTCGTCGTGTTCGCGGCGATCATGCTTGTCGTTCACCTGGCAACGCTGTTCATCGTCATCAGGCGAAACGCCTCACCCCACTCAACCAGGCATCTACGCAGTGCCGAGGCCGTGACCATCGTCCGTCCGATCTCGCAGGACGAACCCTATATCCGGCAGACGCTGGAAAGCACATTCCATGTCGACTGGCCCAACCTCGCCATCGTCTTCTGCGCAGCGCGCGAGACCGATCCGGCTGTCGCCGTCGTACGCGCCTTGCTCGACCGCCATCCCGAGGCGGATGCCCAGTTGCTGATCGGCGAAGCCCGCATCAGCGACAATCCGAAGCTCAACAACTGCGTCAAGGGCTGGAGCGCCGCGCGGACGGACGTGGTGGCCTTCGTCGATTCCAATGTGCTGCTGCCTCGCGACTATCTCGAGATCATGATGGCGCGCTGGGACGAGAAGACCGGCATG
The DNA here is from genome assembly GCA_046349195.1 of Hyphomicrobiales bacterium. Taxonomy (GTDB): domain Bacteria; phylum Pseudomonadota; class Alphaproteobacteria; order Rhizobiales; family Aestuariivirgaceae; genus Aestuariivirga. Next base: position 123,556 of record JAXMCU010000004.1, read on the forward strand.
ATCAGCGCGCCGGCCCTGGGTGTCGCGCCTGGGTCCTTCTGGGCCGAGACCGAATGCGCCATCCTCAATACGCACCAGGCGCGGTGGCAACTCGTGGCCGATGCCTTCGGCACGGGATTTGCCCAAGGCAAGAACCTCATGTTCCGCAAATCCATACTTGATCCTCTTGGCGGCATCGCCGCGCTCGCCGCGGAGCCGGCGGAAGACGCCGCGGCCACGAAGGCCATCCGGCAGAGCGGCCTCGGCGTCCGCCTTGCACCAATGCCCTTCCCACAGCCGCTCGGCGCGAAGACATTCCGGCAAGTCTGGAACCGGCACCTGCGCTGGGCCAAGCTGCGGCGCGCGACCTTCCCGCTCCAGTACATGCCTGAATTCCTGACGGGGAGTTTTCTTCCCATCATTGCCTTCGTCACCGGGTTGCTTGCCCTGGGGATCGACCCAGGCCTTCCCGCCCTCGCTCTCGCGGCTCTGTGGTTCGGCTCGGAACTGGCGACTGCTCACATCCTGGGATGGCATCGCTCGGGTGTTTCGCCCCTCGCCCTTGTCATCCGCGACCTGTTGTTGCCGATGCTCTGGATTGCCGGCTTCTCGCGCCAGCAGTTCGAGTGGCAGGGTCACGCGATGGTCCTGCGAAGAACTCCAGACCGGGCCGTCACCGCAGAGCAATCCGGCGAAGCGCCAAGAACGATCACCACCTAGCAACGACCACACATGCCCGACCTCGCCCGCCTGACACCTAACGAGAGTCAGCCTGTCTCGGACGATCGCGGACTGCCCCTGGCCGTGTCGCAGGGTCTGTGGCAATCGGGGCCAGCCAGTTCTCGAACATGTCGGCGGTCCTCGTCCAGGAGAAGCGGCCGGAGCCTTTCACGACGGCGGCGCGGTCCAGCGTGAGCGCGCCAGCAATGGCCCGGCCCAGGTCACGGTCGAGGAAACCGGTGACGCCATGTTCGATCACATCACATGGACTGGGCACGTCGTAGGCCGCAACAGGCGTGCCGCTCGCCATGGCTTCCAGCATGACAAGACCGAAGGTGTCGGTGCGGCTGGGAAAGACCAGCACATCGGCAGCGGCAAGGATGCTGGCGTAGCTGCCATTCCGGCGATAGCCCAGGAAAACCGCATCTGGATACCTTGGCTCGAGGACCGCCCGTTCCGGACCATCGCCGACGAGGAGCTTGGTTCCCGGCAGGTCGAGCCGGAGGAAGTCTTCGATGCCCTTCTCGACGGCCAGCCGCCCGGCGTAGAGGAGAATGGGGCGCGGATAGTCGAGCGTCGTCTCACCACGAGGACGGAAGAGCGACCGATCCACCCCGCGAGTCCAGACCTTGACGTTCCTGAACCCCCGGCTCGACAGTTCATCGGCGATGCGCTGCGTCGGCACCATCACCGCGCGGCCTGGCGCATGAAAGCGCCGCAGGATCCACCAGCCGAGAGGCTTCACGCCCGGCACGGGAAGGCGGGCTGCCGCATATTCCGCGAAGCGGGTGTGAAAGGCCGTGGTGAAGGGCAGTCCCCGGCGCAGGCAGGCCTTGCGCGCAGCCCAGCCGATCGGGCCTTCGGTGACGATGTGGATGGCCTCGGGCCTTGCCGCATCGATTTGCCGGCCAATCTCGCGCGCCGTCACGCGGGTCAGGCTGATCTCGGTATAGAAGGGCAGCGGCAGGCTGCTGCGCCCTTCAGGCGTGATCTCGATGATCTCATGTCCGCGCCGCCGCAGCTCAAAGGTCAGTGCCGTCAGTGTACGGACGACTCCGTTAACCTGCGGGAACCAGGCATCGGTCGCGATCAGGATCCGCATGCGAAACCTCCTGCGGCTGCAACGACAAGGCCCTGCGATTCCAGTCGATGATCTCGAATCGCCCGTCGAAGTGCTCGACGAGAGCCGTACAGCTCTCGACCCAGTCTCCGTCGTTGAGATAGTGAATGCCGTCGATCATCCGGTCATCGGGGGTGTGGATATGGCCGCAGATCACGCCATGACAGCGTCTTGTCCGCGCCTCGCGGACGACCGCATCCTCGAAGCGGGAGATGAATTCGACGGCCTTCTTGACGCGATTCTTGAGATAGGCCGACAAGGACCAGTAAGGCAGGCGGAACAGCCGGCGCATGCGGTTGACCGAGGCATTCAGGCCCATCGACAGTTCATAGGCCGTGTCTCCCAGCCGCGCGAGCCAGGGGGCGAACATCACCACGCCATCGAACTTGTCGCCGTGCAGAACGAGATAGCGACGGCCCGTCGCGCCGACATGGACGGTCTCCTCGAGGACGGCCGCGCGGCCAAAACGGAGGTTGGCCAGATCCCGGAAGTTCTCGTCGTGATTGCCGGGAACATAGATCAGGCGCGTTCCCTTGCGGGCCTTACGCAGGAGTTTCTGGATCAGGTCGTTGTGCAGCTGATCCCAATACCAGTCCTTTCGCAGCGCCCAGTTGTCGACAAGGTCGCCGACCAGGTAGAGATGTTCGCTCTCGGTCTGCCGCAGGAAGTCCAGGAGCTTCTGGACCTGGGCCCGTCGGGTTCCCATATGGATGTCGGAGACGAAGATGGCCCGGTAGCGAGTGGGAGCGGGCGCGGCGGTGAGCATTCGTCGGTCATGCCAGGTTGCGTGTGCGGCCGTTTCATCCGAATCGCATGACACTCTCATGACGACGCCTGACCGACCGTGTTCTTTGGGTTAATCCCGCTCTGCGAAACCGAGTCTCCTCTCCGTCGATGCTTCGTCACTCCGCCGCCCGTGACAAATCCGGACGAGACATCCTGGGACTCTCGACCCCAACCCCCGTCAAGGAGTTCCGCGACCCGAATGGCGACCCCCAGACGATTTCCCGCGCCGCGAGGCCAGCTCAGGTCGAGCCAGGCGATTGTTTTCATGAACGGAAACTGGTGCTGCCCGCGTTGTTCGAACCGACTCTTGCCGAACAGGGCCAGCTTGGATTTGATGCACTGCCAACTCGACGTTGGAAGTCACCATGGTCCCGGGGAGGACTCCATGCTGCGCGTGCTGGAACCCGAGTTGATGGAAGATGGCGAACAGTCCCTGGCCTATGCCAGGGCCGACTTCTCCAGCTCCAACCAGTGGTTTGTCGACCAGTTGCTGATGGATTTTCCGGCGGCATTCCACCGGGTGCTCGACATCGGCTGCGGTCCCTGCGATGTGATGCTGCGGCTCGCGCGGGCTTGCCCGAAGACCCGCATCACCGCGGTTGATGGCTCCGCCGCCATGATCGAACTGGCGGCTGAGGCCATTCGCGCATCAGGTCAGGGCGCCCGGATCAAGGCGATCGAGGGCTACATCCCCGGCCTTCCGCTCGAGGAGCACAGCTTCGACGCCGTGCTGTCGAAGGATCTCCTGCATCACCTGCCCGATCCGATGGTGCTGTGGCGCGAGGCTCGAAGACTGGGCCGCGAGGGTGCCACGCTCTACGTCATGGACTTGATCAGGCCGGAGACCGAGCAAGACGCGCGCGACATCGTCGAGACCGTGGCGCCAAACGAGCATGAGATCCTGAAGAAGGACTTCTACAACTCCCTCTGCGCGGCCTTCACGGTGGAGGAGGTTGAGGACCAGGCACGGCAGGCGAACCTGAGGCTGGAGGTTGCGAAGATCAGCGATCGTCACATGCTGATCAAGGGCCAGCTGCCGTGAGGCGAGGCTTGCTTGGGACGTCCTGGGGCTCTCGACCCCAATCCTCGTTGACGAACGCCGCTCCCCGGTGGCTACCTCAGAGGTGTCCGGCATCAGCGCTCATGAGACCAACAGGCTGACTTGAGGAAGGGAGGATCTCTGGCTCATCGTAGCTCCAAGAAAAAGCGCAGATGAGACAGAAATCCGAGTCACCGAAGGCGACGCCGTGGCGGGTGATCTTCCGGCCCTCACTCTCGCAGCGCTGGCCGGTCTCCGCCGCGTCGATGCCGTGGAGCCGGACGGTTGTGCCGCCCACAACCAGCGTGTCGCCGTCCACGACCTCCGGCCGGCCCGAAACCTCCATGCCCTCGGCTCCAGACGGCACCAGGCACATGAGAACGATTGCGGCGGCGAGTGGCAGGCCCCTGAACATCGGACAAGGGTATCGAGTTGTGATTTAGACCGGGTTAGGCTGAATGCTCTAAGTTGAGCATTCTTCGCCCGGTGGCGCACCCAAACTAAGTGTCTGTAGTTTCGTCAGTTTGACGAGCGTCCCCCAGCTGATAGAGTTCGGCTGACAACGATTGCACGAGGACAGCCGGCGTCACCTGAGCATGCGCGGAAAGATCATCTCCTACTTCGACATGTGCCAGCAGGAGAGGGCGAGCCTCCAGCGCGGCATGAACTTCAGGCTCCATGGGCGGCACTCCGTCCTGCTGATGTCGGTTCGCCGGGGCGCGCCCTACCGCGATCGGGTGGAGAATGACGGGGCCACCCTTGTCTACGAGGGGCACGATCAGCCGAAGTCACCGGACGTCGACCCCAAGGCCGTGGACCAGCCCATGCGCCGCCATGGTGGCGGGTTGACGGAGAACGGCAAGTTCTACGAGGCGGCCCAAGCTCACAAGGAGCATGGCAAGAAGCCAGACCTCGTCGGGTCTACGAGAAGCTCAACAAGGGCCTCTGGGCGGACAACGGGTACTTCCACCTGGTGGACTCCTGGACCGAGAGCGATGGCCGGCGGGACGTCTTCAAGTTCCGCCTCGAGGCGATCGAGGCTGACGAGGGCAACCTGCCGTCAGAGGATGTCACAATCGCCCACGAGGTGCCGCGCAACCGGGTCATACCATCTCACATCAAGCAGGAGGTCTGGAAGCGCAACAATGGGCGATGCATTCTGTGCGGCTCGGCGGATGAGCTCCACTTCGACCATGTTCTGCCCTTCTCGCGGGGCGGCACGTCGCTGACCGCGAGCAATGTGCAGCTTCTCTGCGCGCGGCATAATCTTCAGAAGAGCGCCAAGATCGAGTGACCTTTGCCGTGCAGGTATGGGCCAAGCCCATGGGCCCCGCTCCCAGCCGAACCGGGCGCTATGCGCTCCAAGAGGGGGCCAGGCCACGTCCGCAAGGAGCTCAAGAACAGACAGAACGTGGAAACTAAACCATCTCGCCTGACGACCCATAAAAGACATTTTCGATCGGCTCATTGGCCTCGGCAAATAGAGCGTACGAGAAGTGAGCCAAGTAGGCAATTGAACCCGGAGTCACCTGAATAGTCTTCAGTTTGTGAATCCAGGAGACTGGTCCTTTAGGCCACACAAAATCCGGCAAGATCATTTGCGACATGAATTGGAGGGCGCCTCGATCGCCATGGGAGAGTCCGCTCCAGTTCAGCGGCAAGTCGAAGCAGCAAGGCGTCATCACCAAATGGACCAACGAGCTGCATGCCAATCTGCGCCCCGCCATCCGTGTGATGTAGTGGGAGGCTGATCGCAGGACAACCAGTGATGTTGTGCAGGGGGAGAAAAATCTCTGGCTGCAACATGTACCTGGTCCAACTCAGTCCATCGAAGTCCGCCTCCTGATCGTGAACGTCCTGCTTCTGCGCCAGCATCGTCGTCGTCGGAGAAAGAATGACATCAAAGCCCTCTTGGAATTCTCCCATCTTCCTGCGAATGGCATTCATTTCATTCAAGGCATTTACGTACCGAGTGGCAGAGGTGCGTTTGCCATCAAGATAGGTTGCAAACGTCGTTCGCGTGAGACTGTCGGGCCCGGGTTCGCGCCCGACGCGTGCGCCCATGAAGTCCAAGCTCGCAGCCATTGCAGATGACCAAATGACGTGGAGCGATGCGATAACGGCCTCGCCGGACACGGGCAAGTCCACCGGCTCAATCGCATGCCCCATCGATTCCAGCATTCGCGCGGTTGATTGCAGAGCGGCAAGGATCACTGGGTCCACTGCTCCACCGTCCAGCGGGCGAGAGTCCAAGGCTATCCTGAGCTGGCGCACAGGCTGCCCAAGTTCTTCAAGGAAAGGCCTCGGTGGAGGAGTGATCGCGTGGGAATCTCCTGGCGACGGTCCGGACAACACATCCAGCATGACTGCAGTGTCACGAACTGTACGGGTAACCGCAAGATGTGCGGACATGCTTGCATAGGCTTCCGACGACCCTGGCGCATCCGATACGCGACCCCGAGACGGCTTCAGGCCGACCAGTCCCTGATAGGCCGCAGGTGATCGGGTTGACCCCGCGCCGTCTGAGGCATGTGCGATCGGTACTGCACCCGCAGCTACCGCGACCGCTGCCCCCGAGGAAGACCCTCCTGGCCAGGTCTCCAGCTGCCAGGGATTTCGCGTAATGCCATTGATCCGTGTGCTGCAGGAACTGGACCATCCCAACTCCGGCACGCTCGAGCGACCGAGGATCGGCATGCCGGCACGACGCAACCGCAGGACCAACTCACTATCGTACCATCCGACAAGACCCTTTGTCAGCATGCAGCCGCACTCCGACACGGTGCCTTTTTCGAACTTGTAGAAGTCCTTAAGCAGCGTGGGGACTCCTGCCATGATGCCTTGTGGCGGAATACGGCCCAGTGCCTCGACCCGCTCTGGAAAGACCTGCACCGTGAAGTTCAGAATGGGATCGACCTTGGCAATAGCCTCGAGAGCGGCCTTTCCGACCTCATGGGCACTCACATCCCTCCGAGCGATTAGCTTCGCAAGGCCTACGCCATCCTGCTCTGAGTACTCGTCAATTCTCACCTGACGCCTCAATGATTGGTCGCGAAGTCGAGACACTCCTTGACGTGGGATGCATGCCGACGGTCCCTCAAGGCTTTATGTGAACCACCATCTGCGCCACATGTAGGTACCGTCATGATCAAGATTTGAGTTCAGTTTTCCGTGTGACAGGGCCTTGGTATGGGCGCCAACATAGTTATTGAACGCCCAGACGACTTGCCCGCCGTCATCATGCAGGATCTGCTGCAATTCTGCGTACATCTGAGCCCTCTTGGTCTCGTCAAGTTCCGCTCGTGCCGCAACCAGGAGCTCGTTAAATCGCGCGTTTCTCCAGAATGTATCGTTCCACGCAGCACCCTCCGCATAAGTCGCTGTGGCGATCTGGTCGATCGTCGCTCCCCCGCCCCAATAGGACAGTATGAACGGCTTTTTCATCCAAACGGCATCCCAATAGCTGTCTGCCGCCTCGTTGACGATGTTGATCTCAATTCCAGCCTTTGCAGCCTGCTCCTTGATCAGCTGCGCGGCATCAAGCGCGCCCGCAAAGGCCGCATCTGAGGCTGACAAGTCGAGCTTGAGCCCATCAAGACCGGCTTTCTTGAGGTATTCTTTTGCCTTTGCCGGGTCGTAACTATGCCGCGGTTCCGGATCGATAGCGAATTTCAAGGTGGGTGACATCGGGTTGTCGTTGCCGAGAGTGCCGTAGTTGTAGAGGACCTTCTCCATGAGTTCCTCGCGATTGATCGCGTACTTGATCGCCATGCGGACGTCATTGTTGTCAAAGGGGGCCTGGTTCGTCATCATCGTCACAATGAGGTGCGATGATCCCGTTACATTGTCGATCTCGAGTTCCGGCTTTGCCTTGAGAAGGTCGATCGTCCTCAGGTCCACTCGGTCAATGTAGTGCACATCTCCAGTCAGAAGCACATTGGTACGAGCGGCCGGATCGGCGATGACGAGAAGTTCGACCTCGTCGAAGTAAACATTGGCTGCATCCCAGAAGTCGGGGTTTCGAGTTGCCTGTAGTCTGACGCCGGGATCGAAGTTGGTCACGCTGAATGCACCACAGCCGCCGCTTTCATAATCCATCGTTCCGTCTGGGCGGCCTGGAAAGATGGACATTCGATACGATGCCAGAGCATAGGGAAAGTCTGCATTTCCAGAGTTCAGCGTCACGATCACATTATCTCCATCGGCTTTGATCTCCGAGACGGCCTTTAGAGCCGCCTTCGATCCCGACTTGGATGTCTCCGATCGATGGGCATTGATCGATGCTATGACGTCTGCTGGCTGAAGGATCTTCCCGTTCTTGAATGTAACCCCCTCTCGAAGCCTAAAGATCCATTTCGTGGCTCCCGCTTCCGACGTCACTTCTTCAGCCAGACGCGGGACAATGGAGTTCGTCTGGTCGATCGCCACCAGTTGATCGCTGGTCAGTGTTCCAAGTTCGGTCGTAAAGAAATTCGTGCCCCAGGTGGTGGGATCAAGCGAGTCAGTTGTCGCACCATTGCCAAGTGCCGCCTTGATCGTTCCACCCTTCTTGGGCTCAGCGCGGGCTGCTTGGGAGTAGAGCGACTCGGCGGCAGCAACTGTGATGCCAGCAGCAACAGCATGCTGAATGAATTCCCGCCGTGACAGGCGAACACCTGTACGCTTACCGCTGGCCCAGCCCAGAATCTTTGCCGCTTCGTCCTTCCCGTCCATGATCATTCTCCCTCTAGGCGCAAGACTTCTGTTTGCGCGGTTGAACGCCGCACAATCGCCCTGTCTTGACGTCGAAATGACCGTTCAAGGGTCTACTAGGGGAGGGAAAAAGACAAATGCTAACTCAGGATCAGTCTGTGCCGTCCTGCTATAAGTGCTCTGTGGCTAGACCGCTGCTTGGCTCCGATCGAGGACAAACCGGACAAAGTTACGTCCAGCCTCCGAGATGTAGTCGTCAGACCAAATCAGGACGGTCTGTACATTGTGTTCGAGTCCGACGACGGGAATGCTCACAACATCCCGAAGTTGAATGTGGTTCTGGCAATCCGGATAGAGTGTGATACCGGACCCTCCGGCGACGAGTCCGAATATTGCAACGCTGTCGTCAACTTCCTGGATCACATTCATGGCAGTACCGGTCCGGTCGAACTCGTGCTGGAGAAAATTCCGGTATGTCCGCCATGTCCGGGTTGGTCCGAGGATCAGAGGTTTTTCCGCTAGCTGCTCGACGGTTACGCTCTGGTACCTAGCCAAAGGATGATCTCGGTGTACGAGACAGTTCAACTGGTACTCAGCCGACACGACGGTATGATAGCGAGGATGTGTCAGCGGGCCCATGACGAAGCCGACATCGACTTCGCGACGATCAAGACGCCAGAGAGTCATGTCGCGAATCTCGGAGAAAAACCGAAACTCCACGTCGGGAAACGCGGCACGGAACCCGTTGAGCAAACCAGGCACCTCTCCGAGGATCGCAAAGTCATTCAGACCCACCCCAATCTGGCCAGATGTGCCATCGGCCAGTCGCCGCGCACGGCGAATCCACCGATCAAACTGTTCGACCACCTCGCGGCATTCGCTCAACAAGAGCTGGCCCTCGGGTGTCAGAACGACATTGCGGGTCGTGCGTGAGAGGAGCGGGACCTTGAGATCCGCTTCCATCTGGGAAACTGTGCGGCTTACCGCTGATTGGGTGGTGTTCAGCTTCCGAGCCGCAGACGAGAAACTGAGCTCCTCGGCAACGGTTATGAATGTTCTTGCCTGTCGAATGTCCCAATGCATGTTCCGGAGACAGCTCCTACCTGCGAACGGACTATCGGAGTCACGTTACTCTACCACTACCGCGACGCAAGGGCTGGTGCGGCCCCGATCTGAATCAATCCTGAAGTCATGGAATGTCTGAGTGTCAAACCGGGCACGGATGGTCAATGTCGCGAACCCCTCACAGGAACTTTAGCGTCTGGCCCACTTCGGACCTGCGAAGCAGCGCCGAGATGGTCTGCTGTCCGATGGAGAGAGGATGTACCCACCATCGCCAAGTTCGCGCCCGCGCCCTCCACGCAGGCTACCCCGCCCCCCCCGGGAGAACGGACCCTATGCGCTCCAGGAGGGGTCCGGCCGTCAGGTGCAGGCGATGCCTCGGCACACCGCGGCGATCTTGTTCCCATCGGGATCGCGGGCATAGGCGGCATAGAAGTCGGGAGCGTAGTGCAGCCGAGGCCCTGGCGCGCCCTCGGACCGCCCGCCATTGGCGAGCGCGGCGGCGTGGAAGTCGTCGACCTGCTTCCACGTGCGGGCCCGGAAGGCGACCATCGCGCCATTGCCGGTCGTCGCAGGGCCCTGGTCGAAGGGAATGCCGACCCAGAATGCCAGCTCGCGCGCACCGCCGTCCTCGTAGGTGCCCCACCCGGCTGCGACCTTGTCCCACTCGGGGTCGCCGGTGATGCACCGCTGCATGCCAAGCGCGCCGAGGGTCGCCTCGTAGAACTGGATCGCTCGCGGCAGGTCGTTTGTGCCGACATTGACGTAGCTCAGCATCGCCATCTCTCCATCTCTCGGCCAGCCTGCAGGATCAGAAAGGATACACCGGCTCTCGTGGCCAAGCCACTTGCTCCGCAAGCTGCAGATTGGCTTCCGCTATCGGTACACATTCGGCGTGGAGCCTCGGCTACCGCCTCCCAGCCTTCAGCCCCGCTTGCAGCTCTTCGGCCTCTCGCCATCCGCCCCGTAGCCGGTCTGCCCGCAGGTCGCGCAGTGCCACGGTGACAGACCCCCGGTCGAGCGCCAGTCCTGCAGTCAATCACGCTTTCATACGGAACGAGAAATACTCAATTCTGAACGTAACAAAGCCGAAACACCGTCTATGGATTCGTAGTAGCTGCCCGACTGCTTGATGGGGACATCGCTGGCTATCAAGTCCAGACACAATCTGCCATCTAGTCGGTCCTTCGTCCCCACACCTGAGCAACAGTGTACATCGTGAATACGGTTCCGGGGTCGTTGAGATGGGCGCGGCATTCTTCAAGCAAGGTCTCGAACTCGGCATCCGATAGCAAATCAAGCTTCATGATCGTTCCGCGCAGGGATTCAACCGTTGAAGGCAGATAGTCGACCATGGGATCCTGCGATCTCACACCGATAATGAAGGGCCGATAGTTTACATCCTGCAGCCCCGCACCTCGAAAATGACCATAGAGCTTGTGGGCAAGCGTAAGATCGGCACCGACGCCCGAGAAGGCGCCGAGCAGCGCCATCTTTAGCTTCTCCCATGCGCGATGCGGGGGGTAGCAATTGAGGGTTGAGCCGTCAGGTTCCTGTAGCGCGATGATCCCACCGGGTTTGGCGAGACGCTTTGCCTCGGCGATCAGCCGGTCCGGATCGCCCGCTGTGCTCGCGACGAAGCGCATGTGCACGAGGTCGAAGCTGGCAGCAGGCAGATCGGACTCGTAGGCATCACCGCGGAGAAACTCGACGTTCGAGGGCGCGTGTGCCCTTCCGTATTCGAGGAAGACATCGTTCATGTCGAGCCCGATCACCCGACCAGAGTCTCCCACACGGAAGGATAACTCATCGGTAATGCCGCGCGGTCCACAGCCGATGTCGATGCAGTGCCAGCCCTTTCCAACACCGATCAGATCCAGCATTACCTGGGTTCCCGGCGACATTGCTTCACCCTGGACGCGGAGACGCTCGATCTCACCAGATCGTGTCTCGATTGGGTAAGCTCCCGAGCTATTCTTATGCATGATTCAACCTTCCTTCATGCGAATAAGAAGGTCCCCTTTTAGCACAAGGAACCCTGCCTGTCTCACGAGAGGCCAAACTCAGAAGAGGAGACTGGTAAATATAAGGCTTCCAACTGATAGTTATAGAAAGGCCCAATGGGATACACACTGTGAACCTCAAACCGTATTGTGGCCGAGCAAATGTCGATCTAACCTCCAGCTACAACCGCCCTGCCGTCAGCGCTCGCTTGCAGCTCGTCGGCCTCTCGCGGTCGTTGCCGTAGCCAACCTGCCCGCAGGTCGCGCGGCGCCAGGGCACCGCGCCCCCGGTCGACCGCCAGTCCTGCCTCCGCCAGTCGCACCGCCCGCGGCGACGCCGGAGGCGCAGCATTTCGGTCAGCCTACTTCCCTTTCAAGAGTAGTATTTCAGCGTCAAGATGGTAGTTGCCATCGGTTCAGCAACTCCCGCACTCAGCGATCCAAAGACGATCCGGCCTCCTCCAGGCCCGCTCGAGGCAGATTGGAGCAAACGCATCCGACCGAAGCCAAACTGGCCCCGAATCCCGTACCGCGCAGTTCAAAGTAGCCAAGTCGAGCAACGGTTTTCCTGCAATATACAATCAAGTCCACATGGCAGCACTCTGCGCTACGTTGGAAACTGGAGTAGCTGTGTACCGTTCTCTTTACTCTGGGAGCGTGCCAGAAGTGGCGCGACTTAACCCGTCGATTAACCGCTCGCGCAATCTGGGCTCGCGATAGGGTTCCGCACTGGCAACGGCCGTCAAGTCCATGCCACGCTCTTCCACATGGCTGGCGGCGCTCGCCAGAGCCAACCTGTCGCCAAGGTATCCAAGGCAGGCGACGTAGTAGGTCATCTGGTATTTGCCGGAAATGAACTCATGGAACGCATTGGCCGCATCAGAATATCGGCCTTCTGCGAAGTCGAGCAGACCGCGATATTCAGAGAACCAGCGAGGCGGGATGGGATTCAGCCGATACGCCTCATCAATCAGTGCGTGAGCATCTCCGAGTCGCCCTCCATAGATGGCGTGGACGCTTGCATCGGCCAAGACGTAAGAATCACCTGGATTGATTTCCATCGCGCGACGAAATGCCGGAGCTGCAGCATCTACGCCGGAAGCCCACGTTTGCGCCAAGCCAAGGCAGCCAAAGCAGTCGGCGTTGGTTGGATCGATTTCGCTGCCCCGTCGTGCATAGTCAAGCGCCATATCCAGATCGTGCCGATCATAGTCATATAGCCAACGTGCGATATGGATCCCTGACAACCCTCGCATGCCTTCAACACAGTTGGCATTGATCTCAAGTGCCCTCCTAAAATATTCGGCGGCCTTCACGTGACCGTCCAGCAACTCTGAGCGGAAGTGCATCATACCTTTCAGTGCAAGCTCATAGCTATTGAAGTCAGAACCCCGCTGCACCCGGGCAGCAACACCCACCTCGACATGACGGCTCAGTCTGCTTGCTATGGTGGCCGCGACATCATCCTGTATCTCAAAGACATCCTCCAGGCCGCGATCATAGCGCTCGGCCCAGAGAACCGTTCCTCTTTTCGCCTCGGTCAACCGGGCGGCGATTCGGATTCGTCCAGCCGCACGCTGTAAGTTTCCTGTGACGACGTAGTCTGCGTGAAGGCGACTTCCAACTTCCCGAATATCCAGATCCATGCCTAGAATTGCTGCAGCGGAATGCCGACCAATCACATCCAGCACGCGGAACAGAGACAGTCTGTCGGCAATGTCTTCCGCTATCCCCTCGCTGAGGTATTTTTGATCGCGATCATCACTCAGATTCGTAAACGGCAATACAACCACGACCGGCTTGCGTTCTTCGTCTGGTACGGTCGCGATCAGCTTCTTCGTCGACTGCACCGGCAGAGGGCCTGCATACTTGTAGCCACGGCCGTGCACGGTCACAATCATGTCGGTTCCCAATACCTTTCGGAGAGCCGACACCTGCGCCTGAAGGGCGTTTTCCTCGACGATGGTCCCATGCCAGGCCTCGGAAAGAAGCGTGTCCTTGCTGACAACTTCGTTGGGGCTCGACAGGAGCAAGCGCAGCACATCAATCGCTCGTGTGCCAAGTTCAACGGGACCACTTGGAGCCACCAAGAGTCGCTCCTGCGCCTTCAGCGTAAAGCCTGCGAATGCAATGTCCATTTCCTGCCGTTCCCCGGACGGTCAAAGTATACCGGAACCCGGTTCTGAAATCGACTTTCAGGGAAAGATCAGCACATTTCAGGGAGGCACCAAAGACTTACGGCATTGCAGGGGTCACATTCCAGACACACGGCATCACGGAGTCATGGAAATGGTCGACATCTCGTATCGGAACTCGACAACTGAGACTAGACAGTCAGCGACTCAGGTGGCTGTCTATAGGCATCCGTCAACGGTCTGGCTAGTACTGAGGGACTGCTTCAATGGCTTGCGGGGAGCTGGCATCTCTATCGAAGAGGCATACCGGACGGTCTACGTTGAGCCCTACTTGGGTAAATCATGCAGGAATGAGCCGGACTCAAATCGCAAATAGGAGTCAGGGCAGCGCTCCAAGGTACTTCCCATCAGGGGCGTCGCGAAGATCGAACGCCCAAGGCGCGCAGGCAGAGCAGTACGACCTTGGCCAATGGCCCGGGCCACAGGGCAAAGGCCAGGAAGCAGGCGGCGGATAGGGCCAACAGGCCCCAGACGATCGGGTCCAGGTCGAGCATGTCCCTGTCCGTAGCGGTGTTGGTTGGTCCCGTGCATGGCGGCGGATTCTAGCCGGAGGCTGCTAACGCCACGCTGCTGGGGCGACCGACGTGCAGGCTACCCCGCCTCCTTGGCCAGACCGGAGCCTACGCGCTCCATATGGGGTGGGGTGTATGTTCACTAAAGTTGCCTCTGCGGACCGAGCGTAGAGATCAGGCCACTTCGCTTCGTGACCCGGAGTAGACATGACTGCTTCCATTCAGGTCAACATATTCCCTCCTGTACCGTCGCAGCTCTTTTCCGTCAGTCTGGCGTCCTTGCTGCTCTACACGTTTGGTCTAACTCGGCAGCACCTCGACTTGCCTCAGCTCGGAGCCTAGCGAACGAAACAATCCTGGTACAGCAGTGCATCATTTCCAAATGGGCGACCTGCAGAAGTCGCCCAGCGCGTGAAAGGCGCCATCACCCCAGGCAGGTTAACTCGTTTGCGGAATGCTCTTGGGAACGCGTGCCTACTGGGCTATGATGATCATTCTTCAGTTCTTGTTTTTCCGTTCTGAGATCCATTTGCATCGCTTGGCGCCTCCAGAGGAGGGGATCTTGTCCATTGCCATCCTAACAGTCGCAGCGCTTCTAGGCATTTTTTGGTTGGGCTTTCGGCGCAAGGTAGAAGCAGTTCGTGATGTCGAGCAGCAGCATGAAGTTGAAATCCAAGGTCAAGATTGGACTCGTGAACTTGAAAAAGTCCATCCTGAGTTGATGGGATTGAATGGATGGACTGGAACCGGGGGACTGCGGGCTACACTGGTTGTGCACGGCTTCGCCTCATACGAGGCTGAAAGGCTGACCCGGGGAACGAAAGTTCCACCTCATGTGGCTCCTAGGAGTGGCCTAAACATCCGAACCGCGAACTGACGAGGCGCATGCCGCGCTTGCGCCGGCCCAACTTGGCCGAATTCTCCGCTCTCATGCCAACAGATCGACGAGAATGAAGGCCTCTGCTGGCTCATGTCGGACCAAGTCCCGCGTCCGCTTAAGGTCAGGAAGTGACCCATGGCAGACATGGTTAGCAACCATCCGAGCGCGCCCCGAGGCCGCCAGTTGCGGCCAGACTTCGCAGTGCTATCGTCGTCGTGATCGCCAGCACAGAGAATCCGAACCAAAGCAGAATTTCAAAGCAGCACGGAGCTGCAGAAGTCCACACTGTGTCCCAGGTCACGTCATGGTCCGTATGGCACCAGCCTACCTCAGCACCTAGTCCGGCTGTGTGATGCCGGCCTTCACAAGCAGGTTCTTCAGCCGGGCCTGAGCTTTCTTCGGCAGCTCTGCGGAATCAACCGATTCGAGGCCGATTGTCGAATCGCCGACTTGAATCAGGCCAACCATTCCGCTTTCAAGATGGGGCGGGCACTTGTAGGCATGCAAGCCCTCGAGGCTGAACGTCACCGTCAGTTCATGATCCAGACTGCCGACCCACGGCTCCGCACCGGGAGGGCCAGCAAGAGACTCAACACTGTGACCCGCGGCCTCCGGCATGAATGTCACCGTATCCCCCACGGCGATCCTGAGAAACTCCGGCTCAAACTGCATCATCTGGCCCCCGGTACCCTGCATCCAGACCTTGTGGTCGGCGGCCGAAGCGCCTGGACACGACAGGATCGCACATAGCATGGCAGCGCCAGCAGATTCCGCGAAATGGTTCATTGTCATCCTCACACCGATCGAGGCAAACTTTGGGAGGCAAAATGGCCGAACCGACAGGCGCGAGGACTTTTATCCTCGTTCACAACCTGGCACTGCCGGGAGACGCCTCGACTGGCCTTTGCCCGTACAGGTGGGTTGGGATGAGCACCGCGGAATCGCGGACAGACGAACACTAAAGTCGTCACGAACGCCTTCAAATATTCCATACGATCTCCCAGTTCATTGCCTGCATGCTGGGCAGTTGGGCATTGACGCTGCTTCGGCCAAGCTAGGACATGAACAGGGAGACGACCCCAGTCAAAATGCCCAAGGACCGGGCATTTCTGCCAATCCTCGCACCAGAACCTGGTTGGAGGAGGCGATCATGGGTTCACACCGAAGCTCGGTTTGAGCTCCAGGCAGCGTGTTTGCTGCGCCGCGTACCGATAGGCGTCGATCCTCGCCCCAACTTGCCGCGATGTCTTCGGGTGCCTCGGCAGCGCTCGCAGTCCGCTCGATCCGGCCGCAAGCCGCAATGGTGTCGAGATGTAGCGCAGCAATGCCGACGAGATTCTCGCCATGACCGGATCGCAAATCGGGCTCAGACCATCAGACGTTACGGGGGCGTTGATCTCATACTCGCCAGTAGACAGCGCTCCACCGAAATTTGTTGGTGGAGCGCTCCTCCGGACGTCAAGCAATCTAGGTGTTGGAAAGCGTTCCTTCGTAGAAGTAGTGCGGCGCACCATTTCCTTGCATTACGTCGTAGAAGCGCATTACCCCAACAAGGCCCTTACCGGAGATGTAGTGGATGCAGCCGCCTACGATTTCCTTCTCGGCTGCGGGCTCAGGGCAAGATCCTGTGGGGAATATGCCATTGAATGTATACTGGGTGTCGAAGGCAAGGTCCTTTCCGTCAGATTCTCCGGCGAACTCCTCGCGGCCAAGTTCGGTATAGAGAGCAAAGCCGTTCATCTCCTCGCAGTTGAAGTGGGTCACGAAGACCGCCCAGCACCCTGTCAGGCTTCCGCTCAGTTCAAGCGAATAGGTGGCCTTCTTCGCTGAACCACACTCAGAAGGCTTGCTGTCGCCCGAGACGCCAATGGTCGTGCTGCCAGCAAAGACTGGACCTGCAGCTGATAGCGATCCAGCTAGGATACAGGCGGTGAGTGATTTGCAGAAGGAAGCGAACAGTCTATGTGTCATCGGAACCCCCATTGTTGGAATGGAAATCACTCGTGAAGACCGCCACAGATAAGTTCAGCCCCATCGCAGCGTTCAACAGGATCAGGAACTAGGCCAGCTCGTCGGGGATCACTAAAGGCAAATTAGCCAGTAACGTGTCATTTCTGCCATGTGGCAGAAATGGCCGCGCGATATCCTCTATCCCGCAAGGCAATCGCATCGACCGGCACAACACCGATGCACACCGCATAGCGCGCCACAACCTCTCCCCGAGCAACCGCAGCTTTCAGCGCGTCGGCCTCTCGCCGTCGTTGCCGTAGCCAACCTGCCCGCAGGTCGCGCGGCGCCATGGCGCCAGGGCGCCGTTCAACCGCCAGTCCGGCCCCGGCCATGGAAGTTTCTCTCCGGAGATTGAACTAGCTATGGGACGGATTGCTACTGCTCTATGAGTCTATGGCCAAGTTGTTTGGCCCTGTGTCCTGCGCAAGAGCGGATAGGGAAAGTCACGGCTCTATGGAATCGAAGCCACCTCACTTCATGGAAGGCAATCGGGTTCATGACACAGTCCGACAAGGAATTCATCGGGTCGATTCCAGCTCTCTACGACCGCTATCTGGGTCCGATGCTGTTCGAGCCCTATGCAACTGATCTCGCTACCCGAATAGCGGCACTGGCACCAACGGCGGTGCTCGAAACGGCAGCCGGCACAGGCATTGTGACGCGGCGATTGGCCGAGGTTTTGTCGGACGCGGCCTTCATTACGGCGACCGACCTGAACCAGGCAATGATTGATGTTGCCGCCGCGAAGACAGTCTCACCCAAGATCGATTGGCGCGCCTGCGATGCGACGCGTTTGCCATTCGCCGATGGCGCCTTCGACTGCGTTCTATGCCAGTTCGGCGTCATGTTTTTCCCCTCGAAGATCGATGCCTACAAGGAGGCCAGAAGGGTGCTCAAGCCGGATGGAAGATTTCTGTTCAGTGTCTGGGACAGAATCGAGTTGAGTCCGATCCCGGAAACGATCTCCGGCGCGATTGCCGCTCGCTACCCGGCGGACCCACCGGACTTCCTGCGTCGGACGCCGTATGGTTACCACAATGTCAAGGCTATCACCACCCAGCTCGGTGAAGCTGGATTCAGGAACATTGAATTCGAGGCCTTGACCCTTCCAAGCCACAGCCCGTCGCCCCGGGATGCGGCGTTCGGGCAGTGTCATGGCTCACCGATGCGCAACGAAATCGAAGCGCGAGATCCTGGCGGACTAGCAGCAGCGACAAGCGCCGCTGCCTCCGCGCTGGCAGCCCGCTTCGGTGAAGGACCGATAGAAAGCACTATGCAGGCTATCGTGTTCACGGTGACGCGATAGCGCGAGGAGCAATCAGAATTGCTGCTCACTTATCTGTGCTCCCCATGGGTCGGTAGCTGAAGCATTGCGGATTTCTGACTCGAAGTTCGTCGCGAGCTACAAGAAGTTCGATGAAGCGACCGCACTGGTGAGCGGCGACCCGGAGGACTTTGGCCGGCTTTACAAGGAGCTGGCTGGCGTCTTGCCGGACTTTCGCATTGCCGGCGACTGCCGTGGATCGGATTGCCAGCCCAGCGACTTGGCCGGGGCCTGCTACCCCAGCGCCAGCGCAGCAATTGCATCGGCATGGATTGCAGCACAGTCGATCACGGGAAAGTCCTCAGTCTTCCCGTCGAAGGCCAGCACGAGGTCGGTTCCGCCCAGCACGATGGCCTGCGCACCACCTTCGTCAATCAGGCGCTTGCAGGCCTTTGCGAAGATCGCACGCTGTGCCTGCGTCACGACACCGGTCACGGCCATGTCGACGTAGGCCTTGTGGACATCATCCAGCTCCTGACCTTGTGGTAGAACGACATCGGCCGAACGAATGCCGCCAAACAGGCGGGTTTCCATCGCCGAGCGGGCGCCAATGATCCCCACGCGCCGGTAGCCGGCCTGCTCGATGGCGCGATTGACTTCGGGAAGCATGTCGATGACCGCGACGGGCGACACGGCCTTGAATTCCTCGATGCAGAAGTGACCGGCTGCGGATGGAATCGCAAGACACTCTGCGCCCGCTGCGGCGAGGCGGTTCGCGAGCATTGTGTAGAGGGCAATCTGCTCGGCCGTTCGCCGATTGGTGACATTGCCAAGATAGAGTGCTGTGGGCACATGCACGACCGTAAGGTCAAACTGCGCGTTGCGGGCAGCGAAGACAGAGATCAGCCGGCGGTAGTAGAAATCGGTGGCCGCAGGGCCGATGCCCCCGAAAAGACCTATGTGCATCACCAAGCCTCGTCGTGATCACCGGTGGGAACCGCCCCAACTGCCCTGGCAAGCATAGCATGGAGCATTCATTGACCAAACTGCGATTGGGTTCAAGCCGATGCCCTTCTCTCACCTGCAGGACAATTCTGCAGTCGTCCGCTTGCCGATGGAGAGTTGACATCTCGAGGATCGCCCAATCAGTGTCGTGACCGACACCAGGGATTCCATATCCAGTCCTCAACTTGGGGGATCCTATGCGCTCCATAGGGGGCGGGGTCTACGTCCACTAACACTACCTCTTTGGATCAAGCGCAGAGATCAGTACACTTCGCTTCGTGACCCGATGCAGACGCCAGGCGCCTTCTGTGATCGGGTTCCGGGCCTACTGGTTGCGGATCGGCTCAGGGCTGCTATCGTTCTGGAAACCTAGCCTCATCCTGGGACTCAGGTGGCCGAATGGGGCATGATCGAGTGGTTGAGAATTCCATCCAGCGTCGTCTTGCCGCGATTTTGGCTGCGGATGTGGTGGGCTATTCCCGGCTCATGGGCCAAGATGAGACTGGTACCCTCGTTGCAGTGCGAAATCTAAGGACTGAGGTTATCGAACCTCATATTGCACAGCACAACGGAAACTTGTTCAAGGTCATGGGTGATGGTTTCCTCGCCGAATTTTCCAGCGTCGTAAATGCAGTGGCCTGCGCCATGGCCATCCAACGGGCGGTAGCAGCCCGGACCATAAATACTGCCCATGAGCCGAAAACCGAACTTCGTATTGGTATCCACCTGGGGGACGTGATTGTCGAAGGCGGCGATGTCTATGGCGATGGTGTAAACACTGCCGTGCGCATAGAAGGACTGTCCCCTCCTGGTGGCTTGGCCGTATCGGCCCTGGTTCACGAAAGCATCGGAAACCGGCTTGACCTCGCCTTTGAAGATATGGGCCATCAACAGCTGAAGAACATCGCAAAGCCGGTGCATGTCTACCGCCTCGGGCTGATGACCCGGCAGGCGTCGAAGGTCGCTCCGTCTGGTCTAACAAAACCCTCAATTGCGGTTCTGCCTTTCGCCAACATGAGCGGTGATCCCGATCAGGAGTATTTTTCTGATGGCATCACCGAGGACATCATTACCGAGCTGAGTCGCTTTCGTGGCCTATCGGTAATCGCACGCAACTCCTCCTTCTCCTTCAAGGGCAAGTCGACAAAGGTGCAGGAGATCGGTGACGCCCTTAGCGCAGCATATGTAGTTGAAGGCAGCGTGAGAAAGCTTGGGCCCCGCATTCGCATCACGGCACAGCTCATAAGCGCATTGGACGGCAGCCATCTGTGGGCTGAACGCTACGATCAGGACATAGACGACGTCTTTGCGATCCAGGATGACATTGTCTCGATGATCGTGGCCCGAGTCGCTGGTCAAATAGCGTCCGACGGAACTGCACAGGCCAGACGCAAGCGTACCGATAACCTTGCGGCCTATGAAAGCGTACTTCGAGGCATGGAGCACTGGCGAGACGGAGCGATCAATACAGCGTCCGATTTTTTCCAGAAGGCCATCGACCTCGACCCCGACTTCGCCTGGGCCTACGCGAGATTGGCGTTCTTCTACCTCCATTGTTACTTTCGAGACCTGTACGAGGGAGAAACCGCACGTCGCTCCTTGGCGCTGGCTCTGGAGACAGCAAAGAAGGCAGTCGTCATTGATGGAAACGACTCGGAATGCCACCGCGCTCTTGGAATGGTCTATCTCAACTGCCGGTCCTTCGAACTCGCACGGCGACATCTGGAAACAGCAGCAACATTGAATCCGAACGATGTGGGAATCGCCACCAATCGTGCCATTTTCGAAGCATATGTGGGTCGACCGCAGAGGTCCCTTGAAATTCTTGATCACGCCGAACGACTCGAACCCCAACCCCAGAACTGGCATTGGGAGGCGCGAGGTCTCGCACTCTACCAGCTGAAGCGGTATGATGAGGCAATCGCCTCCTTTGACCGCATGACGACCACATATCCGTACATCAACAGGTGGCGCGCTGCGTGCTATGCACAGCTCGGCTTGACTGAAGAAGCAAAATCGATCGCGGCTGAGACCATGGTTCCGCAGCCCAACTTCAACCTGAGGCAATATGCTGGCGCGGAGCTCTTTCAGTCGCAGGCCGATCTCGATCATTTGGTGGAGGGACTGCGAAAGGCCGGGCTCCCGGAGTGAACGGAGGGCAATGCCAGGAAGTGTGTCTCTCGAAAGCTTCTTCCGTTTGTGGTCCTTCTCAGGCTTGCGAAGTTACATCGCAGCATTCCGCGCTCAGATAGAGAGTGGACGACCCGGTTGTGGCCAAGCGGGCACAGCGCTTGACACTCGGGCTCCCCGCCCGCTCTGGAAGCGAAGAGAATCCTTGCGCTCCCTAGGGGGTCCACCTGACCTGACCGATTTTTTGTACCAGGACGAATGAGAGACTATTGCATGTTTGGTTGTCCGTCGAGTGCTGGCGGGAGTGCGATGGTGACAGGTGCCGGAGGCCGGTGGCCAAGCGCCGAATATGGGCGCCTTGTGTTGTAGTGGATGCGCCAGTTCTCGATGACGACCTGCGCTTCCCTGAGACTGTAGAAGATCTCACCATTGAGGCATTCATCCCGGAGCTTGCCATTGAAGGACTCGCAATAGCCGTCGTCCTGGTACAAAACATCGGTCAGGTCATCCTGACCTTCGAGCAAGACGACCGTCTGGTGGACAATTACGAGAGGCTTGGCTTCCGGATCGTGGGTCGCTACCCGATGATCTCTCATCCTCTGTTCCAGTGTGACGGCAATCTCGTTGCGATGGTCATGCCGGTCGCGCCCGTGGAGCGTTGGGCAAGACCGCCAGCACAGCCGAGAGCACAGGTCGCTCACCTGCATTGAACGCGAAGAGCCGGTTGCATCAGATCAATGGGACGTCCCGGCACTCACGACCCCAACCCACGTTAACGCGTTCCGCTACCCCGGTGGCTACCCCAGAGGGATTCGCGCGTCCGGGGGAGCCGGACCGAATCCAGCTAGGCGATTGTTTTCATGTGCGGAAACTGGTGCTGCCAGAGAGGATCGAACTCTCGACCTCTCCCTTACCAAGGGAGTGCTCTACCACTGAGCTACGGCAGCCTGCGCGATGCGCGCGGACACATGCCACAGCTGGCAGGCAGGCGCAACCCCGTCGCTTGACGGTCGGGGCCGCCTCCCGCAGTCTCGCTCCCATGTCCCGGAAGAAGGAAAGCGCGGAGGCCCGCAAGGCGAGGCTCGCAAAGGCGCTCAAGGCCAATCTCGCACGGCGCAAGGCGCAGGCCAGGACGCGCCGGGCCGACCCGCCGGCGAAGCCGGAATAGGGTTGCCCCAATTGGGCCATGTGTGCTTGTTAGCGCCCTGAAACGGGGGAGCGGATTACCGGAATCGGGTCCGGGGCCCGGCTCTGCAAGGGGAAGCCTGATACATGGATCGCATCCACATCCGCGGCGGCAACCGGCTGAACGGCACCATCCAGATCTCGGGTGCCAAGAATGCCGCCCTGCCGCTGATGATCGTTTCGCTGCTGACACCCGAGACCCTGACGCTCAGCAACGTGCCGCGCCTCGCCGACGTGCGCCAGCTGCAGCGCATTTTGCAGAATCATGGCGTCGACATCATGGTGGCGGGCAAGCGCCCGGGCCAGAACGGCCAGACCGGCGACACCAAGCAGCTTTCGGCCCGGACCATCGCCGACACCACCGCGCCCTACGAGCTCGTCTCCAAGATGCGGGCCAGCTTCTGGGTGCTGGGGCCGCTGCTCGGCCGCTGCGGCGAAGCCAAGGTCTCGCTGCCCGGCGGCTGCGCCATCGGCACGCGCCCGGTCGACATGCATCTCCAGGCCATGGAGGCGCTGGGCGCCGAGATCGCCATCGAGGGCGGCTATGTCATCGCCCGGGCACGCAAGGGCCTGAAGGGCGCGCGCATCGCCTTCGACAAGGTCTCGGTCGGCGCCACCCACGCCGCCCTGATGGCGGCGGTGCTGGCCGACGGCGACACGGTGATCGAGAATGCCGCCACCGAGCCCGAGATCGGCGATGTGGCCGACTGCCTGGTGAAGATGGGCGCCCGCATCGAAGGCATCCACACGCCCAGCCTCAGGATCCGCGGCGTCACCAGCCTGCATGGCGCCGAACACAGCGTCATCCCCGACCGCATCGAGACCGGCACCTATGCCATGTGCGCCGGCATGACCGGCGGCGACGTGACCCTCAAGGGCGCCCGGGCCGGTCATCTCGGCGCCGTGCTTGACGTGATGCGCAGCGCCGGGATCGGCGTCGACGTGACCAACGAGGGCCTGCGCATCCGCCGCAACGGCCATGCCCTGCAGCCGGTGAAGGTCGAGACCCAGCCCTATCCCGGCTTTCCCACCGACTGCCAGGCCCAGCTCATGGCGCTGATGACCATGGCCGACGGCAACAGCGTGATCCGCGAGACCATCTTCGAGAACCGCTTCATGCATGTGCAGGAGCTGGCGCGCCTCGGCGCCGACATCCAGATGCACGGCGACACGGCCGAGGTGCATGGCGTGCGCAAGCTGACCGGGGCGCCGGTGATGGCGACCGACCTGCGGGCCTCGGTGTCGCTGGTCATCGCGGCGCTGGCGGCGGAGGGCGAGACCACCATCAACCGCGTCTACCACCTGGACCGCGGCTTCGAGACCCTCGAGGAGAAGCTGCAGGCCTGCGGTGCCGACGTCCGGCGGATCGCCGGGTCCTGATCCGATGCTGAAGCTGGCGGCGCTCGATGCGGAGGATCTGGCCGTCATCTCGGCGCAGATGCAGGACGCGGTGGTGAAGGCCTCGGACCTGGCCTTCAGCCGGGGCCGCCGGCAGTTCGCCCTGGTCGCCAACCGCTATGCCTGGGACGAGACCGAGGGCCGCCAGCGGCGGCGCAGCGGCCTGCATTTCGACCGGGTGACCGCGGTGCGTTCGCGCGGCATCGCCCAGGGCGACGACCGCAGCGTGCTCTCGCTGCTGGCGATCGCCTTCGAGCCCGGCGAGCCGCCGGAAGGCGAGATCGTGCTCACCTTCTCCGGCGGCGGCAGCATCCGGCTTGCGGTGGAGTGCATCGAGGCGCAGCTCAAGGACCTGGGCCCCGCCTGGGAGGCCAGCAGTACCCCGCATCACGAGGACGGCGGCGGCGAAGCCCCCTAGCAGTCCCCTGATCCGCCCGGCTATTGTCGCCCGATGACCGAGAAACCCAGGACAAGGCTTCTGGCCGTCGAACTCGACTCGAGCATCGGCCCCGGCCCGTCGCCCGAAGCCGAGCACGAGCGCCGGGTGGCCATCTATGACCTGGTCGAGGACAACAGCTTCCGCCTCGAGGCCCAGCCCGACGGGCCCTACCGCCTGCGC
Source organism: Hyphomicrobiales bacterium (assembly GCA_046349195.1). GTDB lineage: Bacteria > Pseudomonadota > Alphaproteobacteria > Rhizobiales > Aestuariivirgaceae > Aestuariivirga. The sequence goes on from JAXMCU010000004.1 coordinate 148,155, forward strand.
CTGTCCACCGCAGACGGCCGGCTCATCTTCGACGTCATGAACGAGCGCGAGGAGCGGCTCTCGCTGATCGGCCTCTCCATGTCACCGTTCCGTCGCATCGTGAAGGATTACTTCATGATCTGCGAGAGCTACTACCAGGCGATCCGCACCGCCACGCCGTCGCAGATCGAGACCATCGACATGGCGCGGCGCGGACTTCACAACGAAGGCAGCGAATTGTTGCGCGAAAGGCTGAACGGCAAGGTGGAGGTGGATTTCGACACGGCGCGGCGCCTGTTCACGCTGGTCTGTGTCTTGCACTGGCGGGGCTGATCCAGCGCATGCCGGGCGATCTTCCCAGCGCCGTCCTCTTCGCCTGTACCCAGAACGTCATCCGCTCGCCGATGGCGGCGGCCATCATGAAGCATTTCTACGGCCACAAGGTCTATGTCGCCTCCTGCGGGGTGAAGCCCGGCCAGCCCGACCCCTTCGTCACCGCCGTCATGGAGGAGATGGGGATCGACATGGGCAAGTTCAGGCCGCAGGGCTTCGACGACCTTGAGGATTCGAGTTTCGACCTGGTGATCTCGCTGTCGCCCGAGGCGCATCACCGCGCCCTGGAACTGACCCGCACCATGGCGATCGAGGCGGAGTACTGGCCCACCATCGATCCCTCCGTCACCATGGGCAGCCGCGAGCAGATCCTCGACTCCTATCGCGACGTGCGCGACGGCCTGGTGCGCAGGATCCGCCAGCGCTTCGGCAGCGTGGCGGCGCGCGGCGTCTAGGCCTGGCCCAGATAGGCGCGCTTGCGGCGGGCGACGAAATCCTCAAGCGCCTCGCCGATGCCGGGATCGAGGGCGGGCTGTTCATAGCCCGCCAGCAGCTGCTTCCAGATGCGGTTGGCCTTGACCGGCGCGGTCTCGCGGCCGCGCTCGGCCCAGCTGTCGTAATTGTCCCAGTTCGACACCATCGGCTGGTAGAAGGCGCTTTCGTAGCGCGCCAGCGTATGGGCCGTGCCGAAGAAGTGCCCGGCGGGACCGACGTCGCGCACCGCCTCGAGCGCCAGGGTCTCGGGCGTGATGCGCAGCGGCTCGCACCAGGCCGCCATCATCTGCAGCATCTCGGCATCGATGACGAGCTTCTCCAGCGACGCGGTGAGGCCGCCGTTGAGCCAGCCCGCGGCATGGAGGATGAGATTGGCGCCGCCGCTGATCGCGCCCCACAGCGACATCATGCTCTCATAGGCGGCCTGGGCGTCGACGTCGTTGGCGGCGGTGACGTTGCTCGAGCGGAAGGGCACGCCGATGAGGCGCGCCAGCTGGCCCGACACCTGGGCCGCCTGGGTGTATTCGGGCGTGCCGAAGGCAGGCGCCCCCGATTTCATGTCGACGTTGGAGGTGAAGCCGCCATACATGACCGGCGCGCCGGGGCGCACGATCTGGGCCAGTACGATGCCGGCCATGGCCTCGGCATGCTGCTGCGCCAGCGCGCCGGGGAGTGTCACCGGGCTCATGGCGCCGGCCAGGGTGAAGGGCGTGATGACGTTGCACTGGCCATGTTCCGCCATGGCGATCAGGCCCTCGGCCATGGGCACGTCCAGCTGCAGCGGCGAATTGGTGTTGATGATGGTGGTGAAGACGCAGTGATCGCGCATCGCCTCGCGCGTCCGGCCGAGCGAGATCGCGGCCATGTCGATGGCATCGAGCGCGACGTCGCGGCCGAGGCCCTGCGGCTGCCAGTTCTTGTCCAGCAGCGTCGCCTGGGCGAGGTAGAGGTCGAGGTGGCGGGTGCGCGAGTCGAGATCGAGCGCCTCGAAGGGCCCGCCGCCTTCCTGATGCAGGATGTTGAGGCTCTGCACCACCTTGAGGAAGTCGCGCTGCTCGGCATAGGTGCCCTGCCGGCGACCACGATCGAGGTCGGCGACATAGGCGGGCCCGCCCACCGACGCGAAGATGCAATGACCATCGCCGACGCGGAGCGTCTTGGCCGGATCGCGCGCGTGGAGGGTGAAGGCGGAGGGCGCCCTGGCCAGCCAGGCCTGCAGCATGTCGCGCCCGAAGCGCACGCGGTCGGAGCCGCTTTCAAGCTCGGCGCCGCCCGCGGCAAAGAGGCTGCGCGCGCGCTCGGAGAGAACCTTCATCCCGATTTCCTCGAGAATGGTGAGCGCCGTGCCATGAATGGCCTGAAGCTCGTCCGCCGACAGGATGGCGAAGGGCGGGTAGCGCAGCACCAACTGGCGGAACGGCTGCTGCGGAACGGTGGCGGCGCTGCGGCTGCCGCGGTCGCGGCGACGGCTCACGGGTCTGGTCACGGCTCTGGCCTTTCGCGGCGAAGCGGCGGGGGTATGGCGAGATCGAACTCGCGGGCGAAGCGGTGCCCCGACCACACTGCGTCGGCGACGGGACCCGGCGACAGGCAGTCGCCGATGCGCGTCACCGGCATGGCCGGCTGCAGGGCAGCAAGGGCGTGATGGAGATCGTCCTGCGGCAGGCGTCCGGTGACGAGAACCAGGCTTCCGAACCCAATGACGGCCGGTGCGCTGGCGATAGCCTGTACAAAGACCGCGTGATCGCGCTCCACCTTCTGCAGGGTCATCGACACCTGCAGCCCGACACCCAGCTCGACCAGGCGCTGCTGCACGAAGCCCTGCTCATCGGTCATCAGCGTCCAGGCCGAGACCAGGGGCTGGGTGGTGACATAGATCACCGCGTGTCCGGCCCGGCGCAGGCTTTCGGCCAGCGCCCCGCCCATGTAGTAGTTCTCGTCGTCGTAGATCAGCACAGGATCGCGCAGATCCGAAAGATCGTCGGGCGTGGCGACCCGCGCCTCCGGCGCGATCGCCACGGGTTCATCGCCTGCGGTGCCAATGCCGTCGCGGCGCCAGCGGCTGCCAGTGGCAATCGCCACGTGGTCGGCGCCGAACTCCACGATGTCCCCCGCGCTCAAGGGGCTTTCGCGGAAGATTTCCACGTTCGCGAGCTTGCCCAGCATGTGCTGGCGATGGTCGCGCACGCGGATCCAGGTGGAAAGCCCGGGAAGGGCCGAATCGCGCAGCAGCCGGCCGCCAAGGTCGCGCCCCGCCTCCGCCAGCGCCACGGCATGGCCGCGCTGGCCCAGGGCAAGTGCGGCCTCCAGCCCTGCCGGGCCCGCCCCCACCACCAGCACGCGCTTCTCCGAAGCGCTTGGCGGGATGCGCACGGGATGCCAGCCGCGGCGCCATTCCTCGCCGATGGTGGGATTCTGCGTGCAGCGCAGCGGTACGGCCTCATTGTTGGCCGAGCGGCAGATGTTGCAGCCGATGCATTCGCGGATCTCGTCCTCGCGCCCGTCACGGATCTTGGCCGGCAGGAAGGGATCGGCGATCGACGGGCGCGCCGCGCCGATGAAGTCGAGGATGCCATCGCGGATCTGCGCCAGCATGGTCTCGGGCGCGGTGAAGCGGCCGACGCCGACCACGGGCTTGCTGGTCAGGCCCTTCACGAACTTCACGTAGGGCTGCTGGAAGGCCTCGGGCGAGAAGCGGGCGCTCTTCGAATCATTGCCCAGCGCGCCGCTGACATTCACGTCCCACAGATCGGGAAGCTCGGCCAGGCGCCCCACGATCTCCACGGCCTCGCCGTCATGGGTGATGCCGGCTTCGCCATGCAATTCGTCGACCGACAGGCGCAGCGCCACGGCGCAGGCGCCGGCCACCGCCTCGCGCGTGACCTCGATCATCTCGCGGATCAGCCGCGTGCGGTTCTCCAGCGAGCCGCCATAGGCGTCGGTGCGCCGGTTGTGCCGGGGCGAGAGGAACTGGAAGGGCAAGTAGTCGTGACCGGCATAGACATAGACGATGTCGGCCCCGGCGCGGCGGGCCCGTTCCGCGGCGGCGGCCTGCCAGCCCAGGATGGCGCGGATGTCGGCAAGGTCCATGGCGCGCGCCGATCCCGGGCCGAGGATGTGGAGGTTCTGGCCCGACGCCGACAGCGCCGGCTCGCGCGTCAGGCGGTTGTTGCTGTGATAGCCGCCATGCCAGAGCTCCACCGCCAGCAGGCTGCCATGTTCGTGCACGGCATCGGCCGTGACGGCGAGCGCGCGCACGTCGTCCTCGTCCCAGAGCGAGAGATAGGCATGGGGAAAATCATCAGAGGACGGATGAATCGAGCAATACTCGGTCGAGACCACGCCCCATCCACCCTCCGCCTTGACGGCGCGCAGCGCCGCCGAGGCCCGGGGCATGCGCCAGCCCATGCCGGTCGCGTGCGGCGTCTGGTAGAAGCGGTTGGGTGCCGTCACCGGCCCGATGCGGACCGGCTGGAAAAGCGCCTGATATCGCGAGTTCTGCACGTCGATGTCCCCTTGCCGGCGACATTGCCCGGCGGGACCGGAAAGCGCAACCTGCGGGCTATTCCTCGTCGAAGCGCGAGGCGACCAGGGCCTCGAGCGCGGCGATGGCGGCCGCCGCCTGCGGCCCCGAGGCCTCGACGACGATCGATGTCCCCATGGCGGCGGCCAGCATCATCAGGCCCATGATGGAGGTGGCGGGCACCGTCTGGCCGTCGCGCGTGACGGTGATGTTGGCATCGAAGCCTTCGGCGCATTTCACGAACTTGGCCGAGGCGCGGGCATGCAGCCCGCGCTGGTTGACGATCGCCAGTTCCTTGGAGATCGCCGCCACGTCAGTCTCCCAGGATCTGGCTGGCGATGTTGATGTATTTGCGGCCCGCGTCCTGCGCGGCTGCCGCCGCCTTCTCCAGGTTCGACGTCTTGCGCACGCGCGCCAGCTTGACCAGCATGGGCAGGTTGAGCCCGGCCACGACCTCGACCCGGCCGATCTCCATGAGCGAGATGGCGAGATTGGAGGGCGTGCCGCCGAACATGTCGGTGAGAATGATGACGCCGGCGCCGCCGTCGACGCGCTTGATGGCAGAGGCGATGTCGGCGCGGCGCAATTCCATCTTGTCGTCGGCGCCGATCGCGATGGTCTCGATCGCGGTCTGCGGCCCGACGATATGCTCAAGGGCGGAGAGGAATTCCTCGGCAAGGCGGCCGTGGGTGACCAGGACGAGACCGATCATCGTTGCGCTGACACTCCATTCTCCGGCCGCTTGCGGGCGGCGCAACATGCCCATATCGGGAGGCGCTGGCAAGTCGTCAATCAGGCCTCCCGCAGATGGTCCAGCGCCGCCCGTATCCGGGCCGGGGCCGAGGCCGACCGGGGATCGATCCGGACCAGCGGAAGATCGACGCCAAGGATCGAGAGGCGGTCGTCCGCGAGGTCGGGAAGACGCGCGATGCCGGCGTCGGGCGTGAGCCGCACGGCAAGGCAGAGGGACACAAGATCGCGGACGGGCAGCGACACGATGCCGAGGCCGCGGATCTCGAGCTTGCCCCTGATCGCGGGCGGCGCCGATGCCGCGAGGCGTAACCCGTCGCGGCTGATGCAGACCTGGTCATCGGCCACCAGCTGTGTGGTCCGGGGTTCCGCGCCGATCCCCCTGCCCGGCTGGTCGATGAGCCGCAACGCCAGGTCGGACTTGCCGGCGCCCGGCTCGCCCAGGATCAGCACACCCTCGTCCGCCACCGCCACGCAGGTGGCGTGCAACGTGGTGGTCTCAGGCATTGGGCGGGAGCCAGTCTTCCGGCACGGCGGGCAGGCGCACGACGAAGCGCGCGCCCAGAACCGGGCGCTCGCCCGCGGCATCGGCCTTGCCCAGGCGGTTCTCGGCCCAGATCCTGCCCTTGTGGGCCTCGACGATCTGCTTGGAGATCGACAGGCCGAGGCCGGAGTTGGATCCGAAGCTGTTCTCGGGCCGGTCGGTATAGAAGCGCTCGAAGATGCGCTCGAGATTGTCGGGCCTGATGCCGGGCCCGTGATCGTCGACGCGGAACTCGACGTCGTTGCCCACGCGGCGCAGCCTGACATTGAGCCTGGTGCCCGGGGCGGTGAAGGAGCGCGCGTTGTCGAGCAGGTTGCGCACCACCTGACCCAGGCGCGAGTCCTGGCCAACAACCATATAGCCCCGCACCGGATCCATGCCCGGGGGCAGCCTGGCGATGTCGAGCTGGATCTCGGCCTGGTCGGGCTTGCGCACCTCGTTGGCGAGATCGACGATGGCGGTGAGCAGCCGCACCATGTCGACGGCATGGACCTCGGCGCGGGCCAGCTCGGCATCGAGGCGCGAGGCGTCGGAGATGTCGGTGATCAGCCGGTCGAGGCGACGGACGTCATGCTTGACGATGTCGACGAGGCGCCTGCGCTGCTCGTCGGTCTTGACCAGCGACAGGGTCTCGACGGCGCTGCGCAACGAGGTCAGCGGGTTCTTGAGTTCGTGGCTCACGTCGGCCGCGAAGGCCTCGATCGCGTCGATCCTGTTGTAGAGCGCATTGGTCATGTCGCGGATGGCGCCCGACAGTTCGCCGATCTCGTCCTGGCGCCCCGTATAGTCGGGAATCTCCACGCGCTTGTTGACGCCGCGGCGCACGCGCTCGGCCGCCGCCGCCAGCTTGCGGAGCGGTGCCGCGATGGTGCCTGCGAGAAAGACCGACAGCAGGATGGTGACCAGCGCCACCAGGCCGAAGGTCATCAGCACCACGCGGCGCTCGGCGCCCAGCACGCCGTCGATCTCGCCGCCGGTGGTCGAGAGCACCAGGGCGCCGAGGACGGCGCGGTAGCGCTGCACCGGAACCGAGACGAGCACCACGATCTGGCCGCGGTCGTTGAGCCGGACGAGGCTCACCGATGCGCCGTTGAGGGCGGCGGACACTTCGGGAAAATCCTTGCCGTTGTCGAGACCGTACTCGGGCTGCGACGGATAGTCATAGGCGAAGGCCCAGGTGACGAAGCGGTGCCAGGCCTGCTCCAGGATGTTTCCGTCATTCGCCGTCAGCGGCGGCAGTTCGCTCTGCACGATGTCGCCGCGGCTGTAGAGGAAGCGGCTGTCGACGACGAGATTGCCATCGGGATCGATGATCCGTGCACGGACAGTTGAATTGGCCAGAAGGCGCCTGAGGATCGGGCCCGCGGTTTCCGGGTTGATCGGGAAGTCGAGACCGGACATCTGGTCGGCATCGGGATCGGATTCGTCCAGCGTGTCGGAGAGCGAGTCCGGATCGATGACGATCGAGCCCGTGTCGACCGTGGCCGAGCCGGCGATGGCCGCGGCGATGATGTGCGCCTGCGTGGTGAGGCTGAGCACGCGCGCGTCGATCAGGCCCTGGCGGAACTGGTTGAAGTAGAGAATGCCCGAGACGAGCACGACCAGGCCGAGCAGGTTGAGGAAGACGATGCGGCTGGTGAGCCGGCGCGGGATGAGATGCCAGAGGCTGGCCCTGGCCGGCGCTGCCGGTCCGGTGGATTCGGCGGAGTCCTGACCGTCCTCGCTGTCGATGCGAGTCTCGGCCTGGGCCGCTTGCACCTTGTCCAGCATGTCGGGTTCCGCTCCGGTCCGCGCCCCTTACTGTTCCTTGAAGCGGTAGCCGACGCCATAGAGGGTCTCGATGGCGTCGAAGTCCGCGTCGACCTGATTGAACTTCTTGCGCAGCCGCTTGATGTGGCTGTCGATGGTCCGGTCGTCGACATAGACCTGGTCGTCATAGGCCGCGTCCATCAGCGCGTCGCGGCTCTTGACGATGCCGGGGCGCTGGGCCAGCGACTGCAGGATCAGGAACTCGGTGACCGTGAGGGTGACCGGCTTGCCATCCCAGGTGCAGGAGTGGCGGTCGGGGTCCATGGTCAGCTTGCCGCGCTCGATGACCTTGGGGGCCTCCGCCGGCGCCGCATTGGCATCGCGGTTGGGCGCGCGGCGCAGCACCGCCTTCACGCGCTCGACCAGCAGCCGCTGCGAGAAGGGCTTCTTGATGAAGTCGTCGGCACCCATCTTGAGGCCGAAGAGCTCGTCGATCTCGTCGTCCTTCGAGGTGAGGAAGATGACAGGCAGGTCGGACTTCTGGCGGATGCGCCGCAGCAGCTCCATGCCGTCCATGCGCGGCATCTTGATGTCGAAGATGGCCATGTCGGGCGGCGTGTCCTGCAGGCCCTGGAGGGCGGCGGCGCCGTCGTTGTACTTCTGGACGACGTAGCCCTCGTTCTCGAGCGCCATGCCCACCGAGGTGAGAATGTTCCGGTCGTCATCCACGAGAGCGATGGTCGGCATCGTGCTGTTCATCCTTGTTGAATTTCAGTTGCGCTGGCAGTAGGGGCGGAACTGGAACAAAATGTGGCAGGCAGGATAAGGCCTCTTGCCCCGGATTGCGAGGTCATATGGCGACGAAACCCCGAAGTTTCACCGGTGACGAGGCCCGGGCGCTGCTGCGCCGGGCGCGCACCGGCACCCTGGCCAGCCTCAACGCGGAGGGCGGCGTTCCCTATGCCTCGCTGGTTAATGTCGCGACCGACATCGAGGGCCAGCCGATCATCCTGGTCTCCACCCTGGCCTGGCATACGCGGAACCTGCTGGCCGACGGGCGCGCCAGCCTGCTGGTGGCCGAGCCACCGGCCTCGGGCGATGCCCTGACCGGACCCCGCGTGACGGTCATGGGACGCTTCGTGCCGACCGATTCGGCCCAGGCAAGACAGCGCTACCTGGCCCGCCACCCCGCGGCCGTCCTCTATGCCGGTTTTGGCGACTTCGGGTTCTGGCGCCTGGAGCCCGCGCTGGCGCATGCAGTTGCCGGCTTTGGCCGAATCGAGACTCTTGAAGCGAATGAGGTCTTTCCCTCACGCCCGGGAATGGATGCACTCGCCGAGAGTGCCATCGCCCACATGAACGAGGACCATCCCGATGCGGTTCGCCACTATGCCACGGTGCTGCTCGGGGCCCCCGAAGGTGATTGGAAAATCATGGCGATAGACCCGGATGGCGCCGATCTCGGCAATGGGACGGAGGTGCTGCGCCTCGCCTTTCCGGAACCGGTCGCCAGCGCCGATGCCTTGCGCAGCTGCCTGGCGGCCCTGGCGCGGGAACGCAGGAACTGATTGAAACAGGTCATTTTCTGATTTTCGATACCGCAGATTTCTGATTTTAAATCGTCTTTCTTTCATCATTTTCCTTGCAGCCGGCGCTGGGCTGATCTTAGGGTCACGCCCAGATTTCGCGAGGGAACCCGCATGGACATTGCCGCCCAGACCCGTATCCGCACCGACCTCGACAAGATGGGCCTGCGCTGGCTCGACCGGATCTCGTGGAACGAACCGGCGGCCGCGCTCTACCAGGCCGCCGTGCTGCGGGGCGAGGGCGTGGTGGCGGAGGGCGGGGCGCTGGCCGTCACCACCGGCGCCCACACCGGTCGCAGCCCGGCCGACAAATTCATCGTGCGCGATGCCGCCACCGCCGACACGGTGTGGTGGGACAACACCGCGGCCCTCAGCCCGGACCAGTTCGCAGTCCTGCAGAAGGACTTCTTTGCCCATGCGCGGCTCAAGCAGGTCTTCGTGCAGGATCTGGTGGCGGGCGCCGACCCCGCACAGCGCCTCACGGTGCGCGTGGTGACGGAACTCGCCTGGCACGCGCTCTTCATCCGGCACCTCCTGATCCAGAGCGACGACGCCCCGGGACTTGCGCCGCAGCTCACCATCGTCAACCTGCCGTCCTTCCGCGCCGATCCGAAGCGCCACGGCACCCGCAGCGAGACGGTCATCGCCATCGACCTCAGCCGCGGCCTCGTGCTCATCGGCGGCACGCAATATGCGGGCGAGATGAAGAAGGCGGTCTTCACCGTGCTGAACTACCTGTTGCCGGCCAGGGGCGTCATGCCGATGCACTGCGCCGCCAATGTCGGGCCGGACGGGCGCAGCGCCATCTTCTTCGGCCTGTCGGGCACGGGCAAGACCACGCTGTCCGCCGATCCGCAGCGCAGGCTGGTGGGCGACGACGAGCACGGCTGGTCGGCCGATGGCATCTTCAATTTCGAAGGCGGCTGCTACGCCAAGGTGATCCGCCTGTCGCCAGAGGCCGAACCGGAGATCTTCGCGACCACGCAGCGCTGGGGCACGGTCCTGGAGAACGTTGCCGTCGATCCCGACACCCGCCAGCTCGATCTGGATGACGCCAGCCTCACCGAGAATACCCGCGCGGCCTATCCGCTCGCGGCCATCTCCAATGCCCGCCGCAGCGGCCGGGCCGCGGTGCCGGGCTGCATCGTCATGCTGACCGCCGATGCCTTCGGCGTGCTGCCGCCCATCGCCAGGCTCACCCCGCAGCAGGCCATGTATCACTTCCTGTCGGGCTACACCGCCAAGGTAGCGGGCACCGAGCGCGGCGTGACCGAGCCGCAGGCCACCTTCTCCACCTGCTTCGGGGCGCCCTTCATTCCGCGCCACCCGAGCGTCTATGGCAACCTCTTGCGCGAGCTGATCGCGCGCCACGACGTACCCTGTTTCCTCGTCAACACCGGCTGGACCGGCGGGCCCTATGGCGAGGGCCAGCGCATGCCGATCAAGGTCACCCGAAGGCTTCTCGCCGCCGCGCTCGATGGCGAGCTCGACCAGGCCGAAATGCGCACCGATGCCAGCTTCGGCTTTGCCGTGCCGCGCAGCGTCGCAGGCGTCGATCCCGCGATCCTCGATCCGCGCGGGACCTGGGCCAATGCCAAGGCCTATGACGCCATGGCGCGCAAGCTGGTCGGCATGTTCGTGAAGAACTTCGCCCGTTTCGAATCGCACGTCGGCAGCGACGTGCTGGCCGCGCGCCCGGCCTCTCCACTGGCGGCCGAGTAGCCTCAGCCTGCCGCGTGGGCGACGCAGAGGCGCTCCGTGTCGGACCCGCTCAGGCCCTCCTCGAAGGCCATGCAGAGATGCGGTCCCGGCACGTCGCCGATCCGTCCCTTCTCGCGGAAGAACCGGCAGTCGCGGCAGGTGCCGAAGCTCGCATGGCCGCCGGCGGCCAGCTCGCCCGCCAGCAGCTCGCGCAGGGCCCGCGCGGCGCGGCGGCGCGTCTTGCCGCCAAGCCCGGCGGCCGCCCGGGCCAGCCGGATCCAGGGATCGTCCGCCAGCAGCGCTTCGCCCGCGGCGGTGAGCGTGAGTGCGACGGACCGCCGCTCGCCCGACCGCTCTGACTTCACGATGAGGCCCTTGCGCACGAGCGCCATCACCGTCTGCGAGATCGTGCCCTTGGTGGCGCCGAGATAGCGGCTGAGCGCGCCCGGCGAATTCGAGAAGCGGTTGGCGCGGGACACATAGCGCAGCGCTTCCCACTGCGCCGGGTTGAGGCCGCGGTCATGCTCGCGCGCGCGCAGCAGCCGTGACAGGCGCTCGAGCGCGCCCGCGAGTTCATCGGCCTCGGCCCTGTCCTCGCGATCGCTCATGGCCGCTCAGGCATTGAGGATCAGCCCGGTTGCGGCAGGCCAGGCCAGCCTCACCTCCGCGCCGGCGCCGGCATGAACCGCCGCGCTCACGCCGTCGTGCTGGAGCGACACCGCGACCGGCGCCGGAGCGCCGGGCACCTCGACCAGATAGCGGCTGCGATCTCCCAGATAGGTCGAGGCCAGCACCTTGCCCGCCACCACATTGGTGCCCGGCTTCGCCTTGCCCTCCGCGAGCGCCAGCTTCTCGGGCCGCACGGCGACATGCACCGCATCGCCCACTGCAAGCGTGAGGCCGCCCGATGGCGCGGAGAGCCGGCCTAGGGGACCGGCATCCACGGTCACCGTGGATCCGAGTGCCGCCACGGTGCCGGCGAAGAGATTCATGGTGCCGATGAATTCGGCAACCTCGCGGCAGTTCGGCTTCTCGTAGAGGCCCGCCGCGCTGTCGATCTGCAGCACCTTGCCGCGGGCCATGACGGCGATCCGGTCGGACAGCGTCAGGGCCTCCTCCTGGTCATGCGTCACGAAGACGAAGGTGATGCCGACGCTGCGCTGCAGGCTGCGCAGTTCCACCTGCATCTCCTCGCGCAGCTTCTTGTCGAGCGCGCCCAGCGGCTCGTCGAGGAGCAGGACCTTGGGCCGGCAGACCAGGGCGCGGGCCAGGGCCACGCGCTGGCGCTGGCCGCCCGAGAGCTGGTGCGCGCCGCGCTGCTCGTAGCCCTCGAGCTTGACCAGGGCCAGGGCCTGGTCGACGCGCGACTTCTCCTCGCCCTTTCCGAGCTTGAGGCGCTTGAGGCCGTAACTGACATTCTCGATGACGTTGAGATGCGGGAAGATGGCATAGCTCTGGAACACCATGTTGGTGGGCCGGAGATTGGCCGGCACCCCGGCCATGGGCTGACCGTCGAGCAGGATGGTCCCCGCCGTCGGCTGGTCGAGGCCGGCCAGCATGCGCAGGAGCGTGGTCTTGCCGCAGCCCGAGGGGCCGAGCATGGAAAAGAACTCGCCTCGGGCGATGTCGAAGCTGACGCCGTCGACGGCGGCGACGGTGCCGAAGTCGCGGCGCACGTCGCGCAGCGAGATGATGGTGTCGCTCCTGGAATCGGATGTCATGCCGGCCGCTCCTCGACACCGCGCCGGCGCAGCAGCTCGGCGGTGACCACCAGGATGGTCGACACCAGCAGGATCAGCGAGCCCAGCGCCAGGACGCCGGGGAGCTTGTTGGGAAAGCGCAGTTGCCCGAACAGGAAGACGGGCAGGGTCGGATTGGTGCCGCTCAGAAAGAAGGCCATGACGAACTCGTCGAATGAGGTGATGAAACACATGAGGAGACTGGACACCACCGCCGGCCAGGCCAGCGGCAGCGTCACCCGGCGGAAGGTGCCCCAGGCATCCTCGCCCAGATCGCGTGAGGCTTCCTCGAGACTCTTGTCGAAACCCTCCAGCCTCGACATGAGCACCATGATGGCGAAGGGCAGGCAGAGGAACACATGCGCGGCGCCGACCGTCAGCAGCGAGAGCTCGACGTTGAGGATGCGCACCAGAATGACCAGGAGCGCCACCGCGAAGATGATCGACGGCACCACCAGCGGCAGCATGAGGGCGGCGGTGATGGCGCCGCCACCGCGCAGGCGGTAGCGCGTCAGCGCGATGGCGGTCGGAATGGCAACGGCGGTCGCCACCACGGCCACGATTGCGGCCAGGACCAGCGAGTTCTTCAGCGCGTTCAGCATCGAGGCGTTGGCGGCCATGGCGCCATAGTGCTTCAGCGTGAAGCCCTTCAGCGGAAACACCGCGAAGATGTTGTCGTTGAAGGAGAAGAGCGGCATCAGCAAGACCGGGCCGTAGAGGAACACGGTGAAGATGATCGCGTAGATGGTCAGCGGCGGGAAGAACTTGCGCATGTCAGGCGGTCCTCTGCCGGAGCTTGCGATAGCCCACGGCCCACATGAACAGCAGCGACAGCAGGGCCACGATGGCCATCATCACGATCGAGACGGCAGCACCCAGCGGCGCATTGTCCTGTTTCAGGAACAGCGACTGGATGGCGTTGCCGATCATGGTGCCGCCCGGTCCGCCCACCAGGGTCGGCGTCACGTAGTCGCCCACCGTCGGGATGAAGACGAGGAGGGCCGCCGAGATGGTGCCGGGCAGCGACAGCGGCAGGGTCACGCGGCGGAAGCGCTGCCACTTGCCGTCGCCAAGGTCGGTGGCGGCCTCGAGCAGGGACCGGTCGATCTTCTCGAGCGACACGTAGATGGGCAGCACGGCGAAGGTTACCCAGGCATGGGTGAGGGTGATGATGACGGCCGGCGGATTGTAGAGCAGGAATCCGAGGGGCTCCGATATCAGGCCGAGACTCATCAGGCCGGAATTGATGACGCCGTTGAAGCCCAGCATGATCTTCCACGAGAAGACCCGCAGCAGGTAGCTGGTCCAGAACGGGATGGTGATGATGATCATCCACAGCGCCTTGTGGCGCGTCACCCGGAAGGCGAGGAAATAGGCCATGGGATAGGCCACGAGGATCACCGCCACGGTGACGGCCAGCGACATCACCAGCGATTTCAGCAGCAGGATGGCATAGACAGGATTCTGGAAGGGAAAGGAGATCCCCATCCACACGGTGGGCTGGTCCGAGGGCGCCACCAGCGCCCAGTAGTTGGCCAGCGTCAGGCCGGTGTCGATCTCGAAACCATTCTGCGTCCAGAAGCTGAGCACGACCAGCGCCGCCATCGGCGCCACCAGCATGGTCAGAACGATGAGGATCGCCGGCGAGAGCAGCGCATAGCCGGCTGCCGGGCCCGAGAGCCCGGCAGCGGCGGATCGCGGAGAACGGTCAGGCACGGCGGCCTTACTGCTTCAGGGCCTTGAGCTCTTCCCAGACCTTGCTCTGCTCGTTGATGACCTCGTTCGGCATGGTCTTGAACAGGATGGCGCTCTTCATGTGTTCGGCCGGATCCTTGATGCCCATGGCGACGACCGAGTCGGGCGAGGCCAGCGCGAAGGACTTCATGTTGGCATGGCCGTAGCCCGATCCCTCGATCAGGGCCTTGCCGGTCTCGGGCGACAGCCAGGCATCGATGAAGTCATAGGCCAGCGCCGGATCGGCCTTGCCCGAATTGAGCAGCGTGAGGCCGCAGAACCAGGTGAAGTAGCCTTCCTTCGGCTTGGCATAGGCCACGGGAATGCCCTGTGCCGTGAGGTTCTTGATGGTGTCGTTCCAGGCATAGGCCGCGATGATCTCGCCCGAGGCCAGGGCCTGCTGGATCTCGGTGGCGTCGGTCCAGAGCATGCGGTTCACCTGCACCGCCTTGGCCGCCATGGGCTTGGCCGCCTCGAGATCGGCGCCGGCGAGCAGATAGGCCTTGTCATAGGGCATGCCATTGACCATGGCGCCGATCTGGATCACCAGATAATCGTCGAGCAGCGCCACCTTGTCCTTGTATTTTTCATCGAAGAAGATGCCCCAGGTCTCGCCATCCTTGAAGGCGTCGCCGATCAGGTCGGGACGATAGGCGATGGAGGAATTGCCCCAGTCGGCCGGAGCCATCACCACGTTGCCGCCGCTGACCACGCCATCGGCGGTCTGCAGTGCCGGGAAGATGTCCTTCCAGTTGGAGAGCTTCGCGGTGTCGATCGGAACCGCGAGTCCCGCAGTCACGAAACGGTTCACCGAATAGTTGCAGGGATGCATGACGTCGGCGGCGAAGCCCGCGCGCACCTTGGCCAGGGCATCGTCCTCGCTGGCGAAGATCGAGAAGTTGGGCGGACCGCCATGCTTGCCGACGAAGGAGTTGAAGTAGTCGGCCGAATCATAGCCCGACCACTCGAGGCAGGTGAGGACCTCGGCGGCCGCGCCCGGCCGCGGCAGGGCGGCCAGGCCCACGCCGAAGGCCGCGGCGCTCTTCAGCATGTCGCGCCGGGAGAGCTTCCCGGTCGACATGCGGTCGATGAACTTGATGCGTTGCATGATGGTGGTTTCCTCCGTTGTTCTGGTTCTTGGCCCGAACCATAAACCGGAAGTCACGCCAAGCGGAAGCCCTTGAGTCGGCCCGTCAGCGCCGGCCGGCGCCGCTGACGCGGCTCATCTCCTGCCGGCCATGCGCCGCCAAGACATGTCCCGCAAGGTAAAGCGAGCCGCAGATCAGGATGCGCGGATTGGGTGCGGCGAGGGCCGCCTGGCGCAGGGCCTGCTCCAGCGAGTCCGCCGTTTCGGCCGAGAGGCCCGCGGCGCGGGCGGCGTCTGCCAGCGCCGCGGCGGTGAGGGCATTCTCCTCGTCGGGGATGGTGAGGGTGACCACCCGGGCCGCGATGCCGGCGAAGCTTTCGATGAAGCGCCCGGCATCCTTGCTGTTCAGCATGCCCCAGACCAGCACCAGGGGCCGCGAATGGCGATCGTTCAGGTCGGAGAAGGCCTGGGCCAGGACGCGGCCGGCGGACGGGTTGTGGCCGCCATCGAGCCAGAGCTCGGCGTCGGCGGGCACCAGGGCGGAGAGGGCGCCGGATCCCAGGCGCTGCATGCGCGCCGGCCAGCTGGCGGATTTCAGGCCCTCCGCCATGTGGGCCTCGCCGATCCGCGCATCGCCGATGAGGCGCAGCGCGGCGATGGCATTGCCGGCATTGTCGATCTGGTGCCGGCCGCGCAGCTGCGGCAGCGGCAGGTCGAGCAGGCCGGCCTCGTCCTGGAACACCAGGCGGCCATGCTGCTCGAAGGCCTGCCAGTCCTGGTTGGCCACCGCCATGGGGCAGCGCAGCCGCTCGGCAGCGCGCAGCAGGACCTCGCGCGCCGCGTCGGGCTGCGCGCCGATCACCACCGGGCAGCCGCGCTTCATGATGCCGGCCTTCTCGCCGGCGATCAGGGCCAGCGTGTCGCCCAGATACTGCTGGTGATCGTAGTCGATGGTGGTGATGACCGACACGGCGGGACGGTCGATCACATTGGTGGCGTCAAGCCTGCCGCCCAGCCCAACCTCGAGCAGCAGATAGTCGGCCGGCACGCGGCTGAAGGCGAGAAAGGCCGCCGCCGTGGTGATTTCGAAGAAGGTGATGGGCACGCCGCCATTGGCGGTCTCGCACTCCTCGAGCAGCGCCGTCAGATCGGTCTCCGAAATGAGCTCGCCCGCGACCCGGATGCGTTCGTGGAACTTCACCAGATGTGGCGACGTATAGGCATGAACCTTCAGGCCCGCCGCTTCCATGATGTGGCGAAGGCAGGCGACGGTCGATCCCTTGCCATTGGTGCCGGCCACGTGAATCACCGGCGGCAGGCGGCGCTCGGGGTGACCGAGGCGCGCCAGCAGCCGCTCCATGCGGTCCAGACTCAGGTCGATGATCTTCGGATGCAGCGTGAGCAGCCGCGTCAGGATGGCATCGCTGAGCGCCATGGATGGGTCCTGTCAGTCCGCCGCGGGAACGAGCGCGGTCGACGGCAGGCTGCGATCGGGAGCTTTCGTCAGGATACGGACAATGCGCGACAGGGTGTTGCGCAGCTCGTGGCGGTGCACGACCATGTCGACCATGCCATGTTCCTGCAGGTACTCGGCGCGCTGGAATCCGGCCGGCAGCTTCTCGCGGATGGTCTGCTCGATCACGCGCTGGCCGGCGAATCCGATGAGGGCACCGGGCTCGGCGATGTGGATGTCGCCCAGCATGGCATAGGACGCGGTGACGCCGCCGGTGGTCGGATGGGTGAGGACGACGACGTAGGGCAGGCGCGCGGCGCGCAGATCCTGCACCGCCACCGTGGTGCGCGGCAGCTGCATCAGCGACAGCACGCCTTCCTGCATGCGCGCGCCACCGGAGGAGACGAAGAAGATGAAGGGCGTCTTGCGGGCGACGGCGGCACGCATGGCGGTGATGATGGCTTCGCCGGCGGCGAGGCCGAGGGAGCCGCCCATGAAGGCGAAGTCCTGCACCGCGACCGTGACCGGCACGTCGTCCAGCACGCCGTGCCCGGCCAGGATGCAGTCCTCGGCGTTGGTCTTGCCGCGCGCCTCCTTGAGGCGGTCGGCATACTTGCGCTCGTCGCGGAACTTCAGCGGATCGACCGGGACCTGCGGCATGGCGATGCGGTCATAGGCGCCGTTGTCGAAGATCGTCCTGAGGCGCAGGTCCGGCGGCATGCGCATGTGGTAGTTCGACTGCGGCATGACGAACTGGTTGGCCTCGAGGTCCTTGTAGAAGACCATCTGGCCCGAGTCCGGATCCTTCACCCACATGTTCTCCGGCACCTCGCGCTTGTCGCCGAGGATGGAGCGGATTTTCGGGCGGACGAAGTTCTTGATCCAGTTCATGCCATCACTTTCTCACGCCGCGGGCGATGCTGGCCACAAGGTCGTGCACGGCCCGTGCCGTCTTTGAGGTGGGCTTTCCGGCTTTTGTGAGGCTCGCGGCGATGGCGCCGACGAGTGCCGAGCCCACCACCACGCCATCCGCGTCCCTGGCGATGGCACGGGCCTGCTCGGCGGTCTTGACGCCAAAGCCCACGCAGATCGGAAGAGACGTGTGCTTGCGCAGGCGGTTGACGTTGGCCTTGACGCTCTTGAGGTCGGGCGCCTTGGTGCCGGTGATGCCCAGCACCGAGACGTAGTAGACGAAGCCGCTGGTGTTGCGGAACACGGTGGGCGCGCGCGCATCGTCGGTCGTCGGCGTGGCGAGGCGGATGAAGTTCATCCCGGCCTTGAGGGCCGGAATGCAGAATTCCTCGTCCTCCTCGGGCGGCAGGTCGACAATGATGAAGCCATCGGCGCCGGCGGCCTTGGCGTCGGCCAGGAACCTGTCCACGCCATAGACATAGATGGGATTGTAGTAGCCCATGAGGACGACGGGCGTATCGGCATCCTCCTTGCGGAACTCCTTCACCATCTTCAGCGTCTTCTTCATGGTCTGGCCGGCGGCCAGCGCGCGAAGCCCTGCCGCCTGGATCGCGGGGCCGTCGGCCATGGGATCGGTGAAGGGCATGCCGAACTCGATCACGTCGGCGCCGGCTGCGGGCAGGCCCCTGATGATCTTCAGCGAGGTCTCGTAGTCGGGATCGCCCGCGGTCACGAAGGTGACGAGGGCGGCGCGGCCCTCGGCCTTGATGGCGGCAAAGCGCCGTTCGATGCGGCTGGTCACAGCTTCACTCCCAGCACGTCGGCCACCGTGAAGATGTCCTTGTCGCCGCGGCCGCAGAGATTCATCACCATCAGGTGGTCCTTCGGCAACTTCGGCGCGATCTTCGTGACATGGGCCAGGGCATGCGAGGGTTCGAGCGCCGGGATGATGCCTTCGAGCCTGCAGCAGAGCTGGAAAGCCGCGAGCGCCTCCTTGTCGGTGGCCGAGACATAGTGCACGCGCTTCATGTCGTGCAGCCAGGCATGTTCCGGGCCGATGCCGGGATAGTCGAGGCCGGCCGAGATCGAGTGGCCCTCGATGATCTGGCCGTCGTCGTCCATCAGCAGATAGGTGCGGTTGCCATGCAGCACGCCGGGTCTGCCGCCGGTGATCGACGCGGCATGCTTGGTCCTTGTCCTGAGGCCGAGGCCCGCGGCCTCGACGCCGTAGATCTCGACCTCCTTGTCGTCGAGGAAGGGATGGAACAGGCCCATGGCATTGGAACCGCCGCCGATGGCGGCAACGAGCGAGTCGGGCAGGCGGCCCTCGCGCTTCAGCATCTGCTGCTTGGTCTCACGGCCGATCACCGACTGGAAGTCGCGCACCATTTCCGGATAGGGATGCGGGCCCGCCACCGTGCCGATGCAGTAGAAGGTGTCCTCGACATTGGCCACCCAGTCGCGCAGCGCCTCGTTCAGCGCGTCCTTCAGCGTGCGCGATCCCGACTTGGCCGGCACAACCTCGGCGCCCAGCAGCTTCATGCGGAAGACATTGGGCTTCTGCCGCTCCATGTCGACCTCGCCCATGTAGACGATGCACTTGAGGCCGAAACGGGCACAGGCCGTGGCGGTGGCGACACCGTGCTGGCCGGCGCCGGTCTCGGCGATGATGCGCTTCTTGCCCATGCGCCGGGCCAGCAGGATCTGGCCCATCACGTTGTTGATCTTGTGCGCGCCGGTGTGATTGAGCTCGTCGCGCTTGAAGTAGATCTTGGCGCCGCCGAGATGCTCGGTCAGGCGCTCGGCGAAATAGAGCGGCGAGGGCCGGCCCACATAGTGTTCGAGGAAGCTGTCGAGCTCGGCCTGGAAGGCGGGATCGGCCTTGGCATCCTTGTAGGCCTGCTCGAGCTGCAGGATGAGCGGCATCAGCGTCTCGGCCACGAAACGGCCGCCATAGATACCGAAAAGGCCGTTCTCGTCGGGCCCGGTGCGGAAGGAATTGGGTGCGGTGAGGTTCATCGTCGGTGCCTGGATATCCTGTTGTCTGGACGGGGCGTTGCCGCCGCCCGGCCATGCGTTGGAGGGTTCTACCCGCCCCGCTTCGCGGCCTCAACGAATTTCCGGATGCGCGCCACGTCCTTGATGCCGGGGGCCGACTCGACGCCCGAGGAGACATCCACCATGGCCGCGCCGGTGACGCGGATGGCCTCGGCCACGTTCTCCGGCGTGAGACCACCCGCCAGCATGAAGGGGCGGGGCGCGCCGGCGAGGATGGTCCAGTCGAAGGCCAGGCCGTTGCCGCCCGGAAGGACGGCACCCTCGGGCGGCAGGGCATCGAACATGACGAAGGGCGAGACGCCGGCATAGGCCTGCGCCCGTGCCACGTGACCCGGTTCGCGGACCTTCAGGACCTTGTAGGCGGCGATGCCGTGCGTGGCCGTGATAGCGGCGAGGCGTTCGGGCGGCTCGGCGCCGTGGCACTGGATGAAGTCGGGCTTCACCTCGGCCGCGATACCGGCGATCAGGGCGTCATCGGCATCGACCGTGACGGTGACGATCCGGGCGCGGCCACGCGCCAAATCCGCCAGCTGGCGGGCGGTGCCAAGCGAGACATGGCGCGGCGACTTGGCGAAGAACATCAGCCCCACGAAATCGGCGCCCGCCGCCAGGGCCGCCTCGAGGGTTTCCGCCGTCGAAAGCCCGCAGATCTTGACCTCAGCCGCCATGGAGGCTTGCCAGGATGTCCCGGGCCGCCCGGGCCGGATCGGCGGCACCGGTGATGGCCCGGCCGATGACCAGGATATCGGCGCCCGCGGCCATGGCGGCGGCGGGGGTCGCCACCCGCTTCTGGTCCTGCACCGCCGCCTCCGCCGGTCGGATGCCCGGAACGACGGTCAGGAAATCGCGGCCCAGGTCATGGCGGATGCCCACCAGATCGTGCGGGCTGCAGACCACGCCGTCGAGGCCGGCGGATCTGGCCAGGGCCGCCAGCGACCGGGCGTGGCCCTCGGTGTTGCGCGCGGTCTCGAAGCCCGCGGCCCAGATGTCGTCGTCCGAGAGGCTGGTCAGCAAGGTCACCGCGATCAGTTTGCACCGGCCGGCCACGGCGTCGGCGGCGGCCTTCATCATGTCGAGTCCGCCGGTCGCATGGATGTTGATGATGGCGGGGGTCGGATCGAGACGCAGGAGCGAGCGCAGTCCCTCGGCGACCGTGTTGGGAATGTCATGCAGCTTGAGGTCGAGGAAGATGGGCACCCCGGACTCGGCCACGCGGGCGTAGCCTGCCGCCCCATGTGCGTAGAAGAATTCCATGCCGAGCTTGACCGAGCCGATGCTCGGCTTGAGATCGCGCGCAAGGCGCGTTGCTCTGTCCAGATCCGGCGTGTCGATGGCGATGCTGATGGGGCTGGCGGCGGTCATGCCGCCTTTTGATACACCATGATGGCGGTGGCAAGGTCTTCGATGGCGGTGCCGCAGGACTTGAACAGGGTGATCTCGTCCGGGCTCGTCCGCCCGGCGACCCAGCCGCGGCAAAGGTCGAAGAGATCGCCCTTCACGGCGGCGAAGTCGAAGTGGCCCTCGTCGCGCGCCTGGAGCAGGTCGCCCGCCTCGGCCAGGGCGCCGTCGCGGGTATCGACATAGACCTGCGCGCGGGCCACCACCGCGGCATCGGTCTCGCGCATCGACGGCTTGAAGGCGCCGGCCAGATCGACATGGGTGCCGGGCCTGAGCCATGCGCCCCTCACGATGGGCGCGGTCGAGGTGGTGACGCAGGTAACGAGGTCGGACTGGCGGACCGCGGCCTCGAGGTCGTCCGTCACCGCAACGGCGAGACCATCGCGCGCCAGCGCGTCGGCAAGTGCTTGCGACTTGGCGGGCGTGCGGCTGTGGATGAAGACCTTGCGGATGGGACGCACGCTGGCATGGGCACGCACGAAATGCGGCCCAAGGGCGCCGGCGCCGACCAGCGTCATGGTATTGGTGTCGGGGCGGGCGAGGTAGTCGGCGGCAAGCGCCGAGGCGGCCGCGGTGCGGCGCCGGGTGATCTCGCCGCCGTCCAGCATGGCCACGGTGGCGCCGGTCGCGTTGTCGATCAGGAGATAGCTCGCCTGGATGGTGGGCAGGCCCTGCGCGGCATTGTCGGACTTGAAGACCACGGTCTTGAGGCCGGTCCAGTCCCTGGACCAGGCCGGCATCAGCAGCAGGATGGCGTTGGGCGACAGGTCGTGATGGTGGCGCACCGGCGTCTCGATCTCGTCGCGGAACCCCTGGCGCAGGGCCTCGATGATGTCGCGATAGGATGCGAGCCGCGCAACCGCCTCGGCATCGAGGATCTTCACGCGGCGGTGTCCTGGGCCGGCACCACGGCCTGGGCCTGGTGCTCGCGCCTCAGGCGCTCGTGCTCGCCGGTGACGCGCACCAGCTCGATGCGCGCTTCCTTGGCGGCCCGGCGCCACTTGCCCTGGGCGAACCAGGCGGCGATCCAGCCCACGAACATGCCGACGAAGATGCCGCAGAAGAACAGCACCCAGAGCGGCATGGCGATGGCTGCAAACGGCTGGTCGCGGTGGACGGGATCGAGCGAGACGGTGATCCACTGGCGGTTGGCGACGGCAAAGCCGATGGCGGCCACCGCGAGCGGCAGGCCTATGGCCCAGTTGATCAGCTTGCGGAAGGTCATTCTTGCTTGGCGTTCAGGCGCTCGCGCAGTTCCTTGCCGGTCTTGAAGAAGGGCACGCGCTTGGCCACCACCTCGACGGCGGTGCCGGTGCGCGGGTTGCGGCCCATGCGGGCGTTGCGCGACTTGACCGAGAAGGCGCCGAAGCCGCGGAGTTCCACCCGGTCGCCGCCCTTCATGGCATTGATGATCTCGTCAAGCACGGTGTTCACGATCCGCTCGATATCGCGATGATAGAGATGCGGGTTCTTGTCGGCGATCATCTGCACGAGTTCGGACTTGATCATGGCATGTCTCCGCGCGGCAACTTACATCAAAGCTCAGGGTGCCAAAGCACAAGAAGCCCGTCAAGCTGCGCTCTTTCGGCGGCGGCCTGAAGCCGGCCGAAGCCCAGCGCGCGCAGCAGCGCGTCGCCCATGGCGAAGCCCAGGCCGGTCACCTCGCTGCTCCTCGCCGGCGCCCAGTCGATGACGCGCAGGCCCCCGGGCAGCTTGCGCTGGTCGGTCAGCCAGGCCAGGGCTGCATCCTCGCCGCCGATGGCGTCGATGAGCTTCACGTCGAGCGCCTGGCGGCCAGTATAGACGCGGCCGTCGGACAGGACGCGCACCCGGTCGATGGGCAGGGCGCGGCGCTCGGCGACCAGGCCGGTGAACCAGGCAAAGCCGTCGTCGACCATGGCCTGCGACACCTGGCGGGCCTTTTCCGAGACCGGCTTGTAGGGCGACGGTTCGGCCTTGAGGTCGCCCGACTTGATCTCTTCCATGGTGATGCCGAGCGTGTTGAGCAGCCGCGAGACCTCGGGAAAGCTGAAGATGACGCCGATGGAGCCGGTGATGGTGTTGCCGCGCGCCACGATGTGGTCGGCGGCGATGGCGGCGATGTAGCCGCCCGAGGCCGCAACGGTATCCATCACCGCCACGACCGGCTTGTCCTTGGCCACGGTGCGGATGGCCTCGTAGAGGGCTTCCGAACCGGCCG
This sequence comes from Hyphomicrobiales bacterium, assembly GCA_046349195.1. GTDB lineage: Bacteria > Pseudomonadota > Alphaproteobacteria > Rhizobiales > Aestuariivirgaceae > Aestuariivirga. Next base: position 171,396 of record JAXMCU010000004.1, read on the forward strand.
TGGTGCCGCCGGGACTGTCGATGCGCAGGATCACGCCCTGCACGCGGCGCGAACGCGCGACGTCGGCGAGCAGGTCCAGCGTCTTCTGGTCGCCGGTGATGAGGCCGTCGATGCGAACCCTGGCGATGTGGTCGGTGAAGCTGCGCGATCCCTCCGCGGGCCAGGCCAGCGCGGCGATCGCCGCGACGGCCAGCAGCACGGCGGCGATGCGCCAGAGCGTGAGGCGGCGCTTCATGCGCCTGCGGTCGACGATGAGTTCGGCGTCGGTGATCATCGTGGGCTCCGGCTGTCGCGGTCAGGCAGGGGCGGCGGGCCGGATCGCTCCGGTCCGCCGCCCGTCGTCTCATTCGCCTTTGGCTTCGGCGTCCTTCTTCTTCAGGGCCGCGCCCAGGATGTCGCCCAGCGAGGCGCCCGAGTCGGACGAGCCGTATTGCGCCACGGCCTCCTTCTCCTCGGCGATCTCGAGCGCCTTGATCGAGACGTTCATCTTGCGCGCCTTGGCGTCGAAGAGCGTGACCTTGGCATCGAACTTCTCACCCACGGCGAAGCGCTCGGGGCGCTGCTCGGAGCGGTCGCGGGCCAGGTCGGCGCGCTTCACATAGGCCGACATGTCGGTGCCGGCGACGCGCACCTCGAGGCCGTTGTCCTCGACCTTGAGCACTTCGCAGGTGACGGTGTCGCCCTTCTTGATGCCGGTGGCGGTCGACACCGGATCGGAGCCGAGCTGCTTGATGCCGAGCGAGATGCGCTCCTTCTCCTGGTCGACGTCGAGGACCTTCGCCTTGACCACGTCGCCCTTCTTGAAGTCCTTGATGGCGTCTTCGCCGGGGCGCTTCCAGTCGATGTCGGACAGATGCACCATGCCGTCGACGTCGCCGTCGAGACCGATGAAGAGGCCGAACTCGGTGATGTTCTTGACCTCGCCCTCGACGGTGGAGCCGTTGGGATACTTGGACGCGAAGGTGGCCCAGGGGTTGTTCTGGGTCTGCTTCAGTCCCAGCGAGATGCGGCGCTTGGCGGCGTCGATCTCGAGCACCTGCACGTCGATCTCTTCCGAGGTCGACAGGATCTTGCCCGGATGGACGTTCTTCTTGGTCCAGCTCATCTCGGAGACGTGGACCAGGCCCTCGATGCCGTCCTCCAGCTCCACGAAGGCGCCGTAGTCGGTGATGTTGGTGACCTTGCCCTTGACGCGGGCGCCGATCGGATAGCGCTCGGCCACGATCTCCCACGGATCCTTGTCGAGCTGCTTCATGCCGAGCGAGATGCGCTGGGTTTCCGGATTGATGCGGATGATCTGCACCTTCACGGTCTGGCCCACATGCAGCACGTCGGAGGGATGGTTGACGCGCTTCCAGGCGATGTCGGTGACATGGAGCAGGCCGTCGATGCCGCCCAGGTCGACGAAGGCGCCGTAGTCGGTGATGTTCTTGACCACGCCGTCGACCACCTGGCCCTCGGCCAGGTTCTGCACCAGTTCGGAGCGCTGCTCGGCGCGGGTCTCCTCCATGATGGCGCGGCGCGACACCACGATGTTGCCGCGGCGGCGGTCCATCTTGAGGATCTGGAAGGGCTGCGAGACGTTCATCAGCGGGGTCACGTCGCGGATCGGGCGCACGTCGACCTGGCTGCCGGGCAGGAAGGCCACGGCGCCGCCGAGATCGACGGTGAAGCCGCCCTTGACGCGGCCGAAGATCACGCCGTCGACGCGCTCATTCTTGGCCGACATGGCCTCGAGACGGGTCCAGGCCTCCTCGCGGCGGGCCTTGTCGCGCGACAGCACGGCCTCGCCCATGGCGTTCTCGATGCGCTCGAGATAGACCTCGACGGTGTCGCCGACCTTCAGGTCCGACGCCTTGCCCGGCTGGGCGAATTCCTTGGTTGCGATCTTGCCCTCGGTCTTGAGGCCGACGTCGATGATCGCGAAATCATTCTCGATGGAGACGACCTTGCCCTTGACCACGCTGCCTTCGGTGGCGGGATGGTCGGCATAGCTCTCGGCCAGCAGGGCTTCGAAATCGTCACGGGTGGGATTGAGGGACACGGCGGATTTCGCCATAGGAGTCACGTTCCTTCCAAAAATATCGGGGCTGGCCCGGCGGAAAACCCGCTAGGACGTCCGGCACGGCCCCGTCTGTCAAAATGAGGGCCGGCAGGCATACCACGACGCGTCGCAGGGTCCGGACGGCCGCCCAGGCAAGCGGTTCTCAGACATTCCCTGAAACAGTTTGGGATGCCGCAGCATCCCGGTTCATGTTCCGCGCAAGCCGGCGCGGCCTGGAACGAGGCCGCCTATAGTGGAAAACACCTGCAGGAGCAAGGAAAAGCGGCGCGGCGCCCGACGGGTGCCGCGGCGGTCAGTCGACGGATTCGCCCGGATAGACGCCCCAGAGCATCGACTGCTCCACCCAGCCGTCATAGCCGCCGGCCGATACATGGCACCAGCTGCCGCTGCAGTCCTCGACCTCGGCGATGACGCCGGCCGACAGCATGGCCACCAGGCCGGATTCGGCCCGGGCCTCCTGGTGCAGGCCCAGGGCCTGGCCCTTGCGCCAGGGCGCGATCATCGCGGTGCGCTTGCCCGACAGCATGTTCTGGAGGATCCAGCCTTCCTCGCCGTCGCTGTCGCGGATGCGACGCCAGTTCTCGAACTCGGCCACGATCTCGACCGGCATGCCCTTGCGGTTGAAGACCCAGGACACGGCATGGTCGCTGGAAGGTCCGCGGCGGACATTGACCTTCTCGGCCTTCAGCGAGACGAAGCGCGGAATGGGAAGACCGGAGGGCCCGACGCTGCGGGCCGCGGTGCCGATCGAGGCGGTGGTGTCGCCCGGTGCCGGGCTGGCCAGGGAATCGCTGCGCCGGCCGAACAGCGACCATGCGGTGCCTCCGGCGACGGCGATACAGGCCAGCACCAGCACCACCGTGCCAAATCTGCGGTTCGACGCCATACGGTTCCAATCCCCGTGTCCCGCCCGCCGCGCGGTCACTTGCGCAACACCGCCGTCCTGCTAGACACGAATCAAGTCTACATCAAGGTCGGGGTGGCTGGAAGCGGCCCGGGCGATACCTCATGACACGGTTGCCGTGTCGGGGTTAAGATTGTGTGAAAGAGCGTGAGGGAGGCAAGGCCCGGAATGACGAAGCGCAAACCCCTCGTCGTGGTGACGCGGAAACTTCCCGACGTGGTCGAGACGCGGATGATGGAGCTGTTCAACACGCGCCTCAACGCCAGCGACGCGCCCATGGGCAAGGCCGAGCTGATCGAGGCGATGAAGAGCGCCGAGGTGCTGGTGCCCACGGTGACCGACCGGATCGACAAGGCGGTGCTGAACCAGGCCGGCGACCAGCTCAAGCTGATCGCCAACTTCGGCACCGGCGTCGACAACATCGACGTCGAGACCGCCCTGTCGCGCGGCATCACCGTCACCAACACGCCAGGCGTCCTCACCGAGGATACGGCCGACATGACCATGGCGCTGATCATGGCGGTGGCGCGGCGCCTGATCGAGGGTGCCAGGGTGATCGGCGCCGACAACAGCTGGGCCGGATGGTCGCCCACCTGGATGCTGGGCAGCCGCATCTGGGGCAAGCGTCTCGGCATCATCGGCATGGGCCGCATCGGTACCGCGGTGGCGCGGCGCGCCAAGGCCTTCGGCCTGCAGATCCACTACCACAACCGCAAGCCGGTCCATGCCAAGGTGGAGGAAGAACTCGAGGCCACCTACTGGGAAAGCCTCGACCAGATGCTGGCACGCATGGATATCGTCTCGGTCAATTGCCCGCACACCCCCGCCACCTATCACCTGCTCTCGGCCAGGCGCCTCAAGCTGATGAAGAAGGAGGCCATCATCGTCAACACGGCCCGCGGCGAGGTGATCGACGAGAATGCCCTGGCGCGCATGCTGGAGTCGGGCGAGCTCGGCGGCGCCGGTCTCGATGTCTTCGAGCATGAGCCGGCGGTCAATCCGCGCCTGCTCAAGGCCAAGAAGGCGGTGCTGCTGCCGCACATGGGATCGGCCACCATCGAGGGCCGCATCGACATGGGCGAGAAGGTGATCATCAACATCAAGACCTGGGTCGACGGACACAACCCGCCCGACCGGGTGCTGCCGGCGATGCTGTGATCAGCCGGCGACGTCCTCGCTCTGCTCGTCGCCGGGCGGCGTGACGTTGCGGGCGCTGATCCTGACCTTCTTGACGCGGCGCGGATCGGACTCGAGGATCTCGAACTCCAGCCCGCTGCCATGGCGGATGATCTCGCCGCGGATCGGAACCCGGCCGGCGATCTTGAAGACGAGACCGGCGAGCGTATCGGCCTCCTCTTCCTCCTCGTCCGAGAGCAGGTCGATCTTCACCAGATTCTCGAGCTCGGCAATGTCGACGCGGCCGTCGGCGACGTAGGTGCCGTCGGCGGCCGGCTTGATCTGCAGGGCCTCGTCGGTGTCGTGCTCGTCCGAGATGTCGCCCACGATCACCTCGACCAGGTCCTCGATCGAGACCAGCCCGTCGGTGCCGCCGTATTCGTCGATGACGATGGCAAGATGGATGTGGCTCGCCTGCATGCGCACCAGGAGATCGGAGGCCGGCATCGACGGCGGCACGAAGAGCACGTCGCGGTGCAGGCCCGACTGCTTCACGCTGGTCGCGAGCTCGGAGGCTGCGATGCTCAGCCCCCCCGCTGCCGCCTTCTCGCTCTTGTCGGGCTTCTCCGCCTTCTCCGCCTTGGGCTTGCGGCGCTTGCCGCCCTTCGAATCCATCCAGCGCATGAAGTCCTTCACATGCACCATGCCGGTGATGCCATCGAGGGTCTCGCGGTAGACCGGAACGCGGGAATGGTTGGCGCCGATGAACATGGCGAGAAGCTCGCGCATGGTGGCCGCCTCGTCGATGGCCACGATGTCGACGCGCGGCACCATCACGTCGTCGACGCGCAGGTTGGAGAACTCGATGATGTTGAGCATCATCGATTTGGCTTCGTCGCGCACCGTCTCGCCGGGGTTCTGGGCACCGTGGGTCTCGAGCGCGCCCTCGAGGCTCTCGCGAAGGCCCTTTTCGCTCTTGCGGCCGAAGCGCCCGCGCAGGCGCCGCCAGAGACTGTCCTTGCGCCCCTCTGAGGATGGCGCGGAGCCGGTACTGTCGCTGTCACTCATAGGGGTTGGAAATGCCCAGTCCTTTCAGGATCTCGATTTCGAGGGCCTCCATCGCGGCGGCCTCGCCCTCCGCGACATGGTCGTGGCCGAAGAGGTGCAACAGGCCGTGGATCATAAGATGCGCGGCATGATCCGGCAATGACTTGCCCTGTTCGGCGGCCTCGCGCGCCACCACGCCGAAAGCCAGGATGACGTCGCCCAGCGGGCGTGGCTCGCCCGGCGGCAGCGGGATGTCCTCGGCCGGAAAGGACAGGACATTGGTGGGCCGGTCCTTGCCCCGCCATTCGGCATTCAGCCTACGGACGGTTTCGTCGTCGGCGAAGACGATGCTGACGTCGAGGTCGGCGGGCGACCTGCAGAGGGCCGCGAAGACCGCGGCACTGGCACGGCGCGCCAGATCCTCGAGCCCGGCCGGATTGCCCCAGCCGGAGTCGGCAACGTCGATCGCCAGGCTCATGTGCGGCGTGGCTTGGCCGTCTTCTTGTCGTAGGCCGCCACGATGCGCCCGACCAGCGCATGCCGGACGATATCGGCATTGGCGAAGTGGATGGCCGCGACGCCCTCCACGCCCTTCAGCGTGGCGACGGCATCGGCCAGGCCCGAGGTGACGCCAGACGGCAGGTCGACCTGCGTCGGATCTCCCGTCACCACCATGCGGCTGCCCTCGCCGAGGCGCGTGAGGAACATCTTCATCTGCTGCGGCGTGGTGTTCTGCGCCTCGTCCAGGATGACGAAGGCGGACGACAGCGTGCGGCCGCGCATGAAGGCGAGCGGCGCGATCTCGATCTGGTTCTCGGCCAGGCCCTTGGCCACGAGTGCGGCCGGCATCACGTCGTAGAGCGCGTCGTAGAGCGGGCGCAGGTAGGGATCGACCTTTTCCTTCATGTCGCCGGGCAGGAAGCCCAGACGCTCGCCGGCCTCCACCGCGGGCCGCGACAGGACGATGCGGTCGACCTCGCCGTTCATCAGCGCCTCGGCGGCGCAGGCCACGGCCAGGTAGGTCTTGCCGGTGCCGGCGGGGCCGACGCCGAAGACCAGCTCGTTCCGGCGGATGGCCTCGACGTACTTGCCCTGGGTGGGCGTGCGCGGCAGCACCAGCTTGCGCCGCGTGCGGACGCCCTCGCCCTGGCTCTGGTCGGCGGCTTCGCGCATGCGGATCGCTCCTTCCACGTCGCCGCGCGCGATCTCGAGGCCGCGCCGCGCCCGGCTGTAGAGCGCCGAGAGCACGTCGCGGGCCGCGTCGCGGTTGGGCTGCAGCCCGCGCACCGCCAGCCGGTTGCCGCGCGGCGTGATCTCCACCGCCAGCCGATGCTCGATGAGCGCCAGATTCTCGTCATGCCCGCCGCAGAGCAGCGAGAGCGCGCGGTTGTCGTCGAAGGCGATGGTGAGGATGTCTGTGTCGTCGTGGCGTGCGCCGCTCTTGGCGCTCGACAGGTTGGCCGCAGTGACAGGCGGATTCAATGGATCGGGTCTCCAGAATCATTAAGCCGCACGGGCATAATGGCCCGAAAGGCTGTTGGTTCCAACACCTGATATGTGGGTACTCACAATCGATCCGATAAGGCCCGGCTCGCCGTCGACGTGCACGGCCTGGAGGTAGGGCGAGCGGCCGACCAGCTGGCCGGGGCGGCGGCCTTGCTTTTCCAGCAGCACCGGCAGCACCCGGCCGACCTGGGCGGCGTTGAAGGCGGTCTGCTGGGCGTGGATCAGGGCCTGCAGCTCCAGCAGGCGCGGCTGGGCCTCGTCCGGCGGAACCTGGTCAACCACCTCGGCGGCCGGCGTCCCGGGCCGGGGCGAATAGCGGAAGCTGAAGGCCGCCGCGTAGCCGATCTCGCGGACGAGATCGAGCGTTGCCCGGAAGTCCGCCGCCGTCTCGCCGGGGAAGCCCACGATGAAGTCGCCCGAGATGGCGATGTCGGGCCTGGCCTTTCGGATGCGCTCGATGAGGCGCAGGTAGTCCTTCGCCGTGTGGCCGCGGTTCATGGCCTTGAGGATGCGGTCGCTGCCCGCCTGCACCGGCAGGTGCAGGTAGGGCATGAGCTTGTCGATCCCGGCATGGGCGGCGATGAGGTCGTCGGTCATGTCGCGCGGATGACTTGTGGTGTAGCGCAGCCTTTCGATACCGGGAATGCGTGACAGGCTGGCGACAAGCCCGGCGAGGCCCGTCGGACCCGAGTCGCCCTCGCCATGATAGGCGTTGACATTCTGTCCCAGCAGCGTGATCTCGCGCACCCCCTGCCCGGCGAGCCTGCGGGCCTCGGCCAGGACGGCGGCCACGGGCCGCGAAAACTCGGCGCCCCGCGTATAGGGCACGACGCAGAAGGAACAGAACTTGTCGCAGCCTTCCTGCACGGTGAGGAAGGCGGTGACGCCATGTCCGGTCGGCGCGCGGCCGCCCAGGGCCGCGAACTTGTCCTCGGCCGGAAACTCGGTCTCGACCACGGCCCGGCCGGTGGCCTCGCGCGCGGCCAGAAGCTGCGGCAGGCGGTGATAGGTCTGCGGCCCGAAGACCAGATCCACGGCGCGGGCGCGGCGCACGATCTCCTCGCCCTCGGCCTGGGCGACGCAGCCGGCCACCGCGATCACCATGTCGGCGCCGGCGGCGCGGCGCGCGTCCTTCAAGCGGCGGATCTTGCCCAGTTCGGAATAGACCTTCTCGGCCGCCTTCTCGCGGATGTGGCAGGTGTTGAGGATGACGAGGTCCGCCTGCTCGGGCGCGTCGGTCTCGGCATAGCCCAGCGGCGCCAGCACGTCGCGCATGCGGGCGCTGTCGTAGACGTTCATCTGGCAACCGTAGGTCTTGACGAAGACCGTCTTGCGGGCAGTGTCCATGGGCCTGCTCCTAGCCGATTTGGGCGGGATGGTGAAGCGCGCGGACCAGCCCCGCCCGGACCTCCGCCTCGGCATGGGCGGCAAGCTGCTTGCGGCTGCGCTCGCCGGACAGGGCGAGCGGCGCATGGCAGATCACCGTCACCTCCACCGGCCCGCTGGCCAGGGCCTGGAGAAGGTGCGGCGCCAGATCCATGTCGCCGTACCAGGCATAGGCCGGAAGGCTGCGGCGGTTCATGGGCAGGCCGTGGCAGCCGGTATAGGCCAGCGTCAGCGGCTGAACCAGAACGCCGGGCAGCTCGGCCGCGCCGAAGAAGGCGCTCTTGAAGGGAAGGATGCGGCGGCCATCGCTGGTGGTGCCCTCGGCGAAGAGCACCAGCATGTCGCCGGCGACGAGACGCTCGCGAATGGCATCGCGGCCATCCCCGGTCGCGTGGCGGCGGTCGCGGTCGACGAAGACGGTGCGCTGCAGTCGCGCCAGGCTGCCGAAAAAGGGCCAGCGCCCCACCTCGCGCTTGGCGATGAAGGACACGGGCGCGATGGCGCTGAGCACCAGGATGTCGATCCAGCTCACGTGGTTGGCGGCGATCAGCAGGGGTCCGTCGCGGGGCGGCGCGCCCACCACCCTGAGCCGGATGCCGAGCAGGCGGCAGACAACGCGGTGGTAGTGCATGGGAAAGCGCCGCGCCATGGCGGGCCAGGTCCAGACGAAGAGCTGCTGCAGCGGCATGAGCGGCAAGGTGACCGCGGCGAAGAGCGCCAGCACCAGGAAGGACCGCGGCGTCATCACGGCGCCAGATGCCTTCGCATCACCACCGCGTCCTCGCTGAGGCCGCCGCCGCGGTCGTAGTAGCCGCGGCGCAGGCCGGCGGGGCGGAAACCGAGGTCTTCGTAGAGCGCGCGCGCCGCCGCATTTGAGGCCGCAACCTCGAGGAACACGGTGGCGATGCCACCGGCCCGAAGTTCCGTACACTGATCATCGACGAGCTGCCGCGCCAGGCCGCAGCGGCGCGCGCCGGGCCGGGTTGCCACGGTGATGATCTCGGCTTCGTCGGCGGCCCGACGGGTCATGAGAAGGGCGAGAGGCCCCGTGGCATCATAGGCGAGACGCACGGCGGTGCCCGGCATGGCCATCAGGTCGGCGAAGGCCGCGGCCGTCCAGGCCTGCTCGAAGCACTCGGCGTGCAGGGCGGCGAGCAGCTCCGTGTCGAGGACGGTGGCCGCGCGGACGCGTGGCGCGCCGCCGGGCGCCAGGGCCTGGGCGGTGGCGTCGGCGCCCCGCAGGTAGAAGGGCTGGGGCATGCCGGCGGGCGCCGGCCCCCGCGCCGCGAGGGCGGCGAAGGCCGCGGCATCCGGAAGGCCCAGGTCCGGGGCATGCTCGCATCCCGCGACCGGGGCCAGGGCCAGGACCTTCGCGGCCGCGGTGCCGAGCACCAGGCTGTCGGGGCGAAGGCGACGCGCGGCCTCGGCGACGGTCATGGATTCGGGTCCGAAACGGCGGGCGAGACCTGGCGCGAAGGCCGCGGCATAGACCTCGCCATTGCGGGCGTCGGCCGTGACAAGGATCTCGCGGTCGGGCGGGGCGGCGGCGGCGATGGCGGTCAGCGTGTCGATGCCGGCCACGGGGACGGCCAGCGCCAGGCCCAGCCCGCGCGCCATGGCCAGCCCGATCCGCACGCCGGTGAAGGTGCCCGGCCCCGCGGTGACGGCAATGCGGTCAAGCTCGGCCGGGGTCACACCGGCCTCGGCCAGCACCGCCTCGATCATGGGGGCCAGCGCCTCGGCATGGCCGCGCTCCATGGCGACCCGGCGGTGGGCCAGGATCCGGCCGCGCTCCGACTCGAACACGGCGGCGGAACAGGCCGCCATGGATGTATCGAGGGCGAGAAGTCTCATGGCGCGGCCTGATAGGCCGCCGCGAGGCCTGGCGTCAAACGGCGCGGACTTCCGCCACCTCGGGCACGAAATGGCGCAGCAGGTTCTCGATGCCGTGCTTCAGCGTGGCGGTGGAACTGGGGCAGCCGGCGCAGGAGCCCTTCATGTTGAGATAGACCACGCCATCGCGGAAGCCGTGGAAGGTGATGTCGCCGCCGTCCTGGGCCACCGCCGGCCGCACCCGGCTGTCGAGCAGCTGCTTGATGGTGGTGACGATCTCGCCATCGGCCGCGTCGAAGAATTCCGTGCCGTCGGCCTGTTCGGCACCAGCCCCGGCCAGCACCGGCGCGCCGGAGAGATAGTGATCCATGATCAGGCCGAGGATGGCGGGCTTCAGGTGCTGCCATTCGGCACTGCCGCGGGTGACGGTGATGAAGTCCTGGCCCAGAAACACGCCGGCCACGCCCTGGACCGAGAACAGCCTGGCGGCCAGCGGCGATTCCGCCGCGTCGTCCGCCGACCGGTAGTCGCGGGTGGCGCCCGGCAGAACCGGCTTGCCCGGCAGGAACTTGAGTGTCGCGGGATTTGGCGTCGCTTCGGTCTGGATGAACATGTCCGATTCCCCTTGTCGGGATTCATATAGGCCAGTTTAGAATCTTTTCAAACTGGACTCTGCTTGACGGCGTGGCGGTCAGCCTGTATTTAACAGAACTGTTATTTAACGGGTATGCTAATTAATGATCACGCCCGATCCCCTCAGCCGCACGCTGTCTGCCCTTGCCGATCCCACCCGGCGGGCCATCCTGGCCCGCCTCGCGGAGGGCGAGCAGACCGTGTCCGACCTGGCCCAGCCCTTCGCCATCAGCCTGCCGGCGGTGTCGCGGCATCTGAAGGTGCTGCAAAGCGCCGGGCTGATCGAGCGCGGCCGGTCGGCGCAGTGGCGGCCCTGCCGCATCGCACCGGAACCGCTGCGCGAGGTGTCGGCCTTCCTCGACCAGTACCGGCGTTTCTGGGACGAAAGCTTCGACCGGCTCGACTCCTATCTCTCCGAAATCCAGAAAGGTGATCCCGATGAACAAGGCGCCTGAACTCCGCATCACGCGACATTTCACGGCGCCGCGCGCGCTGCTCTACCGGATGTGGACCGAGAAGCATCTGATGGATCGCTGGAGCTGCCCTGCGGGCTTCACCGTGCCGGAGTCCGGCGCCGATCTGCGGCCCGGCGGCCAATGGCATGCCACCATGCGCAGGGCCGACGGCGTCGAGCTGAAGCTGGGGGGCACCTATCGCGAGATCGTCCCGGACCAACGCCTGGTCTTCACCCATGCCTGGCTCGGCCCGGACGGTAGGCCCGGGCCCGAGACGCTGGTCGACGTCACCTTCAGCGATGCGGATGGCGGCACGCGCATGGATTTCGTGCAGACGGGATTCGACAGTGCCGGCAACCGCGATGGCCATGAAGCTGGCTGGAGCGAGTGTTTCGACAAGCTCACGCCCCTGGTCGATGCGCTGAAGGACTCCGAGCAGGAGATCAACATGTCGCGCCTGCTGGGCCACGACATCGGCCGCGTCTTCCAGGCCTTCTCCAATCCGGCGGGACTTGCTGTGTGGTGGGGGCCAAACGGCTTCACCACGACCACGCGGTACATGGATTTCCGGGCGGGCGGGAGCTGGGACTATACCATGCATGGGCCCGACGGGACCGACTATCCCAACTACGTGCGCTACACGGCGATCGAGACGAACCGCCTCATTGCCTATGACCACGGCACCGAGGCCGGCCAGCCTGCGCTGTTCAAGGCCATCATCAGCTTCAGGGCCGACGGCGACGGGACGCGCGTGACCCTCAGGCTCATCCTGCGCGATGCGGCGCAGCGTCCCCACTTCATCGGCTTCGGTGCCGTCGAGGGCGGCTACCAGAACCTGGCGCGTCTCGACGCCTGGCTGGACGCGCGGCGCGCGGCCTGATCAGGACACCACGAAGCCCACGATCTCGCGGGCCTTGCGCACGATGGGCGCGGCAATGGCGCGGGCGCGGGCGGAACCGTCCCTCAGGACGGATTCGATATAGGCGCGGTCGGCGGCGAGCCGCGCGATCTCGCTGCCGATCGGCGCCAGCCTGGCCACGGCGAGATCGGCCAGGTCGGCCTTGAAGGCCGAGAACGGCCCGCCGCCGAATTGCGCGAGGACCTGCGGCACGGTCTGGCCCGCGAGCGCGGCATAGATGCCGGTCAGGTTCTGCGCCTCGGGGCGGCCCTTGAGGCCGGCCTCCTCGCCGGGCAGCGGCTCGGCATCGGTCTTGGCCTTGCGGATCTTCTTGGCGATCGTGTCGGCATCGTCGGTCAGGTTGATGCGCGACAGGTCCGAGGGGTCCGACTTCGACATCTTCTTGGTACCGTCGCGCAGGCTCATCACGCGGGTGGCGGGACCGGTGATGAAGGGCTCGGGCGGCACGAAGAACTCGGGTCCGGCCTGGTGCGCGGCGATCGACTCGGCGTAGTCGTTGTTGAACTTGATGGCGATGTCGCGCGCGAGTTCGAGGTGCTGCTTCTGATCCTCGCCCACCGGCACATGCGTGGCGCGGTGGCCGAGAATGTCGGCGGCCATCAGCACCGGATAGGTGTAGAGACCAACGGAGGCCGCCTCCTTGTCCTTGCCGGCCTTCTCCTTGAACTGGGTCATGCGGTCGAGCCAGCCGGTGCGGGCGACGCAACTCAGGATCCAGGCCAGTTCGGCGTGTTCCTGCACCTGCGACTGATTGAAGATGATGCTCTTCTTCGGGTCGAGGCCGCAGGCGAGATAGGCGGCCGTCACGTCGAGGATGGCGCGGCGCAATGCGGCGGGCTCCTGCCACAGGGTGATGGCATGCAGGTCGACCACGCAATAGATGCATTCATGCGTGTCCTGCATGCGGATCCAGTTGAGCATCGCGCCGAGGTAGTTGCCGAGATGCAGGTTCCCGGTGGGCTGCATGCCGGAAAAGACGCGCGGGGAGAACTTGGACATGGTCAAACCTCAGGGAAATCCGGACCGGGCTTATGCCCGCAATCGGCCTGCGAGAAAAGCCCTTTGCCCGGCCCCTTGAAAGAGCCGGCCAAACCCGGTCTAACCCGTGGCCATGCCGGAACTTCCCGAAGTCGAGACGGTGGTGCGGGGCCTGAGGCCCGTGCTCGCGGGCCAGCGCATCGCCAGCGTCAGCCTGCGCCGCGCCGACCTGCGCTTTCCCTTTCCCGCGGATTTCGCCGACCGCCTTGCCGGGCGCCGCGTGCTCGACGTCGCGCGCCGGGCAAAATACATCGTCGCCGGGATCGAGGGCGGAGACTGCCTGCTGGTCCATCTCGGCATGACCGGACGCTTCACCGTCCTGCGCCCCGACGGCGTCCGCAACCTCGGCGACTTCTATTTCGAGACCGCGGCGGGAGACGGCGCCGACGGCGCGCATGACCATGTGGTCTTCACCCTCGGCGATGGCACCCGGCTGGTCTACAGCGATCCCCGCCGCTTCGGCCTGATGGACCTGTTTCCGGCCAGCGCTGCGGGCAACCACAAGCTGCTGCGCGACATCGGCGTCGAGCCCCTGGGCAATAGCTTCCACGCCGGCTACCTGGCCGAGCGGTTCCGCGGCAAGACAGCGCCGCTCAAGGCCGCCCTGCTCGACCAGCGCATCATCGCCGGACTTGGCAACATCTATGTCTGCGAGGCGCTGTTCCGGAGCGGCCTCGCGCCCACGCGCAAGGCGGGAAGCCTGGCCCGGGGCAGGCGGGCCGACCCCCGTCTCGAGACCCTGGTGCGCCACATCCGCGACATCCTGGGCGAGGCGATCGCCGCCGGCGGTTCGACGCTGCAGGACTTTGCCCAGACCGACGGCGCGCCCGGCGCCTTCCAGCAGCGCTTCGCCGTCTATGACCGCGAGGGTCAGGCCTGCACCCGCTGCGGCGCACCCGTCAAAAGACGGGTGCAATCGGGCCGCTCCACATTCTATTGTGCCGCCTGCCAGAGATAGGACACGCCATGGCCTACGAGACCATCATCGTCGAGACGCGCGGAGCCATCGGTCTGGTGACGCTCAACCGGCCCAAGGCGCTCAACGCGCTGAACTCGACGCTGGTCGCCGAGCTGAACCGGGCGCTCGCCGGCTTCGAGGCCGCGGCGGACATCGGCTGCGTCGTCATCACCGGCAGCGACAAGGCCTTTGCCGCTGGCGCCGACGTGAAGGAGATGGCGGACAAGACCTATGTCGACGCCTATGTCGGACAGTTCCTCGCCGGCTGGTCTGGCATTGCCGCGGTGCGCAAGCCGGTCATCGCCGCGGTCGCGGGCTTCTGCCTGGGCGGCGGCTGCGAGCTGGCCATGATGTGCGACCTCATCATCGCCAGCGAGACCGCGAAGTTCGGGCTGCCGGAGATCACGCTCGGGATCATGCCGGGTGCTGGCGGCACGCAGCGCCTGCCGCGCGCCATCGGCAAGGCCAAGGCCATGGACATGATCCTCACCGGGCGGATGATGGAGGCGGCGGAAGCCGAGCGCTGCGGCCTGGTGGCGCGGGTCGTTCCGCCCGAGCGTGTGCTGGACGAGGCGCTTGCCGCGGCGGAGAAGATCGCGGCCTATTCCCGTCCGATCGTGATGATGGCCAAGGAAACGGTGAACCGCGCGCAGGAAATGTCGCAGGAGGAGGGCATCCGCTTCGAGCGCCGCCTGTTCCTGTCGATGTTCGCCACCGAGGACCAGAAGGAAGGCATGGCCGCCTTCATCGAGAAGCGCAAGCCCGTCTTCAGGAACCGCTGAGGTCCTTGAACAGCACGTCGCGGTCGATGATGAAGTTGGCCAGCAGCACGAGACTGGCCGCGCCCACGGCGCGCGCCTCGCTCCCGATCGTGCCTTCCTCGATGGCGAAGCGGGTGATGCCGAGAAGCGGCAGCCGCGACAGCGCGGCGCGCGTTGCCTCGACCAGGCGCCGGCGCACGTCGGCGGGCATGGCGCCATCGATGATCACCGCCTGCGGCTCGATCACCGCGGCGACGCTGGCCGCCGCACAGGCGAGACTGCCGGCCGCGGTCGCGATCCAGCCGTCGAGCACCGCGCCGGCCTCCGCCCAGTCGTCCGGACTGCGGCGGATGACGGTGGGGTCGAGTCCCGCATCGCGCAGCGCCGCCTCGAGGCCCGAGAGCGAGGCGCTGAGAATGAGCTGGCGGGCGCCGCCTTCCTGCGCCGGCACCAGCAGCGAGCCGAGCGCGCCGGCATTGCCGCCGCGCCCCTGGTGCAGCCCGCCGTTGATCACGATGCCGCCGCCGATGAAGAAGCCGACATAGAAATAGGCATAGTCATGATGGGCCCGGCCCTCGCCGAAGAGCAGTTCGGCGGCGCAGGCCGCCGTGGCGTCGTTGCAGTAGTGCACCGGAAGGCCGGTGCGGGCGGCAAGCTCGGCGCCCAGGTCGACATCGCGCCAGACGTCGAGCGCGCCCGGCGGCGCGCCCACCGCCTCGGCCCAGTTCCACAATTCGAAGGGCGCGGCGATTCCCAGCCCGGCGATGCGCCGCGCCTGCTCGCGCGACAGGTCCTGCGACAGGAGCTTCACGCCGTCCGCCGCGAAGTCGAGGATCGCGTGCGGCACCGGATAGCTGTAGGGCCGGTGCAGGGTGCGGCAGATCCTGCCGGTGAGGTCGAGCAGCACGAGATCGGCGGAGCGGCGTCCGACCTTGAGGCCGATGGCATAGGCCCCTTCCGGATTGAGCGTGAAGGGCACCAGCGGCTGGCCCACCTTGCCGCGCTGCGGCGTCTCGCGCTTCAGCAGCGCGTCGGCCTCGAGCTGGCGCACGATCACCGAGACCGTCTGCGCCGACAGGCCGGTGCGGCGGGCAATCTCGGCCTTGGGGATGGCACCGTGCCGGCGGACCAGCGACAGCACCAGGCGCTCGTTGTAGAGGCGCACGCCGGTCTGGCTGGTGCCGCGGGACAGCACTCCGCCGCCTTCGCTCCGACTGCCGTCTCCTGCCCATTCCATCTGCCGGTCCCGCGGATGCGCGGCCAGCCTGGCCGCGACCGGAGCTTCGGTCAGCACAATTTGCCAGTCAATAAGTAAATCGGACTGATTTATGCCGGTTCGGCGACGCTGTAGTTCTCCGCCGCGATCCCCGTGATGACCGGATGGTGGCCGGTCAGGGGATTGTCCGGGTTCCAGCCCAGCCGTGTCTCGTAGACGCGCGTGGCCAGGGCATCGTACATGACCAGCCGTCCGGCCAGGCTTTCGCCGATCCCGAGGATCTCCTTGATCACCTCCATGGCCTGCATCGATCCGACAATGCCCGGCAGGGCGCCGAGGATGCCCGCTTCCTCGCAGGCCGGAAACAGCCCGCGCGGCGGGATCTCGCCCATGAGGCAGCGGTAGGTGGGAAAGGGCGTGCCGTCGGGCGTCCGCTCGAAGGGCTTGAAGGTGGAGATCTGCCCGTCGAACTGGCCGACCGCCGCACTCACCAGAACCTTGCGGGCGAAATAGCAGGCATCGCTCACCAGGAAGCGAGTCGGGAAATTGTCGCAGCCGTCGGCGACGATGTCGTACTGGCCGATGATGGCCAGCGCATTGGCCGGCGTCAGCCGCTCGGCATGAGTCACGACGCTCACATGCGGGTTGATGGCGCGCATCGCCTCGGCCGCGCTTTCCGTCTTGGGCCGGCCGATGCGCGCCGTGGTATGCAGGACCTGGCGCTGCAGGTTGGAAAGGCTCACCGTGTCGTTGTCGACGATGCCGATGGTGCCGATGCCGGCCGCCGCGAGATAGAGCAGCAAGGGCGAGCCCAGTCCGCCGGCGCCGACCACCAGCACCCGCGCCTGCTTCAGCCTGGCCTGGCCCGGACCGCCCACCTCATGCAGCACGAGGTGACGGGCGTAGCGTTCGATTTCCGCGTCGGAGAGCGCCATCAGCTGCGCCCGGAGGAGCCGAAGCCGCCATCGCCGCGCGCCGTGTCGTCGAGGGCCGCCACCTCCTGCCACATCGCCCGCGCCACCGGGGCCACCACCATCTGGGCGATGCGGTCGCCGCGCGCGATCGCGACGTCCGCCGCGCCGTGATTGATCAGCGGCACCTTGATCTCGCCGCGATAGTCGCTGTCGATGGTGCCCGGCGCATTGAGCACGGTGATGCCATGCTTCGCCGCCAGCCCCGAACGCGGCCGCACCTGCGCCTCGAAACCGTCGGGCAGCGCGATCGACAGACCAGTGGGCACGAGGGCCCGCGCGCCGGGCTTCAGGGTCAGGGCCTCGGCCGCGCGCAGGTCCATGCCCGCCGCGCCGGCGGTCTCGTAGGCCGGCAGCGGCAGGTCGGCGCCATGCGCCAGCCTCAGAACGCGGACTTCGATCACGCCCCGGCTCCCAGCAGCTCCGCCAGCCGCGCCATGAGGCGGCGTCCCACCTCGTCCTTGGACATGGCGGGCCAGCTCTCGACGCCTGCGGCGGACACGAGGTGCACCTGGTTGCGGTCGCCGCCGAAGACGCCGCCGCCCGCGCTCACGTCATTGGCCACCACCAGGTCGCAGCCCTTGGCGGCCAGCTTGGCGCGGGCATTGTCGATCACCCGCTCGGTCTCGGCCGCGAAGCCGACGCATATCCGCGGCCGCGCGGTCTTGCGCTGCGCGATGATCTTGAGAATGTCGGGATTTTCGGTGAGCGCCAGCGGCGGCGGCCCGCCTGCGCCCTTCTTGATCTTCTGGCCCGACACCGCGGCCACGCGCCAGTCGGCCACGGCGGCGGTGAAGATGGCGATGTCGCAGGGCAGTTCCTCCTCGCAGACCTTCAGCATCTCGGCGGCGGTCTCGACCGGGCGCAGCTGCGCGCCCGGCGGAATGGCAAGCGACGTGGGTCCCGAGACCAGGACCACCTCGGCGCCCAGCGCCACGGCCGCGGCGGCGATGGCATAGCCCTGCTTGCCCGAGGACTGGTTGGAGATGTAGCGCACAGGGTCGATGGGTTCGCGCGTCGGACCGGCGGTGATCACCACCTTGCGGCCGGCCAGCGGGCGGGCAGCCGGCGCCAGAAGCGCCTCGATCGCGGCCAGGATCGCCGCGGGCTCGGCCATGCGGCCGGGGCCAAATTCGCCACAGGCCATCTCGCCATCGTCGGGACCGACCACGTGGACGCCGTCACCCTTCAGCACACGGAGGTTCCGCTGGGTGGCGGGATGGGTCCACATGCGGACGTTCATGGCGGGCGCCACCAGCACCGCCTTGTCGGTGGCGAGCAGCGCGGTCGAGGCCAGGTCATCGGCGCGGCCCTGCGCCATCTTGGCCATGAGGTCGGCCGTGGCCGGCGCCACCACCAGAAGATCCGTCGACCGCGACAGTTCGATGTGGCCCATCTCGGTCTCGTCGGTCAGGTCGAAGAGCGCGGTGTGAACCTTCTCGCCGGCGAGGCTCGCCACCGACAGCGGCGTCACGAACTCGCCGGCGGCTTTCGTCATGACCGGCGTCACGCCGATGCCGCGGCCCTTCAGCAGGCGGATCAGCTCGAGAGACTTGTAGGCGGCGATGCCGCCGCCGATGATGAGGAGCACGGATTTCATGTCACGCATCCTGCCAGAAAAATCCGCACGGCGCGAATCGGCTCACAGCCGGAACAGGGCGATGGCGATGGCCACCAGCGCTGCCGCGGCGACGACCGCGGCATAACGCAGCGGCCGGTTGCGCCGTGCTTCGGCCAGGGCCAGCGCCTCGGTGGTCTCGCGGTCGAGCCGCAGGCCTCCCGACTTCGCCATGCCGGACAGAAGGGTGCTGGCCTTCGCCGCATCCTCGAACAGGCCTGGCAGGCTCATGGCCATCCGGCCGAGACTGGCCGCGCCCGTCTCGATCCGGCCCACGGGTCCCAGCTTGCGCTCGATCCAGCCGCGCACGACGGGCTCGGCCGTCACCCACATGTTGAGATCGGGATTGAGGGTGCGGGCCACGCCTTCCACGACGACCATGGTCTTCTGCAGCAGCAGCAGCTGCGGCTGCGTCTGCATCCTGAACTGGGCCGTCACCTCGAAGAGCTGGGTCAGCAGGCGGGCCATGGAGATGTCGTTGGCCGAGAGGCCCATGATGGGTTCGCCCACGGCGCGCAGCGCCTGGGCGAAGTTCGCCGGATCCTGGTCGGGCGGCACGTAGCCCGCCTCGAAATGAACGAGGCTGATGCGCATGTAGTCGCGGGTGATGAAGCCATAGAGGATCTCGGCCAGGAACATGCTTTCCCTGGCGCCGAGCCGCCCGGTGATGCCGAAGTCCACTGCGACGAGATTTCCCTGGCGATCGACGAAGAGATTGCCGGGATGCATGTCGGCATGGAAGAAGCCATCGCGGATGGCGTGGCGCAGGAAGCTCTGGATCACCGTGTCGCCCAGGTGCTTCAGGTCGAAGCCCTGGGCCCGCAGCGCGTCGACATCGGAGATGGGCGTCCCGTCGATCCAGGCCGTGGTCAGCACCTGGCGCCCGGTGCGGGCCCAGTCGACCTCGGGCACGCGGAAGCCCGGATCGTCCTTCGTGTTCCCGGCGATCTCCGACATGGCCGAGGCTTCCATGCGCAGGTCGAGTTCGAGCTTCATCGAGTCTTCCAGCATGGTCACGGCCGCCACCGGCCGGAGCCTGCGGCCCTCGGCGCTGAAGCGTTCGAGCAGGCGGGCCGCGAAGTAGAAGCTCTGCAGATCGGCGGCGAAGCGCTTCTCGACGCCGGGACGCAGCACCTTCACCGCCACCAGCCGTCCATCCGTGGTGCGCGCCTGGTGCACCTGCGCGATCGAGGCGGCGGCAACGGGCGCCGAGATCTCGGCGAATTGGGTGTCGACCGGCCCGATGTTGGCGGCGATGATGGCGCGCGCCTCGTCCATGGCGAAGGGCGGCAGGCGGTCCTGCAGCGCGCGGAGCTCGAAGGCGCGTCTCGCCCCGATGATGTCCGGCCGTGTCGCCAGGAACTGGCCGAGCTTGATGTAGCTCGGCCCCAGCGCGGCCAGCGCCGCCGTCAGCCGGCTCTGCGGATCGGCATCGGGCGATCCTGTGCCGATGCGCATGATCCTGACGCCAAGCCGTGCCGGCCAGGGCAGTTCGGCCAGCTGCTGCGGCTGCATCAATACATCATAGCGCGCCAGCGTCCGTCCGGCCTTGAACAGCCTCGCCATGTGCGCCAGCGACTGAAACATCAGATGCGCCAGCCGGAATGGATCGCCACCACGCCGCCGGTGAGATTGCGGAAGCTCGCCTGGGCAAAGCCCGCGGCCGTGATCATGTCGCGGAACTTGTCCTGCCTGGGAAAGGTGCGGATCGACTCGACCAGATAGCGGTACGGCTGCCCGTCGCCCGTCACCACCTTGCCGACGGCGGGAATGACGGTGAAGGAATAGGCATCGTAGATCGACTCAAGCAGCGGCACGTCGACCTGCGTGAACTCGAGGCAGAGAAAGCGTCCGCCGGGCTTCAGCACGCGGTAGGCCTCGGCCAGCGCGCGATCGATGTGGGTCACGTTGCGAATGCCGAAAGCAATCGTGTAGGCGTCGAAGCTCCGGTCGGGAAAGGCAAGCGCCTCGGCGTTGCCGACGGTGAAGTCGCAGCGCCCAAGCAGGCCTTCGGCGCTCGCCCGCTTGCGGCCCTCGCCCACCATCTCGGGCGAGATGTCGGCGACGGTGACATGGGTTCCGGGGCCGCCGCGCCGGGCGATGCGGAAGGCGATGTCGCCGGTGCCGCCCGCCACATCCAGAACGGCAAAGGCATGCGGGCCGCGCGGCGGATCGAGCAGGGCCACGAAATCGTCCTTCCACAGACGATGCAGGCCGCCCGACATCAGGTCGTTCATCTGGTCGTAGCGCGCGGCGACCTTGGAGAAGACCTCGTTGACCAGGCCCTGCTTCTCGGCCTCGCCCACGCGGCGGAAGCCAAAGGCCACGTCGGCCTCTTCGGCGGTTCCGGACTTCGCGTCGTCACTCATCGGCCTAGTTCCGTTTCAACATGGACTTCAGCTCCGCGAGCGTCATGGCGCCGGTGACATGAGCCAGCAGGAAATAGCTGGTTATGCCGCAGCCGACGAGGAGCGCAAGCCCCCACAGCGCCGCAAGGAAGCCCGCTCCGGCAACATAGTTACCGGCAAGGAGATGGCTGGCGAGCAGCAGCATGGCGCCCATGACCAGGGCCGAGAGCAAGATGCGGGGCAGGCGCCGCCGCAGCCGGTCGTCGAGCGCGAAATGCTTGCGGCGATTGAGGGTGAAGCCGAGCTGGAAGGCATTGACCCAGGCGGCGATGGTGGTGCCCATGGCGATGCCGACATGGCCCATCACCTGGGCCAGGCCGAAGCTGGCGATGATGTTGACGACCACGGCCACGATCGCAAAGCGCATCGGCGTGGCCGTGTCCTCGCGGGCATAGAAGCCGGGCTGGAACACCTTGGTGAGCGCGAAGGCCGGAAGCCCCGCGGCGAAGACCAGCACGGCCGGCGCCACCGCCAGGGTGTCGGCACGCGCGAAGGCGCCGTGTTCGTAGACGACGCGGATGATGGGTTCCGGAATGGCCATCAGGGCAATGGCGGCGGGCAAGGTCAGGAACAGCGACAGTTCCATGGCGCGGTTCTGGCTGGCCAGTGCCGCCGCCTCCTTTCCGGCGCGCAGCTTGCGCGACAGGTCGGGCAGCAGCACCACACCGATGGCGACGCCGATCACGCCCAGCGGCAGCTGGTAGAGCCGGTCGGCGTAGTAGAGATAGGAGACGGCGCGGTCGATGGTGGTGGCGATCATGGTGGCGATCACCAGGTTGATCTGGGTCACGCCACCGGAAATGATGCCGGGGACCGAGAGGCTGATGACGCGCTTCACGTCGGGCGTCAGCCGGGGAAGGCGGGGCAGCAACCGCATGTTGGCCCTGCGGCAGGCGATGGCCAGCAGCAGGTACTGCGCGATGCCGGACGCAAAGATGCCCCAGGCGAAGATGTAACCGGTGAGCGCGGTGTCGCCCGTGTCGAAATACCAGGCCACCACGTTGGCCGCGATCATCACCAGATTGAGCAGGATGGGAGCGGCGGCCGCCGCGGTGAAACGATTCAGGCTGTTGAGCACGCCGGACTGTAGGGCCGTGAGGGAAATGAACAGGAGATAGGGAAAGCAGATGCGCGTGAGATCCACGGCGAGGTCGAACTTGCCGGCATCGTTGGTGAAGCCGGGCGCGATCACCAGCATGACCACCGGCATGGCGATCATGGCAATGGCCGAGAAGACCAGCAGCCAGGCCATGAGCACGGAAAAGACCTCGATGGCAAAGGCGCGCGCCTTGTCCTCGCCCTCGCCCTCGATCTTCTTGGCGAAGAGCGGCACGAAGGCCGAGTTGAAGGCCCCCTCGGCGAAGAGCGCGCGGAACAGGTTGGGGAAGCGCTGCGCCACGAAGAAGGCCTGGGCGATGGGGCCGGTGCCGAGCGTGAAGGCGATGAGCTGATCGCGCAGGAACCCCAGAAGCCTGCTGACGAGCGTGAAGCCGCCGACGGTCAGTGCGGATTTCAGCAGCGACATTCAGGCCCCGCCGGTCATGCGGCCACCGTTCGCGGCGGCCGGAGCACGGCGGTCAGGGCGTTCTCGATCTGCTTGCGCCGGGCCTCGTTCTCGATCTTTCCGCCGGTCAGATCGGTGACATAGAAGACGTCCACCGCCTTCTCGCCGAAGGTGCTGACATGGGCCGAACCGATGTTGAGATTGAGCCGGTAGAGCGCCTCGGTCAGGTCATAGAGCAGGCCCAGGCGGTCGCGGCCGTTGATCTCGATCACGGTGAAGCGGTTGGACGACTGGTTGTCGATGATGACGCGCGGCTCCACCGTGAAGGCATTGATGCGCGACATGGGGCGATAGGCACGGGCCACCGCCTCCTTGAGCCAGAGCTCGCCGCGCAGCGCCTTGCGGATGATGTCGGCCACGCGTTCGGCGCGGCGGCGCTCGTCCTCCTCGGTCTGGAACTCGCGCTGGATCAGGATGGTGTCGAGCGCCATGCCGTCAGCGGTGGTGAAGATCTGCGCGCCGGCGATGTTGGCGCTGGCCGCGGCGCAGGCGCCGGTGATGAGGGCAAGCAGGCGCGGATGGTCGGGCGCATAGATGGTGAGTTCGGTGATCGAGGTGAAGGCGTCGGTCTCGACCAGGGTCACCACCGACTTGGGCGCGGCGGCCAGCATCAGCTCGTGGTGGCGCAGCTGCTTCTCGGTTGCCACGCTCAGCCAATAGGCGTCGTAGTGGCGGGCGGCATAGGCCTTCTTCTGCTCCTCGCTCCAGTCAGGCATGTTGGCGAAGAAGGCGGCCTGGGCGCTGGTCACCCGGTCGCGGCGCGACACCGCCGTGTGGCCGCCGGACAGGATCGGCTCCGCCTCGGCGTAGAGCGTGCGCAGCAGCTGCCCCTTCCATCCGTTCCACACGCCGGGGCCCACGGCGCGAATGTCGACGACGGTCAGGACGAGCAGCAGCTTGAGGCGCTCGAGACTCTGCACGACGGCGGCGAAGTCGAGCACGGTCTTGAAGTCGTTGAGGTCGCGCATCTGCGCGGTCTCGCTCATCAGCAGGTGATGGCGGATGAGCCAGGCCACCGTGTCGGTCTCGGCCGGCGTCAGCCCGAAGCGCGGGCCAAGCTCGCGGGCGATGCGTTCGCCGGCGATGGAATGATCCTCCCTGCGGCCCTTGGCGATGTCATGCAGCAGCACGGCGACGTAGAGCGCGCGCTTGCTGGTGACGGTGGGCAGGATGGTGGCCGCCAGCGGATGGTCCTCGGAGAGCTGGCCGCGGTCGATCTGCGACAGGATGCCGACGGCACGGATCAGGTGCTCGTCCACCGTATAGTGGTGATACATGTTGAACTGCATCATCGCCACGATGCGGCCGAACTCCGGGATGAAGCGGCCGAGCACGCCGGCCTCGTTCATCATGCGCAGGATGGTCTCGGGCTCGCCGCCCTGGGTCAGCATCTCGAGAAAGATGGCATTGGCCTGGGGATCGTCGCAGACGCTCTTGCGGATCAGGGGGAGCGACTTCCGCACCAGCTTCAGCGCATCGGGATGGATCTCGGCGCCCTGGCGGCTGGCGATGGCGAAGAGCCGGATCATGTTGACCGGATCGCGGACGAAGGCATCGGCGTCGCGCGGCACGATGCGGCCCGACTCGAGCCGGAAATCGGGCGCATCCGCGAAACTTCCGGCACCGCGCGGACGGAAGCGCCCGAGCATCCGGCTCAGGGCCGGCGCGTCCTTGACCTGCCTGGCCTCGAGGCTGGCGCAGAGGATGCGGGTGAGGTCACCCACGTCCTTGGCCACCAGGAAGTAGTGCTTCATGAAGCGTTCGACGTGCTTCAGCCCGCCATGCGACTTGTAGCCGAGCCGCTCGGCGATCTCGGACTGGCGGTCGAAGCTGAGGCGGTCGTCGCCGCGTCCGGCGAGGAAGTGCAGGTGGCAGCGCACCGCCCACAGAAAATTCTCGCATTTCTTGAAGAGCTGCAGTTCCTCGCGGCTGAAGGCCCCCTTCTCGGCCAGCTCGTCGGTGGCATTGGTGGCATAGAGGAACTTGGCGATCCAGAAGAGCGTGTTCAGGTCGCGCAGGCCGCCCTTGCCGTCCTTCACGTCGGGCTCGACGAGATAGCGGCTCTCGCCCGACTTGACGAGGCGGAGATCGCGCTCGGCCAGCTTGCCCGCCACGAAGTCGCGGGCGCCCTTGGCCACGATGTCGCGGCGGAAGTCCTGGACGAGACGTTCGAACAGGGCGTAGTCGCCGCAGATGTAGCGGGCCTCGAGGATGGCGGTGAGGATCGTCGTGTCGGTCCTGGCCAGGCGGATGCATTCCTCGATGTTGCGGGTGGCGTGGCCCACCTTCTGGCGCGTGTCCCAGAGCGAGTAGAGGATGAATTCGGTGATGGCCTGCACGCGCGGCGACTGGCGCTGCGGCAGGACGAAGAGCAGGTCGATGTCGGAGCCCGGCGCCAGCGTGCCGCGGCCATAGCCGCCGACCGCGACGACGGCCATGGGCTCGTTGCCGCCCGTGGCGTTGGGCGGAAACAGGGTCCTTCCGGCGAGATCGAAGAGCGCCCGGATCAGCTCGTCCTCGACGTGACTGAGGTGCTCGGCGCAGGCGGTCCCGAATCCATCCTTCAGGAGGCGCGATTCCGCCTCCGCCCGCGCCGTCTGGAGGGCTCCCTTCAGCTCGGCCACCACGGCCGGACGCAGCGCCGGCGCGGCACCGCCATGACGTGCGGCGAGGTCCTCGAGCCTTGCGCGCAGCGCCTGGACGTCGATCAGCTTGTCGGGATTGGCAATCATCGCGAGGTCTTGTCCGCCAGGGCGGCCTTCAGGTCATAGAGCAGC
>JAXMCU010000005.1:0-185925 GCA_046349195.1 Hyphomicrobiales bacterium
CTGTTCCGCATCGGGGATGCCGTGGCCTCGCGCAACATCCACGCGGCCATCTATGAGGCGCTGCGCCTGGCAAGGAACATCTGAGGCGCCGGCCCGCGTCTATCGCGGCCTGTAAACGGTCGAGCGATAGACGAGACGCATGGGAAAGGACAACACGCTCGCGACGATCTTGGGCAAAACCGGCAGTTCGGTCCGCCAGCTTTCGTCGGCGCGGATCTTCAGGTTCCTGACCCAGTTCCCGCCGATCTGGTGCTGAACCATGCCCTCCTTCACGCCCGTCTGGAGCTGCGATGCCACGCCCGAGGCCAAAGCAGGACCAAGAATCGCCTGCAGATACCAGGTCTGGTCGCGGGTGAATTCCTCGTAGAGCAGGCGCACGCCACCGTGGCGGCGGAGAATATGGGCGGCGAGGGCATTGCGGACGGCCCATTTCGAGATGGTCTTCAGCATCCGCATCCGCCGCATGTCATGCTTCCATGACTGCTCGCTGCCGTCACGCTGTCGGGGTCGCCGCGACCGCGACATGAGGATACCCCGCGGGTCGCGGATAAGGTTGGTCAACCGAGGCTGCAGGCCAGGGGTGGCGTTGAGCATGGCCGCATAGCGGAGAGACTTGGAGCTGTCGACGACGGTCTTCGCGCCTGAGACCTTGACGATGGCGGCATAGAGGCGGCCCAGTGTGCGCAAGTGCTCGGGTGTCTCTCCTGCCGGTCCGGCAAAGGCAAGTATCTTGTCCAGATCCCGCAGCTTGGTCAGGGGATGGTCGATGGACCCGAGCAGTTGTTGGGGCGCCACCGCACGGGCCGCAGTGAAGCCCCCGAAGGCATCGTCGAAGACCGCGGTCCAGAAAGGACAATCGAGGAAGGCCTTGCCACAGCCGCAGGGCGTGTTCTGCAACAGGCCTTCCTGCCAGACCAGGCGAAGTTCACCGACGAAGACATGATCGTCGGCCAACCCGAGGACAGAACCGACCAGCGTCGAGCCCGACCGGCCGGAACTGGCGATGTATTCGACTTGAATTCGATTGTTCCCACTCCCGGGAGTCATCGCGAGAACCTTCTCTTGGGTCGGAACTGGTCAGGCTCCGGATTGGACGGATATCGATTGCTGATCCGTCATGTCAAAAGCGTGACTGGGCAGTCTGCCCACCCCCACGGGTCACGGCGCGGCAAGCGCGGATCTGACGTCGGCCGCGACAGCTTCGGCCAGGGCCTTGTGACCTGCCGCGGTCAGGTGAAGATTGGCGGGAAAATAGAAGGCGGGCGATGTTGCCGCCTTGCGCTGCATTTCTGCCGTCGGATCGGCGAAGCGGTAGCCGATCTTCGCCGCGTTGTCGGCGAGCCATTTGCGCTGGACATCGCTCTGCGAGTCGAGAACCGGCGAGATCTTGGGATCGAGGTAGGCGATGCCCTGCCGATAGACGGTATAGGCCGCCGGCACATAGACGACGAGGGGAACGAACCCCATTTCCTTGGAAAGTTCCACGAAGCGCGTCAGCGGGGGCGCGTAGAGATCGGGAGTCAGCTTGCCGTCGGCGATTTCGAAGGCGGACTTCAGTTCATCGACATCGACGTTGCGAACATTCATCGCCACCTCGCCGTCTCCCGTCTTCACCGTGTAGCGGAAGTCGGGTTCGGCCGCCGATCTCACCTGCTTGGCCACCACGCCGATGCCGGCCTTGATGAAGGCCAGGGCGTAGCTGTAGCGGAATGGCCCGCCAATCTTGGCCCGCTTGTCCTTGCCCTTGCCGGCCACATGATCGAGATATCGTTCGCAGTCGCGCAGGTCGTTGGCCTCGGAGACGGCGAAGACGACCACCCGTGGCTTGAGGTCACGCCCAAAACGGGCGAGCACCTCGTTGTATTCGTAAGGTCCGAGTCTCGCCACGGCGAGACTATAGCTGCCGGCGCCGATGAGCCGCCCCAGATCGGCCGAGAACACGTCGTCGCTGCTGATGGCTGCGCAGTTCGGTACCGAGCCCGCCACGGTGACGACATCGAAGGTAGCCTGCTTGGCCAGATCCAGCGGGTTGCAGAATCCGCGGATGTCGGAATGGAACATGTCGATGGCGCCAAAATCATGGTCGATGGGGTCGGCGGGCCGGAAATAGTCCCGATCGGGCTTGGTGACGTAGAGATTCGGACCCTTGTCGCTCCGTTCCTCCGAGGAGATGACGATGTGGTCTTCCGCCACGGGCAGCTTGAGCTGTGCGGCAATGGCGGATCGCAGATCCGGATGCATCCGCTCGATGACGGCCACCGACATGAGTGAGGGAACCAGCCGCAGCACCACTTCCATCGCTGCCAGGGCGAAGACCAGCATGATCAGCACAGCCGTCAGCGGAATGAGGAGCTTTCTCATGCCATCACCACTTCAAAGTCCCAAGGCCGGGGTTTGCAGCCCCTTACCAAGCCCGCACAGGATTGGAAAGCCGTACTTGTGTCACAGCCTTCCAGGCGGCCCCGGTCTGGCGGAAACTTCGCACAAGATGCCCTGTTTACAGGGCAATTGACTTGTGCCAACCACTGGCCGGTCACAACGGACCAGCGGTGGGGTCATGAAAGTCCGCAACATTCTGGGGTCGGCCATCCTCTTCCTGGTCGCTCTCGGGGTCAGCCTCCTGGCGGGAGAGTTCATCCTGCGCCTGCAGAACAGCTCGATGAAGAATTACAACATCGAGATGTGGCGTTACGCCAAGGAGTTGAAGACGCCAAGCGCCGTCCCCGAACTCGGCCACGAGCACTTGCGCAATACCTCCGCGGTGCTGCAGTCGGTCGACATCCGACTCAACGAGTATGGACTGCGCGGCGGGCCGCTGGAGCCGCTGCCGCCGGGTGGTCGCCGCATCCTCTTCCTTGGCGGCTCGATCACGCTGGGCTGGGGCGTACCCGAGGAGGAGACCGTCACCGCCCGCCTCCAGCAGCAGTTCGCCACAGATGGCCAGCAGGTCCAGGTCCTCAATGCCGGCATCGGCAACTACAACGCGCTGCGCTACACCGAGAACTTCTTCCGCAACCTCGAAGATCTGAAGCCAACCGACATCGTCGTCGAGTATTTCCTGCGTGACGCCGAACAGCTCGACTCGGGCGGCGGCAACATCCTGCTGCGCAACAGCGAACTCGCGGTGACCGTCTGGGCCGCGATCCAGAACGTGCTGGGGCCGAAGGGCGAGACCGCGCTGGTCGATCACTACAATGCCGTCTACGATCCGGCCTCCGAGGGCTTCAAGACCATGCGGGCGCAGCTCAAGAAGCTCGCCGACTATGCCCGGCAGAACAACATCCGCATCTATCTCGCCATGATGCCTGACGTCCACAATCTTACGAACTATCCCTTCTTGAAAATCCATCAACAGATGGAGCAGATCGCGAAGGAAGATGGCTACACTTATGTCGATCTCCTGCCGGGATTCCTGGATCTGAAACCCGAGGACATCTGGGCCATGCCGGGCGATCCGCATCCCAACGGCCTGGGCCACAAGATCATGGCCGATCAGCTCTACCCCATCCTGCGCCTGCAGCCCTAGCCAATCGGAGTGGGTCGCCGCAGATGGTCTTCAGCGAATGGCAGTTCTTTCCGTTCTTTGCAGTCTACCTGCTGCTGCATCTTCTCATCCCGGCCCGCTACCGGAACTATCTCATCATCGTCGGCGGTACGGTTTTCTATGCCTGGTGGCGCGTTGACTATGTCTGGGTACCCTATACGCTGACCCTGCTCGCCTTCGCCGGCACGGCCTGGATGGAGTCGGCCGCCGACGCAGCATCGCGCAAGCGCCGCATGGCCATCACCGTCGCCCTGCTCCTTGCACCTTTGCTGGTGATCAAGTACGCGCATCTCCTGGCTGCCAGTCTCGTGCCGGTGCTGGGACTTCGGACTGCCACGCCATCGCTGGATGGCCTCCTCTTCGGCCTTCCGCTCGGCATCTCGTTCATCACCTTCACCGTGATCGCCTACGTTGTGGACGTCTTCCGCAAGCGCTTCTTGCCGGAGAAGAGTCTCTCCGTCCTTCTGGCCTATGTCCTGTTCTTCCCGCACCTGGTGGCCGGTCCCATCCTGCGGCCCAACGAACTGATCCCCCAACTCAGGCAATTGCGGGCAGCACTGGGCGCGCGCTTTCTGCTGGGCGCCAGCATCTTCACGCTGGGCCTGTTCAAGAAGCTGGTCATCGCCGACCAG
Source organism: Hyphomicrobiales bacterium (assembly GCA_046349195.1). Classification (GTDB taxonomy): domain Bacteria; phylum Pseudomonadota; class Alphaproteobacteria; order Rhizobiales; family Aestuariivirgaceae; genus Aestuariivirga. Next base: position 4,177 of record JAXMCU010000005.1, read on the forward strand.
CTCGCGGCCGTGGTCGAGCCGGTCTACCGCAATCCGGGCGCCCACTCGGCCTTCGAGTACCTGCTCGCGATCTATGGATTTTCGGCGCAGATCTACTGCGACTTCAGCGGCTACACCGACATGGCCATCGGACTGGCCTACATCCTGCGCATCCGCCTGCCGACCAACTTCCTCCGCCCCTATTGCGCCACCTCCATCATCGAGTTCTGGCGGCGCTGGCACATTACATTATCTCACTGGCTGCGCGACTATCTCTATATTCCCTTGGGCGGCAGCCGGAAGGGCCCGAGCAGGCGCAACCTGAACCTGCTCGTCACCATGGGTCTCGGAGGACTCTGGCACGGCGCCAACTGGACTTTCCTGACCTGGGGTCTCCTGCATGGCCTCGCACTGGTTCTCGTCCATGGGATTTCCAGGCGGAGCCTCGGGATTCCGCGCTGGCTGGGCGTCCTGTTGACGTTCCATTTCGTCGCCTGGACCTGGATCTTCTTCCGCGCGCCGGACTTCGCAACGGCGCTGCGCGTCGCCACAGGACCCTTCACCGGCAGCTGGCACGACGTGACGGCCCAGATGGCGCTCAATGTCTTTCCGCTCCTGCTGCTGGCCGTGTTCTTCGCCACCCACCGTCTGGACCGGCATGCCTGGATCCGCCTCGGCGTCTCAAGGCTGTCCTGGACACTGATCGTTCCGGTCATCGTCTTCTGCTGGATCTTGGCCCTGACCGTCAGCCAGGGCAGTTCGGCGAAGTTCATCTACTTCGATTTCTGAGACCGCCTCACAGCGTCTCGCGGATCTCCCGCCAGGCTTCGACAGGAACGACCTTGGCCGCGGCGTCCCGCGTGTCGAGAATGACATGCTTGCCCGGCTTGGTGGTCAGGAAGTCGAACCACAGGTCATAGACGCCCCTGATCTTCTCGCGGTCGGCCAGAACCTTGATCATCCGGCGCTTGCGCTTGGCGCCCGATCCCACGAAGACCCCGAGGTAGGTCTTCCTGGCCAGTTCCCGTTCCTGCCAGCGCCGGGACAGCTCGGCCGGATCGCCGATCAGAGTGAGGACGCTGGTGCGCTTGCCTAGGGCGAACAGATCCGTCGCCCGGTCACGGGTATAGTTGAAGGGACCCCGCAGATACGGTCGCATGATGTCGTAATGATAGACGAACTTCTCGAGGTGCGCCGCGGGCAGCTCGCTCAGATGGTTGGGCGTCCCCATGATCCAGGGCCTTTCCGGCCGATCGCTGGCAAACGCATCGATCTCGGGCAGTTCGTTCCGCTGTAGCCGCCCGATGAAGCTCCGCTTGCCGGAGCAGGATGGCCCCGCCACCACCAGCAGCTCGTCGAACCTCAGCTTCTCGGCGATGCAGATGAAGCGGCCCTTGAACGGCGACGAAAAGATCTCTGCCCGCCAGAACAGCCGGTTGCGGTGCATCAGCAGGCTTTCGATGGCCGCGCGCGAAAAGAAGAAGTTGGCCTCGAAGGAGCGCTTGTCGGCCCCCAGCATGATCAGAGGCAGGCGATCGAGGACCGACTGGGCCAGTGGAAGCGGATGAATGAGCCATGTCGCTGGAGAATTCTTCTGGAAGATCTTGCGGCGGTCATTGCCCCACAGGCCTGCCACCTCGAGGATGAGGCGCTCGTTCGCGATGTCGATCAGATGATTGAGAACGCCGATCGGATCGCGCAGATGGTGCAGCACGTTCAGGCACAGCACATAGTCGAAGGTTTCCGTCAGATCGTTTCTGGAAACATCCGCCTCGCGGAACTCGACATCGAGCTTGTTGATTGCCGAGACCTTCCGTGCCTTGATCAAGGCCTCCTGGTCAAAATCGACGCCCAACACCCGCCGCGCGCCACGGCGAGCCGCCTCGAAGGAAAAGAAGCCGTACCTGCATCCGATGTCGAGAACCGACTTTCCAGTGAGATCGGCGGGAAGGATCTTGTCAAGTGTGTTTGACCGATCAGTCCCCGGCGTCCGCACCCCTCCTGGCAGCGGAATGCTCTGGTAGCGGAACTCTTCCTCGCGAAGAAGCTCTGCAACAGACTGATCGTCAGCGGCTGAAGGCGAGGTGATGTTGGTCGCTCCCGGACGTCCTGGCTGCGCTCAGGCTGGCGCTCAATTCTTATCTGGTTTCTTGTATGGCAACTTACACAGTCCTCGGCACAGGCACAAGCCGGATGCCAAATTCAGCAGCAGATTACAAGAGTGCCTCTAATTGAACTTAGTGTACCAAGTGTAACTTACTGACCTCACCCGCACCATTAAGTTGAATGATCACGGCATGAGCAATGCCCGGTCGCGCGAGGCAGCATGCGGCGACGATACGAGAATGCATCAGAATTCCGCGCAAGAAATTCTAAAGTCTGACTTCAATCCAGTTCGAATGCGTTCTTGTAGTCGAGCTTCAGTTTCTGGTCCTGCTCATCCTTCAGCAGCACCGCGTTGCCGCAGACCAGCATCTCGATGTCCGTGCCCATGAAGCACCGGAACGCGTCAGACGCTGATTCCACGATGGGTTCGCCGCGCACGTTGAAGCTGGTGTTCACCAGCACGGGACAGCCGGAGATATCGCGGAAGGCCGAGATCAGCGCGTGGTAGCGCGGATTGGTTTCCTTGTGCACAGTCTGAACGCGTGCCGAGAAGTCGACGTGGGTGACCGCCGGAATGTCGGATCGGGCAATGTTCAGCTTGTCGATGCCGAACAGCGCCTTCTCGTCCGGCGTCATCTCGCGACGGCGCCGCTTCACCACATCGGCCACCAGCAGCATGTAGGGACTGTCGCAATCGAGCTCGAACCAGTCGGCCACCTCCTCGCGCAGCACAGAGGGCGCGAAGGGCCGGAAGGACTCGCGGAACTTTACTTTGAGATTGAGCAGCTTCTGCATGGTGGGCGAGCGCGGATCGCCCAGGATCGACCGGTTGCCCAAGGCGCGCGGACCGAACTCCATGCGGCCCTGCATCCAGCCCACGGCCTTGCCTTCGGCCAGGGCCTTTGCGGTCCGCCGCACCACCTCGTCGTCGCTCTCGATCCAGACAAAGCGGGCGCCTGCAGCCGTCAGTGCCGTTTCGATCTCGCGCCGCCCGTAGGATGGTCCAAGATAGGAGCCCGACATGGCATCCGGCGCAGTCTCGACCGTGCGGGCGCCGCCGGCATGCAGGTGATAGGCGGCAAGCGCCGCACCGAGCGAGCCACCCGCATCGCCCGCGGCGGGCTGGATCCAGATACGGTCGAAGCTGCCGGTCCGCAACAGCTTGCCATTGGCCACGCAGTTCAGCGCCACGCCGCCGGCAAGGCAAAGATCCCTCAGTCCCGTCTGCTTCGCCAGATTCTGCGCCATGCGGATGACCACTGTTTCGGTCACGTCCTGGATCGAGGCGGCAAGATCCATGTGCCTCTGGGTGAGCAACTCGTCGGGCTTCCGCGCCGGCCCGCCCAGCAGCGCGTCGAAGCGGGCATTGGTCATGCGCAGGCCCGTGCAGTAGTCGAAGTAGTCCATGTTCAGACGGAAGGACCCGTCGTCCCGCAGATCGATCAGATTGTCGAAAATCAGCTTGCTGAACTTCGGCTCGCCATAGGGCGCCAGCCCCATCACCTTGTACTCGCCGGAGTTCACCTTGAAACCCGTGTAGTAAGTAAAGGCCGAATAGAGCAACCCCAGCGAGTGCGGAAAACGGATCTCGCGCTCGATCCGGATCTTGTTCCCCTCGCCAATCCCGGCAGAAGTCGTGGCCCATTCGCCGACGCCGTCCATGGTGAGGATCAGCGCCTTGTCGAAGGGCGACGGATAGAAGGCGCTGGCGGCATGGCTGAGATGATGTTCGGAGAACAGCAGCTTCGGGCGCCAGTCCGCATCGGCGTCGATCTCGCGCAGATTCTCCAGCAGCAGGCGCTTGAGAAACAGCTTCTCCTTCAGCCACAGCGGCATGGCCTTCATGAATGAACCGAAGCCGCGCGGCGCGAACATCAGGTAGGTCTCGATCAGCCGTTCGAACTTGATGAACGGCTTCTCGTAGAACACCACGTGATCGATGTCGGCGGGGGCCAGCCCCGCCTGGGCCAGGCAGGAACGGATCGCCCGCGCCGGAAATGCATCATCATGCTTCTTGCGGGTGAACCGTTCTTCCTGGGCGGCCGCGACGATGCGGCCGTCCTCGACCAGTGCCGCAGCGCTGTCGTGATAGAAGCAGGAAATGCCGAGTATCCGCATCCTGCCTAGAAAATCGTGTAGATGAAGGGCGCGACCGCCGATCCCTTGGTCAGCACCACCAGGCCGCCAAGCAGCAGCGCCATGATGATGATGGGAAGCATCCACAGCTTCTTGCGGGCGCGCATGAAGGCCCACAACTCGCTCAGAAACGACATCGACAGCTCCTAGAACTGGTTCTTCATTGAACTTTCGGGCAGGCTTTCCTCGTCCTTCACCGCCCAATGGCTGTCAGAAGCAGATTTCCCGCGAATCCGCAAGAAATCAACGCCGAAGGCCCGCATGAGGAAGCCCATCGGCGCGAAGACACCGAAGAACAGCAGTCCCATGATGAGGGGATTGATGACCTTGTGCAGCAGCAGGCCGAACTTGAGCCAAAGCAGGTTGAGCGGCCGCAGCGTCGCCGGCGAAACGAGTCCGAAGATACCGAAGACCGCCGACACGGCCAGGCAGGCATAGAGCTTCCACGTCGCCCCGCTGTGCCACCACGTGAAGGCGGCAAGAACCGCGAAGACACCCGTGAAGGTATAGGCAAAGGACGTGTCCGACGGCGGCTTCACCACCTCGTGCTTGTCCAGCGCCTCGTGCGTGGATCCAGAACTCATGCATGCACCGGCAGACGGGTCGGACGGCGGGCTCTCACGTCAGCTGCTCTCGATGTTGATGGTCAGGGTCTTGCGCAGGATCTTCGGATCATTGCCCGTCATCGGCCACACGGCGTGCCAGGAATTGTTGGTCTTGATGAAGACCAGGCACTGGTTGGGCTCGAAGGGAAAGGTCTCGCGCCGCTCCACGTCATCGAAGCCCAGATAGTGGTTCATGCGATTGAAGATCTTGGTCTTGTCCTTCGGCCAGACCATCGAGGTGCCGCCGCCCCACGCCGTGTTCCACTCGTTCTCGCGCAACATGGGGATGACCATGGTGATGAGCTTCTTCGGATGATCGGTGTGCGGAAGGATGTTGCCGCCCGTGATCGGCATGGCCGAGAACTCGAAGCGCGACTTGATCGTCGGGAAATGCGGCACCGGATTGCCGCGTTTGATGGCCCGCGCCTTGAGATAGAGGCGCTCGGCGAAGCCCGGGATGGGCAGGCCAAGGTCGAATCCATGACGCTTCAGCATGTCCAGCGCACCGGAGACGAAATCTCCGGAGCGGATGAACTGGTGGAAGGCGCGCCAGGGTGGCGAAGATTGCACGTATCTGCGGTACTTGCCGGGATTGTTCACCTGCGACAGCGAGTACTTGTCGCCCTTGTCGGCCTTGTATTCGAAGAGCTCGATCGGCGGAAAGCTCTCCACCATGGATTTGTAGAGGCCCGGCTCGAAGACCGGGCGTGCCACGCCGATCGGGAAGGGTTCGTACTCGAACCTCATGTTTTCGTACTGAAGCATGGCGTCTAGGCGGCCCGTGCCATCGACCCGCTGCCTTCGAACAGCTGGCCGCCGGCGGCACCAGACCTGTCGACGACGCGGACCTGCCAGCGGATGCCGGGCCAGCGCTTGGCGGCAGCCTCGAACTGGCCCTTCCACCATTCCGGCTTCTGCACGTTGCAGGGTGCCGGCGCGCCGTTCGGCAGCGACTGCGTCGCCGCAGCGGCTGGAACCATCGCGTAGACGAAGGAGTCGGCAGACTTGAACATCTCGTCCAGCACCCAGCCGATGTCTTCCTCCGGCACATGCTGCAGCGCGCCAACAGCGATGACGCCGCCATAGCGCTCCGCCTGCGGCTGCGGGAAGGCCTGGGTCATCGGATCGTAGAGTGTCACCGCGATGCCGGGCCATGAGGCATGGGTTGCCGACGGCCCGGTCGCGCCGTAGGCCTTGCCGGTTCCGGCGCCGAAATCGAGGAGGCTGGACGCGCCCGTCTCCTTGGCAAGCTTGGCCACGTCGCTCAGCGCGCTCGCCAATGGACGCTCGACCACCATGGCCGCCACATCCGGAGATCCCTTGCCGGCCGCAAGCTCCTTGTATTGGCCGATCATCTCGCCGAAGCGGCGGCTCGGCGTTTCCCTGGTGAAGATGTTGAAGCGGGCCTTGTCGGCCGCGCGCTCGAGCGAGAACCAGACCTCTCCATCCGGATGCGGCTCATAACGCAGCACGTCGGGGAAGGGCTGCCATGGCTGGGTCTGCAGCGTGGTGAAGTGGAAGCATTTCGACTTGTCCGGGGAATATTCCTCGTCGCGCGCATTCCATTCGCCAGGCAGCCGGGCCCAGAGCTTGTGGTCATGCACGGTGTCGCGGAAGAAGCTGTGCGTCTTTCCGCCCTGCGCGTCCTTCAGCGTCCACACCTTGATCATCTTCTCGCAGTCGATGAGCATGACCGAGGTCTCGCGCTCGGTGATGCACATCATGCCGGCGCCGCCCATGTCGAGATCGAACAGCTCCCCCACGTCGGACAGATAGATCTGGTCAACGTCATTGTAGATGGCGCGGCCCTTGCCGCCACCCATGGTCGGAATGCCATAACGGTAGTTTGTGAATCCGGTCTTCCATCCGGTACGGTCGTATCCCTTCAGGTTCTTCATGAAGTAGATCTCGTAGACGCGGGCCGGATCCCGGGTGTTGATGACCGACCAGACGAAGACGCGCTCGGCGCGATACTGGCCGGCCTCGGTTCCGAGGAAGATCCTGACCGGCGGCTTGCCGTTCGGCTTGACGCCGGGCGCCACGTCGAGGCGCAGGACTTCCGGGAAATCGCGTACGCCTTCGGGCCGCACGAGATCCTTCTGGAACCAATAGCGCGGCGTGCGGTTGTACCAGCGCGTCTTGAATTGGCCTTCCTTCTTGTATTTCCTTGCCATGTCCATCACGCCGCATATGCGCGGCGCCTCTCGTTGTTGAATCGCGAACGTCTAACCCCGGACGATTAAGACACCGGGGATACCCTCCTGCGACATGACCAGGATCAATCGCATCGTGGGGTTCGGCAGCGGCTTCACCCTCATACGGCCCAAATCATGCCGAAAGCAAGGCGGTCGGTGGTCACCCAATGCCCGACTTATCCACAGCCTTGCCGGGTTGGCCGACACCTCGCTGGCTCAGCCCCGGGGCAGAGCCGCCCTGTGGGCCTTCCAGGCCGCCGCCAGGATGTCGCCGACGATGACAAGCTCGCCGCGATAGGTGGCCAGCAGCCCGAGAATGAACTCCAGTTCGGTCTCCCGGCTGTGACCTGGCGCATAGGCATTGGCGCTGGCGCTGTCGCCGGGATAGCTGCCCTCCGGATGCTGGAACAGGTCGATTCCCGCGATGATCAGCCGCGCCGGTGCCAGGGCCACGGCCGCGGCCAGCATGCTGGCACCATTGGTCGGGCGCAGATGGCCCCAGTCGAAGGCCTCGAGGCTTCCGGTCAGGTCGTGAACATTGAAGAAGGTGCAGCCCCGCGACAGCGGATTGAGACCGCGGGTGGAGGCAAGCCGGACTTCGGCGCCCAGGGCCTGCAGCCCGAAGATGGCACCCGAGACGGCCCGCATCGTGGGTCCGCCCCCGGTGAAGACGACATCCGGCCTGTTGAATGCGGGCCGCTTGAGCCAGGAATGATTGACCCGGAACAGCGCGTCGTGAGGGTACTGTTTCAGCGCCTCCGACTCGGACGACGGCCCGTTGCCCAGACAGAGGATGGTGCCCGGATGGCCGAGCTGCTCCTGCAACGCGTCAACCGAGGTCAACCGCCGAAAGCGCCAACCGAGGACACGACGGCCTTCCGGTCCGCGGGACAGGCGCACCAGGCTCCGTGCCGGCGCCAGGATCAGCGAATTCTCCTGCCGGAGCGGCTTCAGATCCCGTGCCATCATGGCCGCCAGCAGGTCGGTGACCGCCGCGAGCGGAAGTCCCTCGGGAACAGCGTGGGCCGCAGGAGCCCCGATTGCGAGCAGCCGCTCGCTGGCCCGCGCGGCAGGCGACTGCGGATCGATCCGCTCGGCGCCGCGAGCCGATACGGTCACCACTGTGATGGCCTGCCGCCTGAGGCTCGCGAGCAAGGCCGCCGCGGCCGTCCGCTCCGGTGTCTCCAGCAGCACGGCCAGGCGGATGTTCAGGCGGCGCAGGAAGACATCGCCGGAAACCGGATTGCCATAGGGCATGGCGACCTGCTCCACATCCGGCAGGATGGTCCGGAGCCGAACGGCCGTGGCCGGAACCGCGCTCCCCGCGAGCAGGTGAAACCGGCTGTCGCGCGCTTTCAGAGCGGCAACGAGGTCACGCACGGCATTGAAGGCCAAAGGATCATCGCCCACCAGCAGCAGGCCCCGCTCTGCCTGGGCGGCAACAAGTCCAAGCCGCGCCATGATCCCGCCGGGCGGGCTCACGGGTGGCCCTCGATCAGTTGCCCGATCCGCGCGCGCAAGCGCTCGAGGTCGCGATTGGGACGCGGCTTCTCCATGTTCACGGACCCATCGTAGAGGCGCGCGAGACCAGCATCCTCCATGGCACGGTGCATGAGGGCAAGGTCGCGCGGCGGTGCCAGCCAGCCCCGTTCGAACAAATTGCGGCAGAATCCTGCCATCGCGTCATTCCCCCGAGCGCGCGCGCGTAGCGCCTTGACGATCCGGGCCTTGTAGCCATCGGGCCTGGCCAGCAGCGGATAGATGGTGATGGGCAGGCCGGTCGCCGCGCCCTCCGCCAGCATCGATTCGCTTTCGCCAGTGATGACAAGCCCGTCGGCCGCCGCAAGATAACTCAGATAGGGATTGTCGGCGCGCTTCGCCTCCCACACATGCAGATGCGCCTGTGGGGCGGCGGCGGCCATGGCCGCAACAGCATCCTGCGGCGTGCGGCGGCTGGTGACGATGGCGAGACTGCCACCGAGCGCTGCAGCGGCGGCCATGACCTCACGCGCCATCCGCGCCGCGAACGTTGCAGGACATCCGTGCTGGGCCGTTGGCCCTCCGACAAGCAAAACGATGCGAGGTCGCGGAAGGCCGGACAGCGGGTCGGGGCGCGCCTGGCGCGCCGCGCCAAGGCTCTGCCGGTCGACCTTGGTTGGCGGAACGGCCAGTTCGAAGAGGCGCGGACTGGGCAAGGCACCAAAGTGGATGCAGCTGACATAGAGGTCGGCCACCCGTGCCGCCCCGCCGGCCTTGCGCCCCAGCAGCACGATACGGGTGCGGCCCCCGCTCTGCGCCTTGATCCATCGCGCAACAGGCAGCACCCGCCGGCCCATGCCGATGACCAGCTCCGGCCAGGGCGCGACGAGCGCGGCCGCGCTGCCGCGGCCGAGCGACCAGAGCCCAGCGCCCAGCAGTGGATTGGGCAAGTGATTCAGAATGTTGAACGAAAGCTCACGGGAGTCGGCGGGCCAGCCCATGACCCGCGCAAGGCCCTCCACTTGCGTGCGGTGGCCGGGCCGGTCGTCGATCAGCAGCCAGACATGTGGAGGGTCGGACGCCGTCATGACCGGCTGCGCCCGCGATGTCCGGGAAGGTGAGGCATGGTGGCCGGTGTTTGGACCGACATTGATCGGTTTTCAAGTGCGGAAAGATGCTCTAACAGGCGCTGCACGGAACCGACATCGATCATGCCAACACTTGTCCTGATGCGCCACGGCGCCACGCTCTGGGGAGAACAGAACCGCTTTGCCGGCTGGGGTGACACGCCGCTGAGCGAGACCGGCATGAAGGAAGCGCGCAAGGCGGCCCAGGCACTGGTTCGGAGCGGGCTGCAATTCGACCTCTGCTACACGTCCTGCCTGGCACGGGCCCGGCAATCGCTCGACATCATGCTGGACGAGATGAAGGCAAGCGAGCTTCCCGTGCGCCGCGAATGGCGGCTCAATGAGCGGCACTACGGCGCTCTCCAGGGCGAAACACGCGCCGCCATGACCGAGCGCTATGGCAACAGCCAGGTGGTCGCGTGGCGCCGCTCCTTCGATGTCGTGCCGCCACCGCTCGACGAGGGCGATCCACGCTGGCAGGAACAGCTGGCCCGCCTGCCCATGATCCCGCTCGCCGACCAGCCACACACCGAGAGCATGGCGCAGGCGGCCGAGCGCGTGGCACCGCTCTGGCACGAGTCGATCGCCCCTGATCTCAAGTCCGGCAAGCAGCTTCTCGTCGTGGCCCATACCAGCGCGCTGCGCGGACTGATCCGAATCATCGAAGGGTTAAATGACGCTGACGCGGCGGCGTTCCGCATCGCCACGGCCATTCCTCGTGTCTACGTGCTGGACGATGATCTCAAGCCGCTGAAAACGGTTGATCTGACCGAGGGTGTCGCCTCGTCCCTGCGACATTGGTTCACTGCCCTCAAGCCGCGCCGAATCGGATGGATCTGAGACCTTCTGCCGGATCCGACCGCGCCGCCCGCTTGAGTTCCCCTCGCCAACTCTCTATTGGTCCCGGCGTGACGAGCCGGGACAGCCGACTGACGTGATCGCATGAAGCGCGTTTTCAGCATCTTCTTCAACGCAGAGGAGACGCAGCCCTATGCTGTTCTGATCTGCCTTCTGCTGGGCGGGCTGGCGGAAGCGATCGGAATCGGCACCCTGCTCCCGGTGATCACGGCCATCGCCGGTGGCGACAGCGATGGGTCGTCGCGCCTCAACACCATCATCCGCGACGGCATGGGCTGGCTCGGGCTGGCGCCGAGCGTCGGCAACATGGTCCTGCTGATCATCTCGATGATCCTGCTGAAGGCCATCCTCGCCTTCGCGGCACTGTCCTATGCCGGCGTGTCCAGCGCGCGCGTCGCCAACAATCTGCGCAAGCGCCTGATCGCCGCAATCTTCGAGGCCCGCTGGAGCTTCTATGCCGAGCAGAGCGGCGGGCGCTTCGCCAATGCCATCAGCAATGATTGCGGCCGCTCGGGCGACGCCTATTCGCTGGCGGCCATGGTCGTCTCCTATTCGGTGCAGGCCACGATGTACGCCATCGTTGGCATCCTGGTGAACCCGAAGATCGCACTGGTCGGGCTGGGTTTCGGCCTTTTGGTCTCGCTGGTCACCACCAAGCTGGTGCGCATCACCCGCAGGGCAGGATTCAAGCAGACGGACAGCACCGCGACGCTGACCGTGCTGATGGTCGACATGCTGAACAACATCAAGCCGCTCAAGACCATGGAGCGCTACGAGACCATGCTGACCTCGCTCGCCGGAACGCTGCGCCGGCTGAAGCGGTCTCTGGTCACCCGCCAGCTGTCGATGCATGGTTTGAATCAGCTGAGCGACGCGCTCGTGGCCATCATCGTCGCGGGCGGCGTCTATCTCGCGAACACCTACTGGAAGATCCCCCTGCCCGAACTGGCGGTCAGCGGCATGATCTTCTACCAGATCATCACGTCGATCGCGAAGATCCAGAAGTTCATGGTGATCGCTACCCAGGTGGAGAGCGCCTATCTCCGCACCACCGAACTGATCGAGCTTGCCGAGCAGCACAAGGAACAGCTCACGGGTGTCAAGGCGCCAGACATCGGCAAGTCCTGCCGCTTCGAGGATGTCAGTTTCTCGCACGGGTCGACGCCGATCCTGCACAACGTCGACATCGAGTTTCCGGCGAACAGGATTTCCGTCCTCAGCGGCTCGTCGGGAGCCGGCAAGACCACCATCATCGATCTCCTGATCGGACTCAACCGGCCGACCAGCGGCCGCATCATGATCGGCGCCGATCCATTGTCCGACGTCGACATCCGTGCCTGGCGCCGGCAGATCGGCTATGTGCCGCAGGAACTGAGCCTGCTGCATGCCAGCATCCGCGACAACATCTCGCTCAACGATCCCTCCATTCCCGACGCGCAGATCGTCGAGGCCCTGGAGCTTGCCGGTGCCGGCGAGTTCCTCGCCAATCTGGCACACGGCCTCGATACTGACGTCGGCGAAATGGGCGGCAAGCTGTCGGGCGGCCAGCGCCAGCGTATTTCACTGGCGCGCGCGCTGGTGACGAAGCCGAAGGTGCTGATCCTCGATGAGGTGACCAGCGCGCTGGACGGGCGGACCGAAGCCGACATCGTCAGCAACATCGCAGGCCTTCGCGGCCTCTTCACCATCGTGGCGATCACCCACCGCCCCGCCTGGACCGACATCGCCGACCGGCTCTATCTTGTGAAGGAAGGACGCGTCACCCGCCTGGCGAAGGAACGCAAGCGGCGGTCATAGGACGCCGTGCTTCAAGAGGTCTGCCAGTCTCAGCAGACCAACCACCCGGCCGTCGGAATCGGTGACCAGCAGCGACGTGATGGCGTGTCTCTCGAAGATCTGCGCGGCCTCCGCCAGAAGCCGGTCGCTCGCGATGCGCCGCGGGTTCCGGGTCATGATCTCATGGGCCTTGCGGTCAAGGATCTGCGGATCGGTCATGTGACGGCGCAGGTCGCCATCGGTGATGATGCCCTCGGTTCGCCCCTCGTCGTCGACAACGAGAAGCAGTCCCATGGCCCGGCTGGTCATTTCGGGAATCGCCGCGCGCATGGTGAGGTGGCGCCCGACGACGGGCAGATCATCGCCCTTGTGCATGAGGGATTCGACCGTGCGGATGACCGCGCCCAGCTTCCCGCCAGGATGGTAGATGCGAAAATCCGCGGGCTGGAAGTTGCGCGCCTTGAGCAGCGCCACGGCGAGCGCGTCGCAGAGCGCCAGCTGCAGTAGCGTCGAGGTGGTGGGCGCCAGCCCGTTGGGACAGGCCTCGGCGGCGGCCGGCGTCTGCAGCACCACATTGGCCTGGCGCCCAAGCGTGCTGTCGGCGCGCGAGGTCACTGCGATCATGGGCACGGCGAAGCGCTTGGCATAGGCGATGATGGTCTGCAGTTCGGCGCTCTCGCCCGAATTCGACAGGAGGATCACCACGTCCGCCGCGGTGATGCCGCCGAGGTCGCCATGGCTGGCCTCGGCCGGATGGATGAAGAGCGCAGGCGTTCCCGTCGAGGACAGCGTGGCGGCTACCTTCCGCCCGATATGCCCGCTCTTGCCCATGCCGGACACGATGGTCCGGCCGGTGGTCTCGAGAATCAGGTCCACCGCCTTGTCAAAGGACTCCGCGACACTCTCATCAAACGAGGCCGCCAGAAGGTTCAGGCCTTCAGCTTCCGTCCTGAGCGCCTGAAGCCCCGCATCGCGGTGGCGCTGTCGTGAATCCTCTTTCATGGCGCCATGCCATAGTGATTTTGCATGGCCGCCGCAAGCCGGCCACGGATCAGGCCCGCTTGGCCGCGCAGGTGTTGACGCCGATCAGATTGTAGAGCGGGCACATGCCGACAAATGCGGTGATGAGCGGCACGATACCGAGCCAGCCGACCCAATTGTATCCGGTGGCCGGCGCCAGCAGCGCGTACCACAGCAGCGCCAGCCCGACGATCACCCGCACCACCCGATCGAGTCCGCCCACGTTCCTTGTCATGATTAACCTCCGTTGAAGTCTGCGCCAATACTACCATCAGAACGCGGTCCTGTCAGTGACCTGCTCACGATTGCCCACCGGATGTGGCCCGCGGCAGGTCGCTCGGCGCCTCCAGGTCGGACCCACCAGTCCCGCTCACAGCCGTCCTGCCTGCCGAAGAATTGCCAGCACTTCGTCATGAGGCAAGGCAATGGCGGTGTTGCCATCGCGTCCGACCATGGTGCTGCTGCACAGCATCGAGTCGATCACCGCCTCCTCGGTTGCCTCCACCGTCGCCCGGAACAGGGAATCGATGCTGGCGTTGGGCAGTGCCTCGAACGTCACTGTCGCGCCGTCGCGCGCGGCCAGCGCTGCGGCATTGGCCGTGGAGAAGGCGAGGAAGATGTCTCCGGACGAGTTGTTGCCCACGGTGCCGGTGCGGGCGAGTCCAACCGGCACACGCCGCGCCAGGCGCTTGAGCTGGTGGGCCATGAGCGGCGCGTCCGTGGCCACGATCGCGATGATGGAGCCCTGGTCCTTGCCGCGCAGCTGATCGCGCCGGATCGACTGGCCGACCGGCACCCCCAGCACCGTCAGGTCCTCGCGGCGGCCGAAGTTCGATTGAACGAAGACGCCGAGCGTATAGCTTTTGCCCGCGATCTCGACCAGGCGCGAGGCCGAGCCGTTGCCGGCCTTGAAGTCATAGGTCATCATGCCGGTGCCGCCGCCGACGCTTCCCATCTCGACCGGGCCGCCGCGCGCGCCATCAAGGGCGGCCAGTGTGTGCTCCGCTGTCACGTGAAAGCCGTTCATGTCATTGAGGTCGCTATCCGAGGTTTCCGCAGCGACAGGAAGGCCCCAGTCCTGGCCAGTACCGATGCCGCGCGACACCAGCCAGCGGATGGTCGCGTCGCGGGTGACGCCGCAGGAATGCGTGTTGGTCAGCGTGATGGGCGTCTGCAGCTCGCCGCACTCCTCGATCCAGACGACACCGGTCATCTCGCCATTGCCGTTCAGCGCATAGTAGCCGGCCGCGCAGGGCACATGCGCCATCTTCCTGCCGCGCGGCAGGATTGCCGTGACGCCCGTGCGTACCGGTCCCTTGCCGACGACGAGCGGGCCCGAACCCTCGATCAGAGTCACGGTTCCCACTTCGACGCCCGCCACGTCGGTGATGGCATTCCACCGGCCCGGGCGCCCCGGAAAGGGGAGACCAAGATCGCGTGCCCGCTTCTGTCCCGAAGTCATCTTGTCCTCATTCAACTTCTATTCTTGCAATTCGCAGGCATTACCACATGATGTCGCCCAGGAGCGACACATGGAATCCGGCACGATCTCGCACTACAAGGAGTTTCTGATCATCCTCGGCGTGTCCGGGCTGGTGGTGCCGCTGTTCATGCGGGTCGGTATCAACGCGGTGCTCGCCTATCTCAGCGTCGGCATCCTGCTGAGTGCCGATGTGCTGGGCCAGATCGCCCGCGTGTTTCCGCCGCTGCAGGCCCTGGAACTCAACCATCAGGAAAGCCTCGCCCAGTTCGGCGAACTCGGCGTCGTCTTCCTGTTGTTCCTCATCGGCCTCGAACTGTCCTTCGACCGTCTGAACAGCATGCGGAAGCTGGTGTTTGGCCTGGGCGGGCTGCAGGTGCTGGCCACGCTCGTCGTGGTTGCCGCGATCCTGATGGCGCTCGGATTCGACAGCAGCACGGCGCTGGTCACCGGCGCCGCCATGTCGCTGTCCTCGACGGCCATCGTCGTGCAGCTGCTGTCGGACGCCAAGCGCCTGGCTACCCAGACCGGACGGACGAGCTTCGCGATCCTGCTGTTCCAGGATCTGGCCGTGATCCCGCTCCTGCTGCTCGTCACCATTCTCGGCCAGAGAACCGACGGCTCGGTGCTGTTCAGCGTCTTTGTTGCCCTTGCCCAGGCGGCCGTTGCCATCGCAGTGATCGTGCTGGTCGGACGCTACGCCCTGCGCCCGCTGCTGCGCTTCGCGGCACAGACCCATAGCCCGGACCTGTTCATGGCGGCGACGCTTCTCATCGCTGTCGGCGCTGGCGCGGGCGCCACGCTGGCCGGATTGTCGATGTCGCTCGGCGCCTTCATCGCCGGCCTGCTCCTCGCCGAGACCGAGTTTCGCCGCGCGATCGAGGCCATCATCGAGCCCTTCAAGGGACTCTTGCTCGGGGCCTTCTTCCTGGTCGTCGGGCTCAGCATCGATCTTGACGGACTGATCGCGCATCCGCTCCGCATTCTCTGCGCCGCGGCCATCCTCGTGGCGATCAAGGCCACCATCATCTATGGCCTGTCGCGCATGTTTCGCATCGGCACGTCGCCTGCAGTGGAGACCGCCCTGCTCCTCGGGCCCTGCGGCGAGTTCGCCTTCGTCCTGCTGAGCGGCGCCATGGCCATGGGCATCATCGATCCGACCGTCCACGCGGATGCCCTGCTGATCGTCAGCCTCACCATGCTTGCCATTCCCGCCCTCGGCAAGCTCGGCGCCATCTTCGACCGGCGCCAGAAGGCCAAGACCATGGCCGATCTGATCGCCGCGGCCGAGGTGCCCGAGTCCGACGAGCCGCGAGTCATCCTCGTCGGCTTCGGCCGGGTCGGACATCTGGTGGGATCGATGCTGGAGGAACACAAGATCCCTTACATCGCGGTCGACCTCGATGCCGACCTGGTCGGCAACGAACGCACCGCTGGCTATCCGGTCTATTTCGGCGATGCCGCGAATCCCGAATTCCTCAAGCGCTGCGGCATCGAACATGCGACAGCCCTGGCCGTGACCATGGACAATCCCGATCACGTCGACGATGTCAGCAAGACGGCCATCGCCTTGCGGACCGACCTCAAGATCGTGGCCCGCTCACGCGACGAACGCCACGCCATGCGCCTCTACGGCATGGGGGTGACGGAGGCGATCCCCGAGACCATCGAGTCCAGCCTGCAACTGGGTGAAGCGCTCCTCGTGGAATCGGGCATTCCCCTCAGCCAGGCCACGGCCACGGTCCATGAGCGACGCGATGGCTTCCGCAAGCTTCTCGGACGCCCGAGCCGAAGGGCCCAATCTCTGGCCGCCCGGAGGCGGCTCAAGCATCAGGCCCACATCGAGGGTTGAGTTCCCGCGACCAGTATCTCACCGTCTTGCCGGCCTGCGGCAGGATCTGCTCTCCCACGGGCGCGAAGCCCTGCGCCCGGTGAAAGGCGTCGGAAACGGGATTGGGCGGAACGGCGTTGATTTCGCACACCAGGCGCTCCCGCGACTCGGCTGCGGCCCGCGCCGCCAGATCGGCATAGAATCGGCGCGCCAGTCCGCGTCCGCGCGCCGCTTCGCCGACCACGACGCGGTCGATGTAGTAGAATTTCGCAAAGCGCGCCTTGAGCCAGGCGAAGTTGGGATTGTCGTAGACGCAGGTCTCGTCGAAGGCGACGATCAGCGCGAGGCCGGAAGACTCGGCCCTGACATGCGACGCCGCCGCGAACAGCTCGTGCAAGCCGTCTGCGGTCTTGTATGAGAGTTCCTCCGCATGGGCGTTGTTGAGATCAAGCAGCCGGTGGAACAGCGTGCCTGAAAAGGGCGGCGCCAGCATGCCGCGCCTGCCGTCTCAGTTGACGCCCAGCTTCTTCTGCAGGCTGGAGCTTGACGTCGTGTACTGGAACAGCAGCCGCTCGCCCGGGTTCTTGTAGCGGAACGCCTGCTGCGCCATGAGGGCCGCCTCGTGGAATCCCGACAGGATGAGCTTGAGCTTGCCCGGATAGGTATTGATGTCGCCAATGGCGAAGACGCCGGCCGTCGAGGTCTCGAACTTCGCCGTGTCCACGGGCACGAGGTTCTCATGCAGATTGAGGCCCCACTCCGCCACCGGACCCAGCTTCATGGTCAGGCCGAAGAATGGCAGCATGGCAGTCGTCGCGATGTCGAAGCTGCTGCCGTCATTGCCCTTCACCGTCGCCGCCGACAGCTGGCCGCCCTCTCCCTTGAGACCGGTGACCTGGCCAAGCTTGAACTGCATCTTTCCGTCCGCGACCAGCTCGCGCATCTTCTTGACGCTGTCGGGCGCGGCGCGGAAATCGTCCCGGCGGTGCAGCAGCGTCATCGACCTTGCGATGGGCTGCAGGTTGATCGTCCAGTCCAGCGCGGAGTCGCCGCCGCCGACGATCAGCACGTCCTTGTCGCGGAACGCCTCCATCCTCTTGACCGAATAGAACACCGACGTGCCTTCATAGGCATCGATGCCGGGAATCGGCGGCTTCTTGGGCTGGAACGAGCCACCCCCGGCCGCGATCACCACGACCTTGGACCTGAACACGAGACCGCCATCGGTCCTGAGCTCGAAGTCGTTGTCGCCGTGCTTGATCAGCTCGGTGACCATCTGATTGTAGTGGAATTCCGCACCGAAGGGCTTGATCTGCTCCAGCAGGCGCGAGGTGAGCTCGGCGCCGGTGACGATGGGAAGCGCGGGAATGTCATAGATGGGCTTCTCGGGATAGAGTTCGGCGCATTGGCCGCCGGGCCGGTCGAGAATGTCGACGACATGGCACTTCACGTCGACGAGTCCAAGCTCGAAGACGGCGAAGAGGCCGCAAGGGCCTGCGCCGATGATGACGGCGTCGGTTGTGATCACGTCGGACATTGCGAAACCTCAGAACTGCTTTTCGGGAACGCGCACGCGAAGACCGTCGAGCGCATCGGTGACCTTGATCTGGCAGGACAGGCGGCTGGAGTCGCGGACATCGAAGGCGAAGTCCAGCATGTCCTCCTCCATCGGATTGCGCGGCCCGACCTTCTCGGTCCATTCCGGCTCGACATAGACGTGGCAGGTGGCGCAGGCGCAGGCACCGCCGCAGTCGGCGTCGATTCCCGGCACCATGTTCTTGATGGCCGTCTCCATGACGGACATGCCGGGGCTGCCCTCGCAAGTCTGCTCTGCCCCGCTGTGCTGGATGAAGGTGATTTTGGCCATGATGCGGAATCCGGTTGAAGCGTTCGTTTTGGCGAACGGCCTTCTAGGGGATCATGGCGCGAAACACAACCGTCAGCGTTGTGGATGCACGTCTGCAACGGCCACGCGGAACTGGCTGACGGCCTGCTGCAACTCCGCCAGCAGGCGCTGGCGTGCCGCCTCGTCTTCGGCGACGGCCTCCAGCCGGCGCGCCGCCGCCTCCACGCGACGGGCGCCGACGGCCGCCGCCGATCCCTTCAGCGCATGCGCACCGAACCTCCACTGCGCCGCGTCGGCCTCCGGGCTGAGCATGGCCAGCGTCTCCGGAAGCTGCACCAGGAACAGGTCGATGATTTCCCGTTCCAGGTCCTCCGACTCGAGCGTGAAGCGTGACAGGAAGGCGCGGTCGAAAATCTCGGGGTCGACCGTCTTCCACAAGGGAGGATTGCTGCGGGGACGGGAAACCATCTTCGATTGAAATCTCCGGGCCTGGCTGCCATACTGCAACCAGTTGTGGCACCTATCCCTACCGGGAACCCATGAACCCTCCGTTTGCTGAATCATTTCAAATCGATCGATGATCTTAACCAAAAATTAAATTTTCCCCGGATTTCGGCGGCTGGCAGGTTCAAGGCGGAGTCTTGTTAAGCTATTGTCAACCATTGCGGCGACCCCCGACGGAGGCCAGAACCAGCAGTCGTTCAGTTGAACGGCGGCCGGTAACCGTCACGGAATGACCGCAAAGCGGCAGGACACTTGCCGCGGGACTTTGTGAGTGGATGCGGGGAAATCACATGGCAAGCAATACGACCGAGACCCGGCGGCACGACAAGCGCGCTGCCGAGGCAGAAGCCCAGAGGCGTGAGCCGCCCCGCGGCAGCCTGGATGTGGCACCGGTCCGCGCGCGCCCCGCAAACGAGAATGATCCCGGCACCTCCATGATGCTGGCGCGCCTGCGGCGCCAGCCGTCCTTCGCGCCCTACTATGGCGCCTTCGCCCTGTCGCTCGCCTGGGTGGCCGGCTGGTTCTTCATCTTCTCGACCACCCTGTTCAGCGCCGACGCCACCGCCACGCCCGACGGCATAGCCGACACGATGAAGGCCCTGGCCCTGCTCATCCTTCCCATCGGGCTGATCTGGGTGACGGCCTATTTCCTGTGGCGGGCTTCGCAGCTGCGCCAGGTCTCCGAGGTCCTCATGCAGTCGGCCATGCGGCTCATCCGGCCGCAGGACATCGCCACCGAGGGACTGACGACCATCGCCCAGGCCGTGCGGTCGGAGGTCGACCTGCTGGTGGGCGGCGTGGAGCACGCCGTGCAGCGGGCCTCCGTTCTCGAGGAGATCGTCCACAAGGAGATCGCCGCGATCGAACGCGCCTTCGGCGGCAACGAGGAACGGATCCGCAGCCTGGTCACCGGCATCGAGAACCAGCGCGCCGCCCTGCACCAGGCGGGCCTCGTGATCAACAACGACGCCAATCCCCTCCTGATGCGGCTCGAGTCGAATACCAAGAGCCTCGACCATGTGGTGTCGAGCGCCCATGAGACCCTGGCACGGCTGGAGACAGGCCTGCGCGACATGGCCGGCGGCCTGGCCCACGCCATCGACGACGTCACCAGCCGCGCGCATGAAGCCGGCAGCGAGATCGGCGCGCAGACCACGCAGATGGAGCGCATGTCCAGCCTGATGATCAACGAACTGCGCGACTTCTCGCGCCAGCTCGCCAGCCAGGTCGACCAGCTCTCCCACGCCGCCAACACCATCAATGCGGAAACCAGCCAGTTCGGCCATTCGATCACCGGCGTGGAAAGCAACATCTCGCAGTTGATCCACCAGAGCGTCGAGCAGCTGGGTAGCATCAACGCCGACATCGCCCGCACCATCGAGCGCGCCACCGTCAATTCCGCCGACCAGATGAAGCAGTCGGTGGCCGATCTCGCCGAGGTGGTGCAGGCCACCGCCAACAACATCACCTATCATCTGAAGTCCACGACTGGCGACGCCGCCGCCGTGGTCGAGCGCGCCGGCCTCGAAACCGCCCAGCAGATCGAGCAGAGCCGGGCCCTGGTGACCCACGGCCTGCAGGCCGTCGCCACCGACTATCTCGACCGTGTCGCCCAGGCCCGCGCCGAATTGGTCGGCTACCTCGACACCTCTGCCGAGACCCTGTCCGATGCCATCAACCAGGCCACCGATCAGGTGGCGGGCCGCATCAACGCGGCCGGCTCGCACATGATCTCCGGGCTGGACCAGACCGCCAACTCGCTGCTCAGCGAACTTGGCTCGATGAGCACCGGACTTTCCGGCCGGGTCGAGGAAACCACCGGCAAGCTGTTCGACGAGATCAGCCACCGGGCCGACACCATCATCACGCGCCTCGACGATCAGGCCGGCGCCGTCTTCACCCGCCTCGACGAACAGGCGGGGCTCGTGTCGCATCGCGTGGAGGACACCTCGAACCGCATCCTCAATACCATCGAGGAGCGGTCCGCCGGCGCCACCTTGCGCATCGGCGACACGGCGGCCGAGGTGCTGGCCGCGCTCGAGCGCCAGAACGCCGAGAGCGCCGCGCGCATCACCGATTCCGCAGCCCGGCTGCAGATGGCGATCAGCGACGCCGCCGAGATGCTCGGCAACCGGCTCAATACCTCGTCGGGGGACCTGGTGGGCAACCTCGACACGGCCTTCGCGGCCGCGCTGGAGCGCCTGGACACCACGGCGCGCGAGTTCCGCACCCTCGTCAGCCAGACCACCGACAGCCTCGAGGACCGCATCAGCGGGTCGAGCGACTCGCTCAACAGCATCCTCAACGAAGCCGTCACCACCGCGACGAGCAAGCTGGACGACACCACGCGCGTCTTCCAGCAGCTGATCGGCGGGACCTCGGAAGATCTCGAGCAGCGCATCGACGGCGCCGCCGAGCGCCTCTATGGCCACATGAACGCCACCGTCACCTCGGTCTCTGACAAGATCGACGGCGTCTCGGTGCTGGTATCGAGCCGGCTGGAGCAGACCTCGGCCGGTGTCACGGGCCAGATCCAGACGGTTGCGGGCTCGGTCAACGACGTGCTGGTCACGACCAGCGGCACCATCGCGGCGCATCTCAAGGAAACCGCGGACATCGTCAATCGCCAGATGGAGGAGTCGGGCATCGCGCTGGCCTCCAACATCGAGCGTTCGGGCGGACTCGTCACCGAGCGGCTGATCACCGTCTCCGACAGCTTCACACAGAACATGGGCAAGGCCCGCGAAGAGCTGATCGATCTGCTCAACACCACCGCAGGCGACATCACCACCCGCCTCGAGGACACGGCCACGCAGCTCTACAGCCGCCTCGACACCACGACCAGCGCCATGACCGGCAAGATCGAACAGACGGCCAATCAGGTCTATCACCGCATCGATCAGGCCACGCTGCACGTGAGCGGCGAACTGGAGCAGACCGCCGAACGCATCACCGAACGCATCAACCTCACCACCGATGGCGTCGGCACGCAGATCGCGCGCAGCACCGACATCCTGACGACGCAGCTCGACCAGTCGTCGCGGCAGCTCGACGATCTGCTGGGAGCGACAGCGGACCGTCTCGGCAGCCAGCTGCAGCAGGCCACCCACGACCTCAACACGCTGTTCACCACGAGCAGCGAATTGCTGACCGACCAGCTGGGGCAGACGGCCGGCAAGCTGGGCGAGACCTTCTCCACCAACGCCCACGCGCTGGTCAAGACGCTGGACGAGACCTCGACCGAGCTTTCGGACCTGTTCAACTCCAAGACACAGGGCCTCAGCGACCAGCTGGGCCAGACCACGACCGAGCTCTCGGCGCTGTTCTCCGCCAACACGAAGATGATGAGCGAGCAGCTCGACACCACGGCCAACGCGATGACCAACAACTTCGCCGAGACCGCGGTTCGGGTCACGCGTCAGGTCAACGAGGCAAACACCCTGATGGTGCAGCGCCTGGAGCGCACTTCGGACGAAGTCACCACGCAGCTCGACTCGGCGGGCAGCACGATCTTCGCCAAGATCGACAACACGTCGCGCGAGCTGGGCCAGCGCTTCGAGATCGCGACGCATCTCCTGGAGCGTGTCTCGGGCGATCTGTCGGGCAAGCTGGAGGGCACCGGAACCCGCTTCGCCCAGATCCTGGACAGCGCCTCGAGCCAGATCATCACCGACCTTGGCCGTGCCCAGGACGCGATCTCGCAGGGACTTGGCCAGACGACCATGCAGATCACCGGCCGCTTCGAGCAGGACTCCGGCCTGCTGGTGGATCGCATCGACCGGGCCGCCCGCGAACTGGAACAGGCGTCGGTCAATACCTCGCTCAAGCTCGACGATGCGCATCGCAAGTTCGCCAAGCATGTCGAGACTGCCAACACCTATCTCGCCGATCAGCTCTCCTCCGCGGCCGTTGGCCTCGACGAGCGCCTCGAGACCGTGTCCATGCAGCTCACCGGCAAGCTCGAGCTGACCGGCGCCCGCGTCTCCGAGCGTCTCGACGACGTCACGCATCTGGTCGAGCATTCCATCGACAAGCTCAATTCCGAGATGGAACGCGTGCTGGAGAACCGCAAGGCAGCGCTCGACGGCCTGATCACGGACGCCAGCAAGCGCGCCACCGAAATCGACTCGGTGATGACGAGCTACATGAACCTCATCGAGGAGTCGCTGGCAGCATCGGAGTCCAGGGCCAGGGACATCGGGCGCGTCGTGGCCGAGCAGGCGGCACTTGCCAGCCGCAACCTCGAGGACGAGATCCGCAAGCTCGAAGCCAACTCCGGCGGCCAGATTTCGCAGGCCGCGCGGGTGCTCCGCGACCAGCACGAGCGCGCCATGGCGGCCATGAACGAGATGCTGGCCTCCACCGCCACCGACTTCCAGCAGACCGCGCAGGACATGCGGATCACCGCCCAGCAGGTGGTCAAGGACATCGACCAGGCACGCTCCGAACTGAAACGCGCCATCCTCGATCTGCCCGAGGAAACCCGCAGCAACGCCGATGCGATGCGCAAGGTCGTGGCTGACCAGATCGCAGCCCTCGGCGCGCTGGCCGATGTGGTGAAGCGGCAGACGGGCGTCGTCGACATCTCGGGGCCGGGCATTTCGCTGTCGCGAGGCTACAGGGACCCATCACCGGGAAAAGCTGAGGGCGCCACGGTCCAGTCCGGAACCGTGAGCGCCCCGGGACAGACCAAGGACAAGCTGGATACGCTCGAGGCCATGTCGATGCTCCGCGACAAGGTCATGGCCGAGCTCGACACCCCGCCCCGGGCCAAGACCGAGAAGAAGAAGGACGAGACTCCACCCGAAGCCGCCGGTCTGCCCAGCCTCTCGCGCGAAATGGAGTCCATGGTCAACAAGCTGAATGTGGCCGCACGCGAAATCGTCGAGGCCATCGACGGCGGCCTCCCGCGCGACATCGAGCGCCAGTTCGACGCCGGCCAGCGCGACATCTACACCCGGCGGCTCTACGATGGCCGCAACAAGCGGCTGCACCGCGCCATCCGAGAACGCTACGGCTCCGACCGGCAGGTGCGCAGCAAGTGCGACGCATATGTCCGCCTGTTCGAGCGCCTGCTCGACATGATGTCCAGTTCCAAGCGCGGCGACGCGCTGGTCGAGGCCTGTCTTGCCTCGGAGTCGGGCCGCGTCTATGTCATGCTGGCCGAGGCGGCGGGGCGCATCCCGCCCCAGTGACGGGATGAGACATGGAGATTGCCAAGCCCTACCTGCTGTTCCTGGGCGACGTGAAGGACCAGCTCGCGGCCAAGACCGCGCAGGGGATCGTCGACTGGCGGCCTGAGTGGTGTGTCGGCCAGATGCGCCTGCCCGGCTGCGGCGCCGACACCGGCCTGCCCGACATGGGACTGGCCGAGGCGGTCGCCAAGGGGGCGAAGACCATGATCGTCGGCGTTGCCAACGCGGGCGGCGTGCTCCCCGAGCACTGGGTGACGGAGATCGTGGCCGCCATCGCGGCCGGCCTGGACGTCGCCACCGGATTGCATCGACGCCTGTCCTCCATTCCCGAGATCGCCGCGGCCGCCACGCGCCACGGGCGCAAGCTGCATGACGTGCGGTTCTCGGACATCGCATTCGCCACCGGAAAGGGCGTCAGGCGTCCGGGCCTGCGGCTGCTCACCGTTGGCACCGACTGCTCGGTTGGCAAGAAGTACACCGCGCTCGCCATGGAGCGCGAGATGCGCCGCCAGGGTCTCAACGCCGAATTCCGGGCCACGGGACAGACCGGCGTACTGATCTCCGGTCGCGGCATCGCCATCGATGCCGTGGTTGCCGACTTCATCTCCGGCGCGGCCGAGTGGATTTCGCCCGCCAACGATGCGGACCATTGGGACGTGATCGAGGGCCAGGGTTCGCTCTTCCATCCGTCCTTCGCCGGCGTCACGCTGGGACTGCTGCATGGCGCCCAGCCCGATGCCTTCATCGTCTGCCATGAACCCACGCGCCGGACGATGCGCGGTGTCCAGCATCCGCTGCCCAGCATCGCACAGGTGATCGAGCGCACCATCCTGGAGGGCCGCCTCACCAATCCGAAGATCGAGTGCATCGGGATCGCCATCAACACCGAGCATCTCTCGGAGGCCGAAGCGGCGGCCTGTCTCTCCGACACCGGCAAGTCCCATGCCCTGCCCTGTGTCGATCCCATCCGCACCGGCGTCGGCCCGCTGGTGGACGAATTGCGCCGCCGCTTCGGAGCCTGAGCGCATGCGCCTGACGGTCGCCACCGAGAGCTGGCCCATCGCCGGAAGCTTCACCATCTCGCGCGGCAGCAAGACACAGGCCGACGTGGTGACCGTCACGCTGGAGGATGCAGGCCATGTCGGGCGCGGCGAATGTGTCCCCTATCCGCGCTACGACGAGACGGTTCCGGGCGTGATCGCGGCGCTCGAGGCCGCGCGCGCCAGCATCGAATCCGGCATCACGCGGCGCGACGTTCAGCGTCTCGTGGCACCTCACGCCGCGCGCAATGCGCTCGACTGCGCCCTGTGGGACCTCGAGGCCAAGCGCAGTGGCACGCCGGCATGGCGCCTCGCCGGACTCACGGAACCGCAACCGCTGGTCACCGCCTACACGCTCAGCCTCGACACGCCCGAGGCCATGGGCGAAGCGGCGGCGCGAGCCGCGCACCGGCCCCTCCTGAAACTCAAGCTGGGCCGCGAGGGCGACATCGAGCGGCTGAGGCTCATTCGCGCCGCTGCACTGACGAGCCGCCTGATCATCGACGCGAATGAAGGCTGGACACCCGACAATCTCGCCGAGATGCTCGAAGCCTGCGCCGATGCCGGGGTCGAACTGGTCGAACAGCCGCTGCCCGCCGGACGCGACGAGGCGCTCCGCCACGCGACAAGACCGGTGCCCATCTGCGCCGACGAATCGGCCCATGACCGCGCCGGGCTTTCCGCGCTTGCCGGGAAGTACGATGCCATCAACATCAAGCTCGACAAGACCGGCGGCCTGACCGAGGCCCTGGAACTGGCGCGCGCCGCGCAGGCCGGCGGTTTCGGCATCATGGTCGGCTGCATGCTGGCGACTTCGCTGGCCATGGCACCGGCGATGCTGGTGGCTCAGTTTGCCAGCGTGGTCGACCTCGACGGACCCCTGCTTCTCAAGCGCGACCGTGAACCCGGCATCCGCTTCGATGGCAGCGTCATGTCGCCCGCGCCCCGCGCGCTATGGGGCTGACCCGGCGCAGGATCAGCGCCAGCGCCAGGGCCAGGCCGGAATAGAGGGCCATCACCGCATAGGCATGACCGCCGAAGGCGGTATAGAGCGGTCCTGCCGCCCACATGGTGGCCGACAGCAGGATTCCGCCGGAAAGTGCCGAATACAGCCCCTGCACGGTGTTGCGCATGCCATCGGGAATTGTTTCGCGGATGTAGTGCATGGTGCCGAGATGGGTGAGGCCGAATGACCCGGCATGCAGTCCCTGGGCCAGGAACAGGATGGCAAGCGGCGGCTCGATCGCCATGACGCCCCAGCGCAGCGCCCCGCAGGCGACGCCGATTACGATCAGGTTCACCGCGCCGAAGCGTCGGTAGAAGCGGTTGGAGAAGGCGAACATCACGATCTCGCAGATCACCGCGACGGCCCAGAGCTTGCCGATGGTGAACTTGCTGTAGCCAAGGTCGTCGAAATGGACCGAGCCCATCGCATACATCAGCCCGTGGCTTGCCTGGCCGATGCTGGCGGCCGCCGCGAAGATGACGAAGGACCCTGCGATCACCGAGGCCAGGACACCGCCCACCCTGATCCCCTGCGTCCGCGGCTTGACGATGCCATGGTCGGGCGGCAGCACCAGGGTGGCCAGGGCGCCGACGCCCTGGGCCGCCGCGATCAGCACGATGACCCACGCGACCGGCACGAGTTCCAGAAGCAGGCCGGAGATCAGGCTTCCTGCCAGAAAGCTGAGCGACGCCCAGAGCCTGATGCGCCCGTAGTCGATGCCGTAGTGAACACTGCCCTCGATGGCGAAGACCTCGATCAGCGGACCGACGGGAGCGAAGAGCGCCGCGGCCAGTACGGCCATCACCAGGATCGCCCAGAAGCCCTCGGCGAAGTGGAGGAGCGCATAGCAGGCAAAGGAGGCGAAGGCGGAAAACACGATCACACGGCGCCGGTTGCCGGTGCGGTCGGCGATATAGGTGCCGAGCGGCATGGCGAGAATCCGGATCGCCATCATCGCCGCCACGACCAGCGAGGTGCGTGCATCGCCAAGACCCTGGCTCTTCAGCCAGAGCGGCAGGAACGGCAGCTGGATGCCGCTTCCCAGGAACAGGAAGGCATTGAAGGCCGATAGCCGGATGACGAAGCTGCGTGAGGGCATGATTTTCGCAAGACTGGACGCGCTTTAAACCAAAGATTCACCAATAACCAACATGATTGCGGCCGGTGTCTTCTGCGCGTGTTGCAGAGGTGTGTGTGGAGTTTGCGTATGCCGGTCGGTCCGTCGCCTGAGACATTCGAGGCCATCGAATCCGCTGTGATGGAAACCCAGCGTGGACGCTGGTTTCTCACCGAATATGCCAGCCGGATCCGGTCGCGGGACATCGCTGGCCTGCTCGACCAGATGAAGCGGCTGGAAACCGCCGTTGCCAGCAACCATGAAGAAATCGTTTCGCAATTGGCCAGAGCCCTGACGAACGAGGCCGCGCGGGCACCCGGCGCAGCCCCGATGCCCGAGCTGGCACCACGGCACATGAAATACTTCAAGCAGGACGAGGACATCTTCGAGCCGGCACCGCAGGCCCGGATCGCCGCAGTGGTGAGCCAGCCCGCGGCCGAAGACCGGCGCGGAGCCCGTCTCACCATCACCCGGCTCCAGCCGGCCGCGGAAGCCCCGCAGCCAGCGGCGAGCGCAGAGTCGGCTCCCGGAGCCGCCGCTCCAAGTGTCGACAACGGCGCGGCCGAGGAACCTTCGGCGCCGCCGCAGCCCAGCCGCCGCATCGTCATCGTGCGTCACAAGCCGGGCGAGGATGTCGACGTGCCGCTCCAGGGCGACCTGGCCCAGACCGCCTAGATCTCGCCTTGAAGGGCGCGGGCGAAGAGCGACGCGTCGGTGTTTCCACCCGAAATGACGATGCCGATGGTCCGGCCACGAGTGGGAAGCTTGCCCGCGAGCACGGCTGCAAGCGCCACCGCGCCGCCCGGTTCCACGACCAGCTTCAGCACTTCGAAGGCGAACCTCATGGCCGCCCCGACCTCGCGGTCGTCGACGACGAGCCCCTCCGACAGCAGGCGCTGGTTGATCGCGAATGTGAGTTCACCTGGTTGCGGCGACAGCAGCGCATCGCAGATCGAACGGGCATCGGCCGCATTGCGCTCGCGTCGTCCTGACCGGAGACTGCGGGCGTGGTCGTCGAAGCCTGCCGGTTCCACCGGGTGAACCCGGGTTCCGGGCGACAGGGCAGCCAGTGCCGTGGCGATGCCGGCCACCAGCCCGCCGCCGCCACAGCACACCAGGACCGCATCCAGCCCACAGCGCGCCGCGGCCGCCTGCTCCGACAGTTCCAGGCCGATCGTTCCCTGCCCCGCGATGATGGCGGGATGATCGAAGGGCGGCACGAGGACGGCACCGCGCTCTGCCACATGATGTCGCGCGATGGCCTCGCGGTCCTCGCCTTTGCGGTCATAGAGGACAATCTCGGCACCATGGCCCCGCGTGTTTTCCTGCTTGATCATGGGCGTGTCGGCCGGCATGACGATCAGCGCCGGCAGTCCCATGGCACGGGCCGCCGCGGCCACGCCCTGGGCATGATTTCCCGAGGAATAGGCCACGACGCCACCCGGATGGCGCGCCGGCTCAAGTTGCGAAATGACATTCCAGGCGCCGCGGAACTTGAAGGACCCGGTACGCTGTAGGCATTCCGGCTTGATCAGCACGCGTCCGCCCGCCAGGGCGTTGAGCTCGCGCGATTCCAGCACGGGCGTGCGGACCGCGTGGCCCGACAGCCGCGCGGCGGCAGTCTCGATATCGGCGAGTCCGATCGTCACGTGCCCTGTCCTCCCTCTGCCGTTCGACCATAGCCGGGAACCGGAGCTTCCTGCTAGAGACGGTCCACAGGAGCACCGACATGACACGCGATCCCCGCTACGACATTCTCTTCGAGCCCATCCGCATCGGGCCGCTCACGGCGCGCAACCGCTTCTATCAGGTGCCGCATTGCAACGGCATGGGCTATCGCGATGCCACGGCGCTGGCCGCCATGCGCGGCATGAAGGCCGAGGGCGGCTGGGCCGTGGTCTGCACCGAAATGGTCGAGATACATCCAACCGCCGATGTGTCGCCCTATGTGGAGCTGCGGCTCTGGAACGACCAGGACTTGCCGATGCTGGCCCGCATCGCCGAACGCATTCACGATCACGGTTCACTGGCAGGCATCGAGCTTTGCCACTCGGGATACACCGCGGTGAATCTGTGGTCACGCGAGATTCCCATGGCGGCCAGCGCCATGCCGGCGGCGAGTTCCTTCAACAGTCCGGTCCAGGCGCGGGAAATGGACAAGGACGATATCCGCAACCTGCGCCGGGCGCATCGCGCCGCGGCGCTGCGCGCACGCGATGCGGGCTACGATCTGGTCTATGTCTATGCCGGCCACGGCCTCGGCATCTTTCAGCACTTCCTGTCGCGTGCCACCAACTTCCGCCGCGACGAATACGGCGGCTCGCTGGAAAACCGCGCGCGACTGCTGCGCGAGGTGATCGAGGACACGAAGGATGCCGTTGGCGACCGCTGCGCGGTGCCGGTCCGAATTGCCATGCACGAGTTCCAGGGCGCGGCGGGACTCGAGCCGGCCGAGGTCGAGGACGCCATTGCCATGATGGCCGAGCTTCCCGATCTCTGGGACCTGTCGCTGTCGAGCTGGTCCAAGGATTCGCAGACCTCGCGCTTCTCCGAGGAGGGCTTCCAGGAGCCCTACATCAAGGGCGTGAAGAAGCTGACCAGCAAGCCGGTGGTTGGCGTCGGCCGCTACACGTCACCCGACAGCATGGTCCGCGTGATCCGGCAGGGGATCATGGACATGATCGGCGCGGCGAGACCTTCCATCGCCGACCCCTTCCTGCCGAAGAAGATCGAGGACGGACGCCTCGACGACATCCGCGAATGCATCGGCTGCAACATCTGCGTCACCCATGATTTCACCATGACGCCGCTGCGCTGCACGCAGAATCCCAGCATGGGCGAGGAGTGGCGCCGCGGCTGGCACCCCGAACGGATCAGGCCCAAGCGCCGCGACGCGCATGTCCTGGTCATCGGCGCCGGACCGGCCGGCCTCGAGACCGCCCGCGCGCTCGGCCAGCGCGGCCTGCAGGTGACCGTCGCCGATCGTGCCGCGGAGGCCGGAGGCCGTGTGGCGCGCGAATGCCGCCTGCCCGGCCTGTCGGCCTGGGGACGCGTGCGCGACTGGCGGTTGCTCCAGATCGCGAAGATGCCCAACGTATCGCTCTACCTGGAGAGCGACATGACGGCAGACGCGGCGGCCGAAGTTGGCGCGGACCATGTCCTCATCGCCACGGGAGCCACCTGGCGGCGCGACGGCACCGGAAGCGCGCGTACCCAGCCCGTCGCCGTCGCCGCAGGAGCCGACGTGCTGACTCCGGACGACATCATGTCGGGGGCGATGCCACGGGGCCGCGACTTGGTGATCTACGATGACGACCACTACTACATGGGCGGCGTGCTGGCCGAGCTGCTGCGCAAGGCAGACTGCCGCGTCACCCTGGTGACGCCAGCCCCGCTCGCGTCGATCTTCACCAAGACGTCGCTGGAGCAGGCCACCATCCAGGCCCATCTCCTGAAGCTGGGCGTCCGGATCGTGGCGAACACCATCCTCGGCGAAGTCTGCGCCGACCATGTGACGCTGACCTGCGCCTTCACCGGCGAGGCCAGCAAGCTTCCGGCAGACGGGGTGGTTCTCGTGACCGCCCGCGCACCAACGGACGGGCTCTATCACGCGGTTTTGAACCAAGGGCTTGCCGCCACGCGCGCCGGCGACTGCTACGGACCGGGCACGATTGCGGCGGCCGTTTACGCAGGTCGTCGATTTGCCGAAGAATTCGGCGATTCGCTGGTAGATTTCCTTGATCTGCCGTATCGCCGCGAGGTCACGGGCCTGGCGGCAAACTGACACTGCCTCATTCCCGCCGAAGCGCTGGACTATGGAACCCCATCACCATTAAGCCCGCTTTTACTGTGATCGACCAATTCTGAGCCGATGACCAAGAGGATTGACCCCGTGCTGACCCGCCGTGCCTTTGCGCGAGTTCTCGCCTCCACCGCGGGCTTCGCCGCCCTGCCCGCCTTCGCACAGGATCCGGTGCAGACGAGCTCCATTGCCACCGCACCCGCCAAGGCCGGCCAGAAGCTTGCCACGCAGACGGAGATCCTCGTCGGACGCAATGAAATGCCGATGATCTCGCCGGGTTCGGTCGAGTTCACCTACGCCGCCATTGCCATGTACGAGGAATTCGTCGCCGGTGGCGGCTGGCCGGAGCTTCCCGCCAAGTCGCTCAAGAAGGGCGCCAAGGGCGATCCTGTCATCGCGCTTCGCCACCGGCTGGTCGCGGAGAACTACCTGCCATTCGAAAGCCTCACCGGCGAGAATGCCAACCTCTTCGACGAGGAGCTGGAAGATGCGGTGCGCGCCTTCCAGATCAATCACGGCGTGCTGCCCAGCGGACTCGCCGGCGAAAAGACCCTGGCCGCGCTCAATGTCTCGGCCGACACGCGCCTCAACATGCTGCGCGAGAACGC
Source organism: Hyphomicrobiales bacterium (assembly GCA_046349195.1). Lineage (GTDB taxonomy): Bacteria > Pseudomonadota > Alphaproteobacteria > Rhizobiales > Aestuariivirgaceae > Aestuariivirga. The sequence goes on from JAXMCU010000005.1 coordinate 35,887, forward strand.
GACGCGCATCGAAGCCTATGTCGATGGCCTTGGCGACCGCTACATTCTCGTGAACATCCCGGGCACCCAGCTCGAGACCGTGCAGAACAACACCGTCTACTCGCGCCACAACGTCGTCGTCGGCAAGCTCGAACGTCCCTCGCCGACGCTGATCAGCACGGTGAGCGACATCAACTTCAATCCGTACTGGAAGATACCGGCTTCGATCGTGGAACGCGACATCGTGCCGAACTATCTCAAGGATCCGTCTTACCTGGCAAAGATGCAGATCCGGATCTTCGACGGCGTCGACGGACCGGAGATCGATCCGAGCCTGATCGATTGGCCCTCCACACCGCCCGAGCGCTATTTCTTCCGCCAGGAGCCGGGCCCGCACAACTCGCTCGGCACGGTGAAGATCAACTTCCCGAACAAGCACATGGTCTACATGCACGACACGCCGCATCGCGAGTCGTTCGGACGCAACGTGCGCTTCGAAAGCTCGGGCTGCATCCGCGTCGATCAGGTCAAGACCGTGGTCGACTGGATCCTCCAATCGGAGCCCGATGTTGACCTGGCGCAGATCGCCGCCGTCGAGGAGAGCGTCGAGCCCTTCGACCTGAAGATCAACAACGGACCGGGCGTGCGCTTCATGTACCTGACGGCCTGGGCCACTGAAGATGGCCGGGTCAATTTCAGGGATGACATCTACGCGCTTGACGGAACCGGCTTCATCCTCGGCCAGCCGGAGCCCAAGACCTTCTGAGTCAGGGCAGATTGTCCCTGAGGAAGATGTCGATCCGGATCCGCTCCTGCGACTCGATCAGCGGCACATTGTCGGCCTTCGCCATCAGCACGCGGACGGCACTGCGCACTTCGTGACCGGGATCCTGATTGATCACCGCATCGATGGTCCCGCGGATCAGCGCCTTGCGATTGCTGTCGCTGAGGTCATGGCCGATCAGCACGATGTCGTGTGACCTGCCCGCGCTCTCGAGCCCCGCGACGATGCCCCTTGTTCCGCCGCCGACGTTGTAGATGCCGACGAGATCGGCGTGCTCGGCGAGCAGCTGCGCCGTCATCTCCTCGAGCTTCCGCCAGTCATCGCGCGACTCACGGACCGGCAGCAGGGCGAGATTGGCATATTCATGCGTCATCACCTGCTCGAATCCGAATTGCCGTTCGATGTGGTCGCGCAATGCGAGCGAACCCGCGATGAGTCCCACCTTGCCGGTGACGCCGCGCAGGAATCGTCCCATCAGGCTGCCGGCCGTACGCCCGGCCGAGGAATTGTCGATCCCGGCATAATGCGCCCGCTTCGACCCCGGAACATCCGACACCAGCGTCACGACCGTGACGCCACGCGCCGCCAGCGCATTGATGGCCTCGCGCACTGCCGGGTGATCCAGCGCCACCACCGCGATGCCGTCATAGACATCGCCGATGGAATCAAGCGTGTTGGCCAGCAGCACGCCATCGAAGACATCGACGCGTTTCACCGAGATCGCCACGCGCTCGCCGGTCATGCGCTCGGCCACCACGCGCACTTCCTCGTTGATGCGTTCCCAGAAATCGCCGCTGCGCTCGGGCAGCACGAAGCAGAAGCGATACTCGCGGGACCGGGCGAGGCGCGCGGCGATGCGGTCGGGCTGATAGTTGAGTTCGCGGATGGCCGTCTCGACGCGGTTGATCGTGACGCCCCGGACTCCGGGCCTGCGGTTCAGCACCCGGTCGACGGTGGCCACGCTCACGCCCGCGACGCGCGCGACATCCTGGATGGTGACCTTGCCCATTACCTGTCCCTGATCCTGATCGGTGGCGACTTTTCCGGGATAAGGCCCGAGCGGAACTTCTGCAAGACGACCTGCAGCAACAGGCCGACCAGAAGCATGCGGATATAGGAGGAGCGCGTGATCCACTCCGGCGGCAGCCGCATGGTGAAGATCTCGGTCATCGACCAAAGGCCCCAGATCGCCAGTGCCCCGACAACGGCGCCACGATTGTTGCCCGATCCGCCCGCCATCAGCATGACCCAGACGAGAAAGGTGACCAGCAGGGGTTCGGTGGCCGATGGCGACAGGAACTTGAAGTAATGCGCCGACAGCCCTCCCGCCACGCCCATGATGGCGCAGCCGATGACGAAGGTCTGCACGCGGAACCAGTCGACGTCCTTCCCGGCGGCTCGCGCCGAGGCCTCGTTGTCGCGGATGGCACGAAGGGTGCGGCCCCAGGGACTGTCATGCAGGCGCTGGCACATCACATAGACAAGGAGGACGATCGCCCAGACCACGCCGAGGAAGACCAGGTCTCCCTTGGGCCCCTGCACCATGCCGCCGAAGGGCCGCGGGATCCCGGAGATGCCCAGACTGCCGTTGGTCAGCCATTCCTCGTTCACGATGACGAGGCGAAGGATTTCGGCGATGCCGATCGAAGCCATGGCCAGGTAGTCGCTCTTGAGGCGCACGCAGATCTTGGCCACGGCCCAGCCGGTGATCCCGGCAAGGATGGCGGCGGCGGCGAGTCCGAATGGAATGGGAAGGTCGAAGCCGCCAAGGTGCTTCTCCGAGGCAGCCGTCGTCACGATTGCCGACGTATAGGCGCCGACCGCGAAGAAGCCGGCGATGCCGGCGTTGAACAGGCCGCCCATGCCCCACTGGATGTTCAGCGCAAGACACAGGAGCGCGTAGATGCCGCCGGCAATCAGCATGCTGACGAGATAGAAGAAGAGACCCGTCATCTCCATCAGAGCAGCCTCCCCTTGAACAGGCCCTGGGGCCGGAAGATCAGCAGGGCGACCATGATGAAGAAGGCGACGGCGGACTTGTAGGAGGGCGAGATGAATGCATCGTCGCTGAACCACGTGTAGGTGGCGGTCTCCTCGGCAACGCCGATGATCAGCCCGCCGACGATGGCGCCCATCGGCTTGCCGATGCCACCCAGGATCGCCGCGGCGAACATGGGCAGCAGGAGGTTCCAGCCGAGATTGGGATGCATGCTGGTGTCCATGCCGGCGAAGACACCGGCGGTGGCGGCCAGGGCTGCACCGATCACCCAGGTCCAGCGCACCACGCGCTCGGTGTCGAGGCCGGCGACGGCGGCAAGTTCCGGTTCGTCGGACACGGCCCGCATCGCACGGCCCAGCTGCGAGCGGCTGAGGAACAGGTGCAGCGCCACGGCGATCAGCAGAGTGAGCAGGATGACCTGCGCATGGAGCGTGGCGATGCGGAAGGTATCGAAAAGGACCAGCGGCGGCCTTACGCCGGGCACGAAGACCTGGTTGTCCGAGCTCCAGGTCAGCTGCGCGAGGGACCGGAAGATCAGCGCAACGCCGAAGGACGATATGACGGTATAGATTGTCGGCAGCTTCCGCAGGGGCCGATAGAAGAAACGGTCGACCGCCAGGGCCGCGACGATGGCCAGCGCCATTCCGAATGGCAGCAGAAGAAGGGGCGGCAGCGGAATGAACCACACGGCGGTCAGCACGCCATAGGCGCCGATCGTCATCAGGTCGCCATGGGCGAAATGGGCAAAGCGCAGGATGCCGAAGATCATCGAAATGCCGACCGCGCCCAGCGCATAGACGCTGCCGATGGTGAGGCCGGGAACGAGATAGAGGTTGATGAAGTCGATCATGCCGCCGCCGCGCCCCCCAGGAAGGATCGGCGGACATTGTCGTCGGCAAGCAGCTCGGCACCCGTGCCGCTGGCAAAGTTCCGCCCTGCGGCGAGCACATGTCCGTGGTCGGCAATGCGCAGTGCCTGCCTGGCATTCTGCTCGACCATCAGGATGGTGACCCCGGTGCTCCGGATGTCGAGGAGCAGGTCGAAGATGCGCTCGAGATAGGCAGGCGACAGCCCGGCCGTCGGCTCGTCGAGGAGCAGCAGCCGGGGCTCGCTCATCAGCGCCCTGCCGATCGCCACCATCTGGCGCTGTCCGCCCGAGAGCTCGCCTGCCGGCTGTCGAAGCTTGGCGGCAAGATCCGGGAAGAGCGCCAGCACGCGCGCCAGCACCGCGGGCTTGTCGGCGGGCGGTGCTGCATAGGTGCCGACGTCGAGATTCTCGGCGACCGTCAATGTTGGAAAGACGTTGCGGCTCTGCGGCACCGCGGCGATGCCCATCGGCACCAGCTGAGGCGTATTGGCCCGCGTGATGTCCCGCCCGGCGAAGGCGATGCCGCCGGAGGTGACCTGCGTCAGTCCAAAAATGGACTTGAGCAGGGTCGACTTTCCCGCGCCGTTGGGGCCGATGATGACGGAGATCTCGTTCTCGGCCACTTCAAGGCTCACGTCCTCGATGATCGGCACCGAGCCATATCCGGCCGTGAGCCTTGCGACCGACAGCAGCGCGGTCATGCCGGCACCTCGTACTTGCCGCCGCCGAAATAGGCCTCGATCACGCGCTCGTCCTGGCGAACCTCGTCGACGGTTCCCTGCATCAGGATCTTGCCCTGGGCCATGACCACGACGCCGTCACACAGGCGCGACACATAGTCGAGGTCGTGTTCGATCAGGCAAAAGGTCAGCGCGCGCGAGCGGTTGAGCAGCTTGATCTTGTCGGCGATCTTGACCAGGAGCGTGCGGTTGATGCCAGCGCCGATCTCGTCGAGCAGGATGATGCGGGGATTGCGCATCAGCGCGCGTCCCAGTTCCAGGAGCTTCTTCTGGCCGCCGGAGAGATTTCCGGCCTTCTCGTCGGTGACCCGCTCGAGTTCGAGGAAGGCGATGGTCTCGCGGGCCTCGTGATAGACGCGCTCCTCCTCGGGGCGATACCGATTGCGCCGGAAGACCACGTTGAAGACATTCTCGCCCAGCGGCATGGCCGCCGCCGCCATGAGGTTCTCCAGGACCGTGAGGCGCGAGAATTCGTGCGGGATCTGGAAGGTGCGTGCCAGACCGCGCGCGGCGCGCTGGTGCGGCTTGAGCCTGGTGATGTCGTTGCCGTCCAGCAGGATGTGCCCCGCGGACACTGGCACATGACCCGCGATGGCATTGAACATCGTGGTCTTGCCAGCCCCGTTCGGCCCGATCAGCCCGGTGATGCGACCTGCCGGGATGTCGAAGCTGACGCCGTCAACGGCCTTCAGACCGCCGAAACTGACACTGACATTGTCGATGGTGATCATGGATATGGGTCCCGCCCCGTGGCCGGGGCGGGAGCCGGTCTTCGGATTACTGCATCACCGCAGTCTGCTTGTACTTGTCGCCATCGACCACGAACTTGCCGATATAGCCGGTCACGTCACCATTGGCATCGAAGTCATAGGCACCGCCGGCGCCGTCATAGTCGATGTCCTTGCCTTCCTTGATCAGCGCCTTGGCCTTGGCCCACTCGCCGGGTCCCACCTTCTCGCCGGGAGCGGACGCGACTTCACGCAGCGCGGCGGCCATCTTGGCACGATCGGCGGAACCGGCCTTCTCGATGGCGAGCAGCGTCAGGAAGGTCGCGTCATAGGTCTGGTCGACGAAGGCCTTGTCGGCACCTTCCTTGAACTCGGCATTGTAGAGTTCGTGCAGTTTCGCCTGGGCCGGATTGTCGGCCGGCGAAGTGGGCGAGGAGAAGAACGACGTGGCAAGCGCCTCTGCTCCCACATCCTTGATCAGGGCCTCGTCGCGCAATCCGTCGGTGCCGATGAAGCGGGTGAAGAGGCCGCCCTCGATGGCCTGCTTGACGATCTTGCCGCCGGAGTCGCCGGCATAGGCCACGACCACCAGTGCGTCGCCACCGGCCTTGGAAAGCGTGGCGAGTTCAGAGCGATAGGAGTCTTTCTTCTCTTCGTGCTTGACTTCGGCAACGACCTCGCCGCCGGCAGCCTTGTAGGCATCGATGAAGGTCTGGCCGATGCCCACGCCATAGTCGTTGTTCACGTAGGTGACGGCGACCTTCTTGATGCCCTCGTCGAGCACCATCTTGGCCAGCACCGCGCCCTGGTAGTTGTCGGACGGAACGATGCGATAGAGTAGATCATTGTCCTTGATGCCGGTCATGGCGGGCGACGTCGCGGTGGGCGAGATCTGCACCACGCCGGCCGGGATCGAGGCGGCCTCGGCCGCGGCGATGGTGGTTCCCGACATGAGCGCGCCCATGATGATCGGCACGTTCTCGACATTGATCAGCTTCCCGGCCGCGTCGACAGCGCCCTGCGCCGAACCGGTCGTGTCGCCGAAGACCGCGACGGCCTGTCCGTCGAGCAGCCCGCCCTGGTCATTCACCTGCTTCACGGCGAGGTTGGCGGCATTCTGCAGCGGCGGGATGAAACTGGCGATCGGGCCTGTGATGTCCATCAGGACACCGACCTTGGTATCGGCTGCGAGCGCCGCCGCGCTGGTGCCCACAAGGGCCACGGCGGCGATCAGGTTTGTCAGTTTTTTCATTGGTTTCCTCCCTGGATTGAAAAGTGCCCGATGCTACTTGAGCGGCCCTTGGGCTGTCATCAGGAATCGCTCAGCTTTCGATGAAATCCGCTCAGCGAACCTCAACTGGCTTGAGGGGTGCCCGCAAGGATGTCGGTCCGGAAGGACCCGGGAAGCGCCACTTCCAGCAGTTGCAGGTCGGAGCTCGGATCGCCGTAGCGGGTGGCCATTCCGGGCGGAATGACGAAGGCATCGCCGGGAGCGAGGCGGTAGGGCTCCTTGCCCTCGCCCTCCAGCGTCATTGCCCCCGACATCACGAAGGTGAAGAGGATGTCGCAGTCATGGCGGGTCCAGACGTTTGGCTGGCCGTTCGGCCGCGCGACCATTACCGATGCGACCCCTCTGGTATTTGCGTCGATGGTGGTATCGCGGGCCTCGAAGCCCGGCAGCCGGAAGGCCTTGAAGACGCCGTCCTTCGCCAGGCTGTGAACGAAGCGCTGGCCATCCCACTCGCGCTCGGGATGCAGTCCGGGCGTGGGCAGCGTCATGGCGTGGTCGATCTCGGTGACGTGTTCGGCCGGCACGCCGATCTCGATCACCTCGATCCCGTCAGCCGCATGCAGCACCTTGTGGCGGATGGTCGGCGGCTGGATGAAGCAGTCGCCCGCCGTTAGACGCCGCGGCCCGCCCTGGTCCTCGTAGAGCACGTCGACCCAGCCCCTGATGCAGAAGATCAGCTGGAAGCCGACCTTGTGAAAATGCACCATGTCCGGCACCGGCCCGTCGGGCACGCGGATATGCGAGGCGATCATCGCGCCGCCCAGTCGCGACGGGACGAGGTCACGATACTCCATGCCGGCGCGGCCAATGATCCAGGGCGCCTGGTCGGCCAGGCGCCGCACGACGAAGGCGTGCTGCGTTGGCGGCAGGACCAGCGGCGGATCGCGCTCGTCGATCTCGATCCGTGTGCCGTTTGGAGCGGTCAGAACGCGCTGCCCGCCGGCGAAGCCGTCGGGATCGTCAGTCAGGATGCGGATCGTCCCGGGCGACTCGGAAGCGCCCTTCTCGATCCGGAGCCGCAGGCCGTGTCCCGACAGCACCGCGATCTGCGGATTGTCGGCGGGATAGATCATGTCGAGCCGCATCTTCAGCGTCCTGGTATAGAACGGCAGGTCGTCGCGCAGTTCCGCGGTCGGCAGCCTGATCTCGGCGCGCATCTCGGACATGGTCAGGTTCCTTCCCTCACACCGATACCTTTGCATACTTCGGCATCTGCCATGTCTTGCTCTCGAGAATGCTGCGCAGGCGCTGCACGGCCTCCCAGCAATCGGCATGGCGGATGACCAGCGGCGAGACGCCGAAGCGGATCGCATCCGGCTTGCGGAACGAAGAGACTACGCCCGCATCGATGAGGGCTTCGACGACGGAGCCGGCACCCGGCGACGAAAACGAGACGTTGCCACCGCGCCGGCCGTGATCGTCTGGCGAATTGACGGTGACGCCAAGCGCCCCGCATTCCTGCTTCAGGGCTGCAATCAGGAAATCGGTGAGCGACTTGTGCTTGGCCCAGAGCTTCTGCGGCGGAACGCGCGGCCAGACCTCGAGCATGGCGGAGGCCAGTTCGTCAGCACCCACCAGCGGCGTGCCAGTCAGGAACTTCTTCACGCCCGCATGAGGTTCGTAGTCGCGGGCGAAGGCATAGACATCGGCATGCCCCATCCAGCCGGCGAGCGCCGGCCAGACCTGGTCGCCGAGGCCCGGACGCAGATAGATGTAAGCCGGTCCCCCTGGGCCGGCGCAGAGATACTTGTAGCCGCAGCCCACGGCGAGATCGACGCCCGCTCCGCTCACGTCCACCGGCACCGCACCTGCGGAATGCGAAAGATCCCAGACGGCAAGCGCGCCCTTCAGGTGCGCGGCGCGCGTGACCCGCGCCATGTCCCAGCGTTCGCCCGACCGGTAGTCGACATGGCTCAGCGCCGCCACGGCGATGGTCTCGTCGAGCGCAGCCACGGCCTCGTCCTCGCTGTCGACGAAGCGGAGCGACAGCCGGCCGCCGGACGACCGCACCAGGCCCTGGAGCACATGCACATCGGTCGGGAAATTGCCGTTCTGCGTTAGGATCACGCTGCGGCCAGGCCGCAGGGCCAGCGCATGGCTGACCGCCTTGAACTGGTTGAGCGTGGTCGAATCGCACATCACCACCGTTCCCGGGGCGGCGCCGATCAGCGGCGCGATGCAGTCGCCCAGCAGCGACGGCAGTTCCAGCCACTGCCGCTGGCTCCAGCCGCGGCGGCGGAGCCGAACCCAGTCGTCGAGCAATCCCTTGGCCTTCTCGCGGGCGAGTTTCGGCATGGGACCGACCGAGTTCGCATCGAGGTAGATCACCCCGTCGGGGCACTCGAACAGATCCCGGATGGATGCAAGATCGTCCTTGGCATCAAGGGCTTGGGCCAGCTCGGGGGAGACGCGTGTCATTTCTTGAAGCTAACCACGGCACCCCATTTCTTGCAATGATGAAAGAAACTTGCAAATCTGCAAGACTCCGGCATAGTCTCTTGATGGCCAATCAGATCAAGCTCGCCGCCGACATTGGCGGTACCTTCACGGACATCGTACTCGAATCCGGATCCCGGCGCTGGAGCGGAAAGGTGCTTACCACCACGCAGGCGCCGGAACTGGGCGTCATCGAAGGTATCAGGCTTGTCCTCGAGCAATCGCATCTCAAGCCCTCCAACGTCGGTGTCTTCATCCATGGAACCACGCTTGCCACCAATGCGCTGATCGAGCGCAAGGGCGCCAGGACCGCCTTCATCACCACCGAAGGATTCCGCGATCTTCTGGAACAGGGCTACGAAAAGCGCTTCGACCACTATGACCTCATGATCGACCGGCCGCAGCCGCTGGTGCCGCGCACCTTACGCTATACGCTGCGCGAGCGGTTGTCGGCGGAAGGCGATGTGCTGGTGCCGCTCGACGAGAGCCAGGTCGACGCCATTGCCGCCGCGCTGATCGCGCAGCAGGTCAAGGCGGTCGCCATCGGCTTTCTCCACGCCTATGCGCATGACGCGCACGAGAGGCGCGTGCGCGACCTGCTGGCGTCGCGCCTGCCGAAGGACGTGACCATCTGCATCTCGAGCGAGGTAGCGCCAGAGATTCGCGAGTACGAACGCTTCTCGACGACTGTCGCCAATGCCTATGTGCGCCCGCTGATGGCGGGCTACCTGCACCGGCTGCGCGACGAACTGAAGGCCATGGGCCTGACGGCACCGCTGTTCCTCATGATGTCGGGCGGAGGACTGACCACGCTCGAGACGGCCGCACGCTTCCCGATCCGGCTGGTCGAATCCGGCCCCGCGGGCGGCGCCATCCTCGCCAGCCAGATCGCCGGCGAATGTGCGCTGGCCGAGGTGCTGTCCTTCGACATGGGCGGCACCACCGCCAAGATCTGCCTGCTCAAGGACGGCGAGCCGGAACGCGCCCGGAAGTTCGAGATCGCCCGCGCCTATCGCGACATGAAGGGATCAGGAACGCCGGTGCGCATTCCGGTGATCGAGATGGTCGAGATCGGCGCCGGTGGCGGCTCGATTGCCCGCGTCGACAGGTTGGGGCGCATCACCGTGGGACCAGACAGCGCCGGCTCCACGCCGGGGCCGGTCTGCTACGGGCGCGGCGGCACCGAGCCTGCGGTGACCGATGCCAATCTCGCACTGGGAAAGATCGACCCTGCCTATTTCGCCGGGGGCAAGATCGCGCTCGACGAGGCGGGCGCCAGGCGCGCGTTGCAGGCCAGCATCGGCGACCGGCTGTCGCTCAAGGACTTCTGGCCCGCCGCCGGCGTGACCGAGATCGTGGAAGAGAACATGGCAAACGCTGCCCGCGTGCATGCCATCGAGCTTGGCCGCGACATTGCCGCCTGCACCATGATCGCCTTTGGCGGCGGCGCGCCGCTGCACGCCTGCCGCCTGGCGGAAAAGGTGGGCGTCACCCGGGTCATCGTGCCGAAGGGCGCGGGCGTGGGCTCGGCCATCGGCTTCCTCCGGGCACCGGTGGCCTACGAGATCACCAAGAGCGCGGTGATCTCGCTGGACTCCTTCGACGCCCAGCGCGTGAATCGGCTGATCGAGGGCATGACGCGCGATGCCCGCGCGGTGGTTGAACCGGCGCTGGCGGGCGCCAGGGCCGACGTGCACGTGATCGCCGATTGCCGCTATGTCGGCCAGGGTCACGAGATTCGTGTCAGCGTGCCGGTACGCAAGCTCGCGGAAGCCGACGGCCGCAGGCTGAAGGCCGCCTTCGAAGCCACCTACGAACAGGTCTATGGCCTGCGCATTCCAAACCAGGAGGCCGAGGCGATCACCTGGTCGGTCACCGTGTCCTCCCGCACCGAGCGGCCGAAGCGCGCGGCACGCGCGGCGCGCAAGCCGGCACCGAAGCCGCGGTCCCGGCGGCGCATCTACGATCCCGCTCTGGGCAGGCAGGTGGATGCGCCGGTCTACTGGCGCTTCGACATGGCGCCGGGCGCGAAGGTCAGGGGACCGGCCATCATCGCCGAGGACGAGACCTCGACCATTGTCGGCGCCAGGTTCGGCGCCACCATCAACAGCCTCGGCTACATCGTGATGGAGCGCAAGTCATGAGCAAGTCCGCAATCGACGCCATCCGCACCCAGGTGATGTGGAACCGGCTGATCGCCGTGGTCGAGGAACAGGCCCAGTCACTGCTGCGTACGGCCTTCGGCACCATCACACGCGAGGCCGGCGATCTTTCCGCCGGCGTCTACGACACGTCCGGTAACATGATCGCGCAGGCCATGACCGGCACGCCGGGCCACGTCAACACCATGGCAACGGCCGTCGCCCATTTTTTCAGGCATTTTCCGCAGTCGACGATGAAGCCGGGCGATGTCTATGTCACGAACGATCCCTGGCTGGGCACCGGCCATCTTTTCGACTACGTGATGATGACGCCGGTCTTCCGCGGGAAGAAGCTGGTCGCCTTCTTCGCGTCGACGTGTCACGTGATCGATGTGGGCGGCGTCGGCATGTCGGCGAAGGCCAATTCCTCCTTCGAGGAAGGCACGCTGATCCCGCACATGAAGATCCGCAAGCAGGGCGTGCTCAACGAAGAGCTCCTCGGCATCATCCTCGCCAACTCGCGCAACCCGGTCGAGGTGCGCGGCGACATCCTGTCGCTGATCAGCGCCAACGACACGGGCGCGCGGCGCCTGCTGGCGATGATGGACGAGTTCAATCTTTCCTCCATTGAACCACTGGCGCGTCACATCCTCACCCAGTCCGAGAAGGGCGCACGCGAGGCGATCAGGGCCCTGCCGGACGGCGAATGGTCCTACGACATGCCGCTCGACGGCTACGAGCGGCCCATCCTCATCAAGTCGAAACTCACCATTCGCCGCGGCAAGATCACCATCGACTTCTCCGGCTCCTCGCCCGCCTCGATCCACGGCATCAACAGCCCGCGCACCTACACCCATGCCTATTCGGTCTTCGGTCTGAAGGCCGTGATCGCGCCGCATGTGCCCAACAACATCGGCTCGCTCTCCTGCTTCGATCTCGTCACCGAGCCCGGAACCTGCGTCGATCCGATCCGGCCCTCGCCCGTGACCGCGCGCCACGTCATCGGCCAGATGCTCGCCGACTGCACCTTCGGCTGCCTCGCACAGGCACTGCCCGGCAAGGTCCAGGCGGAGAGCGCCGGCTCGATCTGGATTCTCGGGCTCAACAGCGCCCATGGCCGCGTGCCAGCCGAGGAGACCGCCAGGGCGAGGCAGTTCGGCGTGATCAACATCGGTCTCGGCGGCATCGGCGGCCGGCCCGGCAAGGACGGGCTTTCCACCATGGCCTTCCCCTCGGGCGTCGGCACGATTCCGGTGGAGATCACCGAAACGCAATGCCCGCTCTACTTCAAGCACAAGGAGTATCTCCCCGACTCTGGCGGGCCGGGCGAATTCCGCGGCGGCCTCTCGCAGCGGATCGAGATCGCCAATCGCGAGACCGCGCCCTTCGCGATATCGGCCGCCACCTTCGACCGCATCCACAATCCGGCGCAGGGACGCGACGGCGGCAAACCGGGGCGCAAGGGCCTGGCCCGCCTCGGGTCCGGCACGCCCCTGCCGGACAAGGGCATCCATGTGATCCCGACGGGCGACAGCCTGGTGGTCGAACTCCCCGGCGGCGGCGGCTTCGGCGACCCGCATCGGAGAGACCGGGCGGCCGTCGATGCAGATCTTGCCGCCGGCCTGGTGACGCCGGAGGGCGCGCGCCGCGACTACGGCCATGAACCGGCCTGAGCGCGCGCTCGCGCTGGGCCCGCGCATCAAGGCGCTGCGCAAGGACCGGCGTCTGTCCCTGGCCGAACTCGCCAAGGCAACGGGCGTCTCGGAATCCACCTTGTCGCGCGTGGAAAACGACCAGACACCGATCAGTGCCCATCATCTCTATCACCTGTCGCATGCGCTCGGCGTCGACATCACGGCCTTCTTCGAGGCGGGCACCCGCCCGATCGCGCGCGGCATCCGCTCCATCAGCCGGCGGGGCGAAGGGCTGACCCTCGACACGGCGCGCTACAGCGCCGCCGTATTGTGCACCGACATCGCCAACAAGAAGATGCATCCGGCGATCAACACGGTGACCATCACCGATGTCGATGCGGCGGGCGGCTTCTCGCAGCACGAGGGCGAGGAATTCCTGCATGTGCTGACAGGCCAGCTGGTCTTCGTATCGGAATTCTACGAGCCCCTTGTGCTCGATGCGGGCGACAGTCTCTACTTCGACAGCAGCATGGGCCATGCCTATCTCTCGCCCGATGGCACACCGGCCGTCGTTCTTGTCGTCGCAACCACGGAGCCCCCTGCCCCATGACCGCTGGCCAGTCGCACATCGCCTCCATCGTCGTGACCAGGCCGGCCGCAGAGGTCTTCGCCATCATGGCGGATCCGGCCAGGCTGCACCGCTGGTCCTTCGGAACCTGGGAAACGGAGATCGCTGCGGACGGGCTGGTCACCGGCACCAGCATCTTTGACGGTGCCAGGATTCTGGTGCGCATCGACGCCGATTCCCCTCGGCTGTCTATCGACTACCATCTCGGCCCTGCGCCGGACCGGCTGGCGCCGCGCATCACGGTCCGTGTCGTGCCAGGCCCCCATGTGGGCCTCGAGTCCTCGTCCTGCGTGCTCACCTTCATCGCATGGCGGGCCATGGCGATGGACGACGACCGCTGGCGGCGGCTCACGGCCAGCCACGAGTTCGAGGCTGTCCTTCTGAAGAACCTGATCGAGAACGGCCGGATCTAGGCTTTCCGCAGCACCGCGCGCACCGGCGAGGCCTCGAGATTCTCGAAGCGCAGGGGCAGCGCGATCAGCTCGTAGTCCCCGGGTGCCACATGCGCGAGCACGAGATTCTCGAGGATGCGCAGCCCGGCCCGCTTCGCTGCCATGTGCGACGGCAGGTCCTTCGAGGTCTCGGGATCGACGGAGGGCGTGTCGATGCCGACCAGACGCACCCCGCGCTTCGCCAGAAACTCGACACAGTCGGAGGCAAGCGCCCGGAATCCCGTGGGCCAGACGCGAGGGTCGGTGCGCTCTGCGAGCCGCAGCAGGACCCGCGGCGGAGCACCGTCGAGATGAGGACGCACATCGTCGGCCGTGCACAGGGGCGCAGGCCCGCGCGCATCGATCACGCGGCAAGGCCCGAGATAGGGATCGAGCGCCAGCGCGCCCACGGCCTGGCCTTGCGCATCATAGTGCAGCGGCGCGTCGGCATGCGTGCCGCAGTGAACCGAGAAGGAGACCTGGGCCACGTTCACCGGGCAACCGGCTCCGATGCGGAAGGTCCAGCCTTCGCCGTAACTCGCATCGCCAGGAAAGACCGCCATGCCGGGAGAAAGGGACTGGGAGATATCGATGATCATGTGACGGCCTTGCGCGATCGGAACTGCGGCTGATCCCAGCGCCGGTTGTCGAGAATGTCGGCCAGCACATCCACGGCATCCCACATGTCGACGAAGCGCGTGTAGAGCGGCGTGAAGCCGAAGCGGATCATGTCGGGGGCGCGAAAGTCGCCGATCACCTTCGCGGCAATGAGGGCCTGCATCACCGCATAGCCTTCGGGACAATGCAGCGAGACATGCGAGCCGCGCCGCGCCATGTCGCGCGGGCCAGCGGCCCTCACGCCATGTCGGCCGCAGCGCGTTTCAGCCAGGTCAATGAAGTGCTGGCTGAGCGCCATGGATTTCCGCCGCAAGGCCTGCAGGTCGACGCCGTCCCAGACATCTAGCGCGGCATCGAGCGCCACCATGGAGAGGATCGGCTGCGTCCCGCACTGATTGCGGATGATCCCTCGCGCCGGCCGGTAGTCCGGATCGAAGGCGAAGGGCGCCGCATGCCCCCACCAGCCCGCGAGCGGTGGATTCACCTGATCCTGCAGGTCGGGTCGCACATAGAGAAAGGCCGGCGCGCCCGGTCCGCCATTGAGGTATTTGTAGGTGCAGCCCAGGGCAAAGTCGGCATTGCTGCCGGCAAGATCCACCGGCAGGGCGCCAGCGGAATGCGCCAGATCCCAGATGGTCAGCGCACCGGCCCGATGCGCGGCCCGCGTGACCGCCGCCATGTCATGAAGACGCGACGTGCGATAGTCCACTTCCGTCAACATCACCACGGCCACGCTTTCGTCGATCGCTGCGGGAATCTGCTCGGGCTCGACCAGTTTCAGCACATGGCCATCGTCCAGCAGGTCGCGCAGGCCCTGGGCCACGTAGAGGTCCGACGGGAAGTTCCCCGTGTCGGAGAGGATCACGCGCCTCTCCGGGCGCAGCTTCACCGCAGCACCCAGCAGCTTGTAGAGATTGATCGAGATCGTGTCGCCGGCGATCACCGTGCCGGGCGCGGCGCCGATGAGCCTCGCAATGCGGTCTCCAACCTTCTGCGGCAGCGCGAACCAGCCATGCTCGTTCCAGGAGGTGATCAGGCTCTGGCCCCATTGCCGGGAGACAGCCGCGGCGACACGTGGCGGAACGGTGTGCGGCAGGACGCCGAGGGAATTGCCGTCGAGATAGTTGAGACCCTCGGGGATCTCGAAGAGCGCCCGTCTTGCGGCAAGCGGGTCCGCACGGTCGAGGGCCTCGCAGTCGGCACGGTTCATGGATGCACTCCGGTTGCGCAGGATCTTTGCCACGGCCCGCGCCGCAACTCAAATCAGCCGCGCGCGACGGCTGCCAGGTGCCGGGGAAAGTCGGCGCTGGCCATCAGCGCCTTGCAGCGGCTGAAGCGGTTCAGCGAATAGGCCCAGAAATCATCGACGGGGTTCTTGTTGGCATGCTGGATGAGGCCCCAGAGCGTCCAGAGGAGGTCGCACATGGCCTTGTAGATGACGATGCGGCCGCGTTCGGCAGGGCTCGGCTCGCCACCGAAATAGGCCCGGATCATCTCTTCGTCCTGAACCGCGTCGAACTGGCCCTCGACCGAGAGATCCCCCAGGTCCCACATCGGATCGTTCATGCCGGAATACTCCCAGTCGACCAGCCACATGCGGCTTCCGACATCGAGGAAGTTCTCGCACAGCGGATCGCAATGGCAGGCCACCAGCGGCAGCGGATGGGCGGCAAGCGCGGACCGCACGCCCCCGGCGTCGCGAACCACGTCGTGATAGCCGTCCGGAAGCGCGATGTCCTTGGTTGCGAGGATCTTCAGATAGTCGTCGATCATGCTGAACAGTTCGAAGCGGAAGTTGAAGACCGCGCCCGACGTGTGAAGCCTGCGGAACACCTCGCCCGCGCGGGCCGGAGCACCGGCGATGGTCTTGAAGTTCTCGGGCGTCATGGTCACGGCATGGTCGATCAGCCGCGTGATCATCACGCCCGTCGCCGGATCGAAATGCAGGACATCTGGGCTGACACCGGCCTTCGCCGCCTCGCGCGCCGCCTGGGCCTCGTTGGTCCGGTTGATGTATTCCTCCGTTCCCTTGCCCGGAATGCGGAGCACATACTGTTCGCCGCCGTGATCGACCCGGAACACCAGATTGGTCAATCCGCCGAGGCGCGCGATCTTCACCGCGTCGTCGTCGGGGTGCCAGAACTGCGGGATCTGGCTCAACACCTCGCGCGCCCGGGAAATGCCCTGGTCGTCCATGCTATCCTCTCAGCCGTTCCATCTTGGGATCATAGAGGCAGCGCGGACCACGCGTCGCCTGATGCGCAATGCCGAACGCCTCGATCACGAAACGGGTGTCGCTCGCGATCTCCGCCGGAACATAGCCGAAGGCAATGGTCTTGCCGAGCGTATGGCCGAAACCGGCACTGCTGGTGGAACCCACAACCTTGCCGCGATGCAGGATCGCCTCGCCGCCCAGCAGCGGCGCGAAGCCCTCGACGGTGAAGGAGCAGAGCTTGCGCGTGACACCCTCGGACCTGATCTTCGCCAGTGCGTCGCGCCCGATGAACGCACCCTTGTCCAGCGCCACGCAGAAGCCGAGCCCTGCTTCGTAGGGATTGTAGTCGGGCGTGATGTCGCCAGACCAGTAGAGATAGCCCTTCTCCAGGCGGCAGGAGTCGATGGCCCTGTAACCTGCATTGACAATGCCATGGCCCTGACCCGCTGCCCACAGCGTGTCGTAGACATGCGGGGCAAATTCCTGTGGAACGTAGAGTTCGTAGCCGAGTTCGCCGACATAGCCGATGCGCACCGCAAGCACGCGCGCCAGTCCGACATCGATCTGCCGCGCCGTGAGGAATGGAAGGGCCGCATTGGAGACATCGTCATCCGTGACGGACTGGAGGATGTCGCGCGACCGCGGACCGCAGAGGTTGATCACGGCAAGGCTATTGGTGATCTCGCGGATCGCGACGCTCTCCGGCAGATGCCGCGCAACCCAGCCGGAGTCGCGCAGTCCGAAGCCCGAACCCGTGACCAGCATGAAGCGGTTCGGCCCCTCGTGGACCAGCGTCACGTCGGCCTCGATACCGCCGCGTTCGTTGCAGAGCTGGGTATAGATCGCCCTGCCGGGCGGACCGGCCAGGTCGTTGGCGGCAATCCTCTGCAGCGCCGCCTCCGTTCCGGGACCCGAGATCTCGAACTTGGCGAAGGACGTTTGATCGATCAGTGCGGCCCGGTTGCGGATGGCGTGGTGTTCCGCCGCAACGGCATCAAACCAGTTTGGCCTGCCTTCGAATGACGGCACATCAACGGCCTCGATGCCGGGTGGGGCGAACCAGTTGGGGCGCTCCCATCCCATCTTCGACCCGAAGACGGCCCGCGCGGATGCAAGCCTGTCATGCAGCGGCGACCGGCGCAGCCCGCGGCCAGCATGCGCCTCCTCGCCCGGCCAATGCACCTTGTAGTAAACGCCATAAGCCTCGATGGCGCGCTCCTCCAGATAGCGCGGCTGCGCCTGCAGGGCCGCGAAGCGCCGTGCATCGAAGGGCCAGAGGTCCATGCCGGCATCGCCATGCAGGATGAGATTCGACATGGCGAGCCCTGCCCCGCCCGAAGCGGCGATGCCCGCGGTAAAGCCGCAGGCGACGTAGAAATTGGTGAAGCCTGGTGCCAGGCCCATGATCGGCTCGCCATCGGCCGAAACCGGGATGGGTCCGTTGATGACGGTCTGGATGCCCGTTTCGTTCAGCACTGGCAGGCGGCTGGCCGCCGGAATGGCGAAGAGCTCGAGGCGGTCCATGTTGGGGGCAAGCAGTTCGCGCCCGAAGCTGAAGGGCGGCAGGCCGCGGTGAAACCCGCGCGATCCGTCTTCCCAGCCGCCGATGGCGAAAGATCCGGTATCGGGCTTGAGATAGAAGTTGTTGTCGGGGTCGCGCAGCGTGGTGAGGTCCGCGTCGAACGACAGCGTCTTTTCGGTCAGGAAGTATTGATGCTCTACGATCCCGGCAGCGAGATCGATGCCCGCGAGGCGCCCGACACGCTTGGCCCAGAGCCCGGCACAGTTGACGAGGATGTCGCAGCCGATCGTCCCGCCCGAGGTGGCGACGCCCGCAACGCGACCCTTCTCGACCACGATTTCCTCGACGCACACCCCTTCCTCGATCCGGGCGCCATGCTGCCGAGCCGCCTTGGCATAGGCCATGGTCAGCGAATAGGGATCGATGTATCCGTCGCCGGGTATGAAGGCCGCGCCCTCGATGCCATCGGTGGTGATGTAGGGGAAATGCCGCTTGGCCTCGGACGCCGACAGCGAATGGCACTCGACCCCGAAGCTCTTGGCCTGGCCCATCGAGCGCCGGATCTCGCTCCACCGCGCCGGACTTCCGGCGAGGCGCAGCGAGCCCACCTTCTTCCAGGAGATCGCCTGCCCCGATTCCGCTTCCAGCCGGTCGAAGACCGCCACCGAGTTCTGCATCAGTCGCGTGAGATTCTTCTTGCCGCGAAGCTGCCCCACGAGCCCGGCCGCATGCCACGTGCAGCCATGCGTCAGCTGCGCCTTCTCGACCAGCAGGACGTCGCGCGCGCCGTCGCGTGCCAGGTGGTAGGCGAGCGAGGTTCCGATGGCGCCGCCGCCGATGACAAGGATATGGACATGTCGGTCGGCGCGGAACGTCACGACTTCACCTTCGCATTGGCCGGGTCATAGAGCGGCGCGAGATGGACTTCGGCCTTCACGATCTCCTTGGCGACCACCAGTTCGTAGGTTCCCGCGCGAACGTAGTCTTCGGTCAAGCCTTCGGCATTGCGGACATAGCCGTAGCCGATGGGCCTGCCGACGCTGTAGCCGAAGCCGCCGCTGGTGAGGTAGCCCGCGAATTTGCCGTTGCGCAGGATGGTCTCGCGCCCCACCAGCACGATGTCGTCGCGCGGCGTAGTGAAGCCGGCCAGCATCTTGGTGAGCGGTGCGGAGGCGATCCGCTCCACCGCCGCGCGGCCGATGAAGTCCTGGTTCGACTTCAGCTTCACCGCCCAGCCGAGACCGGCGTGGAACGGCGTGTCGTTCGGCGTGATGTCGGAGCCCCAGGCGCGATAGCCCTTCTCGAGGCGCAGCGCCTCCAGCGACCGGTAGCCGGCCGGCACCAGTCCATGTGGCGTTCCGGCCGCCATCAGCGCATCGAAGACCTCGCCGATGGCACCGATGGGAATGTGAAGTTCCCATCCGAGCTCGCCCACATAGGTGACGCGAAGCGCCCGCAGCCTGCAGCCCGCGATCTCGATCTCGCGCACGGCGCCGAACGGAAACCCGGTATTGCTCACGTCGGCGCGTGTCACCTTCGCAAGAATGTCGCGCGCCCTCGGTCCCATCAGCGACAGCGTGCCCCAATCCTCGGTGACGTCGACGAGCCGTGCGTCGAGACCGGGCCTGATGTGATCGGCGATCCAGGCGAAGTCATGAGTCCGGAACCCGGTTCCCGTCACGATGTAGAAACGGTCCTCGGCCAGCTGCGCGACCGTGAGGTCGCATTCAATGCCGCCCCGCGTGTTCAGCATCTGCGTGTAGGTGAGACGCCCCGGTCCGCGCACCACGGTGTTGGCGCAGATCCAGGACAGGGCCTCACCGGCGTCACGGCCCGTCAGCTCGTACTTGGCAAAGGACGACTGGTCGAAGATCCCGGCCGCCTCGCGCACGGCTCGGTGCTCGGCGCCCACGGCCTCGAACCAGTTCTGCCGCCCCATGGAATAGACGTCGCGCGGCTCCATGCCCTTCGGCGCAAACCAGTTGGGCCGTTCCCAGCCCAGTTTCGACCCGAAGCAGGCATTGAGCTTCTTCAGCCGCTCGTAGAGCGGCGAGACGATGCGCGGACGTCCGCTCTGATACTCCTCGTGCGGGAAGCCGATCGTGTAGTGCTTGCCATAGGCCTCCAGCGTGCGGTCGCAGGTCCATTGGCGGTCCTTGTGCAGATCCGAGAAGCGGCGGATGTCGACCACCCACAGGTCCATCGGCGCCTCGCCCTTCGCGGCCCATTCCGCCAGCACCCAGCCGGCCCCGCCGCCCGAGGCGATGCCGAAGGCGTTGAAACCTGCGCCGACATAGAAGTTGCTGAGCCCCGGCGCCGCGCCGAGGATGAAATTGCCGTCGGGCGTGAAGCTCTCGGGGCCGTTGATCATCTTCTTGATGCCGGTCTTCTCCAGCGCCGGCACCCGCGCCAGCGCCTGGCCCATGTGCTGCTCGAAATGATCCCAGTCGTCCTCGAAAAGCTGGAATTCGAAATTGTCGGGCACATCGCCCTGGGTCCAGGCAATCGGGTTTGGCTCGTAGCCGCCGAAGACGAGCCCGCCCACCTCTTCCTTGAAATAGGTTCGGCGGTCGGGGTCACGCAGCGTCGCTGCGTCGGATGCCAGACCCTCGACCTTCTCCGTGATGACATATTGATGTTTCACCGCCTGCAGCGGAACCGAGACGCCTGCCATGGCGCCGATCTGGCGCGCCCATTGCCCGCCGCAGTTGATCACCGTCTCGCAGGCGATGCGGCCGCGCGTCGTGAGAACGGCCCTGACCCGGCCCGCCTCGATGTCGAAACCCGTCACCCGCGCGCCTTCGACGATTTTCGCGCCATGCATGCGCGCGCCCTTGGCCAGCGACTGCGCGATGTCGGAGGGCGAGGCCTGGCCATCGGTCGGCAGCCACGAGGCCCCGACAAGGTCCGAGGTTTCCATCAGTGGCCACATCTTCTTCACCTCGGTGGGCGACAGCAGATGCATCTCCATGCCAAAGCTCTGGGCAGTGGTCGCCAGGCGCTTGTATTCGGTCCAGCGATCCTGATTGGTGGCAAGGCGCAGGCAGCCCGTCATCTTCCAGCCAGTCTCGAGCCCCGTCTCGGCATCGAGCTTCTTGTAGAGATCGACCGAATACTTCAGCACCTGGGTGATCGACGCCGAGGAGCGCAGCTGCCCCACCAGCCCCGCCGCATGCCAGGTGGAGCCGGATGTCAGCCTGTTCTGCTCGAGCAGGATCACATCCGCCTTGTGGTCGCGCGCGAGGTGATAGGCCGTGGAACAGCCGATGATGCCGCCGCCGATGACGACGAACTGGGCCTTGTCGGGAAGCGGTGTCATGATTTTCCGAAGTTGCTGAGATAGGAGGCATAGACCGTCTCGAAGCGACCCAGATACTCGGCCGCATAGGCCACATAGTCGACGCCGGGCGCATTGAGATGGAGTTCGGAGACCATGCCCCAGACGGCCTCGCGCAGCGCACTGGCCGTCTTCATGGCATAGAAGGCGCGCTCAATGCTTTCCGGCGGCCTGCGCTCGAAATAGGCATCGAGGATCACGCGCTCTCCCGCCGCATCGAAGGAATTGTTCGACGCGATGTTGGCGAGGTCGAACATGGCGGTGCCGAAGGCGCCGTATTCCCAGTCGATGAGCCAAAGCCTCTGGCCATCATCCATGAAGTTGGTGGGCAGCAGGTCGTGATGTCCGAAGACGATGGGAAGCGGCGCCTGGGCTGCCTCCAGCTCGTCGACGATGCGCAGCAGCCGCGGCAGGTCTGGCACGTGCCGGTGGTTGCCGGCCTTCAGCGTATGCGCATAGTCGCGCAGGATCTGGAACACCCAGAAGATGGCGCCCTGGCCGGTGATGCGGCGTCCCATGCCGCGGTGGCAGCGCTTCACGATCTCGACGCAGGCTTCGGCATTGGCCCGCACGTCGGCCTCGCCATAGGTCCGCGCCTCGAGGTAGCGCACCACCATGATGCCCGGCGCCGTGTAGACCACCTCCGGCGACAGGCCTTCCTCGAAGGCGGCGCGCGAAGCGATGGTCTCGCGTTCGCGCGAGACCTGGTGGAAGGGATAGTCCTCGCCCACCCGCGCCACATAGCGGCCAGTCGCGTCGGTCACGGTGAAGCTGGCATTGCTGACGCCGCCCTTGAGCGGCACGATGGCCTGCAGGTCCCTCCAGATGGGGAGCGCCCGGACACGCGCTTCGGCCGGCGTCATGCCAGTCCCCGCTGCGCTCTCGTCTTGTGGACCCACGCCGTGATCAGGCGATCGGCGGTGATTCCGATGAAGGCGATGACCAGACCCGCCACTAGGCCGCGGCCCGAATCGGCCTTGGCCAGGGCCTTGAAGATCTCCTGCCCCAGGTCGCGCGTGCCGATCATGGCGCAGATGATGATCATGCTGAGCGCGAGGAGGATGGTCTGGTTGATGCCCAGCAGGATCTCCGGCATGGCGACCGGCAGCTGCACATGCCGGAACAGCTGCCAGCGCGTGCAGCCGGAGACCTGCCCCGCCTCGATCAGCTGCTGCGGAACCTGCCGCAGTCCGTGATTGGTGTAGCGGATGGCCGGCACGATGGCGAAGGCGACGGTGGCGATCATCGCGGTGACGTCGCCCACGCGGAACAGCATGACGACCGGGATGATGAAGCAGAACGACGGAATGGTCTGCAGCGTGTCGATCACCGGGTTGACCACCGACGCCACCCGGTCGCTGCGCGAGGCCCAGAGTCCGATCGGGATGCCGAGCAGACAGGCCACCAAGGTGGACGCGCCCGCCAGATAGAGAGTCTGCATCGCCGGGACCCACAGCCCCGTGGCTGCGGCGAAGAACCCGAGCAGCGCCACCAGCAGGGCCAGGCCCTTGCCGCCGAGGCGCCAGCCCAGGGCGGTCACGACCAGCAGCACACCGGCCCAGGGCAGCGCCTCGAAAATGGCGCGCAGCGGATTGAGGAAGTTGAGCAGCACGAAGACCCGGACCGTCTCGATGGCATCGAAGAGGTTGACGGTCAGCCAGTCGACGCCCGCTTTCCAGTAGGGCGCAGTGGTGAAGGTCATCGAGGCCGGAACCTTGTCGAACGCAGGATTGATCAGGGCGAGAATTGTCGTCGCGGCCAGTACTCCGAGAACGATGAGCAGATTGCCGTGCCGGGTCCAGACCCCTTCGCGCGGCGCTGCGTCGGGCGCCTTGTGGGCCAGGGCCTGGCTGAGACGGTCGAGCACGATGGCGATCAGCACGATGGCAAGCCCGGCCTCCATCGCCTGCCCGATCTTGAGCGCGCGGAGCGCAAGAAGAACGTCGTAGCCGAGGCCGCCGGCGCCGATCATCGACGAGATGATCACCATGTTCAGCGCCAGCATGATCACCTGGTTCACGCCGATCATCAGCGACGGCTTGGCCGAGGGCACCAGCACGCGCCACAGCTTCTGGCTCCGCGTGCAGCCGGCCATGTCGGCGAAGTCCTTGATCTCCTGCGGCACCTTGTTGAGACCAAGCACCGTCGCGCGCACCATCGGCGGCGTGGCGAACAGGCCCGTGGCCAGCAATGCCGAGACCGGGTTCGAGCCGAACAGGAGCAGCATGGGAATGAGATAGGCGAAGGTCGGTATGGTCTGCATGAGATCGAGCGACGGCGAAATGAGCCAGCTGTTGATGCGCGGATTGCGATATCCCCAGATACCGACGAGCAGGCCCGTGACCACGCAGAACGGCACGCAGATGACGATCAGCGCCAGGGTGAGCATGGCATTGTCCCAGACGCCAAAGACCGCCAGCGCCAGGAAGCTCAGGCCACAGAGCGCCGCAAGTCTCGCGCCGCCCGCGACATAACCCAGATAGGCCATCGTCAGCACGATGCCGAGCCAGGAGAGTCGCGGCAGCGACCACGCCGCCTCGCCGCTGCCGAACTTGAACCCCTTCGCCAGAAGATTGAAGGCGAAGCGCAGGGGCACGTCGATGATTGCCGACATGGACCGGGTGAGCCAGGTCATGTTGACCTTGAGCCAGAGCATGGCGCTGCCGATCCACTCCTTGAAGGGAATGATGTATTTCGCCGGATAGGCGTTCAGGCTCGTCGCGAACAGCGACGCATCCCGGAAGACATAGATGAGGACGGCGACCAGTACGGCGCCGGGAACGGCCCATCGCGCCAGCGACGGCGTTGCCACCCGTACCGGAGCCGGCAGCGCCGCATCGCTCATGCGCCGACCCTT
The DNA here is from genome assembly GCA_046349195.1 of Hyphomicrobiales bacterium. Taxonomy (GTDB): domain Bacteria; phylum Pseudomonadota; class Alphaproteobacteria; order Rhizobiales; family Aestuariivirgaceae; genus Aestuariivirga. Next base: position 60,095 of record JAXMCU010000005.1, read on the forward strand.
TCCCGTCCGGACAGAAGGTCGATCACGGCAGCGGGCGTGACTTCGCCGAGGACCGCGCCAGTCCCGTCGACCACGGCGAAGGGCGCATTGCGTTCGACGATGGCTGCAGCGAAGCTCGCGATCTTCGCGTCGGCCGCGATCTTCTCGTAGCTCCTGGCCTTGGCGCCCGCCTTGGTCATCAGGCTCCGCGCGGACAGGACCTTGGCCCGGTTCACGTCGCGCGTGAACTCGGCCACATAGTCCGTCGCCGGATTGCGCACCAGTTCCTCGGGTGAACCGATCTGGATGATCGAACCGTCCTTCATGATCGCGATGCGGTCGGCCAGGCGAATGGCTTCATCGAAATCATGGGTGATGAAGACGATGGTCTTCTTCAGCACGCTCTGCAGCCGCATGAGCTCGGTCTGCATCTCGCGGCGGATCAGCGGATCGAGCGCCGAGAATGGCTCGTCGAGGAACCAGATCTCCGGCTCGACGGCGAGCGAACGCGCGATGCCGACGCGCTGCTGCTGTCCGCCCGACAGCTCAGAGGGAAAGTGGCGCTCGCGCCCCTTGAGACCGACGAGCTCGATCACCTGCGCGGCCCGCGCTTCGCGCTCGGGTTTGGCAATGCCCTGGATGAAGAGCGGGAACGCCACGTTCTCCAGCACATTGAGATGCGGCAGCAGCGCGAAATGCTGGAACACCATGCCCATCTTGTGCCGGCGGATGTCGATGAGTTCGGCCTCGCTCGCCTTCAGCAGGTCCTTGCCATCGAAGGTCAGCTCGCCCCCGGTCGGCTCGATCAGGCGCGACAGGCAGCGCACAAGCGTCGACTTTCCGGATCCCGACAGGCCCATGACGATGAAGATCTCGCCCTCTCGAACCTCGAGCGAGGCGTTGCGCACCGCGCCGATCAGATGCGCGCGCTCGAGATCAGCAGCCTGCGGCACGCCCGTGTGATTCTGCAGGAAGGCTCCGGCGTGCGGGCCGAAGATTTTCCACAGGCCCTTGCAGGCAAGCTTGACCGGGCGCGGAGATTCCGCGCCCGCTGCCGTGTGTGACATGCCAGGCCCCCGGCTCAGTTTACTGCGCCCAGGCCTTCCACTTGGCCTCGTTGTCGGCGACCCACTTCGCGGCCACTTCCTCGATGCTCTTGCCCTCGAGATCGACCTCGCCCGACATCTTGTTCAATTCGTTGACGTCGATCTGGTAGGCCTGGGCCACCTTGTGGGCCAGCGGCCACTTGTCCTTCATGCCACCCCACGCGAACTTCCAGATCTCGCCATGCGGCTTGCCGCAGTCATAGGCCATGTCGGGATTGGAGCCCCATTTCGGATCCGTGTAGCATTCCTTGGTGTATTCCGGGAACTGCACCCACTCGCCCTCGTACTTGGCGGGCGCCCAGTGCGGCGAGTAGATCCACAGCATGATCGGCGCCTTGCGCTGGTAGGCGGAATCGAGTTCGGCGAACATGGCCGCATCCGTTCCCGCGTGGATCACGGTGAAGGGCAGTCCCAGCGCCTGCGCGCGCTCGTCGTCATAGCCTTCCCAGGTCACCGGTCCGCCGAGATAGCGGCCGTTCGGCGCGGTCTCGGGCGTCGAGAAGGCCTCGGCGCATTTCGGGTCCTTCAGCGCTTCCCAGTTGGGAAGCCCGGGGCATTTTTCCTTCATGTAGAGCGGATACCACCACTCTTCCTTGGCCTGCGGGCCGAGCTTCCCGAGGCGCTCGGTCTGCCCCGTCGCCTCGGACGCAGCCATGGCTTCGCCGGCCGTCGTGTCCCAGTATTCGACGCCGACCGTGATGTCGCCATTCGTCAGACCGGTGGTGAGCGAGGACAGATAGTCGCCCGTCGGATACTCCACCGTGTATCCGAGCTTCTCGAGGATCCCGCCGAGGATGCGGGCATTGATGTTGACGCTGGTCCAGTCGAACAGCGCGATCTTGATGGGATCCGAAGACTCCACGGCCCCGGCGGGGCCGGGCGTCATGAAGGTCGTCGCCACAAGGGCGGCACTGGCAAGCACGGCGGACTTCCAACGAAACTTCCTGGTCATTTGCTCCCTCGCACTGTTGCGGGCGCCGGTCTGTCGCCGGGCCTTGACAGCCAGTCTCCGCCAGACCTCCGCGACCTGTCAATGCAGGCGTTGCAGAAAATGTTGAATCTTGTGGCCTTGACCGATTCTGATGTGGTTTTGGGCGATGGATTGATTAATGTAGCGCAGTTAGCTCAAGAACCGGGCAGAAATCCCACATGCACCGCCCCACGCCCCGCCACACCGAGATTCTTCGCCTCGTGCGCGAACACGGGACCATGCCGGTTGCGAGCCTCGCCCAATTGCTCACGGTCTCGGAAGAGACCATCCGCCGGGACGTCCGGCCGCTGGTGGCCGCAGGGGAAATCGTGAAGCTTCACGGCGCCGTGGCCCTCCCACACGACGTGGGCGAGGCACCCTTCGAGCGTCGCATGCGCTTCAACGTGGAAGCCAAGCGCGCCATTGCTCGCCATGCCGCGCAGCGCATTGCGGATGGCGACAGCCTGATGCTCGACACCGGCACCACCACGTCCATCCTGGCGCGTGAACTGCTGCGCAAGCGCAACCTCACGGTGGTCACCAATTCGAGTGACATCGCGCGCACCCTCGCCACCGTCAACGGCAACCGCGTCTACATGGCAGGCGGCGAGCTCAATGGCGACAATGGCGCAGCCTTCGGCGCCTCCGCCGTGCAGTTCGTCTCGACCTTCCGGGTCCGTCACGCCTTCATTTCGATTGCCGCGATCAGCGCCGAGGCAGGCCCTGCCGACGATTATCTCGCGGAAGCCGAATTTGCCCGCATGGTCCTGTCCTGCGGCGAGCGCCGCTACATCCTGAGCGACGGCACGAAGTTCGGGCGGCGCGCGCTGATCCGCGTCTGCGGATTTGCCGACGTCGACACGCTCGTCACCGATCAGCCGCCGCCGCCGGAGATTCGCGCCGCGATGGAGGAGGCCGGCGTGACCATTGAAATCGCGCAGGCGGCCTGACCATGGCGCAGCGGCGCCATGTCGCCGCAGCCTGCGGGAGTTGACCGCGCTGCGGCGATGGACCAAACTGCTCCAGGATTCCAAAAACAGGTGAAAACAATGGACTATACAGCACCAGAAACGGTCAAGGCTGCGGTGGCCTTGCTCGCCAAGGCGAAAGGGAGCGCTTACGTGCTCGCAGGCGGATCCGACCTGCTCGTTCGCATGAAGGGAGGCTTCATCGAACCCGATCTCGTGGTCGACATCAAGCGCATCAAAGCGATGCGCGAAGTGAAGAAATCCGCCTCAGGATTCTCCATCGGCGCGGCCGTGCCCTGTGCCGCGCTCGGCGAGAACAAGGCCCTGGTGAAGGCCTGGCCTGGCGTCGTCGAGGCCGCCAACCTCATCGGCTCGAAGCAGATCCAGGGCCGCTGCACCATCACCGGCAACCTGTGCAACGCGGGCCCCGCGGCCGACAGCGTCCCGGCGCTGGTTGCAGCCGGCGCCAAGGCCGTCGTGCAGGGCCCCAAGGGCAAGCGCCTCGTTCCCGTCGAACAGGTTCCGGTCGGCCCCGGCAAGACCTCGCTCAAGAAGGGCGAACTCGTCGAAGCCATCCAGCTGCCGGCACGCAAGCCGCGTTCGGGCGATGCCTATCTGCGCTTCATTCCGCGCAGCGAGATGGACATTGCCGTGGTCAGCGCCGGCGTCAACCTGACACTTGATGCCAAGGGCGTCGTGACCGATGCCCGCGTCGCGTTGGGCGCCGTTGCACCGACCGTGCTGCTGGTGCCGGCCGCGGCCAAGGCGCTGATCGGCAGCAAGCTTGACGATGCCGCGCTCGACAAGCTGGGCCAGGCCGCATCCGCGGCCTGCCGCCCCATCGACGACAAGCGCGGAACCATCGAATTCAGAACCAAGGTTGCCGCTGTGCTGGCAAAGCGCGCCGCGAAGATCGCCTATGCGCGCGCAGGAGGAAAGTGACTATGGCCCTACTCGTATCCACCACCATCAACGGCGACCACGTCGAGTTTGCCTGCGAGCCTGACGAGACGCTGCTCGACGCGCTGCGCAACCGCGTCGGGCTGACCGGCGCCAAGGAAGGCTGCGGCACCGGCGACTGTGGCGCCTGCAGCGTCCTCGTCGACGGACGGCTGGTCTGCTCCTGCCTCGTGCTTGGGGCAGAGGCCGAGGGCCGCGAGATCGACACCGTGGAAGGCATGGCCGATGGCGCGACGCTGCATCCCCTGCAGCAGAAGTTCCTCGAGCATGCTGCCCTCCAGTGCGGCGTCTGCACGCCCGGCTTCCTGATCGCCGCCAAGGCGCTGCTGGAGAAGAACCCCGATCCCAGCGAGGAGGAAATCCGTTTTGGCCTCGCCGGCAATCTGTGCCGCTGCACCGGCTATGACAAGATCGTGCGCGCCGTCCAGGACGCCGCCAAAGAGATGAGAGGAGCCTGATCCATGCCGCTCGACAGCACCTATACCGGCCAGTCGTTCAAGTCCGTCGGCACGCGCCCGCTGCGCCCTGACGGCATCGACAAGGTCACCGGCCGCGCCAAGTATGGCGCCGACCACAACATGCCGGGCCAGCTCGTGGGCAAGATCCTGCGCAGCCCCCATGCCCATGCCAAGATCAAGAAGATCGATACCTCGAAGGCCGAGAAACTGGCGGGCGTCAAGGCGGTGATCACCGCCGCCGACCTCCCGGACCTCACCAACGGCGACTCGGGGATGTTCGACATCCTCGACAACTGCATGGCCCGCACCAAGGTCTTCTATGACGGTCATGCCGTGGCGGCCGTCGCCGCCGTGGATGCCAGGACGGCGCGCGAGGCGCTGAAGCTCATCAAGGTCGACTACGAGGTCCTGCCGCATGTGACCGAGGTCGACGATGCGGTGAAGGCCAAGGCGCCGATCCTGCACGCCAACTGCTTCACCGAGGGCATCGACCCGAAGCCCACCAAGCCGTCGAACATCGCCAAGATCACCGTCTTCGGCCACGGCGATGTCGACGCCGGTTTCGCCGAGGCGGACTATGTCATCGAGCGCAACTTCAAGACCGAGCAGACTCACCAGGGCTACATCGAGCCGCACGCCTGCGTGGCCAGCGTCAGCCCCGATGGCACCGGCGAGCTCTGGGTCTGCACCCAGGGCCACTTCGTCTATCGCAACCACTGCGCCATGCTCCTGGGCATGGACGTCTCCAAGCTGCGCGTGACCTCTTCCGAGATCGGCGGCGGCTTCGGCGGCAAGACCCATGTCTGGGCCGAGCCGGTGGCGCTGGCGCTGTCGCGCAAGGCCAACCGCCCGGTCAAGGTGGTGATGACCCGCGACGAGGTGTTCCGCGCCTCGGGTCCGACCAGCGCCACCTCGATCGATGTCAAGATCGGCATCCGGAAGGACGGCACCATCACTGCAGGTTCGGCCGAGCTTCGTTATGCCTCCGGCCCCTATCTCAGCATGTGGGCCGAGCTGGGCGCCATGACCGCCTTCGCCTGCTACGACCTCAAGAACGTCCGCACGCGCGGCTACGAGGTTCTGGTCAACCGTCCGAAGTCGGCGGCCTACCGCGCGCCTTCCGCACCGATGGCCGCCTTTGCGGTTGAAAGCGTGGTCGACGAACTCGCCCACAAGATCGGCATGGACGCACTCGAGGTACGCATCAAGAATGCCGCCAAGCAGGGCACCAAGTCGTCCTATGGGCCGGTCTACGGCCCCATTGGCATCGGCCCCACGCTCGAGGCCGCAAAGAAGCACCCGCACATGTCGGCTCCCCTCGGCCCCAACCAGGGCCGCGGCATGGCCTGCGGTTTCTGGTTCAACTTCGGCGGCCAGACCTGCACCGACCTCAACGTCGGCCAGGACGGCACTGTGACCCTCACGGTGGGCACCGTCGACGTGGGCGGCTCGCGCGCATCGCTGGCGCTTTGCGTGGCCGAGGAACTGGGCGTTCCCTACAACCAGGTGAAGTGCCTGGTGGCCGACACCGGCACGCTGGGGCACAACGACATGACCGACGGCAGCCGTGGAACCTTCTCCTCCTCCATGGCCGGCATCTTCGCCGCCCGCAATGCCATCGGCGTACTCAAGGAGCGCGCCGCCAAGATGTGGGAAATCCCGGCTGACGACGTGACCTGGGAAGACGGCCATGCCAAGGCCGTGGGCGAGAAATACGGCAACCTCGCGCCGCTCTCGCTCAAGGAAATCGCGGCGGCCGCAGCCAACACGGGCGGGCCGATTGCGGGCCACGCGGAGATCGTGGCCGACGGCGCCGGCGTGTCCTTCGCCACCCACATCTGCGACGTCGAGGTGGATCCGGAAACCGGACGCTCGCGCATCGTGCGCTACACCGTGATCCAGGATGCCGGGAAGGCCGTTCACCCGACCTATGTCGAAGGCCAGTATCAGGGCGGCGCCGCGCAGGGCATCGGCTGGGCCCTGAACGAGGAATACGTCTATGGCAAGGACGGACGCCTGCAGAACCCGGGTTTCCTCGACTACCGTATCCCGGTCTGTTCCGACCTGCCGATGATCGACACGCAGATCCTGGAAATCCCCAACCCGAACCACCCCTATGGTGTGCGCGGCGTTGGCGAGACCTCGATCGTGCCGCCGATTGCCGCCATCGCCAACGCCATGTCGAACGCCTTCGGCGTGCGCATGACCCATGTGCCGATGTCGCCGCCGCGCGTCCTCAAGGCGCTTGAGGCGGCCCGGAAGGCCTGATTTGGCAGAGATCCATCTGTGGGGGGCGCTCCGTCCGGCAGCGGGCGGAGCGCCCCTCGTTCATGTCGAGGCCAAGACGATCCGCGAGCTCTTCCGCAAGCTCGAGGAAGAATATCCCGGCATGGCGCCGCACATCGCCCGCGGTGTCGCCGTGTCGATCAACGGAAAGATCTACCGGGACAGCTGGCAGCAGGAGCTGCCGGACGGCGCCGAGATCTATCTCCTGCCGCGAATCCAGGGCGGCTAGACAGCAGACTGCAAGTGGCTGGGGTCGCGCTTGCATTCCCCGTCTGCGCGCCCGATATGTCGGACCGGGGAGCGCTGGGCTCCGCGATGCAAGGACGCCACCACGCGGCGCACTGGAGTTTCAAGCATGCAGCTCATGGGGTTCCACCACCTGACCGCAATCACGGCCGATGCGCCCGGAAACTTCAGGTTCTACACCGAGACCCTTGGGCTTCGACTTGTGAAGAAGACGGTCAACCAGGACGACACGTCGGCCTATCACCTGTTCTATGCCGATGGCGTCGGATCGCCGGGCACCGACATCACCTTCTTCGATTGGCCTGTGGGCCGGGAGCGCCGCGGCACCCATGCCATCACCCGGACCGGCTTCCGGGTGCGGGACGCTGCGACGCTCACATACTGGAAGCACCGCTTCGCGACGCTTGGTGCTGTCCATGGAAATGTCGTCGAGCGGGATGGGCGCCCGACGCTCGATTTCGAGGACCCTGAAGGCCAGCGCCTCAGCCTGGTGGCGGACGAGAGCGGTACGGCCCATGCCTGGGCCGGAAGTCCGGTCCCGGCCGACCACCAAATTCGCGGCCTTGGACCTGTCACCATAAGCGTGCCCGACCTGAAGCCCACCGACATGGTGCTGACGCACCTGATGAACATGGTTCCTGCGCGCCGTTTTGGCGACACCCGCGTCTACACGATGGGGGGCGCCGGCGCCGTGGCCGAACTCCATGTCGCGGTGGAACCGGGGCTTCCGCCCGCCCAGCAGGGTGCAGGCGGGGTGCACCACCTCGCCTTTAACATTCCGTATACGGAGTATCAGGCATGGACCGAACGTCTCGCCGCCATGCGCGTGCCCAACAGCGGCCCCGTCGACCGCTTCTGGTTCAAGAGCCTGTATTTCCGCGAACCGAATGGGATTCTCTTCGAGCTGGCAACCGACGCTCCCGGCTTTGCCACTGACGAGCCCATGGAGAGGCTCGGCACCACCCTGTCGCTGCCGCCGTTCCTCGAAGCGAGGCGGGCGCAGATCGAAGCCGGGCTGAAACCGCTCTAGAGAGCTGGGATGAAAATGAAACGGAAGGCCAAGTGGCCTTCCGTCCCTGCAGTCGAGACTTGTTGTTCGACCTGCGATTGATCTAGCAGGTCTGCCCGGCGACGCAGTTGGACGAGCCGGTGCTGGCGGGCTTGGTCGTCGTCGTGCCCGTGGTCACGCCGGTGCTGTTGCTGTTGTCGTCATTGTCATCCGAGCTGTCATCCGGGCCGCTTGAGCCCGAGGTTCCGGACGAGCTGCTTCCGGATGTTCCGCCGCTGTTGCTGCTGTCGCTGCTGTCGTTGCCGCTGCTGCTGCTGCCGCCACTTCCGCCAGAACCGCTGTTGCCGCCGCCGCTGCTGCCGCCGCTGCCGCCATTGCCGCCGTCACCGCCGCCGCTGCTGCCGCCACCGCCTCCGCCGTCGCCGCCGCCCGAGGCATGCGCCTGGCTGATATTGGTAACCAGCGGCACCACATAGGCAGCGGTGGTCAGGAGTCCAAGCTTCTTGATAAGTTCGCGCCGATCCATGATCGATCCTCCAGGTTCGCGTCTTGACGGTGCAAACTCTGGATGATTCTACCTGACAGGAGTCTGACAAGACCTGTCAGGACACCGCCGGACAGAGCAATAAGTTTCTTTCAACTTTAACAAAGCATTAAGCAATCAATGCCGTTTCGGATCAATTTCGCGGCATCGTCGGCAGGTCTCACTTGCTGCCGATCGCCGACCAATGCTTCGAAGCCTCGTCATAGGCGTGCAACTCGCCCAGTGAGATGTCGAACCAGGCCCCGTGTATCGAAAGTTCCCCGGCGTTCTCGCGCATCCGGATCCAGGGAAATGTCCGCATGTTGGCCAGGGAATGCTCGACCGATGCGCGCTCGATCCGGCGCTCGAACAGTTCTTCGCTTTCGCCGCTGGCGTGGTTCACATAGCGCGCGACATCCTTGATGCCGCGCATCCAGGAACCGATGAAGTCCGTGTGGGTCAGCGGATTGGAATCCTGTACGGCGGCATGGATGCCGCCGCAGCGCCCGTGGCCCATGACCACCACGTGCCTGACACCCAGCGCCAGCACCGCGAATTCGAGCGCGGCACTGGTGGCGTGATGGCCACCATCCGGCATGTAGGGCGGCACCAGATTGGCCACGTTGCGCACCACGAAGATCTCGCCAGGACCGGCGTCGAAGATCGTCTCGGGCGCCGCGCGTGAGTCGCAGCAGGCGATGATCATCACGCTCGGCTTTTGCGACCCCTGCCCCAGTCTTTCATAGCGGGCGGCTTCCGACGCATAGCGCCCGCCGCGGAAACCGGCATATCCGTCGAGCAGGCGCTGGGGAAGAGTCATGTGCCTCTCCTATACCTCGAGGTCGCGCTGCGCAGCAGCCGAAGCAATGGCCTGGTCCAGGACTTTCTGCAGATCGGCGGCGCGGCGGAATGAAGGCTCGAGCGTCTTGCGCTGCGCCACCGCCGATGCGAAGCGCTGATAGTTGGTCTCGACCGGCGGGCACGTCAGGTCCTGCCATTCGCCCTTTTCGATATCGGGCCCGAGGCAAGCCCGCAACGACGATCCATCCAGGCGATGAACGACCTCGACGGCGCCGGCGGTCCCGTGAATGCGCAGTCTCAGTTCGTTGATGTGGCCCGTGGCGTAGCGGCTGGCATGGATCACGCCCAGCGCGCCATTGGCGAAGCTCACCGACATGGCGAAGCCGTCGTTGGCATCCAGCACATAGTCGCCAATGCGGCTGCCGGCAGCCTTGTCGAAGGTCTTCAGGCGGCAGAAGACATGATCGACTTCCTGTCCCGCGCCATAGGCGGCAAAGTCGACGATGTGGATGCCGATGTCGCCCAGGGCGCCGTTCGACCCATGCGCGGTCGACAGTCGCCACAACCATTTCGATTCGGTGCGCCAGTCGCCCCAGAGTTTCGAGACCAGCCAGCTCTGCAGATAGGCCGCCTCGACATGCCGCACGTCGCCGATCTCGCCGGCCTGGACCATGGCGCGCGCCTTCTGCAGGGCAGCGACATTGCGATAGGTGAGATTGACCATGTTGACGAGGCCCGCGCGTTCCGCGGCTTCGGTCATCTCCATGGCCCGGGCATGGTTCTCCGCCAGGGGCTTCTCGCAGAAGACGTGCTTACCCGCCCCGATCAGGGCGAGGGTGGTCGGGTGATGGGCGCTGTCAGGTGTGACGTTGGCGGCTGCATCGAACTTGCCCCAGGCGAGTGCTGCATCAAGCGAGTCGAAGGCTTGTCCGATCTTGTATTTCACCGCGAACTCCTCGGCCCTTGCTCTGTCGACATCGACGGCGCCAACCACCGTGACACCGGGAATCGCCGCAAAGGCCATGGCATGGGACATGGCCATGGCGCCGGTGCCAAGGATCAGCAGCCGCATCAGCGGTAGCCCTGCTCGCCCGCCTGGTGCAGCCGGGGACCGCGCTCCGCCACGGGCTCCAGCGTCTTGCCGACCGGCACGTTGGGCGCATCATGGATCGCGGTGTAGGCCGGTTGCGCGCTCGCCGCCCAGTTCACGGCGTTGCGCAGCACCTGGCCCACGGTGGCGTCATGATAGGTCGGATAGGTTTCATGACCGGGCCGGAAGTAGAAGATGTTGCCGGCGCCACGCCGGTAGGTCAGGCCCGAGCGGAACACCTCGCCGCCCTGGAACCACGAGATGAACACCGTCTCCAGCGGCTCGGGAACGGAGAAATGCTCGCCATACATCTCCTCGTTCTCGAGCTCGAAATACTGCGGCAATCCGCGCGCGATCGGATGTCCGGGCGCGGTGACCCAGAGCCTTTCGCGCTCGCCGGCCTCGCGCCACTTGAGCGCGCAGGGACTGCCCATCAGCTTCCGGAAGATCTTCGAGAAATGCGCGGAGTGAAGCACGATGAGACCCATGCCTTCCCAGACCCTGCGGGCAACGGCGTCCACCACCGCGTCGGAAACACCGCCATGGTCGCGGTGCCCCCACCACAGGAGCACGTCGGTGGCCTCCAGCCGCGCCTGCGGCAGGCCGTGGTCCGGCTGTTCCATGGTGGCGGTCGACACGTCGAGGCCACGGTCCTGGCGCAGGAGATCCGCGATCGCCTCATGCATGCCCTTGGGATAGAGCTTGCCGACGATGGCATTGGTGCGTTCGTGAATGTTCTCGCCCCAGACGACGGTTCGGATCGCCATGTCGCGGCGCCTCACTCGGGGACGACGCGGACAGCGCCCTTGGCCGCGCTGGTCGTCATCGCCGCATAGGCGCGCAAAGCCGTGGTGACGTTGCGCTTGCGCGGCTGGGCGGGCTTCCACGCCTTCTCGCCCCTTGCCGCCATCGCGACGCGGCGCCTGGCCAGCACGTCTTCAGCCACCGCGAGGCGGATGGAGCGCTTCGGAATGTCGATCTCGATCGGATCGCCCTCTTCCACCAGCCCGATCAGGCCGCCCTCCGCCGCCTCCGGCGAGACATGCCCGATGGAGAGTCCCGAGGTTCCTCCCGAAAAGCGCCCGTCGGTAATCAGCGCGCAGGCCTTGCCCAGTCCCTTCGACTTCAGGTAGCTGGTGGGATAGAGCATCTCCTGCATGCCGGGGCCTCCGCGCGGCCCCTCATAGCGGATGACCACCACATCGCCCGCCGTCACGCCGCCATTCAGGATGCCAAGCACGGCGGCATCCTGGCTTTCGAAGACCCTGGCCTTGCCGGTGAAGACGAGGATGCTTTCGTCCACGCCCGCCGTCTTCACGATGCAGCCTTCCTCCGCCAGATTGCCGTAGAGCACGGCAAGCCCGCCGTCCTTCGAGAAGGGATGCTCGGCGCTGCGGATGACGCCCGTCTTCCGGTCGAGATCGAGATCATCCCAGCGCCGCGACTGGCTGAAGGCCACTTGCGTGGGCACTCCGCCGGGCGCCGCACGGAAGAACTCGCGCACCGACTCGCTCTTGGTGCGACCGATGTCCCAGCGCTCCAGCGCTTCGCCCAGTGTCCGGCTGTGTACTGTAGGCAGGTCGCGCTTGATGAGCCCCGCCTTGTCCAGTTCGCCGAGGATCGACATGATGCCGCCGGCACGATGCACATCTTCCATGTGCACGTCGGACTTGGCGGGCGCCACCTTGCACAGCACCGGAACCCGGCGCGACAGGCGATCGATGTCCTTCATCGTGAAGTCGATGCCGGCCTCATGCGCCGCAGCCAGGATATGAAGCACCGTGTTGGTCGAGCCGCCCATGGCGATGTCCAGTGTCATCGCGTTTTCGAAGGCACCGAAACAGGCCACGTTGCGCGGCAGAACGCTCGCGTCGTCCTGCTCGTAGTGGCGACGGGCGAGGTCCACCACGAGATGTCCCGCTTCGACGAACAGCCGCTTGCGGTCGGCATGGGTGGCCAGCGTCGAGCCGTTGCCGGGCAGCGACAGTCCCAGCGCCTCGGTGAGGCAGTTCATCGAATTGGCCGTGAACATGCCGGAACAGGATCCGCAGGTGGGACAGGCCGACCGCTCGATCACCTTCACGTCCTCGTCGGAGACCTTGTCGTCGGCGGCAGCCACCATGGCATCGACGAGGTCGAGCGCCTTCTGCTTGCCACCGAGGATGACCTTGCCCGCCTCCATCGGTCCGCCGGAGACGAAGACCGCGGGAATGTTGAGGCGCAGTGCCGCCATCAGCATCCCGGGGGTGATCTTGTCGCAGTTGGAGATGCAGACCATCGCGTCGGCGCAATGGGCATTGACCATGTATTCCACGGAGTCGGCGATGATCTCGCGCGAGGGCAGCGAATAGAGCATGCCGTCATGGCCCATGGCGATGCCGTCATCGACTGCGATCGTGTTGAATTCCTTGGCGACGCCGCCGGCCTTCTCGATCTCGCGCGCCACCAGCTGGCCGAGATCCTTGAGATGGACATGGCCGGGCACGAACTGGGTGAAGGAATTGACCACGGCGACGATCGGCTTGCCGAAGTCGTCGTCCTTCATGCCGGTGGCACGCCAGAGGCCGCGGGCGCCGGCCATGTTGCGGCCGTGGGTGGAGGTGCGGGAACGAAGTGGGGGCATGGTCTCACCTGTCGGAACGTGGGGTCCAAGGGCTTGCCCCAAGGCCATGGAAGAATCAAGTCAAAGGCCCTGGCGGCAGCCATGCGGCAGTGGGGGCCGAGCGATTTGCAAGCAGGCGCCGCTGCGGCTAAGCACGGCCAGCCAAGCCGATCACAGAAGGACCCGCCTCATGAGCTTTTTCACGGTTGAACCTGCGCCTGCCCGCCTGAACCGGAGCGAACTTGCGGTTCCCGGGAGCCAGCCGCAGATGTTCGAGAAGGCGGCGAAGTCCGGAGCCGACGTGGTGTTCCTGGACCTCGAGGACGCGGTCGCCCCGGACGACAAGGTCCAGGCCCGCAAGAACGTCATCCAGGCCATCGGCGACATCGACTGGGGCAGCAAGACCCTCTCGGTGCGCATCAACGGGCTGGATACCCATTACATGTACCGCGACGTGGTCGACGTCCTGGAACAGGCCTCCGAGCGCCTCGACCTGATCATGATCCCCAAGGTGGGCACCGCGGCGGACGTCTATGCCGTCGACATGCTCTGCACCCAGGTCGAGACGGCCCGGGGCCGCCGCAAGCGGGTGGGCTTCGAGATGATCATCGAGACCGCACTCGGCATGCAGAACGTGCACGAGATCGCGGCCGCCTCGAAGCGCAACGAGTCGCTGCATTTCGGGGTGGCCGACTATGCCGCCTCGACCAAGGCGCGCACCACCTCGATCGGCGGGGCCAATGCCGACTATGCCGTGCTCACCGAACCCCTGGAGGACGGCTCGCGCCAGATCCACTGGGGCGACATGTGGCACTATGCAATCTCGCGCATGGTGGTGGCGGCCCGGGCCAACGGACTTCGCCCGGTCGACGGGCCCTTCGGCAATTTCTCGGATGCCGAGGCCTTCAAGGCCGCCTGCCGCCGGGCTGCCGTGCTGGGCTGCGAGGGCAAGTGGGCCATCCACCCGTCCCAGATCGCGCTGGCCAACGAGGTGATGAGCCCGTCGGCCGCCGAGGTGGAGCGGGCCCGCCGCATCATCGCCGCCATGAAGGAGGCCGAGGCCCAGGGCAAGGGCGCCGTCTCCCTCGACGGCCGCCTCATCGACTATGCCTCCATCCGCCAGGCCGAGGTTCTCGTCAAGAAGGCCGAGATGATCGCTCGCGCGTGACCGAAGCGCCGCATCAAATTGCCGGCTTGCGCCGGATGTTCTAATGCTGCCACGCGGACCGTCCGCCACGAGACCCGGCCGCAGCAGCCACATGGGAGAAGGTGATGATCAGATTTGGAGTCCTCGGCGCCGGACGCATCGGCAAGGTGCACGCGCGCACCATCGCCGCCTCGAAACAGGCCACCGTCGCCTATCTCGCCGATGCCGTGCCCGAGGCGGCGGCGAGCCTGGCCAAGGAGGTTGGCGCCAAGGTTGCCGGCGTTGACGACATCATCAGGGCCAAGGACGTCGATGCCGTCCTGATCGCCACGCCGACCGGCACGCATGCCGATCTCATCGAGGCAGCCTCGAACGCCGGCAAGGCCATTCTCTGCGAGAAGCCGGTGAGCCTGTCGGTCGATCGCATCCTCGCCTGCCTCAAGGTGGTGGAGAAGAACAGGTCGAACCTGATGATCGGGTTCAACCGCCGCTTCGATCCCAATTTTGCGGCCCTGGCCCAGCGTCTCCATGCCGGCGCCATCGGCGAGCTCGAGCTTGCAACCATCATCAGCCGCGACCCGGCCCCGCCGCCCGCCGAGTACGTGAAGGGCTCCGGCGGCCTGTTCCGCGACATGATGATTCACGACTTCGACCTGGCGCGTTTCCTGGTCGGCGAGGAATTCGTCACGGTTCATGCGCTGGGTGCCTCGCTGGTGGACAATGCCATCGGCGCCGCGGGCGATGTCGACACAGCCGCGGTCCATATGCAGGCGGCGTCGGGCAAGATCGCGGTGATCACCAATTCGCGCCGCGCCACCTATGGCTACGACCAGCGCATCGAGGTGCACGGATCGAAGGGCATGTTGCGCGCCGGCAACGTGCACAACACCACCGTGGAGATCGCCAGCGCAGAGGGCTTCCGTGGCGACCCGGTGCTGAACTTCTTCACCGAGCGCTACGGCCAGGCCTACGCCAACGAGGTGCTCGCCTTCATCGACGGCATCGCCAAGGGCGTGTCGGCCCGGCCCAACGGCCACGACGGCTTGCAGGCACAGAAGCTTGCGGATGCGGCAACCGAATCCTGGACGACCGGCAAGCCGGTAAAGGTGGCCTGACATGAACCTCGACTCCCTCAAGAGCCTGTCCATGGACGGCAAGATCGCCGTCGTCACCGGATCGACCCAGGGCCTGGGCGAAGCCATCTGCAATCTCTTCGTCGAACGCGGCGTGAAGGGCCTGGTGATCTGCGGCCGCAATGCCGAGCGTGGCGCGCGGGTGAAGGCCGGCCTCGACGCCAAGGGCGTGAAGACCGTCTTCGTGCAGGCGGATCTGGGAAACCTGGCCGACGTGCGCAAGGTGATTGCCGCCTGCGACGCAGAGTTTGGACGAGTCGACGCACTGGTCAATGCCGCGGCCCTTACCGACCGTGGCTCGATCTGGGACACGACGCCCGAGCGCTACGACGAGATCTTCGACGTCAACGTGAAGGCGCCCTTCTTCCTGATGCAGGACGCGCTGCATCTCATGAAGAAGTCCCGGAGCAAGGGCACGATCGTCAACATCCTGTCCATGTCGGGCCATGGCGGGCAGGACTTCATCACCGCCTATTGCGGATCGAAGGGCGCGCTGGCGGTCCTGACCCGCAACGTGGCCTTCAGCGTGATGCGCTACCATATTCGCGTGAACGGCCTGAACATCGGCTGGATGGACACGCCGGGCGAGGACCGCATCATGAAGACCTATCACGATGCCGCGGACGGCTGGCTGAAGAAGGCCGAAGCGGCACGGCCCTTCGGCCGCCTGCTGAAACCCGCCGAAGTTGCCCGCGCCGTTGCCTATCTGTCGAGCGAGGAATCCGGCCTCATGACGGGCTCGATCATCGACTTCGACCAGCAGGTTCTTGGCACGGGCAATGCCATCGCCGAACCGCCGCCGGCCGTCTGGTAAGGCAGCGAGCGCGATGAATTTTGCATCTGACAATGTCTATGGCGTCCATCCGCGCATCATGGATGCACTGGCGAATGCCAATGCCGGAACCGCGGCATCCTATGCAGGCGACGATCTGTCGAAGCGATCCGAGGACATGCTGTCGGACGTCTTCCAGAAGCAGGTGCGCGCCTTCCTGGTGACCACCGGCACGGCGGCCAACGGGCTGGCGCTGTCCGCGATCACGCCAGGCTATGGCGCCATCCTGTGCCATGCCGAGGCGCATGTCTCCTGCGACGAATGCAATTCACCGGAGTTCTTCACGGGTGGCGCCAAGATCCTGGGGCTTCACGGAAGCGCCGGCAAGATCACGCCCGCGCTGATCGAGAAGACGCTGAAGGGCTTCATCCGCGGCGAACACGACCCCAAGCCCAGGGGCGTGTCCATCACCAACGCCACCGAACTCGGCACCGTCTATCGGCCAGCCGAGATCCGGGCGATTTCCGAAGCCATCCGCCCGCGCGGCATGAAGCTGCACATGGACGGCGCACGCTTCGGCAATGCCGTGGCAAGCCTCGGCGTGACCCCGGCCGAGCTGACCTGGAAGGCGGGTATCGACGTCATGTCCTTCGGCGCCACCAAGAACGGCGCCATGATGCTGGAGGCCGTGGTCTTCTTCGACCCCGATCTGGCCGAGGATTTTGCCTATCGCCGCATGCGCGCGGGCCAGCTCGTCTCCAAGAGCCGGTACCTCGGCGCGCAGATGGTGGCCTATCTCGAGAATGGCCTCTGGCTGGAGAATGCGCGCAAGGCCAACGCCCTGGCCCGCAAGCTCGCCGCCGGCCTGACCGGGGTGAACGGCATCCGCATTCCCAATCCGGTCGACATCAACGAAGTCTTCGCCATCCTGCCGCGCCCGTTGAACGACAGGCTGCTGGCGAGCGGTGCCAGGTTCTTCGACTGGATGCCGGACAGTCTGGGCGACGGCATTGCGCCCGACGAGATCTTCGTGCGTTTCGTGCTGTCCTTTGCCACACCCGAAGCCGACGTGGACCGCTTTGTCGCCTTGGCCAAGCGCGGCTGACGGCGAAAGGGCGCCCGTTTCCGGGCGCCCTCGCTACGCAATCAACTCACAGGAAACTCAGGCCGCCTTCTTGGCGTCGATGACCTGCGCACCCGAACCGGTCCCGACGGGGATGGTGCGGGGCTTCATGGCCTCGGGAATCTCGCGCTTGAGCGAGATGTGCAGCAGTCCGTTCTCGAGATCGGCACCGGTTACCTCGACATGGTCCGCGAGCTGGAAGCGGCGCTCGAAGGCCCGCGACGCGATGCCCTGATGCAGGAATTCGGTCTTGGGTTCGACCTTGTCGGTCTTCTTGCCGGAAACCGTCAGGGCGTTGCCCTTGGTCTCGATGTTGATATCGGCCGGGGTGAAACCGGCAACCGCCATGGTGATGCGGTACTCGTTCTCCGCCAGGCGCTCGATGTTGTAGGGGGGATAGGCAGGGGCTTCGAAGGACGCAGCTTCGTCAAGCATCCGGCCAAGGCGGTCGAAACCGACGGAAGACCGGTAAAGGGGGGTCAGATCGAACATGGTCACACTCTCCTTGAGCAATGTCACTGTTGCCCACCACATGGGCTGGGCGCTGGTTGATGCGCCGGACCCATGACAGGCGCCCGGCAGGCTCTAGATAGGTTGGCGGCAGCCCGGTTCAAGACCCGCCCGGCTGCTGCAGGTGAACGGCGGGTGAACGGGGGTTTCGGGGCCCATTCAGGCGCGACGGCCTAGGGTGTCCCCAATGATGACCGAGGCCGGTCATCTCCAGCATCCCCAAGGAGGATATCCATGATCGCCAAGTCCCTGATTGCCGCGGCCGCCCTGGCAACCACCATGGCCGCCACCCTGCCTGCCCCCGAGGCCCGGGCCGACGTCAGCGTCGGCATCGGAATTGGCGTCAACCCCGGTTTCTATCCGGGCTACGGCTATCCCGGCTATTATGACCCCTATCCCGGCTATAATGCCGGCTATTACAAGCCCTACCACAACTACAAGAAGTACGGCATCAGCTGCGGCAAGGGCGCCAAGATCGTCGATCACAGCGGCTTCTACGGCGTCACGCCCATCGACTGCAGCCTGCCACGTTACAAGTACACCGCCTGGCGCAAGGGCAAGCAGTACATCGTTGTCGTGAACGGCAACGGCAATATAGTGAAGTACTATCGGACCTGACGCCTCCGGATCCAGGCGCAACCGGGCGGACTCTGCCGGGTGGCCGCCCGGTTGACGTATGGGAAATTCTGTTGGCTTTCAACCTCGCCATCATGTTGTCCGATTTGCCGCCGTAAATGCTCCATCACTGAGCGGAGCCGATGAGAGGCATGGGGCTTCGGCCGCTGGAGGGACTTGGCAAATGTTGGGACGGATTGCGGCGCTCGCACTCGCGGCACTGCTGCTGGCCGTGGCAACCGGCAACGTGGCGGTAGCGGCCGAGAAGAAGAAGAAAAAGCAGCAAGAGTCGATCCCCGAGCTGGTCCTGCGCCGGCCGCTGAGCTTCATTTTCGGCGGCTACGCCCTGACCAAGGAGGAGTTCTCCCGGATCTATGGCGAGGATCCCGATTTCGATGAGGACTACTACGATCCGCAGCGCGATCTGAAGAAGCCGGCCGCGAAGCCAAAGGCCACGGCCGCCAAGCCGGCGGCAACCAAGGCCAAGACCGGAACTGCGGAGGCGACAACAGCCAAGGCAGGAGCGTCGGAGACGACGACGGCCAAGTCCGATTCCCTCGTGCCAAAGCCAAAGCCCGTAGCGCCGGAAACCTCGGCCACGGGAACCAAATCCGACTCGCTGGCTTCCGCGGCAACTTCCGGCAAGACGGACGCACCTGCATCGGATGCCGGAAAGACCGCGACGCCGAAGGCAGATGCGGAGACGACCACGGCAAGCACCGCGAAGCCCTCAGCCGACGACGCTGCGACGCCCCCCGTGAATACGGCAACCGCCGAACCCCCTGCCCCTGCGCCGGCCGCAAAGCCGAAGGTTGTGGAAAAGCCCCTCCCCGGCGCGCTTTCCTGCGCCAAGGCCGGCCAGATCATCAGCGGCTACGGTTTCTCCGGGGTTGAGCCCTCTGCCTGCAGCGGCAAGATCTACGCCTTCAACGCCACGCGCGACGGGCGCACCTTCGCCATAAAACTCGACGCCACGAGCGGCGAACTGACCGAGGTCAAGAAGCAGTAACTTGTCCGCAGACCGCCACCGGCTGTAAACCGGAGCAAGGGACAAGAGATCTGCGATGGAGCTATACCCCACGCCGGACAATCCGCTGCCGGAAGGGTCGCACTGCGTGTCGCTGCGGACCGACGATGGCGTGACGCTGCGCGCCATGCATGCCGGCCCACGCGAGGCCCGTGGCACGGTGGTGATCCTCGGTGGCCGCGGCGATTTCATGGAACGCTATTTCGAGACGGCCCGCGATCTCATCGCCATGGGCTTCCATGTCGCCTCGCTCGACCTCCGCGGCCAGGGCGGGTCTGACCGACTTCATGCCGACCGCATGCGCAACCATGTCCGGCGCTTCAGCGAATATGACTCGGACGTCCGGACCCTGATGCGCGATCTCGTGAAACCGCGCTGCCCGCCGCCCTACTTTGCGCTGGGACACTCGACCGGTGGAAACGTGCTGTTGCGCCTGTTGCGGCGCGACCGCCTGTTCGCGCGGGTCGTGGTCTGCTCGCCTCTGCTCGGGATCCTTTATGGCAGGTGGCCGAAGCCCGTCGCGGCGGCGCTGGTCTTCCTCGCCTGCACCCTGGGCCTGGGCTGGCTCTTCCTCCCCGGCCAACGCAAGCGCCCGCTGGGACGGCGCGATTTCGGAGTCTATCCGCTTACCTCGGACCAGCGGCGCTGGCAGCGCGACAGCGGCATCCTTGAGGAAGCACCGCAACTCGGCATTGGCGCACCGACCTTCTCCTGGCTCCGCGCGGCCCGCAGGTCGGTTGCCGAGCTGCGTCGCCTAGGTTCACGCAGCAAACTGACGGCACCTGTCCTCATTCTCGCGGCCGGAGACGAACGGATCGTCGATACCGGCGCGATCCGCGCCTTCGCCGGGCGGGTTCCAGGCGTTGCCCTCTGCTTCATCCCGGACGCGCAGCACGAACTTCTCTCCGAGCGCGACGAGATCCGCCGCCAGGTGCTGGCGGCGATCGATGCGTTCTTGAGCCCGCAGCAATGAGGTTCAGGCGCCGATCTGCTCGTAGGCAAGGTTGATGCGGACGACCATCGCGGCCGCATAGTCCTTCATTTCCTTGGGCAGGTCGAGACCGGCCAGTCGGTCGGGGTGGTAGGCCCTGATCTTGCCATGATAGGCGCTGCGGATGGCTTCCGCCGGTGTGCCTTCGGGAATCCCAAGGATTTCCCAGGGATCGAATCGTTCGCGATCGCCGGCACGGCGCTGCATGTTCATTTGGCTGGTCTTCGGCACATCGACCAGTTCCACCCGCAGGATGCTGGCCTTGGCGACAAAATATTGCCGGTCCGCGGCGTTGATCACGTCCAGGAAGGCGTCACCGCCATTGAGCGCATCGGCCAGCTTGGCAGTCAGTCCCAGCCGGACGGAGACTGTTTCCTTGCGTCCGTCCGTATAGGTCAGCGCTATGAGTGTCCGCGCCGTCTGCTTGGCTGTTTCGAACATACGATCCTCCCACCGGGGCGGGAGCCTAGCTGTCAGCTCCCAAACAAGGGTTAAATTGCCTTTGCAAATGCAACGTGCTAAGCGCGGCGCCATTCCACACAGTTAAGAAAGTCTTCGCGCCCCATGAATCTGCGCAATATCGCCATCATTGCCCACGTCGACCACGGCAAGACGACCCTGATCGACCGGCTCCTGTCGCAGTCCGGCTCCTTCCGCGACAATCAGAAGGTGGCCGAACGGGCCATGGATTCGAACGATCTCGAACGCGAGCGCGGCATCACCATTCTCGCGAAGGTGACGTCGCTGAACTGGAAGGACACGCGCATCAACATCGTCGACACGCCGGGCCACGCCGATTTCGGCGGCGAGGTGGAGCGCATCCTTAACATGGTCGACGGTGCGGTGCTGCTTGTCGATGCCGCGGAAGGCCCCATGCCGCAGACCAAGTTCGTGCTGCAGAAGGCCCTCAAGATCGGACTGCGCCCCATCGTCTGCATCAACAAGATCGACCGGCCGGACGAGCGTCACAACGAGGTGGTGAACGAGGTCTTCGATCTCTTCGCCAATCTCGACGCCAATGAGGAGCAGCTCGATTTCCCCATCATCTACGGCTCAGCGAAGCAGGGCTGGATGGCCGAAAACCCCGCCGGTCCGCAGCAGGACATGGCGCCCCTCTTCGATCTGATCGTGCGGCATTTCAACCCGCCGGTGGTCGAGGACGGTCCCTTCCGGATGCTGGTGACGACCATCGAGTCAAATCCCTTCCTCGGCCGCGTGCTCACCGGCCGAGTCCGCTCCGGGTCTGTCCGGGCCAACCAGACGGTCAAGGCCCTGGCGCGGGACGGCAAGACGGTGGAACAGGGCCGGATCTCGAAGGTGCTGGCCTTTCGTGGCCTTGAGCGCGTGCCGGTTGACGACGCCGATGCCGGCGACATCATCGCCGTTTCTGGCCTCACCACGGCCACGGTCGCGGACACGATCTGCGATCCTGCGGTCAGCGAGCCGATCGCCGCCCAGCCCATCGACCCGCCGACACTCACGATGACCTTCCGGATCAACGATGGTCCACTCGCCGGCAAGGAGGGCGACAAGGTTCAGAGCCGCGTCATTCGCGACCGCCTGCTGCGCGAAGCTGAAGGCAATGTGGCGCTTCGGGTGACGGCCTCCGAAACCGAGACCGATGCCTTCGAGGTGGCGGGCCGCGGCGAACTGCAGCTGGGCATTCTCATCGAGACCATGCGCCGCGAGGGCTTCGAGCTGACCGTCGGCCGGCCGCGCGTGGTGTTCCGCACCGACGAGGAAACCGGCGAGAAGCTGGAGCCGGTCGAGGAAGTGATCATCGACGTCGACGAGGCCTATACCGGCGCCGTGGTCCAGAAGCTGTCCGAACGCAAGGGCGAACTCAAGGACATGCGGCCGTCGGGCGCGGGCCGTCAGCGCATCGTCTTCCACGCGCCGACGCGCGGCCTGATCGGCTACCAGTCGGAACTGCTGTCGGACACGCGCGGCACTGCCATCTTCAACCGCATCTTCCACGGCTACGCGCCGCACTTCGGCGAGATCCCCGGCCGCCATACCGGTGCGCTCATCTCCAACAGCGACGGCGAGGCCGTGGCCTATGCCATCTTCAACCTCCAGGACCGCGGTCCGATGTTCATCGAACACGGCACCAAGGTCTATCCGGGCATGATCGTGGGCGAGCATACGCGTGGCAATGACCTCGAGCTCAACGTGATCAAGGGCAAGAAGCTGTCGAACGTCCGCGCCGCGGGCAAGGACGAGGCGCTGATCCTCACGCCGCCGATCAGGATGTCGCTGGAAAAGGCGCTGGCCTATGTCGGTGAGGACGAGCTGGTGGAGGTCACGCCCAAGTCGATCCGCCTGCGCAAGGCCATTCTCGACCCACATGAGCGCAAGCGCGTGAGCCGCGCCAAGGATGCCGAGAGCGCGGCCTAGCAGCTCCACCGGCGATCTCCGCCTGCCGCTGCCGCTCGACAGCCAACCACGCGGCGTGACCAATACCCACTGGGACATACCGGGACGTCAGCGGTGACCGGTGCCGGCCGGTGTCCGCAAGCGCTCGAGGATTGCAGCGGCCTCGCTGACGATCCGCGCGACCACCTCCGCCGCCGGCTCAGGCCTGGTGATCTGCCCCGTCACCTGGCCTGCGAACATGGCCAGACGCTCGAGGTGTCCGGTCATGGAGCGGAGGGGAGAGTCGGTCGAATAGAGATAGATCGGACGTCCCTCCTCCTCGGCCACCACCTCTCGCGCCATGGTCCGTCCGTCATGGCCCCAGTACCGGCCATCGAGCCGGTCGGTCTCCGCCGTGGCGATCACGCGCACCGGCGAGTTCGGCGGCCAGTTGATGGCGAATGCATCGGTGTGAACCGTGTCGGCCGACTGCGCGGCCAGTACCTTGTCCTTGTGCAGCCGATGCGCAAATGACTCCGGCGTGGCGAGGAACGCCGTGCCGCAATGGACCGCCTGTGCCCCCAGCGCCAGGGCCGCGACGAGTCCGGCGCCAGATGCGAAGCCGCCTGATCCGATGACTGGAAGTCCGACGGCCTGCACCACCTGCGGCAGTAGAACCAGCGATGTCACCTGTCCATGCACATGACCGCCAGCCTCGACCCCCTGTGCGATCACCGCATCGGCACCGGCAGCCTCTGCGGCGATGGCCTGGTCCACCGACCCGACCTGATAGAGCACGGTCATGCCCGCGGCTTTTGCCGCGGCGACCGCGGATGGCACCACTTCCCAGAAATAGACCATCGTCTTTACGCCTGCGGAGATGCAGGCTGCGAGTTCCTCGCCGAACAGCGCACTGTCGGTTGCCGCGGGAATGAGATTGACGCCGAAGGGGCGGTCCGTGCGCTGGCGGACGGCAGCGATCTCGCGCGCGATGAGGTCCGGCGTCTCGCGCACCATGCCCAGGCAACCAAATCCTCCGGCGGCCGAGACGGCCGCCGCCAGTTCCGATCTCGCGACGCCGCCCATGCCGGCCAGCAGGACCGGATGGGAGACACCGAGAAGATCGCAGACCGGCGTGTGCAGGATATCCAAAACGCTCATGGCCAGACTCTCCGCAATCCGCGTGATCATGGCATGCTGAATATGCATTTGGAATACCGCTTATGCTGTGAAAGATTGAAATTTGACATGTGACCGTCTTTGTCCTGCCGCGCGCACGAGAAAGGACCATTCGCGATGACGACCGATCCCCCGGACGACGAGGAGTTTTCGTCCTTTGCGTCTCCGCCCTGCTTCCTCCATGAGTTCGAGGCCGCCGATCTTGCGCGGAACCTTGAGGATTGGCGAAAAGCGGAGCGCAGCAGACTCATCGCTGGCAGACTCGGAGTCGATGCTGATCGCCGCATGCTCTGGGCGGGCAGGATTGCAGCGCAGCTGGATGCGGTCATCGGCGACCTCAATGGCCTCATGATCAGTGTCTATTGGCCATTCCGCGGAGAGCCCGACCTGAGGCCGTGGATGAAGACCGTCGCCGACCGCGGCGGGCATTGCGCGCTCCCCGTCGTGGTCGAACGCGGACGACCGCTCGTGTTTCGAAGCTGGGCGGAGGGCGAGGCACTTGAGCGCGGCATCTGGAACATCCCGATCCCTGCTGCAGGTTCGGACGTCTTGCCCGACGTCGTCATTGCGCCCGTCGTCGGCTTCGACGATGCGTGCTACCGGCTGGGCTATGGCGGCGGCTACTTCGACCGGACCCTGGCATCGCTGCACCGCAAGCCGCGAATCCTCGGCGTGGGTTACAGCCTCCAGCGAATTCCCACGATACGCCCGCAGCCGCATGACGTTCCAATGGACGCCATCGTGACCGAGGCGCTCATCCACCGTCGACGTCGGATGGGCCCCGCTGTCGAAGGTCAGTCGATCCCAAGATGAGCCGGCGCGGCAGGTCTGTTACTCGCCCACTTCCCGCAGCGCGTTGCAGGAGAGGAACGAGATGGGCGGTGGCCCGACCTTCGAGTCCACCGTCGGAACGTCGGTGTCGCAGTCGAAATCCTCTGCAAGGCTGTCGGCCGCCTCGCGGGCATGGCGATTGGCGTCGGGATAGGATCCGGCGACATAGTGGACATGGCAGGACTCGTCGGGCTTGATCGCCGAGACAACCAGCCAGGTCGACGAATGTCCGGCGTCGTCGGTGACGACCGACCAGCGTTCGATTGCGGCGAAGGGCTTTCCGTTTCGAAGCCGCCACTCGACCGGACTGAGGGCGGTGTTGAACCTGGAAAAGGTCTTCCGGAAGGTGCAGTGTGACGTTCCATCCCGTCCGAAGGCGGCATAGCCGCGGTCGTCCGCGCTGGCCTGGAAGATGTCGATGCCGCCATAGCCCGGGCAGCGCCAAACGCCGGCAAAAACATATTCGTCGCCCTTTTCGATGACCTTGCAGGCGGAAAGGTCGAATTTGGTATAGGCGCTGGTGACGTCCCCCGCGGCCGCGACGGCCGGCCACAGCCCCAAGATCAATGGAACAAGCAGGCGTTTCATGGCAGACAGTCTGCCACGGAGCGACAATCAGAGGAAGCAAGCATGCGCATCGACGCCATTTCCATCGGCAAGAACCCGCCCAAGGAGGTCAATGTCATCGTCGAGGTGCCGGTTGGCGGAGAACCGATCAAGTATGAGATGGACAAGGCCGCGGGCACGCTGGTCGTCGACCGCTTTCTCTACACCTCCATGCGCTATCCCGGAAACTACGGCTTCATCCCGCACACCCTCTCGGACGATGGCGACCCCTGCGACGTCCTGATCGCGAACCAGCGCGGCATCATACCCGGCGCGGTTGTGGCGGTGCGCCCCGTTGGTGTCCTGAAGATGCAGGACGAGGCCGGCGGCGACGAGAAGATCGTGGCGGTTCCCACGCCCAAGCTCACGCGCCGCTACGAGAACGTGCACAACTACACCGATTTGCCGCAGATAACGATCCAGCAGATCGAACACTTCTTCGAACACTACAAGGATCTGGAGCCTGGCAAGTGGGTCAAGGTGCTGGGCTGGGGCGACTCCGCCGAAGCCGAACGGATGATCCTCGAGTCCATCGAGCGCGCCAAAGCCGCCAAGGCCTAGCTGACGGAGCGGCAGGTGCCAGAACCGAGCTTGCCAAGCCTCCCGGCCTGCGCAAGACTTTGCGGCAGCTGCCCGCACACCAGATGCGGACCGCGGTCACTTCAGGGAGGACACGATGACCACGCTCTTTGTGAGACACACCGTCACCGACTACGCCGCCTGGCGCAAGTTCTACGACGGCTTCGCGCCGGTGCAGAAAGCGAAGGGCGTCACCGCGCAGGCCGTCTACCAGTCGGTCGACAATCCCAACGACGTGACCATCACGCATGATTTCGCGACGACCGAGGCGGCCCATGCCTTCGTCAAGAGCGAGGACCTGAAGAGCGCCATGCAGAAGGCCGGTGTCGTCGGCGCCCCCACGGTCTGGTTCGCCAAGAAGAGCTGAACCGGACGAAGTCCGCCTTCACATCTGCGGCTGCGGGATGCCCTTCGCGGCACAGCAGGCCTTGACCGTGTTGTAGAGCAGGCAGGCGATGGTCATGGGGCCGACACCGCCGGGAACCGGGGTGATCGATCCCGCCACCGTTTCGCAGCTGGCAAAGTCGCAGTCACCCACAAGCTTGCCCTTGCCATCGCGCTCGATGCGGTTGATGCCGACGTCGATGACGCAGGCCCCCGGCTTGAGCCAGTCGCCCTTCACCATCTCCGGCCGGCCCACCGCGGCAATGACCAGGTCGGCGCGCCGGACCACGGCGGGAAGATCCCGTGTGCGGGAATGCGCGATGGTGACGGTGCAGTTTTCCGCCAGCAGAAGCTGCGCAACGGGCTTGCCCACGATGTTCGAACGGCCGATGACCACGGCCTCGAGACCATCGAGCTTGCCCAGCACGTCCTTGGCCAGCATCACGGAGCCCACCGGCGTGCAGGGCACCAGGGAATCCTGCCCGGTCGAGAGCTTGCCGACATTGACGACATGGAAGCCGTCGACGTCCTTGGCGGGCGAGATGGCGCTCAGGACCTTGGTCGAGTCGATCTGCTTCGGCAGCGGCAGCTGGACGAGTATGCCATGAACGGCGGGGTCGGCATTGAGAGTCTCGACCAGTTTCAGCACCTCGGCTTCCGACGTTTCGGCCGGCAGCTTGTACTCCCAGGAATTCATGCCGACCTCGACCGTCTGCCTCGCCTTGTTGGCGACATAGACCTTGGAGGCCGGATCCTCGCCGACCAGCACCACGGCAAGTCCAGGCGTGATCGCGTGCTTCGCCTTGAGTTCCGTCACGGCTTTCGCGATGCGGCCGCGCAGCCCCTCGGCAAAGGCCTTTCCGTCGATGAGTTTCGCCATAGGTCCCTAATCCTCCCCGGTTTCCCGAATGGCCGCGATCGCCGCTTCGAGCGTCGCGGTGTCTCCGCTGACCAGAACCGTCTTGTTGCGGTCGGTCTCGCCGGAGACGATGCTGAATGACGACCTGGGCAGCTTCGCCACCCGCGCCAACACGTCGATAACGGCCCTGTTGGCCTGGCCCTTGTCTGGAACCGCCGTCACCTTGAGAGCCAGCGACACGCTGCCGTCGCTTGCGGCATGAAGTCCGGCAATGCCATTGCGCGATGCCCGTGGCGTGACCCGCAAGGCCAGGAGCAGGCCGCCTCGCCCCGGCCGCAAGGGACCGCTCACATTCCCATGCTGTAGTAGACGATGAGATACTTCACGAACTGCAGACCGAGCAGCAGGATGATGGGCGAGATGTCGAGGCCGCCAAGATCGGGAACGAACCGCCGGATCGGGCCGAGCAGTGGCTCGGTCAGGCGGCGCAGCGCATAGCCAATCTGGCGCACATAGCCATTGGACCCGTTGACGATGCCGAAGGCCAGCAGCCAGCTCATGATCACGGTGGCGAGGATCACCCAGAAATAGAGATCGATGACCGTCAGGATCAGCCAGAGAATCGGGTTCATCATGCCAGAATGCCTTGTGTTCGCATGCCGCCCATGTAGGGCCGCGGAGCCTTCGGAGCAAGCTTGACGCTCGCCGGTCGCCTGACTAAAAGCCTCGCCACCTGAAGAGGGGCAGTAGCTCAGTTGGGAGAGCGCGGCGTTCGCAATGCCGAGGTCAGGGGTTCGATCCCCCTCTGCTCCACCAGGAATATCCTTGCCGAAGGATTGTCAGATTCTTTCAATATGCTCAATGCCTTGACGTGAGCCGGCGAGACGCGCGGACAGCACCCGTCGGCCAGTGGGCGAGATGTCGGACACAGGTCGTAACGGGGGGATCGGGAGAGCCGGCACTGCCCATGCCGCGTCCCCGCCCAGCACCGCTACGCATCCAGGACATGCGCCGGAGTGCCGCCTCCAAGGAAGCGCTGTTCCACTTTCCCCGACGGGGCCTCGCCAATCGCCAGGGCGTGAGATGCGGATCTGGCGCGATATCGGGCCGGCCGCGATGGATGATTGCCGCCATGTTCCGTGGCGCTTGTTGCAGGCAACCAGTCGAAATAAGAAGGGTGCCCACAGGTGGATCGCCAAGACATCGAACCCGTTCGATGCGCGCAAGGAGAGAGGGGGAGCCAGAACAAGATGACCATCGCAGACCCCCCGGCCAGTCTCCGCCCTGCCGGCCAAACCCGGCGTCAT
Organism: Hyphomicrobiales bacterium; assembly: GCA_046349195.1. Lineage (GTDB taxonomy): Bacteria > Pseudomonadota > Alphaproteobacteria > Rhizobiales > Aestuariivirgaceae > Aestuariivirga. The sequence goes on from JAXMCU010000005.1 coordinate 88,511, forward strand.
CAGCAGATCAGGCCCTTCGCGAATTCACGGCGGCAGTTCACGGCCCGGCAACTGGACAAGACCACCGGCGGCAATGTCGCCACGCGTTTCAAGGTCATGCGCGCGGCACCCGTGCGCTTTGCGCACCTGTCGGAAGTCGATCCATCTGTCACGGACAGCGCGCCACCCGAATCGGCCATATTGGTCTGCAGCGGGGGCGGCATCAGGCTTGAGATTGCCAGCGAAACTGGCGATGCGGAATTCTCATTGAAGGCTCTGGTATGATCCACGATCTGTTCATCATCGGCGGCGGCGTCAATGGCTGCGGGATCGCCCGCGATGCCGCGGGCCGTGGCCTCAGCGTCTTTCTGGCGGAAAAGGGAGATCTGGCGTCGGGCACATCGTCGGCCTCGACCAAGCTGATCCATGGCGGACTGCGCTATCTCGAACACTATGAATTCCGCCTGGTGCGCGAGGCCCTGATCGAGCGCGAGGTGCTGCTCAAGGCGGCACCGCACATCATCTGGCCCCTGCGCTTCGTGCTGCCCCATCACCAGGGACTGAGGGCACGGCCGATCCTGCGGCTTGGCCTCTTCCTCTATGATCACCTGGGCGGTCGCAAGATCCTTCCGCCGACCCGAAGCGTGAATCTGCGCAATGACGAAATCGGCAAACCCCTGAAGGAGGAATTCACCCACGGCTACGAGTATTCCGACTGCTGGGTGGAAGACGCGCGGCTCGTGGTGCTCAACGCCCGCGCCGCCGCGGAGAAGGGCGCTGAAATCCGTGTACGGACCAAATGCACGTCCGCACGGCGCGTCGATGGCGTCTGGGAGCTGGTTCTCACTGCCGATGGCGGTGCCGAGGAAACGGTTCGGGCCAAGGCGCTGGTGAATGCGGCCGGACCCTGGGTCAGCGATGTCCTGGGCCAGGTCGTCGGGCGCAACAATCCCGACAAGATCCGCATGGTCAAGGGCAGCCACCTGGTGGTCGACAAGCTCTACGACCATGATCGCTGCTACATCTTCCAGAATGGCGATGGACGCATCTGCTTCGCCATTCCCTATGAGCAGAGCTTCACGCTGATCGGCACCACCGACGAAGACTACCGGGGCGATCCGGGCGACCCCAGGATCTCGGACTCGGAAACCGACTATCTCCTCGCCTCGGTCAGCGAGTATTTTCGTCGGCCGGTGACACGCGATCGCATCCGCTGGGCCTATTCCGGCATCCGCCCGCTCTATGACGACGGCGCCAGCAAGGCCCAGGAGGCCACGCGCGACTATGTGCTGAAGCTGGATCAAACCGATGGCGGAGCCCCCCTGCTCTCCGTCTTCGGCGGCAAGATCACCACCTTCCGCAAGCTGGCCGAAGCCGCGCTCGAGAAGATCCAGCCCTTCTTCCCGCAGATGGGAAAGCCATGGACCGCCGGCGCGTCGCTCCCGGGCGGCGATTTCGCCTACAATGAAGTGGAGCGCCACGTCAGCGAGCTGTCTCGCCAATACTCCTTCATGACGCCACGCAACGTGCGCCGGATGTTCAGGGCCTATGGCACGGACACCGAGAAGATCTTCGATGGCGCCCGCTTTTCGCAGAACATGGGCCGCAGCTTCGGCCTGCTGACCGAACGCGAGCTGGACTGGCTGGTCGGCAAGGAATGGGCGCGTGGCGCCGACGACATCCTCTGGCGGCGCTCGAAGCTGGGCCTGCATCTGTCGCAGGCCGAACAGGACGAGCTTCGCGCCCATTTCGCACCGGAGAAGAAGAAGACCCGGAGCCGCAAGCGCGCCGAGGAGTGACCACATGCGCCATGCCATTCTCGCCATAGATCAGGGAACCACGTCGTCCCGCGCCATTGTCTTCGACACCGCGCTGACGCCGCGCGGGTCGAGCCAGAAGGAATTTCGGCAGTTCTATCCGCGTCCTGGCTGGGTGGAACATGATCCAGAGGAAATCTGGGCGTCGGTCCTGGCGGTGAGCCGCGCGGCGCTGCGCAAGGCCAAGGTCAAGTCCACCGCCGTTGCCGCCATCGGCATCACCAACCAGCGCGAGACGGTCGTGATATGGGACCGGAAGACCGGCAAGCCCATTCACCGCGCCATCGTCTGGCAGGACCGTCGCACGTCCGAGACCTGCGCGCGTTTACGCGGCGAGGGTACCGAACAGCTGGTCACGGAGAGGACCGGGCTGCTGCTCGATCCCTATTTCTCGGGCACCAAGATTGCCTGGCTGCTCGATACGGTGAAGGGGGCCAGAGCCCGCGCCGAAAAGGGCGAGCTGGCCTTCGGCACCATCGACACGTTTCTCATCTGGCGCCTTACGGGCGGAAAGGTCCATGCGACCGATGCCACCAACGCCTCGCGCACGCTGCTCTACAATATCCATGGCGGCGAGTGGGACGCGGAACTGCTCGACCTGCTGCGGGTGCCGCGCGCCATTCTGCCCGAGGTCAAGGACTGCGCTGCCGATTTCGGCGTGACCGATCCCAGGATCCTGGGCGCGGCCATTCCGGTCTGCGGCGTGGCCGGAGACCAGCAGGCCGCCATGGTGGGACAGGCCTGTTTCCAGCCCGGCATGATGAAGGCAACCTATGGCACCGGCTGTTTCGCACTGCTCAACACGGGCACCACGGTCGTCACGTCGCACAACCGGCTGCTGAGCACCGTCGCCTGTCAGCTGGGCGGGCAGCGGACCTATGCTCTCGAGGGCGCCATCTTCGTGGCGGGCGCCGCTGTACAGTGGCTGCGCGATGGCTTGCGCATCATCAAGTCCGCATCGGAGACGGGCGCGCTGGCGCGCGGCGCCGATGTCAACCAGCAGGTGTATCTTGTGCCCGCCTTCGTGGGGCTTGGCGCGCCCTATTGGAATGCCGAGGCACGTGGCGCGATCTTTGGCCTGACCCGCGGCACCACGCGGGCAGAACTGGCCCGGGCCGCGCTCGAGTCGGTCTGCTACCAGACCCGCGATCTGCTGGAGGCGATGCGCAAGGACTGGGGCGACGGCGCAAAGACCGTCCTGCGCGTCGACGGCGGCATGGCGGCATCGGACTGGACCATGCAGTTCCTCGCAGACCTGCTGGAGTCGCCCGTCGATGTGCCGAAAGGACATGAAACCACTGCCAAGGGTGCGGCCTATCTGGCGGGACTCCAGGCAGGACTGCTGCCGCCTCCGGACGTCTATGCGCGGAGCTGGAAGCGCGAGCGCCGCTTCCTTCCGAAGATGAAGGCGGCGGATCGCGATGCGCGTTACGCGGGCTGGAAGGCGGCCGTCAGCAAGCTTCTCGCGTGAGGGTCCGCCATCTTCAAGTCCTGCGTCAATGCCGCTTCGGCTTTTTCGACTCCTGGCATCTGTACCAGCCATCCTTGTAGTTGATGATGATCTTGGCACCGTCGGGGTAGAATCGGAGATTGTTGCAGGCTTTCTTCGCCCGCTCGTAGAGAGCCTGATCCGCCGGCGATCGCTTGGCAGCGTCGACGGGGCCCGCAAGGAGCGCAACGGGAATCACCAGCGACCAGAAAAGTCTTCTCTTCATGTGTGCGGATCTCCTTCTAAGCGCCTACATAGCGCAGGCACGTCGCGGCAAACAAGCGCCGGGGGGAGACGTGAGCGAGCCGGCCCCGGCAGCCTGCTTGACCAACCTCCTCGCCTTCGGGTTGAATGACCGGCAATGAAGGCACCGGACATCAGGCCCGCGGCGGTCAATCGGACCGGATTGCGCATGGGACTTCGCGAGATACGTCTGGTGTCGGGCCTCGTCCTGGGCTTTTTCATCACCACGCACTTCGCCAACCATGCGCTGGGCCTCGTCTCGCTGCAGGCCATGGAAGACGGGCGCGAATGGTTTGACGACCTGTGGCGGAATCCGATCGCCACCGTGCTGCTCTACGGCTCCGTCTTCACCCACTTCGTCCTGGCGCTCTGGGCGCTCTACCAGCGGCGCACGCTCCGCATGCCTGCCCGCGAACTGCTGCAGCTTCTCTTCGGACTGTCGCTGCCGTTCCTGCTCGTGCCGCATGTCACCGCAACCCGTATCGTGTTCGAAATGACGGGCTGGGAGGCAAGCTATGCCGAGGTGCTGCGCAACATCCGGGCCACTGCCATCGGTCCCATCCGCCAGACGGCCGCGCTCGTCATCGCCTGGAGCCATTTTGCCGTCGGCCTGCATTTCTGGCTCCGGGCCAAGCCGTGGTACCCGCGCTACGCGCTGCTGCTCTTTTCGGCAGCACTCCTGGTGCCGGTCTTTGCGCTGCTGGGGGCGGCCGAAGGCAGCGAGGCGCTCACCCCTGCCGTGCTGCAGGGCCTGCCGGTTCCCCGTCTGCCCGATGCGCAAAGCTTGGGCGCCTTCCGGACCGGACTCTATCTGCTGTTCGCGCTGCCCATCGCGGCAGTGCTGGCCGCGCGCGCCTTCCGCACCGGTCAGGCCATGCGGAACCGCATCCGCGTGACCTATCCGGGCGGACGGGTTGCGACCGTGCCACGCGGCTACTCGGTGCTGGAGGCCAGTCGCGAAACAGGCATTCCGCACATGTCGGTCTGCGGCGGCCGTGGCCGCTGTTCGACCTGCCGTGTGCGCGTTCTCAAGGGTCTCGAGGCGCAGCCACCGCCGGCCGCACAGGAACGCGCCACGCTCAAGCGCATTGCCGCCACGCCCAACATCCGCCTGGCCTGCCAGTTCCGGCCGACCGGTCCGGTCTCGGTCGTGCCGCTCATCACGCTCGACGCGACCCATCTCGGCGGCCATCTTGGCCGCGGCCCGGCGCAGGGCGGACGGGAAATCGAGATCGCGGTCCTGTTTTGCGACCTCCGGGGCTTCACCAGCCTCGCCGAACACCGGCTGCCCTTCGACACGGTCTTCATCCTCAACCGGTTCTTCGATGTCGTGGGCCATGCCGTGGAGGAATCGGGAGGCCATGTCGACAAGTTCATCGGCGACGGCGCCTTGGCACTTTTCGGTCTCGATGGCGACCAACCGCTCGCGGCACGACAGGCCTTTGCTGCCGCCCAGCGCATCCGGCAGGGCATCCGAACTCTCAATGACTCCCTTGGCAGCGAACTGGAGCATCCGCTCCGCGTGGCAATAGGGCTTCACACGGGCACGGCGATCGTTGGCCAGATGGGCTATGGCAAGGCAACGACTCTGACGGCGATCGGCGACAGCCTCAATACCGCAAGCCGGCTGGAAGGCTTCGCCAAGGAGGTCAACGCCGAACTGGTCATGTCGGATGACATCGTTCGCCATGCCGGACTCGATCTTGCTGGCAGCGAGCGGCAGACTGTGACCGTCAGAGGACGAACAACGCCCATCCAGGCCTGGATCCTTCGCGATCAGGACGGAATGAACCTTCCCCGTCAGACCCCGCGGACATCCTCGTAGGCCCTCATGACGGCGTGCAACACGCCGTCGGAAATCACTGCTTGCCCCTGGCCCTTCTCTTGGAAGATGAACCGGTGCAAGACAGTCTGAATTTGGCCAGAATTCGGTATTTGCTTGCGCAAGCTCATGACAAACGCGTCAACGGAGGGAAGCGGAATCGTGGGGTTGGCCACAGGGCAGACCCGGGCTAAAGGTCTTTCCGGCACGGGCCGGCCGCGTCAATCTGCAGCCGGCGAAGTCAGGTCGATCACGCCAGATGGAACGGACGTACCATTTTACCTCCGAAAGTCAGCGTTGCCCTTGACCTTCATCACGCCAAAACAGGAGATTGGCAAATGACGACCCTTAGGTTCACACGCCGGAGCATCTCGCTCGCGGCTCTCGCCGCGGCAGCGGCATATGCCTTCTCGCCCCTGCTGCCCATGTCGGCGGCCCTCGCGGACGGTTCACCCGAGGCCGACGCGCACAGCATCGGCGTCAGCGCCTATCTCTACTTCTATCCGCTGATCACCATGGACATCACGCGGCGCCAGGCGATCAACATCGAGCCCGGCAAGAAGCCCGGCCAGGGCCCGATGAACATGTTCAACAACATTCGCGAATATCCGACCGCCGACTTCAAGATCGTGGTGCGGCCAAACTTCGACACGCTCTATTCGTCGGCCTGGCTCGATCTGAGCAAGGAACCGGTGGTCGTCACTGCGCCCGACACGGATGGGCGTTACTACCTGCTGCCGATGCTGGACATGTGGACCGATGTCTTCGCGTCGCCGGGCTGGCGCACCACCGGCACCGAGGCGGCGAACTACCTGGTGACGCCGCCCGGGTGGAACGGCGATGTTCCAGAGGGCATGAGCCACATTCCCGCCCCCACGCCCTATGTCTGGATCATCGGCCGCACCAAGACCGACGGCCCGGCGGACTACGATGCCGTTCACAAGATCCAGGATGGCTACAAGATTACGCCGCTGTCGCAGTGGGGCAAGGATCCGGTTCCTCCGCAGGCAACCATCGATCCCTCCGTCGACATGACCACGCCGCCAAAGGTGCAGGTCGACACCATGGCGGCCGACAGGTATTTCGCCTATGCGGCCGAACTGCTGAAACTCCATCCGCCCCACATCACCGACCAGCCGATCATTGCCCAGCTTGCACGAATTGGGTTCGAGGTTGGCAAGGACTTCGATCTGAGCAAGGCCGACCCGTCGGTACAGAAGGCCCTGGCCGACGCGCCCAAGGCGGCTCAGGAGCTGATGGCCTGGAAGGTGCCGACCATCGCGCGCGTCGCCAATGGCTGGTCGATGAACACCGACACGATGGGTGTCTACGGCAACTATTACCTGAAGCGCGCCATGGTGGCCCAGCTGGGACTTGGCGCCAACGTGCCTGAAGACGCCATCTATCCCATGAACCTGGCCGACGAGACCGGTCAGCCCCTGACCGGCGAACACAACTACGTGCTCCATTTCCCGAAGGGCGAAACGCCGCCGGTCGAAGCCTTCTGGTCGGTCACGCTCTATGACAATCAGGGATTCCAGGTGGCCAACACGCTGAACCGTTTCGCCATCTCGAGCTGGATGCCGCTGGCCTACAACGCCGACGGCTCCCTCGATCTCTATTTCCAGAACGAGAGTCCGGGCGCCGGAAAAGAGGCGAACTGGTTGCCCGCACCAAAGGGTCCTTTCAACCTCACCATGCGCCTCTATGCGCCAGGATCGGACGCATTGACCGGCAAGTGGAACCCCCCGGCGGTGGCGCGTGCCCAGGCCCTGCCCTCCATCGGCGGCCAATAGGCGGAATCATCGGCCTTTCGATTGCCAGCGCCTGGGACATGCCCATGTCCCAGGCGTTAGGCATTTGTTTACCGCGCCATCATTCAAAACTGAGAAGAATTGAAGTCATTCAAAGTTTACTAAAGCTGGAAAGGAGCGGTTTCATCTGTTCTGCCATTTTCGGGGCCTGAAATCCCCAGGGGGCCTCGAGCATGAAATCGTTTGTTGGATATCTTCGCAGCCAGACCGGAAGCGTTGCAACGACCTTTGCCGTCTCGGCGCTCGGCCTCATTCTCGCGGTCGGTTGTGCAATCGATTACCAGCGCTGGAGCCGGGCTCAGACCGAACTGCAATCCGTGGTCGATGCCGCCGCCCTCGCCGCGGCCGCATCGCCGAAGTCCGATGCCGCGGACCTCAAGGCCATCGCGCTCGAATACATCGGTTCGAACGGCCAGCTGGCCGAAATCAAGGATCTGCAGGAGCCCGAATTCAGCTATGATTCCGACCAGGGCCGCCTGACTGTCGCCATGAATGGCAAGGTCGACATGGCCTTCATGTCGCTCGCCGGAATCTTCGACATGGATGTCCACGCCAGGTCGCAGGTGCAGCAGCCGACCATTCCTCCGGTCGAGGCAGTCCTGGTCCTCGATACGACCTATTCGATGGTGGGCTCGAAGATCGACACCCTGAAGACCGCGGCCGGCAATCTCGTCACATCCATTCTCGCAAATGACGAGGCGCGCGTGGGCATCGTCCCCTTCGCATCCTACGTGAATGTCGGCGTGAGTCGCCGCAACGAGCCCTGGGCCAATGTTCCGGCAGACTCCACCACACAGACGGAATCGTGCTCGACGTCCTATCCCAATGCCAAGAACTGCACCACGACCAAGACCACGACCACCTGCACGAGCACCAAGGATGGCGTGACCATCACCTCGTCCTGCACCAAGAGCTCGACCACCTGCGAAAGCTGGGGCGACCCGGTGAAGACCTGCAAGCCCGCGACCTCGACCACAAAGTTCTATGGCTGCTTTGGCTCGCGGGCCGAAGCCTACAGGCCCGTCATCTCCTCCATCGACCAGCAGTATCCCGGCATGATGAACACCACCTGTGCCGCCGAGATCCTCGAACTGACTGACAATGAATCGACCGTAGGCAAGATGATCAAGAATCTCTCCGTCAACGGCGAAACCTACCTCCCCGGCGGCATCACCTGGGGATGGAACATGCTGACGCCCGAAGCACCGCTGACCTCCGCCCTGTCGGTCGTCGACCTGCAGAAGAAGGGCGGCAAGAAGGTCATGGTGCTGATGACCGACGGCGCCAACACCCTGGCCCCGACCAATGCCAACGCCGGCAGCCACAGCGCCATCGCCAGCAGCAAGTACAAGAACACAACCTATACCAACGACTTGACCGCCAAGCTCTGCGAGAACGTCAAGGCCGACGGCATCGAGGTCTATACCGTGCTCTTCGACGTGAAGGACGCGACCATCGAGACGCTGTTGCGCAACTGCGCCTCCGAGCCGGCCAAGAGCTATGTGGCGAGCGATTCCGCCGAGCTCATCGCCGCCTTCGACGACATCGCCAAGCAGCTGGCCCAGCTGCGCATCGTGCAATAGCCGCACCTAGTCGTCGGCGGCCTGCAGCAGTCCGGCCTGGACCAGTGTGTCGGGCTTCAGGAACCTGATGGTCTGCGGTCCGGCGAGCGCTGCGGACCCGAAGCGCTCGATGGCCAGCTTCAGCAACCGGTATTCGGCTGAGGCATTGTAGTATTGGGCCTCGGACAGCGCCGCCGCGATCTTCTGGTCCAGCCCCGGATAGAACTTGAAATGCGCCAGTGCGGTGGCGAGCGAGAGGCTGGTACCGTCATTGATGACGTGGTCTCCGCCGCGCAGGATGCCGCGCCCATTCCGGATCAGCGGATACTTGAAGTTCATCGGCGGCAGGATCGGCCGAGCGCCGTAGATCGCCGCAATCTCGTCAGGACATTGCTGCTTGAGCGTGGCCAGCATTCGTCCCCGGACACCGAACGAGGTGACGACGACCCGTCTCGTTGCCCCGTCGATCCGGTGATAGGGCCCGCGCTCGAAGAACGGGCAGGCCTGGATGGGTGCGACGGCCGGATCGTAGTTCCGGTCGGCGAGGCAGGCCGGAAAGAAGTCGATCATCGGCGCGAAGGAGAAGAACTGTTGCCGCCGGTCCAGGCGTACGATCAACTCGTCGATTCCGGTCAACGGCGGCGGAAGAACCAGGAATTCGTCGGCATCGGCGGTGAGCACCCACTGGTCGGGGAAGATCTCTGGCGGAACCTTGATCTTGAGAAACGCGCCAAGGCGAACCGGTACCAGGGCGCCGGGCAGCGCGAAGCTGTCGCCGAAGCGCGCCTCGCCGGTGACGACGGCAACGTCTGGCTCGGCCATGAGACGCGACAGGAAGCCGTCGCTGCAGCGATCGGCATAGATCAGGAACTGCGCGAGTCCCAGCTCGCGATGATGGGCGAGGAAGAACGGCAGGAAATAGTCCTCGTCGCGCATGATCGAGAAGACCGCGGGCGCAGTCTTCGAGAACCGGATGCGCTTGATGAACTTGAGCTCCATCGACTGCTCTCTCCCACGCAGGGGATGGCTTGTGCCGGATCACCCATCTGTCCGGCCTTGGGGCTGCCGCGTCGGCACCCCCATCGTCTGGCCAGTCTCCCTCAGCCACGGTGGCGGCGACAAGAGGAATTCACTACTGTGCAGGGATGCCGAGGGCCATGGCCGGCCCTTCGGGAGAGCGAGGCCGAGATGAAACCCCCGAAAACACGCTGGCCCTGGATCAGCCTCGCCCTCACGGCGGCGCTCGCGCTCAGTCCCCTGGGACGCGAACTCTACCATGATGCGTTCCTGTCGAACGAGCAGCTCTCCCGCAATATCGCCCAGCCGATCTTTCTAATTGGCCTTGCCGTGATGCTGGCGCTGATCCTGTGCGAGTACGGCATCAGGACCTACCTCCTGCGGAAGCGGTGAGAGGCCGTCAGCGCGCCAGCATGCGCGCGCCGCTCTGCAGCAGCCAGTGACGGTCGTACATGCTGTGCCAGTAGTAGCGGTAGCAGGTCAGGACCGCCGGGACATCGGGATTGTCGCGGCGCACCAGCTGCCGCGCCACCTTGCCCTTGCCGAGGTCCAGCAGCTTGGCCGCAAGCTTCACGGCAAGCGCTTCTTCGGGCGGGCTTTCGGCGATCGTGACGGCCAGGAAGCGGCGCTCGAGAGCCGCACAGGCCGAGTCGGTCTGTTCGTTGAGCATGGGATAGAAAACCAGGACCAGGGCAACCACGGCCACGATGGCGGCGACAAGGTATTTCCACATCGGCGGCAGGCTCCTCCCGGCGAATCTTGCTGCCAGTCTGCCATGGAAACGGTCTGCGGCGCCAACCCCGCGGCGGCCTCAGCCCGGCTGAACCTCCGCCAGTCTGGCCAGGGTGGCCAGCTCGTCGGCCTCTTCCGCAGGCTTGTCCCAGCGGATGCGGGAAATGCGCGGAAACCGCATCGCAAGTCCCGCCTTGTGGCGCGCGGAGGGCTGGATCGCATCGAAGGCAACCTCGAAGACCAGCTTGGCTTCGACTGACCGCACCGGGCCGAAGCGCTCCAGCGTATTGTCGCGCACGAAACGATCGATGGCCCGCAATTCGGCGTCGGTGAAGCCGGAATAGGCCTTTCCCACCGGCACCAGAATGCGGGTGCCGCCACGCTCGTCCCAGACTCCGAACGTGTAGTCGGAGTAGAAGGACGAACGCTTTCCAGCACCGCGCTGCGCATACATGAGCACGCAGTCCGCGGTAAGCGCCTGGCGCTTCCACTTGAACCAGTGCCCCCGGGGCCGCCCAGCCAGATAGGGGCTGTCGCTGCGCTTCAGCATCAGGCCTTCGATGCCGGCGCTGCGCGTCTCGCTCCAGATCTCCCGCAGCGCGGGCTTCGACGGCGGCACGATCAGCGGCGACAGGTCGGTCGCGCGCGGTCCTTCCCCTTCATGCCAAGCCTCCAGGCGGCGGCGTCGCGCGGCGAGCGGCAATGGCCGCAGATCCTCGCCACCGATCTCGAGCGCGTCGTAGAGGCGGACATGAACCGGGAACTTCTCCGTCATGGCGCGCGTGACGCTCCTCCGGTTCAGGCGCTGCTGCAGATCGGCGAAGGGCGCCACGGCGCCACTGCGCATCACCAGCAGTTCGCCGTCGAGGACGGCATCGAACCGCCAGTCGGCAACCAGATCCGGGAAGCCCGCGGTGATGTCGTCGCCGCTGCGAGAGAAAAGTCGCATCGTTCCGCCGCCACCCGCGATCTGCACGCGGATGCCGTCCCACTTCCATTCGACCTGCATGGCGTCAAGATCGAGCGCCTCCCAGTCCTCCTCCTCCAGCGCATGGGCCAGCATGAGCGGACGGAAGACCGGCACCGCGGAGCGCGGCAGGGCCGCCGCGCGGCCTTCCAGCCAGTCGAAGAGCGGTCCGTAGGGAGGGCTCAGCCCATGCCATATCTCTTCGATCGACTCGACGGGCTTGGCGAAGGCCTGGGCCAATGCGACCCGCACGAGCCGCGCCGAGACACCGACGCGCGGCGCACCGCTCAGGAACTTGAGGAGCGCCCAGCGGCCAGTCGCATCCAGCCGGTCCAGCCATTCGGCCAGCTGACGCGCCTGGTCGGCGCTCTTCAGTCCGTCGAGCCGGGCGACGATCTCGCCGAGGCCGGGCACCGGCGCACCGTCTGACTGTCCGTCCCAGATCAGCGACAGCGTCTCCGCCGTGTCGCCGACGTAGTCGCGCGACAGCCGGAACAGCGTGGGATCGAATCGGCTGCCCGCCAGTTCTCCGAGGATGCGGCGCAGGGGAAAGGCAAGCGGCAATCCGTCGCTGAAGGCGGCCAGTGCATAGCCGCGGTCCGGATCGGGCGCGGCCCGAAAGTAGGCGGCAAGCAAGCGTTCCTTGCCCGTGCGCTGCGGCGTGTAGACGAGGCGGTCCATGAGCGCGGCGAAGTCCCTCATTCGGCTTCGTCCTCGCGCCCGACCAGGGCCAGTGCGCGGGCCGTGAGGCCCATCTGCGTGGCGGCATGGACCAGCGCCTCCTCGCGGCCATGAGTAACCCATACCTCGCCGGCGCCGGTCTCGCGGATCGTCTGCAGGAGTTCGGGCCAGCCCGCATGATCGGAAATCACCAGGGGCAGCTCCACGCCGCGTTGCCGCGCCCGGCCACGGATTCGCATCCAGCCCGATGCGAAACCCGCAAGCGGATCAGCGAAGCGCTGCGACCAGCGGTCGGCGATCGCCGAGGGCGGGCACAGCACGATCTCACCCGCAAGATGTCCCTTCGCTGCGGCGACCGGAGGCACCGGGCCAAGCACAGCGCCTTGTCGCGCATAGTAGTCGGTCATGCTGCGCAATGCGCCGTGCAGCCACACGGGACGATCGTAGCCCGCGGCGCGCAGCAGCGCGATGAGGCGCTGGCACTTGCCAAGTCCATAGACGCCGATCAGATGCGTGCGTTCTGGAAAGGCCTGGAGCGAGGCCAGAAGCTTGGTCACCTCGCCTTCGGGCGGCTCGTGGCGAAACACCGGCAGGCCAAAGGTCGCCTCGGTGACGAAGAGATCGCAGGGCACCGGCACGAAACCGGCGCAGGTCGGATCCTCCTGGCGCTTGTAGTCGCCCGAGACAACCGCACGCTGGCCGCGATAGTCGATGACGACCTGCGCGGCGCCCAGAATATGGCCCGAAGGCATGAGCGTGACCGTCACGTCGCCCACACGCAGGCGCTCTTCGTAGTTCAGAGGCTGAAAGCGCCCCGCCGACGACTCGCCAAGCCTGAGCTTCATGATCGAGATCGTGTCGGGAGTCGCCAGCACCGCGCCATGGCCCGGCCGCGCATGATCCGAATGGCCATGCGTGACGATGGCACGATCCACGGCGGCATGCGGATCGACATGGAATCCGCCGGGAAGGCAGTGAAGTCCGGCCGCGTCAGGCCTCAGCCAGGTCTCGAAGGGAGTTGCAGCTTGCATCCATGACAATGTGGATGCGGCAGCCGCCAGCTGCAATACAAACGGGGAGCCCTATGCGGTACTCCCCGTTCAAAACTGGTGCCCGGGTACGCAATACCTGATCCCGGTCCTCGTTCGGCGCGAGCCCCGCTCGGGTCCGCTCACCATGACTGCATCTTTGCGCAATAGGGTTTCGAAAGGGTTTCCAACAGGAAAATAATCATTAACAGGTGGTTTACGCCCTGTTCCGCGAGGGCGCAGCTGCGCCATTTCCGAGCCACGTATCCATGAACTGCGTGAGCCAACGCTTCACCGGCGGATCGTGCAACAGGTTGCCATGAAGATGCGCCGTCGCCGGCTGCGCGCCCGGCATCACGAAGCGGTGCGCGCCCAGCACCGTCCAGCGATGCATCGTCTGGCGCGTCACTTCCGGATGGAACTGGATGCCCCAGGCATTCTTGCCGTACCGGAAGGCCTGGTTCTCGAAGGTGTCGCCCGTTGCAATGCGTTCGGCACCATGTGGCAGCGAGAAGCCTTCGCGATGCCAGTGATAGACATGCTCCGGCCAAGGCCCCAGCGCCTCGCCCGCGGCGTCCGGGCGGATCGGATAGTATCCGATCTCGACGGTGCCTTCGGGATGCGGTCCGACCGTGCCACCCAGCTGCTTGGCCAGCATCTGGGCGCCGAGACAGACGCCAAGAAACGGCTTCTCCTCCCGGAGCGCCACCTCGATCCACGCAATCTCGCGGGCGATCCAGTCATCGGCATCGTTGGCGCTCATCGGTCCGCCGAAAATGACCGCACCGTCATGGGAAGACATGGTTGGCGGCAGGGGTTCTCCGAGGCATGGCCTGCGGATGTCGAGCCGGTAGCCGCGCGCCAGAAGTTCGTGGCCGATGCGCCCGGGCGTCGAGGCCTCGGAATGGACGATGATGAGAATCTGTCGCGTCATCGTCCGCAGCTCATGCCATGATTTGTGCGGCCGCGTCGAGACCCGTCATTGGCCGTTCACAGCGGCGTCGAGGCAGGCCCGCCCTGCCGGCTGCGGTTCTCCAGCGCGATCACCGCCAGCCCCGCCAGCATGATCAGCGCCATTCCGGCAAGCGCCAGCCGGTTGGGATATTCCTGGAAGATCAGCACTCCGGACAGGCCCGCCCAGATCATGAAGGAATAGGTGAAGGGCGCCACCACACGTGCCTCGCCAATGCGAAAGGCCGAGAAGACGAAGAAATGACCACACATGAGGAAGAACCCGGCCACGAGCATCAACCAGGCATGGCGCGGCGTGGGCATGACCTGCGTCTCGAAGAGCGCCGAGCCCAGCGCCGCGCTCAGCATCACGATCAGCAGCGTGGAAAAGGTCACCACCAGCGCCGGCGTTCCGGGCGGAACCTTGCGCGTCGCGATGTCGCGTCCGGCTGCCCCCACGGCGGTGAAGAAACCGAGGATGGCCAGGGGCGAGGCCGCATCGCTTCCGGGCTGCGCCACCATCAGGGCGCCGGTGATGCCGAGGCCGACAAGGCCGAGACGCGCCAGCCCGATGCGGTCGCCGAAGAACAGCCAGATGCCGACCAGCACCAGCAGCGGCGCGATCTGCGCGATGGCCGTGATGTCTGCGATCTTCATCTCGCCCAGCGCCAGGATGAAGCACAGGATGGCGAAGACCTCGCAGAAGGATCGCAAGGCCACCCAGGGATGGAAGGCCTTCGCCAGGTCCTTGCCATGTCCGAGCATCAGCAGGATCGGCAGGCACCACAGGCAGGCCGCGGCCCCGCGCATGATCAGCACCTGCAGCGGCGGCGCATCCGCCAGCGCCAGCTTCATGCAGGTGTCGTTGGCGACGAAGGAACCGGTAGCAAGCAGCATGGCGCCGATGCCGCGCAGATTGGACTGAGGGATCATCGATGGTCCAGTCGGGAGTGGTTCTGTCCTCCCTACAGGTCGGGCCGCGGCTTGGCAAACGAGCCCTGCTCAGGGCGCAAGGCTGACCGGAATCTTGATGTAGTGAACGCCGTTGGCATCGGCGGGCGGAAGCTTGCCGGCACGCATGTTGATCTGGATCGACGGCATCAGCAGCGCAGGCACCGACAATGTCGCATCGCGCGCCGTGCGCATGGCGACGAACGCGTCCTCGCTCACCTCCGCGCGCGCGTGCACGTTGTTGGCAAGCTCGTCGGCAACGGTCGTTTCCCAGGCGAAATGCGTGCGGCCGCCCTTGGGCAGATAGTCGTGGCACATGTAGAGTTTCGTCGATCCCGGCAAGGCCAGCAGCCGGCGGATCGACCGGTACAGCGTGCGCGCGTCGCCGCCGGGGAAATCGGCGCGCGCCGTGCCATAGTCCGGCATGAACAGCGTATCGCCGACGAAGACCGAGTTGCCGATCTTGTAGGACACGCAGGCGGGCGTATGGCCGGGCGTGGCGATGACGTCCACCTCGAGATGACCGATGGCAAGACGGTCGCCATCCTTGACCAGCCTGTCGAACTCGGAGCCGTCGCCAGAGACGTCGAGGGCGTTGAACACCGGCCGGAAGATCTTCTGGACCTCGCGAATCCGCTCGCCGATCACGACCTTGGCTCCCGTCCTGATCTTGACATAGGGGGCGCCCGACAGGT
This sequence comes from Hyphomicrobiales bacterium, assembly GCA_046349195.1. GTDB lineage: Bacteria > Pseudomonadota > Alphaproteobacteria > Rhizobiales > Aestuariivirgaceae > Aestuariivirga. Next base: position 104,259 of record JAXMCU010000005.1, read on the forward strand.
GGTCCGCGTGGACATGGGTTTCCAGCACCCAGTCGATCGTTGCGCCGCTTTCCGCTGCGCGTTTCAGGATCGTCTCGACCGAATGACCACTGGCCTTTCCCGACTTGTGATCGTAGTCGAGCACCGGGTCGATCACAGCGGCACGTCGCGTGTCGGGGTCGGTCACCAGGTAGCTGACCGTATTGGTGGGTTCGTCGAAGAAGGCCTCGACCCTGGGCTCCGCAGCCATTGCGTCCTCGTCACCAGTTGACTTGTGCGAATTATATTAGTATCGGCTAATTTAACAAGGCTGAAGTTGGACGCCACATGACCGCCCTGCTCATCGACAAGTCGATCTCCGAACTGGAAGCGGCCGCCGCCGAGGCGGCCAACGTCCTCAAGTCGCTGTCCAACGAGAAGCGGCTGATGATCCTGTGCAAGCTTCTGGAAGAGGGCGAGATGAGCGTGCTGCCGATCGCAGAGGCCGTGGGCCTCAGCCAGTCGGCGCTGTCGCAGCACCTGGCGCGCATGCGCGCCGAGCGCATCGTCGACTTTCGGCGTGACGGCCAGACGCTGTTCTACCGCATTGCCGACCACAAGGTGGCGGCGCTGCTGAAGGCGCTCAAATCCATCTACTGCTAGGTCCGGAACCGAAACATGCCCATTCGTCACATCGATGCCCGTGAAGCCAAGCGTCTCGTCGACGGCGGCGCTGTCCTGATCGACGTCCGCGAGCCCGGCGAATACGCCGCCGAGAGCATACCGGGCGCACGAAATCATCCGCTGTCGAGCCTGGCGGAGGCACCTCCCGGACCAGCACTGGGCAAGGTGGTGTTTCACTGCAAGTCGGGCGGACGCACACGCATGGCATCCGCGGCCCTGTCCAGCTGCACCGATGCAGAGGCCTATATCATGGACGGCGGCATCGAGGGCTGGAAGGCCGAGGGCTATCCCGTCACGCGCGGCTGAGATCCCGGGTGAGGAACACGCTGTTCGGATCGGGCCGATAGCCGCCGAAGGGCGGGCAATCGACAAAGCCATGGGCGCGGTAGAGGGCCACTGCTGGCGCAAAATAGTCGAAACTGCCGGTTTCGAGACTGAGGCGCGACAGGCCCTGAGCACGCGCCTGCGCGATGATGTGGGACAGTATGGCGCTGGCGATTCCGCGCCGCCGCGCAGCCTGCGCCGTGTGCATCGACTTCACTTCGCCCTCCGTCGGACCGATGCGCTTCAGCGCGCCGATGCCCAGGAGCTCATCGTCCTCCCATGCCGCATAGAAACTGACCTCCGGCACCTGCAGGCCGGAGAGGTCGACGGCATGCGCGCTGCCCTTGGGCGTGACCGCATGGCAGGTGGTGAAATGGTGATGCAGAAGCGCGATCACGCGCGGGTCGCTGAAGTCGCCGGGTACGATCCTGGTCATGTCACGGTCTCGCGTGGTCAGACGATGAAGAGCAGATAGCGTGCGCCGGCTTGGGCCGGTGTCTGGAAACGGCTGGCGGCGAAGAGCTGGTAGCGCAGGCAATCGCCGGCGGCGAGGTCATGGCTCCGGCCATCGGCGGTCAGGGTCAGCAGGCCATCCTGCATGACCAGATGATGTTCGAGGCCCGGGCGCGGCGGGCGCGCATAGTCGATGGTGGTTCCGGGCGGGAGGTTCGCCTCGATCACCTCGCCGGCGAGGCCCTGCGCCGGTGGCGATACCGCACGCCGCTCGAAGCCCGTCTCCGGATCGCGCCAGAGGGTCTGATCGGCCCGCGACAGCAGTGGCGCGAAGGCCCCTTCCGCCATCACCATCAGGCGCGACACGGTCAAGCCAAAGACCGCGCAAAGCCGGCCCAGCACCGTCGCCGTCGCGCTCACCTCGGCATGTTCGAGCCGCGAGAGCGTGGCCCGGCTCACGCCGCTGCGCCGCGCCAACTCGTCGAGTGACCAGCCGCGTTCGCTGCGCAGACTGCGCAGGCGCGCGGCGATGCGCCGGTCGATGACGGTGGAGCTTTCCCGCGTATCGTCCATATTTGAGAGATTATCTCAGAAACAGCGCCAGTCAAGGCCAGATGTGTTGCGCAATTTTATTGCGTATTTTGCGTGGCGCCGATTCCTTCCTTGCGTGGCGCCCCTCAATCTGCGATAAAGCAATAGGACAGCATCACTGTCCTTTCGTGGTGATTTTCAAGGCGAGTGGAGCCGGATGTTCCGGAATACGACCACAAACAACCTGAATGCGTCGGCCAAACCGGCCGTCGACACCGCGCGCATGCCCCGGGCGACGCTCCGCAAACGGACGTAAGGGCAGGCTCGGACACCGACGAGGGTGCCGCACGTCTGACCGCCGCACCGGGAACTTCGGGTCGCACCCGCGGCCCTGCCCCACGCGACAGACACGGCACAGAAGGCACGAACCACCCCGGCTTCCGCGAGGACGCATGTGGGCTAAGGTTGGGGAACGGAGGAAAGAGGAGTTGGCCATGACCATGCACATGCTGCCAGAGGGGCTTCCCGAAGCGCACGGACTCTACGACCCGCGCAACGAGCACGATGCCTGCGGCATCGGCCTCATCGCCAACATCCACAATGTAAAGAGCCACCGCGTCGTGTCCGACGGGCTCTCGATCCTCAAGAACCTCGAGCACCGCGGCGCGGTCGGCGCCGATCCCAAGGCTGGCGACGGCGCCGGCGTGATGATCCAGATCCCGCATGCGTTCTTCGCCGCCGAAGCGCAGCGGCTGGGCTTCGAGCTGCCGGGCCCGCAGCACTACGGCGTGGGTCAGCTGTTCATGCCGCGCGAACCGGTCTACCGCCAGGACATCGAGCGCATCTGGTGGGAGACCAGCCGCGAGGAAGGCCTCAAGGTCCTGGGCTGGCGCGACGTGCCGGTCGATTCCTCCGTCCTCGGATATTCGGTGAAGGGCACCGAGCCCGTGCATCGCCAGGTCTTCATCGGCAGAGGACCCACCATCCGCGACGAAGCCCATTTCGAGCGCAAGCTCTTCGTCTGCCGCAAGGTGGTGTCGAACCGCGTTCTCGACGTCCTCGGCGCCCGGGCAAAGACCTACTACCCGGTCTCGGTCTCGGCCCGCACCGTTGTCTACAAGGGCCTGGTGCTGGGCAAGAGCCTCGGCGACTACTATCGCGACCTCGTCGATCCGCGCGTCGAATCCGCCTTCGCCATGGTGCATCAGCGCTTCTCGACCAACACTTTCCCGAGCTGGCCGCTGGCGCATCCCTACCGCTTCGTCTGCCACAACGGCGAAATCAACACGGTTCGCGGCAACTACAACTGGATGGCCGCGCGCCAGGCGAACCTGAAGTCCGAGATCCTCGGCGAGGATCTCTCCAAGCTCTGGCCCATTTCCTACGAGGGCCAGTCCGACACAGCCTGCTTCGACAACGCGCTTGAGTTCCTCACCATGGGCGGCCAGTGCGCTGCCGCATGCGATGATGACCATCCCGGAGGCCTGGGCCGGCAATCCGCTGATGGACGAGGACCGCCGCGCCTTCTACGAGTATCACGCCCTCATGGAGCCGTGGGACGGCCCGGCCGCCATGGTCTTTACCGACGGCCGCCTGATCGGCGCCACGCTTCTGATCGCAATGGCCTGCGCCTCGCGCTACATGACGTCGGCCGACGGGCACGTGCTGCTCGCCTCCGAAATGGGCTGCCCGCAGTTCGCCGAGGGAGAACATCACCCACAAGTGGCGCCTGCAGCCGGGCAAGATGCTTACCATCGACCTCGAGCAGAAGCGCGCATCATCTCTGACGAGGAGCCAAGAAGCAGCTGGCCTCGGCACATCCCTACAAGGAGTGGCCGAAGCGCACGCAGGTGGTGCTGCGCGACCCGCCGGCCGCGAAGACGCGGCGCGCCCGCAGCACGGTCCCCCTGCTCGACCGCCAGCAGGCCTTCGGCTACACGCAGGAAGACCTGAAGATCCTGATGGCCCCCATGGCCCAGACTGGCCAGGAGGCCGTGGGCTCGATGGGCAATGATGTTCATCTCGGCGCTCTCCGACAAGGCCAAGCTGCTCGACACCTATTTCAAGCAGAACTTCGCGCAGGTGACCAATCCGCCCATCGACCCGATCCGCGAGGAGCTGGTCATGTCGCTGGTGTCCTTCATCGGTCCGCGGCCCAATCTGCTTGATCTCAAGGGCACGTCATCGCACATGCGGCTCGAGGTGTCTCAGCTGATCCTGGACAACGAGGAGTTCGAGCGCATCCGCACCATCGGCGCGGTGCGCGAGAACCTGTTCCGCACGGCCACCATCGACATCACCATGATGTCGCGAGAACGGCCCGGAATTCATGGAGGCGGCCCCTCGACCTCGGTCTGCGCCCAGGCCGAGCGCGCGGTGCGCGACGGCTACAACATCATCATCCTGTCCGACCGCGCGGTCTCGGCCGAGCGCGTGCCGATCCTGTCGTTGGCGACCTCGGCCACCCATCACGACCTGATCCTGCAGGGCGTGGCCTGCACCAAGGTGGGCCTCGTCGTAGACCGGGAGAGCCGCGCGAGGTGCATCAGTTCTGCACGTCGCCGGCTACGGCGCAGAGGCGATCAATCCCTACCTCGCCTTCGACGCTGGAAGAGATGCTTCCGCGCTGGAAGAGAAGATCACGGCCCGCGAGGCCACCAAGCGCATCAGCGCTTAACATTGGCGCATCCTCAAGGCCGCGTCCAAGATGGGCATCTCGACCTACCAGTCCTACTGCGGTGCGCAGATCTTCGACGCCGTGGGTCTCTCCTCCGACTTCGAAGAAGTACTTCACCGGAACGGCGACGCAGATCGAGGGCGTGGGCCTGATCGAGATCGCCAACGAGGCCTTCCAGCGTCACGAGGACGCTGGCGAGAACTGGTTTCCGCGCCGCGCTCGACGTCGGCGGCGAACATGCGCAGCGCATTCGCGGCGAGGCCCATGTCTGGAACGCCGAGACCGTGTCCAACCTGCAGCATGCCGTGCGCGGCACCCAGGGACAAGTACCTGGCCTATGCCAAGCTGATCAACGAGCAGTCCGAGCGGCTCAAGACGATGCGCGGCCTGTTCCGCATCCGCGGCGCCGAGGAAATGGGGCAAGCTGGTCCCGCTGGAAGAAGTCGAATCCGCGGGCCGCCATCGTCAGGCGCTTCTCGACCGGTGCCATGTCCTTCGGCTCGATCAGCCGCGAGGCCCACACCACGCTCGCCATCGCCATGAACCGCATCGGCAAGTCGAACACCTCGGCGAAGGCGGCGAGGAGCTGACCGTCAAGCCCCTGCCCAACGGCGACTCGATGGTCCGCCATCAAGCAGGTGGCCAGCGGCCGCCTTGGCGTGAACGCCGAGTATCTGGTCAACTCCGACATGATGTAGATCAAGATGGCGCGCGCGCCAAGCCTGGCGAAGCGCGGCGCAGCCTGGCTACAAGGTCGACAGCGTGATTGCCAAGGTACGCCACTCGACGCCGGGCGTTGGCCTCATCTCGCCGCCGCCGCACCACGACATCTATTCGATCGAGGACTCCGGCGTGGCTGATCTTCGATCTCAAGAACGTCAATCCCGCCGGCCTTGTCTCGGTGAAGCTGGTGTCGGAAGTGGGCGGCACGGTCGCCGCCGGCGTCTCGAAGGCCCATGCCGACCATGTCACCATTTCGCCATGAGGGCGCACGGCGCCTCGCCGCTCACCTCGATCAAGCACGCCGGCTCGGCCTGGAAACGGCCTGGTTGAGACCCAGCAGACGTGCTGGTGGCCAACGATCTGCGCGGCCGCATCGCGCGCGGATGGCGGCATCCGCACCGGACGCGACGTGGTCATCGCGGCGCTGCTGGGCGCCGACGAGATCGGCTACGCAGCGCCGCTGCTCATCGCGGCTGGCTGCATCATGATGCGCAAGTGCCAGGCCTCAACACCTGCCCGGTGGGCGTGGCCACGCAGGACCTGAACTGCGCAAGCGCTTCAAGGGACAGCCGGAGCACGTCATCAACTTCTTCTTCGTTGCCGAAGAAGTGCGCGAGCTTCTGGCGGCCAGCGGCCTGCGGAGCCATGACGAGCTCATCGGCGCCACGGAAAATCTCGACCGTGCGAGAAGGCCATCGCCCACTGGAAGGCCTGCGGCCTCGACTTTCGAAGATCTTTGCCAAGCCCGGACATCACTGGCCCGGTGGCAACCAAGAAGGTGACGGGCACGTGATCAAGGGCATCGAGCGCATCCTGGACTGCAAGCTGATCGCCGAGGCCGCTCCCGCGCTCGAACATGGCAAGGCAGTGGAAATCTCGACTGCCATCCGCAATGCCGACCGCACGGCCGGCGCCATGCTCTCGGGCGAGGTGGCGCGACGCTACGGCCATGCCGGCCTGCCGGAGGACACGATCAGGGTGACGCTCACCGGCATCGCTGGCCAGAGCTTCGGCGCCTGGGCCGCCCATGGCGTGACCCCGACCTCACCGGTGAAGCCAACGACTATGTCGGCAAGGGCCTTTCCGGCGGCAAGATCATCGTGCGCCCGCACGGCAGGATCGGCTTCCTGCCCGAAGTCGATCATCGTGGGCAACACCGTGCTCTACGGCGCCATCACCGGCGACGCTGGTCAGCGTCGCAGGCGAACGTGCTTCGCGGTGCGCAATTCCGGCGCCGTCGCGGTGGTCGAGAAGTGGGCGACCACGGCTGCAACGGCACATCGCCGGCGGCTGCGTGCTGGTCATCGGCGAGATTGCCAACTTCGCGGCCGGCATGTCGGCGGCGTTGCCTACGTGCTGGACGAGACCGGCGATTTCGCGCAGCGCCGCAACCTCGCCATGGTCGACCTGCAGCCGGTTCCCGCCGAGGACGAGCTCGAGAAGCTGCATCATGCGGCTGGCGACCTCCACAATCATGGCCTTGTCGACGTCACCTGAAATGGCCGCCACTACGCCGAGCGGGTGCGCGAGCTTCGACCTGCCATCTCAAGGCCACGGGATCCACCCGCGCCCAGGCCATTCTCGACAACTGGCAGGCCTATCTGCCGAAGTTCGTGAAGGTCATGCCGGTCGAATATGCCCGTGCCCTTCAGGAACTGAGAAGGCGCAGGCCGGGCGCGACGGCCTGACCATCGGCGGAAGAGGAGCGCATAGTCATGGGCAAGGTAACGGGCTTTCTCGAGATCGAGCGCCAGGATCGCACCTACACGCCGGCGGCCGACCGCCTGCGTCACTATAGGGAATTCGTCATTCCACAGACGGAGGAGGCAACTCCGCAATCAGGCGGCCCGCTGCATGAACTGCGGCATCCCCTACTGCCACAACGGCTGTCCGGTGAACAACCAGATCCCCGACTGGAACGACCTGGTCTACACCGGCAACTGGGAAGAGGCCTCGCGCAACCTGCATTCGACCAACAATTTTCCCGAATTCACCGGCCGCGTCTGCTCCGGCGCCTGCGAAGCGTCCTGTACGCTGAACATCGATGACAACCCGGTCACCATCAAGACCATCGAATGCGCCATCGTCGACAAGTCCTGGGAAAAGGGCTGGCTGAAGCCGGAGTCCTATCGCGACAAGACCGGCAAGAAGGTGGCGGTCATCGGTCTGGGCCCCGCGGCCTGGCTGCCGCCCAGCAGCTGGCGCGCGCCGGCCACGGCGTCCATGTCTTCGAGAAGAATGCCAAGGCCGGCGGATCGCTGCGCTATGGGCATCTCGACTTCAAGATGGAGAAGCACCTCATCGATCGGCGGATCCAGCAGATGGAGGCCGAAGGCGTCACCTTCCATTATGGAACCCACATCGGCGTGACCCAGGATGGAAGTACAGCTCGTCGGCAGCTTCGATGCCGTGCTGCTCACCGGCGGCGCCGAGAAGCCGCGCGACCTTCCCATTCCTGGACGCGACTAGGCCGGCATCCACTTCGCTACGGATTTCCCGCCGCAGCAGAACCGCCGCGTCTCCAAGGAGCCACCGCTGGACAACCGGCCCATCCTGGCCGCGGCCAAGCACGTGGTGGTGATCGGCGGCAAGTGACACCGGCTCCGACTGCATCGGAACCTCGAATCGCCAGGGCGCCCTGTCGGTGACGCAGCTCGAGGTGATGCCGCGGCCGCCCGAGCGGGAAAACAAGATGCTGACCTGGCCCAACTGGCCGCTGAAGCTGCGGACTCCCGTCGTCGCGCACTTTCGAAGGTGCCGAGCGCGATTTCTCGGTGATGACCAAGTCCTTCTCGGGCGAGAACGGCGAAGTCAAGACGCTTCACTGCGTGCGGGTCGACAACCAGATGAAGGAAATCCCCGGCAGCGCCTTCGACCTCAAGGCCGATCTTGTCCTGCTGGCCATGGGCTTCGTTCATCCGGTGCATGAGGGGACTGCTGGCATCGCTCGGCGTCACGCTCGATCCGCGCGGCAACGTGCTGGCCAATGCAGACTACCGCACCAGCGTCGACAAGGTCTTCGCTGCCGGCGACATGCGCCGCGGCCAGTCCCCCTGGTGGTCTGGGCGATCCGCGAGGGGACGGCAGGCGGCAAGCGCCGTCGACGCCCATCTGATGGGCGAAACGGTCCTGCCGCGGTGACCTCGACGAGATTGTCGCTCCGCGCCGAGACGCGGGGGACGGAGGGCGTCCTGCATCTCAACAACGCGGGGTCGTCCCTGGTGCCCGACTGCGTGCACGAGGCGGTGGTCGGGCATCTCCAGCGCGAGCGCGAGATCGGCGTGGCCATGAGGCCAAGGACGAAGCCGCTTCGGCGATCGAGAGCTTCTATGGCGAGGCCGCCGGCCTGATCGGTGCCGCACCTGACGAGATCGCCTTCGTCGAGAATGCCACGCGGGCCTCGACATGGCCTTCTACTCCCTGCCGCTCGGGGCCGGCGACGTGATCCTGACCGCCGCAGCCGAATACTCGAGCAACTACCTCGCCTATCTCCAGATCGCCAGGCGCAGCAGGCCGTCATCCGCGTCGTGCCCGACGACGCGGATGGCCAGACCGATGTGGAAGCCCTGCGCCGCATGATCGACGGCCGCACGCGGCTGATCTCGATCACACACATCCTCTACCCATGGCGGGCTGAACAACCCCGCCGCCGAGATCGGACGCGTGGCCCGGGAGCATGGCATTCCCTATCTGCTCGACGCCTGCCAGTCGGTGGGTCAGCTCGCCGTCGATGTCAATGAGATCGGCTGCGACATGCTCTCGGCCACGGGTTGCAGTGCCCTGCGCGGCTTTCCGCGCGTGGCACCGGCTTCCTCTATGTGCGCCGCGCGCTTGCCGATCGCATGGAGCCGGTCTTCGTCGACCTGCATTCCGCCGATTGACCTCGGACGACGGCTACACGCTTGCGCCGGGAGCCCGGCGTTTCGAGAACTGGGAGTGCCACTATGCCGGCAAGCTGGGGCTTGCGGTCGCCATGCGCGCGCCCGCGCCATCGGCTTGCAGCGGATCGAAGCCCGGGTCCTGGCCTCGCCCGGCTCCTGCGCCGAGCAGCTGCAGGACGTTCCCGGCGTGACCCAGACCGACACCGGGCGCCAGCGCTGCGGCATCATCACCCTCGTCAAGGACGGCATCGCGGCCATCGAGGCGCACAAAGCTGCGCCGCCAGTCCATCAACGTGTCGGTGTCGTCGGGAGAGCGGGCCTGTTTGATCTTCTCAGGCGAGGCTATGGCGACGTGGTCCGCGCCAGGCCACTACTACAACACGGAAGACGAGATCCGCCGCTTCTGCGATGCACTGCGACGGCTGGGCCGACCAGAAGGGCTGGGCGCGGCGCCGGCTTGGGTGGCACGCGAAATCGTCCACCTGCCCGATCGGCGCCTTCACCACGATGCCTTCCGTAGCGCCGCGCTGCGGCACTTCCGGCTGAGCGCGAGCGACGCCAGGCCGCAGAGGCTTCGGTGAGTCGGCCTGCGGGGCCGCGACCGGTCAGCAGGGCGGTGGTCGAGATATCGCTGACGCGAGATCACCACCTCGCCGAAGAGAAGGCCTTGTCCGAATTCCGGAACCACGCGCTGAGGCAGCGGAGCCCGCGCCAGCGCCGGATCTGCATCGGGCTCGGCCATCGGCTGGGCGGCTTCCGCCACCGCGCCGCCGGCTGATCAGCGCATCGAGGACGATCTGCCCCATGCGATTGTTGCCCTGCTTGAAGAAGCTGATGCCATCGCGGCCGCGCAGCTTCACCACGGCGCCCGTGTCGTCCTTTCCGGTGTCCGTGTAGCTGCCGTCCGGGGCGAGGAAGTGCGGCCGCATGTCGACGAAGGTCGCGCCCTTGGCCTCCGCCCGGGCCCGCTGCAGATCGACGATGGACTTGATTGCCGTGTCGTAGTCGGCATCGGCCAGCGGCCGGCAGGCCATCCAGTAGACCTCCACGCCCGCGTCGTCGAGCAGGTCGAGCAGTCTCGTCCACGCGCGCGCCGTAGAGGCGATCGCATTCCGGTGCCGTTGAAGGCATAGCGCTCGTTTCCGTCGCGCATCTGCTGGCGGTCGTTGCTGCCCAGCATCACCACGGCAGCGTCGAAGTCGTTGCTCTCGAGGATCTTCGGCAGACGGTCGCTCCAGTCATAGACTCGGGGCGCGCCAGGCCGGGACTCTTCGTTGCCGAACCGGTTGGTGACCACATAGGCCTTCGGATCCGCCATGCGGGCAAGGCCGGCGCCAAGCTCCTGGCGAGCGCATCGCCGATCACCAGGATCTGCGCCGGTTCCTGCTGTTCGGCTCGCTGCGGTCCTGGTCGACCCCATGACCGGCGCATTGTCCTGGGCCAAGGCGGAGACAAGGCCGCCCGCCAGCAGGACAAGGATCAGCACCACACGCCGCAGCACCACGATCATCCGGCCTTGCGCACGCGATCGAGCATGCACCGAGGGGTCGGCCATCGAGCGGAAGGCCGGCGCTTCGAAGGCGATGATCGCCTCATAGGTCCGCGCGCCGAAGCGACCGTCATTTCCCCCGGTGTTGAAACCCAGTGCATTCAGCCGATTCTGCAGTTCCACCCGCTGCTCGAAGCTGAGGTCATAGTCGACGTCGGCCAGCACCCTTGAACGGACCCTGCCCACGGATGCGGTCGCCCAGATGGCCCACCGCCAGCGCATAGGAATGCGAGAGGTTGTAATCCATGATGGCGGCGTACCGCGCGTGACCAGGAAACGCGGCCCGTCGACGCCCTGCGGCACCATGACGAAGGCATCGGCACCCTTCGAACCGAGGGCCTTGCCGTCGGCCCGGACCACGCCCAGCTTTTTCCATTCCGCCACCGTCTTCCAGTGCGAACGCCCGATCAGCGCCTTGTTGAAGTCCTTCGGCAGCTCCACTTCCCCCAGCCCCAGGGCCGGTCCGGCTTCCAGCCCGCCTTGCCAGGTAGTTGGCGGTGGAGGCGAGCGCGTCTTCCTTCGAGTTCCAGATGTCCTTGCTGCCGTCGCCGGTCCAGTCCACCGCGCAGGAAATGTAGGACGTCGGGATGAAACTGCGTGTGGCCCATGGCTGCAGCCCATGAACCGGTGAAATTCTCGGGCTTCACCACGCCGCGCTTCAGATCTTGAGCGCCGCCACGAACTGCTCGCGCTGGGCGGGTCCCAGCGGCTGCCCGTATACATCAGCGTCGCCAGGGACCGCATGACCCTTCATCGAACCCCTCGTCCTTGCCGAAGTTCGACTCCATGCCCCAGATGCCGAGCAGGAAGCCGTGGCGGTCCACGCCGTATTTCTTCTCGATGGCGGTCAGCGTTTGGCTTCCTCGGCCTTCTCGGTCTTGCCGGTCTCGATGCGGATCGGCGTCACCGCATTTTCCAGATAGGCCGAGGTTGTGGAGGTGAACTCCGGCCGGTTCTTCGCCAGCTTGAGCACCTGCGGATCAGGTTCGGTGATGCCCTCGAAGGCCGCGTCGAACAGCGGCCGGCGAGATCCCGTTCGCCTTGGCAATGGGCCAGAGCGTCTGGATGAAGGCCTCGAACTTCGGCGACCGGCCAGCAGGCCGCCTTGCCGTTCCCAGCGGCACGAGAATCAGCTTGCGACAAGCAGGCGTGTGAGCATGTCTCCTCGGCGATCCGGACGCACCCCGCCCGAGCCTACCAGCACTTCAGTTCAGCCGCTAATTGCGGCCTCTTTCGGGCGTTTGCCGACGACAGGAGGCGGCACGGCGGCACCCCAAGTCGGCGTGTGAAAACCGCATGCCCGCGATGGGTGCCGGAGCCTCGCTCCGAGGAGGTGAATGCTCAGGCGGCGTTGCGCGCGGCGAGCTTGCGCTCCCACTCGAGCGCCGAACGCACGATCTCGTCGAGGTTCTCGTGGCGGGGCTGCCAGCCCAGGATGCTGCGCACGCGGTCCGCGCCCGCGACGATGCCCGCCGGATCACCGGCCCGGCGTCCGATCCGATTGACGGCAAATCCCGCGCCGTGAGCCCGGGTCACGGCATCGATCACCTCGAGCACGGAGTATCCCTTGCCATAGCCGCAGTTGAAGATGCCGCTGTCGCCGCCGCGGCGGAGATGGGCCAATGCATCCATGTGAGCGGCGATCAGGTCGCTGACGTGGATGTAGTCACGCAGGCAGGTTCCGTCGGGCGTGTCGTAGTCCGTGCCATAGACATCCATGTGGCTGCGCTGGCCCAGCGCCGTCTGGCAGGCAACCTTGATCAGGTGCGTGGCGCGTGGCGTCGACTGTCCCGAGCGGCCCTGCGGATCGGCCCCGGCGACGTTGAAGTAACGCAAGGCGACATACTGCAAACCGTAGGCGGCATGCGAATCCTCCAGCATCCACTCGGTCATCAGCTTGGACCGCCCATAGGGCGAGATCGGCGCCGGAGCCTCGTCCTCGAAGACCGGCAGCGTGCGGGGATTCCCATAGACCGCGGCCGTGGACGAAAAGATGAAGCGCGGAACGCCAGCCCTCACCGCCGCCGCCATCAGGGCGCGCGATTTCACGGTGTTGTTGAGATAATAGGCCAGCGGGTCGCTGACCGACTCCGGTACTACGATCGAGCCGGCGAAATGCACCACGGCATCGAAGCGATGCTCCGCCATCAGCCGGTCGAGCAGGTCTCCGTCGCCGATATCGCCTTCGACGAGGCGCGCCTTGGGCGAAACCGCCCACCAATGGCCGGTCGAGAGATTGTCCAGGACGACCACGTCCTCGCCGGCGTCAGTCAGGGCCAGGACCATGTGGCTGCCGATATAGCCTGCGCCACCCGTAACCAAGACACTCATGTTGAACCGCCCATCGTTAACGTCCCAGAAAAGCCGTTGTGGGATGTCTTGACTGGATCATGCAAAGGTCCGCTTAACGGAACTCCCACCCGCTCGAACGACGTTAATCCGAGGTAAATTCATGGCGCAACCCATCAGGACGGCGGTATTCCCCGTCGCCGGGCTTGGAACGAGATTCCTCCCGGCCACCAAGGCTGTGCCGAAGGAGATGCTGACCGTGGTCGACCGGCCGGTGATCCAGCTTGCCGTGGACGAGGCACGCGAGGCCGGGATCGAGCATTTCGTCTTCGTGACCGGGCGCAACAAGGGCGTGATCGAGGACCACTTCGACAAGCAGTACGAACTCGAGTCCACCCTGCGCCGGCGCGGCAAGTCGGCGGAACTCGATCTCCTGGAGCAGGATCTTCCCGGCGCTGGCCAGACCAGCTTCACCCGTCAGCAGGAGCCGCTGGGTCTGGGCCATGCGGTCTGGTGCGCCCGCAAGCTGGTGGGCGACGCCCCCTTTGCCTTGCTTCTGCCGGACATGGTGATGCATGCCAGGCCCGGTTGCCTGCGGCAGATGATGGATGTCTATGACGCACGCGGTGGCGGCAATGTCGTGGCCGTCGAGGAAGTGCCCTGGGAACAGGTGCACCGCTATGGCGTGGTCGGCGCCCGCGACTGGGACGGAAACTCCTTCGCCATCGACGGCATGGTCGAAAAGCCGAAACGTGAAGCCGCTCCCTCGAACCTCATCATATCGGGCCGCTACATTCTCCAGCCCGAGATCTTTGCCGAGATCGAGAAGCAGGAGCCCGGGGCCGGCGGCGAGATCCAGCTGACCGACGCGATGATCCGGCTCATGGCCCGCCAGAATTTCTGGGGCGTGAAGTATTGCGGCACGACCTACGACTGCGGTGACAAGATCGGATTCCTGTCTGCCAACGTGGCCCTGGCGCTGGAGCGGGAAGACCTGGGCGCGGGCTTCCGCGAAGCCCTGAAGCGCATCCTCGCCGCCCATGGCGGCCTCTAGCGCGAGAGGGTGATCCCCGCCGTCACAAGGTGCTCGACATAGCTCCGCGACGACTGCGCGGCGTCGAGCCAGGTGAAGTCGTAGGACGCCGACCACGCCCAGGTCGGGCTCATGCGCCAGTCGATGCCCAGCCCGGCGCCATAGGTCACATCGGTCGGGCCGTCCTGATCGGAAATCTCGACACTGCCGTTGGCGACCAGATTCACATTGTCCTGGACGGCCCGTGTCGCCTCGATGTCGACTTCCCAGCTCTTGGCAGCCGAAGCGCTTGCATCCGTGGTCTCGTCGAGATTGGTCTCGAACGAGAACACCACGCTGGTGATGTCGCTCGGGCTCCAGGTCAGCGCCCCGTTCAGTCCCACCATGGACTGCGTTTTCAGTGACGCATCGGCGTAGTCGCGCCACAGATAGGTGATGGCCAGTTCGCCCTGCCAGATGGGACCGCCGGCGATCACCAGCCCGATGCCGGTGGCAATGCCATCTGAATTGCGGTCCAGTCCGTTGCGGTCGTAGGTCTCGACATGGCGACGCGGCGCATAGGCCACTTCGACGAAGGGCTTCAGCACGGGCGGATCTGAATAGGTCACCCGCAGTCCGGCGCTCGGCTCATAGTAGTCGCGGTCGCCATTGTCCTGCTCGCCGCCGCCCTGCAGCTTCACGTTGCCGAACTTGTTGTAGCTGAGGCCGCCGGCCAGCTCGACGCTGATCAGCCCAAGGTCCTGCGTCAAGGTGCTGGCGCCGGTCAGCGTATGCTCGGTCTGCAGCCCGATGGCGTTCTCGGGCACGTCATTGTCTTCCAGCCCCGATTGCGTGACCACATAGCTGGCTGTCATGGCCAATGCGGTATGCCGGCGGACATCGAGCGTCAGCGTATTGGTGGCATCGATGTTGCGCGACTTGAGGTCGCTCTCGTTCGCATAGAAGTCGAAATCGGTGTCGATGTTGGCCGTGTAGGAATGCCGGATCCAGTCGCTCTGGATTTGCAGCGCGGGACCGACATTCAATCCAATGTCAGGAGAGCCGTCCGGACTGGCGCTGGCATTGCTGGTAAAGACCGGCCCTACGGTGATCGAGGGATAGAGCGTGAGCCCGCCCATCTCGATGCCAGTCGGCGCATAGGGGTCGTAGTCCTTGCTCTGCTTCAATTGCGGCGGCGCCGTTTCGCCCTGGGGCTGTTGCGGCAGGCTGGGAACAGGCCCGGGATCCTCGACCGTGGGATTGAGGTCCTGCAGCTCGGGCGGCAAGGGCGCATCGGCCTCCTGCGCGGCAGCGGGCACGGCCGCAAGCATGCAACCCGCCGCCAGAACACATGCGATGGTCGGGCGGAAACCCATATCCCCTGCCACTCCGGACTCAGGGGCCAGCTAACGGTAACATGGTTAATGGCCGGTTGACGGACTGTGCCGTCCGGCAACGCCCGAGGCGCTACTGGCGCTCCACCACCAGCCGCAGGCCATCGGTCCCGGTCACCCGGACATGGGTCCCCTTGGGAGAATCGGGACCGGTGATATCCCAGACCGTGTCTTCGATGGTCAGGCGGCCACGTCCGTCCTTGATCGCTTCGTGCAGGGTATAGGTGCGGCCGACATAGCCGCGCGAGCGCTGGTTCAGATAGGGCTGGTCGCTGTCGCCCGGCCGGGCACGGACCATCACCGCGCGACCAATATAGACGCTGAGGAGGGAAAGCCCGGCAAAGAACAGGAACTGCCATTGCCAGGTCAGGTCGAAGGCGACGTTGAGTGCCGCCACGCCCACCGCGGCAATGCCAAGCCAGATGAGATAGACGCCCGGCGCCATGAGTTCGAGGATCAGCAGCACCCCCGCCAGGACCCACCACATCCAGGGGCCGATGTTGTGCATGAGTTCGGTCATGGCATGGCTCCGTCAGGACTGCGGCCGGGGTGTGACCCCCGGAACGCCAGTACGACGCGACGGCGTCTTCGAAGGATCCCCGCCAAAGGCCTCGCGCGCGATCTCGGCAATGCCGCCGATCGACCCGATGACGGAGGCCGCCTCGACCGGCAGCATCAGCACCTTCTGGTTCGGCGACATGGCCAGCGACTCAAGTGCCTTGATGTAATTGTTGGCGACGAAGTAGTTGATCGCCTGGACGTCGCCCGAGGCAATGGCGTTGCTGACCATCTCGGTTGCCTTGGCCTCGGCCTCCGCCGAACGCTCGCGCGCCTCGGCATCGCGGAATGCGGCCTCGCGCCGGCCTTCGGCCTCCAGCACCACCGACTGCTTTTCGCCTTCGGCCTTGAGGATGGCGGCCTGGCGCAGGCCCTCGGCCTCGAGAATCACGGCGCGCTTGTCGCGCTCGGCCTTCATCTGCCGGGCCATGGCCTCGACCAGGTCACGTGGCGGCGAGATGTCCTTGATCTCGATGCGGTTCATCTTCACGCCCCAGGGCTGGACCGCCTGGTCCACCACTGCCAGCAGGTTGCGGTTGATGTCGTCACGCTGCGACAGGAGATTGTCGAGGTCCATGGAGCCCATGACCGTGCGGATGTTGGTCATCACCAGGTTGATGATGGCATTGTTCAGATGATGGACCTCATAAGTCGCCCGGGCGGCGTCCATGATCTGGTAGAAGGCCAGTCCGTCGACCTTCACCATGGCGTTGTCCCGGGTGATCACCTCTTGCGAGGGGATGTCGAGAAACTGCTCCATCATGTTCTGCTTGGCGCCGACCCGGTCGATGAAGGGCACGATCAGCCCCAGTCCCGGTGGCAGGGTCCTGATGTAGCGCCCGAAGCGCTCGACGGTGTATTCGTACCCCTGTGGAACCATGCGAATGGCACGCAGCAGGTAGAAGACCACCACCGCGACGACCACCAGCACGAAGACGCTCAGACCCTCGAACATCACTGATTCCTCCGTCCTTGCCCGAAGGATAGATGGCCCTCCGGCCCCCGTTTCGCAAGCATTTCCGGCTTAGAGCCAGCCCTGGAGCTCGCGCCGCACAATGGTTTCCATCATCACGATGGACTCGGGCGCGTCGTTGAGGCAGGGCACGGCCGAAAAGTTAACGCCGCCGTTCTCGCGGAAGGTCTCGCCAAGTCCGATGGCCACCTCCTCCAGCGTCTCGACGCAGTCGGAGGCGAAGCCCGGCATGATCATCACCAGATTCTTGATCCCCTTGGCCGGAAGCCCCTCGACCGTGTCCTGGGCATAGGGCTGAAGCCATTCGGCCTTGCCGAAGCGGGACTGGAACACGACCTTCAGCCTGTCGGGGGGCAGTCCCATGCGCTGGGCCAGCAGCCGGGCCGTCTTCATGCAGTGGCAGTGGTACGGATCGCCATCCATGAAATAGTCCTGCGGCAGTCCGTGGAAGGACGCGAGGATCTGGTCGGGCGCCCAGTCCAGCTGCTTCAGATGGCGCTCCAGCGAGACCGCAAGCGCCTCGATGTAGGCCGGTGAATCGAAATAGGGCGGCACGGTGCGGATGGCCGGCTGCCAGCGCATCTCCTTCAGCGCGTCATAGGCCTTGTCCAGTGCCGTGGCGCTCGTGGTGGCGCTGTACTGGGGATAGAGCGGAAACAGCAGGATCCGGTCGCAGCCCTGTTCCTTGAGTGCCTTGATCCGTTCGCCCACCGGCGGCAGACCGTAGCGCATGCCCCAGTCGACCACCACGCCGGGCTGGTCCGAAAACCGGGCGAGCAGCTTCTCGCTCTGGCTCCGGGTGATGGTCTTGAGCGGAGACTCGTTCAGCTCCTTGTTCCAGATCTGCTCGTAGGCGTGCCCACTCTTCTTGGGTCGGGTGGTGAGGATGATGCCGTTGAGGATCAGCCACCAGACAGCCCGGTTCACCTCGATCACCCGCCGGTCCGACAGGAATTCCTTCAGGTAGCGCCGCATCGGCCAGTAGGACGTGGCCTCGGGCGTGCCGAGGTTGATCAGCAGGATGCCGATCTTGCCGATACGAACCGGCGGATGGCCCGGCGGGAGCGGGCCTGGCGCAGGGGAAGAGACCATTGGCTGTTGTTACCGCCGCGACTGGTGGAAGGCTAGAGGTTGTGGAAACGTCCCGCGGGGGCATCGGGATCATCGGCGGCGACCATTGCCACTGCCGCCGTCCTGCGGCAAGGATGATGTCATGACGGCAAGACGCGCGGTTCCGGCATTCGCGGGCGCCCGGAAGTCCAAGTCGCCCCAGGGCTTCACGGCAGCGCTCTTCGGCGCGCCGCACGGCACCCCCTACCCCGGCATCGACAACCGGATCCACCAGGCGGCACCGGATGCCTTCCGGCTGGCTCTGAAGGAAGATGCGCTGTGGCTTGACCACTGGGATTTCGACATCGGCGGGCCGCTGCTGGGCAATGGCATCACCGTCGCCGACCTTGGCAACCTTCCCACGGCCAGCAAGCAGGGCGCGAAGAACCGCAAGCTGATCGAGGCCTGCACCCGGCGCATCCTCGATGCCGGCGCCGTCCCGATCATGTTCGGCGGAGACGACTCGGTCCCGATCCCCTTCATCCAGGCCTTTTCCGGGCAACCGCCGATCGTCATCCTGCAGATCGACGCCCATATCGACTGGCGCGAGGAGCGCTACAAGGAACGCATGGGCTTTTCCTCGACCATGCGTCGCGCCTCGGAACAGGGCCATGTCTGGCGGATCGTCCAGGCAGGCATGCGCGGCATCGGCAGCGCCCGCGAACCCGAGGTGCGCGACGCCCTCGACTGGGGGGCGCGGCTGGTGACCTCGCGCGACATCCATCACCATGGCGTGGACAGCGTCCTTCAGCACATTCCCGAGGACTGCGACTGCGTGATCTCCTTCGACTGCGATGCGCTCGACCTGTCGCAGATGCCGGCTGTCTCCTATCCAACGCCCGGCGGGCTTACCTACACGCAGGTAACCGACCTGATCGCCGGCGTGGCAGCAAAGGCGCGGATTGCGGGATTTGCTATGGTGGAGTTCATGCCCAAGCGCGACGCGGCCGGAACCGCTGCCTTCACCGCCGCCCGCATCGCCGCCAATGTGATCGGACGGCTGAGGCCGCGGACCTGACCTACTCGGCCGCCTGCTTCAGTCCTGGTACGGAGGTGGGGTCTGCGAACTGCCGCAGCAGTTCGGTCTGGCGCTGGCGGACGGCCTCGACGCTCGCCAGCTTGACATGGCCGAAGCCGCGGATCTCCTGCGGCAGTTCGGCGATGGCGAGGGCGGTCTTCAGGTTTGCTGAGGTGAGACGCGGCAGCAGGCCGGACACGGTGTCTCGGTAGGCCGCGATGAGTTCGCGCTCCATGCGGCGCTCGGCCGTGCGGCCGAAGACATCGAGCGGCGTGCCACGCAGGCGCTTAAGTTTTGCCAGCCACCGGAAACCGGTCATCATCCACGGACCGAAGGTCGACTTCACCGGCCGGCCGCTGACGGCGTCGCGGCGCCCGAGGATGGGGGGAGCCAGATGGAAGGTGAGCTTGTAGTCGCCCCTGAACTGGCGGGCGATCTCGGCCGCAAAGCGGCCATCGCTGTGAAGGCGGGCCACCTCGTATTCGTCCTTGTAGGCCATGAGCTTGAACAGGTTGAGGGCGACGCTCCTGGCCAGCGGCTCGGACGCCTGCCGGACCGTCTCGACAAAGCTGCGGTAGCTGCCGGCATAGTCTGCATCCTGGTAGTCGGTCAGGTAGGCGGCGCGCCGGTCCACGAGGTCGGCAAGCCCCTCCGGCCTGGGCTGCACCCGCGCGCCGATGACAGCACGTACGGCGGCCTCGTCGGCCGCGGCGCGCCGGCCCCAGAGAAAGGCCTGCAGGTTCATGGCCACCGCGACGCTGTTCAGCGTCACTGCTTCGGCAATCGCGTCCTGCGTGACGGGGATCAGCCCCTTCTGCCAGGCAAAGCCCAGCGTGAAGAGGTTGGCGGCAATCGAGTCGCCGAAGAGCCGGGTGGCGATGTCGGTCGCATCGATGGTCGAAAGCCCGCCAGGCTTGACCGCCGCCGCGATGCGCAGGCCAAGAGCCGCGCCCTGGACGTCGAAGTTGCGATCATGGGCGAATTGCGCCGGCATGATCTCGTGGCTGTTGATCACCGCATGGCTGCGGCTGCGCGAGGCGGCGGAGAGGATGCGCTCGGATGCGCTGGTCACGAGATCGCAGCCCAGAATGAGGTCGGCCTGACCGCGCGCCACGCGCACCGCGGCGATGTCATCCGGCGACGCGCCGATCTTCAGGTGGGTGACAACCGCGCCGTTCTTCTGCGAGATGCCCACCATGTCGATGAGCGCAGCACCCTTGCCTTCCATGTGAGCCGCCATGCCCAGGACATGGCCGATGGTCACCACGCCAGTACCGCCGATGCCGGTGATCAGCATGCTCCATGGTCGGTCCAGAGTGGGCAGGTCGGGGTCCG
Source organism: Hyphomicrobiales bacterium (assembly GCA_046349195.1). Taxonomy (GTDB): domain Bacteria; phylum Pseudomonadota; class Alphaproteobacteria; order Rhizobiales; family Aestuariivirgaceae; genus Aestuariivirga. The sequence goes on from JAXMCU010000005.1 coordinate 124,728, forward strand.
GCAAGGCGGGAAAGGGAACTCTGCTGAGGTCGGGCAGCGATGGGCCCTGGCCCTTCACCAGCTCGCCGCCTTCGACCGTCACGAAACTCGGGCAGAAGCCCTTGAGGCAGGACAGGTCCTTGTTGCAGGACGACTGGTCGATGCGGCGCTTGCGGCCAAACTCCGTCTCGACCGGCTGGATGGCCACGCAATTCGACTGCACCCCGCAGTCGCCGCAGCCCTCGCAGACCAGTTCGTTGATGACCACGCGGCGCGGCGGATCCGGGAACTCGCCCTTGCGCCGCCTCCGGCGCTTCTCGGCCGCGCAGGTCTGGTCGTAGATCAGCACGCTGGTGCCCTTGACCTCCATGAGTTCGGCCTGGACGGACTGCAGCTCGCTGCGGTGGCTGAAGGTGACGAATTGCGGAAAGCCGGCGTTGCCGGGATACTTGTCCGGCTCGTCCGACACCACGGCAATGCGCTCCACGCCGATGGCCCGCATCTGCTGGGCGATCTGCGGCACCGTCAGCGTGCCGTCGTTGCGCTGCCCGCCCGTCATGGCCACCGCGTCGTTGAACAGGATCTTGTAGGTGATGTTCACGCCCGAATTGACGGCGTGGCGGATGGCCATGAGGCCGGAATGATTGTAGGTGCCGTCACCCATGTTCTGGAACACATGCGCGCGCTTGGAAAAGGGCGCCTCGCCCACCCAGTTTGCGCCCTCGCCGCCCATGTGCGTGGCGCCCTCCGTCTTGCGGCCGGGCACGAACTGCGCAAGCCAGTGACAGCCGATGCCGGCATAGCCGCGCGCGCCGTCGGGCAGGACGGTGGAGGTGTTGTGCGGACAGCCGGCGCAGAAATAGGGAACCCGCGCCACCAGGTCTGCCTGGTTGCGGGCGGTGGTGGCGGATTGCAGCGCGGTGGCACAGGCCGTGACCGCACGGTCCCTGACCCGTTCGGCGATGGCCGCGGCGACCTGGTTCGGTTCCAGCACGCCATGGGCAGCGAAGAGGACGCGCCCCTTCTCGTCGGTCTTGCCGACGATCATCGGTCGCGCCTGCTCCGTATACAGAATATCCCGCAGCTGCGCCTCGATCAGCGAACGCTTCTCCTCGACCACCACGATGGTATCGAGGCCCTTGGCGAAGCGCCTCACGATTTCGGGCTCCAGCGGCCAGACCATGCCGATCTTGAGCAGGCGGATCCCGAGCTTTGCCGCACGGGTCTCGTCGATGCCGAGGTCATCCAGGGCCTGGCGCACGTCGAGATAGGCCTTGCCAGCGGCCACGATGCCGAGTTTCGGCGCCTTGCCGCCCGCCATGACGATGCGGTCGATCCCGTTGGCGCGGGCAAAGGCCTTGACCGCGGGGATCTTGAGGGCATGCAGCCGCTCTTCCTGCGGAACGCGGTCGTCGCTCGGCCGGATCGACAATCCTCCCGCCGGGATGACGAAATCGTCCGGCACGACCGTTGCGCCCCGATCGGGTCCGGCTTCGACGACCGCCGAGGATTCGACCGTGTCATGCACGCACTTGAGGCCCACCCAGACGCCGGCAAAGCGCGACAAGGCAAAGCCGATGAGGCCGTAGTCGATGATCTCCTGGACGCCCGCCGGACTGAGCACCGGCATCATGGCATCGCTCAACGCCACGTCGCTGGCATGGACCACGGTGGAGGATTCGCCCGAATGATCGTCACCCGCGATCGCCAGCACGCCGCCATGGGGCGAGGTACCAGCCATGTTGGCATGCCGGAAGACATCGCCCGACCGGTCCACCCCCGGACCCTTGCCATACCAGACGGCGAAGACGCCATCGAACTTTCCTTCTCCGCGCATCTCGGCCTGCTGCGTGCCCCAGACCGCGGTGGCCGCAAGATCTTCGTTGAGGCCGGGCAGGAAGGTGATGTTGCGCGGCTCCAGCACGGATCTGGCCGCGACGAACTGGTTGTCCACCGTGCCGACCGGCGAACCGCGATAACCCGTGACATAGCCCGCGGTGTTGAGGCCGGCCTTGCGGTCACGTTCCGACTGCATCAGTACCAGGCGCAGGATGGCCTGCGGCCCCGTCAGGAACAGGCGCGTGATCGAAAGGTCGTACAGATCCTTCAGGCTGTGGGTCGATTTGGACATGAGCCGGACTATACTCACTGCCATGGAATTGCCAAACGTCACGCCTGCGCCACCGTCATTCCGCGATGCGCTCTACGTATGGCTGCGGATCGGCTGCCTCTCCTTCGGCGGGCCTGCCGGGCAGATTGCGCTCATGCATCGCGAGATTGTCGAGCGGCGCCACTGGCTGTCCGAGGCACAGTATCTTGCCGCGCTCAATTTCTGCATGCTGCTCCCGGGGCCCGAGGCCATGCAGCTCGCCACCTATGCCGGCTGGAAGCTGCATGGCGTGCGGGGCGGTCTGGCGGCGGGCCTGCTCTTCGTGCTGCCTGGGGCCACCGTCGTTCTGGCCCTTACCCTTCTCTATGCAAGTTTCGGCCGGCTGCCGATGGTCGAGGCCGCCTTCTTCGGCGTCAAGGCGGCCGTGCTGGCGATCGTCATCGAGGCCTTGCTGCGCGTGGCACGGCGGGCGCTGAAGTCCAGGGCCGACTGGATCATCGCTGGCCTCGCCTTCCTGGCGCTCTTCGGCTTTGGCCTTCCCTTCCCGCTGATCATCGCGGTTGCGGCCATCCTGGGCTTCGTCCGCGGCAAGCCGGTCGGCGCCGCGGTGCCGAAGCCCCTTCCACCTCTTGCCGGGCTGGTGCGCACGGTCTTGACCTGGGGCGCCATCTGGCTCCTGCCGCTCGCCGCGCTGGCAGGGGCGCTTGGTCCACGTCATGTGCTGACGGAAATCGGCGTCTTCTTCTCGAAACTGGCCATCGTCACCTTCGGCGGCGCCTATGCGGTGCTGTCCTACATGGCCCAGGCCGCCGTGGAGCAGAAGGGCTGGCTTTCGGCCACCGAGATGATCGACGGGCTGGCGCTGGCGGAAACGACGCCCGGACCGCTGATCCTGGTGACCGAATTCGTGGGTTTCTTCGCGGCCTTCCATGGACTGGGGAGTCTCTGGGGCGGCATTGCCGGTGCGCTGGTGACGCTGTGGATGACCTTTGCGCCCTGCTTCCTGTGGATCTTCGCCGGCGCGCCCTACATCGAGGCGATCGGCCAGCGGCCGCGGCTGTCAGGAGCACTTGCCGCCATCACCGCCGCAGTCGTGGGAGTCATCCTCAACCTCTCGCTCTGGTTCGGCCTGCATGTGCTCTTCGGAAACGTGAGCCGCGGCGCGGGATGGTTCCGGCCATGGTTGCCCGACTGGTCGGGACTCGACCCGCTGGCCCTGCTGCTGACCATCGTCGCGGCCATTGCGCTTCTGAAAGCCCGCCTCGGCATCGTGGCGACCCTGGGGCTCTGCGCCACGCTGGGACTGATCGTGAAACTGATCTAGCCCCAGCGCCAGAAGTCATTGCCCTGCTTGGCATAGGCACGGGCGAGCACCATTTTGTGGACTTCCGAGGCCCCGTCCACCAGCTTGGCGCAGCGTGCATAGCGGTAGATCCACTCAAGCACCGTGTCGGTCGAATAGCCGCGGGCACCGCAAAGCTGGATGGCCGTGTCGGCAGCGCGATTCACCACCTCGGCCACATGGATCTTGGCCATGGACACCTCCGCCTGCGCCTTGCCGCCCTGGTCCAGGGCCCAGGCCGCATGCATGGTGAGAAGCCGTCCCTTGGCAATCTCGGCGGCAATGTCGCCCAGCATGATCTGCACGCTCTCGTGTTCGGCCAGCGTGGTACCGAAGGCCTTCCGTTCCCGAACATAGTCCTGGGCGATCTCGAGGCAGCGCTTGGCCAGGCCCAGCCAGCGCATGCAGTGGGTGAGCCGCGCCGGTCCGAGGCGGATCTGCGTCAGGCGGAGTCCGTCACCCTCCTCCATCAGCCGGTGGTCCTCCGGAATCTCCAGCCCGTCGAACGCCAGCTCGCAGGCGCCGCCCAGCTCCTCCGGCCCCATGGTGGGCACGCGCCGGACCAGCGTCCAGCCCGGCTGGTCGCGATGGAACAGAAAGGCCGAGAGCCCGCGGCGCGGATCGTCCGAGGTGCGGGCGACCAGTATGAAATGCGTGGCCCCGTCAGCACCGGAGATGAACCATTTTCGTCCGTATACGATGTATTTCGTGCCCCGCTTCTCGGCTCGCGTCAGCATCATACCGCCGGGATCGGAACCCGACCCTGGATGCGGCTCCGTCATCACGAACGAAGACCGGATCTTCCCGTCGATGATGGGTTGAAGCCAGCGGTCCTTTTCCGCCTCGCTCTTCAGCACCCGGTTCAGCACATTCATGTTGCCATCGTCGGGTGCCGCGCAATTGAAGACGAGCGGCCCGAAGATCGACCGGTTGGCCTCCTCGTAGAAGGCGCACCAGCCGACCATGGGCAATCCCAGCCCGCCCCGCGCCCTGGGCATCTGCGGGGCCCAGAGGCCGGCCGCCCGCGCCTTGTCGCGCAAGGGCCCCAGCACGTCGAGCCGGATGTTCTCGAAGGCATCATAGTTGGCCTTGTCGGGCTCCAGCGGCAGGATGTGTTCGGCGACGAAATCCCGCACCTTGAGGCGGACGGCGTCGATCTCGGGCGGCAGGGTGAAATCCATCTGTGTCCCTCAGCTCAGCAGGTGCCCACCATCGACAAGGATGGTCGATCCAGTCATGAAACCCGAAGCGCGCGGCGACGACAGGAGCAGCAATGCCCCGTCGAGGTCGGAAGGATCGCCTGCGCGGCGCTGCGGCACGCGTTTGATCATGTCCTGTCCCGCAGGACTGGCAAGATAGTCGTCCGTCATCTCGCTGTGAATGAAGCCCGGCGCGATGGCGTTGACGCGGATGTCGTGCCTTGCCCATTCCAGCGCCATGGCCTTGGTCATGTGCAGAACCGCCGCCTTGCTGATCGCATAGGAGGCGGAGGACAGGCCCAGCCTGTAGCTCACCAGCGAGGCGACGTTGATCACCGCACCACCCGACTTGCGGGCGATCAGCCGCTGGGCAAAGGCCTGCGACAGATTCCATACCGCATCGACGTTGATGTCCTGCACGCGCCGCCATTCTTCTGGCGCGGCGTCCACGATGCGACCGCCGCTGGCAACGCCCGCATTGTTGACGAGCAGCGAGAGCGGGCCGGCCAGGCGCTCAGCCAGGTCGAGCGCAGGCACAAGCGCGGCGCGGTCCGTCACGTCCAGCAACAGCGGTTGGATGCTCTGATTGCCGCGGGCAAGTGCCGCAAGCCGGTCGACGCGGCGGGCCGCCGCCACCACCACCGCGCCATGGGCCGCCAGAACCTGCGCGAAACGCCAGCCCAGGCCGGAGGACGCCCCGGTCACCAGCGCCACCTGGCCCGTCAGGTCGAAAAGGTCTTTGGCTGCCGTCACATCGGCCATGAATTGGCTTTTCCCGGTCGAATGGGCTATCTAGACGCCAAATCACGGTCATCACAAGGCTTTGCCATGTCATACCTGCCCCTCGTCGGCCTGCCGGCCGACACTTACGAGAATCATGGTTTTCTGTTCCACTCGATCGGCGACAAATATGTGCGGGCAGTGGCCGAGGTGTCGAATTGCACGCCCGTCATGATTCCCGCCATCATGGATGCGCTGCATCTCGATGCCCTGCTCGACCGTTTCGACGGCATCCTGATGACCGGCGCGGTCTCGAACGTCCATCCGCCGCACTATGGCGAGCAGCCCACCGCCGATCACGAACCTTATGACCATGCGCGCGACCAGCTCACGCTGCGGCTCATCACCCGCACCATCGAACGCGGCATTCCCCTGTTCTGCATCTGCCGCGGCTTTCAGGAACTGAACGTGGTCATGGGTGGCACGCTCGAGACCGAACTGCAGCGCAACGAGGGCCGCCTCGACCACCGCGCGCCGAAGCACGACGACGTCGACGTGCGCTACGCGCCATCCCATGTCATCAACATTCGTCCGGGCGGCATGCTGGAGAAGATCCTCGGCAAGCGCGAGACCATGGTGAACTCGATCCATCGCCAGGGCATCAAGCGCCTTGCACCGCGTCTCGCGGTGGAAGCCACGGCGCCAGATGGCATCATCGAGGCCGTCTCGGTGCGCGAGGCCAAGACCTTCGCCTTCGGAACCCAGTGGCATCCCGAGTTCAAGGCGATGAACAACCCGGATTCGGTGAAGCTCTTCACCGCCTTCGGTGACGCGGTGCGCGCCCACGCAAAGGCGCGCAGCGCCCCCCTGGCAAAGATCGCCTAGACCAGCGGCGACAATCCGGCGAGATCGGGAATGAGGGCCGCGGGCTTGCCGGGGATGCGGTCATTCGCAAGTCCGAAACGATCGACGCGCACGGCCTGGAAGCCGAACTGGGCCGCGGCCTGCGCGTCCCAGGGATTGGCCGACACGAAGCAGATCGATGGCGCGTCCTGCAGCTGCAGCTTCTGCATCGCATGGCGGTAGACGCGCCGGCTGGGCTTGTAGATGCCGACATCCTCCACCGACAGCACCAGGTCGAAGAGCTTGTCGAGACCGGCGTGGCGCACGGCCGAGTCGAGCATCGACGGGCTTCCGTTGGACAGGATGGCCGTCCGCTTCCCCTTGTTTCGAAGAGCCTGCAAGGCGTCGGCGGCATCCGGATAGGCATCGAGCTTGAGATAGAGCGACATGATCTCGTCCTTCAGGCCCAGGTCCTGAACCTTGAAGCTTTCAAGCGCATAATCGAGCGCATCGCTGGTGACGTGCCAGAAATCGGCATGCACGCCCATCAGGCTGCGCAGCCATGTGTATTCGAGCTGCTTCTGGCGCCACAGCTTCGAGATGTTCTCGGCCTCGGGCCCGATCTCGGGGGCCAGCTTGCGCAGCGGCGCATGGACATCGAAGAGCGTGCCATAGGCATCGAACACGCAGGCTCTCACCCCGTCGAGCTTGGTCATGCCGCCGCTTCCCTTCGCCATCCCGGACACCTATGTTTAGCCCAAGCAAGAGGTTCGGCAAATGCCCCATGACGGTCATGACCATGATGAAGGCTCGGCGCTGTCACCGATCGCGCTCCGCGTGAAGGCGCTGGAATCGCTGCTGGTGGAGAAAGGCTATGTCGATCCGGCGGCGCTTGACCTGCTGATCGAGACCTATGAGACGAAGGTGGGCCCGCGCAACGGCGCGCGCGTGGTGGCCCGCGCCTGGACGGATCCGGCGTTTGCCGACTGGCTGAAGCGGGATGCCACCGCGGCCATCGTCGCCATGGGCTACGAGGGCCGCCAGGGCGAGCACATGGTGGCCCTGTTCAACACGCCGGAAACCCACAACATGGTGGTCTGCACCCTGTGCTCCTGCTACCCGTGGCCGGTGCTTGGCCTGCCCCCGGTCTGGTACAAGTCGATGCCCTACCGCTCGCGCGCCGTGAAGGAGCCCCGCGCGGTGCTGGCCGAATTCGGCGTGACCCTGCCGGAGGGAACCGCCATCCGCGTGTGGGATTCGACCGCGGAAGTGCGTTACCTCGTGATCCCCATGCGGCCCTCCGGCACCGACGGCTGGACGGCGGAACAACTCGCCGCGATCGTCACCCGCGACTCGATGATCGGCACCGGCCTGGTTGGCTTGCCGTCATGAGAGGGCCGCAGGATGCAGGCGGCCTAGCCGGTTTCGGGCCCGTGACACCGGAACCGGAAACCCCCGTCTTCCACCACGACTGGGAACGCCGGGCCTTCGCCGTCACGCTCGCCATGGGCATGACCGGCAGCTGGAACATCGACATATCGCGCCACGCGCGCGAACGCATTCCGCCGGCCGACTACTGGTCCTCGACCTATTACGAAATCTGGATCAAGGGACTGGAGCGCCTGCTGACCGAACGAGGCCTGGCGACAGCCGAGGAGATTGCCGGGGGTCACAGCCTCGGGCCGCCAAAGCCCGTCAAGCGCGTCGCCCGCGCCGACACGGTCCCCGGCATCCTGAAAGAGGGCGGGCCCGCGGACCGGCCGACACCCACTCGTCCACGCTTCGCCAAGGGCGACGAGATCAGGACACGGATCATCGACACCCAAGGCCATTCCCGCCTTCCGGCCTATCTGATGGACAAGCCTGGCCGTATCGTCATGGTGCACGGCTGCCACGTCTTCCCGGACTCCTCCGCCCACGGGCGCGGCGACGACCCGCACTGGCTTTATGCCGTGCGGTTCCGGTCGGCAGACGTGTTCGGCGGGAACGGACGCGACGAGATCGTCGCCGATCTCTGGGAGCCCTACCTTGAACCCGCCTGAGCTTGCCGGACTGCCCCGCGACCAGGACGGCCCGGTCTTTGCCGCGCCCTGGGAGGCCCAGGCCTTTGCCATGGCGGTGAAGCTCAACGAAGCAGGTGCATTCACCTGGAATGAATGGGCGGCGACCCTTGGCGCGGAGATCGCCGACGCGCCGGATCGGCCCTACTACGAAGCCTGGCTGGCGGCGCTGGAGCGCCTGGCAGAGGCCAAGGGCCTCGTCACCGCGCCCGAGCGGCAGGACCGCATCGACCAATGGGACGCGGCCGCGCGGGCCACGCCGCACGGCCAGCCGATCGAACTCAGCCGATCGTCCCGAGTGCCGGAAACTCCTCGATGAGCCAGTAGGAAAAGGCCTGCATGTAGCCGGTCAGGAACATCACGCCGGTCGCCACCAGAAGCACGCCCATCAGCCGCTCCACGTTGCGCATCTGGCCGCGGAAGCGGCGGAAGAAGCCGAGGAAGCTCCCCACGCCGGCGGCGGCCAGCAGGAAGGGAAGTCCGAGGCCCGCCGAGTAGACGGCCAGGAGTGCCGCCCCTCGCGACATGTCCTGTTCGGTTGCGGCCATCGTCAGGATAAGGGCCAGAACCGGCCCGATGCAGGGCGTCCAGCCAAAGGCGAAGGCAAGGCCCACGGCATAGGCACCAAGCAAGCCGGCCGGACGGCTCTCGGCGTGATAGCGCTTCTCGCGGCTGAGAAAGCCGAGCTTGAAGACGCCGAGAAAGTTGAGGCCCATGAGAATGATGAAGAGGCCGGCCACCTGGGCGAGGACCGGCAGCCAGGACCGGAGCAGCTGGCCAATGTAGGACGCGCTCACGCCCAGGAGGATGAAGACCGTCGAGAAGCCCAGCACGAACATCAGCGCGGCCAGAAGCGTGCGCCGGCCCTGCCCCGCCGCGCCTTCGCGCTCGGACAACTGCTCGAGCGACGCGCCCGTGATGAAGCAGAGATAGGGCGGCACCAGCGGCAGGACGCAGGGACTGAGGAAGCTGAACACGCCGGCGAGCAGCGCCATGCCGATGGTCACGTCGAGAGTCATGGCCCAAGACATACAGGGCCGGCGCATTGGCGCAACATAACGATTGGCCACGCCGCCTCACGTCTGTGTCAGGGATTGACGCGACCATCGATCCATGTATGTTATACTATAACATTACATCAACAGCCGGAGTCATCTCGATGCGCCTGACCGCCCTGAGCCTCGCTGCATTGCTCGCCGTCGCCACCCCCGCGCTGGCGGGACCCCGGGTCATTGCCTCGGTCGTTCCGCTGCATGGCATCGTTGCCGCCGTCATGGGCGACACGGGCACGCCGGAGCTCCTTCTGGAAGGCCGGCTCTCGGAGCATCGTGCCACCTTCAGCGCCCGCCAGATCGCCGACCTGGGCCAGGCCGATCTCGTCTTCATCGTCGGTCATGGACTGGAGGCCAAGCTGGCCCAGATCAGCGGCAGCGAAGCGGTGAACGGCAAGACCTTTATCGAGGTATCGGATGCTCCGGGTGTTACGACGTTGCCGATCCGCCAGGGCGGCGCCTGGGAGCCGCACCATCATGACGATGACGACGGGGATGACGACCACGCCGAGGGCGAGGCAGGCCACGATCACGACCAGGAAGGCGTGTTAAGCTTCGACCCGCATGTCTGGCTCGACCCCGAGAACGCCAAGGCCATTGCCGCGGCCGTGGCCGCGTCCCTGTCCAAGGCCGACCCGGGCAATGCCGGAACATATGCCGCCAATGCCAAGACCTTTGCGCAGTCGCTCGATTCGCTGGAAAGTCAGATTTCGGCCGAGCTGGCGCCGGTCAAGGACAAGCCCTTCATCGTCTTCCATGACGGCTATCAGTATTTCGAGCACCGCTTCGGTCTGACGGGTGCGGGGTCCATCACCGATATCTCGGCCCAGGCGCCCTCTGCCGAACGCCTGCAGCAGATCCGCGACAAGCTGGCCGCGACCAGGGCGGAATGCGTCTTCCGCGAGCCGCAATACGACGACAAGGTCGTAAATGTGGTGATCGAGGGCAGCAGCGCCCGAAGCGGCGTGCTCGACGGGCTGGGTTCCGGCGTGACGCCCGGACCTGCGGCCTATCAGGACCTTCTCAAGCGGCTCGCCGACGATTTCCGCGCCTGCTTCCCAAGTTAATGTCGAACTTCACTTTTCTGCCGCATTGGGAGATCATCACCGGGCAGTTCGAAACGGTGGGGAAGTCTCTTGCGGCCTGTCTTCCGGGCATTGACCGTCAGCAGCGTCATTCTCGCGCTTGCCAAGCCGGCTCTCGCGCATCCGCATGTCTGGATCGACATGCGCTCGGATGTCGTGTTCAACGATGCGGGCCTGATCACCGGCGTCAACCTGACCTGGGCCTTCGACGATGGCTACGCGCAGATGGCGCTGGATGGCCTCGACACCAATGGTGATGGCGTCTACAGCCAGGACGAGCTCGATCCCCTGACCAAGGAAAACATCGAGTCGCTGAAGGACTACGACTATTTCACCGTGATGCGCTTCAACGGCCAGAAGCAGCCGCAGGGACCGGTGGTCGAATACGGGCAGATCTATTCCAATGGCAGGCTCGAGCTGCATTTCCAGGTGCCGCTCAAGACGCCGCTCGATCCGACCAAGGGCGAGTTCATGCTGAAGGTCTATGATCCCGAGTTCTTCATCGCCATCGATTATGTGAAGGACGAGCCGGTTTCCGTGGTGGGCGCCATGCCCGCCGCCTGCAGGCTGGTGGTCAAGCCGGTGCCGACCGATGCCGAGATCGACGCCACGCGCGAGATGCTCTCGACGAAGGGAACCGACTGGAAGCCTGAGAACAACGAGGACTTCGGCGCGCTCTTCGCCCAGCCGGTGCTGATCGCATGCAAGTCCTGAGCCGCCTGCTTGCCGCGGCCTGCCTGGCGCTCGTCCTGGCATTGTCTTGCATGGCGGCACATGCGCAAGGCGCTGGTTCCTCCGCACCCGCCGTCACCATCGACAAGCGCAAGCTTCTGGTCCAGCCGCGCAATGCGGATGGAACCATTCAGCAGGTCTCCATCCTCGAAGATCCGGTGCTCTGGGCACGCGACCTGCAACAGCGCTTCTACGGGCAGATGTCGGGATCTCTGCGCAACATGAAGACGGGCTCGCCCCTTGCCGCGGTCTGGACTCTCATGCTGCTGAGCTTTGGCTACGGCATCTTTCACGCCGCTGGCCCCGGGCACGGCAAGGCCGTCATTTCCGCCTGGCTGCTCGCGACCGAAAACGAGCTGCGGCGCGGGATTGCCATTTCAGCGATGAGTGCCGTGATCCAGGCACTCACCGCCATCGTCATCGTCTCGGCACTGCTGCTGCTGGTGGCCAGCGCCAGCGCCAGGGCACGGGATGTGGCAGGCGTGCTCGAAAGCGCCAGCTATGCCCTGATCGGCGCGATGGGCCTTTATCTGGTCTGGACTGCCTTCCGCATCGGGCGCCCGAAGGCCCAGCCCGCGCACCCGGCCCGCGACGCCGCCCAGCGCAGATCCGACCTGCATCACTTCGACAGCTTCCAGCCGCTGCAGAGCCCGGCCATCGCGCACGATCACGTCCATGGCCCCGATTGCGGTTGCGGCCATGCGCATCTGCCCGAGGCCCGCGACCTGCGGGGTGACTGGTCGCTCGCGCGGGCCTTCTCCCTCGCCTTTGCGGTGGGCATACGCCCCTGCACGGGAGCCCTGCTGGTCCTGATCTTCGCCAACGCGCTCGGCCTCTACTGGGCGGGTATCGCGGCCACCTTCGCCATGGCGCTGGGAACCTTCATCACCGTCTCCACCATCGCCGCCATCGCCGTCTATTCGAAGAAGCTTGCCACGCGCTATGCCCGGCAGGATGACCGCTGGATCTCCTGGCTCAACTTCGGCTTGCGGCTGGGCGGCGGATTGGCCATAGCCTTCCTCGGAGCGATTCTGTTTCTGGGATCGCTCGGCTCGACCAACGGCATGATGTAGGAAGCGACATGCAGAACAAGTGGCTGGTCCTCGCGGGGTTCATTGTCCTTTGCCTGGCCGTCGGCATGGCAGCGGGCTTTGCCACGCAGCAGTCCATCGACGACTGGTACGTGACCCTCATCAAGCCGTCGTGGAACCCGCCCAACTGGCTCTTCGCACCGGTCTGGACGGTTCTCTACGTGATGATGGCCGTTGCGGCGTGGCTGGTGTGGAAACAGCCACAGGACACCAAGGGCGCGCTGATCCTGTTCTTCTCGCAACTGGCGTTGAACTTCGCCTGGTCGTTCCTGTTCTTTGGCGCGCGCTCGCCCTGGCTTGGTCTCATCGGCGTGGCCTTCCTGCTCACAGCGGTGGCTATCACCACCGTCGTCTTCTGGCGCATCACGCGTCCGGCCGGACTGCTGTTCGTGCCCTATCTGGCCTGGACCGCCTTCGCGGCCTTCCTCAATCTCACCATCTGGCGCCTCAACTGATCCGGCTTTATCCCGCCCGCCGATCGCGCTAGTCTTGCTCGCGGGAGATCGAGCGATGGCCAGGGTGTTCTTCACGGCCAATCTGCGCCGCCATGTCGACTGCAGCGCCACGGAAGCCGAGGGCGCCACGGTTCGCGATGTGCTCGCCCATGTCTTCAACACGCAGGGCCGGCTGGGGAACTATGTGCTCGACGACCAGGGCGCGCTCCGCAAACACATGACAATTCTGGTCGATGGCCAGCGCCTGCGGGACATCGAGAGGCTTTCCGATCCGGTCACTCCCAAGAGCGAGATCTGGATCATGCAGGCCCTCTCGGGAGGATGAAGGAGGATTGCCATGAGTGACGCGCTTCTGGTTTCGACCCGCAAGGGCCTCTTCGACATTTCACGCACCGGCAAGGGCTGGACGATCCACAAGACCGCCTTCCTCGGCGACAACGTCACGCTGGCGCTTCACGACCCGCGCGATGGCACGGACTATGCCGCCCTCAACCACGGGCATTTCGGCGTCAAGCTGCACCGCCGCGAGCGAGGCGGAGACTGGCAGGAGATCGCGGCCCCTGCCTACCCGCCCAAGCCCGAGGGCCTGAACGACCTCGACGGCTGGGGACGGCCGGTGAAGTGGACCACTCAGCTGATCTGGGCGCTGGAGACCGGTGGCGCTGACGAGCCGGGCACGCTCTGGGCCGGCACCATGCCGGGCGGGCTGTTCCGCTCGCGCGATCGCGGCGGCAGCTGGGAGATGATCCGTCCGCTCTGGGACATGCCTGAGCGCAACAAGTGGCTGGGCGGCGGCGCCGACATTCCCGGCATCCATTCGATCTGCGTCGACCCCCGTTCCTCGCAGACGGTGCGGGTGGCAATCTCCTGCGGCGGTGTCTGGGTGACGCATGACGGCGGCGCGACCTGGGCGCAGTCCGCCCACGGTATGCGCTTCGACGATGGCCCGGCCGGCGTGGCCGACAATCCCGACACGCAGGACCCGCACATGATGGTGCAGTGTCCGGCCGCACCCGAGCGCTTCTGGGTGCAGCACCATTGCGGCATCTGGAGATCGGCTGACGATGCGAAGAGCTGGCAGGAGGTGAAGGCCAGGCCGTCAAGCTTCGGCTTCGGCGTCGTCGTGCATCCGAAGGACCCCGACACGGCGTGGTTCGTGCCCGGCATCAAGGACGAGAAGCGCTATCCGGTCGATGGCAGGCTGGTGGCCACCCGCACCCGCGACGGCGGCAGGAGTTTCGAGATCCTCGACAGGGGTCTGCCGCAGGCCCATGCCTACGACATCGTGTTCAGGCATGCCCTGGCCGGCGACGACACGGGCGAGCGCCTGGCCTTCGGCTCGACCACCGGCAATCTCTGGATCAGCGAGGATCAGGGCGACAGCTGGCAGACCATCAGCACCAGCCTGCCGCCGGTTCATGCCGTGCGCTTCGCCTGAGCTCAGATCATCGCCATGCCGCCGTTGACGTGCAGCGTCTGCCCGGTGACGTAACCCGCCTCTTCCGACGCCAGATAGAGAACGGCGGCGGCGATATCCTCCGGCGTGCCCAGACGGCCGGCCGGAACGCGGGCAAGAATGCCCTCGCGCTGCTTGTCGTTCAGCACGTCGGTCATCGGCGTGGCGATGAAGCCAGGTGCCACCGCATTCACCGTCACGTTGCGGGTGGCCAGTTCCTGCGCCAGCGACTTGGTCAGGCCGATGATCCCGGCCTTGGAGGCGACGTAGTTCGCCTGGCCCGGATTTCCGGTCACGCCCACCACGGAGGTGATGTTGACGATGCGGCCCCAGCGCTTCTTCATCATGCCCCGCATGGCGGCGCGGGCGAGACGGAAGGCTGCCGTGAGATTGACGTCAATCACCGCGGCCCAGTCCTCATCCTTCATGCGCATGGCGAGGCCGTCGCGGGTGATGCCGGCATTGTTGACGAGAACATCGACCGCACCCATCGCCGCCTCGGCGGCCGGCACAAGCTTCTCGACATCCGCGGCGTCCGACAGGTTGCAGGCGAGAACATGGACCCGCTCGCCGAGCTCGCCCTTCAGCTGTTCCAGTACGGCCGCGCGCGTGCCGGAAACCGCAACCGTGGCGCCGGCCCTGTGGAGGATCTTCGCGATCGACGCGCCGATGCCGCCTGTGGCGCCGGTGACGAGTGCCGTCTTGCCGGTGAGGTCGAACATGATGTCGCTCCTTACTTGAGTTGGGCCGCGGCCACAGCGATGTCCTCGGGCGTGCCGATGGCAATTCCAGAGGCCGAAGGTGCGTTCTTCTTGAGCAGACCGGTGAGCACCTTGCCGGTGCCGATCTCGCAGAAGCGGTCGACGCCGGCATTGGCCATGAAGGCCACGCATTCGCGCCAGCGCACCGTTCCCGTCACCTGGGCCACCAGGCTCCTGCGGATCGCGGCCGGATCGCTGAGCGGGGCCGCGCCGACATTGGCCACGACCGGCACGGCTGGCGCCGACATGGCAACTTCAGACAGGGCCTGGGCCATGACGTCCGCGGCGGGCTGCATCAGCGCGCAGTGAAAGGGTGCGGAGACCGGCAGCAGGATGGCCCGCTTGGCGCCCTTTGCCTTGGCGATGTCCAGCGCGCGTTCGACCGCGGCCTTGTTGCCGGAAACGACAACCTGGCCGTCGCTGTTGTCATTGGCCGCCTGGCACACTTCGCCCTGCGCGGCCTCGGCCGCGACAGCCGCGGCCGCAGCATAGTCGAGCCCGAGCAGGGCTGCCATGGCGCCGACGCCGACTGGCGTGGCGCCCTGCATGGCCCGTCCGCGCGTCTTGAGAAGGCGCGCCGCGTCCGACAGGCCGAAAGTGCCGGCGGCGGCCAGCGCGGAGTATTCGCCGAGCGAATGTCCGGCGACGAAGGTCGCGGTATTGGCAACGGTGATGCCGTGTTCCGTCTCGAGGACGCGCATGACGGCCATGGATACCGACATCAGCGCCGGCTGTGCGTTTTCGGTGAGAGTCAGGTCGGCCTCCGGCCCGTCCCACATGAGCGTGCTGAGCTTCTGGCCCAGGGCGGAATCCACCTCTTCGAAGACGCGGCGTGCCGTGACAAAATTCTCGGCCAGGGCCTTGCCCATGCCGACAGCCTGGCTGCCCTGGCCGGGAAAGGTGAATGCGGTTGTCATGAAGGGACCTCGGGGATCGGATTCGGCGTGGCGCTGCACGAAACATGGGCAGCGGCCAGAGTCAAGGTTGACCGCCTTGCCGAGGCTGGCCATCCTCGGCCCATGTACACGGCCCAGGAACTCGAAGATGCGCAACGCATGGTCTATGCAGCCATGCCGCCGACGCCGCAATATGCCTGGCCGCTGCTCGCCCAGGAGACCGGCTGCGAGGCCTGGGTCAAGCACGAGAACCACACGCCGACCGGCGCCTTCAAGGTGCGCGGCGGGATCGTCCATCTCCAGCGCCGCAAGCAGCGTGGGCAGACGGCCGGCGTGATCACTGCCACGCGCGGCAACCACGGCCAGTCGATTCCCTTTGCGGCCGCACGCGTCGGCATCCCCGTGACCGTGGTCGTGCCGCTCGGCAATTCCGCCGAGAAGAACGCCGCCATGCGCGCGCTGGGCGCCGAACTCGTCGAAGTGGGCCACGACTTCGACGCGGCGCGGCTGGCGGCGGCTGAGATCGCGACTGAGCGTGGCCTCGACTTCATCGCCTCCTTCGGGCCCGAACTGGTGGTCGGCGTCTCGACCTATGCCCATGAACTGTTCCACGCTGCGGGTGCGCTGGATGCCGTCTATGTGCCGATCGGCATGGGCTCGGGCATCTGCGGCGTCATTGCCGCGCGTGACCTGCTGGGGCTGAAGACCAGGGTCGTCGGCGTGGCGGCCGCTGGCGCCAATGCCTATGCGCTTTCGCTCGAAGCCGGTAGGCCGGTCGCCACCGAAACCGCCAGCACCTTTGCGGATGGCATGGCCGTCCGGATCCCCAATCCCGACGCGCTGCATGTGATCCGGCACGGCGTTGACCGGATCGTCACCGTGACCGATGACGAGATCGCCGAGGCCATGCGCATCTATTTTCGCTGCGCCCACACCATCGCCGAAGGGGCGGGAGCCGCTGCCCTGGCGGCGCTCCTTCAGGAGCGCCGGCGCATGCGGGGCAAGCGCGTTGGTCTGATCCTGTCCGGCGGCAACATCGACATGCCCAAGTTTGCGGCCGTCCTCCGCGGAGAGACGCCGCCGGACTGAAGTGGAAGCCGACAAGGCCGCCTCGCGGATCGGGAATCGCGCGGTTCTGGGTGGATGCCGGAACGGGTCGCTATCCCCAGCCCATTCCGGGAAGTGAGTTGCCATCCAGGGGCCAAGCCTCTAGGGAGGATGCGGGGCCAAGTAGGTATGTGAGTGGGCGTAGATGAATCAACCGGTCGCGGACGGCCGGTTTCGTGAACGGAGCAAACCCGATGCCTGCAGCTCCCATGTCAATGGTCGAGCGTGTCGCCCGAAGCCTGTGCTCGACCCTTGGCGGCGACGACTGGCGGAGTTTTGCGGAGGCCGCGCGCGCAGCTGTCGCCACCATGCGCGAGCCGACGCCTGAGATGCTGGATGCCGCACTTCCGGGTCTGCCGGACTGGGGCTATCTGCCGGATGATTGGCGGGCGATGATCGATCACGCCCTTGCCGAGCGGGTCTTCCCGACACTGCACCAGCGCTGACGGGGCCTGGAAACGACGCTGGGCGGGAATGCCCCGCCCACTGCGCTCACGGATGCCTGTGAAAGATATCAGCGCGGAAGCCTGGGGCTCGCGTCCAGCTGGCCCTCCAGCGCCTGCAGCATGTGCAGGAATTCGCGAAGCTCGGGGCTCAGCTTGCGCTGCTTCTGCCGAGGTTCCTGACTTTCCGTCTGCGTCTTTGACATGCTCGTCGCCTTCCTGTTTGTGGCCGACCCTATCGCGCCGACCTTAAGGACACCCTAAGCCCCGCGGCCTGAACCAGGGCCGACCGGGAGCTTCATCCGCCATTCATCTTGTGGGTGATCATCGGCTGGCCTGGCGGCATGCGCTGGGCCGGAGCTTGACGAGATCCGGGCATGGTTGCGGCACGGTTAATGGCGCGGCCGCCATCAACACGAAAATGTGATACTTTCCCGGGCAGCGGCCCGTTGTAACCTTCGCCGTGGGACTTGGCTCCCACACAATCTGAAATCCTGGAGGAACCCTTTGATGCTAGGTTTACGCGCCCTCAAAACTGTAACCGCTGTCGCTCTGTTTTTGGGAGCCGGTGTTGTTTCCGCTTCGGCAGACGCCACCAGTTCCATCCAGGCGCGCCAGGCCTGCATGAAGGCCAATGGCGGGATCATGGCCGTCGCCGTGCCGATGATGAAGGGCGAGAAGCCTTTCGACAAGGCAGCGCTCGACGCCGCCTTCGCTGCCGAGAACAAGGCCTGCGCCGGCTGGGCGGATTGGTGGGGCGAAGATACCAAGCCGGGCGGTGCCACCGAAACCTGGGCCAAGGACGAGGTCTGGACCGACAAGGCCGGATTCGACGCCGCCGCCGGTGCCTATGTGAAGGCAGCGACGGCCCTGGCCGCGGCCACCGACGAAGCCTCCTTCAAGGCAGCCTTCCCAGAGCTGGGCAATTCATGCAAGGGTTGCCACGAGAAGTTCCGCCGTCCGAAGGGATGACCGCCTGAAGATCTTTTCCAGACGATCGGCAACGGCCCTGGCGCTGCTGGCAGCGCTGGGGCTTGTTGCGTTCTGGCTGCTTAGCATGCCGCGTGCGCTGCGCCAGTCCGACATTCCACCGCACACGCCGGATCTTGCCAACGGCGAAGTTCTCTACAATGCCGCCGGATGCCGGTCCTGTCACAAGCCGGCAGCCGATCTGGCGGGTGTCGATGCCAATCTTCCCGCCGGAGGCTTTCCGCTCAAGACGCCCGTGGGCACCTTCTATCCGCGCAACCTGACGCCCGATGCCGAAACCGGTATTGGAAAATGGACGGATCTTGAGTTCGTCAATGCCGTGCAGCGCGGCGTGTCGCACACCGGCGCAAACCTGATTCCGGCCTTCCCCTATACGTCCTATGCCCATATGCGCGTCGAGGATGTGCTCGATATCAGGGCCTATCTCGCAAGCCTGCCAGCCGTCGCCGCGCCGGAACGTCCCGCCGACATTGCCCTGCCCTGGCTGGTCCGGCGCGGCGTTGGCCTGTGGAAATGGGTGGGCTTCGACCCGGCGCCCTGGCAGCCAGACCCTTCGCAATCCGCAAGCTGGAACCGCGGCAGCTACCTGGTCAACGGACCTGGCCATTGCGCCGAATGCCATACGCCGCGCAACATCTTCATGGCGCTCAAATCGTCGGACGCCTTCATGGGCGGCCCGCATCCCGAGGGCGAAGGCCGGGTGCCGTCCCTGCGCGGCCTGATCGAGCGCGGCCGCTACAAGGATGCAAAGGACATCGCAGCGGCGCTGCAGTACGGCGAGATGATGGGCTACGACAAGGTGTCGTCGGGCGGCATGGGACAGGTGCAGGAAAACATCTCGAAGCTCCCAGAAGCCGACATCATGGCGATCGCGGAGTATCTCGCCAGCCTCAAGTGAGGCGCCAGTCGCCGAGCCAATGACTGATGGCCGCGGCCGACTCCTCGGGATACTCAAGCGTCGGCAAGTGCCCGCAATCGGACAGTTCCACGAAGCGGCCATGCGCAACGGCCGCCGACATGCGCAGACCGTCGGCGGCTGGCGAGAACCGGTCGTGATCGCCCCACAGCATGAGCGCCGGGCAACGGATCTCGGCAAGCCGTGGCCAGAGGTCGATCCGCTGCGCCAGGGCATCCGACTGGCGCGCCATCAGCGCCGGGCCCTGTGTCTGGGCCATGGCGCTGAAGCCGTCGCGCGCCGCCGCGCCGCGTGGACCGGGGAGATGCGAGATGATGGCGGCCATCTCGGCCACCACATCCGCCGCCGCGCCCGACCTGAGCCGCTCGGACCGGCGCCGGCCGGCAATCGGATCGGCCACGGGTCCGGCTCCGGCACCGATCACCACGAGGCCGCTCACCCGCTCCGGCGCGGCGAGCGTCAGCTCCAGGGCGAGGCGGCCGCCGAAGGATGTCCCCATCGCCACGAAGCGCTCCGGCGCCTGCGCCAGGACTTGCGCCACGCAGGCCGCGAAGCTGTCGCCATCGGCGATCGCGACCGAGAGATCGAGGCTGGCCGGCAGAAAGGGTCGGATCGGATCATAGAGCCGCGCATCGCAGCCAAGGGCCGGAATGGCGATAAGGGCCGTCACGCGAAACGCCACTCCATGCGCTGGCGATAGGTTTCTCCCGGCCGCAGGACCGCGCTGGGAAAACCTGCGTGGTTCGGCGCATCGGGGAAGTTCTGCGGTTCGATGGCAATGGCCGCATATTGCTTCAGCGGCCCATTCCGGCCGGGCATGTCGGGAGTCCAATGGAAGGACGTATACATCTGCATGCCGGCCTCGGTGGTCCAGACCTCCATGCGCCGGCCCGAGCGGGGATCGCGCAGCGTCAGGCCATGCCTCAGCGTGCCGCGGTCGCCATCAAGCACCCAGCAGTTGTCGTAGTTCTCGCCCACCCTGCGGAGTTTGCGAAAATCCCAGCGCGTTCCCGCTAGAGGACGGATCTCGCCGGACGGCAAGAGCAGATCATTGAGCGGAAGGAAGGCCTGGGCGTCGATCTGCATCTCATGGTCAAAGGCATTGGCCACGCCACCGGACAGGTTCCAGTAGGCATGGTTGGTCAGGTTGATCACGGTGGGCTTGGTGCTTGTTGCCTCCAGATCGAGCGACAGCGTACTGCCGGCCAGCCTGTAGGTGGCCAAGGCTTCGACGGCTCCAGGAAAGCCCTGGTCGCCATCCGGCGAGCGGATGCGGAATGCTACCGATTGCGGCGTAGATTGAACGGCCCAGCGCCGGACAGCGAAATTGTCAGGCCCGCCATGCAGCTGATGTTCGCCCATGTTGGCCAGCAGCCGATGGGTGATGCCATCGATCTCCACGCGCGCCTTGCTGATGCGCCCGGCAAAGCGGCCGCAGACCGCGCCCGCCGTCCAGTCGCCTGCCATGATCTGCGCGTCATTGCCGCCACCCGACACCACGTCGGTGCCGTCCACGAACACGGATACCAGGCGGGCGCCAAGACTCGAGAACGTGGCCCGCATCGCTCCGGATTTGAGTTCGAGCATGGTGACCTCTTGTGCAGGAACGACCGAAACGCGGATCTGCGGATCTAGTGATTGTCGCGCGGAATGCCCTTGAGCTTGGCGATGCGCCGGAACTTCGTGGCTCCCTTCAGCACCATGCCCTCGGCGAGCTGTCCGACATTGGCGCGGAAGATTTCCTGCCATGGCGTCTGGCTTTCGGGAATCTTGTAGCCGCCGGCTTTCTCGAGTTCCGCCCGGCGCTTCGCGATCTCGGCAGCGGAGAGCAGCACATCGCAGGTACCCTTGTTCAAGTCGATGCGCACCCGGTCGCCATTCTTGAGGATGGCCAGCCCGCCACCGGCCGCGGCCTCGGGCGAGGCATTCAGGATCGACGGCGAGCCGGAGGTACCGGACTGGCGCCCGTCACCCACGCAGGGCAGCGAACGGATGTTCTTCTCCAGCAGATAGTTGGGCGCGCGCATGTTCACGACCTCGGCCGCACCCGGATAGCCCAGGGGGCCGACACCGCGGATGAAGAGAATCGTGTTCTCGTCGATGCCGAGCTTTGGATCGTCGATATGGGCGTGGTAATCCTCCGGTCCGTCGAAGACGATGGCCTTCGCCTCGAAGGCGTTCGGATCCTTCGGATTGGACAGATAGCGCGCCTTGAACTCGTCCGAGATCACGCTCGTCTTCATGATGGCATTGTCGAAGAGATTGCCGGTCAGGCGCTTGAAGCCGGCATGCTCCTTCATTGGCTTGCCGAACTCCTTGATGACGGCGCGATCCCAGCTGAACTTGCCCTTGCAATTCTCGCCGATGGTCTTGCCATTCGCAGTCATGCAGTCTTCGTGGATCTTGCCTGCCTTGATCAGCTCCGCCACCACCGCCGGTACGCCACCCGCACGGTGATAGTCCTCGCCAAGATACTCGCCAGCGGGCTGCAGGTTGACCAGCAGCGGAAGATCGTAGCCGTGCTTCTCCCAGTCCGAAACCGTCAGCTCGATTCCGAGATGGGCGGCGATGGCATTCAGGTGGTTCGGCGCGTTGGTCGATCCGCCGATGGCGGTATTGACGGCAATGGCATTCTCGAAGGCCTTGCGCGTCATGATCTTCGATGGCGTGAGATCCTCTTCGACCATGGCCACGATGCGACGCCCGGTCTCATAGGCCATCTGGCCACGCTCGCGGTAGGGCGCCGGAATGGCGGCGTTGCCCGGCAATGACATGCCGAGCGCCTCGGTCAGCGAATTCATCGTCGTCGCCGTGCCCATGGTGTTGCAGAAGCCCGTCGAGGGCGCTGAGGTTGCGACCAGTTCGACGAACCCCTCGTAGTCGAGTTCGCCCGTCGCCAGCTTTTCGCGCGCCATCCAGACGATGGTTCCGGATCCCGTGCGCTGTCCCTTGTACCAGCCATTGAGCATGGGCCCGGAAGAGAGGCAGATGGCCGGAATGTCCACCGTCGCCGCCGCCATGAGGCAGGCCGGCGTGGTCTTGTCGCAGCCGACCGTCAGCACCACGCCGTCGATCGGGTAGCCGTAGAGGACTTCGACGATGGAGAGATAGGACAGATTGCGGTCGAGCGACGCCGTCGGGCGTTTGCCGGTTTCCTGGATGGGATGGACCGGGAACTCCATGGGAATGCCACCCGCGGCGTAGATGCCATCGCGAATGCGCTTCACAAGCTCGACATGGGCGCGGTTGCAGGGCGACAGATCGGACCCTGTCTGCGCGATGCCGATGATCGGCTTGTTGCCCTGCAATTCACCTCGTGTGAATCCATAGTTGAGATAGCGCTCGAGATAGAGCGCCGTCATGTCGGCATTGTCGGGATTGTCGAACCAGTTCTGGGAGCGGTACTTGAGTGGCTTCTTCGGAGTCTTTGTCATGGTTGCCTCTAGAATTGTCATACATTTAAGACGACTTGCGCGGCGAAGTCCAATGCTTCGTTCGCATCTGCGCAATCCGTCGACATTGCGCTGCGGCAAAGACCGGGCGTCGCGCCACTTCCTCGGACACTCGCGGCCCGCGGCGTGACGCGCCCGTCGCAATGTGCCATGTCTTCCCGGGTCATGAGACCTGGACCCCGATCGAAGGCTGCCTGGATGATCCCGTCCGCGTTGGCAGCACGGTGGCGCCCGCCTGCGGGGCGGCCCCTGTGCGGTTGACGTGATGCACGTCACCGCCCGCCTGTCTTCGCTGTGGCGCTTCTTTCGCAAGGTCATTGCGCATGACCCGCCCTTGTTCGCCCTGTCGCTGGCCATCGGCCTGATCAACGGCATGCTTGAAGGCGTGGGCCTTTTCCTGCTCATTCCGCTGCTGAGTTTTCTGGGCCTTGGCGAGGATGGCGGGACCGAAGGCGACATCGCAGGCTACTTCGGCTCGGTGCTTCATGCCCTCGGCCTGGCTGTCACGCTCGAGTCGGTGCTGGCGCTGTTCCTCTGCCTCATGCTGGCGCGCGGACTTCTGAACTGGCTGCAGGCCGACGCCAATGCCCGATTGACCAACGGGTTCCTCTGCGCGCTGCGGATCGAAACCTACAACGGCCTGACCGGCGCGGGGTGGCAGCATCTGGCGCGGAAGCGAAGTTCGGAACTGGCGCAGGCCGTGACGGCCCAGGCGGACGAACTCGCCACGGGCGCAATGCTCTTCCTTCTTCTGATCACCTCCGCCCTGTCGATAACCGCCGGAATTGCCGTCGCCTTCAGCGTCGCCCCTCTGTTGACGGTCGCCGCAGTGGTCTCCGCCGCCGCGATGGTCTTGCCGATGATGGTCTTCGACCTGCGGGCCTATCGCATCGGCATGCGGGCCTGGGCGTCGATGAAGGATATCTATGAACAGCTGTCCCGGCATCTGGCCGGCCTCAAGGCGGCTCGCGTGCTCTCCGTCGAGGACCGGTACCGCGGCGAATTTGCCGGCATGGCGCGTCGCTATGGCGATATCGGCGTGTCGCTGGCCAGGAACTCGGCAACCGCAAGCCTGATTCATTCCCTCGCCGGCGCCATCGTGCTCTGCATCCTCGTCTTCGTTGCGGCAAAGAGCGGGAGTTCCAGCATTCAACCCATTCTGCTCGTGGTCATCTTCTCGCGTCTCCTGCCCCGTTTCCAGTCGTCCCAATCCGATTTCCGTCAACTGCTCGAGATCCTCCCGCAATACGAGGCCTTCAGCGCGCAACTGGATGAGGCCCACGCCACGACAGAAACGCAAGGCCAGGAGACGGCATCGTTCAGGCTTGTCCGGCAGATCAAGCTCGAAGATCTCTCGTTCCGATATGCCGATACGCTGCCACTTGTGCTCGATGGCGTGAATCTGACCATACCGGCCCGCGGCGCCATCGGTGTCGTAGGCGCTTCGGGGTCTGGCAAGACGACGCTGGTCGACATTCTCGCCGGCATGCTGATGCCGACGCACGGCCACGTCACCATCGACGGCGTGACGCTCACCGCCCCCCTGCTTGCAGCTTGGCGCCGGCGCATCGCCTATGTGACTCAGGAGGAATTCCTGTTCGACGACAGCATAAGGGCCAATCTCACGCTCGCTGCGCCGGAAAATGAACCGGATCGGATCTGGACCGCCCTTGAGGCAGCCCGCGCGGCAGACCTGGTCCGGAGCCTACCGGCCGGACTCGAGACCACCATCGGCGACCGTGGTACACGCCTGTCCCGGGGACAGCGGCAACGCCTGTGCCTGGCCCGGGCACTCCTCGCGACGCCTGACCTGCTGATTCTCGACGAGGCGACCAGCGCTCTCAATCCCGTCGACGAACGCGAAATCCTGGCGGCAATTCGCGAGACGGCGCATCAGCGCGCCGTCGTTGTGGTTGCACACCGAATTTCGACCGTCTCGTGGACCGACCGCATCGTGGTCATGGGCCATGGCAAGGTCCTTGAGGACGGCCGCTTCGCCGATCTCGTCCGGCGCCCGTCAAGCCTTGTCCACGCCATGAGCGCGCTCGAGCGAAGCGAGGCAGGCGTCGACCCCGGTGTCGGACGGGATGATCACGCGGCAGACGGATGAGGGGGCGCCTCAGACAGTTCAGATTGCGGACTTGTCTGGCCTGGTCCGTTCGTAATATCGCTGTGGCATGCAACCGCCGGATTCGACAATGATCGGAGCGAAGCTCGGCAAGGTGTTACAATTGGATGGACGGGAGCGGCGCTATCTCGCGTCAGCGGTCCTGTACCTCGCCGCGGCGCGGCTTTCACTCGCCATCCGGCCGGTGCGGGTCATCCTGGCGGACCTCCAGTTGAAGAAAGCCGGGGGCGGCATGGCCACAGACATGGACATCCCGCTGATGTCCTGGGCCATTGCGGCGGCGGCGGCGCGGGTACCCTGGCGGTCCGATTGCCTTATCCAGTCCATCGCGGCCAGCCGATGGCTTCGGCGCCATGGCCTCGATCCGGACTTCCGTCTGGGCGTGCTGCCAGGCGAAGCCCAGGGCTTCACAGCGCATGCCTGGGTGGAACTCGATGGCGTGGTGCTGACGGGCGGCACCGGCATCGATCGCTATCAGCTTCTCATCTCGTCATGACGCTCATCCGCTCGGCGCGTTTGCGAAGGTATCGTTAACGCGGGAGGGGCGTCGCAGGCCTCTGGCCGCCGCCGGCCAGGCTTGCCGGACTCTTGGCGAAGTCGAACGTATGCACCGGACCGGACTGCCGAAGTCACTGAGTCCGGTTTTGAAATCAGGAGCTTGGTCTCCGTCGGCCTGGTCCCGCCCGCAGGTCGCCGGGGCGGCCGGAACAGAACCCTCCGGCGGTCTCTGTGCCACCAATCTTTCGGAAAATTGACACGGTCACTTCAATCTTTTCGCAGTCCCATTGGCCTAAGGATAAGACACCAACATCTAATGGGTGAACGTGTGGCCGAAGCAACTGCAAGAGAGCAACTGATCCTCGAACTGGTCAACCGCGCCCGCATGGATCCGGCCGGGGAAGCCGCACGCTACGGCATCGACCTCAACAGCGGCCTCTCGCCGGGCACCATTTCGGCGACGCCAAAGCAGGTGCTGGCCTTCAATCCCCAGCTGAATGACTCCGCCGACGCTCACAGCAGCTGGATGCTGAACACCGACACCTTCTCCCATACCGGCGTCAACGGGAGCAATCCGGGCCAGCGCATGTCCGCCGCCGGCTACGTGTTCTCGGGCAGCTGGGCCTGGGGCGAGAACATCGCCTGGTCGGGATCGACAGGGAGCTTCAATGGCGATCAGAATGCGGCCACGCATCACGCCAACCTCTTCAAGAGCGCAGGCCATCGCGAGAACATCCTGAACGGCGACTTCCGCGAGATCGGCATCGGATCGCTGACCGGCGCCTTCACCACCGGCGGCACCACCTACAACAGCCTCATGACGACCGAGAATTTTGCCAAATCCGGCAACAATTTCTTCGTGACCGGCGTCATCTATACCGATACCGACAATGACGACTTCTATTCCATCGGAGAAGGTGGCGGTGGGCGCACGGTCACGGTGCTGCAGAATGGCAGTCCGATCGGCAGCACGACCAGCGGCACGGCCGGCGGATACTCCGTCGGCACCACGGCCTTGGGTGCAATCGAAGTGCGCTTCAGTGGCGGCGGATTGGCCTCGACCATGGGCGTCGCGGTGGCCTTGGCCGGCAGCAACATCAAGGTCGATCTTGTCGACGGCAACACCATCCAGACGAATGTGACTGCCGAGCTGACCCAGTCTTCGGTCAATCTCAACCTGCTGGGCATCGAGAACATCAACGGTACCGGCAACGAGCTGGACAACACCATCACGGGGAACAAGGGCAACAACCGGCTGTCCGGTGGTGGTGGCAATGACACGCTGGTCGGTGGCGGCGGCGTGGACGTCTTCGTCGGCGGCGCCGGCGACGATGTTGTCCGCGCCGAGTCGACCGACAATCTCAAGGACTCCACCGGCGGTGACGGCTACGACAAGATCTATATCACCGGCACGCTTCCCAGCGACTTCAACTACGCCGCGAACGGCTTCGAGGAACTCTGGGTCAATGGCACGCTGGTCGCCAGCACGGACAGCGGAACCACCGTTCCGCCGCCCCCGCCCCCACCTCCCCCTCCTCCTCCCCCGCCGCCTCCACCGGCGCAGCCCGATGGCATCCTCGGCACCGAAACCACCGACAACCTCCTCGGCACCTCGGCGGCGGACATCATTCGGGCCTTCGCCGGCAATGACCGGCTCGACGGCGCCGCGGGCGCGGACACCATGTATGGCGGCGACGGCAATGACACCTACATTGTCGACAACGCGGGCGACATCGTCGACGAGACCGGCGCCACCGGAGTGGATACGGTGCGGTCTGCGGTCACCTTCAGTCTCGCCGATGTCGCGAAGGCAAAGGGCAGCGTCGAGAACCTCGTGCTCACCGGAACAGCGAACATCAACGCGACCGGCAACAGTCTCGACAACGTCATCATGGGCAACAAGGGCAACAACAACCTGTCCGGCGGCACGGGCACCGACACGGTCTCCTATGAGAACGCCGAAGCCGCCGTCAAGGTGAGCCTGGCCACCTCCTTCTCGCAGTCAACTGGCGGAGCCGGCAGCGACACGCTGAGTGGTTTCGAGAACCTCACTGGATCCGGTTTTGGCGACACGCTGACGGGTTCGAGCGGAAACAATGTGATCAAGGGGCTGGCTGGCGCCGATGTCATCAGCGCTGGCAACGGCAATGATACGGTCATCGGCGGCATTGGCGCCGACAGGCTCACCGGCGGCAGCGGCGCCGACAAGTTTGTCTTCGAATCCCTGGATGACGCGGGTGACGTGATCGTCGATTTCGCGCGGGGCAGCGACAAGCTCGATCTCACGGCGATTGCCGACGCCTCGAGCCTCGGCGACGCCAGCCTGTCGACGCTGATTGCCAACGGAAACATCGTGATCGAGACCGGCAAGTTCTCCACCGGGACCACGACGAACAGCACGTTCAGCAACGACACCCGCGTCTATTTCGATGCCGATGGCGGCGGACCGGGCACTCGCGTACTCATCGCCACCGTCGAGGATGTCCAACTCACCTCAACCGACTTCCTGGTCTAGAGCGAAACGAGTCGAGAGAGCTCCGCCTCCGCGTTCCTTGTCAGTTTGTTGATAGGGACGGAGGGTGGGGTCGCTTCGACCTGGGACCCTTGCGTCCAAGTGTCATGTGATCGGCTTCCAGATGTTGCGCCTGCCCTCGTCAAAAGAGGATTGAAGACAGCTTCGGGTCCGTTTCGCCAGATGTCGTTCTGAGCCAAATGCCCGCGAAACCAGGTACGCAAGGCTTGCGGAAGGCTTCCCTCACCATCATCCGGCAGAACCGGACCTGGCTGGAGCCTGGAATCCAAAAGCGCAAAGGTTCAAGTGTTGTGAAGCCGTGACCGCAGCTGGCTCGAGAATCGCATGCTGGAGGAGTCGACCGCCTCCTTCACGAAGATCGAATAGTGCTTGAACACGGTGGACACCGCCTTGACCGTCTCCAGCATCTCATAAAGCTCGGGGTCCGGGCCCCAGCTGCCTGGCAACTGGTTGTCGTTGTCGTTGAGCCTGAGGTCATCAAGCAGCCGGTCGAAGAGCAAGGGCCTGTCGGCCGCAAGCTCGCGATAATTGATACCCGGCGGCAACACCTGGTCCCAGGTTCCGCGCCGCATCGCCCCCAGCCGCGACGTGCTCTGGATCCGCTTCATGAGCGCTCCGAGAATATCCCAGGCCGTCTGGTGCTTCTCGCGCAGCGGCGGAGGAATCTGCTCCAGCAGCCGCATGAGCGAGTCTTCGGTCAGGCGCTCGACCACGTCGTCGATGGTCATCGACGACAATTGATCCCGACCCAGTTCATCGCCCACGAAGCGATCCTCGTAATCCGCTACCCGCTCGGCCCTCTGTCCGAGAAGTGCGTCCTTGAACTTACCCAACCGCATGTCCTGCCCCTGAATCTTGCCTAGAGCATTGTCGAAACACGTAAATTAAATGCAACCGGCTTGCCCGGCCGCGACAGCGAAAGCGTGGCGGTTCAGCTGAACTCGCGAACATGGTTAATGTGAGGTTGAGACCGGACGTCCGGACATACCATTCGGGAGCAAGGCGGTTGACGACCGGCGCTCCGGAGGCGCATCTAAATTTCCACCATCCCGATTCTGAAAGGACGACATCATGATCGCAGGTTTCATCCGCACAACCGTCATTGCCGGCACCGTGGGCCTTGCCGTGCTTGGCACGAGCCTTCCGGCCAACGCCAAGAAGGGCATCAACGTCGGTGTGCTCGAGTGTCAGATTGCTGCCGGCGTTGGACTGATCGTCGGTTCGCAGCGCGACGTTACGTGCGTCTACAAGCCAAGCAGCGGTTCGCGCCAGAACTACAAGGGCAAGATCACCCGCATTGGTCTCGATGTCGGAGTGACCGGCAAGGCGGTCGTCGCCTGGGCAGTTTTTGCACCCGGGTCACTGAAGTCAGGCGCCCTTGCCGGCAACTATGGCGGTGCCTCGGGCGAGGCCAGCGTCGGCGTGGGCCTTGGTGCGAACGTCCTGGTTGGCGGACTGAACAAGTCCATCGCGCTTCAGCCGCTCAGCATTCAGGGCCAGACCGGCGTCAATCTGGCCGTCGGTGCGACCGGCCTGAAGCTGCGCTACAGGAATTGACCGCATGCCGGCCGTGACGGCCCGCGAACCGGGCCCGGCGACATGAGCGCCGGCCGAAGCTTCGGGCTGGCCCTTCTCGGTGCGGTGGCAGGGGCCGCCGCCGGTGGCGGTTTGGGTCTGCTTGGCGGCCTCGCCTACACCTCAGTCGCGGCAACGTCGGGCTTCGAGGGGTATGCGGGCTTCGTGGTCATGTATTGGTTGCTTGCCGGCCTGTTGCTGGGCCTGGGGATCGGCATATGGGCGGGGCTTCGCCGCGCCGCGCGTCGGACCTGACGCCCACTCCGGCCGTCCGGATGGATCGCTGTCAATCGGGACAGGGCCAGCGCTCGGCCAGGGCACGGGCCACCAGTGGGGCTCCCGCCTGGTCCAGTTCGCCGTCATGACTGCCGAGCCATTTTTCCACGACCAGGGCCAGTTCAAGCAAGCCCACGTCCGGCGGGACGGCGGCCTGCGACCCGCCGATCCCCGGCGAACTGCACTGAACCGCATCGGCGACCGCGCCGACGAAGCCCGCGCAGACGCCCGCATCCAGCAATTCCTGGGTCGAGCGGGCCGCCAGGGGCTTCACGGGTTCGGTACAGCTCTGCAAGACTTCGGCGCCGCTGAAGTAGCCACGCGGTCCCGCGGCGACGCCGCCGGCACACACGCAGAAGACAACGGCGAACGCACCGGCAAGCCGGATGACTGACATGACTGGCCTCGTCAGATCTCGCGATGAAGTCTAGACCAAGGATAGCGCCATGCCAAACCCCGGAAAGCCGAGCGACCGCCCTGCCGTGCCGCAGGTCGGCATGCATTAACTAAAACTTTACCATTGCTTTGACGGATCGGGCTCCTGACGTCATCCTTAACGTTAATGATGCGTTAAGGTTCCTCTTCCCATGATCGCCAGCCGCCTCGCCATCTTCCTGTCCATCGTCCTGCTGCTGGCGACGGGTACCGCGGGATTTGCCGGCGAGCGCCGCCTGGCAGGCTTCAGGATGGGCTCCGGAAAGCAGTTCATTTCCGAGTTTGGCAGCACCTTGCCGCCCATCGGCTTCGTCAATTTCTGCGCCCGCTCTCCGGTCGACTGCCGCCCGACAGGAAAGAACGCAAGGCGCATCCGCCTGTCTCCGGCCGAACTGACCGAACTCTATCAGGTCAATACTTTCGTGAACGGCCGCATCATGCCGGTCAGTGACGAAGAACTCTACGGCGAGGCGGAATACTGGACCTATCCCCAGGATGCCGGCGACTGCGAAGACATGGTGCTGTTGAAGAAGAGACACCTCGTCAACCTCGGCTTCCCCGCCGAGGCCCTGCGCATCACCGTCGTGCTCGATGAAAACATGCAGGGCCACGCGGTCCTCACGGTCACGGCCATCGAAGGGGACTACGTCCTCGACAACCGCGTCAACGAGATCAAGCTGTGGTCGGAGACCAAATACACGCTGTTGAAGCGGCAATCCGCCGAAGACCCGAAGACCTGGAAGGCCCTGTCGCGTGACCTGGCGGCCGCGGGCAACCAGCCTGCCGTGTCCGCCAGCAAATGACTGGGAGCCACATGGCACCGCTGTCGAACACAGCCTATGGTCAAGGGTTGGGTACATGATCTTTCTTCCGGTCAGGCTTCTGCTTTCACTGGCCATCTTTGCCATTGGTTCGGTTCGTCCGCTTCGCACGCTGGCCATCGCGCTCGCTATTTCGACGGGCCTGGTCATGCAGCACAGGCTGCAGGAGAACAAGCCGCTGCTGGGCGATCTCCTGCCACCTGCTGCATCCACAGCTGAAACCATGACGGCCGCTGGCGATCTGACCGCGCTGATCATCGATGTTGCGGCTGACGCCGGGCCCTGAAACCGGCCGCGGTCAATGACGACAATTTTCTCCAACTGCGCGTAAAATTCTCCACCAATTTCATTTGGTTGGACGAACAACCCTTCAGCTTAACCCTTAGGCTTAAGGTTACCTCTGTCGGGCATCATGCACCGAGATGGGCATGACGAAGATGTACACCGGTCCAGAACGAAGGCGGCACCCCAGATACCGCGTCCAGAAATCCGGCCTGGTCATGGCCGAGACCATCGGCTTGTCCGCGACTGTCGAGATCTTCGAGCTGAGCGTGGGCGGAGCACGCCTGCTCTTGCCACCGCTGCTGCATCTCCCCGATGCCTTCGAGATCATCTATCGCGGCGAGGACATCGTCTATCCCTCGCGCACGATCTGGACACGGGACCGCATCGCGGGAATCGCCTATACGGCTGAACCTTTCCTGAGAGAACAGCATCAGGGCTGACACGTTGCCGCCGTTCCCCGTCGACGCGCGGCCTTCGGCGATGTTACAAAGCAAGCCGCGCCGTACTTTGCCTTCCGAAAAGACTTGATTGCGATGTCCGCGATGCCGAATTCGCGGATGGACAGCGGCTTGCTTACAGGGATTACTACCCTGCCGGAACGTTCACTGGCCTGGACAGGCCCAGTTACGCGTCGCGGTTCCCAGACTTGACGCCCGAGGGAGCAGACCATAGTAGACCTCCACAAAGACATGGCAACTTTGCAGACTCGGAATCCGGACCGCGTGAATGGCCAACGACAAGTCCCAGGGATGGCGGTCAGCTTTCGCCAGTTCGGTTGTTGGCGCATGCGTGGTTGTGCTGTGGAAACTGCTGAGCTGGCTGCCGATTGATCGGGCATCGGATCTGGGTGGCTTCCTGGGCCGGCATGTCTTCGTCCGTGTGCTCAAGCCGCGTACCATCACCAAGAATCTCCGGACGGCCTTTCCGGCTCTGCCAGACTCGCGGATCGACGAGTTGACGCGCGGCATCTTTGACAATTTCGGCCGCGTTGCCGCAGAAATCACCCATCTCGACTCTTTCCGCAAACGCCGGAACGGCGCCAGCATCACGATCGAGGGCCGTGAACATCTCGTGTCAGGACAGCCGGCTATCTTCGTTGGCGGCCACCTCAGCAACTGGGAAATCGGGGTTGTTGCCATCGCGCAGATCGCTGGCAGGTTGAACGCAATCGTAACGCCGCTGGGCGTGCCTGTGATCGACCGACGGCTGGAAGCATTTCGCGCTGCCAGCGGCGCCAACTATCTGCCACGCAGCAGCGCCTCGCTCCGCACCATATTCGGCGACCTTGCAAATGGGACCAGTGTTGCCATGCTGGTCGATCAGCGCGTCGGCACCGGACCAAGGGTCCACTTCTTCGGACGTCCCACGATATCGAGCAGCCTGCCAGCGACGCTCGCGGTTCGCTTCGGCATACCGATCATTCCGGTCGACGGCGAGCGCGTGACGCCGTCACATTTCATCGTCCGGTTCCACAAGCCGATCTGGCCTGGCCAGGAAGCCGTAGGGGACAAGGAGATTCAGCTTCTGTCACAAAAAATGATGACCGCCATCGAGGGGTTTGTACGGTCGTCGCCGGAGACATGGTTCTGCCACAAGGCCCGCTGGAAACCCCAGGATGCGGACCCGCAGCCCATCGCTACGCCCGGTGACCTGATCAGGAACAGCGAACCCGCCTGACACCGGTCGCGGAACCCCGGCCATCCGCGATCATCGGAGAAACGGCTAAGCCTTGACGATGTTGTCGCCGACAAGCCCGCGCCTGGCGCAGACATTGCGCGTGTCGACCACCAGGCGGCCGTGGGCGGCCAGCAACGGCCAGTCGACGGCGTCATGGTCAGTGGCAATGAGCACGGCATCATAGGCGGCGATTGCATCGGCGGTGAGGGGAACGCTCCTGCGGCCCTGCAGTTCGGCATGCTCCCGCGTGCGCGGAATCTCGGCGACCAGCGGATCGTGGTAGTCCGTCGTCCCACCGCGCCGCTCGATGAGGCTGATCAGCTTCAGCGACGGACTCTCGCGCGTGTCATCGATGTTCTTCTTGTAAGCCATGCCGATCACCAGGATTCTGGCGCCATTGATGCCGCGCCGGAAACGCCGGTCCAGTTCCTCCGCAAGGCGGCCGAGGACATAGTCCGGCATCGCCGTGTTGATTTCGCCCGCGAGTTCGATGAAGCGCGTCGCCACCTCGTATTCGCGCGCCTTCCAGGTGAGGTAGAAGGGATCGATCGGAATGCAATGGCCGCCCAGGCCAGGACCGGGATAGAAGGGCATGAAGCCGAAGGGCTTCGTCGCCGCCGCGTCGATCACCTCCCAGACATCGATGCCCATCTTCGTGAACACCACCTTCAGTTCGTTCACGAGCGCGATGTTCACGGAACGAAAGATGTTCTCCGTCAGCTTCACGGCTTCCGCCGCGGCGGCCGAAGACACCGGAACGGTCTTGATCACCAATGCGTCGTAGAGCAGGCTGGCCAGCCGCAGCGCATCGGGGTGATCGGCACCGACCACCTTCGGGATCGTCGCCGTGCCGAACCTGGCGTTTCCGGGATCCTCGCGTTCCGGGGAAAAGGCCAGATGGAAGTCTGCCCCCGATCTCAGTCCCGTGGCCTCGAGGATCGGCTGGACCACCTCCCGCGTGGTCCCCGGCCAGGTCGTGGATTCGAGGACCACCAGCTGTCCAGGCCGCAACACGCTGGCCACCGTCCGCGCGCTGTTCTCGACGAAGCTCAGATTGGGTTCGCGCTGACGCGAGAGCGGGGTCGGCACCGCAATCAGGATGGCATCGGCATGAGCCAGTTCCGCCGGATCGGCAGTGGCGCGAAATCGGCCGGCCGACACGGCCGCCGCCAGCCCTTCGCCGCTGATATGCGCCATGCCGCTCTCGCCGCGGTTGAGACAGGCCACGCGATCTTCGTTGATGTCGAAGCCGATGACCGCAAAGCCCGACCGCAGGGCCGCAAGCGCCAGCGGCAGGCCGACATAGCCCATCCCCACGATGGCAATGGTGTAGTCGCGCGCCGCTATGCGGGCAACAAGCCCGTCGAGATGCGAGGAATGTTGCGGTCTGGCGGAGCGCGTCATGCGACGTGGGGGAAGCGCGGCATTCTAGTCCTCCATCGGAACGATCAGCCCACGGCCAAAGAGGTCCTGCGCCAGGGTCAGCGCATGCCGCTCGAGTTCGGCGCGCTCGACATCATATTCAACCAGCAGGGTGTCACAGACCTCGGCCAGCGACTTGCCCTCCGAAATCAGCGCCCACATGCGCGCGCCGACCTCGTTCAGCCCGAAATAGAGTCCCTCCTTCAGGTCAAGCAGCACCGCTTCGTCCTTCAGGAGCTTCGAGGCAACAGCTGACGGAATCACAAAGCGGTCATCGAGTGTCAAACCAGAGGCAACCATGGAAGGGATTTAGCATTCCTGCGGGTCCTGTCGAGTCCGGCTATCGGGAAGCGTGGACGACATTCCTTTAGCGGGTGTCGTTTTCGATGACCTGGACCACGAAGGCAGTCAACTCCTCCTGGCTCGGCATCAGGTCGGGATGGGTCTTGAGAACGACATCGATGATCTGCTGTCGCGTCCGTGTGCCGTCGCAGTAGCCCAGGACCGTCCGTCGGGCCAAGGCCTGAGGCGAGGCCTGCGGCGTGTAGGCCGGGTCGGCGCGGCGATGCCAGTCGGGGTCGAGCAGCTCTCCGTCGAACGTCGACCTGCGGATCTGGAGCTTTCGCCCCGGGAGACGGATATCCCAATTGAAACTGTGTTCGGAGGGCCGAATCACCAGGCTTGCCGTCATTCTCTCGCCGGCCTCGAGGTCGACTGGCGGGTCGATCGGAAAGAAGGCCTGCGGCCGTGCGATGGCGGAGCGACCGTCAGGCGCATTCGTCATGACGACGCCGGGCGCCAGTTCGGCCTCGAACCATCCAGCAAGGCCATGCAGCGGCCCGGCGCGTTCCGCCTCGAATCTGGCCTCGAGGACGAGGGTCGGCGCGGCGTCCGCATGGAGATCGAGCGTCGTGACCACTTGCGGATCGGACAGAAGGTTCGTGGAGTCGAGCTTCGCCGCATGCTTCTGATGGCCCGCAAGTTCGCTGATCCAGTGGTAGTCCTGACTGATCTTCCGGTCGCGCCATTTCACGACGGGCGCAATGGCCCGCCTGGATGTGACCGGTGCCAACAGGAGCCGAAGCTTGCTTGGTATGATCGCGCCGCCGGGCTTCAGAAAGCGGTTGCGGGCATCTTCGATCATGCCGAGGATGCCATAGTCGATTCCAAAATAGCCGATGTGATCGCAGATGAGCGCGTCGACCTTCTCGGGCAGGGCAAGGCGGTTTGACGTCCCGCGCAGGAAGACCGCGCGATCGAGGAAGCCCAGACGCCTGAAACTCTCGCGGGCCACCTCGATGATGGGGCCCGATTCGATTTCGTAGGTCCGGGCCGCGCCGGCACGCAGGCACATGAGCCCCAGCACACCGGTTCCGCAGCCGAGGTCGGCGACCACATCACCGGGCCGGACGGTCGCCGCCACGGCACGCTCGAAAAACCGATGACGATTCCTGGTGCTGAGATAGTCGTAATGTTCTTCCAGCATCATCCCGATCGAGGCCTTGGCCGGAAAGCGCCGGCGATGGATCCCAGTCCGCCCATGCTGAGCATGTCGGGGCCTGCCTGGCAATCTCCCGGTCAGGCGTCCGGAGCGGCGGCCAGCCCTGCCGCTCTGTCGATGCCGAGCGTGCCATAGTCCACGCGCCGATAGCCATCGGAGGCCCGAATCACAGCCCAGGGAGCGAGGACTTCGACCTCGTCGGCCATGACGCCGAATTGCCGCCCACGGCCATGCTTGGCCTGGAAGGACGGGCGATAGTCGAAGAGATAGAGCCCGAAACCGAGCGGGTGGCGGTCCACGAGAACGGCGTTTTCCTTGGCCCGGGGATCGCTCATGTCCATGCCCATGCCGTTCCGGGACATGGTGCTTGCGCCGTCGAAAACCGATCCGCCGCCGGGGCCCTGGGTCAGGGATTTCACGCTGCCAAACAGGACCAGTTTCGGGGGCAAAAAGGGCTTGCGACCAGCCTCGCCCCTGGCAATCGACATCACGCATCTACTCCACACACAACCCGACTAAACTTAGGGGAGTAGGGTTACCGGACGGTGAATTTGCATAAGATTGTATCGATTCGTGGCGTGGCCGCGATCCCTGCTCTGGTCATCTGGCGGAAGGGCCCGAGAGATCGCAGGGAACTCTTGCTTGATTGCGGCCCCCTGCCCGGCTTGCAGATGTCGGCGGGCGAACTCACGCCGGCCATGGTGACGGCAAGCTCGGCGGCAGTGCTGGTCCTCTCCTAGGCCCGGCCATAGACATCCTCGAAACGTTCGATGTCGTCCTCGCCAGTATAGGATCCGATCTGGACCTCGATCACGCGTAGCGTGTCCTTGCCGGTGTTCTCGAGCCGGTGAATGCAGCCCAGCGGCAGGTAGATGCAGGTGTCGACCGCCAGCGGGATACGCTCGCCATCCCGTGTCGCAACGCCGGTGCCGGCAATGCAGACCCAGTGTTCGGCCCGATGCTTGTGCCGCTGCAGCGACAGCTTGGCACCGGGATGGACCGTCAGTTCCTTGACCTGAAACCCCGCGCCGATATGCAGTTGTTCATAGGATCCCCAGGGCCGCAGCACCGTCTTCGCGCTCACCGCTTCCTCGCGCGTCAGGCGCGCCAGCAGATCGACCGCCAGGCGCACGTCCTGGGCGCGGTCGCGAGGTGCGACCACGACGGCGTCCTTGCTGGCCACCGCGATCATGTCGCTGAGCCCGACACCCATGACCAGGGGGCCATCGCTCCGGATCAGGCTTCCGGCGCTGTCCACCGCGAAGGCATTGCCCGAAACGGCGTTGCCGCGATCGTCGCGGTCGGCCATGCTCCAGACCGCCTGCCAGTCGCCCACGTCGCTCCAGTCGAAGCCGGCGAGGACGGTGGCAACGTTGGGCGCGCGCTCCATGATGGCATAGTCAATCGAGATCGAAGGTGCCCTGGCAAAGGCCGCGGGATCGAGCCGCAGCACAGCGCCGGGACCAGCCCCGCCGACCGCCGCGGTGACAGCCTCGAGGATGTCCGGCCGGAGATCGGCAAAGGCCCGGAGCAGGACATCGGGCAGGAACACGAACATGCCGCTGTTCCACGCATATCCGCCCTGGGCAAGGAAACCGGCCGCGATCGCGGCATCAGGCTTCTCGACGAAGCTGGCGAGGCGATGATGGCCCCGGGCGGGATCGATGGCCGCACCGATCTTGAGATAGCCATAGCCAGTGGCCGGGAAGCTTGGCGCGATGGCGAAGGTCACAAGATGGCCCTGACGCGCCAGGTCGGCCCCTGATGCCATGGCGGCGGCAAACTGCGCCTCGTCGCGGATGGCGTGGTCGGCCGGAAGCACCAGCATGGGCCGGTCACCGGCACCGCTTCGCGACAGCCAGAGTGCTGCCGCGCAAAGGGCCGGCGCCGTGTTGCGCCCTTCGGGTTCGAGGATCATCGAGAGCGCGCCGGGATCGCTCGCCTGGGCCCGCACCAGAAAGTCATGCCCGGCATTGCAGACGACCAGCGGCGCCGAAGCTCCGGGCACGGCAGCCGCACGGCGCAGCGTGGCCTGCAGCAGGGTCTCGCCGGACCCCAGCGCGGGCACATAGGGCTTGGGCAGCATCTCGCGCGACACCGGCCACAGACGCACGCCCTTTCCGCCGGCAAGAATCACGGGAGAAATCATGGCGCCTCCTGGGTCACGCATCGAATCGCTCCATTGCAAGATGCATAATCCTGACCGAACGGCATAGGCCCTAGATGGACTGGTTGAAGGCACCGATCTCCGGATAGGTTTTCAGATGGGCCGCGATCTCGCCGAAGACCGACCGCATCATCGCCTCGGAGACCGGGCTTTCGCAGACGACCACCAGCTCGGGCTTGTTGGAAGACGCCCGCACCAGCCCCCACGAGCCGTCATCCAGCACGATGCGGATGCCATTCACCGTGATGAGCTGCGAGATCCGCCGACCGGCCAGGCTGTCCTGCCGGCTGAAATGTTCGACGATGCGATCGATGACCCCGTACTTCACCGTGTCCCCGCAGTGGGGCGACATGGTTGGCGTCCCCCAGGTCCTGGGCAGCGCCCGGTAGAGATCGGCCATGGACCGGGTCCCGGCGCGATCCAGCATGCGGCAGATCGCCAGGGCCGACACGAAGCCATCGTCATAGCCACGGCCATAGGGCGGGCCGAAGAAGTAGTGTCCGGATTTCTCGAACCCGGCCAGGGCACCGGTCTCGGCGGTCCGGCTCTTCATGTAGGAATGTCCGGTCTTCCAGTATTCCGTCGTCGCGCCGTTGGCCAGCAGCAGCGGATCGGTGGCAAAGAGACTGGTCGATTTCACGTCGACCACGAAGCGCGCCTGGCGATGCAGGTCCGAGAGATCGCGGGCCAGCATCACGCCGATCTTGTCTGCGAAGATCTCGTGGCCTTCGTTGTCGACGATGCCGCAGCGGTCTCCGTCACCATCGAAGCCAAGGGCCAGGTCGGCGCCGTGCGTCCTCACCGCGTCGGCCATGGCATGAAGCATCTTCAGATCCTCGGGGTTCGGATTGTAGCGCGGGAAGGAATGATCGAGCTCGCAATCCAGTTCGACCACGTCGCAGCCGATGCGGCGCAGGATTTCCGGCGCGAAGGCGCCCGCGGTGCCGTTGCCGCAGGCCGCGATCACCTTGAGGCGCCGCGTCAGCCGCGTCGTCGCGACCAGGTCATCGATGTAGGCCTGCCTCATTCCGTCCACCTGCTTCAGGGACCCGCCCGGACGCGCGATCCATTGCGCGCCCAACACGATGTCGCGCAGGCGCGCCATGTCTGCAGGACCAAGCGTCAGCGGCCGGTCCAGGCCGATCTTGACTCCGGTCCAGCCATTCTCGTTGTGAGACGCCGTCACCATCGCCACGGCCGGCACGTCCAGGGCAAACTGGGCGAAATAGGCCATCGGCGAAACCGCGAGGCCGATGTCGTGCACCCGGCAGCCCGCCATCACCAGGCCCAGGATCATCGCGTCCTTGATCGCCATCGAGTAGTTTCTGAAGTCATGACCGGTCACGATCTCGGGCGTCACGCCCTTCTCGTGGATCAGTGTGCCGATGCCGAGTCCTAGCGCCCGCATGCCCAGCAGATTGATCTCGCGCCCGAAGAGCCAGCGCGCGTCGTATTCGCGGAACCCGGTCGGCGCCACCAGCGGGAGGGTCTCGTTGGCAAGCGAGTTGGTCTCGAGCATTGCGACGGGTTTCGAGAGCATCAGCCGAAAATCCTCCTGCGATGAGCCATTCGGGTGGGTAGGTGATCTCCGGCAAAAGGGCAAGTCCGCCGGGATGACGCCTGTCGCGCCCCCGGCCGCCGGCGTCCGGCCTGCCACCCGTCAGGCCTCGCCCCGCAGCCGGTAGACCCAGATGCCGAGCCACTCCTTGATCACGTCGCCTGTTGCTTCGAGGGCTGCAGGATCGGGCAGGATCGAGAGGGGCCAGGGCGGGTCAAAGCCGCCGGACCGGGCATCCGTGCTGGCGGCCTCGACCGGCAGTCCGGCCTTGCGGAACGCTGCAAGCGCCCGCGGCATGTGGAATGCCGACGTGACCAGCAGTCCGCTGCGGAACCCCTCCCTGCGCCAGATCTCGGCGCTGCGCGCGGCATTCTCCGCCGTGGTGCCACTGTCGGACTCCACCAGGATTGCGTCCTTCGGCACGCCCCATGAGATCAGCAGATCGCGCATGACATCCGCCTCTGCGGGTTCCGCCGATGCAAAGACATGGCCGCCGGAGAGAAGCACGCGCCGCGCCTTGCCGCCCGCATAGAGCCGGAAGGCCTGCAGGACGCGGTCGGACCCGTCCTTCAGGTCAGGATAGGGATTGCTCTCATTGGGCAGGGCCAGCGCGCCGCCCAGGACGATCACGACATCGGCCGGCGCGAGGGCCTCCACCGCCACGGCCGGATAGCGGGTCTCCAGGCTGGCCAGCGCCCAGCGTGCGGTCACCGGCATGGATGCGATCCACAGGACAAGGCCTGCCGTGACTGCGGCAAGGAAACCGGACCGCCTGTACCCTGCGGCAAGCAGCGCAAGGGCGCAGAGCTGGACCAGCAGCAGCAGGGTCAGCGGCATGGCAAGAACGGTCAGGGTCTTCTGGAGCAGCATGCCGCGGGATCACGGCCGCGGGATTGGCGCCGTCCCGCCCCGCGGCACCCGGGAGGACACGGTCATGGCGAGTCCAGCATGGCCTTGTAGTCGGCGATGCGGGACCGGGTCATCCGGGTCTGGCAGTCCATCTCGTAGACGTCGCCGGCGGAGCCGAGCAGCGATTCGAAGTTGAGCAGCTTGCATTCCGAGACCATGAAGCGCCGCCAGTCCTTCTGCGCGGTGGCGAGCGCATCCGCCTGCTCCGGATAGCCCTCCGCCAGGCTCTGCGAGAGTTCAGCGGTCACCGCCGCGAGATCCGACGTCGCCTTGTCGAGTTCCGTCTGGCGGCAGTTGCGCAGCGCCGTCTCGTCCGGGGAATTCGCGCAGGGATCCGGGACCTCCCCCTCCTCGGCCTGCGCTGCCGGAGTGGTGGCCCCGGCCAGCACGGCAACGAGCATCACCATGACCAATCTGAACATCCGCATCCGTTATTCCGCCTCTTGCCTGCATGTCGTGGCAGCGCATCACGCCGCAAACCAGACCAAAAATCAATCCCGCTTCTCGGGCATGAAACACCTGCCGGAACACTTGCCACGACCGTGCATCTGGATAGACTGGTGCCGTCCTGTCATGACCATGAGGGTGACCAGAGGCATCGCCTGGCAGATTGCAAGCGCCGTGTCGAACACACCAGCTTCATCGGTCGGTTGCGAGGTGAGGCGGTGAAGCACTCGGTCGGCGATCGTGTTCAAGTCAAGTTCTGGCTCAGCGATTACTTCCTCTGGCGTGATGCGGAAATCAAGGCACATGTCAGCGGGTCCTATGTTGTCGTGGTCGATGACCAGGCGGTCATTGCCCAGGATGACGAGGTCCGCAGCCGTCCCGACACCCGACCGGAGTCCACGGGCGCGCAGCCTCGGGCCTTTCACGACGATCACACCTTCGTCTATCTCGCCGCATCGCCCGGCAAGGGCCGGGGTGTCTTCGCCAAGCGGCACATTCCAAAGGGAACCACGATCCTGCTCGACCCCGTCATCGTGCTGTCGCCCGAGGAATTCGACCTGCTGAGCGTCACGACGCTCTGCAATCACGTCTTCAGATGGTCACCCCATGACAGTGGCAGGGAGGCCGACCTCTATTGCGTCGCCTTCGGCCTGGGCTCCATGATCAACCACGCCGATGCGCCGAACGTCAAAGGCCGTGACATCCATGATCAACTGATGATCGGCTTCGAGGCCACGCGCGACATCGAACCCGACGAGGAGCTGTTTCTCGACTATGGCGTCGACGAGTCCGAAAGATCCATACTCGGCATCGAGCCATCTCCCTGACCGTGCCGCACTAGGACCCAGCTGCAGCACGGTCGAGCAATTGCGAAAAGCCGCGGTTGGCCCGCAACAGGCCAAGATCCGCGTCGGTACAGCTCCGCAGGAACCTCTCGGCGGCGGGACCAAGGCAGTCGCGGCCCCAGTCCTGGCCCCTGCCGGGCGTGACTGGTGGCCGACGCATTGTCTTCAGGGCGACATCCGCGATCTCATCGACGAGATGGGCATTCCGCCCCGTCCGGTCGTGCTTCGACCAGAGCGGTCCATTGCGCAGCCAGTGCGACAGCACGCGGAACGCACCCGGCAGGCAGAAGAAGAACCCACCGACACCGAGGTACGGCTCGATCGTGACGACCTTGTGCGTCAGGTGTGCCGGAAAGTACAGGGTCTCGCCAGGGCCCACGAGAAACCAGCGGGCGCTGTCGAGTTTCACCCATGTCCGGAGATCGAAGCGCGCGCGGCCTTTGATTTCAAGATGCTCGACGTCCTCCAGTCCCTTCGAGAGGCCTTCCTGGGTCTCCCAGGCAACCCATAGCTTCCGGCCGGTGAAGCAGTAGTTGGTGCTGTCGGGATCGTCGGAGTGGGAATCCGTCACATAGCCCCGCGAGCTGATGACGAGGCTGTTCATTTCCTGGAGCTGGACATCTGGCGACGCA
The DNA here is from genome assembly GCA_046349195.1 of Hyphomicrobiales bacterium. GTDB lineage: Bacteria > Pseudomonadota > Alphaproteobacteria > Rhizobiales > Aestuariivirgaceae > Aestuariivirga. Next base: position 167,126 of record JAXMCU010000005.1, read on the forward strand.
ATGGTGAGGAGATTGAAGGGCGCCAGGGCATCCGGGTCGATGATCTCTTCCATCACGGTGTCGCGGATGTGGAGATCCGCCACCCCGAACACCGCCTGTCCCCGACTCCAGCTTTCTGCCGCTTCACGAAGAGTGAGATAGCGCCGGGCCGAGCCCTTTCCGCCATAGACGCGGTAGCGCGTCCGGCTGCGTCGCCGGAGCATCCAGGCAAGCAGCTGCGGGGCGATCTCGTCGGTCGGCAGGCCGGCAAGCAGTCCGCGTGTCGGTGCGGGAATCCCCTTCAGCACGGCAGGCTCGCCTTCGATCAGCCGCCGGAACAGGACATCGCGGGAATAGTCGATGCTGGGAACGAAGCGGGTCAGCATCGCATCAAACATGGCATCCGAGACGCGCAGCGTCTCGTCGAAGCGGGCTGCATCGTCCAGTGCCGCGCGCAAGGCCGCGGGCGATGGCTTGCCTGTCTTCTGGTCTTCCGCGAGCTTCACATCCATGACTAGGGTTCCTTGTTGCGACACTAGAGACGCCGCCAAGAAGGCCACGCCTTCGAAAGAGGGCCTCGCTTCACCGGCCGGCCAGGCCTTCGTTCAGGTTTGGCCGACTCCATACCGTCTCGCCAAATTCGAGGTTGAGAGCCTCGATGCTGCTTTCGAGATCGGACACTTCCTGTTCGAATTCCGACTGCGCTGAGGCCGCAAGACACCGAGACTTTATGCCAAGCAGCGGAATCTCGTAGAACCGTTCGCCATAGAGCTGCACGAGCTGCAAGCCCGCCTCGGCATTCTTGAGGGCCGTCGCGATCTCGCCGGCGTCCAGATATCGCTCGGCCAGCAAGCCGTAGAAGAAGGATTGCTCGACGACTTCCTGAGCGCTGCGAAAGCGGTCCATCGACGCCTCCATCTGCCGCAGGCCGGCGTGATCGCCCTCCACTGCATCGGCCCAGCCGAGAAAGAATCGTGCATGGTGATACCACATCAGGAATCCCTTCTCCCGGGCCAGGCCCTCCAGCTCCTGACTGATCCGCCGTATCTGCGGCGTATTCGATTGCAGCGAAAAGACGTAGAGCGAGTTTCCCAGCGTCACGGCAAGGTCAAGCGCGCGGCGGTGACGCGCCAGCTCGATCGCCACGTTCACGAAGCTTCGCGCCTCCGCGGTCCGCCCGAGAATATGCAGGGTGACACCAAGATAGACCAGCGCGCGTCCCTGGATCGCCTCGGTGCCCTCGGCACCCTCGCTCAGCAGGTTCACGGCCTCTTCCAGCTCCATCTGCGCTTCGCGGAATCGGCCAGTGGCGAAATGACAAAGCCCCTGCACCATTCGCCCTGTGGCAAGCGCACGCCGGCTGCCGAATTGCGAGCCGAGCCCCACCAGCCTGGCCGCGACCGCGCTGGCCGCGCGAAAGTCGGCCGAGTTGTAGCGCACGAGAGACAGCGAGGTGAGCGCATCCGAAAGCGCATCGCGATCGCCCAGGCCATTGGCCACGTCCGCGGCCGCCGTGAGCGCGTCCTGGACGCGCGGATCGCTGGGGCCGAAATGATGGTAGATCACCATGCCGCGGCTGAGCTGGCATCTGAACGCGATGGCCTTAGACTCGGTCGTCGTCTCCGCGGACTCGAGGCATTTCAGGCAACTGTCGAACCGCGCCATCGCTTCCAGCGTCGAGCCGACATCCCGCGCCACAAGTCCGGCCTGGAGCCAGAGTCCTGCGGCATCGATCCATCGTCTGGCGCTTGCCAGGTGTTGCGCGAGGATCGCCGGACTGGTGCTGCGGAAATCCGGGTAGTGGGCCTCGTAGATGTCGGCGAGTTCCGCGTGGATCCGGGTCGCGTCGGCATGCAGGAGACTGTCATAGGCCGCCTGCCGCAGCAGCGCATGCCTGAATTCATAGTGGCTGGCCGGGCCGCTGCTGGTACTGCGGAGCACGCCCGCATCGACAAGCGCCGACACGTCCGCAAGCAGGGCATCGCGCGGCCGGGCCGAAAGCCGATGCAGCACCTCGAACTCGAAGGCGGGCCCGATCACCGAAGCCAGCTGCGCCGTGGTGCTGGCATCGCCGAGCGCGTCCAGGCGCGCCATCAACGTGCCCTGCAGGGTGGCCGGGATGCCGGAGGCCTGGCCCGCCCCGCCCTGCCGCGCCGGTTCGGCGGCGCCATTGCCCTCCCTCGAGGCCTGCGTCAGCGATCTGGCCATTTCCTCGATGTAGAGCGGAATGCCATCGGAGCGCTCGACGGCGGAGGCCAGCGCATGGCTCGATACGGTCTGCTTGCCGATGACATGGGTGGCGAGCCTGATCGCGTGGGCGGTGGGAAGGCGGTCGAGTGGAAGGCGGGTGACGGGTGTTGCGGCATCCTCGAGGTCGTCGCCTCTCCGGCTCGTCATGAGAAGCAGCGTCGGCGTCCGCGTGACATGCGGCAGGAGCTGCTTCACGATGGCCCGGGACGATGGGTCCATCCAGTGAATGTCTTCGAGGACAACGACCCTGACCATGCTGTCGTCCGGAAAGACGTATCTGGCAATGGCCGCCTGAAGGGCGTCCAGCTTGTAGGTCGCATTCCAGTCGAACTGCGGATCCGTTTCCTGGGCGTCGCGCGCGATCAGCGATCGCATCGACTGGCTGACTGAACCGAACTCCGCCAGATGGTCGCGGCAGAAGTCATCCGCCTTGCGAAGCCGTTCGTCCACGTGCTCGCCAAGGCTGATCCCGGCGAGGTGGCGCATCTTGATCACCCAGGGGTGCAGTGGCTCGTTCTCATGATCCTGCAGGCATTGATAGGTCGTGTTTTCGATGGCCTGGCAACGACCCTGCAGAAAGTCGTAGACGAGCCGCGACTTTCCGATACCTGCCTCGCCGCTGACAAGGATCGCCTGCCCGGTACCCGATCTTGCCAGGTCCAGGCCCTCGGACAGGCACTTCCGCTCCCGCGAGCGGCCGACCAAGGGAAGAATGCGCTCCCGGCGTTCCTCGAACCTGAGAACCATCGGAAGCTCGGCCTCGACCACCCAGGTCTGGATCAGCTCGCTGAAGCCCTTGTACTGGTGAAGGCCGCCATCGACGAAGGTGAAGTTGGTCTTGGCCAGCTCGTGAGTGACGCCATCGACGCAGATCCGGCCGGGCTCGGCCGAAGACTGGATGCGCGACGAGAGATGCACCGACGCGCCAATCGCCAGCGTGCTGGCAGACTGGCCGCTGTCACCGATCGTGCTGAGCACGACGAGACCCGTGGCGATGCCAACCCGGACTTCGATCTTTCGCTCTCCGGTAGGAGGCGACTCGGATAGCGCCCGGACCACGGCAAGCCCGCAGGAGATCGCCTCCTGCGCGTTGCGTCCCTGGGTCTTCTTGGAGCCGAAATAGGCAACGAAGCCGTCACCGGTGTGATGTGCGAACTCGCCGCGGTGTTCCTCGACCTTCCGCTTGCAGATGTCGTGGAAGCGCGTGAGCAGCTCCTGCAGAATCTCCGGGTCTACGGCTGTGGCGAGTCCTGTCGAGTTGACGATGTCGCAATTCAGTACCGAAACATGACGTCTGTACGCTGGCATCCGACCGCAACTTCCACCATACGGAGCACGACTTCCAATACCCAGTTTGCTAGCATACTTTGCTGTTGCAGCACAGCGATTGACGTCTTGTCTGTCGACGCCTCACGGGTTCACTCTCCCGCGGCGCGACGCATCTCACCCCATGCCGCGCCTGGGTTGCCGGGTAGCGGCAGATGGCCGGGCGAAGGCCACTCGACGGCACCTCGGCCATGCACTAGCCTTCTGATTGCAGCCGGGATTCGTTAACGGAAAGTAAACGCCCGGCATCAGGCCCTGGAGATGAGATTGCGATGAACCCGAATCGCCCTACTGGCACGGCCGGCAGATGAGCCGACGCGCGCTGATCACCGGAATCACCGGCCAGGACGGCTCCTACCTGGCCGAACTGCTGCTGGCCAAGGGATACGAGGTCCATGGCATCAAGCGCCGCTCGTCGCTGTTCAACACCGCGCGCATCGACCATATCTACCAGGATCCGCATAATCCGAACCCGAAACTTCGCCTGCATCACGGCGATCTCAGCGACAGTTCGACATTGACCCGGATCCTGAGCGACGTCCGACCCGACGAAGTCTATAACCTTGGTGCGCAGTCGCATGTCTCGGTGAGTTTCGAGTCGCCGGAATACACGGCGGACGTCGATGCCCTGGGAACGCTTCGCCTGCTGGAGGCCATCCGCTTTCTCGGCCTTGGCGACTCCTGCCGCTTCTACCAGGCCTCCACCTCGGAGCTCTACGGGCTTGTGCAGGAGGTGCCGCAGCGGGAAACGACGCCCTTCCATCCACGCAGCCCCTATGCCGTCGCCAAGCTCTACAGTTATTGGATCACCATCAACTACCGCGAGGCCTATGGCCTGTATGCCTGCAACGGCATTCTCTTCAATCACGAGAGTCCGCGGCGCGGCGAAACCTTCGTCACCCGGAAAATCACGCGCGGACTGGCCAATATCGCCCAGGGTCTCGAAGACTGCCTCTACATGGGTAACATCGACGCGCTGCGCGACTGGGGCCACGCCAAGGACTATGTGCTGATGCAGTGGCTCATGCTGCAGCAGGACCGTCCCGAGGACTTCGTCATCGCCACGGGCCAGCAGTATTCGGTGCGCGAGTTCATCACCTGGGCCGCGCAGGAACTCGGCATCAGGCTGAGCTTCAAGGGCAAGGGCGTGGACGAGCATGCGGTTGTCGAGGCCGTGACCTCGGATGCCGCCCCCGGCGTGCGGCCCGGACAGGTGATCATGCGGATCGATCCTCGCTACTTCCGGCCAGCGGAGGTTGAGACACTGCTGGGCGATCCGACCCGCGCGCGCGAAAAGCTCGGCTGGCAGCCCACGGTCACCGCCCGGGAACTCTGCGCCGAGATGGTGGCGGCCGATCTGGAGACGGCCCGCCGGCATCGGCTTCTGCGCGAACACGGGCTTGCCATGCCGGTCGCCACGGAACGCTGATGGGCAGCAGCGGTCGCATCTTCCTCGCGGGTCACGCGGGCATGGTGGGAAGTGCCATCCTGCGCAAGCTGAAGGCGCGCGGGACTGAGGTGATCACGCGCGGTCGCCGGGACCTCGATCTCGCCGACCAATCGGCAACGCGGGCCTTCCTTCAGTCGGAACGGCCGGACGCCGTGATTCTCGCCGCGGCCAAGGTTGGCGGCATCCATGCCAACGACACACGGCCGGCGGACTTCATCTACGAAAACCTGATGATCGAGGCGAACGTCATCCATCAGTCCCATGCGGCTGGCGTCCGGCGGCTCCTCTTCCTCGGCTCGTCCTGCATCTATCCCCGCGATGCGGCCCAGCCCCTGCGCGAGGATGCCCTGCTCACCGGGCCGCTCGAAGCCACCAACGAACCCTATGCCATCGCCAAGATCGCGGGCATCAAGCTGTGCGAGAGTTACAACCGTCAGCATGGCGTCGACTATCGCAGTGTCATGCCCACCAACCTCTATGGTCCGGGCGACAATTTCCATCCGCAGAACGCCCACGTCCTTCCGGCGCTGATGCGGCGGTTTCACGAAGCGGCACGGGCCGGAGCGCAGGAGGTCACCGTTTGGGGCTCCGGCCGCCCGCGCCGCGAATTCCTCCATGTCGACGACATGGCGGAGGCCAGCCTCTTCGTTCTCGACCTCGACCGCGCGACCTACGACAGCCAGACCCGGCCAATGCTCAGTCACGTGAATGTCGGCACCGGCACGGATATTGCCATTGCCGATCTGGCCCGGACAATTGCCGAGCTGACCGGTTTTGCCGGGCGCATCCGCTTCGACGACACCAAGCCCGACGGCACGCCGCGAAAGCTGCTCGACGTCACGAGGCTCGCCGGCCTCGGCTGGCGGGCGAAGATCGACTTCCGGGCGGGACTGGCGGATACCTACCGCTGGTTCCTCGCCAACGCCGCGACGCTGCGCGAGGCGTGAGCGGGACCAGGGACGACGGGCACCATGAAGATCTCGATCATCACCGCCGTCTACAATCGCGCGGACACGATCGGGGATGCCATGCGCAGCGTGCAGGCCCAGGCCTACGATCCTGTCGAGCACGTCATTGTCGACGGCGCATCGCGCGACCGGACGCGGATGGTGGTCGAGGAGCTTCGGCATTCGCAGACACGCTTCGTCTCGGAGCCGGACGAGGGGATCTATGATGCCATCAACAAGGGAATGCGTCTCGCAAGCGGCGACATCCTGGGCCTCATGCATTCGGATGACGTCTTCGCCCACGACGGGGTTCTTGGCAAGGTAGCCGCGGCCTTCGCCGACCCGGGCATCGACATGGTCTATGGCGATCTCCACTATGTCTCGAAGCAGGATCTGAGCCGCGTCATCCGGGTCTGGCGGGCCGGGGAATTCACGCCAGGACTGCTGGCGCGCGGCTGGATGCCGCCGCACCCGACGCTTTATGTCAGGCGGTCGGTGATCGAACATCATGGTGGCTATGACACGAGCTATCGCATCGCTGCCGACTATGACGCGGTGCTGCGCTGGTTCGGCGCCGCGCGCCTGAGATCGGCCTACATACCCGATGTGCTGGTCAAGATGCGCATCGGCGGCGAGAGCAACAGGTCGCTGGGTCGGATCCTGGCCAAGAGCCGCGAGGACCTTCGCGCCCTGCGTGAGCACGGCGTCGGCGGACTCGGCACCCTGGCGTGGAAAAACGTCAGCAAGATCGGCCAGTTCACGGCGCGCGGCAGATGATCTGCTGCACCTGGCGGATGCCTTCCGGCACCACTCCTCACGAGGCCTTGCGCTCTCGAACCCAGGTGGCAGCGGCATGGATCGTGCTCGCCCAGTCGCCGATGCGCTCCTGATAGAAAATCCTGAGACTCGGATACCACCGGCTGACGCTTTCGCCATGCCAGTACCAGATCTGACCCTTGCCGCAGGGCACCAGAACCGCCGCGGCCTTTCCGATGGCGCCTGCCAGATGCGCCGTGACATTGTCGATGGTCAGGACGACGTCGCAGGCATCGATGAGCGCGAGCAGGCCATCGATGTCCTGGAAGAGATCGAGATCCGGTATCGCGCGGATTCGCATGCCGGACTGCGTTTCGACATCCGCGATCTCCGCGGAAACATCGCCATATTGAAGGTTCACGAAGGAGACGGCGTGACCGTCGAGTGCGCCGACCACATCCTCCAGCCTGATGCTCCGGTCCCGTCCGACCTTTCGATTGGCGCTGCGCCACGATACACCGCAGACCGGAGCGGATCCGGCAATCGCCAGCCTCTCGCGGAAACGCCGGCTTAGATCGGGATCGGGCAGGAGGAAGGGATATCGCCTCCGGGCGATCATCTCGTCATCGATCTTCAAGAGATGGCCAAGGTCGCCGATGGGCGCCTGTGCATCGAAGTGCCCCTCGAGCGCCGAAGCCTTGCGATCGATCAGATGAAGCGCCGGAAAGGAACGACGATAAATCTCATGCAGCCTCCTGTCGGCCGCCAGCGTAACCCGCATGGTATCAGAGGGGAGCAGCGACAGCATCGAGGCGAAGAAGATTTCATCCCCCAATCCCTGCTCCGCCCACAGAAGCAGGTTCCCATCGAAGGGCCGGCCATCCCATGTCGCAATTGACGAGTCGAATGGCGGCGGTTCCTTGCCACTGGCGAGCCATCGCGACGAATACAAGTCAAATCCCGCCGCAAAGGTCCGGCGCAGCAAATGCAGGTATGAGATATTGGCCTTGGCTTCCCCAAAGTCGGGATTCAGCCTGACCGCCATCTCGAAACACGCCAGCGCCTCGTCGAGACGGTTCAGATATTTGAGTGTGAGTCCCTTGCTGCAATAGGCATCGGCATATCCGGGCTGGAGTTCGATGGCCTTGTCGAGACTGGCCAGCGCCGCATCGAGGTCTCCGAGATCGGTGAGGACGATTCCCCTGTTGCCATATGCCTCCGCGAGAGTCGGATTGAGATGGATGGCCTTGTCGTAGCACGCAAGAGCCTCCGGCAGGCGCGCCAGATCCTTCAGGGCATTTCCCTTGCTTGCATAGGCGTCGGCCCAGTCGGGCCTCAGCCGGATGGCGGTGTCATAGTCCGACACGGCGTCATCCGGTCGGTCGAGCCGCCTCAGGATGTTGCCCCTGTTGACCAGGGCCTCGGGATAGCTGGACTGCTTGGCGATGGCATGATCGACACTCGCAAGCGCCTCGTCCAGCCTTCCCAGATCTCCGAGCACGACGCCCCTGCTGAGATGGGCTTCCGCAAAATCCGGCTTGAGCCCGAGTGCTGCGTCATAGTCGCCGAGCGCTTCTTCGAAACGCTTCAGGGCCCGCAGGGCATTACCCCGGTTGCAATGGGCCCCGGCGAGGCGCGGCATCAGCGCGATGGCCCGTGAATAGCTGGCCACGGCCTCGGCGTCGCGTTTCAGTGCGCGCAGGGCATCACCCCGATTGGAATGGGCCTCGGCGAAGTCGGGTTTCAAAGCGATGATCCGGTCGAAGTCGGCAAGCGCGTCGCCAGGGCGGCTCAACCGGCAAAGAACGATGCCGCGATTGTTCAGGGCCGCCATGAAGTCCGGGTCGATCCGCAGTGCGGCATTGAAATGCGCAAGAGCCTCTTCGAGACGTCCAAGATCCCGGTAGCAGTTGGCGAGGTTGCAATGGCCCATCTTGTAGGTGGGATCGACCTCGACTGCCTTGCGGAACTGCGTCATGGCCGCCGCGGTCTGTGATTGCGCGCGCAGGATGAGTCCGTGGGAGTTCAGACTGTCGGGCCTGTCGGTCTTGATGGCCAGGGCAGCTTCGATGGACCGCGTCGCCTCCGCAAGGTTCTTCAGGCTGAGATGCGACAGCGCCAGGATGTTCAGGGCGTCGACATTTCTGGGGTCTCGCGACAGGACGGCCCTGGCCAGCCCGATGGCATCCTGGAACCTTCCCCGCTGATAGAGGGCAAGGGACTGACGCAACGCCGACAGAATGTCCGTCAATGTTTCGCGATCTCCAGCAGCAAGGACAGGCTCGTCTGTCGACGCCAGACTAGGTGAAGCCGGTATTGCCGTCGAGGGCACAGATCATTCTGGAGTGACGGGTCAGCGTCGATCCGTCGAGGACCCGTCCCGGGCCTGCGCGGCCAGGCGCGCCGGCGCAAGCACCGTGTCGGATCGCCAGTATTGGCCAAGGAGCGCCATCATCGACTTGAGTCGGGCCGATAGCGCCGGACCAATTCCATTGCGCCGCCGCATCACGCGATAGGCGGTGATCGGCAGCTCCAGAAGTCCGGGGAGCGGATCATCGATTGCAAATGCGGCAAATGTCCTTGGCCCCTGCCATGACCGCAAGTAGTCTCGCGGCGCGAGGACACCGCGCTTCATCAAGACCAGCGCCGATGTCAGGTCGCGCGCCACATGCATCCACTTCGCACCGGTCCGCCCACGGCCGGGCACCACCGGATCGCCATTCTGGGCAAGCCACAGCGCGTATGGAAAATCGACGCCGCTCGCAGCACCTAGCGCCACCCAGGTCCAGGCGCGGGCATTGAAATCAAGCAGCTTGTAGCGGCCATCACGCGAATCATACTTGAACTCGAGTTCGACGATGCCACTGTAGTTGATTGCCTTCAGGAAGGTCACGGCTGGCGTCTCGATCGGCTCGCAGTCGATGGTCTCGACACAGGTGCTCGTGAAGCCGAATTCCACCGGATACTGGCGCTGCCGGCGTGCGACCAGGGATGCCACTGGCTTCCCATCCTGCCACACGGCGGCATAGGAGTACTGATTGTCGCCGGTGCCGGGTATGAATTCCTGCAGCACGATGCCGGCGTCTCCGACCAGGGCCACCGCCTCGTCGTAGCGGGCGATCAGCTCGTCGCGATCATTGATCTTCCAGGCTTTCGCCGATGTCAGGGCATTGACCGTGGACTGACTGGCCGGCTTGATGACGACGGGAAACTGACACTCCAGAAGCTGCAGTTCGGAGCGGTCACGGATCTGGTAGCATCTCGGCACGTCGAGGCCCGCAGCCTGGGCCGCGCGGTATGTCTTTCCCTTGTCGCAGGCCAGCGCACCGATGTGCCACGGTGGCGCCGTGACCCGGACAAGACGGGAGAGCTGGTCATGATGCTGTGACACCAGTCGCAACTCGGCATCGCCGCTTGCGATCAGCATCCAGCCTTGCAGGCGATGCTGTTCGATGAATGCCATCAGATGCTCGACGGCGCCGGCATTGCCTGGACCGGGCCAGGCAAAGCGGCGTTGCGCGTATCGCGACAGCCCGGCAATCGGATGATCGTGAGTCAGCACCCAGACGGGAATGCCGCGTCGTCCCAGGCTGCGGGTGACCGCGAGACTCCCATGCGCACCACCCAGTACCAGGGCCCCTGCCGCCGGCCGGTGGCGGCCGGCAACCGCGGCTCCGTGGGTCGAACAATCATCCGGCGTCATGGCCATTGCTCCAGGCGTCAGCCACCCCGTCCGACGGAAAATTCCTCGACACCCCCGGCGATCGCCTCCGGCCTTTGAACCGCACGGCCTCGGGCCGGCGATCCGCGCTCCATGGCAACATGCCGCGCCAGGTGACGGGCCGCATAGTCGGCACCCGCGACGAAACGCATGAGCGGCCCATAGCTCATGACCGAACTCGATCCGAGAAAATGCAGACCGGGAACCGACGACTGCAGTCCGTGCGACAGAACCGGCGAACCGCCGATACGCGCGATCTGGCCAAGGAGGCTGGGCGGGATGAAGCCAAGCTGGCCGATGTCGATGCGATAGCCCGTGGCCAACAGAACATGGTCGTAGAGTCCGGTCGTGCCGTCGCAAGTCAAGGCGACGCTCCGTCCCGACGATCCGACTGCAATGGGTGCAGCGGCCGAGATCGTCCGGACGCCGCTGAAGCCAGGCTTCACCCAGCTCGTCGAGGCAGGTTTCAGGCAGCGCGCCGTGAAGGAGAGTCTCGGCGACTGCGGAAAGCGGCGAACCAGCCACGGATGTTCCGCAACCCAGTTCAGCGGGAATGGTCCGACGCCCGATTTGGGAGTCAGCCAGGCGTGCAGGCGCCACTTGAAGTCCTTGGGCACTTCGTCGCCGGAGGTTTCCGAACCGATCCAGCGGATGGGCCCACGGGTGACGAGGTCCACCGTGGCGCCGGCCATGTTGAGGAGTGCCGCGGATTCGCAGGCACTCTGCCCACGTCCGACGACCGCGACGCGCTGGCCGGAGAAGATCGAGAGGTCGGCATGATCGCAGGTATGGCTGACCTGCGCCGGCGACAGTCCCGCGAATTCGGACGGCCGGTACTCCTGGTTGGCGAGGCCAGTGGCGACAACGACCCGCGCCGCCCTCAGCCGCGTACCATCATCGAGCTTCAGTTCGAAGCCGCCATCCTTGCGGTCGACCGTCACGACTTTCCGGGTATCGATATCCCCGACGGCATTGCGCTGGAACCACCTGCCATAGTTGACGAAGTCCTCCCGCGGAAACGGATAGGTCAGCGGCAGCCCATGGCGCGTGGTATAGGCCTTCAGGCTGTATCTGCCGTCGGGATCGGCCAGGTTGCTGGCCACCAGCGCCGACCGCAGCTTCATGCCCTTGGGCATGTGGCGGTCCCAGAATGACATCGCATCGCCGAACACGCGGGTCTCGATCCCGGCACCGCGCAGATGGGCGGCGGCAGACAGACCGTAGGGGCCGGCACCAATGACGGCGACCTGGCAATCGGGTGTGGACACTGCGGATGTCATGAATGATGTTCCTTCTGTTGCGTGCCTGTGGTCGCGACCCGGATCGCCGGCAGGCGAAATGGGAATGCCCGATGCCGTTGCAAGGCGCCGCGGGCCTGCTGACCCCGGCTGACCCGCTTTGCGACGTCCATTGGCATTCTGAGCAAATCGAACCTCAGGCTTCTGTTTCATTCTGGACCAGCCTTGCCAGGGCAAGGTCGGGTTTGGCCCAGCGATGCAACATTCATGCTGCTTCATGTACTTACAGATAGAAGTTAACCGGCCTGCGCTCGGATCTGCGTGATACCGTCTGGCGCCGTGACGCGGTCAAGGGAATGCAAGAGTCCATTAACCGAGATGTGGCTTTCAGATGCGCCGACGACTGTTTTCTCGGCCGCTCCCGTGCCGGCACCAACCGCGGGAGCGCCCTTGCCCCGGCCCGCCTTGTCGGCCAAGCTCTGCTTTCCAGGGCAGTCAGGGGGTACGGCGCGAATGCGGCAGCAGACTCAAATCGGCAAGACCGGACTCTCCGTTCCGGCCATCGCCTTCGGGGCCACGGCACTTGCCAGCATGCCCGATACCTACGGCTACGCAGTTGAAGAGGACCGGGCCCTGGCAACCATCCGCGCCATCCTCGCGCAGCCGGACGGCTTCATCGATACCTCGCGCATCTACGGCTTCGGAAAGAGCGAAGAGCTGATCGGGCGGATTGTCCGTGAACGGGGCGGATGGCCAGACGGTCGCATTCTCTCCACCAAGCTGGACCGCGATGTCGAGACCGGCCGCTTCGACGGCGATCAGGCACGGCGGTCGGTGGAAGCGAGCCTCGCGGCCCTGGGGGTCAGCCGCATCCAGATCCTGCATCTCCACGATCCCGAATACGCCTCCGATCTCCGCGATGTCACGAAGCCAGGCGGAGCGCTGGACGCGCTCATGCGCATGAAGGCAGAAGGCCTGGCCGAGGCTGTGGGGCTGGCGGCGGGCCGCATCGACGTGATGATGCCCATCATGCGCGACTGGGACCTCGACGCCATCATCACCCACAATCGCTACACGCTGGTCAACCGCAACGCAGAACCCATGCTCGACCTCGCAGCGACGCGCGGCATCAGCGTGCTCAACGCCGCGCCCTATGCCAGCGGCGCCCTTGCCAAGGGCGCTTCCAACCACCGCCGCTATGTCTATCAGGAAGCGACCGACTCGATGCTGGAACCGATCCGCCGGGTCGAGGAAGTCTGCGCCCGCCACAACATTCCGCCTGGCGCGGCGGCTCTCCAGTTCTCGCTGCGCGATCCCCGTATTGCTTCGACGATCTGCGGCATCAGCCGGCCAGAGAGGCTGGCCGAGACGCTGGCCTGGGCACGCTGGCCCGTCAGCGAGGCGGCATGGGCGGACCTCCTGGCGCTTCCCGCGAGTCTTGATGACCCGGAAGCGACGCGGGACTACAAGCCGGGCTGAGTCACCAGGGGGCCGTGGCGGCAAGGCTTGCTGCCGGCCGATTCTGGAGCTAGGTGAAGGCGCGACGCCGGATCGCGGCGACGAGACGCGCCAACCCATCTGTTCGGGCACGTCACCGACTGCCGGCACGGACGACTGAGAATGCGATCTCCACGACCCAAGCGGCGCCTGGCCGCCATCATGATGGCCGAAATCGCGGGTTACGGCCGCCTCATGGAAGCCAATGAGGAGGCTACCCTTGAGGCCCTGCTGCGCCACCACGCGGAGTTCCTCGACCCCGCCATTGCGTGGTTCGATGGCCGAATCTTCAAGGATATGGGCGATGCCTTCCTTGTCGAGTTCCGGAGTTCCATCGACAGCGCCGAGTGCGCAATTGAGATCCAGGCGGGCATGGCCGTGCGCAACGCCAGCCTGCCACTGGATCGTCACATCAGGCTGCGCCTGGGCATCAACCTGGGCGACGTCATCGTCGATGGCGACGACCTGCATGGCGACGACATCAATGCCGCGGCCCGCCTTTCGTCGCTGGCCGCGCCGGGCGCGATCATCTGTTCGGAAGGAATTCGTCACCAGGTCGGCAGCCGGATCGAGGTCGGCTTCACGGACCTCGGTCTCAAGCGGGTGAAGAACATCTCCTATCCGATCCACGTGTTCGGGATCGAAGGTCGCTCAACAGAGCCCCCCGCAAGACCGCGCGCGGAGCCACACGGACATCGCGGCTCGGGCCGGACCTCGGTTGCTGTCCTGCCATTCGCGAATCTCGAGAACAACCCTGAGCAGGACTTTCTTTCGGACGGCATCACCGAGGACATCATCACCGATCTCTCGAAAGTGTCCGAACTCTTCGTGCTGAGCCGCAACGCGGTCTTCCGTCACAAGGGCCGAACCGAGGACATGGAACGGGTGGCGCGCGAGCTTGGCGTGTCCTACCTCGTCCATGGCAGCGTCAGGCATTCCGGCGAGCGCGTGCGGGTGGCCGCCCAGCTGATCGAGGGCACCAGCGGCGGCAATCTCTGGAGCGAGCGCTACGACCGTGAATTCAAGGATGTCTTTGCGCTTCAGGACGAGATCACCACGGCGATCGTCGACCAGCTCAAGATCAAGCTGCTGCCGCAGGAGCGGCAGGACATGGCGCGTGCGCCCACCATCAATGTCGAAGCCTATACCTGCTACTTGCGCGGTCGCGAACTTTTCTATCGCGGCTCGAAGCCTGACTATCTCAGGGCGCGGCGATGCTTCGAGCAGGCCATCGAACTGGATCCCAACTATGCCAGGGCCTATGCCGGCCTCGCCGATTGCAACGCGTTTCTCTACATGGACTACAACGAGGACACGGCGGCGGAGGTGCTTCGGCAAAGCGAAAGGGCCCTGGCCCTGGAGCCCGGCCTGGTGGAGGCGCTTGCGTCGCACGGACTGGCCCTCTCCGTGGCGCACCGATACGAAGAGGCCGAGGCCGATCTGCGTCGCGCCATCGACCTCGATCCCGACTCCTTCGAGGCCCGATTCTTCGCCGGGCGATCCTACTATGCTCAGGGCCGCTATGCCGAGACGGCCGAGCAGTGGGAACGGGCCGCCGAAGTGAAGCCCGACGACTATCAGGCCCTGATCCTGCTGAATCAGGTCTACACGACGCTGGGTCGACCCAGGGAAGCCCTGCGCTCGTCCCAGAAAGGCGTCGAGCGGGCCGAACGCGAGGCCGCCCGGACGCCGAACAATCCACGGCCTGCCTATTTTCTCGCCACCGCCCTGGCCAAGCTTGGTCAGGCCGAACGCGCCGGGGCCTGGGCCCGGACGGCCCTCGCCATCGCCCCCGACGACTACCTGACGCTCTACAACATCGCCTGCTTCTACAGCGTTGGCGGAGAGGCCGACGCGGCCTTCGAACTGCTCGGACGGTTGATCCCGCTGAGCAATGCGGAAATGCGGCAATGGATCCTGACCGATGCCGATTTCGCCCCGCTCCAGGTAGACCCACGCTGGGCAGACGTGCAGGCGCGAGCTATGGCGACAGGCCCGTAACGGGCGGACCCAGCATGGGTCCAGCATCCGGGCTTCCCGCCTGATTTCAACCGATTTCCCCAGGGATTCCAAAGGCTCGCCTGGCACAATTTGCCGTGGGCCATAAGCAGATGCTTAACGAAGATGACCTAAAGAAACTCTCTGGCCTGCCGGTTCTCCGGCGGGGGATCCGTGTCTTGGGGATTTCGATTCATGGCCGTCCTGACTGGCAACAATGGCAGAGAACGCTGGGACCTGACCGGGTACTACACCTGGAATGGGTCGGCATGGACCTCGAGCAGCGGCCCCGGGACAACCGACCAGGCTGACACGGTGACCGCCAACGGCGGCGACGACATCATCTCTGGTGGCGGGGGCAACGACACGCTGAACGGCGGCACAGGCAACGACCAGATGTTCGGCGGTTCCGGAAACGACACCTATGTCGTCGACAGCGCCAGCGACGTGGTCGACGAGACCGACGGCAGCGGCAATGGACTGGACCTCGGCGGTACGGACCTCGTCAGCTCATCGGTCACATTCACCTTGCCAGGAGCAAACAAGGGCCAGATCGAGAACCTGACCCTCACCGGCAGTGCCAATATCAATGGCACTGGCAACGAGTTCAACAATGTCATCACCGGAAACAGCGGCAACAACACGCTGTCGGGCGGGGATGGTGACGACACGATCAATGGCGGCGCGGAGACCGATACGCTGGACGGCGGCATCGGCAACGACACGATGGACGGCGGAACCGGCGCCGACACGATGACGGGTGGCGATGGCAACGACACCTATGTCGTCGACAACCTAGGCGACAAAGTCAACGAGAGCGGTACCAGTGGCATCGATCTGGTCAAGTCAACAGTCAACTTCTCTCTCGCCGGACCACAAGTCACCGGCACAGTGGAGAACCTGACCCTCACCGGCAGCGCCGGAATCGAAGGTACCGGCAACGATCTTGACAATATCATTACCGGTAACACCGGTGCCAACAAACTATCCGGTGGCATTGGTAGTGACACGTTGATTGGCGGGGGCGGGAACGACACGCTGGACGGAGGGGTCGGCAACGACACGCTGGACGGCGGCACGGGCGCCGACAAGATGTCCGGTGGCGCCGGCAACGACACCTATGTCGTCGACAATACCGGCGACGTGGTCGACGAGAACGTCAGCGGCAGTGACGGCAGCGACCTTGTGAAGTCGTCGATCAGCTTCAGCCTCGTCACCTCCAGCACGGTGCTTGGAAGCATCGAGAACTTGACGCTCACCGGAACCGCCAACATCAACGGGACTGGCAATGCCGATGCCAATGTCATCATCGGAAACGACGGCAACAATACGCTGTCAGGCGGTGACGGTAACGACACCATCTTCGGCGGCAAGGGCAGCGACACGCTGGATGGCGGGAAAGGTGTCGACACGCTGGATGGTGGAGATGGGACCGACACGGCAAGCTACGCGGCTTCGACAGGAGGCGTCTCGGTCAGCCTGTTTAGCAAGACAGGTTCGGGCGGAGACGCTGCGGGTGACACCCTATCCAACATCGAGAACCTGACCGGATCCAGTCAGAACGACGTGCTGGAGGGAGACGCGGGCAACAACGTGCTGAACGGCGGCGCCGGCACCGACACGGTGAGCTACGCCTACATCAAGGAAGATCCTGTCGCCAGCAGCCAGGGTGTCACCGTCGACCTCTCGAAAACCACGGCCCAGGATACCGGCATCGGCGGTACAGACACTCTGCTCAACTTCGAGAACCTGACCGGCTCGGAGCGAGACGACATCCTGACCGGCAATTCCGGTGTCAACCTGATCTCCGGCGGCAAGGGCAATGACACGATCATTGGCGGCGGAGGCAACGACACGCTGGACGGCGGCGAGGGCAATGACTCGCTCGATGGCGGCACCGGCAACGACAAGATGCTTGGCGGCGCTGGCAACGACACCTATTTCGTCGACAGTGCCAGCGACGTGGTCGACGAAAGTGTCGACGGCAGTGGCGGCAATGATCTTGTGACGTCGTCGATCAGCTTCAGCCTCATCGTATCCAGCACGGTGCTTGGAAGCATCGAAAACCTGACCCTCAGCGGCACCGGCAATATAAACGGTACTGGCAATGGCGATGCCAATGTCATCACCGGAAACAGCGGCAACAACACGCTCACCGGAAACGGCGGCAATGACACGCTGATTGGGGGCTTCGGCGCCGATATCCTCGATGGCGGCGCTGGCGACGACAAGATGTTCGGCGGCGCCGGAAGTGATACCTACATCGTCGACAGCACTGGCGATGTCGTCAATGAGACCGGCGGCGATGGGGTCGATCTGGTCAAGTCTTCCGTCAGCTACACGCTTGCTGGATCGTCGAATGGCCAGATCGAGAACCTGACGCTCACTGGCAGCGGCGCCATCAATGGCACTGGCAATGAGTTCAACAACATCATCATCGGCAATTCCGCAGCGAACATGCTTGCCGGAGGCGATGGCGACGACACGCTGGATGGCGGAATCGGCGCCGACACACTCTACGGCGGAAATGGCAGCGACACCTACATCGTCGACAACGCCGCCGACAAAGTCTACGACACCGGTACCGACAGCAAGATTGATCTGGTCAAGTCCTCCGTCACCTATACGCTCGGATCGTCGTTGACCTATGGCGCGGTCGAAAACCTGACGCTGACGGGGTCGTCCAGCATCAACGGGACAGGCAACGACCTCGACAATGTCATCACCGGCAACACGGGCAACAACACGCTTTCGGGCGGCGACGGCAACGACACGCTCGATGGTGGCACCGGTAACGACACACTGATTGGTGGCGCCGGTGCTGACAAGCTAGATGGCGGCGTGGGAGCCGATACGGCCAGCTATGCGACGTCTGGAGATGGGGTAAAGGTCAGCCTCGCGGGCAAAACATACCTAGGTGGTGATGCCCAGGGTGACACGCTGACGAATATCGAGAACCTCACCGGGTCAGGCAAGGACGACTGGCTGGAAGGCGATGTCTTCAACAACGTGCTGAACGGGGGCGCCGGCACCGACACGGTGAGCTATGCCTTCGCCACCTCCGGCGTGACCGTCAATCTGTCCGTGACAAGCCAGCAGGATACGGTCGGGGCCGGAAAGGACACGCTGTCCAATTTCGAGAACCTGACAGGCTCTGACTGGAATGACACCTTGACCGGCAGCTCCGGCAACAACGTGATCTCGGGGGGCAAGGGCGACGACACGATCAATGGCGGCGGCGGGGCCGACACGTTGATCGGCGGTGACGGCAACGACACCTATGTCGTCGACAACGCGGGAGACAAGGTCAACGAGAGCAATACCAATGGCATCGATCTGATCAAGTCATCGATCACTTTCGATCTCTCGGGTTCGCAAGTCAGCGGCACGGTCGAGAACCTGACACTCACCGGCAGCAGCAATATCAATGGCACGGGCAATGACGACGCCAACGTCATCACGGGCAACACCGGCAACAACATGCTCATCGGCAATGGCGGCAATGACACGATGATTGGCAGTCTTGGGGCAGATACGCTGAATGGCGGCAGCGGCAACGACATTTTCGTCTATCTCACCGCCCAGGATTCCGCGGCCCCGACCAGCAGCAGCTTCACCGGCGACACGCTCACGAGTTT